>CAVPBD010000001.1:0-21386 GCA_963701765.1 Candidatus Bathyarchaeota archaeon
GTACTAGGTGATGAAGATCTACCTAGCCCAGATGGAGTTCCTGCGCGCTTTTTCCTTGTGCCGATTAGACCTCAATGAGTGTTTCCATCGGGTTCAACGTTTGGTGCTGTGCTACAGATTGACCCGATAGTTCCGTGCAATGTAACTTTTACCTTGACAGCCCCCGATAATACTACATATTTCGCAAATGGTCAAGGTGATCAATACGGTTATTTTGTAGCTACAAACAAGTGGACTCTTGATCAAGCAGGTGTATGGAGCTATAAAGTAAATGCAACATGGAATGGCTACCAAGGTAAAGTACCAGGTTTACCTGAAACAGGCGGATGGATATACGTAATTGAAAATAGTACATCTTTAGAATCAAGTTTGATCCTAAAAATGCCGATGCAGCAGGCTTTTTCAGTTTCATCAGGTCTTAATATAACAGGTGAAACTACTGCCTCAAAAGTATATTATGCGGCCATAATACCTGGAGCTGTACTTGACCAAGGAACAATTGCTGCTGTGAATGGTATTTTTCAATATAAATTCAATCCACAAACTTTGGCTCAGAAAATACAGACTTATGACATAATCAACATGGTAAACGGGCGAGCTGAAATAGGCAAAATAGTACATCTAACCTTCTTTACCGAAGAAAAAGCATCAAATGGAACAACCTATCACTCTTTTGCTCGGGTTGTACTAAGAGGAACAATAGCAGTTTATGTCAAAGAAAGATAACCAATCAAAACCTTGAATCTAATCTCCTTGCTCGTGCATGGTGATTGAATGAAAATTCACCTAAAGAGATTCGCATTAGTTGTCTTTGTTTTAGTCTTAGTGGTTACTTTAATTCTTTTGGCAAATCCTATCTTTGACGCCTCAAAGGTTACAACTCTAAACCCGCAGTATCTTTCATTTCGGGGAACTGTAACTAAAATTTATTTAGTTGCAGCAGATGCCTCTTATGGCGTTGTTAATGAAACCATTAATACAAACGATGGACAAACGATTCAAAAAGGAACAATGGTCTACGCAATCAGCGTCGTCTTAAGAAATGATTATACAATTTATGAACCTCCACCACCAAATGGCGTTCCTATTTCTCCGGTTGATGTTACAGCGTACATTTACTTCAATGTACAGGTATATAGCGAAGATAATGTTAGCAACGCGTCAGTTGCTTCGGTTCGTGATTTCTCAATTCCTTTAGCTGTTGGAACAGGACTTGTCTTAGTCAGTGGGAAATGTACTAGAAACGTTTTATTAGCTACCAACAGAAAGATATTAACCGATTTGAAATCAACCTTCTCTACGTTGGTGATAGCATTCCAATTTAAGTTATCTAAATCAGATAATTTATTTTAATATCCGTGAATTTTCGAATCTATTACGAAATTCACAAACTTGATATTAGTTAATTTAAAATAATATTCCACAATTCATTAACAGCTATTACTGAATAAAGCTTATTTTAGGTGATTTTTAGAATCAAATAAAAGCTCTACATATAGAGTTTTACTACTTGCACTAACACTACAAACATGAGTTACTCAGCCTCTAATGTATGTACAATCAGGAAAAATCGTATTTTAAAGTCTGAGTAAGTGAAATCACCCAGACAAAAAATTACACACCTAATTTTTTGGTACTATATCCTATTTTAGGCGTATTTGCTAAAAACATTAAGGGATTACTGGGGCTCTGGACGGGGGAACATAGGAGAGAAATAAGGAGAGAAAGTCAAAACCCTCACGCTACTTATAGAGTTTGAACCGCCAAAGCCCACTCAGCCCACTTGTTCTCTAATTCTGTTTCTCTTTCACAAAAAAAGGAAAGAGGGGAATGTTGTTTGGTTTTGTCTTGGTGTTTATTTGCGTTTTCTTAGCACTAGGGCTGCTGCAATGACTGCGATGATGATCACAACTGCTGCGCCTGCGATAAGCAAAGTCTCAGTAGAGATACCTGTGCCTGGAGTAGGAGCTACTGTTGGGCTTGGGCTGAATGCTGTTGGTGCTGGAGTTTGAGTTGCTGAGGGGGTTGATGTAAACGCTGGAGTCGGGGTTTGTGGGGTTGTGACTGCTGAGCCTACTGTCATATAGGTTGTAGCGTAAGAGCTGGCATAAGCTTTTGTTCCTTCAAAGGTTGCGATAATTTGGTATAGTCCTTCTTTTGTGGGCGTCCATGATATGCCGTAAGATCCGCCAATATCGCTTGTTCCTGTACCTAAGTCTATAGTTTGACCATCAGGGCTAACTGCAAGCAATTTCACTGGAACGCCTGTAGCGTTGCCGGGTATTGTCTTTTGCATATGGAGGTATTCCATCCATGCACTCATGCTAATATCAGATACTGCTGGTGTGCCTTTTTGCCCTGGCGATTGGTCTGTAACTGTGCCTGTTATCGTTATCGGGCTGCCAACTGTGACTGCAGATTGCGGTGCTGATACTGTGGTTGCGCTTGGCCCTTTACCGATCGTGTAGATTTTCATGTCTAAGACGTTGTTTGATGTGAGTATGCCGTCTGAAATTACTGCATGTCTTAGCCAGCTTGAGATGTTCCATAAACCTTCGCCTGTGTATGCGTCAATGCAGTATAGTCTGCCGCCTCGCCACATGACTGCGTCTGGTGAGTGTTCATCGTTGCAGACATAGACTTTTCCGTCAGCTACTGTGAAGCCGTTGTATACCGCATAAGCACCATATGCATTTTCGTATCCTGCACTACCAAAGTAGTAGTCCCATTTCATTACGCCAGTTTTAGCATCCCAAGCATATATGTGACCATCCATGCCTCATCAAATACTATTCGTAGGCAATTGTCAATCAGCGTTCGAAGTTTGCCCAATCTCCTCCGGGTAATTTTTCACTTTGCCAGAGCTTAGCTCCAGTTTTTATATCAAAAGCGCTTACTTTCATTGTTGCCTGGTCATATCTGGCGAATACTCCACTGTTTATTGTATTGGAGGTTCTGATTGCATTTGAAGCTCCATAGTAGAAGTTAGTACGATTTGTTAACCATAGATGGTTTATCGAGGTGGGATAGTTACCGATTGCGTCTTTTTTGATTTGAGTTGATATCGTAAGCCATCTCTTCATAGACGTTTGGATATATTGCTTCGTCAATGACAGATCCTGGAATGTAGCCTTCGCCAACTAATGTTATCGTTTGAGTTCCAGGTACATCTGGTACAGTCACGTTCCATTCTACTCCATTAGGTCCATTGAAGACATTACCTACTCTGGGACTCCAGTAGTCAGCTACAATTCCTATGACTGTTTTTGTAGAGTTCCACATAGAAATCCAGCGGTTTGTAGCATTACCCCCCATTAGGTGAACTTATACTCACAATACTTTTTGGCTCAGTTATTCTGCTTGTTCTAAAAAGAAGAATTGTCAAGCCAGTGACTGATTTAGCTGCCTATGTAGAACAGGTCTCTCTTAATCCTAATACTTTAGCCCCTAAAACAATATCGAACACGGCAAAAGAATTTGTTGTTCTATCAGAAGCAGTGGGAAACACCTTAAAGAGGAAACTTGAAGGCATGAATGAAGTTTCAAGAATGGTGGGGCATGACTTGCGTAATCCTTTGACAGGGATTAAGGGTTCTTTGTATTTGTTAAAGAAAAATTATGGGGTAAAAATGGATGAGAAAGGTAACGATTTGTTGAAAACTATTGATGATTGTGTTGAATATTCGGACAAAATTGTTAGAGACCTATTAGAGTATTCATGTGAAATAAAACTAGAAAAGATTCTAACCAACCCTAAGAGATTGGTGACTGATTCTTTATCAACGCTTTTGGTTCCAAGTAATGTTCAAGTAATTAATGACACTACCGAGGAGTTTTCCTTATTGGTAGATATTGGAAAGATGGAACGTGTTTTTTCCAATTTGATTAAGAATGCTTTTGATGCTATGCCTACTGGTGGACAGTTAAAAATAACTAGTAAAAAAGTTGGTGACCAAATCAGCATTGGTTTTTCTGATACTGGAATGGGGATGTCTAAAGATACTTTGAAAAAGTTGTGGACACCATTTTTTACCACTAAGGCAAAAGGTATGGGTGTTGGATTATCTATTTGTAGGCGGATAATTGAGGCTCATGGGGGAAAGATTGAAGTTGAAAGTGTTGAAGGAAAAGGCACTTGCTTTGCAGTTTTTCTTCCCGTAACTTAGTGATGGAAGAATGGATTATGGATGAGCTGTTAGTGTTTAAGATTATTCAGCTTATGATAATAGGGGTTTTTACAGTTTTTATCTCTGATTTGAGAAAGAAGAATCAGAGTCCGTTAATTTGTCAGGTTGATTTGAAAGCTCTTAAATTGGTTTATCTTTTTCCGCTAGGCATTTATTTTTACTCTGTTGTCACAATGGTTTCCTTAACGTACTTTGGATTGTTAGGTTTAGTTATATCTTGTTTGGGATGTTTGCTTGTTGTAATTTCTAAAAAGACTTTGGGGAATAAGCATACATGGGCTGGGTATTGTCTTAAAGAGAATAATTGCTTTATCGTGAAAGGTGTTTATTCTTATATTAGGCATCCTCTTTATACTGGGATTTTTGTTTTTAGTATGGGTGGTTTTTTCTTGAACGTTTTAACTTTTATGTGGTTTCTATTTGTTATTGCGGTTTTTGCAACAATTTCGATTTTGGTTTATATTGCAGGAAAAGAGACTGCTTATTTTTCTGATAGGTTTGGAGAACCTTTTAACGATTATAAGAAACAGGTTCATCCTTTCTTTCCATTAAGCAAATATAAACAATTGAAAAGATAGATTTCTTATTTCTCGCTATTCTACAAAGCGATGCTTTCTCTTAATAAAATTTTAGGTTAGGTGAGGAGAGGTTTATGGAGACAAGTCGCTAAGGTGATTCTCCTCAGCCTAACAAATCTGAATCTGTAAAAAATGCCTATATGCTTTATGAATTACAAATCCATCTTAGATAAAGTAATGGATGTAGAAATTTTCATATTTCTTGATTCTTTTTCAATGTTTAACCAATTTTTTCTAAATAGTCAAACGAAAATAATAAAAATAGAATTAGTAACTTCTAATTTACCCAATAAATTTATTTGTTGTTAAAGTTTATAGCCTGAAATGATACTAAGTAAATTGGCTTTTATTTGCCGGGACATAAAGACACTGAGACTATTCAGTTTATTGAATCCTGTAAGATAAAAGGAAAAGACTTGGGATTCAAAGTAACAGTTGAGCTTGATGAATTGGACAATGGCGATTACTTTATTGATTTAGTATTGACACCGTATTAGAATCATGATATTAGTGTTTTAAATCAGAAGAGTTATACTCCAAAAGATAAAGAAATCGAATAATGCACACCATTAATAAATTAGATATATTTTAAATTCATAATTGATATTAAACAAATTTCTGAGTATATTTGATAAGGTATAATCAATGGTTACAATGCTCTTGGTGGATGATTCTGAGTATGTTAGGGATTTAGTTAAAGTTATACTCTCAGAAGCAGGGCATACAATTATAGGTGAAGCCACTAGCCAAGACGAAGCAATTGCGAAATATCAGAAGCTTAAACCAGATGTTGTTTTAATGGACATTGTGTTGGAACCCGGAATTAACGCTAAAACGGGTTTAGATGCGTTAAAGGAAATTTTACGATTAGATTCTCAAGCGAATGTAATTATCTGCAGCGGATTAAATGAACATACATTAATAAATGAGGCAATGCATAATGGCGCCAAAGCATTTATTACCAAACCTATAGAACCAGAAAAACTCCTTGAAACTGTTATAATGTGTTCAGACCTAAGCATAGTTACAGAGATTGCTAACATTGGCGCAGGGAGAGCGGCTAAAATTTTATCCAAACTAGCCCAACAGCCAATTCAAATTGATTTGCCCAAGTTAGAAACTAGTCTACCTCACCTTATAACTAGGCTTAACAGAGCACCCGAAAGCCCAGTTACTGCAGTCCATATGAAAATTCAAGGAAAAAACGACTGCGACGTACTCGTTGCCTTCGAAATTACCGAAGCAGCAAAAATTTCAGAAATAATGACAGAAAAATCCACCTCAAAAAGTAAATTGGGCTTCCGGCAATCCGCAATTAAAGAGATGGGATCGAATACTATCTGCGCATTTTTCAGTGCAATAGCAGATTTTTCAGAACTATTACTTGTACCTTCTGCTCCAACTTTAGTTACAGATTCATTTGAAGCGATAGTTGAAATTTTCTTAGCCAAAATGATAGCAGCGATAAAAACAGCATTAATTTTCCAAATACGGTTAAAAAGACAAAAAGGTTCAGCCGAGGGAGTTCTAATAATTATTCCAAGCCCAGAATTTGAAAAACAACTCATAATTACAGGTAAACGATGGTTAGGCACAAATTCAACAGAGCCTTTACTCCTACACTAAGATTTTTTGTAAAATCTCCTATATTATTTATTACTATAGAATTCCTAATTAATAGTAATTTAGTATTGTTTTTATTGATTAATTCGATAAATATTGTCGTAAAAGTGTTGCTAATGTTTTAAAACAGGAAAACGGTAAAAAACAATTAAAACCTATTAAAACCGTCTTAACCCTTGCCTTTTATAGCACACCAAAAAAAGACAGTTTAGCCCAATTTAATCTTATTTTAGAGGAATGAGCAGAAATAATCCACCAAAACGTCATAACCACTCTAAAACCATTTAAAAACATTTGAAACTACAATAAAATCCTATAAATAATTGAATATACAGGGGAAATTTAGGTCTAAATATTTCAAGTATTGAGAATAATCCAAATGATATTTTTTAAGAACCGCATTTTAATCTAACTTTAGCTTTAACGAAATGCTTAGCTGAAAAATGTGCAGATGATTCTCTATTAAAACCAGAATAATTCTATACATTCTCTAGTAAACGGAAAAAGGTTTTGCTTAGCCGCAAATCTTGAAAACTAAACATAAAAGATAAAAACAGATTTTAAAGAAGCATATAGGTTAAAATCTTTTAGATCCGCATGCATCTTCTTGGGTTGTTGAATCTAGGAGTTTAGAATCTGCTGATTGAAAAATGTCTTTAATTTTATCTATTTAATCTTAAAATGCAGAATATACAAAGCCTTTTTGAAAGCTGAGTTAGAGCCTTATTTGGGGTTTTTCATTCGGTTCAACATGGAAAAGCAGGTTTAGTTTGTGATTTTCAAGAACTATATCGTTATTTGATTGATGACTTCTTAATTAATAGATGCAAAGCGATGCGAAAGAAGGATTTCGTGTTAGTTACTGATTTTATGATGCATCTGAAGATGGGAAAGAAGATTCATCTAAAAGAGTATGTTGCTGATGGTCTTAGCTGAGGATTTAAACGCTTTATTTGACCGAATGGTTGATGTTAAAGAATCAAGGTCGGTAAAAGACAAACCATTGATAATTAATTAGTGAAGAGGCGCTCCTATTTGCGAAATATCTAAGACGAGAAAAGAAATACTGGAAACCAAGAATTGGAATAGAATAGAGTCATATGAATTCTAATTAACAGGTAGCTTTACTTTGATGGTTGTTCCTTTGCCAACTTCGCTTTCCACAGAAATACTGCCCTTATGAGCCTCAACTATACGCTTGCAAATTACAAAGCCTAATCCCATCCCCTTAGCTTTCGTGGTAAAAAGTGGTTCTCCCATTCTTTTCAAAGCATCAGCCGAAATGCCTACTCCACTATCAGCGAAAACAACCTCAACATTGCCATTCTGACTTAAACTCGATAAAGAAAGAGTGCCACCGTTTGGCATAGCCTCAACAGCATTTCTAATGATATTAACAAAAACCCTCTTAATCTTATAAACATCAACCTTAACACAGTTACCCTTAGAGATTTCGTTAACAACCTTGACTTTCTCTGGGACCTCCAGCTGCTCTAAGGATTCTTTAATAAGTTCACTAAGCTCAGACACACAAAGATCCAAATGAAGTTCTCTGGAATAATCAAGAAGATCATTAATTATTTTATCCGAATACTTTACACTTTCCTCAATGAGATTTAACAATTTAAATACACCCTCGTCAGGGGTTGAATTTAACTTTCTCTTCAAACCAAACGCTGCGGTGTTAATACTTTGTAGGGGATTGCGTAAATCATGAGCTACCATAGTGGTTAAGTGACCTACTGCTGAAAGCTTTTGAGCCTTTTCCAATGAACTAACCATTACATTTACAGAATTAGCAAGACTTGAAAACTCATCGGTGCCTTTTACCTGCAGCAAATTTGAACCTTGGGGATTTTTACTAATACTTTTTACTTGCTTATCAAGTAAAGTCAACGGTGAAATAATCAACCTGTTTATAGTAAACCACACTAATACGCTAAAGGCGCCACCGATAGAAATCAGCGATAAAGCAATGGCAACAATACTTTCTTGACCTTGAAGGTATACATCTCTAAACAAACTGGTTTTAATTATTAGGATTGGAGAATCTTCAACATCTCTTATCAAAGAATATGCCCCAATATAACTAGAATTTATTGGATTTTGGAAAATGCTATTTTTATTTGATAATGAGGAAAGCGCTATCTGGGAATCAGGAGGCATATTGGAATCTTCAACTCTTGATATCTCAATAGGTAAATGTGTAATATGCGAAAGCGAATCTAGTTCCTCAGAGTCAAGGTAGCGTCCAGCTAGTAAGGCTCCTCGGATAGGACCCTCACCTAGACTTGTCAAAATAGGTTTAGAAGAAATCAACAAGGGATTCTTATCTAAAAGAATAACACCCGAGACTATGCTTGTAATGTCTGAGTGATTCCAAAGAACGTCATTTCTGGAAAGATAGCTGATGAGATCTTCTGGGACGGGTCTCTCTTCTAGACTTTGCAGGTCTATTGCTTTGCCATAGACTATTTGACCAGAAGTGTCTATAAACAATAACATGTTAATATTAAGTTCTGATAATGATTCAGGGTAGAGGTTGGTTTCAATATAGGCTTCATTAGAGTCCTGAATAAAATCGTAAGTATCATCCCAATTTGCCCAGTCTAGTCTATTTAATGATTCGATTTTAGCTCTGGAATGCTTCTTGTATTTGTTGCATGTTTTTCAGGGTGTTTTCTGATTCAATTTCTTTAAATCGACTCATTAGGAAAGTATGTGTTAGTCCAATTATTATGGTAAATGTGATGATTATGAAAAGGCTTGTTATAATCATTGTTTTTTTGCGGATTTTCAGGTTTTCGACTCTCCTTTTAGGATTTGAAAGAAAAAGAGTCATCATTAGATCCGCTCAGGCTCTATGGTTTGGGTTGGATTAATAATCTTTTTTTCTTTTGGGTTGGAAATTATTGATTTTTCTTGTTTTTTGAGAAGTTCATCGATTTTATTAAGAAGAAACTTTATATCAACAGGTTTTAGTAGGAATTCGTCTGCACCGTTTCTAAGTGTCAGTGCGCAGTTTTCCTTTGAAGGATAGCCAGTAAGCATTATTATTGACATTCTGGGATTTATCTCCTTAAGTTGGAGAATAAGGGTAGTTCCTTCGATATCGGGAAGGCGCCAATCCACTATAGCCAGATCATAAAAACAGATTTTACACTTTTCAAGAGCTTCTTGCCCATTTTCAGCCACATCAACGCAATAACCTTCAAACTCAAAAATCATTCTTAGACTTGTTAGTATTAATTGGTCATCATCGATAAATAGAATTGACTTTTTTGGGGGCATTTGTCTCAACTAGAGGAAAAGATCATATTATTATAAATTGGTTATGAACCTATAATTATGATTGGCAATATTTCTCTAAACATTCTAAAAACCAATTATTTTTTATCGTTTGTTTTGAGTTAATTGTCCTATCGAAATATTAAACGTCTAATTTTGGAAATAAAGCATACAGGAGAACAATCTAAAGTAAAATAGAGTTTTGAGGTAGGAAATTTGTTTTGTTAGCTTTTAATTGGGCTTTTCCGTCAAGTTTAAAAGTGTAACACGCATTATTCTGAGTCTATAATATCGTAAGAAACAATAATAGTGGTGATTTAGGATGTCAACCAAATGCGAACAATGTAAAAAAACAATTGACCCCGTACTTGTAATGTTTGAAGATCTAGACAACTATACATGTCCAAAATGTGGCTGTTCACTGCGTGCAAACACCAGTGGAATCCACGTTCACGGCAGAGACATGTAAATAGCATGAACCAAAAAATAATGAACCCCTGTGAGGTGTCGTTAAACAGCATCAGTTCCAAACTAAAATCATTAAAAATAGATATAAGATTTAACAAAATGGGGGTTTAAAAAAGATAAAAATAGACAAAACTTAATTTAATTGACTTTTTGAGGTTTTAGTTCTATACTCCCCTGTTGAGAATCATTTATGAAAAAATCACAACTCCTTTTATCAAAAGCTCCAATAGGAAGTCTTATAGTAAAGCATGTTCCCTTGCCTTTTTCGGTTTCAACAATTATTTCACCTTTATGCGCTTCAATAATACGTTTGCATATTGGTAACCCTAATCCCATCCCCTTCGCTTTAGTTGTAACAAAAGGAGTCCAAAGCTTTTCCATCTTCCTTTCAGGAATCCCAATTCCGGTATCCCTAAAACTAATTTCTACCCCAGCAGTATATTTTTGGCTCGAAATGATTAAGGTCCCACCTAAAGGCATTGCTTCAAAAGCATTATTAACTAAGTTTAGAATTACACGTTTCATTTTTTCAGGATCAGCAAAGAATACTGGAGTTTCCTCAGTTCTATCAATCAACTTAATATGAGCAGGAATTACAAGTTCCGACAAAGACTGCTTAATTAGTTTACTAGGCTCAGTTTCTACCCGCTCAGGTTGTATTGTCGCTGAAAAATCTAACAGATCTTTTATTATCTTCTCAGAATACTGTACTGAATCATTAATGCGTTCAAGCACAGATTTTATTTTGCTATCGCAGTTTTGCTGAGTTAATGATTTAATAAAATCAATCCCAATAGTTATTCCTTGCAGAGGATTTCTTAAATCATGCGCCACCATAGTGGCAAGTTCTCCTATAGCAGCTAATTTTTCGGTTTTAATTAATTTCTCTTCCATTTCTTTACGTTCAGTCAGGTCAGTAAAATTCTCAATAAGCAAACACCTTTCCCCTTCCACTAATTCAGTAACACTCTTAAGAATCGGCATACGAGTTTGACTTTTTGTTAACAGGACTCTCTCCGACTTATCCACTTTTAAGCCTAAATCGGTAATAGGGCATTTACCAATTTCAGCTGGACAAATAAACTTATGGCAAATTTTCCCTATTGCTTCTTCTCGTGTGGTCTGCATCATGTTAAGCGCAGCGTTATTCGCATCGATTATTTGATGAGTTTTACTATCAATTATAACAACTCCAGATAGAATAGAATTCAAAACGGCTTCAAGATATTTTCTGCCTTTTGTCAGCTCTTCTGTCGCAAGTTGGCGTTCTGTAATATCTCTATCTACTCCTCTAAAACCCACAAACTTTTTATTCTCATATATTGGAACTCCGTGAGTCTCTAAAATTCTATTTTTTCCGTTTTTATGTTTACAATGTTTAATGAAACAAAAACGCTCATTTGCATTCGCGAGGGTCTTAAAGAGTAATTGTTTATCATCTTTTTCATCCTCACATAATAATCCGCAGCACTCCCTTCCAATTATCTCCTCAGCAGTGAAACCAAGTATCATTTCTATGCCAGGATTAGAATAAGTGTATCTGCCTTGATTATCAACTTCCCAAATCCAATCACCTGAACTTTCAGCAACACTTTGAAAACGCTCTTGCTCACGTTCTAAAGACCTAACCAGTTTTTTCCTTTCTGTTAAATCGCGAAAGATTACCATATCGGCGGGTTTTGCTTTGAATTCGATCTTTGATGCGTTAAGTTCAACCTCCATTTTTCTGCCATCTTTTAAAATCAATTCTATTTCGTATGGATCTATATGAAAGCCGAGCATTCGCTTTGCAAGATTTTTAATCAAGTAAGGCTTTACTGTGGGCAGTAATTAAATTAGAAGATAGGAAATTAGTTCCCACAAGTTCTTCTTTACTAAAACCTGTCTTTGTCGAAACATTTGAGGTTACAAATAAGAAGGTGCCTTTGTTATCAACAATTACTGCTGGATCAGGAAGGATTTCTAACAACTTTGAAAAATTTTCCTCAGCTGAATTCAATTGTTTTTTTAAGCTAAGAACGGAATTTGAAATTCCGTTATTTCTTTTTGATATTTCAAATGAGAGAATTAAAGCGGTTTTTGCGATGAATCCTGCAAACAATGCAAATTCAATCATTCCTAAACCTATTGCTGTGAAGCAAACTGCAAAGCTAGGCATCGAAATGATTAGGGTTATGAATTCGGCATCGAATTTCTTAATCACTTGGATTGTTGATAGAATTAACGTGAAAAACAGGCCACTTAACAAAATAGGTGGAGATAATTCGGATAGAGGAAGAAGAAATAGAATGAGCGTAGATATTGTCCCAATAACGAAACAGGGATATAATTTATTGAGGTTTAATTTGAAGCTTTGATTAAGTGTAGTAAAATTAAAAGCGAGAAGAATTGGAAGTGGAGACCAATCAAAAATGTTTCTGGCAATTGGCGCAATTTCAAATCCAATTATTGCAAACACATAAACGGGGGTGCACATTAGCAGTCCGATTATAAACATTAGTTTTCGGATGTCTTGGTCTATTTTATACATCAAGAAAAGTTTTCTTGCTAAATAAAAATCGAGTATTATTAAAGAAACCCAGGCTAAGTTGAAAATGCTATTAATCATTCTATCTTGAACACCTTACAAGGCTAAAGCAAGAGTTCAGGGTACAGTATTTCTTGATGTAAATTTATTCCTCACTTCTTGCGTTTTATCCGCAAAAATAATTAACTTTTTGAATATAAGTCAGTTATGAATCCTGATGATATATTTACTGTTAATATTTTAAATAACACGTGTTTAATTTTCTTCCTACTCTTTTTGATATTAATTATTATGTGAATTGACATTAAGGTATAAACTTTTTTTACTTACTTAGAATTCATAAATATTAAATATTCAAAATAATAACCAATTACATATAATAGCTTTGCAATAGCTAAATAAAAAAAATAAAACTTGACAGGAATGAATACAATGGTAAATAAATCCTCTATTTTAATTGTGGATGATGATCTTAACATTCTTGAACCTTTAAGGTTAATTTTAGAACAGAGCGGATATGTTGTTGATACTGCACAGAATGGAGAGGATGCTGTTGCTAAGTCTTTTACTAATTTTTATAATTTGGCTATAGTTGATTGGAAGTTACCTGACCTTGAGGGAACAAAATTGCTGGGTCAATTTAGAGAAACCACACCCAAGATGATGAAGATAATGTTAACGGGTTATCCATCTATGCAAAATGCCATCGACTCGGTAAATGCCAAGGCAGATGCATTCCTTCAAAAACCTGTACAAGTAACAGTCTTACTTGATAAAATCAAAGAATTACTACTTGAGCAAAAGCAATCAAAGAAATTTGATCAAGATAAGGTGGCCAATTTCATCCAAACAAGAGCAAACGAGTTAATCTCTACTAAGAGTCAATTGAAAAAATAGGTGTTTTGGGGAAATAGTTGTGGAGAAACCTCTTCCTAATTACATAATCGCTAAAGCTATTGATTTGGGTCTTTCTTCGCTTGGAGAAAGCGGGAAGCAAGCATTATGGTTCTATCTTATAAATGAAGGGTTTACTCCAGAAAATGCGCCAGAAAATATTGAAGGCTTTGTACAGGCATTGAAGAACTTCTTTGGGTTAGGTTATAACTTTTTAGATGATATTTTGCGCCATCAACTAAATCAAGTTACAGGAAAAGATCTGACCTCTTACTCAAATTTTGCAGAATGCATATCTGGTCTAAAAAATCAAAACAAATTTTTAATTTAGAATCGCCAAAAGCTTGAATTTATAAATTAATTACTTAAAATAGGACGAATGTAATTAATATATGAAAAAAAGCCTTGAATAATAATTTCATCACTTTTTAGTATTAGCCTAGTTTTTGTCTTATTTGATTCACAAGCAGTTATAATGAGCAGTTTTAAAGATTTAGAAAATGCGCAAATAGAATTAGAAGTAAAATAGGCAAGGAGTTCATAAGAAAAGTTGACCTTAATACTGGTTTCGAACATTCCAACTTAAGATAGTATTTTTTTTGTCCATCTGGAGAAATACCCTTCTATAAATCTTATCACTTGAAAAATATAGACTCAAATACTCTTTTGCAGGATTTTCTAAAAATTTTATCTAATAATAATTTATGGAGTTCTTGCAACTTGATACAAAGGATCAACTAAAGGAACTCTAATTATGGCTCGAGAAATAACTTCTGATTTGCCCAACAGTATTAAAGCGGAGTCCTATATGCAATTCGATTTAATATCGACAAGTGACAGCAACCTCGATTCAATTCCTGCTGATTCTTTAAATCGTTTAAATAAAAAATCAATAATAACTGAACCCTAAATAGTAATTTAATTAAAGGTATTCTATATTTTGAGCCTATCTTAGAAAGCTTCAAAAGTCTCAAGTAACTTGCAGTAGCCAAATTTGAAATCTTTATCCAAGTTGACATGAACTTTTTTAAAAACTATAAATTTAAAATACTTATCAGAAACAAAGCGGGAGCATTCATAATTATTATATTGTAAAACAACTAACTGCATACAAAAATAAACCGGGTTATATTAAGGAACTCGTTAGCTAAAAATACTCTCACAACAAAACGCAGATGGTATGAAAATTGGCTGAAACTATCTTTCTTGAAAAAGTTACAAGACTATGCATGAAGAACGCGAAACAATACATTAACGATGCAGAATTGCTATATACCTTTAAAAGTTATGGACATGCCCTTGCGCTTACCATTCTAAGTGATATCGAAATAGGCAAAGCAGTTGTATACCATCTCTGGGCTAAAGATTTGATAACAGAGGAGAATTTGCCCTCCGCATACCTTTCCTGCCTCAGAAAGAAACAATATGGGCTTTTTGCTTCAAAAACATGGTGGATTGGACTAGTAATTGCTTCAAACATTGATGAATTGGTACAAAGCTTAATTGAAATATCAGAGAATGCAGGAAACGTTTCAATGGGATCAGAATTCTCACCAGTCGCCCAGAAGCAAATAAACGAATTATTGGAAAAAATGAACAAAGAAAATGATAAATTAATCCAACTTGAGGATTACAAACAAAAAGGTTTTTTTGTCAACTTTGATTCACAACTTATAATTAGCTCTCCTGATACCTGTGAAAAAGCCCTTGTGAAAGAGCGCATCCATATAGCCAAACAACGAATCCTGCGTGGTGAACCATTCCTATCTCTTCCTTTCAATGAAACATCGAAGAGAATAGCGCAAACTTTTCTTAAAACTGCTCTTCAGAGTATTCTGCCAATAATAAACAGCATCAGCGAATTCATTCAGTTTAACCCCGCTAGCCAAGAATAGAGGTAAATTATTTGAAAAAATCCAATATCCAAGTTGATGATTTCAATACAGTTCTGCTGGAAGCTATTGATGTCGCTTTTGCAGTTTTAGGAAATGAACCGAAATTGGCTATTTATGAATATCTAGAAAAAAAGCAAACCTATCAAAACCTGAAATCCCATATAGAATAGCCACATTTTTAGACGAAATGGAAATACTTCTCGGATTTGGTTCAAAATATATTGAGATTTTGATTATGAAGAATCTTTATTCGCAACTTGATGGGGTTGTTTGGGAATGGGTGAAATCTAAAAATAAAACTAAGCAGAACCGGGCAGACTTAACTTTAATAGAATATGTTAAGTGTGTGAAAAAATATTTTGAAGACAATAAAAATAGTCAACAGACAATGAGCATACTGATTGAAGTTGACGATATTTTAGAAGAATACCGATAAAAACACATTACCAAATACATTAAAATATTCCCTAAATCAATTATTCGAAAAGATTGTGCTTGACAGATCAGCTTACCAACTTCGCATAGGCGATTACCCTCGGCTTGCGATTAACCTCGAGAAGGGAAAGGAAATTTGCCTACTCGTCGTTGAGGTATGACCTGTCAAGCAGAGAAGCCCAAGCTCCTCATCCTCCTACTCGAATCTTTTAGGATTTAAATTTTTGTGAAAAAGGACACCTATAAGTATTGTCTAATGGGAGCTATACTTGGCAAACCCGCGACCAAGCAGAATCTTTCTTAACGAGAGAACCCGTTGGGAACAGATGAGAGGTTTAGGAGGTAATGATTCCGGGTTACGGGTTTGCCAAGCTCCGAGGCCATACGTGTGTGTCTTTGTATGGCTGCAATAGATTATTTAATAAAGTTTACGTTATTAGTGTGTGTTTGTCTTTTTAACAACACACTTGAATTTTAAGAAGAAAAATGATTTTTTTATTATCCATCACCATTTAACTTCCCCCACGCCTTTTCCCTTCTTTTTTCAAAGCTAAAATGATCGGAGGTATTTTATGTCAGTTTGTAGTATTCCAAAACCTTTTTTCTCTTTTTTCATGTTTATTTAACGAGTGACTGAGTAAGTGACTGACCACACGTACACAGGTATACGGGTAAACGTATGCGTACATAGGTTTGGGTTTGGGTTTGGGTTTGGGTTTGGGGATTAAAATTTAATCTTTCTCTCTCTCCTTCAACTACTACAACTACTACTTCTTCTTCATCATCTTGTTCTATCCTTTCGCTCACCATATTTACTCTACTTACTCGCTCGCTAAAACAAACATACAGACAAAAACAGAAAACACCCACATAGCATTAAACAAAAGAATTAAAACAATAGTTTAGTAATAAATTAAGGAGATGGAAAAATGAAGAAGGATTATTTTAATGAATTAAGCAAAGACTGGGTTATTCCAACTCAAAATCAACAAGGGAAATCGCTAACTGATTAATCGCATAAGTCCAATCGCTGGCATAAATTGTTCATATAATTGCGTAAAAGATAATTTTATCGGTTAACTAACACTCTCCTTTCCCATGCACAATTCCATGTCTGTTTTTATTATGTCTATATATTTGAGGAAGAAGGTATCTTTTGCAATATTCTGCAATACTATCTTTATTTGGGCATCTCCGAAGCTATACTGTAAAATGTGCCTGGATTCATTTGATTATTGTATTCGGTTTTAATCCAGTTTGCACTTAAAGCAATACTTGAAAATCTTAATTCATCGATTGTTCCTTTAAATTTATAATTCCCAAACGCATCAGAACCAATCCCGATTGCAGAGCCATTTGCATAAGAATTAGGATACTCTGTTAGCACCTGACTGGCAACAATCAGACCATTCTTCCAGAGAGATTGATTTGTATTAGCAATATCGAACCTACCAACGTATGAATTCCAAACATTATAAGTCAAGGCAGTTGTCTTTTGAAGCGGATGCCAAGTCGGTCCGCCAAAGTCGCAAGCCAAAGTTGTTGCGACATCACCTGAACCAAACTGAAAATTCGATGGACCTGAACCATCAGTACAATTATTAGCCATAATGTCAGTCCAGGTTCCTGGTCTGTTCGGCTTAACCCAAGCTTCAATTGTAAAAGTAGGCACGTCAAAGGCCGTATTTGCCGCAATAATAGCATAGTCATTAGTCCCGTCGAAATTGTAAGCCCCGCCTACCTGTCCATTCGTCCAGTGAGAGCTACCACCATATAAGGTGGCATTATTTTGAAGAGTACTGTCTGTTATTGTTGAACCAGAACTGTCTTTAAAATGATACACAGCTACATAGTTGGTCCAGACATCTGCGCCATTCTGCTGATTGCCAGAAGTCGGGTTACCGTAATACATATATAAAATTGTATTGCTTGTACTTGAGAGAGCTGGTACCTTAACCCACGCTACTAAATTTCCAGTAGCACTAGTGTACTTCTCTATCTCGTGACTCAGTTTAGTTCTGTCAGAAGAGGTAAAAACAATGTCCCAGCCGTCACTTTGGGCATGACTTGCCAAATCGGCGTCAGTGCTTAAACTTATTAAGACGGGAAAGTTGGTCAGATTGCCTGAAACTTTTGTATAGTCAATTGTTATTTGCTTCCTATACTGCCAGTTGGGGTCGTACCACGCCTTCCTAACTGTTTGAGTGACACTTTGCATTTTTGTTTCATAGGTAAAAGCGTATGCTACGCTGGTTACTCCAATGCTTAACACGACTAGTAGGCAGAATAGTTTAACGCTTTTGCAATTCATCGCTTATACTTCGTTCGAAACAGTATTAAAAATATGTGAATTACTGGTTCAGAGTGTACATTAATAATGCTTTATTATTTGAAGAACGTAATCGTATTCAGAATTACAATAGGAAGATATCAGATATGGCAGTTACGAGAAAACGCATCATGGGTCTTTCGTTGCTACTCTTATCACTATTAGTCGGAGTGGTTTCAGCTTACGTTTATGAAACAGGAACCATCACAGTCAGTCAGACTGTCAAGAACATTGCCACCATAACTGTTCAGAACTCTGCCTTAGGCAACATCGAAGAAGGCCAAACGATCACTTACACAAAAGCCACAGTCTCCAGCCTCGGAAACATTCTAAACCTAACAACAACCAAAGCTAGCGTCGTTCTCCACTTCGCAAGCAACGTAAACACCTTTAACACATACTATAGCACCTACACCATAACCGTAAAGTATGCAAATGCAGTCAATGGTCACGCTATAGGTGACGTCTTAACAACAATATCGATTGCAACTCCGAACCCAACTGGAGTAACCTTGGCAGCAATTGCAGCTTACCAATTCGACTTTGAAATAACAACAACCGCCCTGTCAGTTAGCTCTGATCAAGCAACATCTGCAACCATTACGGTCACAGCAGAAAGCACCTAAAAGCTAGGATTCATGATGAATTGGAAAAAAACATTGCCCTACATTTTTCTTTCCGTTTTGTTTGCCATTTGGCTTTTCTTGCTTTTAGCTGTGTATATTCCAACTACAAGCTGGGGAACTCCAACATTTCCCGTTAAGATAGACCCTAGCTTAAGAACGATGTTTCTGTCTTCCACAGTTCTTCTTGCAATGACATCGTTATTGATGAGCTTCGAAAAACTTGGATTATTATCCCGCGTCTCTAACCTTCTTGGTCATCGCAAGAAAAATGACTAATCTATCGATCTAACTTCACGCTTGTCAATCAGATGTTCACAACAGAATTTTTTAAGGCTGGATTCTTACTATAGAAGAGCGTTCTATCAATTCTAAAATAGTAGCTCAGTTATAGTCTACCCTTAAGGAGAAGGAAGGGAATCTGAAAAAAATAATTCTGGTTAGCATAGCGTTGATCCTTACTGAGCATTTCTGTCGTTGCTGTTTCAGGGTTTGTTTATGGCGTGGCACAATACAATCTCACTCAAACTGCTGTGATAGCAAGATTTGCAGTGCAGAATTCTGATTTAGCCAATATTGAAGAAGGCCAAACGGTCGCATATAGTAAAGCCGAATTGTCAAGTTTGGGTTCAGCTGTTGCTTTGGCAACTATCAAAAATAACGTTTGCCTGCATTTTAACAGTGACGTTGACACTCTAAGCTCCGCTTTCTCGGACTACGCAATCAGGGTTAAGTATGCTTCTGTGGGTGCTGATTCGACCCACATCGTTGGTGATACTGCATGCACAATGACCATAGCTGCGTCTGACCCTGCCGCTATCATTTTGGACAAAAAAAGGCACTTGGATCTTTGACTTTGAAATACAAGCAACAGCAAAGTCTGTAAGCTTAGACCAAGTAAAAACTGTTACAATAAACGTGACGGCAAAAAGCTCTTAGTTATCACAACTGTTTTTACCTTCATTTATGTTAAGCAAAGTCTTATTAGTGGAAAAAACAAATGGGTTCCAGTGATTTTATGTCCACAGAACAAAAAATGCTTGAGAAACTGGATCAAATTCGTCAATTACTTGAACCTAAACCTGCGCCTCCTGCTGCTGCATCTCCAAAAGGGCTTTGGAACGAATTCAAAGATTTTATAAGCAAATACAAAGTGCTCGGGCTGGCTATCGCTTTCATTATGGGTGTTTACTTGGGCGGGCTAGTGCAATCGTTAGTCGCGGATTTGCTGCTGCCTTTAATTGGGCTTGCAATGCCGGGATTGGGAGACTTGAAAACGCTGACCTCTGTTGTTGGGAGCCAGACATTTGGAATCGGCAACTTCTTAGTGGCGCTGATAACCTTCATAATCGTTGCCTTCGTTATCTTCCTCATCGTGAAAGTCGCCAAAAAATGGCACATGGAGTAAACTCCACACTAACTTCTTTCTTTTTTTGAAACAACAATCTTGATCCAGAACTTATGATAGGAAGCCTTTTCAAATTCTGATTAGTTATCAAAGGAAGCTCTTTGCGCTTCAAGAGAAACTTAATGTTGCTATTGCGTATAGTTTAGGGTTAAAAGTAAAAGAATAATAGACCTTCATAGTTTTTTCTGTAAATATATATTTTTGAAATCATCTCCCTAAACGATAAGGGTGATTGAAGCAGCTTAAGCAGGGTAAACGAGTAATAGAGTTAAGTTCTCAATGAAAAATAATATGTGCTTAGCAGGTCAGCTTATCAACTTCGCATAGGTCTCGAGAGGGGCAAGGGAACTGCCTATGCTTAGTTGAGGTATGACCTGCTAAGGCGTGCAATTTTGGAAGCTCGCTCTATTTTGCTACTCAAATCTTGTAGGATTTGAATTTTTGTGAAAAAAGGATATTGGTAATTATTATCTGATGGGAGCTATGCTTGGCAAACCCGCGTCCAAGCCGAATCTAACTTAACTAGAGAGCCTGTTGGGAACAGATGAAGGTTTAGGAGGGGATGATTCCGGGTTACGGGTTTGCCAAGCTCGGAGGCCATTCGCGTGTGTCTTTGTATGGCTGTAATAGATTATTTTATATAGTTTAGGCTATTAGTGTGTGTTTGTCTTTTTAACAACACACTGAATTGTAGAAAGATAAATAATTTTTTTATTATCCTTCACAATTTAACTTTGCCCGCACCTTTTTCTCTTCTTTTTTCAAAGCTAAAATTATTGGAGATATTTTATGTAAGTTTGTAGTATTCTAAGACCTCTTTTCTCTTTTTCCTGTTTATTTAACGAATGACTGACTTAGCGACTGACTGAGTGACCAAACTTCATAATTGCATCTTTTTTATTATTGATGTTTTTAAAAGTTATACCCTTTGATTCTTGCCAGAGCTTTGGCGGATGAATCCAGGATTTTTTTGAGTGAGAAAAAGAAAAGCCTTCAAAATACAGTAAAAAAGGGAAAAAGGTTATTGGGTACTCCAAACTGAAACAAGCTACCTCACTCCACCCTAATTTTGGCTACCAAGCCACCCGTAAAAGACCGCATTATTAGTTTAATCATTTAATTTTGAAAAGA
>CAVPBD010000002.1:0-13973 GCA_963701765.1 Candidatus Bathyarchaeota archaeon
ATGATCAACTAACAGAGGAATCTGACAGCATGTTTGACGAGCTATTGTTAAGAATCAAAATGTGGTCTTGTCAGTATTGTGGGTATTAAAATGAACTCTCCCCAACATTTTTTAAATAAGAACTTAGAATTGCGCGCTTTTATGAGAGATTTATGCAGTAATAATAAAACAAGAAAAAAAGGATAATAGAGCCAAATAGCCCTAGGATTGATTTTTTCGCCCACTGTATATAAGAAAAGGCTTGCTGAAGGCGGCCCTAACCACTTGAATTTGTTGACTAAATCCTTGATTACGTTGGCATAATTGTCTGATTTATCTAAACCATCAAGGTATTTTTGGAATGAGCCATATTTTGTTTCTATTGCTTTGAAGTTTTGCGCATTCTGTATTATTGCTTTAATTTTGCCTTTGTTCCTAACGATCCCAGCATTCTTCATTAGGTTTTCAACTTCGACATCTGAGAAGTAGGCGACTTTGGATACTTGAAAGTTAGCGAAAGCTTTCTTAGTTGTTGGCCATTTATCCTCTATTACGCGCCAGTTTAAACCTGACTGAAAAACAACTCTACACATGTTCTCAAAGTAGGCATCGTCATTGGGCGGACGTTTTTCTCGATACCACCATTCAGGCATCCAATTTTGTTCATCACTTGCCATCCTTCCATCTCCAATACTGGATGTTCCTAATTCAAATTTATGTTATTTGGTTACTTGAACTATAGTTCTGTTTGTGGAGATTTCGGAAATAGAACCTGGTCTGCCTATTGTGGTCTGCCTGATGGGTCAATTTTGGCGTTTGCTTGTTTTTCAACCAAGTAGGGTAATGAGGGATTTTCTTTGTTCAAGTATAATTTTGTGCCTTTCTTGACGGCATACCAGTGTCCTTTTCCTCTTGTTGTGGAGAACATTATGCCCGACATGACATTTCGGCTGATGACTCCAGAATAAACGGTGTTGTTTTCCTCGTTTGGAGCTCTCTTAAACCTCCAAATTATGCCTCCATCCACTTCT
Organism: Candidatus Bathyarchaeota archaeon; assembly: GCA_963701765.1. Taxonomy (GTDB): domain Archaea; phylum Thermoproteota; class Bathyarchaeia; order Bathyarchaeales; family Bathycorpusculaceae; genus JADGNF01. The sequence continues at coordinate 1,011 of CAVPBD010000002.1, forward strand.
GTCCAAGTGCCCTCGTTTGCTCCTGCTAAGTACCCAAAGGTTCCGTCAAAATTGAAGTATATTTGCGTGCAATAATAGCTTCCTTTAGGTCCCCAGTCAAAATGAAGCGTCCACCAACCGGTAGAATTCAAGCAGTTTACCCCTCGATAAGATTATTTGTTTTTAGGTATTAATACGCTTAACGCAAACTTCAATTGAAATAGTTAGATCTGCCTTTTTTCTAATATAGCACGCTGATTTAGATCTTACAATTAACTTGCCTTACAACGGCTTTTGGAAAGAACCTAAAATGCACGTGCTTAAGAAATAGCTGTTTTTTATAGTTTTAATGCTTCATCGTAACTTTTCTTGACATATGACATTAATGGGTAGAGTTCTTGAGTTTTTCCTAAGCAGATTTGTCGCCAATTCTTCATATCCTTGTTTCCAGCATGAAACGAAGTAGTTTCATAGTTAACTGAAAGTTCTCGCATATCGGTTTCATTTAAACGGGTGATTACTATTCCCTTCGTTACTAAAAAAACAAACAGTTTACCATTTGCCATATAGCATGGACAGCCAAACATTTTCTTGAAGTCAACCTTGCGCCACTTTAGTATTTCTGCTTCAAGTGCTAATCTTATTTCTTTAGTTTCTTCTTCCGAATAGTACTGCATGACTTTAACCTTGTTCTAATGATTCTTAACCTTGCTTGTTATTAAAACTAAAACTGGTAATGCAATTTGGAAGAAATTCCCACAAAAGGGAGGATTTACGTGGTATATCCTCTTTTGATGGGTTGGGGCAAATCTATCCTATGTAACTTCTAAACCTATTCCCAAATTTTTTAGCAATAACCTAAAAAGCTGACTGTAGTTAATCTATGCGTCCGAAGTTTTTCTTCATGCAGTCTTCACAAAAATTGTTTTTGAACCGTCTTATCCGCCTAGGCAAAAAAGTTTTCCGCAATTACTACATTTAATTTCAATTACATCAGTGGAATTCAGTAATTTTAGCCTGTGCTCTATCTCATCTCTAACCTGAGAATCATCAACATTTTTAAACGCATTATTTGACAGAAGCTTGGCTTGTTCAACGCTTTTTTCTCAAAACAACTTCTGGAAAATATTCTCATTCTTGCTCTTTTAATTTGAACTGCAGCATGCACACGTAGTTTGAAGGATAACTCTTAGACTTGCTTAGATCAATTACTGCAAAACAGACGCGGTTTCGATTGGAATAATCTTCTAAATCATCTCGTTTGATGATATTCAGTTTAAGATCCTTGGCAATCCACAGCAAACAAGGCCTGGAACCTACTTAATATAAATTCAACCTAATAATCGTAACCCAATACGCTGTTGTGTATTTTCGTTGTACACATCTACAGCTTTAGTTGTTATTCATAACGCTTATTATTAACCAAGCCAAAGAAAAGAAAACATGCTCCAAAGACAGAATAGCAAAAAACAGTACGCTCCTTCAGAGCGCTCGTTTAAGAGAGGGCTTGCCAATTCTGGGTACTCCAAGGAGATTGCGGATAAAATTTGGAAATGCTACAACATGCAAGAGCTAAATAATAACACCAAAAAACCAAATTCGACGAGCTCGCGCAGTTGATTATTGTTTCATTAGGTCTTTTGTTCTAACTCTTTTTCTTCAAGGCAACCTATAGCAGTTATTTCCAAGTTAGGTTGTTTTGCTGCTTTGGCTTTTTTCCTTTTTTGAACATTCGGAGCTGATTGTATGGGTTCTTTAATGGCAAGGTCATTAACTGCCAATATTTCCAAATTAGATGTTTTTTCTACCTTGGCTCTCTTCCTTTTTACAACTGTTGGAGCCAGTTGGATGGGTTCTTTAATGATAATATCATTAACTTTTTCTTGTTTCAAAGCTTGTTTGCCTTTCAGATTAAAGCTAATTCCCAAGAAGCTCAATCCGACAATTCCACAAGATACGCCAGCTACGCCTCCTGATACTAAGAAGGCAGTAGACATCAAAGCGTTAGGAAAAACTAATGAATTGGTCAGTGCAGCATTAGCAAATAGTATCCCGACCCAAACGGCAAAGGATGAAAAAAAGATTATGTATGCCACGTTCTCTATTGTGGCCTTCATGTTCCTATCTCACTATGTGCTCTCGGCTGTAACTACGGTAGTTGCCGATGTTGCTTGGTCGGAAGCAACAGACAGGGCAGTTGCTGATATTTCGAAGTCGAATTGATAAGCTCCAATTGCCGCCAACGTTACTCCAGCTGGGTCTGGTGAGGCCAATGTCATTGTTGTTAAGACGTCACCTACGCTGTGACCGTTGATTGCAACTGCATATTTTACGGTAATTGTGTAAGTGCTAAAATAAGTGCTTAACAGGTTTATGTTGCTGTCGAAGTGGATTACGACGTCAGCTTTGGTAGTTGTTAGAGCTACTATGTTTCCAAGGCTGGCTACCGTGGCTTTTGTTAGGGCGATGGTTTGTCCTTCTTCTATGTTGCCTAAAGCTGAGTTTTGAACTGTTAGGGTTGCGATGTTTTTGACAGTTTGGGTTACAGCTACGTTTCCTGTTTCATAAACATACGCTGAAACTACACCTATCAATAGAGCTATTGTTAGCATTGAGATGCCTATGGCGCGTTTTCTTACAGTCATCAAGTCTTATATCTTCCTACTTTTTTCTTTGAAGATAATTGTTTTTTGATAATAAATAAGTTCTGCACGCTCAATCTGAATCTGAAATCCAGATATTTCAAATAGTTATTTCAGAATATTATATTCAATGGATAACAAAATAATCAAACTACTCTGCTTACTAGCAGTTTTAGGCTTCGTGCTAATAAGCGTAGCCTACGCATTTGTATATGAAAACCAAACAACAAACCTAACCCAAACAATCAGAAAGCCCTGGTATGATAATAGTTGGCAATATCGCAAGCAAATAACAATTAACTATACAAAAGTTATTGCTAATCTTACAGATTTCCCAGTCTTAATAAATTTAAGCACAGATAATGATCTAGTGAGTCATGCCCGAAGTGATGGTTGGGACATCTTTTTTACCTCTTCAAACAAAATAAAACTGAACCATGAGATAGAAAAGTACAATAGCTCTAATGGGAATTTATTAGCATGGGTCAAAGTACCTATCCTCTCTAGTATAAGCAACACTATTTTGTATATGTATTATGGTAACCCAAGCTCCGTTAATCAACAAGATGTTGCGAGTGTTTGGTCCAGTTATGTAGCTGTGTATCACTTTAAGGACGTTTCTGGCTCAAAAATAACCGATAGCGCTCTAAATAATAATGCCACCTTGTATGGGGGTAGCTCTCACTGGGCAACCGGACAGGTAGGTGGGGCTTACAATTTTGACGGCACTACTGACTACGCTATTATTGCCGCAAATACAGCCTTTGATGTGCCTACTTTTACAATTGAAGCTTGGGTTAAGCCCAACAGACCGGGAATCTGGACAAACATTATGGCGAATAATTGTACTGATGGTTCAGGTCCATCGAATTTTCAGTTTGGCTCAGGTGATGTTGCAACAACTTTGGCTTGCGACTTTGGTGGACCGACTTGGCATCCGCTGCAGAAGACAACTGCCCTGACATATAATGCTTGGAATTCATATATTGGCAGATTTGATGTTTCGAACACAAATCAATCTCTCTGGAAGAATGGTCTAATTGTTGCCAGTCAGGTGCTAACAGAGTATCCTAATTCTTATGCAAATGGGTCTGCAATTGGAATTGGCTCTGATGCGTTTGGGAATTATAAGTTTAAAGGAACTATTGATGAATTAAGATTTTCAAGTATTGCTTTAAGTGCAAACTGGATTAAAACAGAATTCAATAACCAAAAGGACCCTAGCACATTCTATAGTGTAGCTCCAGAGATGACTAAGTAGAAATAGTAAGTGCTATTTATTTATCGACACTTTCTCTTAATTGTAGTTTTTGTTGGTCCACTCTCCCTCGGCATAACACGCAACATCAAAAAACTCCCAACAGACAACATGAAACGGAAACACTCAGAAGGAAAAAAATCCAGCAATATCCCTTTGAACCTCAGAGATCCGCACTATTAAACTCAAAAATCAATTTGATAATTTACTTGGCCGTTTTTATTTATCTTCGGAATAGTTATTACAAATCTAGCGCCTTTGCCAGCTTCACCGTTTTCGTAGATCACCCATCCATAGACTTCTAGCATATTCTTACATAAAAACAAGCCAAAGCCCGTACTTCCTCCGGTACTAAAGCCCCGTTTGAAAAGTTGCTCCTTGTTCTCCAAAGGTATTCCTACTCCGTTATCCTCAATAATCAATTTAAGATCGTTCTGAGCTATTTTTTCGTAAAATATCCTCAACATTGCAGTTTTTTTGCCATATTTTCTTGTGTTGTCAATAAGGTTGTAAAAAAGTTGCTGAAGAAAAGAATCTGATAGAACAGTCAAACCGTGACAGTCATTAATGACTTTGAAAGGTAAATCAGAAAACATACCTGCAGAGTCATCAACAACCTTGGACACGTTCATCTCAACTAGTTTTCCACGCCCAGTTGCTCGTATACCTTAGCAAATTCGAGAATTCTCACCACTTCCTTAACCGATTGCTCCATCCTTTCAAGTTTCTCAATCATATCGGGACGATCAGTAAGCTTCTTCTTCATCAGATAGGAATACCCGGGGACTGCAGAAAGCTTGTTTCTTATGTCATGTCGGGTTATGCTGCCCACGACCCGTAACTTCTCGTTCATTATGGCCATTCTTTCTTGGTTTTCTTTGAGTTTCTGCTCGGTTTCTTTTTGTTCTGTTATGTCTCGAACAGTTGCTTGCAGAGCACTTTTACCTCTGTAGCATATTCTAGTTAAGAGGACATCGGCTGGGAACGTTGTTTTGTTAGCTCGTTTGTGAACCCAGAAAAAGTGGTCTGAGCCTTCATCAAGTGCTTTATGGATATGATCCATGGCGGCTTTCATTGACGAATTTCCGTCGATTTGTGTTGGAGGTGACAAATCTGCTGGATGGTTCCTCGTGAACTCTTCAACGGAGTTAACTCCGAACATTTTAAGAGTTGAGGTGTTACAGTCGAAGAACTGAATTTCGTCAAGTAGCATCAGTGCATCCATTGACCACTCAAAACTGGCGCGATACTTTGCCTCACTCTCTTTGAGTTTCTCTTCTGCCTTCACACGATCCGAGATGTCCTTTGCAACATGCACACATTTGGTTAGTTCACCTTTTTCATTGAAGATGGGCGATATGGTAACTAGTAACGGTATGCCCAAACTTGGATCGTCTATTTCACCCTCACAAATTTGAGTTGTTTCGAACGTTTTGATGGCAGGGCAATTAGACCAAGGTTCGTTAGTCCCATGAACTGCTTCGTAGCAGTGTTTACCCAATAATTCCTCGGGTTTCTTTTTTAATAATTCACATGTTTTCTTGTTGACCCTAATCAGTCGTTGGTTAGCATCAAAAACGAACAATACATCTCCAACACAATCAATTATATCGTTGATTTCCATTAGTTCTTGACAGGTTTTTTGGCTCGGAGATAAGCACTTTTTCAGCTATCCATTTTCAGCAGATTAAAGATTGTCTTTGGTAATTGTTCGACTATACATTTTTGTCACATTTTTAAGCGTCAATGTTCGTTGGTATTTCAATTGTAAATGTGGTCCCTATGTTTGGGGTACTTTCTACTGATATCTTTCCATTATGGGCTTCAACTATTCGTTGGCAAATAGCTAAACCGAATCCCATCCCCTTCGCTTTTGTTGTGAAAAGCGGGGTGAAAAGCTTTGCAATGTGTTCCTTATCAATCCCACTTCCAGTATCGGTAAAAGTGAGTCGAACAATGTCGTCGAGAAACTCAGTCTTAACGGTTAAGCTTCCACCTTGTGGCATTGCATCAAAGGCGTTTTTGATGAGATTATCGAATACACGCATCATTTTTTCAACATCGCACTTGATTCTTGTTTCATTTTGAGTAAGGTGGATGGACCTTACTCAAAATGAAACAAGAATCAAGTGCGATGTTGAGAAAATGCTTCGCGTTTTTGACAACCTAATCAAGAACGCTATAGATGCCATGCCTCAGGGTGGGAACCTGAGGATTCAAAGTAGTTTTTCTAGGGGGAGCGTGTTAAAATCTCTATTTACAGATACTGGAACTGGGATTCAAAAAGAGCATTTTAATAAACTTTTTTACGCCGCTATTTACAACGAAAGCTAAAGGAATGGGTTTTGGTTTGTCTATTTGTCAGAGAATAATTGAAGCCCATAACGGAAAGATATCGGTAGACAGTACCCCAAACGTAGGGACCACTTTTACAATTGAAATACCAACGAACATTAACCCCGCAAAAGGTGAAAAAAATGCATAATCGAACAATTACCCATTATAATCTTTTAGCTACTGAAAGCTGGAAAGCTGAAGAAGTCTTATCCCCGAGCGAAAAAATCTGTGAGGGATTTAAGGAAATCAACGACATAATTAATGGTGTTGGAGATGCATTGTTCGTTTTTGATGTAAACCAACGATGCATTAAGGTCAACAAGAAAACATGTCAATTATTCAAAAAGAAACCTAAGGAATTATTGGGTAAACATTGCTACGAAATAGTTACACGGCACTAACAAGCCTTGGCCAAATTGCCCGGCCACAAGAACGTTTGAAACAAAAAAAATTTGTGAGGGTGAAGTAGTCATCCAAGCTTGGGCATTCCATTAATAGTTACTATATCACCCATCTTCAATAAAAAAGGTGAACTAACAAAATGTGTACATGTCGCAAAGGACATCTCGGATCGAGTGAAGGCAGAAGAGAAACTCAAAGAGAGCGAGGCAAAGTATCGCGCCAGTTTTGAAGCGTCAATTGATGCACTTATGCTACTTGACGAAACCCGGTTCTTCGACTGCAACGCCTCAACTCTTAAAATGTTCAAAGTTGACTCCGTTGAAGAGTTCACGAAGAACCATCCAGCAGATTTGTCACCTCCAACACAAGAGCAACGGAAATTCGTCAATGAAAGCCGCCATGGACCATATCCGCAAAGCACTTGATGAAGGCTCAGACCACTTCTTCTGGGTTCACAAACGAGCTAACGAAACAACGTTCCCAGCGGATGTTCTTTTAACCAGAATAAGCTACAGAGGTAAAAGTGCTCTGCAAGCAACTGTTCGAGACATAACAGAACAAAAAGAAACCGAGCAGAAACTCAAAGATAACCAGGAAAGAATGGCCATAATGAACGAGAAGTTACGGGTCGTGGGCAGCATAACCCGACATGACATAAGAAACAAGCTTTCTGTAGTTCCCGGGTATTCCTATCTAATGAAGAAGAAGCTTGCTGATCGTCCCGATATGATTGAGAAACTTGAAAGATGGAGCAATCGGTTAAGGAAGTGGTGAGAATTCTCGAATTTGCTAAAGTATACGAGCAACTGGGCGTGGAAAAGCTCATAGAGATGAACGTGTCCAGGGTTGTTGATGAGTCTGCAGGTATGTTTTCAGATTTACCTTTCAAAGTCATTAACGACTGTCATGGTTTGACTGTTCTCTCGGATTCTTTTCTTCAGCAACTTTTTTACAACCTTATTGACAACACAAGAAAATATGGCAAAAAGACTGCAATGTGAGGATAACGAAAAATAGCTCAGAACGATCTTAAATTGATTATTGAGGATAACGGAGTAGGAATACCTTTGGAAAACAAGGAGCAACTTTCAAAAGGGGCTTTAGTACCGGGGGAAGTACGGGCTTTGGCTTGTTTTTATGTAAGAATATGCTAGAAGTCTATGGATGGGTGATCTACGAAAACGGTGAAGCTGGCAAAGGCGCTAATTTGTAATAACTACTCCGAAGATAAATAAAAACGGCCAAGTAAATTATCAAATTGATTTTTGAGTTTAATAGTGCGGATCTCTGAGGTTCAAAGGGATATTGCTGGATTTTTTTTGAGTGTTTCCGTTTTATGTTGTCTGTTGGGAGTTTTTTGATGTTGCGTGTTATGCCGAGGGAGAGTGGACCAACAAAAACTAAATTAAGAGAAAGTGTCGATAAATAAATAGCACTTACTATTTCTATTAGTCATTCTGGAGCTACACTATAGAATGTGCTAGGTCCTTTTGGTTATTGTATTCTGTTTTAATCCAGTTTGCACTTAAAGCAATACTTGAAAATCTTAATTCATCAATAGTTCCTTTAAACTTATAATTCCCAAACGCATCAAAAAGAGACAATTGAATTGCAGACCCTAAATTAGGATACTCTGTTAGCACCTGACTGGCAACAATTAGACCATTTTTCCAGAGATTGATTTGTGTTCAAACATCAAATCTGCCAATATATGAATTCCAAGCATTATATGTCAGGGCAGTTGTCTTCTGCAGCGGATGCCAAGTCGGTCCACCAAAGTCGCAAGCCAAAGTTGTTGCAACATCACCTAAGCCAAACTGAAAATTCGATGGACCTGAACCATCAGTACAATTATTCGCCATAATGTTTGTCCAGATTCCCGGTCTGTTGGGCTTAACCCAAGCTTCAATTGTAAAAGTAGGCACACAAGGCTGTATTTGCGGCAATAATAGCGTAGTCAGTAGTGCCGTCAAAATTGTAAAAGCCCCACCCACCCGTCCGGTTGCCCAGTGAGAGCTACCCCCATACAAGGTGGCATTATTATTTAGAGCGCTATCGGTTATTTTTGAGCCAGAAACGTCCTTAAAGTGATACACAGCTACATAACTGGACCAAACACTCGCAACATCTTGTTGATTAACGGAGCTTGGGTTACCATAATACATATACAAAATAGTGTTGCTTATACTTATAGAGGATAGGTACTTTGACCCATGCTAATAAATTCCCATTAGAGCTATTGTACTTTTCTATCTCATGGTTCAGTTTTATTTTGTTTGAAGAGGTAAAAAAGATGTCCCAACCATCACTTCGGGCATGACTCACTATATGATTATCTGTGCTTAAATTTATTAAGACTGGGAAATCTGTAAGATTAGCAATAACTTTTGTATAGTTAATTGTTATTTGCTTGCGATATTGCCAACTATTATCATACCAGGGCTTTCTGATTGTTTGGGTTAGGTTTGTTGTTTGGTTTTCATATACAAATGCGTAGGCTACGCTTATTAGCACGAAGCCTAAAACTGCTAGGTAAGCAGAGTAGTTTGATTATTTTGTTATCCATTGAATATAATATTCTGAAATAACTATTTGAAATATCTGGATTTCAGATTCAGATTGAGCGTGCAGAACTTATTTATTATCAGAAAACCATTATCTTCAAAGAAAAAAGTAGGAAGATATAAGACTTGATGACTGTAAGAAAACGCGCCATAGGCATCTCAATGCTAACAATAGCTCTATTGATAGGTGTAGTTTCAGCGTATGTTTATGAAACAGGAAACGTAGCTGTAACCCAAACTGTCAAAAACATCGCAACCCTAACAGTTCAAAACTCAGCTTTAGGTACATAGTAAGAAGGACAAACAATCGCCCTAACAAAAGCCACGGTAGCCAGCCTTGGAAACATAGTAGCTCTAACAACTACCAAAGCTGACGTCGTAATCCACTTCGACAGCAACATAAACCTGTTAAGCACTTATTTTAGCACTTACACAATTACCGTAAAATATGCAGTTGCAATCAACGGTCACAGCGTAGGTGACGTCTTAACAACAATGACATTGGCCTCACCAGACCCAGCTGCAAGTAACGTTGGCGGCAATTGGAGCTTATCAATTCGACTTCGAAATATCAGCAACTGCCCTGTCTGTTGCTTCCGACCAAGCAACATCGGCAACTACCGTAGTTACAGCCGAGAGCACCTGATGAGATAGGAGCATGAAGGCCACAATAGAGAACGTGGCATACATAATCTTTTTTTCATCCTTTGCCGTTTGGGTCGGGATACTATTTGCTAATGCTGCACTGACCAATTCATTAGTTTTTCCTAACGCTTTGATGTCTACTGCCTTCTTAGTATCAGGAGGCGTAGCTGGCGTATCTTGTGGAATTGTCGGATTGAGCTTCTTGGGAGTTAGCTTTAATCTGAAAGGCAAACAAGCTTTGAAACAAGAAAAAGTTAATGATATTATCATTAATAAACCCATCCAACTGGCTCCAACAGTTGTAAAAAGGAAGGAGAGTCAAGGTAGAAAAAACATCTAATTTGGAAATATTGGCAGTTAATGACCTTGCCATTAAAGAACCCATACAATCAGCTCCGAATGTTCAAAAAAGGAAAAAAGCCAAAGCAGCAAAACAACCTAACTTGGAAATAACGGCTATAGGTTGCCTTGAAGAAAAAGAGTTAGAACAAAAGACCTAATGAAACAATAATCAACAGCGCGAGCTCGTCGAATTTGGTTTTTTGGTGTTATTATTTAGCTCTTGCATGTTGTAGCATTTCCAAATTTTATCCGCAATCTCCTTGGAGTACCCAGAATTGGCAAGCCCCCTCTTAAACGAGCGCTCTGAAGGAGCGTACTGTTTTTTGCCATTCTGTCTTTGGAGCATGTTTTCTTTTCTTTGGCTTGGTCAATAATAAGCGTTATGAATATACAACTAAAGCTGTAGATGTGTACAACGAAAATACACAACAGCGTATTGGGTTACGATTATTAGGTTGAATTTATATTAAGTAGGTTCCAGGCCTTGTTTGCTGTGGATTGCCAAGGATCTTTAACTGCATATCATCAAACGAGATGATTTAGAAGATTATTCCAATCGGCACCGCGTCTGTTTTGCTGTAATTGATCTGAGCAAGTCTAAGAGTTATCCTTCAAACTATGTGTGCATGCTGCAGTTCAAATTAAAAAGAGCAAGAATGAGAATATTTTCCAGAAGTTGTTTTGAGAAAAAGCGTTGAACAAGCCAAGCTTCTGTCAATTGATGCGTTAAAAAATGTTGATGATTCTCAGGTTAGATCTGAGATAGAGCACAGGCTAAAATTACTGAATTCCACTGATGTAATTGAAATTAAATGTAGTAATTGCGGAAAACTGTTTTTGCCTAGGCGGATAAGACGGTTCAAAAACAATTTTTGTGAAGACTGCATGAAGAAAAACTTCGGACGCATAGATTAACTACAGTCAGCTTTTTAGGTTATTGCTAAAAAATTTGGGAATAGGTTTAGAAGTTAAATAGGATAGATTTGCCCGAACCACGACAAAAGAGGAGGTGTTACGTGCAAATCCTTCTTTTTTCGGGAATTTCTGCCAAAGTGGCAACTATCAGTTTTAGTTTTAATAACAAGTAAGGTGAAGAATTATTAGAACAGGGTTAGAGTCATGAAGTATTATTCGGAAGAAGAAACTAAAGAAATAAGATTAGCATTTGAAGCAGAAATTCTTAAGTGGCACAGGGTTGATTTTAAGAAAATGTTTGGCTGTCCATGCTATATGGCAAATGGTAGACTGTTTGTTTTTTTGGTAACGAAGGGAATAGTAATCACCCGTTTAAGTGAAACCGATATAGCAGAACTTTCATTGCACTATAAAACTACGTCGTTTCATGCTGGAAACAAGGATATGAAAAATTGGCAGCAAATCAGCTTCAGGAAAAACTCAAGAACTCTACCCATTAATGTCATATGTCAAGAAAAGTTACGATGAAGCATTAAAACTGTAAAAAACAGGTTATTTTCCTAAGCACGCGCTTCTTAGCTTCTTTCCAAAAGCGCATATAGACAAGTTAAATGTAAGATCTAAATCAACGCGCTAAATTAGGAAAAAAGGCAGATATAACGATTTTAATTGAAGTTTAGTGCGTTAAGCGTATTAATGCCTAACAACAACTAATCTTATCGAGGGATAAACTGCTTGAATTCTACCGGTTGGTGGACTCTTCATTTTGACTGGGGACCTAAAGGAAGCTACTATTGCACGCAAATTTACTTCAATTTTGACGGAACCTTCGGGTACTTAGCAGGAGCAAACGAGGGCACTTGGACAGAGGTGGACGGAGCCATAATTTGGCGGTTCAAGAGAGCCCCAAACGAGGAAAACAACACCGTTTACTCTGGCATCATCAGCCGAAATTTCATGTCAGGCATAATGTTCTCCACAACAGGGGGAAAAGGACATTGGTACGCCGTTAAAAAAGGCACAAAATCATACTTGAACAAAGAAAACCCCTCATTACCCTACTTGGTTGAAAAACAAGCAAACGCCAAAATTGACCCAGCTGGCAGACCACAATAGGCAGAGCAGGTTCTATTTCCAAAATCTCCATAAAAAGAGCCATTGGCTCAGATAGCCAAATAACATAAATTAGAATTAAGATCTTCCAATATTAGAGATGAAAAAATGGCAGTTGATGAACAAAATTGGATGCCTGACTGGTGGTATCCGAGAAAAAAGACCGCCCAACGACGACGCTTACTTTGAGAACATGTGTAGAGTTATTTTTCAGTCAGGTTTAAACTGGCGCGTAATAGAGGATAAATGGCCAACAACTAAGCACGCTTTCGCTAACTTTGAAGTATCCAAAGTCGCCTACTTCTCAGATGTCGAAGTTGAAAACCTAATGAAGAATGCTGGGATCGTTAGGAACAAAGGCAAAATTAAGGCAATAATACAGAATGCGCAAAACTTCAAAGCCATAGAAAAACAATATGGTTCGTTCCAAAAATACCTTGACAGTTTAGATAAATCAGACAATTATGCCAACGTAATAAAGATCTATGTCAACAAATTCAAGTGGTTAGGGCCGCCTTCAGCAAGCCTTTTCTTATATACGGTGGGCGAAAAAAATCAATCCATAGGGCTATTTGGCTCTATTATCCTTTTTTTCTTGTTTTACTATTATGCGTAAATCTCTCAAAAAAGCGCCACTTTTAAGTTCTTATTTAAAAAATGTTGGGGAGAGTTCATTTTAATACCCACAATACTGACAAGACCACATTTTGATTCTTAACAATAGCTCGTCAAACATGCTGTCAGATTCCTCTGTTAGTTGATCATC
>CAVPBD010000003.1:0-23758 GCA_963701765.1 Candidatus Bathyarchaeota archaeon
ACTAGAAGCGGAGCTAAAGCAATACCCTGTGGCTTTGTCAAGATAGCTATCATGAACGCTACTGCAGCTATGTTAGGCTTTGATTCTGATATCAAGAAGAGTGAGAGCATCAAAAGAACGTGTATATGGCATCGAATTGCCCCCAGATAGCAGCATTAAATATAACTGCTGGATTGAACGCATAAAGCGAAGACGATAGTAGAGCCATCTTGAAGGGTAATCGTTTCCCCACAAAAACAAAAATAAGGAAAGCAATAGCCATATCGAAAAGATTAGGAGGTAATTTAACAATGTATGCTGCTAATGCTGTACCAGAAATTGAGAGGACATTAGCTAATGAGCCAAAAGCCCAAAAAATATAGATGTTGAAAGGTGGATAATCAACCCACCCCTGAGTAGCATACACAACAGTATAAAAGCTTCTTGGACCAAGAGATGCGGCAGTGCTAAACCAGTATTCGAAAGTTGCAGTGTCATTTTTATAGCCAGGAACGGGAAAGAAAAGTAACCTTACTATAAAAGCGGAAAAGAGCAAGACTCCGACAATTATTAATTCGCGTTTTCCAAAAGAAAATTTCACCGCTACATAACCCTCATTAAACTTGAATTCACTATGTTTATGAATAAAAGTTTTCCGAAATTCCACCAGAGTTAAGTAAAAGTATCAACAAAGAAAATTGGAATTTCTTTTGTGCAAACTACTCTGACTAAGATTTGGAAAAATAGTTGATATTTACCTGAAGAAGCCGGGTTGAACTATAGTTTGGTTGGTTGACAGACGATGAGTGCGGATGCAGTGGATTGGTCCCAAGTGAGGGTGAGGTATCTTCCGTTTGCATACCACTGATTGGGTTCTATGGAGATTGCACCTGTTAAATTCATCATTTTAATGAAAGCTTGGTTGAATTCGGATGCATCGTCAACACTGTCCCAAGCTATATTCCAAGTGAAAAGAAAATCATTATCTTTTTCATAATAAGTGAAGTTGTCTGCTGCCCATCCTGCTGCAGCTTGTTGCGCTTCTTGTTTGTTGTCTTTGAGCCAATTACTTAGCATTATTTGTATGAAGTATTCACCATAACTTTCAGAATTTTGGCCACGGTTAGTTTGTATTAGTGCCCAGGTGTTATCGGATAATGTAGGAGCGGGGACGAGTTTGGAGCTTTCATTTGTAAAATACTTTTCAGGATGGAGAATTTGTTCTGTAGTGCTTGGTGTATATGGCTGCTCGTATGCTGGATTTAATTTAGTCCAATTGCCATTTTCGATTATAGCTGTGACAAATGTTTTGCCCTGAATGTAAGGGAACCAGTTTAAGCCGTTTACTGTATTTGGAGTTAGATGAAATGCATTTAACGATGGAATATCAATAAGGTACTCTATAACAGTACCAACAAGAAAGTTGTCAGGGTTGGGTTGTCTATTATATTGATTTAGAAAGTAATCACCCATGTAAGAAGCATCCCCTTCGGCTAAGTGCAGCGTGTGCTTTTTCAATATCAAAAGTGGTTGAATATACAAGGTCAGGTTGCCAAACATGCGTAAGCTCATGCACGAAGGTTGCTTCCGCTTTGGGCATATCCCAAGGGTTAAAATTCTCTTTTATGACATATATTTCATTACCTAAGGTTGCTGCCCCCCAGCTTGCAGTCCGATCAACAGTTGCCTGGTATAAACTGTCATTCTCAGATATCATAAACAAGCCTTTGTATACTTTTTCCTGACGAAGAATGTTAACCAAATCTGCATCAGCACTTGCTTTTCCCCATCTATCAACGGCTTGCTGTTTTGTATATACTATGAGGGCAATATCTTGGGACATAGTCGTATTGCGAATTTGTTCAATCGCAGTGCGGGCTTGGTTGAAGATTTTTTGTGCTTGTGTAGTATATGCTGCAATATCGGGGTTCTGAATCTGGTTTATAGCAAATACCGTTATTATTAGAGTAATTATGATTAGGACGATCGCAATGATGGTAATTTTTCTTTCGCAGCCAACAGTATACACCTATCAAGATGTATTGAGTCTATTGAACCGCTAGAAAAAATAAACATTATCCCAAAACTCTCTTCACATAAAAAGTTTCAACGAAAAGGAAAAAAATAGCTATGTTTCAAAGAGGAGCATAATTGGATTAGTTGCTATATTAAAATTAATAAATTGGGAAACAGAGAAGACAACTTCGTGACTTGGCTATTTTCGTTGTTTTACTTAGAAGCTTAAATATTATTTTTCATATCTGGGATCTGTTAAAGAATCTTCTATATTGTTCCAGAAGGTTTTGTAATTTGGTTCTATCATAGCCTTCTTTTCATATTGGAGCGCTTGCGTTTTCATTTCTATTTTATCGATTTGTTTTACCAACTTAGCTTAGTGGTTTCTTGACGTAGATATTCCTCTGCAAGAGCAGAAATACTTCTCACGAGAATCTCTGTAGGTAATGCAATGGAAAACATCTTTAATTGCTTGCTCTTGGTTCTTTTTAGCCTGTTTTATACCGATACACTTTTTATCAAAATAATCATAATCTCCGAATCAAAGCCTCATGTAAATCATGCAACAGAGCCAACCGGATAAGCTTCTCTGTGTCAATACCCTTCAAATCGCCAAGGCACATAGCTATAACAGCACAACCAAAACTATGATCAGCCACAGACTCAGGTTTCTCTATGCCAACCTGACTCACCCATCCCTTACGAGCAATTCGCTTCAATTTCCCGACGTTCTCTGCAAAATCAACAAACCTATCATTCATGCAAACGCACTCAAAACACATAATCCTCTGCAAATTTAAACTTGAACATTTACCGCAAATAACAACTCTCCCAACCGCCAACAAAGTTGAAAGAACAACAACAGTTGAATCTTTTTTAAGTGTTGTTCTACTAAAGCTGCCAGAATGTAGCAGGTGGTCGCAATTAATTGCCTAACATCTATGTTTGTTATTGCTTTCAGCAGCAATTATTCTCCCGCACGCAAAAAATCCCTCTATTATTAATTCGACTGTGCAAACCGATAAGGAAAATATAAAATCAAGGCAATATTTGAGCAATATTTTTTTACCAAAATAGCTAAAAATTACTCAGAAGGAGTTTAATTATTGGATTATTATTGGTGCAACGGGCAGGATTTGAACCTGCGAACCCCTGAGGGAAAGGATATCCCATCCAGAGGCCAATTTAGGCCAAATGAATTCTGATCTTGAGTCCTTCACCTTTGACCTAGCTTGGTTACCGTTGCACGTTGTGGACTACAGACTTTTGGTTTTCTGTCTTATTAATCATTTCCCACAGTTGGGTTTAGTAGATTGGTTTCAGCGAGGGTTACTGGATAATTTTTTCCAGTTCCTCTATGAAATATTCAAAACGTTTTAGTCCTTGGTTCCAGAAGCTCGGGTCTGACACATCTAGGTTAACGATTTTGCCTAGTTCTAGAGGAGAGAGACTACTACCTGCGGATAGGACTTGTTTTAGTTTTGGTACGAATGCTTTTTCTTCTTCTTGATATCGTTGATAAAGGGAGTAGACGAACATCTGTGCATAGACGTATGGATAGTTGTAGAAACGATAGTTTGCCATGTAATAATGTGGCTTCATGGTCCATTCAGCTTCCATTTCAGGCAGCCAAGTGACGGTGTCACCATAGATGCGGTTTCTTGCTGTGGTCCAGTGTTTGCAGATAGTTTTGTAGTCTAAGAAGTGGTTTTGCCGGATACTTTGGTAAAGGGCTTGTTCGAACCATACTCGAGCAGTAACTTGGAAGGCGGTCATACCTGCTTCATCTAATACGAAGCATAGAACGGCTTTTCGTTCCATGCTTGATTTTGCTTCATCTAACATTAAATCAGTGAGCAGAAGCTCTCCGAATATGGATGCAGTCTCGGCCACTATTGATGGGATACCCATGTTTAGGATGGTTTGACTGCGCGATGCATAGTAATCGTGGGTTGCATGTCCGAGTTCGTGAGCTAAAGTGAATACGTCGTTAAGCGTTCCATTGAAGTTGTCTAGAATGAAGGCTGATTTGCCGTTATACCAACTTGCACAAAACGCGCCATTTCGTTTTCCAAATCTGGGAGATGCATCGATATGATGGTTGGCAAACATTTCTTTAACTGCTGCTGCATATGCTTCATCAAAACGGCTGTAGGCTCGCGTTACTAGGTCTTGGGCTTCTTCAAAGGTGAATTTTAGGTCTGGGGTGCTAGGGAGGGGTGCAACAATATCGTGATTTCCCAATGTGTGCAGATTCATTAGTTTGGCTTTAAGTTTAAGGTAGCGCTGGTAAGTGCCAGTATGGTTTTCTATGGATTGAAGCAGATTGTCTATAATTGGCTGTTGGGTATCGTTACTGATTAGGCTTGATTCCATAGGCGAAGTGTATTTGCGACGCTCAGACATCGTTACCCAATCGTTACTTATACTTCGTAGTGCAGAAGCGAAGATTTCGCCGTCTTTACCTAATAAGCCGTAAATGGATTTGTTTGCGGATTCTCGGGTTGCGCGGTCAGGATGTGGCAGTAACCCATTGGCTTCACCGTAACTGAGTGTCTTTTTTTCGCCTTTTACGGTGATGTTGAATATTCTTGTGTTTAGCCATTTGCTCTGCAATTCTTCCCAAGAATTCACGCCAAACTGATCTTTTTCGATAATAAGCTGCTCTTCTAATTCAGTGAGTTGATGAATCACACGACGTTGAACGCGCTCAAGCATATGCTTATATTCTGCCAAAACAGGGGCGTTGATTAATTCTGGTTTATCTTTAATCAGAGCACCAAGTTCTATGGAAAAGAAAGCGAGCTGTTTGCTTAAGTTAGCTTCCAGTTTGTTTATTTTGTCGTAGAGTGCTTGGGTTTCAGGAAGGGTCATGTTTGCTGAAAAGGATAGACTTGCGAATAATGAAATGTTTCCAATTTGCATCTGAAATACTTCAAAGCTTGAAGGCAACTTAGCAAGTCGTTTGGAGATAAGGAGCTGATTTTTCCCCGATACTGTTTCTCAAAGATTTCTGCTGAAGCTGATGCTAAGCAGATAGATTGTTCCACGGAGGGGTCAGTTATACTAGTAAATAATTCGGTTAAATGCCAATTGATTTCCCGCTGCGCCATTCTGTTCGCCTTGCCTAAGAGTGCTCTGATATGTATTTTTGGCTTTTGCCTAATAGGAGAATATGAAAAAATATAAGTACAATATTACCACTAGAAATTTAAAACAGATTGTCCAAAGAGATAGGGTGAGGTGAACTTTAGATATGATTTTTCCTTTAGACGCAATAAGTGACATACTTAGTTTCATTACAAATGGCAATTTTGGTGGTATACCTACCCTTGTTGTCATGGCTGTCCCACTAATCATTGGATTAATTGTGGGTTTTATGGTGAAAAAAATTCTAAAATGGGCTATCATTGCAGGTGTAATCGCCGTGGTTCTTGCTTACTTGGGTTTCTTTGGCTTAAGTATGAGTGCATTACAAAATCTAGCAGTACAGTATTCGCCAATAGTCTACCAGTATGGAATTCTATTAATGGGTATATTACCTCTGAGCATCGGTTTTGTAATTGGTATAATCCTTGGCTTTATCTTCGGATAAAAAGATAAGGCGCATCTTTTCCTTTTTTCTTTTATAATTGCATAATAAAGTATATTCAGAGATTTTTTAAATTGATTTATTTTGTGGGATATGAAAAAGGGGGTTATGGAGCGTAGGTTGCTGATGGCAGTGTTTGACTCCATCGGTCGGGATTTTGGAATTTTACTGTTATAGCGCAGTCTGCTTTCTTGGGAACGTTATTTCTAAGCAAAATTTCGACTATAGCCAAAAGTTTTGCATGTTGTGCTTGTTCAGCGATGATTGTTTCAAAAATGAATTGTATATCTTTGAGGTTAACTTTACTTCTTTTGTTAACTCCGTTAATTAAGAACTCTAAGGTTGCTGTTTTTGCAAGCATTCGGTATTCTTCACCAAAAGCACCTGCGATGATTGAGAGATTATCAGCGGTTCGTGGAAAATTTGTGTGGTTAATTCGTTCTCGAGCTTGAATTTCTATATGGAAACTGGTTATGATGCGTAAAGTTTTGCGGAGTTTCTTTTCACATGATTTTATTTTTTTCTCAGGGATTTCTACGCATTCACTTATGGTTTTAAGAAGAATTGAGTGCTTTTGACTGTCTAACGCTATACCATTTAGAAGACCACTGGCCAAGGGCATTTGAACTTTTTCAGCTAGCGTCTGGTATAGATGATAAGTGTTAGTTTCGAACATGCTTAGGCATTGGATATAAGCCGCGATAGTTTGATGGTCTTTCATATCTTTCATTGTTCGTGTATTCTCCAAGTTGCTTGATGAGTTGACTTGAAATAATAACTAGAGATTAATAAATTCCACACTTACCTGCTGAATTAAAATGAAGTGTTGAACAGTGTAGGTGAATAAAAAATGTAAAAAAATTAAATTATGTGTATATATGTTCTACGGTTGAAATTATATCGGCTTAAAACAGTATCTAGGCCATTGTGGCCAAGATTGCCCCGCACTGCATGCTCTGAAGTCGATAGTCAATTCCATTCCAACTTTAAGTTTGTTTTCGGAAACATCGGAAATCATACCAGGTAGTTTTAGGCCGTTTTCAAGCTCCATAATACCTACACTATAGGGTGCTAGGGCTTGGAACTGGAAAGGAGCAATATGGATTATAGTATAAGTTAGAAGCTTACCTTTTCCAGAAAGTTCTATCCATTCAAAATCTTGCCCGTAGCAATCATCACACAGGGGTCTTGGGGGTAAGTGAAGTTTTCCACATTTACGACATTTGCTTCCCATTAGTTTATTTTGCGAAAGAAACTTGTAGAATTGGTCAATCGTAAATGGTAATTGGGTGCTCATTCTAATTATCACTCCTGTAGATATGCACTGTAGCAGTAGCGCCTGAACCTCCAATATTATGGGTTAATCCAATTTTTACGTCTTTAACTTGTCGTCGATCTGCTTGCTCAGTAAGTTGCAGGTAGATTTCATATGCTTGTGCGGTTCCGGTTGCTCCGACAGGATGCCCTTTGGCCTTTAAACCTCCGCTAACGTTGATAGGAATTCTTCCACTCATGCGGGTTTCACCGCTTTCAATTAGCTGCCCACTTTTGCCAACAGGACAGAAGCCAAGGTCTTCATAAGACATGAGTTCAGCATATGTAAAGCAGTCATGAACTTCGGCGATATTGATGTTTTCTGGTTTGACTAAGGCCATTTCGTAAGCGGTTTTGGCAGCCGTCTTTGCGGATTGAAGGCTAGTAAGGCTTTTGCGTTCGTACAAACCTATGGAATCACTGGCTTGTCCGGTGCCAATTATATGTACTGGATTGTCGGTGTATTTGTTAGCGAGTCCAGGTTTAGTTAGGATAATACAGCTTGCGCCGTCGGTGATTAAGGAGCAGTCATACATTTTTAGTGGCCAGGCAACAATCTTAGAGGATAGTACATTTTCTATAGTTATCTCTTTTTGCATGTGAGCTTTCGGGTTGAGGCTTGCATGGTAATGGTTCTTCACGGCTACTTTGGCCATCTGTTCTTGTGTGGTGCCGTAAGCATTCATATGTGCTGTAGCCATGAGTGCGAATAAACCTGGAAAAGTTATACCGTGGAACTGTTCAAATGGGTAATCTGAGGCCATGGCAAGGTATTCGGTTACTTCAGCGGTGGTTCGATGAGTCATTTTTTCAACACCGCCGACTATGACGACATCGGCTAATCCTGAGAGAATTGCGTAAATGCCAGATCGTATGGCAACTCCGCCTGAAGCACAAGCGGCTTCAGTTCGGGTTGACGGAATACCTAGCAATCCAGACCAGTCAGCTACTGTTGAGCCTGTGTGTCCTTGATGCTCGTAAGCTTCACCCATTTGTCCGATGAACATAGCTTTGATGTCGCGTTTTGGGTCAAGTTTGGGGCATCTATCTAATGCTTCTTTGAAAGCATAGCTGAAAAGTTCTCTTGCGTACAAGCCTTCGTGTTTGCCGAACTTGGACATGCCTGCGCTGACTATTGAGACCAAAGGTTTTCCATTCAATCTTTCAGTTCCCTCAATTACCATTCTTTAGACTAAGCAACGTTTAAAGACTATGGAAACGACACCAGCGCCCTTTAAAAAAGCAACATAACCTAAATCTCGAATTCATCATACAAAACGCAATTAAGAACCAAAAGGGCTTTGCCAAAGTTGTCTTAGTAAACTTTTTCTTTTTAAACTCTTTAATGTATTTTAACCTAAGAGCGAGTTGAGATGTTTCACGTCAGAAAGATGGACCCTGAGGATTTCTCATTTGCAGTTGAGCTTGCCAGCACAATGAACTGGAACATGACATCGGAAGATTTCGAGTTTAACTCGCAACTTGAACCGAATGGTTGCTTTATGCTTCTTAGAGGTCAAGAGCGAATAGGTTTAGCAACATGTATCAGCTATGGTAAGGTAGGTTGGTTTGGCAACCTTATAGTCAAAAAAGCATATCGAAAACAGGGTGCAGGTGCACTATTAGTAAATCATGCAATATCTTACCTCAAAAGCTTAGGTGTAAGCACAATCGGACTATATACCTACACTTATCTAACTGATTTCTATGCTAAAATTGGCTTCAAGCGGGATATAGACTTTGTAGTCTTAAAGACAAAAGAAGTTGTTGCACCTACTATATCAGAAGCAATAGAAAAAATAAGACCTATAAAACAACCTGATATTCCGGGGGTTTTGGTTTTTGACAAACAGTCTTTTGGCGCTCAAAGAAGTAAAATCTTAGAGCCTATCTTTCAGAACGCTATTAATCTCTGCTATGTTACTTATGAAAATACCAAAGTGATTGGTTATATTGCTTCCAAGGTCTTTGATTGGATAGCAGAGATTGGACCTTTGGTCTGCAATACTGATTATCCTAAAATCAAGCCAAGCCTGCTCCAATTAGTATTGTCTAAACTTAATGGAAAAGAAGCTTACCTATATTTGCCGGTCGCTGAAACTGAGCTAATAAATATTGCAGCTAAGGCAGGTTTTAACGAAGAGTTCCGTTTAGTGAGAATGTTTTTAGGTCCCATTGTTGCACAAGACTGGGTGTGCATGGCAGAATCTTTGGAAAGAGGTTAACAGGTTATGGCTGATGATTTATGCCGAATGATTGTGGAGGATTTTCTGCAACAATCCTTTGCCAGTGTAAAAGCTCTTATTAATGCGGCTAAGGAGAAAAAAACGGAAAATCGGAAAGCGGTTTCTCTTTTCATGTTTAAGGATAATCATCGTGAAAATCAGATTTTTAGCGGAGATCATTTTTTCCTCCGTGGTTCGGTTGAGTATACTAATCCGCAGTTGACTGTTGAGGAAATGCAGGGTATAATCGGTACAAGGTTGCTTGAGGTCTGCGCTAATTACTTCTATGAGAAGGGAAGACGAGACCCTGAAATGGGTGATGTTAATCAGCTTTGTGAGTTACTAAAAAAACCGCCGAAGGGAAAAATTGCGGGTTTTCTTCTAAACACAGATGATGTGGAACTGGACCGGTATAGTATGAATCCACTCAAAACTTCAATTGTTTCTAGTGGACAAAGCGCGTTTCCTGCTTTTAACGCTAAGACAGATCATCTTGTTGTGGACGAAGAGTTCGCAAAAAAGTATGAGAAAATCATGATATGCAATGATGAAATAGAATTAATACGCAGTAAGTTGGCCAATTCGGATGGTTCCTATTTGGATTTTGTGGATTCTGTCAAATACGCCCACATCGAGGCACTTTCTGAAGCATTTGGAATCGATTTGACTTTACCAACACTTCGCATGCCACTAACTACTCTATCAGGCGAATCAAAAGAGGGATTACTACATCACATTATACGCGAAACTCACAAAGATTTTGATTCTATTAAGCAAACATACGATTGTATGGGTAGAAGCATTACTAAACGCACAACGCTTTTGACAATTCCGCACTCTGTCAAAGGCTACGGGTCGAAACGTGCAGCAAGAGGCAGACTCTACTTTAGCAATTCACAATTAGAAAGTATCAACGTCAAATACAAAGACACCCTACTATACCCAAATGCTATGGACCCTGAAGACATCAGCATAGCCAAATGCGAAGACAACTTCACAGTCTCCGCTGAAAAACTTTTCGATTACAGCTTTACCCAGACACCTTCTTCTCCACAGTTTTTCCTCTATTCGATAGCTTCACCCGAAGACGCAGCTTTGTGGCATGGCATAGGAGCATTTGCAGCTCCGCAACTACTTCAAAGTTACACTCAAATACGTAGAGTATGTAAAAGTGGACAGCTCATTCGAGGTCTAGAAGAAAAATTTGGGTTACGAGTTGAGATACCTTTGCAGTTGAATTTGCGTCCTGATAGCATCTGGGTTCACCCTACACAACGTAATATTGATGCTAGCATTGGATGCGTGGATAACTTCGCGGATTTAGGGCGGATGGGTATGCGTATTGACCATCTTTCTAATTTTAAGTAGGTGTCGCTGTTGGTCAATCCGATGGAGTATGTAGTTTTTAGTGTAATGCGTCTTGCAAGAAAACTACATTTATCGAGGTTAATTTGGATGGGAACCTCAAAAAAGATGTTTAAGGAGTATTTTAAGGGGTTTGAAAAAGTTGAAGCAGTTCGGGGAATTTTTGGGGAGAAAACAGAAGAAGTACTAAACAATCTCAAGGTTGAATTTATCTGGTTTGGATACATGGGTGTAGATAATTCTGATGGTCATCTAATGGTAAACGGACGTTATCTTAGTAGCGGGAATAAAACCGATATTTACTTAGACGTTATTCATGAATTATGCCACGTCAAACAATGGATGGAAGGCAAAGAACTCTTTGATCCTGCTTACGATTATGTTGATCGACCAACTGAAGTGGAAGCTTATCATTATACAGTGCAGGAAGCAAAACGTATCGGGTTTAGTCGTGAACGTATTTTTCAGTATTTGCAAACGGAATGGATGAACGATGAAGACCTCAAACGCCTAATAAAGAATATGAACCTTAAATTAGAAGAGGCTAATTCTGCGCCAAACTAAAATTGGAGAAACATAGCTATTTGACTTGGGTGGAAGTGGCTGATTTTTTAGGTTCCACATGAATAGTCATATTCGCATTGGGCAGTTCTTCTTTAAGTTCATTTTCTAGATGATCCGTAAGATCGTGTGCTTCTTCTACGCTAAGAGAGCCATCGACAGAGAGGTGGAGTTCACAGAAGACTAGGCTGCCATTACGACGTGTTTTCATATCATGAAAATCTATGAATCGATATTTGTGTCGAAGAAGCACTTCACGGATTTTAGATTCCTCGTCCTTGCATGAATTATCCATTAGTCGTGAACTTGATTTGATGATCAGGCCTAAACCCATTTTTGCTATTAGCAATGCGACTATAAACGCCATAATAGGGTCAACAATGCTCCATCCAGTCAGGCCTACGATAAAAAGACCTACCCACACACCTGCGGTTGAAATAACATCTGATAAAAGGTGTTTTGAATCACCTTCTAAAGCTACAGAGCCACTCTTTTTTGCGGCTCGGGAGAGAAACCAAGAGATTCCACCGTTCATGGCGGTGGCAATCATGGAAATGCCGATTGCTAAATCTATTTTTATTGGTAAAACTGAGGAGAATACGCGCCCGGCTGCGGCGTTGACAATAAGTAATGCTGCGACAACAATGAAAATACCTTCTAGCATCCTAGATATATCTTCGATTTTTTGATGACCATAATTGTGACTATCATCAGCAGGTTTTTCGGAGAGCCAAACCGAGAACAACATTAGTCCTGAAGCAACTATATTCACTATTGACTCGAGTGCATCGGAGAGTAAAGCTACCGAATTGGATACAAAATAGGCTAAGAGTTTTATTAGAAATATAACTACTCCGCCGAATACAGCGACTAGGGCAACTTGTCTCTTCTGCATGACAGTAGTCTGGCTTCACTTGCTTTTAGGACTTTTCGTTGATAGCCATGAAATCCAAGGTTACTTTTTTCAAAAGATAAAGAGAGATGTAAATTACGTTTTGATTAAGCAGTTGGGATTTATTTATCCTCCAGAGGAATTCCCACAATAGATTTAACTTGCATGAATAATTAGACTTAGCCAACGAAATAGAATGAGCTGAAACTATTGAATCCAAGCCAACTAAAAATCGCACGCACTCTTCTGCAAATAGTTTTTATGGTTGTAATATTCGCAGTCCTATTTTGGTACATTGGTATAGACTCATTATACAATGCACTCATCAACATTAAAATAGAATATTTACTGCTTGTGTTTATCGCCTATTTCGGAATTAATCTACTCTTTACTGTGAGACTTAGACGTGTATTAGCCAAAGAAGGCATCAGAACCTCTTTTGGCAAAACACTATTAGCACATTATGCAGGAATGCTTACAAGTGATGTAACGCCAGGCAGGTCAGGATACATTCTAACCCCACTTTACTTAAGAGATCAGAACGTCCCCTCTTCAAAGAGTCTATCAGCAATTCTTAGTATACAAACCATCGAGTTTTTAATTAAAGTAATTGGTGGAGTAGGCGCGGTTTTCTTTTTAACCCAATATGTACCGCCAAATAATTGGGAGCAGTTTGGCGAATTTGCTGGAATAAATGTAGGTCTTCTCGTAGCAGGATTAGGAATAGGATTAATGCTAACAGGCGCAATATTGCTTGCTGCTTTCACTTGGTCTTCTCGAGCGTTGGAATTGTTTAATCGCATTGCAAATTGGAGGTTTCTAAAAAGATTTACAGGCGGATTAATAGGGAAACTTGAAGAATTCAAAGATAGCTCACAAAAGAATCGCAAGGCTATTCCAGAAATTATTCTAATAACTCTGGCTTGTTGGATTCTCAAAGGATTTGAATGGTATTTTTTAGGTTTGGCTTTGGGAATCACGGAAATTTCATTGTTAGGATTTTTCCTTATTCATCCACTGGTTACAGCTTTAGCTTTTGTGCCGATCACCCCTGCTGGAGCAGGTGTTCAAGAATTTGGCATCGTGGGAATCTTCAAACTATTATTCAATAATCCTAACCCCGCAACAATCGGGGCGATAGGAGCTTTTGCGGTAATTGCACGAGGGATCCTTATAATCCAAGATCTTGTTGGCGTTCCTCAAATTGTAAAGTCAACTGCTGGATTGTCTTTTTCAAAAAAGAAAACGGAAAGTCAAGGACCTGTGGATATGTCTAATAATGAATAATTTCTTTTTTGGTCTGAAAATATTTTTTGCTTGAAAGGTTATTTTCTTTTTAGTATCGATTCAGCGAAAAATTTTAAATGTGTATTGCTGTTGGAGTTTGTGTTTATTTTAAACCCGAACCAGTAATGTTTATTAAGAATTAAGATTCAATATAAATTTGCTTTGTGCAAAAAAGCACACTGAATTGATTGAATGATTGAAAGAAGGAAACGTAATGAAGAAAAAAGAGATGAATATTTCTGAACCATACTATTACATAGCCCTCGTAATGAAGGGCAGCGAAAAACAATATCTAAACCTGTTAAAATACATCGATAAACGCAACGGTGCACAGGTAATTTACCAATGCAAATCTCTAACTTATATGCGGGTAACCCGAGACGATGGTGTCAAATTCAAAATCACCGAGGCCAAGCCAGAACTTATAACTGCGAAACAGGAGAGCTCGTCATGAAACGATTTTTCACACATAAACCAAGATTATTTAGAAATAAACGCGGCTTAGGAGCCCCAGTCGGTAACCTGATTATTTTGATAGCAACAGTACTTTTGTCAACAACTGTGGTTCTTTTCGCCACAAACGTGACAACAAGCCAAGTCCAAAAAGAAAAACTCTACATAACAACCAGTCACGTTTGGTACCTTAACAGTTCAACAAGCATAGCGGCCGTTGCCATCTGCAATATTGGACCTACAGACACAATTATAACTAAATTAGACGTTAAGGGTCTGCAATGCGAGTGGAATGGTACCTCAAATTTCGTTTTGTACTGCAAGATTAATGGCACAATGCCAGGCGACTTACCATTGATAACAGACTTAACTAACACCCAAAATGCCACAATAACCATAGGCAATCAACCGTACGAGTTCACCACTGCAAGTGAAGGAATAACCATCAAGTCAGGTTGGTCAATTGCATTCTACGCTGTCATACCCAACCGTGTAATGGTATATGACCTTTCTACACCTCTTAGAATGGTAATTTCAACCATGCAAGGAGTATACTGTACTGAAACTCTAGTGCAAAGCACTTAACCTACTTCTTTTCTAAAAAAAAATTATGTTTTTTTTTGTAGGTTTGCTATGCTTTTAGATGGCTCATTTTGTTAATTTTAGGTGTGTTTTTTAGAATTTTTTGGTCGGGAGAGCAGGATTTGAACCTGCGACAGCTCGGTATCTGTGGCCTAGACAGGCTAGAACAAAGCCCACCATGGGTAGACCTCTACAGCGTCTCCATCGACCAAGCATGTTAGTCGACTCGAGAGCTCTGCCAGGCTGAGCTACCTCCCGAACGAAACCTAAAAGCGAAACAAAAGAATTTATGCTTTGTGGCATCACAAGGAGATTCTGCCTCAAAATCATCGCTGGAATGTCGTTAATGCATTTAAGTTGGCACGTGAATAGAGTTTTGGGTGTTTGATTTGAGTGAGACGCAGATGAAAATTCTCAAATTTATGACTGAAGCCACTGGTCGGATTGATATGAATGATTTTGCCCATAAGATGGGGTTGACTTCAAATCAGATGATGGAGCAATTGGAGCAAATGTTGAAGGTGGGTTTTCTAAAAAAGGTGAGTAGTGGATATACTATTACTGAAAAAGGTAAAAACGCCCTCAAATCAGATGCTCCTGTCCTATCTACTATGAATTTTCATTTTTACAATTCTATTAGTCAGCCTACGAATGCGTCGGTCGCAACAATAAGAGAGTTCTATACTCAGATTGCAAAAGCAGAAGTAGCGTCATTGGAGTTTCATCTTTTTAGAGGCGATTTTGAAAATTGGGTTCGGGAAGCTGTTAATGACGCATTTTTTGCTGACGAGTTAGCCAAAATCAAGAAAACCAATTTGAAAGGGGAAGACCTCCGGAAAGCAATTATGCGAGTAGCAGAGACAAGATACGGTTTCTAAGAGTATTCTGCAAAATATGGGGAATGGGATTTGCTAAAAGCAGGGGATTCTTAACCTTAGAATCTTTTTTTCAATTTAATAAAAATCTATTGAGTTTGGATAAGATATTACGAATTCCGATATATACCGCATGGGGCATAAGTGATTTATTAAGAATTAAGGTATGTGTATTTGTAGAAAGGAGCAAAAGGGAAGGATGGAAGAAGGAGAAGGCTTCCATCACTTTTTTATTTTTCAGGAAATTTAGAGGGATGCTTCTGCAGGGTATCGTCCCATTGCATCAAGAATTTCTTCAGTAAGTGTTTTCTTTCCAAGGTTTCGTACAAAGTCTGAGGCAGAGATTATCCCAACCAGCTTGTTTTTCTTCAAAACTGGCAGTCTACGAATTCTGTTTGCAGACATTAATCGAGCAGCTTCTTTAAGTGAGGCGTCAGGATCAACAGTAATCAATGAACTAGACATTATCGCTGAGACTTTTAGGTCTAAAGATTTTCTCTTTGCCACAACTCTACCTACTATATCTCTTTCGGTAACCACGCCAACTGGAACTTCACCGTCCGTAACTAACACACAACTTATTCCTTTGGAGCTCATCAGTTCGGCTGCTTCAAAGATAGTCTGATTAACATTAACTGAAGCTACAGTTTTAGTCATAATATCTTTTACAGATGGCATAAGTTCACTGAAGAAAGATTGTAAATAAAAATGTTATCGCCTTTCGAATTTAGCTCATATACAAAACTACAGTTCATAGCTAAAGTTGTGTATACTTGATGGTTTTTCGAGAAAAAAATGTTTTGTTAGGTTTGTAAGCGTTTGGCTAGTTTGTGGTGTGCATAGGATAAATTTGTAAAAGCTTATCTTTATATGCTCCAAGATATGACGGATTATTAAATATTTAAGGAGAAAAATGAGTATGAAGAATCAGCGGATAATAGCGATTTTGCTCTTAACAAGTATGATTATTGTGGCAGTAGCCCCATTATGTGTAGCCGCCTCTCTTTCAAAGCCTTCAGTTACACTACCAAGTAACTGGGAGCTATATGATGAAACCGCTTACCCAAATGCTGCATCAGAACATGATGAAGCCGGTGCAGGTTTAGTTGAATATGAAAATTCAGTAACTTTTGACTACGTCATGATTTACTACGAAAATGCACCTTCTACTGCATATACAAGTACTAGCTTAAGAGCGGAAGTTGTAGATATTTTCAATCGTGACCATGAAGATCTTACAATAACTGAAAGCGGAACCAAGACGGTAGCTGGTGTACAGGCAGGATTTGCAAAAAGCTACTCAGAAACCTATGATACCTATTTCCTAGAAGTAGTCTTTGTAAAAGGTAACTACTACATAAACGCTTATGCAGTATACTACGCAGATAACGAGAATGAAGTATTTACCCTGTTAAACAGCATCAACACAGACACCTCACTCTTTAGCGGATCAAATCTGTTAATCATAATTGGAATCATAGTCGCAATAGTTGTGGTGATAGTTGTTGTGGTGTTTATGATGCGAAGAAAGAAGAGCACTCAACCAATGCAGGCAGCAGCTCCAGTCAATTTCCCTCCACCTCCACCAACCTGAGCAAAACGCAAAAACAAAATAATCATTAAAGCCCAATTGGGCAATTTTTCTTTTTTTAATAAAACTCTAAAGCCTAAATTTTATATGATACATGTTTGGAAAGCTATGTAGCCGATATGTGAATACAATGTTGCCAAGAATAATTAAAGCCGCTTCATTAAAGGAGGTTTTAACTCCGGAAGGCTGTTTTCTTTACGAGAATTGCGGAATCAGTACAGGAGATTCCAAAGTATCAATTGCTCGGGCTAGGGTAGAACCTGGAGTCACTACAAAGGCTCATCATCTGGATGGAATTCAAGAAATCTATTTAATCGTAAAAGGTAAGGGTAGAGTCGATATCGAGGGGCTTAAATCCGCGGAAGTAGTGGAAGGTGATATTGTGGTTTTTCCTTCTGGAAAATCACAGCAGATAACAAACGTTGGCAAAACGGATCTTATATTTTACTGTGTTTGTACACCATCATTTATGCAAGATCGCTATTTTGAAGAAAAAATAGGAAAATCTTCATAGCAAGCGAAAAATATCATTTATTTTAAAGATTAATAGCGATTTGGGATGTTACGATTTTGGCTGAAATATCTCTTCTTACACTCATTGGATTGGTAATCTTTGCTTGCGTTTCATTGGTCGTTTCTTGGATAATCATTAATAAAATTACTAAGATAGTTAAGCGCTCACAACTCCCAAAAAATATGCTAAAGAAAGTCACCAGCGGAATTCTACTCATATGGGCGGCATTAATCGTCATTTGGCTTCTTGAAGCATTAGGATTAACTTCCGTGCTTTCTTCTCTAACACTTTCAGGAATCGTCGGTTTAGGTATCACACTTGGTCTGCAATCAACTCTTTCAAACATAATTAGCGGAATCTTTTTGCTACAAGAAAACGTACTACGCATAGGTGATATGATAAAATTTAGCAGCATAGAAGGCGAAGTCGTTAAGTTAGGGTTTAGAACGACATGGTTAAAAACTAGTGAAGGCGAAATTGCAATTGTTAGCAATTCATCTCTTTCCAGTGGACCCTTCATCAATTATACAGCAAAAGAACGCCTATCTAAGAACATAACTCAACGCCGAGAGGAAAAACTGAAAAAAGAAGCTACAACTAAAAAATAAACCTGTAATGGATTTTTCCTATAATGATTCACCACGAGTAATATTAGAAGGGATAATTGTAGGTTTTCTTCCGCACAAATTATTAATAGTTTATTTAGAGGTAATGGGTGCTTCAAAGGCTGCCCACATAAGATGTTTAGTAAATTGCGAGAGGGTTTCTTAGCCAAGGAACAGGAAGAGGGTGTTAGGCAGTTTTATCTTCAAACAGACATAAACCGGGCTAAAATAGGTATTTTGTTGTTTACAATACCAATAGCAGCATTTGTTTTTAATGACTATCAGTTTTTTAGTTTATCATTGGAATTTTACGGTCTTGCTTTATTAAGAATAGGACTTTCGATGGGCAGTATTTACGCATGGATACATTTAGGTAAGATTAAAAATTATAGAGAATATGATAGAACCATATTGATAAGCGCCTTTGCCTTAATGATTGGTGGTGGAATAATAAATGCGACCCGCCCGCAGAATTTTATTGTTCAAGTAATTGTGGCCTGCATAAGCGTGTTTATTATATACTTGGTAATCCCTGGTCGAATTTCATATCAGTGCCTAATAGCTTCAACAGTAACAATAGGTGAATCATTGATTCTAATTTTCGCTCTCCAACTTTCAAATATACCCACCTTATTTACGCTGGGATTAAGTCTATTTTTCGCTAACATTACTGCGTTTTTGAGTTCACTACAAATACACATGTATAGACAAAAGAGCTTCCGAGATTTAGTTAAAAGTAAGGAGCTACAAGAAAAGCTTGAATTGCATACAAACATTAGAAGAGTTAGTGGCGGAACGTACTGAGAAAGTTAAAAGCTGCAGAACGCCTGGCCACTATCGGCGCAACGGCGGGTATGGTTGGACATGATATACGTAATCCTCTTACTGCGATTACAGGTGCGGTTTATTTGGCAAAAAATGATTTAAAAAAACTTCCTGATGGAGAAGCAAAAGAAAGTCTAAAGAGAACTATTGAGTTGATTGGAGCGCAGACTTTTTACGTAAATAAAATTGTTGATGATCTTCAAGATTATGCGAGACCTATAAGTCCAAGAGTTGAGGAAATGGATTTGGAGGAAATTGTACAATCCGTTTTATCAACACTTAAACCACCTCAGGAAATTACAGTTGACTTCGTAATAGAGAAGAGCTATCCGAGGCTAAAAACAGACCCTGCTTATATTCGAAGAATATTGATGAATTTATCTAATAATGCTTTGCAGGCTATGCCCAATGGGGGAAAATTAATCATAAGGGCTACCTATGAAAATAGCAAAGCAAAAATTAGCGTCGAAGACACAGGCGAAGGTATAGCTCAAGAAGCAAAAAACAAACTTTTCACGCCTTTATTCACGACTAAGTCTAAAGGACAAGGCTTCGGACTAGCTGTAGTCAAAAAATTAACTGAATCACTATGTGGAACAGTCACCTATCAAAGCGAAATTGGGAAAGGAACAAAATTCACCATTGAACTACCTCTACAAATGAACATATAATCCTTAAATCACTTAACCTAAAAAATCAAAAACCCAAAGGCTTTACTTTTTAGAAGCTTAACTTAATCTGAATTAAGTCTATCTTGGAAGAAGAAAAAATCGTTTTTTTCTGCAAAAAAACTGTTTTTTTCTTTTAGAGATAGCTGTTTGTAGGAAAAACGTAAACAACACCTGTTTTATAGAATATGTTATGTTCTCGTCATTTTATTGCAGGGTTCCTTATTGTGCAAGCAATCATTTTTCTGATCTTCGGAACATTCTGAGCAGGGACTTGCTACAAGTTCTTTATTGTCTTGGAGGAACATGAGTCCTTCTTCTAGCCTTTTTTTCTGAATACTAAAAGGTACATTAGGACATATTTTCAGCGAATTAGGAGATACTTCAATTGTCAGTAAGTGACGGTCAAGGTTCCTGAAAATATGATTTGAGGAATCAATTATCTTTTCAGTTGTGTAAACTAGAATCGACAACGTTTTATCTTCTTTGAAGTAGTGATGGTACATATAAACGGGGTTCTTGGGTCGAATTGGTATTGCTAATTGTTGGTCAGGTTCTTGGAGTTCAGATTGCCAATCACAATGTGAACACTTGTACCTTCCCAAAACAACTTGATTTTTTCCCTTTATTTTCTTCATACCAATAGAGATGAACTTGGTTTTCTTATGACACATAGGGCACATATTAATTTCTTTTCAGGGTTCAAACCAAACACTCCACTCGAATATTTCTTATTATTTAAAATTTAACTTTTAGTAGACTTCCTATTTAATCTATAAGTTTACCTTCGTACCCATGCTTCACACATAATCAAAATGTTCTTTGAAACGGATAAACTTTAGAATCTAGACAGAGTTTAATATCAATAAGCTATATTTCAAATATCTTAGTTCCTGAAAGGAGTTGATGAAATGAATCTCTCTAAGAGGCAATCCATGGTTTTACTTCTCGTTTTAGTGTTTTTGGTTTCATTTCTAATCATTTTTTTGCCAATTATCCTTACGCAGTCTGCCTATTCTACACCTAATAGCTATAGTTCGATAATTAACGGAATGACAATTACAGTAGGTCCACCACCGAATTCTACCAATATTGCCTTAGATACTAAGATAATAGTGGATGCTTTAGCTTCGGCATCATTAGATGATTTACATGCAAGTCCTGAAGTAAATTTCGCCAGCGTAAGCAGCGAAACTACAGGTCCATTAAATTATCAAACAACATTTTATCCCGATAAACCGCTAGACCCCGCAACCTACTACACGATAACAGTAACAATAATGGAAACAACCGTATCGTGGAGCTTCACCACAACCACTGAACCCTTTCACCCTGAAACCAGCTATTATCTAGCAACAAACGGATTATGGATTGCACTAGGAGCAGCTACTGCTACAACCATAATAATCGGCTTTGCATCGTGGCTCAAAAGAAAGTGAAGCTAAGTTAAGAATAAAGAGTAGCAGAGAAAAGAATGGTGATTTCAAACTTTTCCGAACATGCGAAATGGCGTTAAAATCTTATTACATAAATTGCAAAAAAACGCCTAATATTTTAGCATATAATGTGTTGATTGATTTTTGTTTACAAAAAAAGGAAAGGAAATGTTGGGTTGTGCTTTGAGTTTATTTTCGTTTTCTTAACAGTACTGCTGCGGCTGTGACGATTGCAATAATAATTACTGCAGCGCCAATTATGAGTAGTGTTTCTGTGCTGATTCCTGTTCCCGGTTCAATTATTGCTGAGGGGGAAGCCGTTGGAGCAATGGTTGTTGTGGGAGCAACGGTTGGTTGTGTGGTTTGTGATGGTGTTGAAGTGGGGACCGGGGCTGCCTGTGCTGGACCTACTGCTAGGTAAGTAGATGTAGTTGATCCGCCATAGGAATTGGTACCATCGAAAGATGCAATGATTTGGTATTGGCCTTGAGTTGAAGGTGACCATAGCTTGCCATAAGCGCCGTTAATGTCGCTGGTTACTGTTCCAATGACTATTGTGTTTGCATTCGAGTCAATAGCGGTCAGTTTTATTGACACTCCGGTTGCGCTTGCAGGAAGTTGTTTTTGCATATATTGGTAAGCCATCCAATTTGCCATGTTATCGTCTGAAACGCATGCTATACCTGGTTTTCCTGGCGATTGATCAGTTATAGAACCGGTTATCATAAGACCTGTTCCTAATGGGACTGCTGTTTGTGGAGCTGATATGGTAAGTTTTGTAGGTCCTTTGCCGATAACGTAAACTTGCCCATCAAGACAATTATAGGATGTTAAGTACCCGTTTGAAACCACAGTGTTTCTTAGCCAGCCAGATATGTTCCATACACCTTTGCCGGTGGTTGTATCTATTGCGTGCAGTTTACCGCCTCGCCACAACACTGAATCGGATGAGTGCTCATCGTTGCAGATGAAGAGCTTATTGTCAGCTATAGTGAAGCCATTGTAGGTTGGGTAGGTACCGTAAGCGTTTTCATATCCTGCATCACCGAAATAGTAATCCCATGCAAGACCTCCATCAGCTATATTGAAAGCTCGAACGTGACCATCATAACCTGATACATAGATTTTGCCATAGGCGTTAGCAACTAGATAGCTAAAGTATGCCCAGCCGTTGTTAGTGATTGGTCCAACAGTCCATTTCTGGGTTCCTGTTTGCATGTCATAACAGTAGAGTTTTAGAGTTGAGCCTTGCCATCTTGCATAGACACCATCTTGGATGTAAGTTTGGAATAGTAGCTCGGCTTCGATGTCTGTTCGGTTTTGGACCCAAAGAGGTTGAAGTGTGTTTTGGTATTGTCCTGAAATATCCGGGGTAGGAAGTTTATATCCCGCATCGATGACAACACGGGGATATCGTGCATTGTCAGTGTACATTGCAAACATGTAGCCTTCCTTGGGATTTATGTCGCTAATACTAAAAGCTGCATTGGTGAGTGGCATAGGTGCGGAGATGTTCCATTCTATTCCATATGTACCGTCGTATACTGCGCCTAAAGTGGGGCTCCAAACATCTATAGAACCGATTCTGTAAATTGCTCGAGTAGAATTCCAAAGAATCATTCGCGCATTACTACCTGTTCCTGTAATGGTGTATGATAAGAGTTCTCCGTTTGGTCCGAATCTATTCGTACCTGCTGTAACATTTGTTATTGTGCAACGCATCCTCGGAGGTTGACCAGTGTTAGCTGAGAAGCCTTCCCACATTATCCAAGTCTGATTTGAACCTATCCCAGATGTACTCCATAAGTATGGAAGTCCACCGTGTTCATTGGGAGTATCAATTTCAAGTGTTTGAGCAAATGCAATTGTTACGTTTTCTAGATACCATAACTGTTTTCCAGTGTATAAGTCGAGACAGCGTGTTCCATAGACCGTGCCTGAGGAGGGACCGTGATCGGAGTAAATAATTTGTCCTTGAAGTATTATGGGTGTATAGAATTGTTCATACGAGAGGCCAGTATAGTAACTTCGGTCTTCATACGCGCCGCCCATCATGCCGCCTATTTCGATAGGTAAGCTCCATAGTAAGTGTGCGCTATCGGGAGCAGAAGTGTAAGGTGAAAACGCATTGCCTGCTGTGAAACTACGACCAGGTTTATCATAAGAGAGCATCAGCCAATTATCGCTAATTTGGGACCAGCCTTTATTTTCAGCATTTATTGGAACGGTCCAATAGCCTGTTGGAAGAGGATTATTCTCCATAAAGGGTACTTGTTGCTGCTGAACAGTCATTGATACAGAAGCACTGTTGCTTGGTGAATAGTAACGGTTCTCGTATATGCGAGTACCAGTGCCATTTGTCCAAGCTCCGCCATAGGCGCTAAAGCTCGTAAATGATCCATTGACCCATTGCCCTGGGAAGTTAGCCTTAAGAGTATATGTACCTAGCATGGTGGGTGTATAGTAGAGGAAGGTTCCTGAAGTTGGCCAAGATGTGAAGGGACCTTTTGTTTCAATTGAGCCGTCTGGTTTGGTTATTGTTAAGGTAAAACCTTTGAATAGATCCCCTCGGTTGTAGGATGTTGCAGTTGGAGAAGTCTTGTCAAGCTGAATTGAAATTAGTACTTGTTGATTGATTCCTACTGGGTTAGGCGCAACCATACAAAAAAGAAAGCTTTCCCAGTTAGTTACTAATGGATTTGAGGCACTTTCGCCTGCGCCGCTAGCGGTCCTGAGGCGACGAGAAACATCGTCGAAGATAACAACAGAACCAAAGCAAGCATTGATAACTTCTTACCTTTAGAATTTATAATATTTGTCTTCATTTTCTCTCTCCGAAAATCGTTCTACTCTCTATTGTTTGCAAGTGCTTATAAATTTGAATACAAGCAATAGAAATTGACTAAAACCATAGGGTATAGTCGTGCGTAGTAGGGTCATGGGATTTGAGCCGAATGGCTTTTCAACAATATTTAGTT
>CAVPBD010000004.1:0-747343 GCA_963701765.1 Candidatus Bathyarchaeota archaeon
TCTGCGGTTGCTTTGTTTCCATCTTTATTCCAATTTAACATTTCATAGTTTATTTATGTAAAAATACTTTGATTGTTTCTTTTATTTTGTTTCTTTTCCGTTTTTATAGAAGTAACCATAATCTATTCTGAGCAATTTTTCCAGTGATTATTTCGTGTCACTCAAATGGAGTCTTATTGTTTTACTCTTCCTGATCCATTGCATTTTGAGCACAGTTTTCTTTTATCCCCTGTACCTATTGCTCCGTTACCATGGCAGTCAGGGCATACGATTTGCCAATCTTCATCTCGCTCATAATATGCTTTAGGCATAAAATTCACTTAACCAAATATGCTCGAGCTTTCAAGCTTTCTTTTGTGTGTTTAAATATTTAGATTTTTACACGATTTCTATCAGAAGATGACATCCTTAGTATGATTATTATTCAAAAGTAATTCTTCTTTCAGGGTAGATTTTGGCATATTGTCAGTACCCTGCTAAGGCATGCATTAAAGGTATGTTTTAGCAAGTAAGGAGTGTTTTACTTGAATGTTATTTAGGTTTCGCTCTGCTTGGCTGATAAGCGCGCGGTGAATTGGCTCCTCTGCGCCTTGGCTTTGAAATCTTTATTTAGGTGATTATTTGTGCTTCTACGTTTCTGGAGCTTATTTTTGTGATTTTTATTTTCACATGATCTCCAGGCTTCGCATCAGGAACGTGTATTACTAGCCCTTGAATTCTAACCATGCCTTCGCCTTTGGGGCTCAATTCGGTTATGTCTACTTCTAATTCTTGCCCTAACTCGACAGGATAACGTTTAACTCCTTTGCCATGGCCACGTCTACCCTCGTAACTTCCACTTTGCCTTCCAGAATGACTCATACAAAAACACACCTGCAAAATCTGTTTACAATAATTACGCGAAGAGAAAGCTTAAAAGCTTCCGCAGATTTGCCAAGTCTATTCATCAACAATACACTACGCACATAACAACTTAATACCATAAGTTTATAAGCATGTAAGCACTTATTAGTATATGTGAATAAGTGGATAAGCGAATTGAAGTGAATGGAAAATGACAACAACAAGAGCAAAATTCAACGTATGGATATCCATTTATTGGAAAGATGCTTGACACGTAGGAACCGTGCATAAACTCCAAAAAAACAGGTGATAAAAAATGGGTCGAATCAGCGTAGACTTACCAGCTGAGTTAGAAAAACAACTCAGAATGAGAACGGTGGAAAAATTTGGCGGGAAAAAAGGCGACCTATCCCGCGCTATAGAAGAAGCAGTAAAAACATGGATAGCCAAAAAAGAATAAGACTAAACCCGCGTATCCCAATAACTCCATTTTAAGTACCCTTTCGAGGAAAGGCACTATGGGAAAGCCAGCAAGCCCTCGACACTTGAAGGTTAATCACGTGAAGGGCCAATAGCTGAGGTCCCCCGTTTCAGAATGTGGCATTAAAAAAAATCCTAAAGTCCGCAAGATAACAAAAGCCGACCATTATTAAAACTCAAGTAAAAATGATTAGATTTTTGATGGGGGTGAAATATTGGCTGATGGAAACAGAAATTTGGAGCTTGTGTTTATCGATAAGGGTGGAAAGTTTTACCCGCTAGATGAGGTAGACAGTGCAGAGTTAGCAAAGGGCCTTGAAGAAATCTCCAAGGAAACTGCAAAAAGACTCCAATTACAAAAAGACCAAAGATAACCCAGGTTAGTATTCTAATAATAAGGTAATCGAGGTGAAAAATATGAGCAAAGAAGAAAAAAAGACTCCCGCGAAAGCAATCGAAAAAGCTAAAGCCGCAGTAAAACCAGTAAAACAGGTTCCCGCTAAACAGATTCCTGTCAAACACGTTCCAGCAGTTCACGTTTTAACAACCTTTGACGATTTAATGACGAATTTCCGGAAAAACTTCATAGAAAGTATAGCTTTTCCATGGGACTGGGTAAGCCTTGAACCGATCGCTCCTGTCCGGGAAGCAACCGTAGATCTGGTTGATGCGGGAAACATGTTCGTGGTACATGCTGAAATGCCTGGCGTAACTAAAGACAAAATCGATGTAGCCCTAACAAAGGATGGCATCGAAATCTCAGCTGAAACAGACGTTGAATCCGAAGACAAAGAGAAGAACTATGTTGTCAGAGAACGCCTTTACTCACATGTCTACAAACAGCTATCGTTCCCAGAAGAAGTAATCCCCGAAAAAGCAGAATCCACCTACAAAGACGGATTACTAGAAGTTTGCGTCCCAAAGAAAACGATTGCACCAGCACCTAAAAAGCACAAAGTAACAGTGAAATAGTAGAAATAGCGAGCAATATTTGTGTAGGCTCCTATTTCTTATATTGTTTTTAAGAAAAATCCAGGTAACCTCAAGAGACAAAAGCGGTTACCCATAGGTTTTATGCCGGTCTATTGTTTCTTTTGTAGCCTTAATTTTTCCTAAACTACCATTGTGAGCACTCAACACAAATTTTAGCGTATTTTCCATGAAATATTCTCTAAATTGGTTTCCGCATTTATTGCACTTATACATCTTAACTCGAAATCGCCCAAAATTTCATTCCTTATCCGGTTCTTTCATATGAGCAACACAATTTGGACATTTCGGCACGACATTCCACCCATTAGGCTAAAAGACAAAATTACTATATATACCCATTTTATACGCTAATTCTAAAGGCCCAATTCGCGTAAGTGCGAAAATCCCGTGAAATCACCAAAGAAGGTTCCACATAGCAATGAAGATTACATTTGTGGCAATTCTGTATTTCTTTCCAGTTAATTTGAGAGATTGCAGTTTTAATGTTGGTTTCTAGAACAGAAACGCTAGTTGCGTATTCGTTGCGAACATAACAGGGTAGAACAAGTTTTCCATCTGGACCCAAATTAATCATTGCCCAAGGTTTACATTTCCAGTTTTTCTCTTTCGTCATGACTTTAAAGTAACTTATTGAGTTCACAAGAGGGTACCCTTTCTTTTTCATTTCAACAAGTTTTCCAGCTATCTCTACGATTTCTTCTACTGTAGGTGCAGACTTCGTGGAATTGCAATATTCATGCGCTACGGCAACGGATATTCGAGCGTTCAATTCTTTTGCCAGTTTTACCATACCTTCTATCTCGTAGAGATTTTCAGCCATTATTGTTGTGTTAATTGTAACTGGAACCTTACCTTCGGCTGCCGTTATGCCTTGTATCGCTTTTTTGAAGCAGCCACTAACTCCTCTTATATCTTCATGAGTTTTTTCTAACCCATCTAACGAAACATAGATAACACCGTTGATGTAAGGTGAGATTTCATCTATTCTGGATTCGAGCAGAGTACCGTTAGTTATGAGGCTTGTATGCAAAGGCAGAGACCGAGAAAAAGCAAGAATCTCAGCCAAATCCTTCCGCAGCAGAGGTTCCCCGCCTTCAAAAGCAATTCCGCAAGCTCCTGAATTGTAAACCTGTTTTAGAATTGCTTTTTCCTGTTCTATACTTAAATCCAGGTTGGGCTTTTTCCAGAATGGACACATTTTGCATCGAAGATTACAATTATAGGTCAACTTATGTCCGCAAAACAGAGGAACCTTTACATCAAATAAATTTGAGATCAAATTACGATATATTCTCATCCCTAACCAGAATGTTTCCATATAATGGCGAATGCTTTTTTCTCCCCTAAAATAGTTAGAAACCCGTCCTTCGTCCTCCGAAATCATTTAAACAGAAATCTACAAATCCGCATTAACAAAATCAAGTACTTAATTTTATTTGAGAAAAGGGATTTTACTCGGTTTATCCTTTTTCTTGAGCCCTTTCTTTACGCCTTTTCCAAAATCACTAACAGCCTTAGCACCTTTCTTGATGTCTTTACCGACTGATTCACCAGTTTTTTCAGCCGCATTTTCAATTTTTTTCTTTTCCTCAGACATTCCTTTCATCTCTAATGTTAAGTCGTAATTTACAGACTTAAGGGTGTGTGACTGTGAAGTTACAACAACAGAGTATCAATCA
Organism: Candidatus Bathyarchaeota archaeon; assembly: GCA_963701765.1. Taxonomy (GTDB): domain Archaea; phylum Thermoproteota; class Bathyarchaeia; order Bathyarchaeales; family Bathycorpusculaceae; genus JADGNF01. Next base: position 3,996 of record CAVPBD010000004.1, read on the forward strand.
AGGTTTGCTTGTAGACTTGCCTAAATATAAACAGATTTGAACTTTTCAAAATTAATTTATTCAAAAGTTCCAGTACGATTACCGTTTTTGACTTCCTTAAGTCGATTAATAGAATTTAGATAGTTTAATAATTCAAAAAAATTTAATTAATTTTAGGTGTCGCTTTTGAGTAATCTAATTGTTGGAAAATGTATGGTTTTATGTTTAACCTATCAAATAGAAGGGCCCTCCAAAGAGACAAATAGCTTACTTTTTACTAAAGCTCTATAAGGTGGCTGTTAACTGGAAGTAATTTTTAATTCTCTATCAGAATTGCAACGCTACCATGTGGCTGTGGGACTACAGTTACACATGTTTAATAGTCATTTGTATGTACTCCTGTATTAGTTTAAGTGGAGTTGTGAATTTTGGGCGTCATAGATGACATACTTAGGTTTATTACAGCTGGAAGTATAGGCGGTTTGCCACCAATTGTGATAATGATTATTCCATTCGTCATCGGACTTATCGTGGGTTATTTAGTTCACAAAATGTTAAAGATCGCTATAATTGCTGCGATCATACTCGTTGTTGTCAGCTACTTTGGCTTTTTTGGTTTGAGTCTTGGCGCGTTGAAAGATTTATCAGACCAATATGGCCCCATAGCATTTCAATACGGAACCCTTCTCATAGGCATGCTACCGCTAGGTCTAGGCCTTATAGTAGGTTTAATTATCGGCTTCATATTCGCATAAGCACTTAAGTAGTAATAATAGCCCAAATTTTTTATTAGCAACTATAAAAGGAGAATTTTCGAGGATTTTAATAGACGATCAAGAAACATAGGGTAAAATCTAACAGTCCAAAGGTAAAATTCGTGAAGAAGTAAGAAAATTGATAGATGACAAAGCGAGCACCTCAAAAGCAAGATAGAACAAATGACAGGCAAAGTCTAGGAAGAAAGCTAAGAAAAAACTAGACAACGAACACTAGCAATTCGACATTTTAAACAAAACAGACAAAAGCATATTTAGGAGATGTTTGTTGCTGTGGTTAACCAGCCACACATGCTTAAGGTCTGCTGGGCATCTCAATACCTCATGATCAGTTCTGGCATTTTAGGAATTAAGACTTACATTTTCCGCTTCTGCGAAACATCAAAAGACAAGGATAGAATCATGAACAGACTAAGTTTAAATGATGTACAGGCAGAGTCCTACTTAACCATCCTCACACGACAAAAGATGATTATGCAAAATAATGGAAAATATGTTATTACAGCAACGGGGCAAAGTTACCTCAATTCCTATGACAGAATTATAAAAAACAGGTTCTAACCAGATTGGGACGCATACACCTATTTGAATCTGACAACTAATCTATATTGAGTTACTCTCTTGTTATTATGAATATTTAACGGCTCAGGGTTCTTTCCGATATAGAATTACTTGTACAAAAAAGAACCCCTATATCCCTTGACATTTACGCAATCAGGACTTTATGCTCTTGTGGGGGAATGTCGGAAGTTCCTTCTTACTTTTTTTCCGCGAGATTTTCGCAGTCCTGTTTCTTGCTCATTAAGTTTTGTAGTTACTTTTTTATTTTCACCTGTGTATCGGCGGGTTTCCTTTTTTCATGAGGTTTTTGCAATATTGCCTCTTGCTCATTGAGTTTAACATTTTCATTCTCATTCACGTTTTTCACCTCCCATGCTGATTTACAATTTAAAATTAAAAGACACTAAGTAAAACGTTGTTTTAGACGCATCCTTTAAGACTTCAATTCTCTGTCCTCATTATAGTCCCTATTTTCGTGGGCTTCTTCTTCGGATTCTTCTTGCATCTCTTCTTCTGCTCCAGATATATCTTCGTTTATGCTTCTTTTTTTGTCTTCATCTTCACCTTTCGGCGGATAAGCATCGGTAAGCCAAGCTTCAAACTGTTTTTTGCCTTCAGCATTGGAAAATGCCCACTCACAAAGCTCACTAACAATTTTACCTAAATCAACTTGGTAATCGTCAGCTAAACGCTTTAGAAACGTTTCCCACTTTACGGGCAAAGATACGGTAGAGGTAACCATCCAAATTTCACCTCCCAAATAAATCAGGGGTATATTATTCGTCTACATATAATCAGTTGATATTTGATTATCTTGTTTAGCTGTCTTCGTTTATATAACATTTTACTAAAATCTGTTAAAAAAAAGAAAAGGTTGGAGTAAACCAACGCATTAATAAGAACAGATCATGAGTTACTTTGTTTACTCATTATCTACTATTCGTGGATATATCGGTGGAAGATTAGAAGAAACTCTTTGTTTATTTATTTCTTCCAGCTTTTTATCTTGCTCATTCACACTAATTCCCCCTATTATTTTTACTGCCAAGATATCTTTCTCGTATCCACCTATCTAATAGAATTACTAATCCTAATATTGAATAGAATAGCTCTATCGATAGCAGGTTTGATATCACTATAAAGCAATGAAACTAGTTTGCTATGTTTTTTCTTTATGTGAGGCTTAAGGGATACTGTTTGAGTGATGCAGAACATAGAGTAATTGCTTTATAGTATCTAAATTGAAGTAAACGACTACTACTTAATACAACTATTGACTATTTACTACTAATCCGGATGGGAATCTTTTCAGTAGCTATAATTGATCAGAGAAGGAGTTACTGGAGTTCTGGCAGGCGAATTTAGGGAGAGATTTTTAGGAGAGAAAAAGGATTGCCGAAAAATCCACCACAGAAAATGACAACTAATGAGTAGGTCGGATATTTCGTTCTTATAGAGATTGTAATTCATCGCGCGCTTATCCTGCTTCTAAAGCGATGTCCCATGAAAGCTGCTTAATACACTAGAAAAGCCAACTGAAACAAAGCATGCAATAAGCACCAATCTTAGGGTTTGCTGATCCACTTTTCCATCGATGTTTACATACCGTTCTGTTGATTTATTTAGATTTGTTTTTTGCGGTGTTCGCTGTTTTTAACAACGTAGTTTGCGGTTTCTTTTTTATTTGGTTTTGGCAAGTCTTGTCTTAGATACGAACAATATTTATCTTCTAAACGGTCATAGTAGCCGACTTCCATTCCAGATGTACTTAACATCCCATATTCTGTGCATCCAAGCATCCAAGACATAACATGCGCCAGTTCAACGCGTTGACTTGAAACAAAATAATCTTTCTCAACAAGCTCAATTACAAAAGCACTCATATCCTGCAAGACATCAACAAAACGGCTAAACTTATCTTGACCAACCTCAGCAAGCCTCGTTTCAGGAGACCAGCCAACATACTGTACTAAGCTATTTTCAGGAGAGGGGTCAATAGAAAATTTATTTTTTGTCAGCAAAACGTTTAGTTTGTTAGCTAATTTGTTTTTGATGATTTCTTTGAATTTATGTTCAACCATCACTCGAAAGCTGAAAATGACTTCGTCTTCAATTCTATCTCTTATTAAGAAATGGAGACTTCGAACACCATTAAGCTCTTCAGTAAACCTGTAAAATTCGACAAGAGTTTTTTTAATGGTTGAAGAAGGACATCTAAATACTGCAACAACCCACTTATTTGAAATACTCATTTTATCAACAAATCCTTTTTTGCAAATTCTTATTTAAACATATTACTCAACCTAAAATTTAGTTTTTCTTATTCTACGGTTCTACGTAAAATACCAAAATTAGATCCTTTTTAGCATCGTTATCTTATTTCTTTTGTTCTGTTTCCTTTCTGTTTTATTTTGTATTAGTTTTGTTTTTTTACTTTTTATGAAAATGTGTTTGCCCACCACTAAAGCCATATGCCCACTTGCTTTTTCTGAAAAAGGTAAGACGTTCTCTAAGCGCGATATAGTGCTCATCAGCGTTTCTGAATCTGAACACTATGACATGGTAAAGTCTTTAACCTCAAGAAAGAATAATGAGTATGTGATTAGAATGACAAAATGTCCGAACTGCCAGACTGAAATTGATAAACCCGATAAAACATGGAAGTTCAGTCAGTTTACCGTTAACTACTACCTATGCGCTAATTGTAAAACCAAGTTCAGAGATTACTTAAAACAAGGAGAATACAATTTCACTCTGCAGTTTAAGAAAGAACGATACCGAAGAGTGAGCGCGCGCAAACCGTAAGCATCGTTTGATACTTCTTTTATGGGCAGTTGCTGAATTGGCTTCTATCGAAAGAACAACAACGAACTTTTTTTCAATTAGTTGTTGTTCTTCCTTTCTTAATCTGATAACTTAATTGCAGGCAACTGTACAAAATTTATATACTAAGACCAGAGAATTCTGATTAGAGGTATTTATATGACAACAACACCAGGGTCGTTTACATTTTTCTCGCAAGACGGTTTGGACACTATATTTTGGGGTTTCGTTTTTATCCTTGTAGGCACATTGCTGGCACTGCTAGGAATTGCACATTTTGCATTCTCCATCTTAGGAGCTATCGCGGCAATAATAGGTTGGCTTTTCGCCATTATGGGCATGTCATCTCTTAGAAGAGACTACCGAACTAGAGTCCAAACAAGAGGACCATCCCCTCCACCGCCACCAACATCTGCAACAACGCCAACTTGCCCAACATGCGGGGGAGCTTTGACGTTCGTTCCACAATATCAAAGATGGTATTGCCCAGTCGACCAAAAGTACATTTGAGAAAAAATAAACCTCCAAAATTTTTTCTCTTTTAAAAGAATTACTGAATTGAACTTGAAAGGTTATTAGCTTTAGGATAAGCCAGTTTATTGTTGTTTTGGCTTGCGTTTTAAGACTTTTTTGAGCCAGATGAAAGCATCGGGTGTGTTAATTGTTTTTAGGGTTATAACTCTTTTTGGGCAGGCTATGTAACAATCTAGACATTTGGTGCATTTTACCATTGAATCATTATCATTCAGGTTAATACCCTGTGGACAGATGCTTTCACATTGTTGACAATTGACTTGAAGGCAAATTCGATTTTGGTTTAATGAACTTTCATCCTTTGGCTCTATATTCTTTTTTGCGTTGCATTGGTCGGTTCTTATGTTTGGTTTAAAGAAGGGACTTGCTGAACCGGCTATGTTTAGGGTTGCTCCTACGGGGCAAATTTTCCTACACCAGTACCTTTTCTGGCGTAAGCTCATCAGAATTGCAGCCAACGGAATAATTGTGAGTTCGAGAATGATTGGCATCATCGTGTTTGTGAAGAAAGTCCATGCTTTAAGGTGAAACATACCCCGAGTAACTACTCCGATTGGGCATAAGGTGCAGAAAATGGGGAATCGAAAGATTGCTGAACCGATAAGAGAAAACACTAAAACCCCGTTGGCCAAATTCACATGCTTGTCCCCAAAAACTTTCCCCACAAAACAATTTGGACAAGCACCCAAAAGGTTTACAACTGATCCACTCTGTGCAGAGCTTGATTTTATTTTGCGTTTTTCTTTTTCTTGCAGCAGTCTTTGTTGTCTTTTCGCATCTATTTTAGGGAGCCATTTTGAAACCACTTTATCAAAGCTATCAACTAAGGTTCCAACTGGACAGGCCCAACTGCAAAAAACATTGCCCAATATAAAAATTGGCAGTAAAAATAAAAGTAAAGCTACTAATGTCGGTAAAATGTATGAAGCAGCAGCTTGGCTAGTCAAGAGAGTTTGTAGTCCCCCAATCGGGCAAATTAGCCAGGCACCAGGTCCAATCTGGCTATATGCGATTGTCCAAGTAACGCATACTGATTGACCATAAGGCAAAGCAAAAAGAGGTTGCCCTAGGCCACCTAAAAAGTAACTATACACAAAATGATCAGGAGCAGCAGCAAGATAGACAAGAGGAAAAACAAAGAACACAAGAAACCCAGCTTTAACAGACCATCTAAAATAACGAATAATATTCCGTCGATTACTTATTATCTTAGTCAAAGCCAACCCCAAAACTGCTAAAGAAAATTATCAGCAAACCCCTTAATTAAAAAAGAGTTCTTAACGAACCAAAAAACCTTTCCAGATTTCAAATAAAAAAATCTAAAACAGCCAAAGTTGCAGAAATAGGTGTACCGTAAAAAATGGTTTATCACTATGATTATTCTCCCACTAGGCTATAAGGTCCAGTTGTAAGTTTTTCGGCACCATTTGTTTTTACCAGTACGGTGTCTTCTATGCGAATTCCCCCGTAGTCGTGAATGTAGATGCCTGGTTCATCAGTCACAACATTTCCTGCGACCAGCAAATCCTTGTTTAGGTGACTTAAGCTAGGAGGTTCATGGACTTCCAAGCCTACACCGTGACCTAAACGGTGCACAAAATAATCCCCGTAACCTGCAGCTTCTATTAATTTTCTGGCCGCTGTATCCACATCTGCTATGATGGCGCCAGCTTTTATTGTTCGAAAAGCTTTTTCCTGCGCATCCTTCACAATATCGTAAATTTTTTGTTGTTTTGCCGAGAATTTTCCTGCAACTAAGGTACGAGTCATGTCAGAACAGTAATACTTGCAGGTAGTTCCTATATCAACGACTACCAAATCTCCATCTCGAATGGTACGATTAGAACAACCCCCATGAGGAAAAGCTGAATGCGCTCCCGAAGCTACGATTGTTTCAAACGCAAGCGCACCTGCACCACGCTTACGCATAGCATATTCAATTTCCGCCGCAACGACATACTCTTTTACACCAGGTTTAATCGTTTCGTAAGCCGCTTTCATGCCTTCGCTTGTTAATTCGCCTGCTTTACGCATAAGATCAATTTCATGGGCGTCTTTTACTCTGCGAAGCGTCTCTATGTAATCGTTGTTGATTTCAAGCATGTTCTCTTTTGGAAATTCTTTAACTAACGCTTGCCAACCTGTAACGCTTAAATTGTCAACTGCAAGCTTTCTGGTTTTCTGAGCTTTGACTTGATGGGCAATTCTCTTAGTCAAATTCTCGTCAGCCTTAACCTGTTCAACATTGAAGCCTTTGCATTCCACTTTTGCTTGCTCATAATTTACACCGTAAACATAGACGCTACCTTCGCCTTCAGCAGGAATAAACAAAGAAGAAGCGCCCTGAAAACCAAGAAAGTATAGTAAGTTCATACTATTAGAAATCAAATAACCATCGAAGCCTTCGCTACTAAAGGCAATTTTTCTAAGCGCATCTAGTTTTCTCAAGTTAATCATCTTCAAGAATATATAATTGAATATGTAAATTTTCCGTAATTAACCAGGTCATTAAAGTATTTATTAAATGAAAAAAGCCTATAATAATCAGGGATTAGATCCCATAATTTTTTTGCTCATTTGTGTTGAGTTGGGGAATCGTAATCACTATTCGTACACCTTTGCCCTCTATACCGTTTTCTATAATGGTCCAACCGTATGTTTCGACCATTTTTTTGATTAAGAAAAGTCCATATCCTGTGCTTCCGCCGGTGCTGAAGCCTTCAGTAAAGAGACGAAGTTTATTTTCCTCTGATATGCCTACGCCATCGTCTTCATAAATAAGTCTGAGTTGTTTGGGATCGGAATCAATTTCAAAGTAGATTCTAATATTTGAGACAGATTTGCCATGCTTTATGGAGTTATCAACCAAGTTGTAAAACATCTGAGTTAGAAATGAATCCGCTAGCAGAGTTAACCTTTGACAGGTTGTTATTATTTTTATTTTGGAGGTATTGGGTAAAAGTCGCATTGCAGAATTAATGGCTTTTTCAACATTGATAAATTTAAGCTCTTCAACACCTATTTGCTCATATAATTTCGCAAAATCAAATATGGATTGAATTTCTTGCGAAGATTGTTCGATATAAGCGAGTTTGTCTTTGCTTTCTGGATCTGGACAAACCTGTCTAAGTAAGTAGGCATTTCCTGTAATGGTAAAGAGTTTATTTCGAACATCATGTCTTGCCAAGCTACCTACTACACGCAACTTCTCATTTGTCAACTCAAGTTTATGATTAATTTCTTTGAGGCTAGCCTCAGATTTTTTTAATTGCTCAAAATAGTCTTTTTCCTTAATAGCCATAACAAAAGGATCAACTATTTTTGAAATAATTTCAAGATATTCAGGAGCATTTACCAGGAAGGGAAGATTAACTAGAACAATATATTCCGATAATTCAATAGATACTCTAATAGTTAGGTAATTTTGAAAATTCAAATCTGAACGGCTTAACTTAGGCTCTATTGCTGTAATATAGGAATCAGTATTTGACGCGTGTTCCAAAACAGCATCATAATCTGATGGGGAAAGTACTGTTTCTATTCCAGCTTCATGCTTAATAGAGGTTAAACGCCCAGAGATATAATATACCCTCTGTGCACCAGACAACTCAATGCAGAAAGTCAACAATTTATTAACGATTTCATTTTTTGTCTTAGCAAAAGCAAAGTTTCTGATGGTTTCAGCCATCAAGAATAGCTCAGCGTTTTTTCTTTGAAGCTTCTTAATCTTAGCTTGAAGTGCAGAATTTGTTTCATCCATATCGTCCAAACGACCGAGTTGTCGCAACAATTTTCTTTAGGATACTTTCTTTAACATAGATTGGCAACTCACCATGCTGATCTGCAATAATATATCCGCCGTCTTTCGCTGCGGATTTGATGCATTTTTGCACCTCGGATGCTGCTTTTGCAGAAGTCCAGCTGGGCATTGCTACATTGTTTAGGTTACCAATTATGTTAATCTTATTTCCTACTGTTGATTTTATTTTTTTAAGATTATCTTGAGAGCTCAAAACTACTGCAGCAGCCCCAGTTTGTGGAATAAGATCAATTATATTTGTGAATTTTCCACCTGCACCGGCATAAGCTACTGGTCCTTTAATTTTTTTAATCGTATCGGATACAAGATCAAAATCAAGTTTAAGGAACTGATCACGGGTCATTATTTCAGATGTTGCCAAAGGATCAAATAAACCAACAGCGTCAATACCAGCCTCTAACTGAGCATTAGCCCAAGACACACAAAAAGACTGCGTAGTTTTCAACATTGTTTCTTTTAGTTTCTTGTCTCCAAAAAGGAGGGGTCAAACCAAGCTTCAAGGCCCATCAGCATTGAAGGCAGAGAAAATGGTGCAACTGCATTGGAAATTATCGGAATTTTACCCTTTGCTTCTTTCGCTAAAAGCCTAATTGCTTTCAAAGGTTCCTTAAGAGACCCAGATTCATATGGATCAGGACAAATCAATGCTTCTATGTCTTTAGCAGTTTTTATTAGAGGTTTACCCGCATTTGGTGGACCATCTGGATAAAAAATTGTTGACCCCCCAAACGCTTCAACTTCTTTGGATGCATAAAAGAAGGGGTAGAGACAATCATGACCGTACTTCTTAGACAGCTTAAGTTGACCTTCCACAACGTTCTCAGCTTTGGAGAAATATTGTTGTAATGGAATTCCGAATTCTGTTGCTCCATGAAGCGTAAGGAAAAGGAAAAGAGGAACGCGGTCAGGTTCTTTATGACTTAAAGTAGTCATTACTCTTTGATATGGTTCCATTTAGCTAAAACCTCCTCTAGTTCTAATGCAGCTTCCAGAACATTCTTGCCTAGTGGCATCAGCCCCCATTCGCCGCCAAAGTCCAGCATCAAAATTATATGGAGCACCACCCACCATCAAAGGAATATTAAGATTTGCAACATTCATAAATTCTCTAACGCGTTTGGCTCTGATACTAGTATTTAACATTAGAGCGGAAATAAGAATAGCCTCAGCTTTTTCTTTGATGGCGGTTTCAACAAAAAATTCAGGAGTAACTTCTATACCAAGATCAACCACTTCTACTCCGCTGGCTTTAAGAAACCTTGCCACTATTTTCTTGCCAAGACCATGACTGTCTAAAGACCCGATTACCACTTTATGTTTGATTTTTGCAGAATTTTTAAGTCCTTTTGAAAGCTGAGCAATCTCCTGTTCAGCGATTTTGCTGGCAGCATAAACCTGCAATAAAGCAACCTCGCCACTTGACCATTTCTCACCTAGAACATTTAGTGCAAAGGGAATCACTTCAGCTAAAACACATTCAAGCCCCAGACGAACCTTAGCTTCGTCTAGGAGCAGTTTTGCATTGTAACTATCGCAATCTATCAAATATTCTAATAACCGTTCTGAATAGGCGCTAATACTTGATAAACTACTCATTAAATCCCTATGAGAATTGGCATCGTTCATTATAAGTCTGTTATGTATAAATAATAAATAAAAAAGAAAGAAAGGCTATCTCCAGAATTGCCAATTAACACTTTAATTGGCTTATTTTGTAGATTGTTGGAAGAGCTTTTTTATGGCGCTTATTCTTGATTTTTGTGCTAGCATATCACTAGTTACACAAGAGAGGGCTTTTTGGGGGCACCATTTCACGCATTGTGGTTCATCTTTTTCTTTACATAAATCACATGCAAAAACGATTTTAGTTTCAGGATGCAGCATCATCGCGCCGTAATCGCAAGCCTCGATGCACCAGCCGCACCCGTTGCATTTGTCTTTGTCAACAATTATTACACCAGTCTCTTCAGATTGTTTTAAAGCATCTCTTGGGCACGAAGCAACGCAAGCCGGTTCCTCACAGAGTCTGCAGGTAACAGGCATATTGATGACTTGATTTTGACGCACAACCCGAATTCTGGATTTAGTTGGGTTAAAGGCCTTTTCTTTGGTCCAAGAGCAGACGTACTCACACACTTGGCAACCCACGCATTTATCGGGGTCAACCGCAACGAAATGCCTCTCGTTAACCTTTACCATTTCTTAACTCGCCTGCCCACTCTCAATAATAGGGGATAGTTCGTCCAGTTCAAGTTCTTTGAGTTTGGCGCTTGTAGGTATACCATTTTGTGTCCAGCCACGAGTTTTGTAATAGTCATCCAGTAATGCGTCTAGGTCTTTGTGAGTGACTATAGCACCTTTTGCAGGCCCCTCGTCAGGTATGGATTCATGCATAACTTTCCAGGGCAAAGTATCGTCTTTTCGGCTCAAGCCTTCACGAATATTGACTAGCCGCGTAAGTGTGTTTATTCGTTCAGCGATTTTCCTTATTTCTTCTGGCGAAGTCTCGTACCCAGTTACTAAGGAGTATAGTTTTGCTAACTCGGCTTGTTCTTTATGGAATACTACTTTGGAGAACCTACAAACCATAAGCGAATTGATAAGATTGTCAATATCTTCTAAGTCAGCTACGTGCTTTGCTCTGCCTTTTGCGTAATGATCAACTTTACCCTTGACATCAAAAGCAAAATTATCATTATCTGCACCACTATAAGATACTGCAAAACCTAAAGCTGCTGTTTTGAAGCATCGCAAATCATAACCCGAAACCTCTAAACCTTTAATTTGCTGGGCAAGTTTTTGAGAGTTTTTGCCAATTTTTTCCGCAGCAACTTTCACGCCATCTGCTAAACGCTCGCCGATGCCTTCGCGTTTGCCCATCTTTTCAACAATATACAAAAGTGCCTCGGCATTACCAAAATGAGCATCAACCCCAAGATCTTGATGAGACAGTATGCCTTTTTCGTGGCAATCCATAACAAATCCGATCGTTACACCTGCACTTTGCGCGTCCAACCCATAATAGTTACAAAGTTCTACTGCTTTTACTACTGCATCAAGTCGGTCTACTCCGCAGTATGGACCCATAGCCCATAATGATTCATATTCCATACGGGTCATTGTACCCTTGTAGGGACCCTCGGGAACAATAACTTCATGTTCGCAAGGCATGGGGCAGGTACTACAGGCGATTATTTTTGCTACAAATCGTGCATTCAGAGCTTCACCGCTCACTTTTTCAGCGTTCTCAAAATGCGCGTTACTATAATTACGAGTAGGTAGACAATTTAGGACGTTATGGACCAAGACATCTTCCACGGTACCTATCTTGGTGTATTTTTCTGTGGCGGTTCCTTTCATACGTTCATGATACTCTTTGACCATTTCCATGAATCCGTCAGGTGTAGCTGGAATGATATCATGGGTTCCACGGACAGCTATAGCCTTAAGATTCTTCGACCCCATAACTGCACCCAAGCCGATTCTTCCGGCTATACGGGTTTTATCGTTTATTATGCAGGCTATTTTGGAAAGTTTCTCTCCTGCTAACCCTATTGAAGCGACCCTTATGTAGTAATCACCTATTTCCTCTTTGAGAGCATCCTCAGTTTCGGAGGGCGACTTACCCAAAAGACGATTCGCATTTAGCAACTGAACAGAATCATCATCAATCCATAAATAAACAGACTTAGAAGACTTGCCAGTCAAAACGACTGCGTCATATCCAGCACGTTTTAGTTCGGCACCAAAACTGCCATGTGCAACAGCTCCGCTTACAGCACCAGAAGCAGGGGACTTTGAAACAAACACATGCCCGTTTCCACCAGTTGGAAACATCGTACCAGCAACAGGTCCTATGGCTAAAACAATCGGATTCTCAGAATCAAGCGCATCTATACCTGCTTTTGAATTGTCAAACCAAAGCTTTATGCCTAAACCTAAGCCGCCAAGGTACCTCTTTGCCGTAGACTCGTCAAGTTTTTCTACGTGCGTTTTACTCGTGCTCAAGTTAACGTAAAGAATTTGACCTGCATAACCATACAAGCCGATGTATCTCCACAGGGTTATGGAATTATTAGTCAGTTGAAAACTATATTAACTTAATCAAGTCGGATGGCATAGCCAAACATCAAAAATCATTACGGAAGAAAAACTAATAGCAATTTAGTAATTTGTTCAGCGGCTAAACTTAATTCGGAAGATAACCCCTCCCCGAAATCCACATTTTTAGGTTCGATAAGCAGCAATGCCAGCTTTCCTTCTGTTAATTGGGTAATATAATCGCAGAAAACTCGTAAAGGTAGCATGTGAGTAGATATGGCAGGAAAGCTAGTAACCTTTTGTGCATCATATAAGCGAGCTTCAGCGGGTTTTAGCCTAAGCATAGCTGCATCTATTAAGAGCACATGCGATGGCTTAAGTTCGATGATTTCATCCATAAAACTTTCAGGTACCGTCTCACACTCAATCAGATGCACTTTCGAAGAAACCTTACCCTGCAGACCCTGAACAATTTTCAACCCGACAAAATCATCAAAACGAATCGGATTACCAATACCAGCTATAACTACACTTGTTGCATCCTTAAGCCAGTTTTTCAGTTCACGAGTAAGATCATAGTTTTCTGAGGTCAAAGGGAGCGCCACAAAAAGAATAAGAAAAAACGGAAAAGAAAAAGATTAAGGTTTTAAATTAGCGTTGGAGAGTTTGGACGCAGTGGTTTTTACTGTTGTAGATTTCGATTGTGAGGGGCATTTGTCCAATTGCGTAATGGGTTGCGCATCCGAAGCAGGGGTCATAGGCGCGGAAGGCCATTTCGACTTTGTTGAGTATGGCTTGGTCGAATTTGCCCTCATGGATTAGACCTTTTGCAGCGTCGCGGATGCTCATGCAAATGGCGGGGTAGTTGTTGGTAGTAGCTACAATCATGTTAACGTCGGTGACCATGGCGTCTTTGTCAAGTGTGTAGTGGTGAAATAGCGTGCCTCTTGCGGCTTCGACAACACCGATGCCTTCAGTTGGTTCGCCGGGTTTGTTGCGCACGTTTGTGCTGGTGATTTCGGGGTCTTTGGCAAGTTCTAAAGCGTGCTCTGCAGCGTAGAGCAATTCGATGAGGCGTGCCCAGTGGAACGCTAAAGTACCATGAACAGGTTTGCCGCCTAATGTTTTGTACATTAGTTCGTATTCTGCTTGAGCTAATGGAGTTGCCATGCCATCTGAAGCGTTTAGTCTACCCAGAGGACCAACACGATATATACCACTGTCAGGACCTTCGACTTGGCCTTTCCAACCGATTTTTTTCAGATATGGAAATTTGCTATAGGTCCATTCTTCAACATGCTCACCGATATGGGTGAGGTAATCTTTGCCGTCGAATTTTAGAAATTCTTTGCCAGAGGGGTCAACAACCCGGATTTTGCCGTCGTAAAAGTTGACTTTGTTGTTTTTATCCACCATACCCATATAGTAGGTTTTCATAGTGTAAGCGTCACTTTTGATCATTTCAACGTATTTGCTGTCACCTAAGACGATGTCATGGAAGAGTTTAAGGGTCATTTTGGCGAATTCAACACAGGAAGCAGCCATCTTTTCGATTTCTTGCCTGCCCTCCTCACTTAACGGTTTAGACATACCACCAGGTAGACCACATACTGGGTGAGTAGCTTTACCACCGAGGATTTCGGTGATTCTTTGACCGTATGCACGGTGCTTTATGACTTCTTTAGCTACAGCCATACCTGCCTTTTCGATGACGCCCAATATGTTGCGTTTTTCTGGAGGTGCATCAAGACCGACGATAAAGTCTGGACCACCTAAATAGTAGAAATGTAGCGTATGATCGTATATAACATAGCCCATGTACATTAGTTCACGAAGCTTCTTAGCAGGTTCTGAAGGTTCTACATTGAATGCTTGATCTAAAGCTTTAACGGCTGCAAAGTGGTGAGCAACTGGACAAACACCGCATATTCGCGTGGTCAGGATAGGCATAAGCTCCGCGTTTCGTCCGATGCAGAATTTCTCAAACCCACGTAGTTCGGGGATTTTGATATAAGCGTTTTCGACTTCGCCTCTATCGTTAAGGAATATGGAAACGTTGCCATGACCTTCTAGTCGAGTAATTGGATCAATTAGGATTTCTTTTAGTTTCTCTTTCATTTTTTCATCACCTTTCGCTTAAAAATAGAAGAAGGCAAACTGTACATGTAGAAGGTACCCACAGGATCTTTTATCTGGTCCATAAGCTTCACTACATCTTCATCGGTATATTGTCCAGTTTCTTTGTCTAAGCTGAGCACAGAAGCTAAAGCAGTTATCATACCAGCACCGACTTCGGGTTGATTCGGAGTTGCTCCCCCACATCCAGTACAAGGCATATCAACTTTAAGACATTGAGCCCCACAACCGCTACGAGTAGCCATACCCATGCAGATTATGCCCTGCTCCATCAAACAGCGTTCAGGTTCAGGAGCTTTCTCATGCACACGATATATTCTGTTAATTTTCTTGTTCTCACGTTTTCGGGGGCACTCATCACAGACTGCTTTAAGGGGGGCAAGAACTGCGCCTTTGGGAGGTAATTTACCCTGGGCGATAGCATCTATTGCTTCGATAACGAGTTTCACAGGAGGCGGACAACCAGGCAAATAATAGTCCACGTTAACTGTTTGACCTAAAGTCTTGACGGTGTCATAAAACTCAGGAAGCTTTAATGTTCCCCCTTTCACAGGAGTTGTAGTTTTAGGTGCAATTGCTTGGGGGTTTACGTTTGATTTATCTTTTATGTAGATTTGTTCAAAAACCTCGGCTTTGTTGCTAAGATTGGCTAATCCAGGTATACATCCTTCATGAGCGCAGGAACCAAAGGCAACAAGAGTTTTTGATTTCTGACGCATAAGTTTTGCCATATGTTCTTGTTCTGAGTTACGGATAGATCCATTGAAGAAGGTAACGTCTATGAATCGGTCAGGCATCTCTTCTACGTTTTGGTATTTAACATCCATTGCTACAGGCCAGAATACAATATCAGCTATTTTCGCTACGTCGAGGATTTTCTCGTTCATATCCAATACTGCTATTTCACAGCCACCGCAGCTTGCCGCCCAGTAGAAGGCAATTTTTAGCTTTTTTTGACTCATTTATTTTGCACCTGTATTAACTTGTTCTATTATTTTTGAACCGTTAACCCTAAGCTCGCTGAAGGCAAGTTCTTCAGGGGTCATGCCCATTGCCAACCCGAGCAATTGGGGATAATGAAGTACTGGAATGCCATATACTTCATTAAATATTTTCTCTATTCGTAACTCATTTGTATCATACATTATATGACAAAACGGACAAATCGTAATCAAAGCCTGCGCCTCAACCATTTTAATGTGATTTAGCTTATCACGCGCAAGCTGCAGAGCCATCTTATCGTTCACACCTACACTTGGAGCCCCACAGCACTCCGTCTCATCAATATAATCCAGACAAGTGGCACCTGTTGCTTCAATTAGAGTCTTCAGCATTTGCGGATCCTCGGGGTCATCAAAACCGATGTATTCTTTAGGGCGCAATATGTGGCAACCGTTATGTTCGGCAACTTTAAGCATAGTCAGGGGTTTTATAATGCTGGCTTTTATTTTCTCGATACCGACATCTTCCATTAGTACCTGCATGAAGTGCTTTGTAGTCACGCTACCTTTGAACTCTAAACCGGATTCTTTCAGATGTTTATTTATTTGCTCTCGTAAAGCTTTGTCTTTGTTTAGCATGGTGTTGACTTTCTTTAGTGTACCCGCGCATCCTGGACAGAGAGTTATAATATCTAAGCCAACTTGCTCTGCCAAAGCCAGATTTCTAGCCGCTAAGACTAGCATCATCTCATGACTAACAGGATCAAGAGGTAGACCGCAACAATTGAATTCAGGCATCTCAACTAGTTCAATACCTACTTTTGCCAAAACCTTACGAGACGAAAGCTCAAAACTTGCAACACGATAGGGAATCGAACAGCCAAGAAACATTAAGTATTTACTGGCGCCCATTTTCTCCACCTTTGTTTTCAATATGCTTTATGAAGGCAATGCCATTGAGACTCTTTCGGACACTCTCAGGGTTACTTTTCGGCAGAGGTGGCAATCCCATAGCTTCACGCTTCTTTATTCTAAGCTCAGGTATATCAAAAGCATAACCAGATTTTAGAACGCTAGCAACTTGATCTTTAAAAACCTGCGGCACACAACCATTCTCAGCAGCTAAATTTCTAAGCACCCGAATCACACTAGCGACCTCAACGCCCTGAGGACAACGGTCTGTACAGGTAAAACATGCAGTACAAAGCCAAAGCGTATCATTTTTCAGAGCACGTTCTTTAAGCCCCAATTGAGCCATACGAATGATAGTACGAGGCCGATAGGTATCACTAAACCTTGCAATAGGACAATCAGAAGTACAGGTACCACATTGAAAACATTTCAACAGTTTTTCTCCGCCATGCATGCGGGTAAGTTGGTATTTGAATTTTGAGTCAAATTCGGAAGCCTTAACTGGCTCTTTATCGATTGCTGCTTTTTCTGTCATGGACAGCACCTCGCCCTACGGATACATTACACGGATAGATATTACAATGACACTAGGAGCGCAATATAGACTTAGACTGCAAACACCATGCATGTAATAATGTTAAAAAAGTTCACGTCAGCTACATAAAGTTTCAGCCACATTAGGATAAATCAATATCATTCCTTGAATCAGTTTCATCATTGAAAATATCAAACTTCTGATACAAAACAAATTGAAAATAGAATTAACCTACAAGAAATGGAAATTAAGAAAGAGTGCAATAAAAAATTGTGTTACGCCAGAAGTTAGAAATACTTAGCTTACATCTGAGCTCACTATTACACTACACTGCACCCTAATTTAAGGTGCAGATTGAGTCGTCTTAGAGATTAAGAGGGGGTGGTTTCTGATTTTTTTTCTTTGGTTTCAGTGACATACAGTATTTGAGATAGAGTGTTTGTTCTTGGTTTAGTCATTTCTTGTTTTGCTTCGATTTTTGCTTCAGCCTTTACTTCTGTTTTTTCTTCAGCTTTAACTTCAGCTTCAGCTTTAACTTCAGGGACTGCTTCGGCTTTTGGGGGTTCGGGCAAAAAGCAAGTGTCTCGTAGAATTTCGTCCCTGAGATCAAGTGTGCCTTTGACTGTACTGTCGCTTAAGTATTCAAGATCAAAGCCCATCTTCTTGGTTAGACTTATCGCGCGGTAGTTATCAGGTAACATAATAGCGTAAAGATTTTCAACACCTTTCTCTTTGGCGATTTCAAGAGCGTAATCGACCAGTTTGGTGCCTAAACCGTTACCTTGCCATTTATCACTGACCAAGAATGACATTTCACCATGCTTACCGTCGGTTTCAATGCTTAGTCGGCTAACACCTAAGATTCTACGACGTCCACCTTCCATCAATTCAGCTACTATTGCAATTTCGCGATCATAATCGATATTGCAGTAGCGAACACGAACTTCGTGTGGTGTGTCTTTGAGCATCTGGAAGAAACGATAACGTATGGATTCTTCAGAAAGATTCTGGAACATTTCTAACCACATAGGCTCGTCTTCAGGTTTAATGGGTCTGAGCATTACATCTTGCCCATTCTTTAGTTTCCAGATAATTTCGTACTTCTTTGGGTAAGGACTTATAACCATATGCTCATGTGGTTCGAATTTTCTGCCTATATCATCTTTGTTAATTATTATTCTAGCATCAAGTATGGCAACATCTTTCTCGTTTATTAGCAATGGATTAATATCGATTTCTTTTATTTGCGGGAAATCGGTAATCAGGTTTGAGAATAGCAGTAAAGTTTCTTCTAGTTTTTTGATGTTAGCCGGTGGTGTACCACGGTATCCTTTAAGTAGCTTGTAGACTTTTGTCTCTTCTAGCATTCGTTTTATAAGAGTTGTATTTAGAGGTGGAAGAGCCATCGCATAGTCTTTGAAAAGTTCAACACCTACACCACCCATTCCGAATAGAATAGTTGGACCAAAGACAGGATCAGTCTTTCCACCGATGATTACTTCGGTTCCTTTCATCTGAACCATGGGTTGAACAGTAGCGCCGATTATCTGCGCATTAGGATTATAAGCAGTTGCACGCTGGATAAGAGTTTCGAAAGCGTTTCTTACCTCAATTTCTGAGCGAATGTTAAGGATAACTCCGCCCGCATCACTTTTATGGATGATTTGAGGTGAGAGGATTTTCATTACTACTGGGAAACACATTTGTTTAGCATAAGCTATTGCTTCGTCTACGTTATTGGCAACTTCTGTTCGAACTACTGGAAAATTGTAGTATTTAAGTATCTTTTTAGCTTCATCCTCGGTTAGGACCTCACGATCTTCCATTGCAGCATTTCTGAAAATCACGTTTATTGGACGTTTTGGCGGTGCAGCATCCACTGGTACTTCTTCAGGAGTTTCATAAATGAGTTCAACGTTACGCTGGTACTGATGCATGTACATGTAGGTTTTTACAGCGGCTTCAGGGGTAGAATAGGTTGGAATGTTATTAGAATTCAGTATGGTATTTGCCTCGGCTACTTTGCCAAAGCCCATAAAGGAGGTTAATATGGTCTTGTTGCAGTATGTTTTACTCTTGATTAAGTCAACAATCGCATTGGCTGTTTCTATTGGTTTTGTAACTGCTTGCGGGGTTAAAACAATAATTATGCCATCAACGTTATCATCGTTGATGCATGCTTCAACTGCAGCACGATACGCTTCAGGAGTCGCATCACCTAAAACGTCAATAGGGTTACCGTGGCTCCAGAAAGGTGGAAGGACATTGTTAAGCGATTCTATGGTTTTTTGGCTAATCTTGGCAAGTTTCCCACCTGCACCTATTACAGCATCCGAGGTCATTACCCCAGGACCTCCTGCATTAGTTATGATTGCGATGTTAGGTCCTCTAGGTAAGGGTTGGGTGCCTAAAACTTCGGCTGAGTTGAATAAGTCAGCTATTTCATCCACACGGACAATGCCTGCGCGCTTGAATACGGCATCGTAGATTGCGTCTTCCCCAGACATTGAACCGGTGTGTGAGGCAGCCGCTTTGGCACTTTCAGAGAATTTACCTGATTTGACAACAATTATAGGTTTGGTTCTTGCAAAATGTCGGGCAGCGCTCATGAATTTGCGGGCTTCAGTTATGCCTTCGATATACATGAGTATGCTTTTGGTTTTTGGGTCAGTACCAAAATAATCAATTAGGTCTCCAAAGTCAACATCAACCATAGAGCCAATAGAAACGAAGTTGCTAAAACCAATGTTTTCGTGAATAGCGTAATCTAAAATAGCAGCGCCTAAAGCACCGCTTTGAGATATGAAAGCTACATTACCTGGTTTAGGTACTTTATCTAAGAATGTAGCATTCAAGCTTATTCTAGGACGAATAATGCCTATGCAATTCGGACCGATAATTCGTACATTATATAGTTTAGCTAATTCAATTATCCTTTCTTCTAAAACCTTGCCTTCAGGACCAATTTCTTTGAAACCTGCTGAAACAATTATGGCGCCTTTTACGCCTGCTTTTCCGCATTCTTCTATCACATCAGGAACGGTTTTCGCTGGAGTGGCAATCATTGCTAAATCGCATGATTCTGGGACAGCTAGTACAGTTGGGTAAGTTTTTACGCCAAAAAGTTCAGGCTTTCGTGGGTTAACAAAGTATACTTTGCCAGTGTATCCAAGTTGAGTGAAGTTTTTAACTATCGCGTGACCTACGGATCCTTCTTTATCGCTTGCGCCGACAATGACAACACTCTGAGGATTAAAGATTTTGTCAAGGTTTATAGTTCCCATGTTATTAGTGACCTTCTTTTCTGTTTAGGGTTCGTATCAGTGGAGAAATTAAAGGTTACGCATTCAGACTCAATCTCTTCTCGAATAATATTTCTCAAACCACCAGAGATATACATCTCTACACAGCTTTAGGCTGGGCGAAAACCCTACACCTAACAAATATAGAATTAAGTCTTATTTGCTTGTTGGAATAATTCAAACATCAGAAGTTAACATTTTACTCTTTGGCATAGCCTTTTTTTGGGGACTAATGAAAACTGAAGTGGCTCTATGATATAGCCGTTTTCGGTTTTCTGTTTTTTGAATAAACGTATGTTTATTGATTTCTTGAAGAAGGGTGCATCCAAGGTCATAGTGTGATATTCGCCTAATTCACCACATAAATCCAGATTTTCACTATGATGCAACTCCTGCAACTCTCTTATAGCTTGCCGGTTGATAGACCGACCCAGCCATTCATGGGTTAACCAAGGTTCTTTGACACAGGTGAAGATAATGTCAAAACCGTTTTCAACAAGCTCATTCAGCATATTCTGCCGATCTTGCCCCCACAAGGGTTTGATGACTTCGATACCTGTACCTTCGCATACATCATCTATCCAGTTTCCGTGGAAGGCATCAACATAGCCTATATCGCCCGTAACTACAGCTTCGATGGAATATTCTTTTTTTAGTTTAAGGATAGCTTCTCGGTAGGATTCAAGATAAGGGGGGTTAAGATGAATCCATAGAAATGGTTTTTGTAAAGCCTCCGATTGCAGCTTTGTGATAATTCGAGGGTGAGACAGAGAAGGCTTTTTCCAAACAAAATTTACAAATAAGGCGACTTCATGTTGTTCCATTGCCTTGTAGCAAGCTAAAGAAGAATCTTTTCCGCCCGTCCATAAAATAGCAACCTTCATAATAACTCACCTAGAATAGCACAGATAATTATCATCGATCTTAGCTTTGTTTTCATTTTTCCATCATCCGGCAAACATTCTGCGCACATGTAATGTCGTTCAACTAATAATCAATCACATAAATATATTTCTCTCAAATAACTATACAATTGTTCAATTTTAATTATCCGTTGGAATTATGTATTGTATCAAGAAAGTCGAAATATCAAGAACTTACCACAAAGTATATCACAGATAGAAAAACTGCATTACCAGCTTTAATATCTACAATTGTGAGAGCGAAGTTATGCCTATAAAAGCAGTCGTTTTTGATTTAGACGGGACAATAACAAGTTTCAATTTAGACTACAAAGTACTTCGCGCAGAAGTCAGAGGACACCTGCTGAAGATGGGAGTTCCAGCATCAGTTCTTGATGTTAACGAAACTGTTTTTGAAATGCTTAAGAAAACAGAGTTGTATACGAAAAACACTGGAAAAACCGATTCTGCAATGGAGCGCATTCGTAAAGAAGTATTTAAAATAGCCGAAAAATATGAATTGGAAGCAGCTACAAGCACAAATCTTCTTCCAGGAGTAATCGATACCCTTAAAGCGCTCCGACTAGCAGGTCTAAAAATAGCTTTATGTACACTAAATAGCCAAAAAACTACAAACTATATCATCACTCGATTCAAACTAACCGAATACTTTGATATCACGGTTCCACGAGACAATGTAATTAGCGTGAAACCTCACCCCCAACATCTAGAAACGGCACTTGATGTTCTTGGTATACCTGCAACTGAAACAATAGTCATAGGAGATAGCGTTAGTGACATAAAAGTAGCTAAAGAACTCAACGCATTAGCAATCGGATTGACTACCGGTGTTTCTACACAAGACCAACTTGCGAGAGAAGGAGCAAATTACGTGATAACCTCAATTACCGACTTGCCAATACTGATTGAATGCATAAACAAAGAAGACCAAGAGCAAACAACACAATAGACGATTATTTTATTTTCTTTATTTCCAGAACCATTGTTTTGTGACAGTTAATACATCTAGTAGAAACTATTTCAAATCCATTAAGTATATCAAAGCACCGCTGCTTGTACCAGCTCTGATTTGAGTGATCACAAATAGGTTGACAAATATGGGTTAATTTGTCGGTTTCCATTCTTTTTTCATCCATGCTAAACTTGTGATTGAAGGATATTCGGAAATAGTATACACCCTTGCATAGAATTTGCTTGGACATTCAGAAACTATTTACTTAGTTTCCACGTTTTGAACTCTTTTGCGTTTTTGCGGGGTTTTTATTTTCTGGCTGCCTTTACTAGTTATGAATACCGATCCGCCTTGCTCTAGATGTTTCTGAATTGTCTGGTAGTCCACTTGGGATACATCATTAACTTCAACGTCTTGACTATCATTATGCAGGAGCATTACTTGGAATCTATTTGATTGAATCTTTTCTATTTTGAGCGTTTCACCTAACATGATGATTCACGTTAAAAGTGTATCGATAATTATACCACAGATACACGAGAGTATATTTATCAAATAAAATTTTTAAGCTTATGTGATAGTCACTACACAACAACATCGGTATAGTTTAACTGAAAATTAATCGAAGAATAGCTTCTTTTTCTTTAAGTGAACTTACTATCAAGCGGGGTTTTTCTTCACACAATTCCTTTTTTAGGTATGCTCCTTGAGTTACAGCAATGCAGCCCATATTTGCTACTTTTGCTGCTCTAACGCCAAAAATCGAGTCTTCTATTACAACACATTTTTCAGGTTTAACATTTAGTTTAAGGGCAGTCTTTAGGAAAATTTCTGGATCAGGTTTAGGTTTACTAACTTCGTTAGCAGTGAGAGTAACATCAAAAAATTTTTGAATTTTCTTTTCTTTTAGCATGTGATCAATGAATTCACGCTGATTCATTGAAGCCAAAGCAATTTTTATCTTACCTTGGAGAGAATTTAGTAGCTCGATGGCGCCTTCAAATAAGTCAACTTGATTGCTATGATTGATTTCGGTTTGAACTTTTATTTTTAAAAGTCTCTGAATCATCTCGTCATCATAGGGTATCTTCTTCTCAGTTAGAAGCTCTTGCAAGGTATTTATCGTGCCTATACCAATGCGGCGCTCAATCATATTGTCTGTTACTTCACAATTAATCTCACGTAAGGCAGTTTTGAAAGAAATCAATAAGACGGAACGTGTATCGGCTAAGGTTCCGTCCCAATCAAAGATGACCGCTTCGAACATGCAAATCAGATTTCCCAAATCACAGTATTACTAAGTGTCTTTACAGATTTTTTCGCGGATTTTTTGGCTTTTCAGGGTGGCTTCTTCAATTGCTTGCATTAGTGCTTGTCTAACTTGGCTACCTTCAAGAGCGTATATTGCTTCGATAGTTGTACCTCCTGGAGTCGTTACCATGTCTTTTATTTTTCCAGGATTTTCTTGCAGTTCTAAGATGAGCTTCGCTGTTCCAAGCATAGTTTGAGCTGAAGCGTTCAATGCGATATTTCGTGGCAAACCTACCTTTAGTCCGCCATAAACCATAGCTTCGGCTATAACTGCCAAATATCCAGGTCCGCTGCCCGAGAGCCCAGTTATAGCATCCATATATTTTTCATCAACTTCTTCGCTTAAACCCATCATGTTTAGCAAGGTTTTGATTTTTTCTTTCTCTTTTGCTGTTACATCTTCACTGCAGCAGTATGCCGTATAGGCTGCCTGCACAAGAATAGCCAAATTTGGCATTACTCGAACGATTTTAGCTTGAGGCGCATTTTTCTTTAAAAATGATAATGGAAGAGTAGCAGCTATTGAGATGACAAGTTTTCCTTTGATTTCCTTTGTTATCTCCTTGAGAAGTTTTTCCACATCACCTGGTTTTACACAGATAAATATAATGTCGGCTTCGGCCGCTGCTTTTTGGTTATCTTCGAATGCGCAGGCTCCGCATGCCTTCATTTCTTTTATGCGTTCAGGAGAGCAATCTGTTGCGGTGATGCTTCCTTTATATCCGCTTCTAAGAAGGCTTTTTGTTATGGCGCCGCCCATCATACCTGCGCCTAGAATTGCAATCTTGTCGACCATTTACCGATTCCACCTTTTGCTTTATTTACGTGTGCCCTTTTGGCTCTTAAATCTTTATTCGCAAATCTTGTAAAGTAATTAAGAAAATTAGGTGCCTTTAACAATTTTTTGCAGGGTTTTCTGCAGTATTGTTGATGACACGTTGGTTTTTACGCCTCGGGTGTTAAAATGTGTGGGTACTGCGGTGTAACCTGCCTCAAATAATGCTTGGAAGAATAATGCCACTGGAGAAGCAGGCAGACTTAGTTTCTTGCTAATTCTATCTAAAACATAGTAGGTTGGGGGTGCTTCAGCTTCGGCTTTGGCAGTTGTAAGAAGTTTTGTGATTTTACTGTTATTTTTGAAAGCGGTGTGGGCATTTTCGTTTTGCATGAGGTCGATGAATTGAGTGCTAAGGATTTTTCCTATCCAAAGAGGCCCTGCATAATCCATAAGTGCACCGCATTCGGGACATTTAACATTCTCGATAAATGGTCGGATTGCAGTTTCGCGGTGAAGGCAATTAAAGCAGTGCAAGACATAACCGAGATTTTTGAGGCTTTCATCAGCCTTTTGCGCACCGTAACCTATCTGCGCGTATACGCGTATGTAATGGTCAGTACAGTGACTAAATAGTACATTTATGCCGATTTCATGTCTCGCAGCGGTTGTAGCTATCGCACCTGCTAGTAAACGAATGGCGAGTTCATGACAATATTCTGTGCGCAGAGGTTTTCCACCGTATTTTCGCATGCAAGCTTTAGCATGAACCCCGCATAAAGGCGCCATATCAGTTGCTGTTGTAGCTAGTAACCCATTGTTACGCAAGGCGCTAATAGCAGAATCCAAATGTGGAACCGGAGTCCCGAAAGGATCTATATCAATAATATCAAAGCGCTTTTTAGGGGCACTATATTCACTAAGAAGTCGATTAGCATCCTTATGCTTTATAGTCACTTTTTTCTGAAGCCCATTAAGTGCAATATTATGCGAAGCAAGCTTTACAGAACGCTGATTTATATCACTACTCAGAACTCTTTTTATGCCCTGAATTTCAGCAGCAAACCGCATACTTCGAATCCCAGTACCCGTCAAAGGTTCACATATTCTTATTTTTCTATTAACCATTCGCTGAAAAGCCTGAAAAGCTAGCACAGTTAAGTCGCGGTTAAATTCCATAACTGGATTGTAAAAGACGGGGGCTCTTCCAGGAGCGTAATCTGATGGTGTTACTCCGTAAGCTTCTAGCTTGGGAGCTACGATTTTGATTTTACCTTCTGTTATTATTTCTGTGGGAAAATCCGGTTCAAATTTCTCAATTGTCATTTTCAGATTACGCCAGATTGCTATTGTTTTTGGTGATGAAAAAGAATTTATTAACATATTAGACTTCTGGTTCTTTGATTTCAACTACTTTGGAAAAACTGGTACTGATTTAATTGGTAATCCAGTATTTTTTAAATCCAAGTTGTTTTAATTTCATTAACTGTTTTGAAGTGAGGATCATCTGAAAGACAAGTTGCTTTTAGGATAAGTGCTGTGGCAGCGATTATACTTTCTGCCATACCGATGCGGTACTTATATCTAAGTTGAGCGCTACTTTTTGCGATTTCAGCATCGATTTTTATAACTTTGAAATCTTTTTCTAGAAGGGATGCCCGAAGGGTTGCGGTCTCTGGTCCTTCTTGTTCAAGTGTGAGCCAGTATATTTCATGAAGAACAATAGCAGAGATGAAGCGTTCTTTAGCTTTTCGTATGGCTTCTTTTGTTTTTTTTAGTTTAGAATCTTCTTGACTGTAGTAATGTTCGAGGAAGAAGCGGGTGTCATACACCGTTTTAGGCATCTAAGTCCCTTAATTTTGAGAGCAGAGTTTTCATTTCTTCAGGTGTGGCAAATCTGCCACCTGATCCAGCGAGGTCAAGTGTGGATTGTTTGGGTTTTAGAAGAATGCCGTTGTTGGTGTCTAGTACTTGGAGACGCGTGCCTTCTTCGATGTTGTATTTTTCGCGTAGCTTGATGGGGATGGTTGTTTGACCTTTTCTTGTTACTATAACTTCATCGTCCATACTTGCTCACGGTACTACCACTATATCAGTAGTACTTATAAGCTTTACACTTCATCTCAAGTACTACCAAATAAAAGTACTACTTTTTACATATAAATTACCATCAAAACCTAAAAACACAGAAGCTTTTTTGGAACACCAACAATAGCACCAAAAAGCTGGAAAAATGGGGAAAAACTAAGCCCTAAAAGCGCAAAAATGAGCAAAAGTTGTTGCTTGTTGTAGTGTACACACAGTCACAAACCCTTTTAAGGTTTTTCAAACCTACACTTATAACGTGTCCTGAAGCCATCAAACGTTGCATCAAAGGTTTGGCGGGTCAGGCGTTAACGAAACGCGGAGAAATGTGTCCCCTCATTCCCCAGTAAGGTTCCTTTTGAGGTCCGCGCCAAGTTAACAAACTTAGATCCGTCAAGCCCTAATTTTAAGGCAAAGAAGCTCTAAAAACCTTTTTTATTTTTGATTTACTTATCCATTTACTTTTCCGGATATGTCTGCGGGATTTTTCGAGTTGAGAAACGACTTTTGAAAATGGCAACTTCAATTAAAGAGTTACTAATAAGCCCCTATAATGAAAACCGGGTATAGAAAATTAGTGGAAACTAATTATAGGTTTAATGTGAAGCCTAAACTTAATTCAGCCCACAAAACTACTGATGCCACGCCAACTTCAATGATTGAAAGGACTGAACCGACCTTTAGATAGTCTTTGAGACTGATATGTACACCTTTTCGACGCATACATTCTAGCCACATCAAGATAGCTAAGGAGCCCAATGGGAAGAAATGAGGACCTAAATTATTTCCTATAACGTTACTAAAAATTAGACCAGTCATAGCTTGTCCGCCTAATCCTGCAACTGCAATAGCTTGTTTAATGGAGAAGAGTCCTAATATGGTCATAGGCCAATTATTCATAAAACTCGCCCCCACGGTAACCACTAAACTTGGGACCACCACACCTAAAAGCGAAGGCAAAGCACTAGTAGAAGCAAACACTGAAGCTAAAAACTCAACCACTCCAGCAGTTTCCAATCCTTGAACCACTAAGAAAATACACAGCATAAAAAGTATGATATCCCAATTGATTTCTCGAGCCAAACTTTTCAGACCTTTCTTCCCATTGTTGTTAACCAAAGAAGCTTTTTTGGAAAACCAATATACACAAACAAGAAAGATAGTGCCAGAACAAATTATCAGCGAAACAGGGATTCTACTCAACGAAGCAAAAATATACCCTATGTCTATAGCGACTAATGTAGCAATACAAATCTTTAGCAATTGAGGCGAAATAATCTCTGTACCATTGATTAAAGTATCAACTAGGTTTACATCAAAAACTTTTGGAATTTTTTTCCGGAAGAAAACATACACCAGAAATATGCTACTTATAATTGTGGCAACGGCTACCGGACCCATGAAAATTAAGTGGTCGATAAAGGTGTATTTGAAGAAGTCCGCGCTCAAAATGTTAATCGGATTACTGGTGATTAAGGGCATTGCGGCGGTGTCAGCAATTAATCCTGCTGAAAACAAGTACGCAAGTCTGCCGTTTTGCTCGATTTTTAGTTGACTAACAATCTCAAGGACGATAGGGGTTAAAATGAGAACAGCACTATCGTTTGCAAAAAGAATGCTTACCGCAGCAGTAAGCAATGATACATAAAAGTAAAGTTTCAAACCACTACCAGCAGCAAGTCGTACTACGCGTAATGCAGCCCACTTGAAAAAACCCATAGCATCAAGTATAACCGATAAAGCAACAATACCGATAAACGCTAATGCTGCATCCCATATTTCTAAGAAAGATTGCGCAGCTTGACTTAATGTAACAGTACCAAGTAAAAGCGAGAGTATAGCACCAATTCCAGCCGCGTACCCCAAACGCAATCCTTTTGGGCGTTTAATCATCAGAAATAAGGTAATCCCAAATACTACCAACGCAGCATATGCAGTGTAATCCACGTAAGGTCCCGATTTATCTACCAAACCGACCCGAACACGTATAAAAGATTAGTGTACCAAACCGGCGATAAACCAAAGGAAAACAAAAAAGTTATGTAACAAAAAATTAAAAAGGGAAAAGGGGATGGTTTGATGTGGAAATTATTGTTTTGGATTTTGTGGTCTTAGCGAACGTACTGTTTTGCCTGCACGCCACATTTCGCTATTGCCCAGTTCTTTGAGCTCGTCACCGAGTTTCTTTTTATAGTCTGGTTCTTTGCTTTTTTCCAGAACGATGCGAGTTTCTTCACCTGAAAAGACCAACTCATATAGTGACTCGAAAAGTGGTTTGGTGCCTTCACGGAAGCGATTTCTCCATCTAAGTGCACCTATACGGGCGGTTTCGCTGCAGTTATTGTACATCCAGTCCATGCCATTTTCATCAACGAGTCGAATTAGACTCTGGGTTAGTTCCTCTACTGTTTCGTTGAAAGCTTCGCTTGGGCTATGACCGTGCTCGCGTAGGGTATTGTATTGGGCTTCCATCATGCCTGCTAACGCGCCCATTAAGACACCTCGTTCGCCAGTAAGATCGCTGTAGACTTCTTTTTCAAATGTTGTCGGGAACAAATATCCTGAACCTATGGCAATACCTATTGCTTTCACGCGTGACTCTGCTCTTCCGGTATAATCTTGGTGTATCGCAAAGCTGCAGTTTATGCCACTGCCTGCTACGAAGTTACGTCTGACTGATGCACCTGAACCTTTGGGAGCTACTAGGATAACATCAATATTTTTTGGGGGAACAACACCGGTCATGTTGCCATAGACAATGCTGAATCCGTGGGAGAAGTATAGCGCATCGCCTTCCTTAAGGCTCTCTTTGATTTTTGGCCACATATCTTTCTGTCCTGCATCAGTAAGAAGATACATCTTTATGGTTCCACGTTGCGCAGCTTCTTCAACAGAAAATAGTGTTTCTCCTGCTACCCAACCATCATTAACGGCAAGTTCGTAGGTTTCCGGAAAACTTGTGCTTTGTCCGACTATAACTTTCATGCCATTATCTCGCATGTTAAGGGCTTGAGCACGTCCCTGAATACCATAGCCCAATACCGCAACAACTTCACTCTTCAATATTTTTTGGGCTTGCTCAACAGTGAACTCTTTTCTTGTAACGACGTTTTCTTTCACGCCGCCAAAGTCCATTTGTACCATTATGATTCCTCAAAGCAGATTATGGTATTAGCAGATATAATTAAGAATTGCCCTCCAAACAAACCTAAAACGAGAAAAAAGACCCTGGAATAGGCTTTGATTGCTGTTTGGGAGTAATCAAAGAGAACGAATATGAAAAAAGTCTATTAGGTGCTTAAGAAATACATCTTTCAACAAACCCATAGTTAGGAGGAACTAATTACGCCTTCACTTGAAAAGAAGAATAAAGCAAAAAAAGCCAAACATGATGCAAAAACAGGAAAAGCATAAACCGTCTACCTAAGTTTGTAAGAGGTTAATCAACCTATTACAGACAGTAAACGATTGCATTGTTTGTTACACATATTTTTATTCTCTTTGTTTCTTTCTTATCCATCTAAAACTTCTTTCAAATGATTGACGCGGAAATAGATACTAACATAGGAATTGTGGATCCTAAACTTTGAACTCATACCTATGTAAAAACTGTAGTGCAGGGATTTTCGTTTTAACCTAACCTAATATGTCTGTTTATCGATAGTTTAGGGGAGGATCTTTGTGGAGACTTTGGTGAAAACACCAGTTTCTGAGACGAAGCGACCCACTCAAATTAGAGTGTCAATAGGTTCTGCCATAGTTCTGAGGCTTTTAGAGGGCAATCTTGACGCTGAACCATCAACAGCATACTTAATGACATACGCAAAAGACAAATGTATTGCTAATTGTGGGTTCTGTTCCCAAGCTAGAAGTAGTCAAAGCAAAGCAGAATTACTATCTAGAGTCTCCTGGCCAGTTTTTTCCACTCAATCGGTTGTTGGACAAATTGCAAACACAGTTCATTTAGGAAAAATTAATCGCGTATGCTTTCAAGCTTTAAACTATCCATCGGTTTTTGATGACCTTTCAGCGTTAGTAAGAAAAGTAAAGCAGCATGTTAAAGTTCCAATTTCAGTTTCATGCCAACCAATAAACATCAACAATATAAAACGCTTAAAGCAAGCGGGCGCGGAAAGAATTGGCATAGGGGTAGACACTGCAACTCAGAAAATATTTGAAAATGTCAAAGGGGTAAAAGCCGGTGGACCTTACTGTTGGGCAGATCAATTTAGACAGATAAAGGAAGGGCTTACAATTTTTGGGACTGGAAATGTAAGCGTGCACTTGATCGTGGGTCTAGGGGAGACTGAGAAAGAAGCTGCTAATTTTATTCAGGAATGCAAAACTCAGGGCGTTTCACCCGTGTTGTTTGCATTTACCCCAGTTCCGGGCACGGCTCTTGCGCTAAATCCTCCACCCAAAGTTGAAACCTACAGACGCTTACAACTTGCAAGGTACCTAATCGTAAATGGATTATCGCAAACTAAAGACATGCAATTTAGCGATAAAGATGGAATATTTGATTTTGGCATAGAAAAAGAAATAATAATTCAGCTGATCGAAAGTGGACAACCCTTTCTTACATCAGGTTGCCCAGACTGCAATCGTCCTTTCTACAACGAGAAACCAAGTGGCCCCATCTACAATTACCCCCGAATGTTGCGCGCTGAAGAAAAAGCTGTAATAAAGAAGCAATTGAAACTAAATTAGTAATTAAAGAAAAGAGAGTAAAAGAAGGGAAGAAGAGAGGCTAGGTTGTAACTGGTGTAATTGATTTGGTGCTACTTTCTCCCGGTTGCGGTAACTTTGGTTTTTGTCTTGTGACTTGTTCAACTACTCGCCAGAATTCGGGCATATCTAATCCCTTCTGGAGTTCACGTAGAAGTTTCTTAACTTGGTAAAAGGTCATTTGGGCTTCACCTTTATCGAGGCTTTCTTGGGGCCCTTTTATATGTCTTAGGATCTCGTCCATTTGACGTGCAGAAGCTCGAATGCTTGCTTTCTCTAAAAGACTCTGAAGCAGAGTTTGACCTGTGTTTCTGCCTACGAAAAGGGAGGGTTCGCGCCCAACAATTTCAGGCGGGAAAGGCTCAAACATTAGTGGATGAGCAAGCATACCTTCGACATGTTCATCAACTTCATGGGCAAAGGTAGTATCTCCGACAATGGGTTTGTGGAATTGGATAGGTAGTGCAAATGATTTTTCTGCAAGTTGAGCGAGGCGATAGATACGTTCCATGTCTACCCCAGTATCGATGTTATAAAGAAGTTCAAGTGCAGTCACTACTTCTTCAAAGGGCGCTAAGCCTGCGCGTTCGCCAAACCCAAGCAAGCTTGTGTGTAAATACGTTGCGCCTTCTTCTACTGCAGCAAGTGTGTTTGCCGTGGCTAGACCAAAGTCATTATGACAATGAACTGAAAGGGGTACTTTTTGCCTAACTGATGTGGAAAGCCCATCCCGTACATGACTCATCAGATAGCGCATCGCTAATGGCCTAATGAAGCCTACGGTATCGGCTACTACTAGTCTGTTTGCGCCAGCGGCAGCTGTAGCTTCAAAAATACTAATTATATCTTCTAATGGAGTTCGGGTACTGTCTGAGAGAACAAAGTTAACGGTTAGTCCGTGTTTTTTAGCATATCCAACACTCTCGACCACCCGCTTAAGATGTTCTTCTTTGGTGCTTTTAAGTCGATATTGCAGGTTTAATCCGTTGAAGGGAGTTTCGATGTTTATTTCCTTCATTCCAACCTCTATACATGCATCTACACTGGCTTTTGTAGCCGCTGATGAAGCTGAAAGTTTGGAGTTCTGGAAAGTTTCATTCACGATACGTTTAACACTACGCTTTTCATCTTCCGATAAACCTGGAAAACCTATGTTAATAGCCGCTACACCAGTTTCGTCCATCATTTTAGCAAGCTTAACTTTTTCAACGTATGTTAAAAATACCGTGGGAGCTCTAATGCCTTCTCGGAAACTCTCATCTATAATAAAGACTTTATCAGGCAATTTTGGGGGCAAGTTTTTCCGAAGACGGTTGTAATTGGCGATTAAGCCTTGAGCTTCAAGTTTCTTAAATATAGTCTTCCTCATCTAACTGCACAGTCCAATAAATACGCGAGTACAAGTGAATACTTCACGTGCAATTATATAAAATTTCATAAATAGAAGAGTGCGGGAAAATGAAAGAAAAGAAAAACTTCGAAAAATGCAAGAGAACTTTAAACTCGAAGTCCAGAAACTATTCGATCTATATATTAGGTCGAGAATAGTGTCAAAATTAATGAGTAGCAGGCAAGGATAATATGAAAACATGGCGTTTACTTAGGCTTGAAACTCATAATGCGTTTATGAATATGGCAATTGACGAGGCAATTTTACGTTCCCGTATAGCAGATGAAGTTCCAGATACATTACGGTTTTACACTTGGACTCCCTCCGCTGTCTCCATTGGGCGTTTCCAGAAAATTGAAAACGAAATAAACTTGGATGAGTGCAAAAAATTTAGCGTAGATGCAGTCAGAAGGATAAGCGGGGGCGGCACTGTTTTTCATGATACCCAAGGCGAGATAACCTACAGCGTGATCGCTAAAACAAGAGATATGAATACTAAAGATTTTACAGAAGTATATTCACGAATTTATGCTGCGATAAGCGAAGCATTACGAGTAGTAGGTATAAGTACAGATTACAGTCCAGGCGACATGAAGAATTGCCCAAACTTGACTGTCAAGGGTAAGAAGATTTCAGGAAGCGCCCAAGCAAACAAAAAAGGCATTGTTCTTCAACACGGCACATTATTGATAGATGTGGACTTGCCAAAGATGTTCACTTTTCTTAAAGTTCCATGGGCAAACAGCCATATGCAAGTGGTGAATGTTGCAAAAAACAAAATCACAAGCATACGCAATGAACTAGGACATGAAATAACACCAGAAACAGCAATCAATGCCATTGCACATGGTTTTCAAGTGGCGTTAAACATTCAAGTTGTTGAGAACGTACAAACACTCGAAACTGAATTGACTCCTAAAGAACTGGAACTTGCCCAGAAATTGTATAAAGAAAAATATTCCACAAAAGAATGGAATTTTAACGGAAAAAGCAAGATAGGCTAAGGTTTTTCTCGTTTCCATCGTACACCTTGTGCAGTGTCTTCAATAACTATACCCATTGTTTTTAGTTGTTGCCGGTATAGATCAGCCGCTTTCCAATCTTTAGCTTTACGTGCTTCTTCTCGCTTCTTGATAAGCTCTTGAGCTTCCGTAGCCAATGTTTCCTCTTTAGGTTTTGGAATAACTGCAAGAACTCTGTCAAAATCCGCTATTATTTTTTGAATTTCTTGGGCATCAGTCTTACTCAGAGCATTTGCATCTAGCAGATTGTTGATATCTCTAACGAAATCGAACAGAGTCGCTAAAGCTATACTAACGTTTAGATCATCGTCCATTGCTTCACCAAAGCAGGTTTTAACTTTCTGGATAATTGAAACAACTTCGGAGCCACTTTTCCCATCGACATCTTGCAGTCTACGAACAAGATTAGATAAACGCCCGATGGCGCCTTTTGCTGCTTCCAGACCTTCAAAGGTGAAGTTGAATTGTTGACGATAATTTGTTGATAACAACAGATACCGAATAGCTAATGGGTCGCAACCTTTCTGTAGTAAATCACGTAAAGTGTAGAAGTTACCGAGGCGTTTAGCCATTTTTTTGCCTTCCACTTGCAGGTGCTCATTATGCATCCAATAGTGAACAAATGGCTTGCCTGTTGAGGCTTCACTTTGCGCGATTTCATTTTCGTGATGGGGAAACATATTATCGACGCCACCACAGTGAATATCGAATGTTTCACCTAAATATTTCATGCTCATGGCGCTGCATTCGATATGCCAGCCTGGTCTGCCCTTGCCAAGTTCAGTTTCCCAGTAGACGTCACCATCTTCAGAGGCGTAGGCTTTCCAGAGAGCGAAATCTTGGGCTTCTTCCTTGGCGTATTCGTCTTGTTTTACGCGTGCACCTACTTTGAGTTCGCCTTTTTTTATGTGGCTAAGTTTGCCGTAGCTTGGAAATTTGTTTATAGCAAAATATATGCTACCATCTTCACCTTTGTAGGCATACCCCTTCAACATGAGCGATTTGATTATGTTAACCATTTCGGGAATGTGATCGGTTGCACGTGGGTAAACGGTTGCGGGGGATATGTTTAGAGTTTTTATGTCTTCAAAAAACGCATTGGCATAGAAGCTGGTGTATTCACGTAAGGGTGTGCCTTGTTTTTGGCTGCCTTTGATTGTTTTATCATCTACATCGGTAAGGTTCATAACTTGAGTAACCTTAAAGTCGCGGTATTCAAACCAGCGCTTGAGCAAGTCTTCAAAAATGAAGGCACGGAAGTTACCTATATGCGCAAAATCGTAAACAGTTGGTCCACAGGTATACATGCTGACTTTGCCGGATTCAATAGGGACAAAATCCTCTTTTTGACGAGTAAGTGTATTAAAAATCCGGATGGGTGATGCATTGCCGCTCATCTGTTGTCTCCAGTGAAAAGACATAGTGGAAATTATTTAAGCCTTCAGTCCTCATATAAACGAACATACCCCGCTACGTTTCTTATGGAACAGAAACAATTCAATTAATTGTAGTAGAAATCTAACAGACAAAGATGACCAATTACGAAGAATGTAACAAAAATTTTTATTCTATAAATAATATCAACTAAAGAGGGTTTGCTGGAGTTCTGGCATGCGAATCTTCAGGAGAGAAAATGAAGGACTCCTTGTTTGCTACCACCTTAGGAGTTTAACCGCCAGAACTCTCTCAGCCCGGTTTTCTCTCCAAATGCTTCTGAATTTTTTAGGACTAAAAAAAGGAAAAAGGGTTGTTGTTTTTGTGTTTATTTGCGTTTTCTTAGTACTATTGCTGCTGCGATGACTGCTATGATGATTACGATTGCTGCGCCTGCGATGAGTAAGGTTTCAGTGGATACGCCTGTGCCTGGTGTTGGAGCAACGGTTGGGGAAGCGCTAACGGTTATGGTTGGTGCTACTGTTGCAGTTGGTGCGACTGTTGCAGTTGGTGCGACTGTCGGAGTTGGAACTGCTGCTGCTTTGGTTACGCCTACTGCAGTTTCTGCGTAGGATGGCCAGTATGAGTTAGAGCCGTCGAATGATGCAACGATTGTGTATTCGCCTGCGATTGTTGGAACCCAAAGTTTCTTGAACATACCGCTTGTGTCAGTTGTGACTTTGCCTAGGTCTATGCAGTTGCCGTTATTGTCTATCGCTGATAGTGCCACTTGTACTCCGATTGCGTCGGTTGGCATTGGTTTTTGCTGGTAAATATATGCCATCCAGTCATGCTGACTTGTGTCAGACATCGCGGGTACAATGTTGAATTCACCGCTATCTACTTTGGCTTTGGCTCCTGTGCTTATGTCTGTGACCGTACCAGTTATCATTACGCCTTGGCCTTCAGATACTGCAGTTAGGGGTGCTTGAACTGTTGTTAAGCTTGGTCCTTTGCCGATGCAGTAGACTTGCATGTCATATACGTTAAGGTATGTCATGTAGCCGTCTGCAATTGGAACTGGGCTTTGACCGAATGAGCCGATTGCGTACCAGCTGTCTAGAGTCCATATTTCCTGCCCATTGTTAGCATCGATGCATCGAACCATTGAGCCTTTGTAGAGTGGCACGTTGGGTGAGTGTTCGCTACTGAAGACGTATACTTTGTCATCTGCAATGCCTGCGACGAATAGTGTGTAGAGACCCCATGGAGTTTCAGTTCCACAGTAGGTGTTGTTATATTTCCATAGTAGTGCGCCGGTCTTTGTATTGAAGGCATGTAGTTCACCGCCGTATCCGCCTACGATTAGTTTACCTTCGTAGATATGACCTGGTGCTGGTGGGTTAGAGACTTGTCCATAGTATTGGAAGTCGCGGAAGTCACCAACTGGACCCCAGAGCAAAGTACCACTGTCAAGATCATAGCCTAGCCATTGCATAGTTTCTTTGTCAGTCATGGTAAAGACGCGGTTTACAATGTCAATTGGACCTAATGAGCGGGATATGTTGCCTGATGGTACTGGGTAGGTCTTTTGCCATAGGACTTGCCCTCGGTTGACTTGTTTGAGGCT
The DNA here is from genome assembly GCA_963701765.1 of Candidatus Bathyarchaeota archaeon. Lineage (GTDB taxonomy): Archaea > Thermoproteota > Bathyarchaeia > Bathyarchaeales > Bathycorpusculaceae > JADGNF01. Next base: position 40,546 of record CAVPBD010000004.1, read on the forward strand.
TATGGCAGTCATTGTGTACTCTTGGGTACCCCATCCGAAAAAGCCAATAGACATTGGAGTGCTAACGAGCAGAATATCATTAGGTACTGCTATTTGGATAGTTGAGCCAACTGGCAATGCACCTATTGACATGTTCCAGAGGTAGGCTTTGCTCATGTCTGCGTTTTTGCCTTGAGGTCTGTATTGGTAAGCGTTAGTGGTGTTTCCTGGTGTTGTTACTAATGGTGTGTTTGGTTCTGCAGCTGAACTCCAGAGAGCTAACCATTTGCCTGCAACGTTAAGTTGATAGTTTAAAACTTCACCGTTGCTGCCAATTGCACCTGAGCCGTATCCACCGAAGAAACCTGGACCGAAACCTGTAGGAACACCAGTCATGTTAAACAGCCATTTGCCGGTCAATGAATCGTATATTACCCAAGTATTTGAAGTGGCGAAAAATCCAGCAGAAACCGATTGAATTAGATATCCTTGTTGAACGCCATGTTGGTTCATAGACTCATATAGGTAAATCATGCCGAATGTTGGACTAATTGCATCATTTGTCCAGAGGGTTTGACCAGTTAGCAAATCAACACATGTGTATGGTCCGTTGTCAGCTACGTATGATGATGAAGTACCGTCACCTAATGAGGCTTTGTAGTATAATCTGCCGTTTATGATTAAGGGATTGTTGAATTTACCTTGGTATGAAAGACCTGTATAGTATGCAGCGCTTTGAACTGACCAGTAATTTCCTCCGACTATGCCTCCGTCCTGATACTCTTTTGTCCACATTACGTGGGCACTGCTTGGTCCGGCGCCATTTGGCTGGATTTTGTCCATTATAACTCCAGCACCTAGGTAGTTTGAAGCTATGCTTGTCCATGCAGTGTTTTGTCCTTCAATCGGGCGGGTCCAAAAGGTAGTTGGAAGAGGGTATGTTGGAGACGATTGTACGGGGGTTGTTTGCACAGTAAGAGTTGTTGATGCACTGCTGGCTGAGTATGTATCGTTAATGTATGCACTAGTGGCATCGCCAGCTATTCCAGTTTCAGGGTGATAGAGACTTGCTACTTGTCCAGGGAAGGTGAAGACAAAACGGTATATACCGGGTTGCTGTGGCGTGTAAATGTCCCAGGCTGCAGAGGTTGCATCAGAGGTGTAGGGTCCCTTGGTTTCGGTTGTGCCATCTGGTTTTGTTATGGCAATTCTGAAACCAGTCCAACGGTCACCACCTGTACCGCCTGCTGTTGGAGGAACCTTGTCTAGCCAGAAGACAAGAAACACAGGTTGCCCAACGCCTACGGGGTCAGGTGAAGCTACTATATATGCATAAGTTGGAATAGTCCATGCGGGAGTATGTGCACTAGCGGTGGGTATAGCAAAGAATGCGACAGAGCCTACCATCAGCAGAAGTAATGAAAAAGCAGCGATGTTGGTTTTGCGCTTAGAGAGTCTATTTACTAATAAATTGTTTGATAGATTTCTCATTCTATTTAATATCTCTCCTAGTTTTTCCGTTAAGAACCGATGTATGCAACTATTTTGCTTTTAACGTTTTCCTAAGTCTACTATAAAAACAGAAAAAATAGCCACTATGAATAAAAAAATGCAACAAAACCAGACTATGAAAAATGCACAAATACACACATAATAGCAGAAACTAAATAACACATTAAACTCAATAATCAATACTACACAACATTCAGCGCTGATGCAATATGAATTTAGAAGATTACACGAAAGAAAAACTCCGTTCCATATTAGTTGAAACAGTCCATGCTAACGTCATGTACCCAACCCACAAAGCATACACACGAGACAGTATACTACATGAAACCCCCAACATAACCCCCATTGAACTAGCAATGAGACTAAACATGCCACAAGGAGAGGCCATAATCATTTTAGATGAATTAAGACAAGAAACGAAAAACACAACATAAAATCAGATTGAACATAATGCCTCACGCTGATTATATTTATTAACACTTTAAACCCTTAACGATATTGGAATGGTTGCTCATAAAAAGCATAAACCTTCATGCAAAGTCTGGATCGAATGCGACGGCAAACCCGTTTTAGGCAAAGGCGGAGCAGAAATTCTAGAAACTATAGACTCAGAAAAATCACTAACCAAAACCGCCGAAAAACTTAGCATGTCCTACCGATACATCTGGAATTATATCCAAAAAACAGAGAAAACCCTAGGCGAATCGATAGTGCAAACATACAAAGGTGGAAAAACCGGTGGAGGAGGAGCCAACCTAACTACATTAGGCCAGAATTTACTATCAGAGTATAAGCAATTAGAAGGCTATTTGAGCGAAATTTTGTCCGAAAAAAAAGTTTCTGAGGTAAAAAAATTGAAATTAAGTGCAAGAAACAACATTAAAGGAAAAGTTATCTCAGTTGAGAAAGGAGTCATAACAGCAAAAATCAAAATTGAGGTACAAGTGCCAACAATAATTACTGCAGTTATAACAAAAGACGCCGCGGAAGATTTGAATCTTAAAATTGGAGATAAAGTACAAGCTATAGTTAAAGCTACAGAAGTGATAATAGGAAAATAGAGAGTAGGTTTTATTCTACTACATAACGGAAAGCGATGTGCTCGCCAGCAGTAGAACTTTTTCGGATTATTCTTAAAACATCACCAGGTTTAGCACCGATTGCTTTTACAGCAGGATCAGTTGACGTTACTTGTGGCATCTGATAGGGCTTAATTTTATATTGAGTAAGAAGCTGCTGCCTTTCTTTCACAGTTAAAATTTCGTGCATCGGAACTAGCCCATGTTCAAATATATCAAATACTGGAAAAGATTTGAGTAATAATTCAACGTTCTTCTTTTTGGCACCTTGCTTTACAGCGTGGGTGTAACGACCCTCAGTAACTACAATGGCGCGTTCAAGCTCTTTTTCCTTCATAATTTTATAGAGCTGATTCATAGAAACAATGCCCACTGTTGCCTGGTCTAAAATACACCAAATTAGAGCCTTCTCTTTATCCTCTGGAATCTCAACAATATAACCGAAGGCACCCTCAAATTTTTCTTTCTCAAGTAACTTGTATTTTCTGAGTTTGATAAGTACCTCAGCCTTACGTTCTTCCACAGTTTGCCCTTTAATGCTCACACTACAAACCTCAACAGTTAGAATACGCGAAACCTAAACAAACCCTTACCCCTTAAACTTTATGGTTAAGTTCTACACTAAAAGCTCAAGTTTTTATGCTATTTACTAGTTTCGTCGTCTACGAATTCTGCGCTGATTCATAGCCCAAGGCACTTACGTTCGAATACAACTATTAATCCACTTTCTTACTAAGAGAAAATTACGTTAAAAATAGCCAATTGCGCTCGCACTCAACTTAGCTTTTTCAATAATTCCTCTAAGAAATTCTTGGGGTAACCCCGTTTTTCGCGCAATTACCCACGGATCTTCATTAAGTAATTGCTTAATTAGAATTATTCCAGAACTAACCAACTTCATTCTCGCATCATCATTTAACCCTCGTAGGCAACTTAAAGGATACAACTTTTTTTCCTCAATCATCTTCTGAAGACTAAGATCTTCAGGCAGACTCCACCCAATTTGTAATATATTTCTACATTTACCATACTTGATTGCGTGATCAGAATATCGAGTATTAGTGACTATCATCGCATGGTCAATTTTAAATTTATTGCCACCAAGCGCATAGCGTTCAGTAACATCTTCTAACACTGCTCGTGCAATGCGACTTTCATCTAAACCTGTTAAAGCATGATAACTCGTATGATGCTTTGCCTCCACAAAATAAGTGATTCCGCCCTTTCTAGCTATGGCATCAACTTCATGCCCCACACATTTTCCATCCAAAATCCGGTTAGATTCAACCTCAAACCCGTGATGAGCTAATAGAACCCTAACAAACATCTCAAATTCAGGCTTTGAGTTCATCAAGCTTAATCCTTTTTTCAAATCAAAAAGGTACCTCACACCAGGCTTATAATTACGCATAAATCTAAAAATCATTTGAAGCACTTGTTTTGTTAATATGCCATCGTATAATCTTCTTTCAATTTTTTCTGCAACCGCATAAGCAATATCACTGCTCGCCCCCATTCTCAAACAAGTCCTAACAACTTTTTCCCTATCAAATAATTGCTTAGACCCATCCGCTTTCGTAACAAAAACACCCAATTAAACTCACAACCCAGATGCTACTAAAAATATGTAGATCAATAACTCTTAAGCATTCCACTACAATTGATTTTTTACTTTTTATTCTAACCTATTTCCCCCTTGAAGAGGACATATCATTAATGAGGGTAAATTGAATTTTATTCAATTTAACACCATACAAACACATTACGCGTAAATACACGAATCCAATTAAACCTCAAGTATGTCATCGAATGATATTGGCTCTAATTCTGGTTCTTCTCACACTGCCACCCAACCGCATGTTGTAGTAACTCAAGGTGAGGCTATAGTTAAAAGAGCACCAGATCAAGCGTGGCTCTCGATTGCTACAGAGACTCGAGACACTAAACCAGATGAAGCACGTCGAAAGAGCGCCGAGAACATGACAGTTATCCAGATTACTCTTCGAACAACAGGGCTCTCAAACAATGCAATTCGAACAACAGGATACTGGCTTGCTCCAGAAATGGATTGGAAAAACGGTCATGGCACTGTAAGAGGCTACATCGTTCACAACCAAATCGAGATTCGTATAGACAACCTCAATTTGCTAAGCGATGTAATCGATGCTGTTAATGCAACACGCAATACCGCGTTAGTTATTTCGGGCTTACGCTTTGCTCTTAAAGATCAAAACGCAGCCGAGTCTGAAGCCCTGAAATTGGCAGTACAAACTGCACTTACTCGTGCAAACGCAATAGCAATAGGTGCACAATTAACACTTGGACAAATAATACGAATCGAAGAACAATACTTTGGAGGCGTTCATCGAGCAGAACCTCTTATGATGCGAAAAACAATGGTTCAGGCTAGCGAATCCAGAGAAACGCCAATCATTTCAGGAGACATTGAAGTTCGGGTTCAAGTAATCCTCACAGCAGAACTACGCTAGTGTGTGCATTATGCTGAAATGAATACTATACGGGTTTGGAAAAAGAAATAGTTAAGATTAGACTCTCAGAACTAGGTTGCCAACGTATTGTTTCAACGTTTGAGCAAAGTCGTCAATTGTTTTAGGAGCATAGGGTCGAATAGACTCGAATTTTTTATCCATCGTATCTTTGGGGATGAACTGCTGTAATGCCAAAGTTGGAGCACCCTTAACCACTTCCCCGATACTGGTCAAATCTTCTGCTGTGACTATCTCAGGGACTAACGTAGTTCTAAATTCATAGGATACTTTGCCAGTTTTTAGAATTTCGACAGAGCGCAGAAGATCAACGGTGTCTTTTGCACCTAGCAACGGATATTTGGCAAGTGAGGTTTTTATGTCCATAGCTACGTAGTCTACATTGCATAGGCATTCTTCTAGTGTTTCGGGATAGAAGCCATTGGTATCTAGCTTCACTGAGAATCCACGTTCTTTGAGTTTAAGTAAAAATTTGGGGAGCTCTTTGTGCATGCAGGGCTCTCCACCAGTTACTACGACCGCCTCAACGTATTTTTTTCGGTCTTCCAGCATTTCAAGAGCAGTGCTTTCTTGAAGGAAAGGAGGCTGAGGATTGATAGCTATGCGCCAGTTGTGGCAAAAGCCACATCTGAGGTTACAGCCAGGAGTATATAATACGGAAGCAATCCGGGTCGGGTAGTCTATGAGACTGATTTTTTGCAGTCCACTAAACTTCATCAGGCAGGTCACTCACTTTTCAAGTAGCCACAGGAGCTGCTGCTAACATCAGAGATTTGTCGAAGGTCTTACGTATAGCAAATTCAGCTTGTTTTCCATCGTTCCATTGATCTACGGGACGTAAGTAACCAACTACACGGGAGTAGACTTCGCTGGTAGATCCGCAGACAGGACACTGCGCGTGCTCGCCACTTGTGTATCCATGGTTGGGGCAAATGCTAAATGTTGGAGTCAAGGTAAAATATGGCAAGCGGCTATTCCAAGAGACTTTTTTGATGAGTTCCGCTGCGGCTTTCCATGAGTGCAAGCGTTCGCCCATGAATATATGGAATACTGTACCTCCGGTGTACATGGTTTGGACCTGTTCTTGGTGCTCTAAAGCTTCGAAGAGATCGCCTTCAAAGTCGACTGGGAGCTGGGAGCTGTTAGTATAGAATGGTTCCGCATGCTTTGATTGAACTAGACGTTCGTTTGCTGCAATGATATTGGGGTATTTGCGTTTGTCGATACGAGCTAGCCTATAAGATGTGCCTTCGGCTGGGGTGGCTTCAAGGTTGTAGATGTCACCTGATTCTTCCTGGTATGTCATGAGTTTTTTACGCATGAAGGTTAGAGTCTTTAAGGCGAATTCTAAGCCTTCCTTTGTGGAAATGCCATGTCCTAAGAGGTTTACTATTGATTCATTGATACCCACTATACCTATAGTTGAGAAGTGGTTCTTCCAGAACTTGCCGTGAGCTTGTTTGATATTTCGTAGGTATCTGCGACTGTAGGGGTATAGTCCATTATCGGTGAATGCTTCCAAAGCTTTGCGTTTTATTTCCAAACTGGACCGAGCGATGTCCATTACTTTTTCGATACGGTTGAAGTATTCATCTTCATCCTTGGATAGGTAACCGATTCTAGGCATGTTTACTGTGACAACACCTATGCTACCGGTGAGTGGGTTAGCTCCAAAGAAGCCGCCTCCACGTTTGCGCAATTCACGGTTATCTATGCGTAATCTACAGCACATGCTCCGCACGTCTTCTGGTTTCATGTCACTATTCACGAAGTTTGAGAAGTATGGCACGCCGTATTTGGCGGTTACTTCGAAAATCTTTTGGGCAACATTTGAGTCCCAGTCGAAGTCTTTGGTTATGTTGTAGGTGGGTATTGGGAAGGTAAAGACTCTGCCTTTGGAGTCACCTTGGCCCATTACATCGGCGAAACCAGAGTTAAGCATTTCCATCTCTTTAGTCATATCGCCATAAGTGTCTTCGGTGACTCTACCGTTGAATAGTACGCCTTCGTTTTTCATGAAGTCTGGAACAGTTAAGTCTAGTGTTAGGTTAGTAAAGGGAGTTTGGAATCCGACACGGGTAGGCACGTTCATGTTGAAGAAGAACTCTTGCAAGCCCTGCTCAACATCTTTTTGACTCAAGTGGTCATACCGTATGAAGGGAGCAAGGTAAGTGTCAAAGTTGCTAAAAGCCTGTGCTCCAGCAGCTTCACCTTGTAATGTATAGAAGAAATTCACTATTTGACCTAAGGCGGTTCGGAAATGTTTGGCAGGTTTGCTTTCAATTTTGCCTGAGACACCGCCAAAACCTGACATTATCAAGTCGCTTAAATCCCAACCTACACAGTAAGGTCCCAAGACCCCCAGGTCATGGATGTGAATGTCCCCAGCAAAGTGAGATTGGGCTATGCTTTCTGGATAAATGCGGGTTATCCAGTACTTTGCAATTACGGTTGATGAAAGGTAATTGTTTAACCCTTGCAGCGAGTAACTCATGTTACTATTTTCTTTAACTCGCCAATCCTCAATTTCCAAATACTGGTCCACAAGGTCAGCACTACTTAAAAGGGCAGCTAACTCACGCATATCCTGATGTTGCTTGCGGTAAAGGATGTAGGCTTTTGCTGTTTGGGCATGACCATTTTCAATTAGCATCTTTTCAACGAGATCTTGAATTTCTTCAACGGTGGGGCAACCATCGTCGCCGAATCTGTTTGTTATTTCAGCTAAAACTTGGTCAGTGATTTTCTTAGCTTGTTGGCGGTCTTGTCCACCGACAGCTTTTGCAGCTTTCCAAATAGCATTTGTTATACGATCTGGATCGAAAGGTTCTAGTTTACCATCACGTTTTCTAACATAGTTCATTGTTTCTTCACCTCAAGCAGAAACTGCTTGAAATCTTCGGGATCTTCGAATTTTTTGTAAACTGAAGCGAAGCGGATGTACGCAATACGATCAAGATCTTTAAGGTACTTCATGACTAAGTCACCGATTTCTTGAGAGGTCACTTCTTCCTTACCTTTTAGCATGAGATCCTGTCTTACATGTCCAGCCAATAGGTGGATTTGGTCCATGGTTATAGGTCGCTTTTCGCAGGATTTTTGAAGGCCACGTATGATTTTGTTTACATCGAAGCGTTCAAGTTTACCGTCTTTCTTGCGAACCATCATTTCCACGGTTTCTATGTACTCGTAGGTTGTGAAGCGCTTATTGCAACTAACGCATTCTTTTCGTCTACGCATGGTGTTCTCTAACGAATCGCGTGTTTCCAACGTTCGGAATTCCTCAGAGCCACAATAAGGACATTTCATGCATTTTCACAGCGTACGACACTAGCGTAACATAGTGTTCAGTTAACTGTCTTGACGCTACGCTTAGCGCATATATAAGTTGTTTTTACAATAATCTTGCAATAGAACACCCCTCTGCTGTAAAGACGCACGGAAAATTACACAAAATAAGAACAAACAAAGAAGACACTAAAGGGCGCTTTCAAGAAAAACGCTTCAAAAACACACTACTGAGAACAGGCTTAAATTTTTCGATAAAAACTCTAAAAACCCTTGCAAAACCATAATCAATTCAGCATAAAGGCTTGAACCAAGTTATAAAAAAATAAGAAAAAGCCAAGTATATTAACCCCCGAAAAAACCTATTTAATAGACAAACCATCAGAAGGAAATAATGGGTAACAGCCAAATCCTTTTCAGAAAATCAAGGAAATCATTGGGTCATTAAATTACTTACCATAACTTTCTGAATTAGTTTTAGTAGAAATAAATTCATAAGATAGAAATTCATCAGCAATGATTTTGACTTTTTACTGGTTTAGAAGTTTTTAATTGGGAAGTCTTCTTTTAGAAAATTTTGCTTAGCCGCAGTTACATATTTGATGAATTCAAGTGATTCATTTTTCTCCATATTCAACGACCGCCCAAGTTTGGTATAAAGGTTTTTCATGATTAAAATTTCGAGAAAACGTGCGCCTATACCAAAAATCTTCTCCAATCCTTCTTGAAATATTTCAAGTCTTTGAGGGATTTTATCTTTGTCTACTTCAAAGTTCTTTTTAAGATGGAAATATATTGACTGCTGCACGGATGGACCCAATGAAAGCAAAGCATCATCTATTGAGCTAAGTAGAATTTCATCGAAGTCTCTTGATTTCGCAGCCATTTTAGATACACGCTACAGTTGGCGAAAGTGTGGTAGCTAGATGCCAACAGCTATTGACCTTGCTTCTTAAAGTGAGAATTCCCATTTAAACCTAATGAATTACTGAGACATATTTGTAGAGTATAGAAAACACAATAATACACATAAATAGACCAACGTGCAACACCATCAAACCGCCTAATAAATCGAGATTAGCTACGCGATAAGCAAAGTAATTATCAGCTGAGAATCAGTAAAACCAGAACTTGTTCAAAAAAAATTAATCTTCAACGCTAAAAAAAGCACCAAGTTTAGGACCTATCACATAAACAAAATAAAAAATGGTGTACACTAAACGAGCAAAGCTTATCAATTTACTAAAACGTAATGACTTTAGGAACGCGCCAATATGCAGACAAATTCACGATCATCAAGACTTGTTAAAGGCATTGTAATAATAATCATGATTATTGCAGTAGTCTCAATTGCTTTTATATTGTGGACATATCCAAGGTCCACGTTGAGTTTTCCAGTCACCTTTACGATAGGGGCAGCAAATCAAGAAAAAGTATTTGATGTACCCGCTTTTGATAATTCGGTTCAAGTGCAAGTCAAGATAAACAATGGTGCTTCATTATGGCAAGCTAGGCATACTAACTAGTAATGGTACTGAAATCTGGTCACATCAAAAAGCGCAAGGCGAACAAACAATTTACTCTAGTGATTATTTCGCATTAGCTAGTGGAAGTTACACCTTCACTTTTGCAGCTCTTGGTGCTGGTTCATTAGACGCTCAAATAGATATTCAGGCGAAAGGTGGCTTTTGGTAGATCAGAAAAAGAAGTTAAACCAGATTATTAATGACGCCTGTGGCGATTTTTTGTTACAAGCATCACAGCTGTTGTGTGGCTACATTTGCCTTTCTGCATAAATCCAGGACAGTTGCAGCTAAGTTTACCGGTATGGTCAAAAGCAACGATATAGGTACCATGATCCCCGATAACATTATAGACACCATTATCCAAAAATTCAACTCGACCACTTTGAGCAAGTTTTCGGGCTTTCTCAAGCATGATATCTCCGCTTAGATTACGACCTCTGTTATGGTGTTGTCTATGATTGTGAGGTATGGGTTTACTTTGACTGGAATTTTTGTTTTGATCCTGATTTGCATCTTGAACCGAGGTTGGAGTTGGTTGCTGATCCGATTTTTCGTGATGTTCGGAGTTGGACATTTGGGTAACCTCGCTTATGATTACGGAGTGGTCTAAGCATAAAAACAGTTCGACCCTGCCCGGAGAGTATTTTGATATTGCGATGTTGGAAAGAAGACTTATAACCGTTGATGTAAAAGCGAGAAATGGAGAACTATAGTGGTAAAAACTGCGGAATCGGATAAGGTAATAGGAGAACTCAGAAGCATCCAAAATGAGTTAAAAGCGTTAGAGGAAACCTTACAGAATCTTGCCGAAGTTTTATTCCCCGAAAAAACACAAAATCAGAAAAGCCCTAAGAAACAGAAAAGACAAAAAACAAGAACCCCCAACCCGAAAACAAAAGTAACACCTGAAACAACAAAGAATATTCTTAACGAAAAGATAAAATAAGAATCAAATTATCTTTAAAATATGGTGCTTATTGGTAAAGACTTTTTCGGAGTCTAAAAAACATAACTTAGCAACTATAAAATAAAGTAGAAACTTGAAGATTATGGCGTTATTGATGTAGAAGTGCTCTGTGGAACCGCTTGCGTCTGATTCCACAAATAGTCTGTCTCATTGAGCAACGAATTCTCAATACTTTTTAACCGTTCTAATTGAGGTATATTTGTTGTTTGAAGAGTATTTTGAACAATAACAACCGCATAATCAACTACAATACAAGCTAAAACAACTGAGGCAGTTACCAAAAGTAATGCCGCTACAGTATTCTGCAACTCAACCTTCTCCTTGCTAAAACTACAAGACGTATACATTTTAAATTCTTATTACAAATCCAACAACATATCAAAAATAGGAATCCACTTAACCACAAACCTTAAACAAAAATCTCTCAAACCAAACAAAAAGCACCCAGTAACTTTGGTCTGTCTGTCCAATTACGTGCTAAACCTTTTTATACGCGAATTCATGATGTTGAAACGTCACATTAACTCATGTAATAACTGAAGCTCCTCAAAGCTTTTGAAAAGACGCATGATCCCTGTGGCAGGAAAAAAAATAGAAAATGTTAGAAGTACAGTCATTTAAGGACCTACCCTTGAGTGCGCAGGTCCAAAGAACGATAAAAGAGCTCGGATTTGAGACGCTTTTTCCCATCCAAGCTCAAGCGATAATGCCCCTGCTAGATGGCAAGGATGTTATCGGACAAGCACAGACAGGCACAGGTAAAACCGCCGCTTTCGGAGTGCCAATGGTTGAACGCCTCGACCCACAGGTCAGAAAAGTTCAAGGTCTGATTCTTGTTCCTACACGTGAACTTGCCATGCAAGTCACACAGAACATGATTCAATTCTCAAAATATGCCAAGCTTAGAGTTACAGCTGTTTATGGCGGAGCCTCAATGGAGAGGCAAATGCGAGAACTTCAAAACGGTGCACAAATTGTTGTAGGCACACCCGGTCGTGTAATCGATTTAATTGAAAGACGCATGTTAAACTTATCATTCGTAAAAATTGTTGTTCTTGACGAAGCTGATCGCATGTTAGACATGGGTTTCATCGAAGATATTACGTATATCCTCTCAAAAGCACCCGCTGGCAGACAAACAAGCCTTTTTAGCGCAACAATCGACAGAACCGTTATGAACGTCTGCAATAGATACATGAAAAATCCAGTCAAAGTCTTTGTTAGCAAAGATGAAATCGGCGTCACACAGATGAAACAATACTATATTGTAGTAAATCCACACGCCAAATTCGAAACCCTATGCAACATTCTACACGAGGATAACATTGACCGCGCAATAATATTCTGCAGAACCCGCCGAGAAACAAGCAAAATCGCAGAAAAACTAGCCCAAAAAGGATACCGAACGCAAGCATTGCACGCAGGTTTTACTCAACCACAAAGAGAACGCGCTATAAACGCTTTCCGAGCGGGAAAACTAAACCTACTAGTAGCTACAGACGTTGCAGCTAGAGGCTTAGACATAGAGGGCATTACTCACATTATCAACTATGACGTCCCCATGGATCCTCCAGTTTACTTCCACCGAGTCGGCAGAACCGCTAGAAAAGGATCAGACGGCACAGCCATAACTATAGTCAGCTTCGGAGAAATGAGCGATTTCAACAACATCAAAGCTCTCACGAAAACCACAATAGAAGAAATACGACCAAACACCAATTCGGATTCGCCAGTGGCTAGTTTTTATTAAACCACTAACCATAATAGACGCGTAATCCTTTCTCTATTTTGAGGTTAAGACCACAAAAAATGTATAGAGACCCTGTCTGCGGTATGGTATTAGACGAAAACACGGCCAAATTCAAAATAACCTATGACGGCGAAACAATCCATTTTTGCAGTTTACAATGCAAAAAAAGATTCAAAAGACAACCTACTAAATTCATAAAATAAACCGTCAAAATACTTGGCTGATTAGTCATAGTGACTAAGTGTTTGCGTCGCGATACCACTATTGTCTCTAAATAAACTGGATGATTAATAGAAAAGAAAAAAATCGTGGATTAAGACGATTTATAGTTTTTCTTCAGTGGCTATATCCATCATAGCTAGCCCCGAGACAGGCTTGGGGTAGAAGTCTGTGGATTTTTCAGGTAATCTTTCACGTTTCTGCGCAATTTGCCATACCATAGCAGGATTGAGAGGATTAACCAAGAAAGCAAGCTTAGCTTCGCCATTATCAACTTTGTCTAAGGCAACTCGCATTGACCGCTCGTATAGTATGTCCTCATCCATTTTTAGCTCGCCTGTTTTCATCAGATATTTGAAAATAAAGTCACGTAAGATTACAACATCTAATAGACATACTTCTTTGGAGTTATTTCCGTTGGATACTTCAAGAGCTTTCTTTTCGTCTTTGAGCAACAATCCGTATGCTTTGGCGCCATTATAAATGCAGAAAGCGTGCTCAGTTTTATGATTTAACAAAAAACCGTCGATAACGTCAACTTTTGGGTCAATTTCAGTTATTGCAAAGTACTTCTTAAGAGTCTCCATCATGTCAACGGTTAAATCAAGTTTTCTTAAGAGCCGATGAGTGGGTAAGATTACTAATCCTTTGTCTTGCACAGGAACCATATAACTCATATGGAAATTGAAAGCAGAATCTTCTGTCCATTCAATTTGTTTACGTCTTTCATCTCGATAAGCTATCGCACTTTCATATCGGTGGTGTCCGTCTGTAATGACAAGGGTTTTACTCTTTAGGGCTTCCTGAATAATCGCAATTTTTTCAGGGTCGGTTATTTTCCAAAACTTGTGACGTACTAAGAATTGATCTTCAACTTCGATTAAGGGTTTGGTCTTTGCAACCTGTGCAAAAAAGTTAACTGTTATGTTTTCGGGATCAGAGTATATCAGAAAAACTGGTTCTAGGTCTTTTTGGATAGTTCGTAACATGTTTAAGCGGTCAGCTTTTGGCGCAGAAAATGTTGTTTCATGTGGAAAAATAATGTTTTCGCAATAAGTGCATAACCGTAACGCTGCAAGTAAGCCTGTTCGGACACAGTTACTGCCATCTAATCGAAATTCTTGTCGGAACACAAAGATGGAGGGTTCCTCGTCTTTGGCGAGGATGTGCTCATTTAGCCATTCATAGATACGTTGATGCACTGTTTGATAACGATTCTCTTCTATGGGCAGTATTAGACGACAGTAATTGTAGGGTGATTTCTCATAGTATTCACGTTGCATATCCTGATCTATTTTATCATAAGGCTGAGTTACGAGGTTTTTGATGTTGCCAGCCTTTTCGGTGTATCGTATAGCTTTGAAGGGTCGGATGTCAACCATGACTATCTAGCTCGTAGATGATTCCAATTGTAACTTGAGGTTTTATGTTAGAGGTCCCAGATTTCGTCAATTGCTGCAATAACACCTTTGATTTCTTCCAGGTTCCATTCACCCATATGGCCAATACGGAATGTTTTGTCTGCTAGTTTGCCGTAGCCGTTGCTAATATTTAGACCTATTTCGGCTAGTTTCTGATTTAGTTCCGATACGCTTTTTGATAGGGTGTTCTTTATGCAGCTTACAGTAATTGATGAATAGCCTTCTTCAGGGAACATCTCAAAGTGTTTCTTTGCCCAGTTTTGAGTATAAGTCGCCATATCCTTATGGCGTTGATAGACTTTATCGTATGTTTCGGCTATCAAAAGATCCATTCGCTTATCCAATGCATAAAGTAGCGAAATGTTTGGAGTATATGGTGTCTGGTGTTTCTTCTCGAATTCGAAAAGTTCGGCAAGATCAGTGTAACCGCCTTTGTTAGGTACTTGTTTAGCTCTTTCTATGGCACGATCATTTACTAGAGCGATACCTAAACCAGGTGGCAAAGCGAAGCATTTTTGGCTTGAGGAGAAGATTATGTCGCAGCCGATTTCCGATGGTATAAGCTTATCACCTGCAAGAGATGAAACACTATCAATTACAAATATTATATCGGGATAATTCTTACGTACAAGTTTACCAATTTCATGCACTGGACTTCGTACACCAGTTGAGGTTTCGTTGTGGCAAACAACCAAAGTATCATACTCACCTGAGTCTAATTTTGAAGCGATCGCTTCGGGTTTAGCAGCTTTGCCCCATTCTATGTCTATCCAATCAGCTTGTTTACCGCATGATCGAATGATTTCGCCAAATCGTTGTGCAAATGCACCGTTAACACATACGAGAGCTTTATTTTTGACAACACTACGACCAACAATATCGAACCATAAGGTTCCAGAAGCTGTTGTAACGGTGGGTTTACAGTCAGCTGTTAATTCAAAGAACTTGGTTAGTTTATTTGTTATTCCACCGTAAAGCTCACTGAAATCTTTGCTTCGATGACCTATCATAGGACGAGATTGTTCACGGAGGATTTCCTGGCTCACTTCTGTGGGACCAGGAATTAAGAGTTTCTTATGCATTTTTTTTTCTCCTTTTATACTTTAGACGTTTTAGGGTTACTTTTAATGATACGCTATTCTTTATCTTATCCATTATTTTAGCATTCACGCTTTTTAATACTCCTCAAACTATACATCAACCAAAAACTAAAATTCACAGGTGATGAGGTTAATTGTTTAGTTTTTTCCAGATTCAAAACGGTTTCCGGATATGTTACTGTATTTTGTGCATTTGCCCGAGTAAACCCCAGTTTTGAAGGGTGCGTTCATTACAGTTAGCCCTCATTGGCAAGTAAGGAATTAGTTTAATTAAAGTTTATGCTGGCTTGCGCAGATTTCTGGATACAATATTGATTTTGTCGCGGATTTGTGAGGAGGATTTGGGGTATTTTGTAGTTATGTACTACAGACACGCAATACGCACTTATAATCTATAAGGTTTATTAACAGTTAATATTCAAGATAGACTATAAATCGTGTCAGAATACAGCACGTATGAGACACCCATGTACATAAACCAGAGAGGTGAATTAAGACCGTGAAAATTAGACGTAAACTATTATTATCATATCTTCTGATAGTAGGACTTTTCATTGCGGCAGGTGTCACTGGCGCAATAAACACACTCCACATGGCAGACCTACAAACCAAGGTCAAACAACAAGTAGAAATTAACAACAACGCCTATGCCTACCAACAAGGACTAGACCAGAAACAATTCGGCTCCTTAATGTACAGCTCAGACAATACTCAGCAAGGAGAACAAATAATTGTAAAAAGCGCCGACACAATGCAACCAGCTGAAACCTACCTACTTAACGCACTAGCAAATGAACCAGAACTTCTGAGCAAATTCAACGAAGTCGTAAGCATCGACACAGGTCAAATCAACGGTGCAATCACACAAATATACACAATTTATAGCAGTACAGCCTCAAACAAATACGAACTCATATGGGATCAATTAACCATACTAATGAATGCAGTAACCCAAGCTGACGCCAAATTAGCCGAAGTTAGAACTGCCACACTAAATAACGTAGAAAGTGCAACAGTAGAATCACAAAACTACGCCAACTTTAGCAACATAATCAACATCGCATTTATTGTAATAATAAGTGTGATTTCAGTTGCTTTAGCTTTCATAATGGGCAAACGCATTACAGAACCACTTAAGAAATTAGCTGATATAGCTCACAAAGTAAGTCTTGGAGACCTAAACCAAAGATACTATCTCAAACAGAACATTGACATAAAGACCGGAGACGAAATCGACGAACTTGTAAGCGCTTTCAGAAGAATGATCAACGCATTCAGAATGACAGAAGCATTAAGTCAAGAACAAGAAGAAGAGGAGACAAAGAAAGAATGACCGTCGAACAAGATTGCTTAGCTGTATTAGCCGAGGAACTTGGGCCAGCCGCCCGAGCTTTTCTTTCTCGTCAGTGTAGACATCATCTTAAAAAAGAACCAGCACAACTTGAGAAATGGGATATAGAAGAGCTAGCTGAAATGGTGCGGCATTGGAACCCAGCTAACGCTAGGAGCACAAGTCGCAGAGAACATTAAAAAAAACTTACTTGCACTTAAGTAAGTGCTTTTACAAAGTATTCTAATCTTTTTTTAATCATCATCTCATTCAACGCCCTTTTTGAAATTTTATTTTGCATAATAGAATCTTAATTAGCTCCTAAACTAGAGAATGACAGGGAAAACTTTGAGAAAATAAGAACAAGGATGAATATATCTTGAAGAAGTAGATTGAATTGTAGACAACTAAGTTTTCTAAATTGAAAAACTCAAAAATAAAATAACCTAAAGGATTACTAAGCTGCTAATAATAAAATTAGGATAAGATTTTGTTTAAGATCTTGACGTGGTCTGTGCTCTTTTCCATAAATACGCACGCGGTGTTTTCACCTGCATTTACGCAGAGTACTTTGATGTCTGTGCCATCAATTACAATATTATTAATATTGCCTATATCGAAGGATGCGGACAGTTCAGCTGCGGAATCAAATGCCTGGGATGACAACATTGCAAAATCAACGACTTTAGTGGAATCTTTGAGATTTATTTTCGCTGTTGTATCATTTTTGAGAATATAACCCATTATGTTATCAGCATCGCAGAGGTCGTTAAGGAGTGCTGAAAGATCTTCAAAAGAACTTTGTTCAGATGTTGAAGCAGTAATTTCTGCTATTGCCTGAGTTTCGATAGAATCTTCATAGGTCATTTCCGTAGTTTCTGTCATTTCCCTGTTTTTTTTAACCATTTTCCAACGCCTTTTATTTCACTATAGGTTTGACCTTGACTAATGCGCCTTTCTTTGTATGCAACTCTTGCTGAATTTTTTCGGACATTTGAATTACACCTTTGCCTTCAAATTTTGATTCTTTGAAGGGCTTAAATTTACAGCGTAATTGTTTTCCGGTTACCGTATCTTCTATAGTAACTTCTTCGATTTTTTTATCTCCAAACATCTCATTCCATCGTCCAATTATTGCGCTATCAACCCGCACAACTTCAGGACCACCCATAAAGCCACCCATTCCGGTAAGATTTTCAACCAGGAATTGACTAAAAGGAGCATCTGAAAGAGAAATACTAGAACTATATGTTTCGTTTGACTCAAACTTTAGTTTAGGTTCGGCAGGGAACATTTTGACTTTTTCCTGAGTTTTGATATTGTTGTTCTGAGAGGATCTGGTGACAGGTTTAACGATAACTTTATCGCCTTTTTTGATTTTTAGCATTTGTAAGATTTTTTCGGATATTTGGATAACGTTCTTATTTTCGAACTTTTCCTCTTTGATTGATTGAAAACGGCAGGACATATTCTTCTTAGTAATAGTGTTTTCTATTGTTATTTCCTGAATTTTATTGAGGCCAAAGAGTTCATTCCATTGAGCTATCATTATGCTATCTATGCGCACAATATCAGGACTACCCAAAAGTCCACCTATGCCATGAAGGCTTTCTACTGTAAGTTCATTTATTGGAGTGTCAGGAATATAGGGTTCGGGGTCAATCCGCATTTCTGGTTTAAAGGCAGATGCTCTTGTTTTAACAACATCCTGAGATATCGGGTGCGAATTTTCTACAAGTTTGAGCATAGTTGGAACAAGAATCCGGGTCAGATTAGTGACGATTTTTTCATCTGCTTCGTTTGAAGCAACAGTTGTTAGGTAAAAATCGTTTATACAAGAAATGTATACGCGCCCATTTGAACCACTAAAACTAATTGATTCTATTCGGCCGATTGTATTTGCCCTTTGCTCAATAGCACTAAAAGCTTGCTTAGTAGAATTTACTTCATCAGTAGTTGTATTATGATCTTTGGCGAGAATTTGATTATCTTCTCTAAAAATAAAAGTATGTGATAGCCCTGGACAAACGTTCTTAACTTCATTTAACGCATTGTTTAAGGCTATGGTATTTGTGTCAGTCTGCATTTTTTAAACCTCTAATATGGCGGTAATCCGTTTTTCTGTTATTATGACATCTTGAATAGTATTCGTTCAGGAACGCCGTCAGTTTCAACCACTAGGTACTTTAGGCCTTCAGTGTCACCAAGTTGGTCAAGCCACTTTAGCGCTTCACGTGCCTTCTGGAGAACCAGCAACCGTTCTTGGAAACTACGAACCACAGACTCTATCGCAGTTAGTTCATGAAACGGATTAGAGTCCAGAACTATGTTTAGGCTACCTACGGTTATTTCGCCCATTGTTTCGGTTGAGGCTTTCTTACCTGCAAGTTTCATAACGACTTCGCGGACTTTCTTTGATTTCTCCGCAATAATACGAATATCATCTAATCTACGCAGGTATCCACCTAAGGTACTTTTAGTGTCACCTATCTCTTTGTCTAAACGATCGGCTAATTCTTGTGCTGATGCATATTCTTTTATTTCAACGACCATGATTTTTTAACCTCCCTTCGAGAGGAAATAAAGGAAAGGGAAATTAGGTGAATCCTTTTTCACCCTACCCCAAATTTTCAAAGTTTTCTAAAGTTTTAAAGAAACTTAGGGACAAATTGCATTGTATGCGTAGTAGTTGCCTTTTGTAGTTACGATTTTCATTGCATAGCTGTTTCCGCTTACGAAATCATCTTCGAGAGTTACTACCAATTCGGCTCCTTTAGCATTCTTTGGTAGGGCCATTGTATCTGTTACATCAGTACCATCAGATAGAGCAAGGGTAATTGCATCGGTTCCTTGTACTGCATTGTCAATTGATACTTGAGAGATTATGACAGAAGTTGTACCAGTGTTGCTTAAAGTTAAGGTTATAGTAATCAGTATCCAAATACGGCATTGGTGATTTTGAGTTCTTCTGTTTCCATGAATCCGACGGTCATACCGCCCATCCATGCAGCGACTGCTACGCTGACTGCGACTGTGACTGCAATGAGGATAATTGATGCGACTACTGGACTGAGTGCTTTTGCGTCTTTCCTAATATTTCTAAAGGTGTTCATTTCTTTTTTTCCTCTTTGGAATTTAACGTTATGGTAGGAAGCGAAAAACCCTTTTAAATCTTGCGATATACGATATCATAGTGATTAGGTGTACAACACAAATACACAAAAAGAAGAAAAACCAGAATAAAACCTAACGAAGTGATAGAAAAGAAGACCACACAACCAAAAAGGGTATGTGTAGAGTCTTATTGTGCTTCAAGATCATCAAAGAGTTTTAGAAGAAGTTTCGCAATTTTCTCGCCAAACTCTGTACTTAGATAGTACTTCTTTAGCGGGTCAATGCGTTCGCTCTTAGCCAAACCTAATTCTTCGATTTCAATCATTCTTGACCTAAAGGTTCCATCGCTTAAAGTTAGGTTGTTTTCGCGCATAAAATCCTTAGCGTCCTTCCACTTGCCCCGACCTATAGAGAGCAACAAAAGACAGTCAATAGCGTGATCTTTCTCTAGCATTGCCTTGATAGCGGAAAGCTTTGGATCCGTTAAGACGCGTTTTACCTTCCCCTCTTCTCCATTTTTCTTCATCATTCACTCACTCACTTTGTCTTTACGTTTGATAATGCAGATTCAGCTTAAAAGCATTTAAGCCGTATTACGATTTATGAAACATATCAGCAGACGCAGTCTACTGTAAAATGATTAAAAAACCCAAAAACTCGGTAAAAAACTTATAATTGCTAAGGAAAAAAGAAAATTATTGTTGAACCTAAAGTCTAATAGAAGAAAAATTGAAAAATGTAGGAGGTAAGAGGAGTTATCCGAAGTTGCGGGTTTCTTTGCGTTTTTCTGCTTCTTCATAGAAACGCAAGATTTCATCGATGATTTCCACGTTTGAGAGCAGCATTCGTCTGCAGCAATAATGTTTGACACCTAGGTTGTCAAGTACATCTTTTGGGTTTTCGCCTGTTCGGATTCGGCGGGCGAATTCTTCCCATTTGTCTCCGACGAGTTTGCCACAGGTGAAGCATCTCACGGGAATAATCATTTTTGCGTTTTACTCCTTTTATCTGTAACTCTTCTGTTCTTTAGCTCTTGCGCCTGGACCACCGAATTTCTTTGGCTCTTTAGATCTTGCATCTCCAGCGACCATTGTGCGGTCATATTCGGTGAAAACAGTACGTAAGTGAGTGCTTTTAGTCCATTTTAACAGGCCGTTTGCAATGGCCATTCGTGCAGCTTCTGCTTGACCCATATAGCCACCGCCGATGGTTTTTACGTCCATATCTAGTTGCTTCCAGGTTAAATCCCCAGCTTGCAAGAGAGGCTCCATTATTTTTTCGCGTGCAATGGCGGGTTCAAATATTTCTACAGGAGTCTTGTTTATTCGGACTCTACCTTGACCTTGCTTTATTACAGCTCGTGCTGTGGCGGTTTTTCTTTTTCCACTAACAACTAATACTTTTTTGCCAGGCATGATTATGCACCTTGGTTCCATCCTATTTCTGTTGCTAACTCAGCTAGTGTGAAATGTGGACCTTTAAGTTTTGCAGCTGAAGCTTGTTCTACGGTTTCCATTTTTTGGTCTTTAAGCTCCTTGGGGATGCCCATGAATACTCTAAGGCGCTTATAGGCGTTTTTACCTTTAGGTTGTGGCCAAGGAACCATTCCTCGAACAGTTTTCCTAACTATGCGGTCAGGTCTGCGAGAGTGAAATGGACCTCTTTCGGGTGCCCCCACTTCAAGAAATTGCTTAGCTTCAGCTACTTTGCTTTTCTTTTTTCCAGAAATTATTGCTTTCTCAGCATTAACTATGATAATTTGTTCACCATTAAGAAGTCGTTTGGCTATTTTGCTACACATTCTGCCAAGAACAAGGCCTTCGGCGTTAACTATAAATTCTGAGGTTTTTGTTGCTTGCATTTTTTTCACCCAATTATTTTGACGTTAGAACCTGTGGGGTTTCGTTCTACAAGTTCTTTGATTGTTAAATATTTTGCTTTAGCTGCAGCTAATTTTTCTTTTGCCTTATCTGAGACGTTAAGTGCTGCAACTGTTACAGCATGGTCAAGGTTTCCAGATGCTAACACTTTTCCAGGTACAAGCACGATTTGGCTTTTGTCTGTGTTGCGGTTAATTCTGCTCAAGTTTACAGCTACACGTTGTCGACTTGGTTTGGATAAGTATTCAGCAACATCTAGCCAGATACCTACTTTGCTTTCCCTACTCTGCTTTTTTAAGTATCGAATAAGTTGGATTATTTCAGGGTTTGTAGTATTTGTTTCTCTCATTGCACTGCCACCTTTAATTCTTCTTTGAATTCTTTAAGTTGTTTATCTAGTATTTTGTTTGCTTCCAAGAGTATAATTTCGGGTGGAAGAGCCCCGGTTGACTCTATGTTCATAATAAAAGCGTTTTTTTCCCATTCGACCTTTATTCCGCGGTCTTTATTTGGGCATGCTTCAACACAGTCCATACATAGAGTACATGCTAAGAGATCACGAACGCCAACCTTATCACCTTTCATTGCTAAGACCTTCTTTGGACAAATATCTACGCATTTTGTGCAGTCTTCGCAACCTTTTGCGGGGATATCTATTTTTGGATAGTATTTATAGCCGCAACCTGAGACTGGTTGCCATTTGGCGTGAACTTTTCCTTTTCCAAGTCTTGCATAAGCTTCAAGTTTTAGTTTTTGGCCTTTAGCTAGTTTTATTATTGGCACTTTTTCTGTTACTGGAACTACTTCAAGATTTTCAGAAACCAGTTCACCAGAGTATACTGAGCGAGTGCCTTCGGGAGATTCCGCGTTTAGTGTAAGTGTAACTCGGCATTGAGCGCAACCGAATTCGCTTTTACATTCGCATTCTTCGGGCAGGTTATAGCCGTCTAAGTCGGTTTTTAGTGGAATAAGACCGAGGCGGTGTGCAATCATTTCGTCTTGTAGAATAGATGAGTTCTCAATCATGACTACATCGGCTATAGCCATAGCTGGGACTTCAGCAAGAGCTATCCTTCTTAGTGCATTCATCAATGGAACATCTGCGTCCCTGATTGATACACGAAGGTTTGTTGCATCTTTTTCGAGCACTTCTATTTTCACTTACTCAAACACTCCACAAGTGACTAGGATTAGGCTATGGATTCAATAGGAGCATAAGGGCAATATTTCAATTTTTCTGTAAAGAAAGGTTGAAAATGAAGAGACTATACTCTTCTGCCTCTTCTGCCGCCGGGTCTACGTGTACCGTCGTGCGGAATTGGTGTAACTTCTTCGATGCGTTCAATTCGAAAACCGAATCTAGCGAAAGCTCGAATAGCTGCTTGGGCACCTGGACCGGGCGTACGTGGTCCGGAACCACCTGGAGCGCGAACTTTGATGTGTATAGCGGTAATGCCTTTGTCACGCGCCACTTCAGCAGCACCTGTAGCAGCACGCATAGCTGCATATGGAGAGGACTCCATACGATCGGCTTTGACAAACATACCACCGCTAGTTCGGGCGATAGTTTCTGCACCTGATATATCGGTTATATGGATTAAGGTATTGTTATAGGAGCTGAATATGTGAACAACTCCCCATTTCTCATTTCGTTTACTGCTACTCAAAATCTACCGCCTCTTCCGCCTCTTCTGCGGTCTCTTTGCTGCCTTACCTCAGGCTGTCTAGTCACGACGGTCATTGCAACGCGTGTTGGGTGAGTTGGATTTGCGAGTTGACTATGTGGTGAGTAGGCGAGTGTTTTTTCTTCTTCGCGTGAAACTATATATCCTGGAACTGTGACTTTTCGCCCGTCTAGAGTTATATGAGCATGAGTAATTAATTGTCGAGATTGATGAACGGTTTTTACCAGGTTTTTCTTAAACACAAGGGTTTGGAGTCTGCGTTCTAGGATATCTTCTATAGATAAGTCTAAAACGTTGTCCAGCACGGCCGTTTCCTGGAGTATACCAAGTTTCTTTAGTCGCGTGAGAAGTTCATTCTCCATTTTCATGCGTTCATCGGGTGTTTTGCCGATTAAGGAGCGCGCAATGCCCCTGAACTTGGAAAGCATGGTTTCATGACGCCATAGCTCATGCTTGTTTCGCAGGCCATAGGTACCTTGGAGTTTGAGCTCTTCTTGAAGGATATCTTTACGCCAGGGAAAACGTGGAGTATTAAATTTACGTCTCTGTCTCTTTGGATCGCCCATGTTTATTTACCTCCTTCAGCTGCTGGTGCGCCGCCTGGTTTAGCCATTAGGGTCTTCTTCTTTACGCCTAAGGATTTGCCAGATCTGCCAGTGGTTTTAGTTCTTTGACCACGAACTTTAAGACCATAAGCATGGCGATAACCGCGCCAGGAACGGATGCTCTTGGCATCGTCAATATCGGTTTTAGTTTTCAAAACGAGATCTGCACTGATAAGATGCATGTCTTTGCCTGATTCAGTGTCTTTTCGCCTGTTCATCAACCAAACAGGTATGCCATATTTGGCGGGATCTTTAACAATATCTTCAATTCTTGAGATTTCTGCTTCTGTTAGGAAGCCTGCTCGAAGGTTAGAGTTAATTTCAGCCTTCTTTAGTATCGCATTAGCAAGGCTGAGGCTAACACCTTTAATGCTTTTTACAGCGTAAGAAACCTTCAGGGTACCTGCTGAATCGGCCCCCAATATACGAACTATGTGACGAAATTCCTGAGCTGACATTAATTTTTCTTCCGTTAAGCTTGAAGCATATACGAAATGAGGCAGTATTTATTTAAACCTTCCTTTCACAAAATCACAATCAACCAAGTTACGCTAACCAAACAAGCATAGCCAATATATAAAAATAAATCCGAATTATAAACTAGAGAGGGCGCAGTTTGAACACATTTCCAAGCCTCATTAATGAGGTAGACAGAGATGCTTGGTCTTTTTAGGGTAATTTTCCTTTGGACTTTAAAGATAGTGAGTGTTTTTTGTGTCGGAAAACTTTTTATCGTTTAATGCGTTATTATTAATAACGGCGTTATAGGTGGTTTTGTGGTGGAAACAGAAAAACTTATCACCCAAAATCGTTGGCAAAGCGTGCCTATGGTAAAACAAAATCCAAAGCAGAGAATATGTAATTTTAATGAAGTTGCCTTAGGCTATACAGAAGAAGAAGCCCAAAAGGAAGCATCAAGATGTCTACTTTGCCCTATACCAAAATGCTCAAGGGGCTGCCCTGTAGGCATCGACATCCCAACTTTCATCAAATTAATTAAAGAGAAAAAATATGATGATGCATTAAAAAAGATTAAAGAAAAGAGTAGTTTTCCAATCATAAGTTGTCGAATCTGCCCGCAGGAAGAGCAATGCCAAAGATTCTGCGCAATTGGAAAAAAAGGTGATGCTGTTGAGATAGGCAGACTTGAAAGGTTTGTAGCAGACCTAGAACAGCAAAATCTGATAGAGAATATACCCTCTCGTCCCGCATGCTCAACAGGTAACAGAGTTGCAGTTATTGGAGCGGGGCCAGCAGGATTAACCGCTGCTGCCAACTTAGCAAAATTGGGTCATGAAGTGGTTATTTTTGAAGCATTGCCCATAGCTGGTGGTGTACTTGCTTATGGCATACCAGAGTTTAGGTTACCAAAAAGCATTGTAAAACGTGAGATTAACCGTATAAAAAAGCTGGGTGTTAAAATTTATACTGATATGCAGATAGCAAAAATGTCTGCTATAGAGTCATTAATTTCCGAAGGTTTCGACGCAGTTTTCATAGGAGCGGGTGCAGGTAATCCCCAAGCTCTCGGATTGCCAGGGGAAAATTTGCGCGGCATATATCCAGCTAACGATTTTCTTATGCAGGTAAACTTACAAAAAAGTTACCAATGCTCCGGCTATGATAAGCCGTTGAAAGTAGGTAAAAAAGCTATCATAATAGGCGGAGGTAATGTCGCCATCGATGCAGCACGCACTACACTACGGCTGGGGGCTGAGCATGCGTCCATTTTTTACCGTAGATCACGTGAAGAGATGCCGGCTAGAAAAGAAGAAATCGAAAATGCTGAGGAAGAAGGCATAGAATTCAAGTTCTTGGTTGCACCTAAGCGTTTTATCGATGATGGAGATGGTAATGTTAAATCCATGGAGTATGTCCAAATGATCCTTGGAGAACGGGATGCATCGGGAAGGCGTTTTCCGATACCAATTGAAGATTCCGAGGCCTTTGTGGATGCAGATTTTGTAGCTGTTGCAATAGGTAGAACACCTAACATAATAACACAGAACGGTACCAGAGAAGTAGAGGTAAGGGGAAAAGGTATTATTGTTACTGAGGAGGAAACAGCTAAAACCAGTCATGTAGGTGTGTATGCAGGCGGAGACATAGCCACAGGAGAAGCTACAGTCATTAGTGCAATGGGTTCAGGTAGAAAAGCGGCGAGATATATTGATGAGTATTTAATGAAAGCTTGTCGTTGGCCTCAAATCAAGGTAGGTAAAGGAAACGACAACGTTCCTGCAGCCGCTCAAAAATAATGAACATACGGAAGAGAAAAGGAGTTAAGCATAGACTCTACCATATGGTCGATGAGAATGGGGCACGATTTTTACGAATTTCTTAGCCATAATCTGATCGTAATCTTTGTCAAAGTAGCTACAGAAATCTCTAACCAACCCTTTTATTATAGTTAAGTCATTTTCATCGGTTTCTATTACTTTGACTTCTTTACCCAGATTATTGACTTCTCCCCGAACATAGAGTATGCCACCATGCATTCCTGTGCCAACATAGCGAGATCTATGGATTTCAGCCTCTTTCAAGTTTAGTCCTAAGATTAATAGTGTTCCACCTGCCATGTATTCTCCTAGGAAGTCTTGGGCTATTCCACCCACGACCATGATGGGTTTTTTGTCAAGGTATTCTTTCATGTGGATTCCACATCGGTAGCCTACATCATCACGGATGAAGACTTTACCGCCTCGCATGCCATAGCCAGTAATGTCACCTGCTCTGCCATGAACTACTATTTGGC
The DNA here is from genome assembly GCA_963701765.1 of Candidatus Bathyarchaeota archaeon. Classification (GTDB taxonomy): domain Archaea; phylum Thermoproteota; class Bathyarchaeia; order Bathyarchaeales; family Bathycorpusculaceae; genus JADGNF01. The sequence goes on from CAVPBD010000004.1 coordinate 67,263, forward strand.
CTTCGTTCATAGTGTTTGCTATGCAATCTTGGGCGTTACCACATACTGTTATGTTTGGGCCGTTCATGAAGGCTCCTAAGTCGTTACCGGGGGTGCCATGAATGTCGATTTTGAGGCTTGTTTTTAGGTCGGTTCCGATGTATCGTTGGCCGTAGACGTTGTTTATTTCTACTTTGTCTGCACCAAAACGGTCGAGGATTCGGAGTAAGGTATTGAGTTCTTTGAAAGAGAGGTTGTCTGCGTCTATTTTCCATACCTTATTTTTTATTTTAATATGTGATAATAGGGTTGTATCAATTTCGGATAGGAGTTTTTCTTCTTGTTGTGTAACCATATTATTCACCTGCCATTTTTATGCCTAAGATTTTCAGTTCTGTGTCCGTTAAACCTACACCGCGTAGGTGAAGGCGGTTGCCACGCAAGCTTTCAATAGCGTTTATGCCCATTCCGCCCATCATATCTTTGATTTCCATGCTCCATCCGCCTAGCAGGTTTACTAATCGTTCGGTAGCAATTTTTGGATTGATGCGTTTGCTAATCCATGCATCACTAGTTGCGATTCCCCAAGGGCATTTTCCAGTGAAACATTTTTGACAAACCGTGCAACCTATGGCAACTAGGGCTGCTGTTGCAATGTATACTGCGTCTGCGCCTAAGGCTATGGCTTTTAGAACATCTCCGCTGTTTCGAAAGCCACCTGCTGCAACTATAGATGCACGATTACGGATACCTTCATCTCGTAGGCGTTGGTCTACAGATGCTAATGCGAATTCTATGGGGATGCCTACGTTATCTCGGATTACTTTTGGAGCTGCACCTGTGGAACCACGAACACCGTCAATTGCAATTATGTCTGCCCCTGCCCGGACCATACCGCTAGCTATTGCGGCTACATTGTGGACAGCAGCGATTTTAACAGAGATAGGTTTGGTGTAGTCGGTTGCTTCTTTTAGTGCGAAAATTAGTTGACGCAGATCTTCTATGCTGTAGATGTCATGTTGGGGTGCAGGTGAAATGGCGTCTGTTCCTACTGGGATCATACGTGTTCGTGCTACCTCGGGAGTGACTTTTTCGCCCGGAAGATGTCCACCAATTCCGGGTTTGGCTCCTTGGCCGATTTTGATTTCTATGGCTGCGCCCGCGTGAAGGTATTCTGAGTGGACGCCGAAGCGTCCTGAGGCAACTTGAACAATAGCATTTTGGCCATATTTGTATAGGCTTTTGTCTAGGCCACCTTCGCCGGAGTTGAAGTATGTGCCTGCTTGGGTTGCTGCACGTGCGAGGGATTCGTGAACATTAAGACTAATAGCGCCATAAGACATTGCGGAGAACATTATTGGAGTCTCTAAAGTCAATTGGGGGGCAAGTTTTGTTTTCAAAGATATGTCATTGTTTTCAAGTTCAAATTCTATTGCATCGGGTTTTGCACCTAGGTACGTTCGGATTTCCATGGGTTCACGCAATGGATCAATTGATGGGTTAGTTACCTGACTGGCATTGACTAGTAGGCGGTTCCAGTAGGTAAGGTAGGGTTTGTCGCTTCCCATACCGGTTAGGAGTACGCCACCTGTTTCGGCTTGCTTTTTAATGTCTTTTATTGCTTCGTAGGTCCAACTATTGTTTTCGCGATATAGGCTAGGATTTTTTTGTATACTTAATGCTTGAGTAGGGCACATAACGACGCATCTTTGGCAATTGACGCAGTTTTCATCTTTACTGTGCATGATGTCATCTTCCGCATCGTAGCTATGAGTTTCGTATGTGCATTGGTTAACGCAGGCTTTGCATCGGATGCACTTGCCTTCATCTCTAACGACGATGTAATCGTTAGGCAGATAGCTTTTCATTGCGGATGAACCTCCACTTTTTGAGAAAGCTCGATTAATTTTTTACCACCGACTCTACCAATGATAGGCTCGCCACCTCTAGCGGTCCAGAGTGTATCAAGTTTAGGTGAGACTAGACGAATTGCAGCCTCTTCTGAGGAGAGATACAGCATATCGCCTTTGGTTGCGGCTATCATTGGGCGCAGTTTGATGCGATCAGTTAAGCCTATCATTTCGCCATGGTGAGCTACAATGACGCTAAATGGGCCGTTCATAAGTAGGCTACTGTAGGTTTGGCGCAGAATTTTGAGAGTTTGGCTTTTTTTAGGTTCTAGCTTTTCAATTTCCGGCCAGAAGGGAGGTGCGAGGATTTGGGATACAATTTCAATAGGCAAGCGTTGTCTACGCATCAGTAAATCGAAAGCGTATGCTAGCACTTCAGTGTCGGTTTGTAGGGTGCATTTGTATCCGTACATTTCGAGGTAGCGACGATTTATACCATAACTGGATAATTCGCCATTATGGACAACGGTCCAGTCTAAGACGTTGAAGGGGTGTGCACCGCCCCACCAACCGGGAGTGTTAGTTGGGAAACGGCCGTGGCAACTCCATAGATAGCCTTCGTAATCTTCTAGACAGAAATAGTCGGCTATGTCTTCGGGGTAGCCGACTCCTTTGAATACACCCATGTCTTTGCCACTGGAGAATACGAATGCTTTGCCGGTTTCAGTGTTTATACGCATAACAGCTTGTATTACGATTTCATCTTCGGTCAGGTTTACAGGTCGGTTTTTTTTAGTTTGGACGAAGTATCGCCACATCAATGGGGGGTCTGTAACGTTGGCGGGTTTGTTTTGCATTTCTTCGTCGTAAATTATGTTAAAGTATGAGGCGAGGATGCGATCGGTTCTTTCTTTAGCATCTCGGCTAAGATACATAACATGGAAGGCGTAGTAGTCTTTGAAATCGGGATATATACCGTATACAGCAAAGCCTCCACCCAGGCCGTTACTTCGGTCGTGCATGTTGGTTATAGCTTTGATTGGGTCTTTGGAACCGAAGCGTTTACCTTCTAGGTTCATCATGCCGAATATGGAGCAACCTGCGAAGTCTTTATCGCTGTTGAATGGGTTTATGTATGTTCTATCTAGGTCGTTCACTTCTATTCCTCTAAATGTAGTTCTTTGCGTAAGTCTGCAGGTAAGGTGGCGAGTCCGAAGGTTTCGGACAAGAGTTCTTGTTTGAATTTTTCCACATTAATTTTATTCTTCATTAGACCGAAGAATATGCCTGCGCGTTCGATAGCGTACACGAAAGTCATACCTACTATTATGTTATCTTTGATTACTAGTTTCTTATAGAGGCTTTTCTCGGGTTCATATTTTACTATTATCTCGTATGCTGTTGGATTTTGAGGATTAGCTAGTCCTATAGAAATCATCGGAATTCCATAGTATTTGAGAGCGCTCATATTGGTTCCCCCACTGTAGGCGACTTTTTTTCCGGCCATGTTATATCCTGCGGTTTTGCCTTGGTCATGGGCGAGAGGCCATAGTGGTAGTTGTCGGTTTTCATTAGCGACGAAGTCAAACGCTTCTGCGACATCCCCACTGGCATAAATGTCTGGAACATTCGTCTGCATGTAGTTGTCAACTACTATGCCGCGGTTAACTTTGAGGTGAGTTCCATTAGCAAGTTCAGTTCGTGGAATTACACCTATAGCGATTATGACTATGTCGCATTGCATTTGTTCTCCATCGGTTAAGATTACACCACCGACAATACGGTCATCTTTGGCGGTACCAATGATTTTTTGAACGGTTAATCCAGTGGTTATGCTAAGTCCTGCTTTTCTTATAGCAGCCTCCACCATCTTTGATGAAGTGCCATCTAGGATTAGGCTCAAAATGTTATTTTTAGATTCTATCAAGGTGACATTCAAGCCACGTTTCACTAGGGCTTCAGAGACACTCACTCCAATTAAACCGCCGCCTATTATTACAGCTTTTTTGGCGTGAGCGTTGTTGATTTTTACGATGAGATGTTCTGCGGTAGCTAGATTGGTGAAAGTGAATACCCCATCTTTGTCGGCACCGTCCATTTTGGGCAAGAACGGTTTACCTCCAGTTGCTAACAGCAGCTTGTTATAACTAATTTTTTCTCCGTTGTCAAGCCGGATGGTTTTTCCATGTGTATTTATGCTTGTGGCAATTCTGCCTGTTAGGGCTTGCACGTTGTGTTTTTGCCAAAAGGCTTCGTCGCGGACTAGCATTTTGGCCATATCGATTTTACCACTGACTAATTCGGATATCATTGGACGACTATATTGAGGATAAATTTCTTCGGCTATAACGGTGATGGTTCCTGTGGGATCAACTTCCCGTATTGCTTCGACAGCGCCAGTTCCTGCTGCGCATCCGCCGATTATAACGTATTTGGATTTCATTTTTCGCTTACCTCTTTAACTTCTTTTACGGGCTTATTCTCTTTGGAGTCGGATACTTCTTTGATTTCTAATCCGCCGTTAGGACAGTTGGCTACGCATGCGGGAGTTTGGAGCTCGAGGCATTGGTCGCATTTGGCTATAATGTGATTTTGGGTATCCATTTTAATGGCGCCAAAAGGGCAAATCATGACGCATGTCCAGCAGCCCATGCATTTTTCGGGGTTATGTGTGACTAGACCTGTTTGAGGGTCTTTTTGCATAGCACCAGTTAAGCAGGCTTGGGCGCAGGGAGCGTTTTCGCAGTGGCGGCATTGTATTGCGAAACTGACAGGTTTGCTCATTTCTAATCGGACGCGACTTATTGGTCGAGGACTTTCTTTGTTGTAGGCTTTGATTATGTCTTTTGATTTTGAGTGTTGGACGGTACAGCTGACTTCGCAAAGGCTGCAGCCCATGCATGCATTGGGGTTTGCCACTATTTTTTTAGTCATACGAAGCACTTTTCCTTTTTAAGGGATGTGTTATTTGTGTAAATTTTCATTGTTCAGGGCATCTTCTGTTTTTGTTAGGTATCAATGTACAAAGCATTTATTCTATATAGATGTATTGCAAATCATTTATATTGCACATAACGAATCATGATTAGTATATGAAACATATATCAGAGTGATTGTTAATGGCTGAGAAAGATTTAGGCTACAGAAAAATACAATGTACAGGCCGAGGGAGCTATATTATCAGTCTTCCCAAAGAATGGGTGCAAGACATTGGTCTCAAACGGGGTAGCGAAATTGCTTTTAATGTAGAACCCGATTTTTCTTTAAATTTAATCCCCCGAAAAATCCGCGAAAAAAGCGAAGGCAATGCAGACTCTAAACTCAAAGAATATTACATTAGCGTCGATCCCCAAGAAGACTTTCAATCAACGCTACGATTAATCCAGGCTTTGTATGTAATTAGCGCGGATGTTATGCGAATACACTTCAAAGGTTCTGCTGACTCTACGAAGTGTAAAACCGCGATTAAAAATTTTGCGCGGGACACGTTTTTGGGTTCTGAAATCATCGATGAAACTCATGACGAAATTACATTGCAGATTTTAATTAAACACTCTGAGTTCTCCATTGAGAAAGCTGTGAGACGCATGAGCATTCTGGCTCTATCGGCTAATCGGGATGCTGTTACCTCACTAAAAAGCGTCGACAAAGAACTACCTCATAGTGTAGTGAACGCCCATAACGATATGAATCGACTAGTGCTCTATGTAGTACGTCAATTAAAATTCGGTTTAGAGCATAATATGTATCGAGAACTGGGATTTAGCACACCTAAAGAGTACCTGCTTTATCGCATAATCGTAAATTACATAAAAAATATCGGAGAAGACGCGGTTAACATAATCAATAATCAAGCTGCTTTCCAAAAACTTCTTGACGACCAAGTGCTCTTTCTTAAAGAACCTATAGATGAAGAGGTTTTCTCACAAATTCTGAACATTAATGCTCTTGCTCATCAACTTTTTGAAGAAGCCACCAAAGCCATGTTCAAACGTGACTATAATGACGCAGAAAAAATTATACCTAAACGCCAAAGCTATATTAAAACAGAAAACGACCTTATTCGACTTATGAGCACAAAAAAACTTGATCCTAACGTTGCTTCCATACTCCGACTGGTATTAGATAGTTCTAGACGCATTCTCGACTATGGACAAGATATAGCAGAACTTACCCTAAATCGTACAGTAGAAGAAATCTGCTCATCCTTTGCTATCAAGTGAGATGACGCCAAGTTGTAGAGTAATTTTAATAATGGCACTATGAATAGCAGGCCTAGTTTGGCTTGCATAATATTTGCTTTCAATAGTATTGCTGATAGTAATCGTCCACTTAAGACATCTTATATACAACTTTTTAATCAGTTTAGTTGTTGGGTTTTTTAGTGATAAGGGATGCGTAGCCAACTACGCTTGTTTTATCGCCTGTTATGTCACCGCTGGTTTTGTGTGTTAATAGTTTAGCTTTGGTTGCGCCCATACCTTTTGAATACGTTATTAAACCTGCTATGGGGGCGTAACCGCACGCGCTTACGTTTTGTGTTTCCAGAATTGAGTAAAGTTGGTTTTCGTCGAGGTTTTCGATGGCTTCTATGGCTGCGTTGTCTTTTCGGTTCACGCTTGTTTGTGATTCATAGTGGGTAAAGTCAGAAGAAGCAATTACAATAGCGTTACAGGTGTTAAGAGTTTTAGTGAGGGCTCTGCCGATTTCTTTGGCGGATTCTATGTCCTGCATTAAAAAGCTGATGGGAACTATGCAGAATTTATCTCCGTATAGATACTGTAGAAAAGGCAGTTGCACTTCAATTGAATGCTCTTGCAAATGTGCTATGGGATCAACATCTAAAAGGCTGGTTTCATGGATGAGGTCATTAGCCATTTCCGAGTCGATTTTAACATCACCCAAGGGGGTTCGCCAGGTTCCTTCATTCATGATAGATAGGCCGCTGCCTATTCCGGTGTGATTAGGCCCTAAAATAATAATTGTGTCGGGTTTTCCGTCATTTGCTAATTCAAAAAAAGCATTAGCCGCAACAGGTCCACTATAGATGTAGCCTGCGTGCGGACAAACCATCCCCAGAATATTCCGAGGACCGTTTTGGTTAACTTGGGGGAGTTTTTTTGGACCAAAGGGGTGAAGAAAGCAGGATTTGACCTGCGCCTTTAGCGCTTCGGCAGTTCCCTCGTAGAACATTCCGGCTACGACTGGGCGCCGAAGAGTCGCCATCGGTGTTAGGTGTCCTCCTCGTCTTCTCGGGAGATTTTAGCTTCAAAGTCCTCTATGGTAGCTTTGGGGTTTGCATCTGCTGCGATTTCGCCACGTTCGCGTAGGATTTGTCTGGCTATGAGCCAGAATATTACGGCTAAGGCTCTTCGGCCTTTGTTGTTGGTTGGTATGACTAGGTCTACGCCGGCGAATTCGTTGTCGGTGCTACAAAGAGCTACGATTGGTATTCCGACTGCGGATGCTTCTTTAACTGCTTGGGCGTCTGCGCGTGGGTCAGACACTACGATAACTTCTGGGTCTACTCGGTGTGGATAAAGAGGGTTAGAGAGCATGCCTGGAATGAACCGTCCAATTAGAGGTGTTGAGCCTGTTGTTTGGCAGAATTTTTTAACTGGTTCATGAGCATAGAGTCGAGTTGCGGCTACCGCTACTTTGGATGGTTCGTAGCGAGCTAGGAATTTACCTGCGACTCGAATGCGATCATCAGTCTTTTTGACGTCTAAGACGAATAGACCATCGGGTCTGATTCTGTAGATGAAGGGCTCCATATCTCGGGTTTTCATGCGGGTTCCGATATGGATACCAGCTGAAAGGAGAGTATCTCTTGGGAGCAGGAGTTCCTCTTCTGCTGCTGGAGCGGTTTGTGGAGCTTGTGAAGCTTCATCCGGGGTTTGGTTTTCAGGTTCATTTACTATTTCGGTTTGATTTTCTGTCTCGTCAACCTTACTTTCCTGTGCCTCGGTGGACTCAGTTTCAGGTTGCGAGTTTGATTTTATTTCATCTTCTGACATATTTTTTCCTTCTATTAGTTGATTATTTTTAAGTCTGCCATTTTGGCTCGGTTACCAAGATAATGTTCGATTCTCAATAGTTCGTTGATTTTGGCTATACGGGCACCTTCTACTATCCCCGTTTTTATAACAGGACAACCGAACGCCACTGCTAGGTGTGCAATGTGCCAGTCACACGTATCACCGCTACGGTGGGACATAACTGTTGCGTAGCCATTTCGGTGAGAGTTTTGGATAGTCTCTAGCGCGTCGGTTAGGGTGCCGATTTGGTTGACTTTGATGATGATGGCATTTCCAGCTCCGACTCGGATGCCCTGGCATAGGCGTTCGTTATTGGTTGTGAATAAATCATCTCCGCATATCATGCAACTTTTAACCTTTTTGGTTAGCTCTGCGAAGCTTTGGAAGTCTTCTTCATGGAAAGGATCTTCGACATATAGGAGATGATATTTTTCAATGAGATCTTTGATGTATTCGAGTTGTTCGCCACTGTCGCGTTTTTTTCCTTCGTTGACGTAGATGTATTTTTGCTCTTTTTCGTTCCAAAATGAGGATGATGCAACGTCAAGTCCAAAACCGCATTTAAAGTTAAGTTCGTCACCGACTTCTTGACAGGCTTTTGCCATGATTTCATTTGCATCAACACCGTCGATATTAGCAATCCAGGCACCTTCGTCACTTTTGCCACCGGTAAAAAGTTTGTCACGTTTCTTGAGGACATCGGAGACTCTTTTGTGAATTTGAGTGTTCGCTGTAGCAGCATCAAGGAAGGTTTCGGCGCCATAAGGTAGGGCTAGAAACTCTTGGATATCAGGAGATTTGCCTCGGGCATGTTGACCACCACTAATGCAGTTTCCTAGTGGGTAAGGAATTGTGTTTGAGGTACTTCCGCCTAGAAACTGGAAGAGCAAAAGATTATGACTATTTGCAGCTGCCTCTGCATTTGCTAGTGAGATGGCAAAGGCAGTGTTTCCGCCGATAACTCTAAAGTTGGTTGTGCCGTCAATCTCGTGCAGGGTGCTGTCAATTTCCTCTTGGAAATCCGCGTTTAAGCCTGCTAACTCGGGGGCGATGAGTTCGTCGACTTTTTTTATTGCGGTTTCTACTCCACCTGGGGGGTAGTAGACAACTTCTGCTTTCCCGCGGCTTTTTCCTGCTGGTGCTGCGGCACGTCCAAAGCCTGCAGTTGTTATCACGTCGACCTCTATCGTTTCTTCTCCTCGGTTATTGAAGATTTTTCTTGCAAGGAGGTCTTCAATGATTGACGACAAGTTTTTTCCTCAGGTGGCTAAGTTATCTTTGCGTTCTTATTTTAGCTTTCGGAATAAAATATTCGGCGTCTAAGGTTTTTTTGGAAAGATTAGGCAGTGTTAACCTGCTTAGGAGATTTTAATTCAGGGCCCAAATCATGGAGAAAAAAGGTTAGTATCCTTTGCCTACAACTTTATGGAGGTTCGGGTTAGGTTGAGTCCCAAAGTTGGCTGGCTTGCCGTTGTTTCTTTTCATCTTTGAGTTTTTGGATTTGAATGTAGAGTTGAATTGCTTTTTGAAATAAGATATTATAACTGTATATAGTACTTTGCATTTGTTCGGACCATTCAATCAGGTGAGGGTAGTAAGGTTGGGTTTCTTTTTTTGAACCTTCGGGGGTATAGAACCAAAATTCTGGATAAGAAGCTTTCATGCTAGGATTTGTTGTTACCTTATACCCATACTGTTCTAGAATATCGCCTAGTTCGCCTAATACTTGTCGAATGGGATTGTCGATTTTTTCTGGGAATTTATTGCCTACTGAATCATTTCCAAGCTGGTCATATTGAGTAACTGTGTCATGTAAATGAGGCTCTAAATGCCACCATATTTGGGGATTTGAAAGAACTTTTTTTACTATCCTGTCTGATTCTTTGACTAGGGTGGAAACTCTAGTTTTCATTTCGGCGAGTTTCTCTTTTTTTAAACTGAAAGTGATTTCAGAATATTTTATAACGTATTGCTTTGCAGTGTCTTGGTACCATTTTGAAGCAAAAATTGTGAGGTCATGCATGAATTGTTGTAGGATTTCTTCCATGCGTACACGTAGAGGGTTTAGCTGCTGTTCTTTCTGCTGTATTAAAAGATCTAAATCTTCATTCTGGGCGGGGTATTCTGGTTTAGCGTTCGGGTTCTGCAAGCAATAGACACGCTCAGTATTCTATTTTAATTTGGACTCATTTGATAAAAGATTTTGTACTGACAAAAAATGACGACTTTTTGGCAGTTGTTCTCTATCTAAGGGAGTGTGTTTTGGTGTTGTTCAACTGAAATTCTATTGGGTATGTTTGGAAGGCTTTAAATGTGGTTTTTGCAAATTTGGGTTCTGGGGTTTAATTGAAAGTTTATCTGTTGCTTAGTCTTAGGTTTGAAATATTTTTCGTTAGAAGAGGAGAATTAATCAATTGAGGGGTTACTTTTGCAAGACACTTATGAAAAATTTGATTTGAAAAACAACTCTGATTTAAGCCTGAACTTGTTCATATGGACTCTTTGTGAAGAGTTGGGTTTTTACCACAATCTACCCCAGAATTGGAAGCAAATTCAAAGAGTCCAATACAGTGTAAAGAATTTTGGCATTAAGACGGATTCTATCAAGCCCAGAATTGTTCAAGGTGCATCGTTTTGTTGTTTACCAGATTATGCACAGATTCTTCTGCCGGACGGTTCTCAAATTTCCATCAGCCAGATTAAGCCAACGCAAAAGGTCCTCTCATATAATTCTTCAAACGGCATAGTTGAATCTAAAAAAGTAGTTCGTGTATTCAAAAAACTTTTAGGAGCTAGGCGGATTTTTAGGATTACTCACCAGTTAGGATTTTTAGAGTGCACAGAAGACCACCGAATCTATACAATAAATGCCGGTTACGTTCGTGCCTGCTGTCTTTCAAGTCAGCATAAAGTTATATATTTGCCATCTTTGAAGGGAGGTTTTGATTTTATAGACGCAACAAAGAGCCTGAAAGCTTCAAGGTGCACCAGAAAGATACGGACATTTAAAGAGGAGCCAAACATGTTTGTTTATGATATAGAGGTTGAGGATAACCACAATTTCTTCGTTGAGAGATTATTGGTAAGAAATTGATTTGAAATAGGCAATGTATTCTTATATTGCAGTCTAATATTATTTTTTACGTTTTTTTGTAGCCGGCACAGGTTTTGCATTCAAGCAGATATTTTCCAGCCTTAATATTTTTTCGCACTTGCCTAAATCGGTTCGACCGCCAAATATTGATCAGGGTATCATACTTCAAATCACCTAGCTCCACTTGAGGATAGTCAGCTCTCGAGACTGATTCTGCCATAAGACCGCAAGGCAAAACCTTACCTTCATAAGTTATATAGCAACCGTTGGTCGCATTGCATTGATAAGAGTCACTGAGTTCATTTAGGTGAACAGAAATCTTGCTTTTCGGAAAATCAGTAATATCTAGAGGCGGGGGAAATATTTTTGAAGCAGGGTCTTTAGTTCTTATTTTACCAAAATTTATTCCATCTATACCTAAATCTTCTGCATACTTGATTAGCTTAGGTATCTCATTGAAATTGTTGTTAGTAATAGTTGCCTTAAGAAAAAAAACGGGTGTTTTTATTTTTAAATCACTTTTTGTTTTGACAAAAAGCTGGATATTCTCAATAATTCGCTCAAAACAAGCGCCTCTTCGTGCTTTTTCAAATATCTCTTTTGAAGTACTATCAAAAGAAACATACAGAAAATCTAGACCAGAATTTATTAATTGAAGAGATTTTTCCTGATCAATCAACGTAAAATTATCAACTAAGCTTACTTCGAGTCCGTTGTCTTTAGCAAAACGAATCATAGAAAATATTTCTGGATGCAGCAACGGTTCACCAAGACCAACCAGATTGACCCCACATGTTCTACCTTTTATTTGGCTAATTATTGATTTGTAAAGATTCAATGACATGTCCACATCAATTATTCTCGCAGGATCAGTTACCCTCAGACAAAACGGACAGCTAAGGTTACACTTAGTAGTAACCTCTATCTGAACCGAAACCGGCATCCCAAAATGCCGACTATTCACCATAAATTTCTGCGTATGCACATTTCTAAATAAGATTGATAAAGACATTTTCAAAACTTTCGGATGTAAATCTACTTTGCCATAACACTTATTCATAAAAATGAAAAAGACTCTTATACTTTCTGAATTTGAAAACCATTTCTTTATACAAATTTGGCAATGCTTAATTTTTGCCAAATTCTAAACATCCATCTGTATCTATATAGATAGCAAAATACTTTGTTTTTTATTATTCTAATAAGGGAGTAAATACCTAATATAAGACAGATTTGTGCCTGTTTTGTGTTCATTTTAACCTTACTCTCCAGAGGCAGGATATGACGTTTGGGGATTGTGCTTTTTATTGATATAAAACATAGCGTAGGTCATGGTGATAATGTATGAAAAGAAAAACTGCACTCTTAGTTACGGAAGATGATTTGCTGGTAGATATGGCCTACCATAATGTGCCGCCCTCTTTACTTATCGAGTTCTCTGAAAAAATAGTAAGACCATACTATAGAGGTGATCTAACCATTGCCATCAAAGATCTACTTGAAAAGGCGCTTTCAGAACAAGAAATTGTGCTCTCCCACATAAAACAACAGAGATAAAATCATAGACTTGTTCTAAAATACATACAGAGTTCTATTTCATGAAGTATGAGAGGCTGTTATATCTATTTTATTGATAAATACACAAGCAGATTCTTTAAATCAAGAATTAAAAAACCTGATTATGTATTCTAGCTGCACATCATAAACTCGATTACTCTAAAATGTTAGAGTTAAGCATTAGAGAATTTTTGAACTTAAACGCAAAAGTATTACTTTGTAATCACAAGGTTGGTTCAGATGGGTCTTTTTCTTTTTCTCCGACTTGCTTTTTATTTAGGTGAATTATGAGTTTGTGGTTTTTCTTGACCATAACAACATCTTCTTCTGTAATATTTTCTACAAGCACTTCGCCATTGTACTTCATGCGACTGCTATAGCCCAGTTCTTTTAATTCTTTCATTAGGGATTCGCGTGCTTTTCTTAGGATTTCGCTTGTAGTTTGTGGACTTCTATTGAAGCAGAAAGTGATGAGTTTCTTGGAAGGATCATAATTTGCCTTAGTACCTTTGCCAATTTTATCTACCTGTCCCCAGAATGTTTTTTCAGCTGTGTCTCGCAATGTGTCACCTTCTTACTTTAGTCTCTTAAAAGACCCTTCTCCGCCTAACTTGGTAATATTTGCAATTACGCCTTCACTTACTTTCTCAATCAGTTCTTCGGCACGTTTCCAATTATCAGCAGAAACCTCAACACTATACTTAGGAGCTGCAATTACGCTAAATTCAATTTTAACATCTTTAGATCTTTGCGATTTCTTAGCACCAAGAAACGCCTCTTGGATACATTTAACCCCATTTGGCTTCATGCAGCGGACCTCGAGAACGCCACGCACTTTCACCATCTTTATCTTAATGCGTTCTTCAGCAACTTCGACGATAACTTTTGCAAGATCCTCAGAAATGCCAAGCTTGGTCAAAACCTCGATACCGTCTTTAACAACTTTTTCAAAACCTTCGTATAAGCCATATTTTTCTTCAAGAATTACTCCAATCTTCTGGTAGAACTCCTCAACCGGCAAACCAACTCTCTCGGCCATTGCATGTAAAAGAGCTTCACCTTTACGATCCTTTTTCCAAGATTTAATTTTCTCAATACGCTCCCGCTTTGTAACACGCCTAAGAGAGAGGTCAATGTGACCCTTTTCAACATCAACACGAAGAACCTTAAGAACCATTTTTTGGTTTTCACGAACAAAGTCACGCACGTTTCTTATCCGAGCACTAGAGATTTCAGATATATGCAAAAACCCTCGCTTATTGTATTCATCAAGGTTAGCATAAGCTCCATAATCCATTACATTCTGTATAGTAGCGATTACAAGATCGCCAAATTCAGGCCACTCAGGTTTATGTTCAGACATCTTTTATATCCAACTCAATTAATCGATTCGGTTTCGTAAATACGTAATCTTCTCTTCAGATTAAATCGTCCCACTCTAACAGTGTAATACATCTGCAATAAGACTCATTGTTTTCAAGATAAGGCTTTGCACCCAAGAAATGTATAAACATCTTAAAAAAGATATGAAGAAGGGTATTTTATTCCTTCTTATCCAGTTTAACGATGTAGACTTCTCTGTTTCGAACTCTGAGCGCGACATTGAATTTTCGATCAGGATTCTTGTTAAATGACTTCACACGAAATGTGAATGGTGCATACATCGATTTTACTGTTTTACCCTCAACCTCAATTTTAAACATCTTTTCTGGACTCTCAACTATCTGCTTAAACACTGCATCATATTCAGGGCGCTTGGCTAGTTTTCTTCCTTGAGGTATTTCCTTTACTGGAGTTGCTTTAACAACTAGTTGTTTATTCTTACTTTTTTCTAGTTTGGACATAAAAATTACTACACTATATACATGTTAATCGCACTATAAAGAGATAGTAGTATATCTAGCTTAATTAAGATGTCAAATACACATATCAAACATCTAAACTAATAGATACAGCCACAACTTGTTCAGATGTTCTACTTCAAAATTCTTTTAAACCCGTTTATTTCTTTTCCAATAGCAGATTCTTTACGAACCTTCTTTCTGGAATACGTTTATTATACACTAAGGCAGTGGTTTGATGGGAGAAAGGTTTTGTCTCAAATTAATAAAATCAGTTTTATGATTATATTTATTGGCACTTTATTTTTATCAAGCATCTTATTATCATCAGTCTATGCTCAATATGCAATTTCTCCAGAAAGTAGACATATGCAATCTATGATGTTGCCGTTTGCAGATTCTGAAAGCTCTTTTCAAAACAGTGTTCTGCCAGCAAAATATGATCAGCAGCTGGGTATTACCTTTGTTGAGGATTTTGTAAGTTTAGCATATAATGTCACCGCTGTAGACCAAACTGACCCCTATGGTTATGGACCAGCCTATCTCCTTAATGGTCTATCAAATCTGGGTTATTGGTACCAAGTTGGTATATCATACAATTGGCCATATGCTGGCATAAGCGGGTACAATCAAGGCTTTGCCTTTAACTATCAGGTTTTCGCACCCAACCAGAGCTCAGTTTATCCCAGAAACGGCGGAGGTGGCCTACTAGCTTTCTCCGGCCCAGTATACTCTGGAGACACAATCCTATTAGTACTCGATTTCTACAACAACTTTGTTGTTATGTATGCTTTTGATTGGGACACAAACGCGGAGGCAATTCAGGTTTTTAGCGCTGAAGGTGCCCAGTACTTTGAGGGCTCTCCTTATGGGCCATCAAACCAAAACGGATACTTCACAGGATTAATGACAGAATGGTATCATCCTGAACCATATTATAGCTATAATTGCAAGGTTACATACTCAAACGATGAATACGCCCTTGTAGGCGCTTGGATGTGGATGGATGAATATGACCCCTACGACTATTCATGGACTGGGGCTTGGTTCACTACTACAACCACCCCAATTGAACTTTATCAAAACCCATACCAACTACATACTCTCAGTTTTGGAGACATTACCGAAACCTGCAACGCCTTCCAGTTTAGCACAGGATCAATCGCACAGGTTCAAACTACAATAACTATAATCCCAGCTAGCCAAACAATTCCGCTATCAGAAAACAATTACTTCACAATCTACTACACACTTAACGGTCGTCTAAGAACCACCCATAATCGAGGAGAAATCCTCAATTTAAACGCAGACAATGGCACAAGTATAATCATATCTGGAACCTCTAGTGGCTCTTCACCCGTTGAATCATGGGTGCTCAACTCTCAATTCTCCAACACAACGATAGCCGCGGGATCAGACGCAAAATTCGTCTACTACGATTTACTTCCTCAACTTGTAAGCTTCACAGTCTCAGATGGCGCAAATGCTCCCAATTATACAATAACCTACTTTACTGTCCCTCAAAGTTCCTCATCAGATCATACTTTAGCGAGAATTGATGCGTCAATTCCTTCTTCTACATACCAAACAATCATGGTTGCGCGAGGTACAATAGTATCAATACCAACCACAATCTCAAATAAGCCTCAAGAGCGGTGGGCTATGATTGGTGACTCTTCTTGGACAATAACAAATTCTAACCAAATACCAGCCAGAATAGTGTATCAGCATCAATTTCTTCTAAGTTTTGCCGGAGTCCAACTAAGCTGGCAGTGGATGAATGCTGACTCAACCACACAAGTAACACTTCCAGGTATATCTGAAAGATCAGCGGGTTCAGGACAAAGAGTAAGCTCCTACTCCATTGACGACGCAATTCCGACATTAATCCAACCCACTACTGAAACCATAACTATCCCAATCTACATGAACAGCGCCCACAGAATCTCAATTAATCTCATTAAACAATACCAAATTAGCATAGATGAGGCAGCTACAAAAAGCATAGCTTACATCACCTCACCGACCATCGTAAACGATACTTATTGGTACGATCAGGGAACATCAGTGAAAATGGTCTTAAGCACTATAATTAACCGTACCTCAGAATCAGGAGAACGGTTGATTTCATATAGCGTCAACGGCGAAGTCACAACCGTAACTCAAGCAAATCCAATAACTGTACTAAATCTAGTAACAATTTCAACTCCTGAAACAATCAGCATAAAAACTGTTATCCAGTACAAAATTAGCTTCAGCGCAGGTAATCTTGAGTCAGTGACAAACCCTACTATACAAGAAGATGAAGGGTGGTATGACGCAAACTCAACCATCACATCCTTCTTCAACTATTGCACAAATCTTAACCAACAACAAACAAGAACTAACGCAATAAGTTACACTTTAAACAACAAAGAAATCATCTCGCTAAATCGTTCAGGAAATGGAACCTTCCCAATCCAAATAACCCTAACCGAACCCACAAACATCAATATTCAATCAGTAACACAATACACGCTCGCCTTCTCAGGCGGTTACAATGTAGTATTTTCAAATGTTTCACCCACCAACGACACCTTTTTTGACCAAGGCACCTATCTCACTTTAACCACAGATAAAACAGGACAAACAAACGATGAGAATACCAAACAAAAAATAACCACTTACACCCTAGACAATATAGAACTAAACTTCAAAACCCAAACAACAAAATTAGCCACAACCGAAATTTACATCGACCGCCCACATAAGCTAATTTTCCAAAGTACCCCCATTACGCTATCAATGCTATTATTAGAAGATCCAATAAATCTTACAATTCTAATAATCATAAGTATAGCAATCATAGTCGCCGTAGCAACGACCAAAACTATAAAACGACAATACGCCAAGTCCTAATTTAAAATGAAGAAAAAGACAAACAATGTAACTACTCCCAACAGTTATATCAAAGTCTTTTCATTAAAACATCTCAATAACACCGTTATATTTATTGCGAAGTAATTACAATAAATAACATAACAAAAAATCGAGGCGATTTTAGTGAAAGACGAAAAATTTATTTTATATGTTCAAACAAGCGATAACCCCGAAAGACAATACTCCCCCCTCGTTCTTGCTCAAACAGCCAAAGCTATGGGCTTAAACCCTAAAGTATACTTTTTAGGTCAAAGCCTTAGAATACTGCTTCCAGGAGCAGCAGAAAAAATAAAACTAGGAGCCTTCCCAAGCGTTGCAGAAATGATTCAAAAAACTCTCCAAATGGGAATCGAAATCGACGTGTGTGAAGCATCCAAAAAAATGTTCGGATGGGACAAAGTAACCCTAATACCGGGAGTAAAAATAGTTGGAGCAGCAACATTAAACGACTTAGCTCTAAGTGCAAACGCCACCATGTGGTTCTAACCAAATAATACAGCCAAACAGAATCACGCTTTAGAGGAAAATAAAATGACAACGAAACCGAACAAAGATCTCGACTGCCGGGGTTTATACTGCCCCGAGCCTGTTTTTAGAACCAGATTAGCCATAGACGAGATGGAGATAGGAGAGACATTAGAGGTTTTTGCTGATGATCCAGCTGCAGAATCAGATATACAAAGCCTTGTAAAACATCTAGAACAAGAAATAATCAGCAGCACCAAAGAAGGCGACACAGTTCGAATACTTATTAAGAAGATAAAATAAAAACTTAATACAAGAAAAAACACAAAAAATGTGTTATCGGACTTAAACCTAAATTTTATAAAATCCAAAAGTTTCAGCCTCAAGGTGAAAAAATGGCAACAAAAAAAGTAAATATGGATTATGCAGCTGGAAAACCAGTTAATCCTCAAGCAATAGAAGCCATGCTTCCTTTTATGAAAACAGTATACGGTAACCCCTCATCACTACATAGCTCAGGTCAAGAAGCAAAACAAGCACTTGATGAAGCAAGAAAAAAAGTTGCAGAGTTGATTAATGCTGAAAAACCAGAATCAATAATTTTCACTTCAGGAGCAACCGAAAGCAACAACTTAGCAATCAAAGGAATAGCTAACCGTAACAAAGACAAAGGGACAAAAATCATAACCTCAAGCGTAGAACACATGTCCGTAGTCAATCCAGTAAAATATCTAACAACCAAAGGCTTCGAAGCGGTCTTTCTACCAGTGGACAAATTCGGCACCATAGACCTAAACAACCTCGAAAAAGAACTAACCGAAAAAACCGTTCTCGTCTCTATAGTATACGCAAACGGGGAGATAGGTACAATTCAGCCAATTCAGGAAATCAGCAAAATAGTTCATAATAAAAAAGCTTACTTACATGTGGACGCAACAGTCGCAGCTGGTCAGGTTCCAATTGATGTGCAAGCATTAGGAATTGATCTCCTTACAATTTCCTCAAATGATATGTATGGACCTAAAGGTATTGGGGCACTCTATGTAAAAGAGGGCATACGTATCGAGCCTTTATTTCATGGAGGCGGACAAGAAAAAGGACTAAGATCCGGAACTGAAAACATACCGGGCATAATAGGATTTGGAAAAGCCGCAGAAATAGCTAAACAGGAAATGCAAAGCAACATCGAAAAACTAACAAAACTCAGAAACCGCCTAATTGAAGGTCTGCTTAAACCATTACCGTACACGTTCCTAAACGGACACCCAACTAATCGATTACCTGACAATGTATCAGTTAGGTACAGCTTCATTGAAGGCGAATCTATGCTGCTTAGCTTAGAAATGAGTGGGGTATCTGTCTCTTCTGGTTCTGCTTGCGCCTCAAAAACCCTGGAACCCTCACATGTACTGCTTGCAACTGGACTAAAGCATGAAGAAGCCCACGGATCAATAATGTTTAGCTTAGGCAAAGACAATACGATGGATCAAGTCGAATATGTTATAGATTTAATGCCGCATATTATTAATCGGTTAAGGGCAATGTCACCATTGACCCCAAAGGAGTTAAGAGAATAATGTATTCAGAAAAAGTTATGGAACATTTTAAAAACCCAAAAAACACAGGCGAAATACCTGACGCAGATGGCGTAGGAACCGTAGGGAACCCGGTCTGCGGCGACCTAATGACCATGTATATCAAAGTAAAAGACAACCGGATAACAGATATTAAATTCAAAACTTTTGGCTGTGGAGCTGCAATAGCCACAAGCAGCATGACAACAGACATGGCGAAGGGCAAAACACTTGAAGAAGCCCTAAAAATATCGCGAGGAGACGTCGCAACATCACTAGGAGGTCTACCCCCAGTAAAGATGCACTGCTCAAACCTAGCCGCAGATGCCCTACATGCCGCAATACAGGACTACTACAAAAAGCAGCAAGCAGCCAACGAGGTGAAAAAATGAAAAAACAAACAAAGAAGACAACCAGTGTGAAATGCGGATTCTGCAGTCCAGAAAGCTCACCTGAACTATGCAACCTATCAACTGCAAAAACGATAATAGATGGCAAAGAATACTCTGCATGTTGCATAAAATGTGCGGGTGCAAATACAGAAGAAAAGCCTAAAAAAGCTAAAACAAACCAAACCAAAAAGTAAACAAATTTTTTCTTCTTCTACAATATTTCTTAAATTGAATGCATTTTTCCAATAATCAGAACAGATCGGCTTTAAACTAAGAGAATATTTTTATCTAATCAACAAATAACTTTTCTTTAAAGGTGTTTTAAAATGGGAAGAGGATCTGGTTTCGGAAAAGTAATCTTATTCGGTGAACACTTCGTAGTCCATGGCGTCGCGGGAATTGTTTCCGCAACAGACGCCGCAACAGACGCAGAAGTTAAAAAAATCGCAAAAGGCTTAGTAATAAATGATGAGCGAACAGGCTCTAAGGGTTACGCTGAAGAAAAGAAACTTCAGCAAATCGAATCAATAGAACGTATGCTAAAAGCGATGGGTATGACTATTGATACACCCATGAGCATCTGGATAGGAGGCAACCTACCAGGCTTTAGCGGATTAGGCGCTTCCGCAGCAAGTAGTGTCGCCATCGCCCGAGCCATTTCAGAAGAATTTAATTTAAAACTCTCAAACGAGAAAATCAACGAAGTCTCCTATGAAGCGGAAAAAGCTTACGCAGGCAACCCCTCAGGTATCGATAATACAGCCGCAACCTACGGTGGTCTAATGTGGTTTAAGAAAAACATGACAGGCGGACCAGACTATGTGGAAACACTACGCATCCCTAAACCAGTAGAAATCGTAATCGCCAGCACAGGTAAAGTTGCCAATACTAAAGCCATGGTCGAAGGTGTTGCGAATCGGAAAAAACAAAACCCGCAAAAATATGATCCGCTGTTCCAAAGAGCAGCAGAACTTGCCTTAGAAGGCAGAAGAGCACTAGAAACAGGCGACTTAAAGAAAGTAGGCGCCTTAATGAACGAAAACCATACTATACTTCAAGGCATAGAAGTTTCAAGTAAAGAACTCGATATGCTAGTTAATCTTGCTAGAAAAATAGGTGCCTATGGAGCTAAGCTTACAGGTGGCGGAGGTGGAGGCTGCATGACCGCACTAACACCCAGTAAAGACCTACAAGAAAAAATTGCATCCGCAATAGAAAAAGAAGGCTTCCAAGTGCTCCGGACCAAAATTGGAGTACAAAAAATATAAGCAAACATAAACCAATAAAACGTGAGGATTGAGGAATATGGGTTTTAGAAGCTACATAGAACAACTCGAAAAAACCGGACAAATAACCCACATAAAAAAAGAAATCTCCACCGAATATGAAATAGCCAGCGTCATTGAAGCGCTTGGCGAGAAACCCGTGTTCTTCGAAAAAGTCAAAGAATCCAACCTTCCCGTTATAGCGGGGCTTATTTCCTCTAAAGATCTAATTGCGCAAGCTGTAGGAACCTCCAAAGGTCAGCTTCTGCCCATACTTGCTAAAGCTATCGAATCCCCTATAGCTCCAGCTATGGTAGCTAACGGTGAATGCCAAGAAGTAATCGAAACTGATGTTGATTTAGCCAAATTGCCTATTATGCATTATACTGAGAAAGATGGTGGTAAATACATCCCCTCGGCAGTATCAATAGTGAAAGATCCCCAGCTGGGAATTAGAAACATGTGCTTCCACAGACTCATGCTTCTTGACAAAAATCACTTTGCGGTTAGAATTGTTGAAAACCGTGGAACCGACACTGCTTTAAAGAAGGCAGGCGGAGAGCTTGACATAGCTATCTGCATTGGCAACTCTACTGCGGTACTCCTTGCCGCAGCCACTTCACTACCAGCAAACGTTGATGAATTGGGCATGGCAAATGCGCTGGAAAAAACTGAGCTAGTCAAATGCAAAACCATTGACTTAGAGGTACCTAAAGACTGCGAAATCGTGCTTGAGGGCAGAATAACTAAAGAGAAAACCACTGAAGGCCCATTCTTAGACTTGACAGGTACTATCGATAAAATCAGACAGCAACCGATAATCGAAATCAAATGTATAACTCACAGACAAAACCCCATTTACCAGACCATATTAGCAGGTAGAAACGAGCACAAGTTCTTGATGGGCATGCCTAAAGAACCCACAATATTCAATGAAGTTAACAAAGTCTGCCAATGCAAAGATGTCTACATCACACCCGGTGGATGCAGCTGGCTCCACGCCATAGTACAAATTAAAAAACAGAATCCTGATGATGGCAAAAAAGCCATAGCAGCCACCTTTGAAGGACACAAATCCCTCAAACACTGCATCATAGTCGACGACGACATCAACATATACGACCCCCACGACGTAGAATGGGCAATAGCTACGCGTTTCCAAGCCGATAAAAACACAGTCATCCTATCAAACCAACCCGGTTCATCACTAGACCCCTCAGGCGACCTAACAGAGGGAAAAAAAGCCACCACAGCCAAAGCAGGTTTAGACGCAACCATACCTACAGCAACCACAGGAAAAGGCTTCAATAAAGAGCAGTACCGAAAAGTTGATTTGCAGAAGTTCCTATAGCTCTTTTTATGTACTTAACTAAAGAAGAGCAAAGAATGCTGGACGGCGAAGAAGGCTAC
This sequence comes from Candidatus Bathyarchaeota archaeon, assembly GCA_963701765.1. Taxonomy (GTDB): domain Archaea; phylum Thermoproteota; class Bathyarchaeia; order Bathyarchaeales; family Bathycorpusculaceae; genus JADGNF01. The sequence continues at coordinate 89,647 of CAVPBD010000004.1, forward strand.
GCCGTAAGAAAAAGCATGGAGATTCTTGTCGCTCTCGGGAACATCTTCGGGGCTGAGCGCCTAATCAAAGTTGGCTCCGTCCAAGTCGCGGGAGTGTCATATCATAACCTCGGAGACGCAGGATTAGAATTTTTAAATGAACTTGCTAAAGACGGCAGAGTCAAAGTCACAACCACCCTTAACCCTGCAGGTATGGATTTAGAAAACTGGAAGCAACTAGGCATAAGCGAAGAATTCGCCCAAAAACAAAACCTTGTCATAGAAGCCTTTGATAAAATGGGCATACTCATCAGCTGCACCTGTACCCCCTACCTGATAGGAAATCTGCCGAGGTACGGTGAACATATCGCATGGTCAGAATCTTCAGCTGTAACCTTCGCTAACTCGGTTCTGGGCGCCCGAACCAACCGTGAAGGCGGACCTTCGGCACTAGCTGCAGCGTTCGTCGGTAAAACTCCAGCCTATGGACTCCACTTAGATGAAAACCGAGCCCCAGATGTACAAGTACAGGTAAACGCCAACTTGTCAAAATTGTCCGATTGGGGTGCATTAGGTTACGCAATAGGTAAAAAGGCAGAAAACAAAATCCCCTACATCACAGGCATAAAAGACGCAGATGTAGATGAACTAAAATCCTTTTGCGCTTCTGTAGTTACCTATGGCGCTAAACCGCTCTTTTACATGAAAGGGATTACACCTGGTGCCGAGAGTCAAATCGTACCAAAAGACGTAATCACCATTGAGGAAAATGATCTCAAGAACGCCTATGATAACATTAACGATGAAGTTTCCGAGATTGAATTGGTCTGTGTAGGTTGCCCTCACTGCTCCATCAAAGAAATCGCCCAAATAGCAGATCTAGTAAAAGGTAAGAAAGTTGCAGCCAACACAGAATTCTGGGTTGCCACTTCCAGATCAGCAAAACAAATCGCTGATAAACGCGGCTACACTCAAACAATCGAAGCAGCAGGAGGCAAATTTGCTTGCGACACCTGCATGGCCGTAGCTCCCCTGAAGGGCAGATTCAAATCTTTAGCGACCAACTCAGCAAAAGGATGCTTCTATTCACGGCAGAATAATATGAAGACTAAAATGGGAAGTATAGATGAATGCATTCAAGCAGCGGTGACGGGAAAATGGAACAACTAAAAGGAAGAATCATCTTAAAAGGCAAAGTAGAAGCAGAAGTTCTCAAAACCACAATGCCCATCTCATTCTATGGTGGAGTTGACCCAAATACTGGTATAGTCATCGAGAAAGGACATGAACTTCAAGGCATAAGTGTCAAAGGTAAAATCTTGGTTTTCCCTCAAGGTAAAGGCTCAACTGTAGGTTCCTACACACTTTATCGTATGAAAAAGAACAACACTGCACCTGCCGCCATGATCAATAAAGAATGCGAAACCATAGTAGCCGTCGGTGCCATCATCAGCGAAATCCCCTGCGTAGACAAAATTGAAATCACCAAAATTAAAACCGGCGACCACATTCGAGTAGAAAACGAAACCGTGACTATACTATAAAACAATGAATCAATTGACAAGCACCTCTAAATGAGGCGCAACTGCTCACTCTTTATTGTTTACTAAATTTTTTTAATTAAATTGGAAACTTAGTTGAATATAGTAGTACAAAAGACACTATCATAAGCAAAGAATGGTAACCTTATCTTATTGTAATTAACTGTAATCTTAATCAAGCAGTGTTTCATAAGACATGTTAAGGTAGTTACAAAATGAGCGAAGCAAAACCGATAATCCTTAAAATTGGCGGTTCCGCAATCACAGATAAAACCGGACAACTGGCTGCTCATACCGATATCATAAATCGGTTAGGCGAAGAAATCAAACGGGCAGACCTGGATAATCTTATTGTAGTTCATGGTGGCGGTAGTTTTGGTCATCCAACTGCCCAACAGTATGGCATAAAAGATGGCTACAAAGAGCCTACCCAGAAAATCGGCTTTGCAGAAACCCACCACGTAATGACTGTACTCAATGGCTTAGTTATGGATGCACTTGTCCTGCATGAAGTTCCTGCTATAAGCATAGCTCCTTCATCTTGCATTATAACCGAAAATGGTAGAATCAAACTTTTCGACGACACTGTCATGAAATCTATGATGAAAATGGGTTTCACACCCGTACTCTATGGCGACGCTGTTTTAGACGATAAAATGGGATTCACTATTCTCTCAGGTGACCAACTTGTTGCATATTTGGCCATAAAGTTCAAAGCAGAAAAAATTGTCATAGGTGTAGACACCGATGGCCTATATGACGCAGATCCTAAAACTAATCCAAATGCCAAACCCTACAAGCGTCTAACGCTTAAAGAGTTAAAAGAAGTCCAAAGTAAGATGGGAAAGTCTGCTGGGAAAGATGTTACAGGTGGAATGGCAGGCAAAATCGCTGAACTGATCCCAGCGATAGAACAAGGAGTCCACGTAACCATAACTGGCGCTACAAAAGCGCAGTCAATCATGAGGGCATTAGCAGGTAAGGAAGTTTTAGGCACTGAGATACAGAAGGTTTAGTGGTGGCGGAAGAAACCCAACGACGCAAAGCTGACCATATCCGCATCTGTATGGATGAAAAATCCCAAGCTAAGAAAGCCTCAGCAGGATTCGAAGACATTCACTTCATCCACAAAGCCCTCCCAGAAATAAATAAACAAGAAATCAACCTCTCCACAAACTTTTTTGGACACAAATTCTCAGCACCTCTTATCGTTGGCGCGATAACAGGTGGCACTACCCAAGCCGAAAAAATCAACGCTACCATCGCCGAAGCCGTTGAAAAACTCCAACTTGGCATGGGCGTAGGAAGCCAAAGAGCTGCCATAGAAGACAAAACATTAGCTAAAACCTTCGCAGTAGCCAGAAAACAAGCACCCCACGCCTTCTTAATTGCAAATATAGGTGCAGCGCAACTAGTTCACGGTTACAGTGTTAAAGAGGCAAAAAAAGCAATTGATATGATTGAAGCAGACGCAATAGCCATCCATTTAAACGCGCTGCAAGAAGCGGTTCAGCCAGAAGGGCAAACTAAGTTTAAGGGTGTTCTATCCAAAATCGCAGAGCTTGCCGAAGAACTTGACAAACCCGTTATTGTGAAGGAAACAGGTACAGGCATCGCTGCTGAAGAAGCAAAAATGCTCGAAGCGGTCGGTGTAAAGGCTATAGATGTAGGCGGTGTAGGTGGAACAAGCTTTGCCGCAGTTGAATATCATCGGGCAGGCAAAGAAGAAAGCCAGTTACAACGGTTTCTAGGGGAAGCTTTCTGGGACTGGGGTATTCCTACAGCTACAAGCATCGTTGAAATTGCTCAAACCGTAAAGATTCCGGTTATCGCTTCGGGCGGCATTCGTAATGGCACTGACATAGCAAAATCGCTTGTTTTAGGTGCAGAGTTCACTAGTTTGGCTCAACCAGTGCTTCAAACTGCAGTAAAAGGGGTTAAAGAAACCGAAAATCTACTGACACTTTTAATAGAAGAATTGAGAAATATCATGTTCCTTGTTGGAGCACCCAATATAGAGCACCTAGCAAAAACGCCCATCGTAATAACGGGAAAAACTGCTCAGTGGCTCAAAACCCGAGGCTTCAACGTTGAAAGTTACGCTAAAAGGAGCATGGCCCCCAGTGAAAATCGAAAAGTTCCTTGAAAAAAACGCACCTCTGATTGACAAGGCAATTGAGAAGTATATTCCAAGAAAATTCTCTGATAAAGATATTCTTTTTCAGGTTAACCCTCCAAAGTACAGCTGCAACGTAGAAACTATAAACAAAGCTATAGCTGACCCCATCTGGGACATGTTAGACCGTGGCGGTAAAAGATGGCGCCCAACACTCTTTTTGCTTATTTGCGAAGCGTTAGGTAAGAAAGCCGCTGATTTCTTAGATTTTGCGATAATTCCGGAAGTGGTCCACAACGGTACACTGGTAATTGATGATATCGAGGACTCATCAGATGTTAGAAGGGGAAAACCCTGTACCTATAAAATCTTCGGAGTAGACGTAGCAGTAAATGCAGGAAACGCTATGTACTATCTACCGCTTTTACCCCTTATGGCTAAAAAGAACCCAATTCCTGCAGAGAAACTAAGAGATATTTACGAAATTTACATACAAGAAATGATTAATCTAAGCATCGGCCAAGCTATGGACATAGCCTGGCACAAAGGGATAGCTCACGCCGACAACATTACCGAAGAAGACTACCTGCAAATGTGCGCCTATAAAACAGGAACCCTTGCACGCATGGCCGCAAAACTCGCTGCGGTAATCGCAGACGCAAACAAAAATCAAGTTGAGAAGCTAGGGCACTTCGCCGAAAGCATTGGTGTTGCATTCCAAATGCAAGACGACGTTTTAGATTTAACTGGCAAGGAATTCGCGGAAAAGAAAGGGGGATTAGGACAGGATATAACGGAAGGCAAACGTACCCTAATGGTTATTCGCGCTCTAAAAACTGCCGATGCTCAAGATAAAAAACGCCTCATCACCATTTTGGGCATGCATACCTCCGAGCAAACTTTGCGAAACGAAGCTATTGGCATAATTGCGAAAAACGATGCCATAGAGTATGTAAAACACAAAGCTACAAAAATGGTTGAAGAAAGCTGGCATGAAGTCGACAAACTTATGAAAAAGTCGGACGGCAAGGAAAAATTAAAAGCCTTCGCAGAATTCTTGATTAAGAGAAGCATCTAAACCCTAACTTTCAAGAGCGTTACTGTTATGTTACGAGATAATCAAGAACTTAGAGAACTTATTCGGAAAAGCGCCCTCCTTAATGCTGTGCAACATGATGGCAAAGCACAAGCTGGTCCTATTGTAGGAAAACTTTTAGGTGAAAAACAAGAACTCCGAAGCCAAGCCAAAGAGCTCACCATGTTTATTAACGAAGTTCTTAGCGAAGTTAACAATCTTCCACTTGAGGAACAAAAACGCATAGTAGCAGAGAATTGGCCACAGACTCAAGAGAAAAAGAAAACTGAAGAAGAGAAACATTTACCCAAATTACCAAATGTAGAAAAATACAAGCAGGTTGTAACACGGTTTTCTCCAAACCCTGATTGCGTACTGCATCTGGGGTCAGCCAGAGCCATAATACTAAGCCATGAATACGCTAGAATGTATAACGGCAAATTTATTCTACGCTTTGAAGACACCGACCCTAAAGTAAAGAAACCAGGTCTGGAATTTTATCCCAAAATCCGAGAAGACCTCGCCTGGCTAGGCTGTAAGGTCGATGAAGAATACATTCAAAGCGACCGAATATCGATTTACTACGAGTACGCTCAGCGTCTCATCCAAGACAGCAACGCCTATGTATGTACCTGCATACCTGACGAATTCCGAAAGAAAATTATAGACCACGAAGCTTGCCCCTGCCGTAACTTACCAACCAATGAGCAAATGCAACGCTGGAACTACATGTTAGATGGTACCTACACCGAAGGGCAAGCCGTAATGCGCGTGAAAACTGATCTAGACCACCCCAATCCAGCGGTGAGGGACTGGCCTGCATTCCGAATTATAGATAACAAAAAGTATCCACATCCACGCGTAGGTAACAAATACAGAGTTTGGCCACTTTATAACATGGCAGCTGGCTCAGATGACCACCTATTGGGCATTACCCACATAATTAGAGGCAAAGAGCATCTAACTAATGGTGTTCGTCAAGAGTTTATGTATAAGCATCTAGGTTGGGAATACCCTCAAGCTATTCACTATGGCAGATTAAAGATAACTGGTGCTTTTTTAAGCAAATCCAAAATCCTTGCAGGCATACGCGAAGGTAACTTCCAAGGCTGGGACGATCCTCGGTTAGCAACATTTGCGGCTTTGCGAAGACGTGGAATCACGCCTGAAGCAATTAAAAAACTCATAATCGATATTGGACCCAAACCCGCAGACGTAACTCTTAGCTGGGAAAACCTTTATGCATATAACCGCAAAATCCTCGATTCCCATTCCAACCGATATTTCTTCGTCGCTGAACCCATTCAATTAAAAGTCAAAAACATCCCCAAAACATTCAAAGCTCAATTACCTCTACATCCAGAAAAACCCGAAAATGGCTACAGAGAACACATAATAACACCTAGCGGAGAAGAAAAACAGTCTATTTTCTGGATAGCCAAAAAAGACTCTACAAACATAGAAGCAGGAAAAACCATCAGGTTAATGGAGCTCTTTAACGTCAAAATTGAGAAAATAAATCCAGACATCGTTGAGGCAGAGTTTATTAGCGAATCTTATGAGGATGTTAGAAAAATTAAAGCTCAACTAATTCATTGGATACCTGTAGGACAAGAGTTTCCCTGCGAAGCTGTTATGTCTGATGCCTCAACTATTGATGGAATGGCTGAGGATGCGTGCAAAAAGTTAAAGCCAGACGCTGTGATACAGTTTGAACGATTTGGCTTCGTACGAGTGGATAATGTAGCAGATAAAATGAAAGTATACTATGCACAAAAATAGTCAATAGTGGAGGAAAATGGTTTGCGCAAACAAAGTAAAACAATTATCTGGCCAGCATACTTCGATTCAGGCAAGTCCAGAATGGAAGGACGTCGCGTTAACAAAAATCTAGCAGTACCTACCCCAAAAATAACAGAAATCCAAGAGGCTGCAGCAAAGCTCAATTTAGAGAACGAATTGGTGCCAGAGAAGGGTTATCCGAAGAATCCATGGAGTAAACCGGGTATGTTACTTGTAGAAAAACAAGGTTCTAAAGAGCAAGTAATAAACAAGATAGCTAAGCAATTGCTAAAAATTAGAAACGAAGCTCCAAAAGTAGAATCCAAGAAATAAATTGGATAAAATGAAAAAGGCTTATGCCTTTTCTTCTTTAGTGCTTATGAGAATAGCGTTGATTACCCCATCGTTACCTGGGCGGCTGGTAACGCGTGCGGTCCCGAGAGCTGTTTCAATTTCTGCACCTTTAGTTATTACACCTCTACGGTCATAATCAACATTTGCGCGGTTTTTGATTACACGTAGAATTTCGACTTTCTCTGTTTTGCCGCTTTTAACATCTGTAACTGAGGCGTATTTTTCGGTTAAGAGTTTGATTTTTGTGTTGCCGCCGAAACCTCTAGAAGATTTACGTTTTGGTTCGCCAATCGTAGTTTCAGCTGCGTAAGTGCCTTGCTCATATTTGCGTTTCCCGCGGTTCATGCGTTTTCTACCGCCGGTGAGCTTCTTCTTTTGAGAGTTTCCATGCCAGACTGACATTTCACATTTCCCTTTTATCTGGTTAAATTTGAGTGTTCAGTTAGTATCGCAGTTTTCAATATAAACGTATCCTTTCTATTGGGACTGTTCATCCTTTGCTTGTGAAGTATCTGCTTGGAATTCAGCTTTGGTCGCAAAGTCGCCAAATACGCGTTTTAAATCCCTCTTCATAGCTGCAGGATCTTGGGTTAATCCGAAGTAGTCAGCAAAGTAGTCTGTGGTTCTGAGAACCATGGATCGCCCACTACGTTCTGGCACAATTAGATCCATTTCGCGCAGCATCTTTATGTGTCCATAAGCATGCTGACCACGTACCTCGATAACGCGTTTTTGTGAAATCGGCTGTCTATAAGCAATGTAGCTAAGTGTTTTAAGTGGACCAGACGAAAGTAATGGCCGATTTACAAGTTTTTTAACTAATGGAGTAAATTCGGCCTTCAGTTGCAGAACATATCTTTCATCTTTTAGCTCTAAAATCTCAAGCGCGTTATTCCGTGAAGCATATTCTTGAATGATTTCTCTAACCAGTTGTTGTGCACGTTTTTTTGAGCGGGAATTTATGACTGAACAAATTTCGTTGAGGTCCAAAGGACGACCTGCAACAAACAAAGCGGCTTCTATCATGACTAAATTATGTTTTTTCTTATCCTCTTCAGAAACGCCTGTATGAGCTTCAACTAGTGACTCTGTATGATGTTGCTCAGAACTCTGTAAAGGGTTAACCGCAGTTTCAGATTGCGAAACTGAATTCTGGCCTTGGCTCTCGGAAGTTGGTTTTATACTCTGATTTTGATTCTCAGTCGGGTTTGCTTCTTCGTTGTTCATATTCAGCAACCTTCAATTTTCCTACAGCTATGTATATTTCTTCTGTTTCCTCATTCTGCCACAAACCGATTAGACCTTCGCTTGCCAAGAATAATAGAAGAATAAAGATACGGACCGCATCAAGTCTTACCATCCCCTTGATGAGGGTGTTGAAATCGATTATGCCTTGACCTTTGACCATTTCGACAAGCCGCTCATAGAGCTTGTCCATCTGCATTTCAAGTTCAGCGATGAACTTATCAAATTGGGGCATAAGATCAGATGCTTGCGGAAGAACCGGCTGCAAAACTACTCGGTCAATGTTAAGTGGTTTTTCGCCTTTGAGCACTTCATCTAAGACCGCAAGCAGATGCTGAATTGTTGTAGATGTTAATTCATGTCTTAAGGGCAAGAATAATGGTGGCGGAACCACATCAGTTGGACCACGAGCAGGTGGTGCAGGAGGCTCCTGAAGAGTAAGCAAAAGCTTAGATTTCATAAGATAGATAAGTGCGGAAGAATCAAGAGCAACCCCAGAGGCTCTAAAATCCACTTTACCCATCTTTTCCATTTCTAACAGAAAAGAGCGAAGCAGATAAGATATGTTCACGTTCCAAGGTGTGAGTTTTTGAAGACGTTCAATATCAAAAAGAATGTTCCAAGGAGGACGCATATAAAACGGCTTGCGGACAACTGGACTAGCCATCAGGTAGGAGCCTCCGCAGGGAGTTTGACTGAAATTACAGCTGAGACACCGTTTCGTTCGTATACACCGTATACTTTCTGGGCTTTGCTTACCATTTCAGGTTTTAAGGTGATAACTACGAACTGAACCTTTTCAGATTCTTCTAAGAAAAGCTCAGCTAGCTTGGTAGTGTGGAAAGCGTCTAAGTGAGCATCTACCTCGTCAAAAACATAGAACGAAGCAGGCGAGAATTCCTTTAAAGCAAAAATGAATGCGACCGCTGAAACGGAGCGTTCTCCACCACTAGCACCACTTACTACTATGGAAGGTTTGTTGGGAAATTGCACAATCATGTCAATTCCTCCAATAAATGGTTCTTCAGGGTTCTCAAGCTTTAGAGTTGCAGACCCCCCGCCGGTTAATTTGGAGAAATACTTGGTCATGTTAGCGTTGATTTTGTCGAAGGCTTCCATGAATATGCGGCGCTTCTTGCCCTCAATCTGGTCCATGAAAGCAACTATTGCTTGTTTTTCCCGCTCTAACTCATTAAGGCGTAAAGATAATTCACGGTATCGTGAAATCTGTTCAGCATAATGAGAAACAGCAAGCTGATTTACTGCGCCAACACGATCAAGTTCAAAACGCATCATCTGAATTGTAGTCTCGGCCTCTTCCACTTGCTTCGGATTAGTCTCCAGAGGATGATCGTAATTAAGGATCTTGAGTTGATTCTGGTATTGACTTAATTGTAAACGTGCTGTTTGAATGCTAAGTTGTAGTTGATTATAGAGTTGATCGGCCTGCTCAAACTCGCTATCAAGCGAACGTAATTCAGAGTCAATATCATCGATTTGTGAAGTGAATTTTTTTGAGTCTTCTCTTGCTGAGAGTACAGCATTTGAAAGCTCAACTCGACTCTTCTCTTGTTCAGCTAAATCTTGTTTGATGGTTTCGCGCTCTTGAAGGGCTTCATTTACTTCTTTTTCGACTTTTTTCAGTTGTTGCTCTACTTTTGATAGCTGAATTTTGCTGTTTTGATAGCCTGTCCGGAGAACGTTATCAAATTGAGATTGGCCAGTGGAAAGTTCTGTTTGTACAGTGCCTCGTTTCTGACGCAGAGTATTAATCTCTTCGCCAAGCTTTTCCCGCTTAAGCTCTAACTCCTGAATATGAGCAACATCTGTTTTCCGTCTAAATTCCCCCAATTCAATTTGAAGTTTCTGAAGTTCTTTTTTGATGGAGTCTCTTTCAGACTTGTAGAGACCCATGTGAGCTTTTTCGATTTCTATTTCTTTTTCTATTCGGCTACTGAACTTTTCAACACGCCTAAGGTTGATTTGAGTGCGTTTCACGCTACGTTTAACGCGCACTATTTCTCGGTCAATGGTTGTGATTGCATCTGAGAGGCGAGTTATTTGTAGTCTTGATTGCGTAATTTCTTCTTCAAAAGTAACGATGTCACTGCCTCTTTGACTCAGGTGTGTTTGAAGTGCTTTTACAGCTTCATCGAGGCTTTTGATGGCGTTCTCGCTTGGTATTAGGGTTGAGAAGTCTATAGGAGCGCGATAAAAGCCACTTTCGAATGCACCTGGCTCGTAAAGGTCTCCATTAATTGTGACAACACGGTAGCCTTGATTTGATAAGGCAAAAGCAGTCTTATCATCCATAGCTACCAAAGTGTCCCCAAACACGTAGTTAATGGCTGCCTCATGATTTTTATCATATTTCATGAAAAACGAAGCTATACCGCTAATTCCACTACGATCAGGAACCTTCAATTGTTTTAGTGCTGTTGTTCCTTCGAGCGGAATTAATTTTATCCTACCCAATTTCATTCGGCGTAAAGTCTCAGTGCACATAAATGCTGCGTCGATGTCTTTAACGACTAACGCATCTAACCAGCCAATCGCAGCGGCATCTAAAGCCTTCTTATAGCTTTTATCAATCTTGATGAGGTTTCGGAGTCTACCGTAAACTCCCGTTATTACCCCTAAATCACCAAGCTCTTCTATGCTACGCAAAGCTTTTTCTTCTGCGGCCACCGTTTCAGCCAATTCGCGTTGAGTAACAAATTCAATTACAGCTTCTTTAGCTGAATTTGCGATTTTTCCTGCTTCAGTTATTTCTCTTTCAGCAGCTTCCTTTTGGGCGGTTCGCTTTTCAATTATTTTTTCAAGGTTTTTAAGTTGAACTTTTTGCTCTTTCTGAACCTTATCAAGCTCAATTAACGAAGTTTCCACTTCAGCCAGAGTTGTGCTAAAGCGCTCTTTTCGGGCACTGAGTTCTCTTAGTCGACCAGAGTTAGCTTTAATGAAGGTTTTACTTTTAGTAAATTCTGATCTTAGAAATGCAAGGCGCCTATTGTGGACACTTATTTGGGCTTCAATTTCACGTACTTTTACACCATTTTCGCCGATGTGCCCCCACAGCTGTGCAGTCTCCTGTGCGAGACCCTCATGTTCAGTTTCTTTGGTACTAATTTGAGTTTGAATTTGTTCAAATTCGGTGCGTTGTTTTCTTATGCTTAACCGGTTTTGTTGAATTTCTTTACGAAGTGTTTCATACTGCTCTTGATTATTTTGCCCTACTCGCTTGAGACTTTCAAGACTAGACTGCCCAGAACTAATTTTAGAATTTAGCTCGGAAAGCTTGGATTTTAAGTCGCCAATTTTGATTTGGACCCGCATAACTTGGGATCCACCGTCTTCGACGATTTCGGAGCTGAGTTTTCGCCATTCACCTTCGATTTCACGTCTTTTAAATCTGCGTCCGTCACGGAGTTCTTTGATTTTGTCAGCTTTGCCTTTGGCTTTTTCAGCTTGGATAGTTGCTTCTTCAACTTTCTTATTTAATTGGGTGATTTCGTGACTGACTTTCACGGCTTCGAATTTTTTGATTTCAGTTTGTATAAAGTTGAGGCGTTGAAGTTGGTTGCGTTCACGTTCTAAATCGTCGAGGCGTTTTTGGACTTCGTCGATTCGACCCATGGCAGTACGGATGGAAATGTCGGCGGTACGGAGTTTTTCTTCGGCTCCTGCTTTTTCCGCGTCGTATTGGGCTATGCCAACGAGGTCTTCGATGATTTTTCTTCGCTCAGGAGGGGTGATATCGGTTAATCGTGTGATAGTACCCTGGGGAATAATGTTTTGGCTAGCACTACTGATGCCAGCAACGGAGAGATTTTCGAGAATGTGTTGTCGCGAAATTCGTCTGCCATTAAGTCGATATACACTTTGACCATTGCGGTAAACTTCTCGGCCTAAAGTGACTGTTGTTGTGTCTATAGGCATTATGCCGTCGGAGTTATCAAACTGGATAATTACCTTAGCTAGCTTGGATTTTTCTAATCCCGATTTCTCAGAACCATGGAAAATTAGTTTCGCAGCGTTCTCAGCACGAAGCCGACGCGTACTAAGTTCGCCAAGAGAAAATAGAAGGGCATCCATAATGTTTGTTTTCCCGCTTCCGTTTGGCCCAGTGATTGCAGTAAAGCTCCTATCTAGGTTTACTTTAACGGTTTGGGGTCCGAAATGATTTGAAGCCTTTAAGCTCAATTCGTTTAATGTAGGGCATTAATTTGTGCTCTCGCGTTTGGAAGCGTGTAAACTTGTCGGTTAAACAATTCGCTCAACATTCTTATAAAAGCTTACCACGTATTTAGATTTGTTTTAACGCATCTAAAAAAAGAAAAAATAAAAGAAAATTATTAAATAAGGCGATAAGCAAGGATTAGAAAAGGCGATAATAAAATGAGTTTTTTCAAGTTAGGCATGGACAGAATACAAGAGTTTTTAATTTTCGCTTTGATGCTGGTGTTTGTTTTAGCAGTATTGTATTCTAATATCGATATAACCTATAAGATTGGTATTGGAGCAATAATTTTCGGTGTAATCTTTGCAGCCAGTTTAGCGACCCAAGCATTAAAGCAACAAGAAAAAGACCAACAAAGAAAGTAAATTCAGCTAAACCAACCTAGAATAAATCCAGGTAAAGTAATCTAAAAAAGCGACTCGATTGGTTCTGCGTTTGATCTTTAAGATAGAAAATTATTGAAAATGTTTTAACCTGTGCAGGTTGTTGTTTGCACTCGCAGTAAACACTTTTCTCCAGAAAAGAGAAGGGGGTTAGCGCGTCATCATTTTCTTAAACACAGGTACTGCTATTGCGGTCATGACGATACCGAACACTATCAATATTGAAAGTTCAGTTGAAATCGCGGGTATGTCTGCGCCTAGCACCATCACTTTTCGTAAAGCTTGAGCTGCATATGTCAGTGGAAGGAAGTTGCTTATGCTTTGCATGTACCAAGGCATCTGCTGTATGGGAAAGAGTACACCGCTAAGGAACATCATCGGGAACATTAAAGTCATCATCATCATGGTTGCTGTTTCCTGATCCTTAGCAAAGGAAGTTATTACTACACCTAGCCCTACAAAAGCAAATACACCGAGCAAGAGTATCCCGAATACTAGCAGAAGATTACCCTGAATGGTAACGCCAAATAGACCCAACAGCTAATGCTAACACTATTACACCTTGTATTAGCCCTCGTACAGTTTGACCTAATGCTTTTCCAAGAATAATAGATAGTCTGTTGATTGGCGCAACCATCATGCCGTCCATGGTACCGATTTCTTTTTCCATAGATATAGCGGCAGGAAGACCAGTCATGACACTCATCATAACTGTCATTGCCATCATGCCAGGAGCAATGAAGTCAAAGTAGCTTGCGTCTCTGGAAACAACACCTTCGGTTTGAATTGAATAGGGTTTTACAACAGCTAATGAATTGGTTGAGTTGACAGCAAGTGGATTTAGCATCTGAACATTCTGCTGAGCTAGTACAGTGCCCATCTGATTAAATACGGCAGTTAAAGCAGCTTGGAGGGTTGCAGATACTTGGGGATTAGATTCATCAGTTATGATTATTATAGTTCCTTGTTTTCCATTCATTATACACTCGGAGAAGTTACTGGGAATAACTATTCCTCCAGAGAGGTCTCCTTTTTGAACCAAGTCTTTGATTTCATCAATACTTGATGCATCCGAAAGAACAAGCATATGGGTCTGATTGTTAAACTGCTCTAGACCCATAATCATTGCTTGGCTTGGAAGATTAGAATTACCAAACCCCGCATCCTCATTAACTAATGCAACAGGCATATCGTTTATCGAGCTGCCGTTGGATGGATAAATAAAACCGATCATCACCATCATTAACAGCGGCATTATGATAAGCATCAGCTAGACCTAACTTGTTTCGGAACAACTCTATGAGATCTTTTCGGGCAATCTTTAGGCTATGTGAAAGAAGATTTTTTGCGCCCATTTTTATCACCTTACTCTCCCTTTCGGTCCTGCAAATGGACCATGTTGTTCTATGGTTATTTTTTGGTCAGCGGCATCTCGTACTTGGTGCCCTGTTATATGTAAAAACACATCCTCAAGGGTAGGTTGAAGGTTCTCCATGGAAGTTATCTTTCCGTTATTTACTCTTACTGCATCAATTATGGAGTTGAACGCATCGTTTCCGTGGACAAGTACTTTTAAGGTAGTAGAGTTTTCTTGGGTGACAGAGTCTGAGCAGTTAAGGGCTCGGATCTTTTCAATCATTTGCGAGGATAAGTTGGCTATTTCGAGTTTTACTATCGTGGTATCAGCTCCTGAAATTGTTTTCTTCAAATTAGCAGAAGTATCTAAGGCTACGATTTTTCCATGATCTACGATGGCTATGCGATCACACATCAAATCTGCATCAACCATCATGTGAGTTGTTATAATCACAGTTGTGCCATTTTCGCGATTAAGCTTCTTGATGAATTCTTTTATCTCAACAGATGACTGAGGATCTAACCCTAATGTGGGTTCATCAAGAAACAGCACTTGAGGCATATTGAGAAGGGCGCGTACCACGTTTATTCTTTGGCGCATTCCTGTTGAAAAAGTTCCAACTTGAACATTTGCGAACTTGGTAAGTTGTACAAGCTCTAAGAGATCATCTATTCGTTTTGATAAAACATCTTTGGGAATGTTAAAGAGACTGCCAAAAAACTGCAGGTTCTCTTTAGCAGTCAGTCTACTGTACATAATCATTTTTTCAGAAACTAGACCGATTAGTTCTCTGACCTTGGTATCGTTTTTTACTATGTCATATCCGCCGATTATTGCGGTCCCCGAAGTCGGTCTACTTAGGGTGGAGAGCATACGCATAGTTGTGCTTTTGCCTGCTCCGTTTGGTCCTAGTAAGCCGAAAATCTCGCCTTTTTTTACATCGAATGAGATGTCGTCTACTGCTTTGAGTTTGTTGAATGCTTTTGTTAAGTTTTTAACTTCGATTATGGACTCAGTCATTTTGAGCCTCCTGGTCAATATTATTGACTGCAATATATTGAAGCAAAATATAAGTATTTCTCAATACAATATTTATTATGAAATTCAAATGCATCCAACCGTAGAAGAAAAAACAACAGCTAACTGGATGAAAGAGATACAAAAAGGTTACATCCGTGTCGCCGCTCTCATCGTCCTAAGCAGAAAACCAACTCACGGCTATGAACTTATGAAAGAAATCAAAGAAAAAACTAGAGGCTTCTATAAACCTACCCCAGGCGGCGTGTACCCCATACTACGGGATTTAGAAAAATCCAAATACATCAAAGGAGAATGGGGCACTCAAAAAAATCGGAAAATAAAAGTCTACAAAATCACAGAAAGTGGCAAACATATCATAAAACAGGCGATAATTAAACAAAGTGAAATCTTCAGCAGCTTAAACACTCTTGCTGAAGAATTCGCGCGGGAAGTACTTAAAATAGAACCAAAAATCGGTTCAATGCCCATAATGCCAAGTCCCTTCGCGCCTTTTCTTGAAGAAAATAAAAAAACAAAGACTATTGAGGAACTAGAACTTCAACGAAAAAAGCTCAGGCAACACATCAAGATGATTCAAGAAGAGCTAAGAATCATAGACAAAGAAGTGACAGAGGCAAAAACAAAAATAGTAAACAAAGAAGACATTCAACTACGGAAAACGATAAAATAGAAGCAATCTCGACAGATTAGTTGCCGATGCAAAGGTGTTTTGGAGTCGGCTTTGGAATAAATTAATAACTTAGACTGCAGTAAACCGCAGGCAAGTTAACTATTAAGAAGGAAAATATAAAGTGAACATGGAAAAAACATTCGTTATGCTAAAACCATCAACCGTTGTAAGAGGGATTATAGGAACAATAGTGAGTAGGCTTGAAAACAAAGGTTTCAAAATTGTTGCTATGAAACTAACTTGGATAAATCAAGAAAAAGCCGGCAAATTATACGCGGTTCACAAAACAAAACCATTCTACGAAAGCCTCGTCAATTACATAACATCAGGTCCAGTAGTTGCTATGGTAATAGAAGGAGAAGACGCCGTAACCGTTATACGAAAAGTAATCGGCAAGACTAACCCCAAAGAAGCCGAAACCGGCACCATAAGAGGCGACTTCGCCATGAACACAGAGAAAAACGTCATCCACGCCTCAGACTCTGTTGAGAATGCAAAAATAGAAACGGCCATTTTCTTTACACCCGACGAAATCCTAACCTACAAACGCTCAGACGAAACCTGGCTCTACTAAACAAGGAAACAGAAAATTTGTTGCAGCTACTTTAAGCCGCATTTTTTTGTCAATTACAAAAATAGGTATTTTGAAGTTTTTGGTGCTCCGGCCGGGATTCGAACCCGGGTCCGTGACTCGAGAGGCCACTATACTTGGCCGGACTATACTACCGGAGCTTTGAGAATGGACTGGTAGTTTAAGGTGTTTTATTTAATAAAAATAGCGTTTTTAAAAAGAAGAAAAGGTTAGGAGCGAAGTTTATTCTTCGCCGCCAGGCATTCCGCCTGGACCGCCGGGCATTCCGCCTTTTGGTTTAGAGCTGGATATAACATCGTCTATGCGTAGTATCATGCATGCAGATTCAGCTGCTGATTTGAGGGCTTGTATTTTGACTACGATTGGTTCAATTACGCCATTGTCGATGCTGTTCTCGATTTTGCCAGTGAATACGTTTACGCCTTTGTATTTGCCATCTTCTTTGTCATGTACTGAGCGCAGTTCGACAAGTATGTCGATAGGTTCGAGGCCCGCGTTTTCGGAGAGTGCACGGGGTATGATTTCCATAGCGTCTGCGAAAGCTTCTATTGCTAGTTGTTCTCTGCCTCCAATTTTGTTGGCGTATTTGCGTAGTTCTTTTGCAACTTCGATTTCGACTGCTCCGCCGCCTGCTACGATTTTATTGTTTTCAATAACGTCTGAAATTACCGAAAGTGAGTCAGTCATTGCACGTTCAGCTTCGTCTATTAGACGTTCTAGGCCTGCACGGATGAGGATTGCTACTGCGTGGGGGTCTTTGCATTTTTCGACGAAGAGCATTTTATCGTCACCGATTTTACGTTCTTCGACTTTACCTGCAAAGCCAAGGTCGGTTGCTTTAAGGTCGCTAAGGTCGGATACGATTCTTGCGCCAGTGGCTTTGGAGAGTTTTTCCATATCGGATTCTTTGACGCGTCTTGCGGCCATAATGCCTTCCTTAGATAAGAAGTGCTGAACCATATCGTCAATTCCTTTTTGACAGAATACAATGTCTGCGCCCGATTTCTTGATTTTTACAGCCATTTCTTGCATCATGCTGGTTTCTTGATTAAGGAAAGCTTGCATTTGGGTTGGATCACGTATGCGGATTTCAGCACTCATTTCGGTTTTCTCAATTTCTAATGCAGAGTCTAGAAGTGCAATTTTTGCATTATCTTTCTTTTTAGGCATGCCCGGGTGAACGATTTCTTTGTCGACAATTATTCCTTGTATGAGTTGGGTTTCGAGGAGGCTTTTGCCGGTTTTCTTTATGAGTTGGATGTTGTCTATGTCAGCTATTGTTTTGTCGCCGCGTTTTTCAGTGATTTGGGTGACTGCATCTATTGATATTTCTGCTAGGTGATCTTTGGCGCTACCAACTGCTTTGCTGCCCATAGAAGTTAGGGCAACTTTAAGCATCGCTTTTCTGTCGTTTACATCAATGGGTACTGCGACTTTCTCGATGACCTCGATTGCTCTTGCAGCTGCTTTTCGATAGCCGCTTACAAGTATAGTTGGGTGAATATTTTGGTCTAAGAGTTCCTCAGCTTTCTTAAGGAGCTCACTTGCTAGAACTACGGCGGTTGTTGTTCCGTCGCCGACCATGTCATCTTGGGTCTTGGCGATTTCAACCATCATTTTTGCTGCTGGATGTTCAACTTCTATCTCGTTGAGGATGGTTGCACCGTCATTGGTTATTGTTATATCGCCTAAGTTGTCAATAAGCATTTTGTCCATGCCGCGTGGTCCTAAAGTAGTTTTCAGAACTTCTCCGACGACACGTGCTGCCATGATATTGTTTCTCTGAGCTTCTTTGCCTCGGCTTCTTGTTGTGCCTTCTTTAAGAATCAAGACTGGTTGTCCTGAGTTTGTTGTTGTTAAGTATGCCATAACATTAACCTCTTTTTCATGTTTAGAATGCTATCTAATCGGATTTATCCGAAAATCAAACAGACATATAAACGTTAACCCCAAACAATTATGCTTATTTGATAAGTAGACCACCTGTAATGATAACATTTCAAATTATTGATGAAAGAATTTTTGGCGCTGTTATAGTTAGGTTACTTTCCTTTAATTTCTAGACCTTTTGGGAAGGAATTACTTTTTTATTTGAGCGCCAAATTAGAAAAGAGTTTTAAGGATAGCTTCTTTATCCTATTCCTGATGTACAATGGCTATTCATATTCGTCGTGTTTTAATTGAAGGTTTGAAATCTCGTGAGACATCTCTTGTAGAGTTATCTCAGACAATTTGTTCCGTAAACGGTGTTGAAGAATGTGACATCGTTGTAACTGATGTCGACGCCAAAACTGAAACCATAAAACTTACGGTAAGAGGTGCGAACATTGAATACAGCGGAATCTTGAATATCTTGCAGGAAAATGGCGTATCAGTTAAAGGAGTAGACGAAGTCAACGTATCAAAAGTTAAGCAGCTTTCACCAAGATCAAACCCCTAATCTCTTTCTAAAATAGGGCATCCAAAAGAACCCCTATCACAAAGGCAAGTATTCCGAAAGCCACCATTCTTAGTCCTTTTATGTAAGGGTTCGTTTTTCCTATTCGCCCCATGTAGACTCCTGCGCCAAATAACGTGCTTAAAGCTAAGGAAACAGAAATCCAAGCGGCAATGTCAATGTGTAACAGGCCCATTGCGACAAAAATGAATGGAGTTATTGTTATGGCGCATGAGAATAGGGGTGTTGCGAAATTGATTAGTGTGGCAAGGATTATGGTAGATTTGGCGGTTTTTTCGATGCTAGTGTCTTTTAAGTCAGTGAATAACGCTTTTTCTAGGTCGGAAATTTTTCGTTCTTGTTCAATACTTTCTGCTTCGTATACGCTCACGCCAGTGGAGATGCCTAAAGCAAGACTTGTTGTCAGCATAGTTACTATGATGATGTTTAAGCCTGCATCAGCAGCAAATGCTGAACCCACGATTATGCCAAGCAACATGAAGGTTGAGTCGAATAACGTATTGATGAAGAATCTTCGAATTATGGGACCAAAACTTTCATGTTTAATCGTTTCAAGTAAACTGTTCACTAACTACACCAATCGATGGAAAAAGAAGATTGACGAAGTTATAAGTACATTTCTTTGCTTTTCTCCTTCTTATTTCTTGTAAATTGAAGATTCAGCTAGTGCATAAGAGTTTAATCTCACCGGTTCAACGGTAATACTCAAGGTGCCTAAAGGGTGCAGATTTCAGTTCGCTTCTTTACCGTCCTAAGAGAAATCACAGATAAGAAAGAGGAAACACTCGCGTTTGAAGAAGAGAAAATCAAAATCAATGCTGTCCTTAAACGCTTGTCTGATGAGTACGGCAAGCGATTTATCGAGTACGTTTATAATCAGCAATTAAAAGCGGTTAGAGGACATCTTCAGTTTTTTGTTAATGGACAAAGTACTGCTGCGCTAAAGGGATTGGAAACGATATTAGTTGAGGGGGATGTTTTAGCTATTGTCCCACCTGTAGGTGGCGGTTGAATCCGCTTGTTTAGAATGCAAAGAATGGCGATTTTTTCCGCATAGCTACAACATATTCTCTTAGGGCTTCTTGTTCTTCTTCGGTGAGTTGGTCGACATAGGTGGTTTGGAAAATTCTTACGTCGGGTTCAGGCACTTTAACATAGAGAATATCTTTTTCAAACAGGTGTCTACCTATTGTGGGTTTGTCCATTGAAACTGCAACTTGCATGCCACGGACGGCTTCACTTACGTTTTTCCCTTTATCTTGAATTTGTTGTAGTTCTCCTATGTCTGCCCCGTCTTCTGCTCGGATAAGGGATATTTTAGGTTTGAGTGTTCCTGCTATAACTTCAGCTCCGAATATGGCAGGTTTAGCTCGGCGGAAGATGTATCCAGGGATAACTTGTATTTTTGCAGGTCGAGTAAGTTTTTCGAGCTCTTGTTCGATTTTAGCTTGACTTTTGGATTTAACCCATTCCAAGTAGTTTTCAATCATATGGTAGACAATTTGTTCCTTAAAAATATGAACGCCACGATTTGCGGCTTCTTGTTCTACATCAGGCAATATTTTGACCCCGAAAGCCAAAATAACCCCCAAAAGCGGCTCTCTGGATTTGACTGCTCCAGCTTCAATAACGTCCCGTTTAGAAACGTCTCCGACATCAGCAATGCGAACCTTGACGTTGTTCGTTTTGAGAATCTCAGCAATAGCTTCTAGAGATCCCAAAGTGTCCGCTTTTATTATTACACCTTCAATCTGGGTGACAATCCGAATTTTCTTGATTTCATCCTCAATCATTTTGGAGTATTTTTCAGGGGTTTCACCAGGAGCAACAGCGTATAAGGGTGCACCTGCTAGAGCACGATCTAAATCGGAAGCGACAATTTTGACTCCTGCCGCAGCGAAAACAGAATCAACTGAAGTGAATTTGTCTCGGGGATCTCGCATCTCATCTAGAGGCTTAGGAACTAGGATGGCTCTTACCCGGGTAACAATCGGGTTTTCTTTGCCGCCAACTACGATTAAATCGTCTTTTTGAAGTGTTCCATCATAGATTATAGTGTTAAGTGTTAAGCCTAAGCCTGGTTCCTCTTTGATTTCAAGAACAGAGCCTTTTGCTGCGCCCTCGGTGGTTTGTAGTTGTTTTTTCAAATATTGTTGGGTTAATCCAATCAGAACCATAAGGAGTTCAGTTATGCCTTCACCGGTCTTTGCGCTCACGGGAACTAAAGCAACAGTTGAAGTAAAATCTCGAACGTTGTCAAAACGATTAGTGCTAAGCTTTAAACGGGAAAAAGTTCCCATAATTTCATAGAGTTTGTTATCCAAAGTTTCTTTTACATAGGTTTCCTGTAAGGCATATGATTTCAAGAAAGGCATGTCAGGTTGGGCTTTCCAGCCGGGCACGCGATCAGTTTTGTTAACTGCTACAATGAAGGGTGTCTTTCGTGCCTTGAGAATTTCTATGCATTCATATGTTTGAGCTTCAAATCCACGCAATACATCAATAACTAAAATGGCGATATCAGCTACACTGCCACCTCTTCGTCGCAGATTTGTGAAAGCTTCATGCCCAGGTGTATCAATAACCAATAATCCAGGGATTTCTATACCGCTTTTCATAGAAGACATGGAAGTGCCGATGATTTGCTGGAGAGTCTCAACAGGGAAAAAGCTTGCGCCGATATGCTGAGTAATTCCGCCGGCTTCTCTAGCACCTACGGTAGTTTTTCGAATTTTATCTAAAAGTAAAGTTTTGCCACTGTCTACGTGACCTAGAACACAAACGATTGGTTGACGAATAGGCATGTTAAAGCGCACTTCCCCTTTACTGTAAATGAACGCAAAGTGTTCCAAAAATAATAAGGTTAACGGTTAATAAACACTCAACGTAGATTAAATAATCAATTTATTGTTGTCTTAAAAAGCAAGAGAAATGACTTAGTTTAATGCTCGGACAGCTACTTTTCGGGGTATGATGTGTGTGAGTTTTGTGTATAGTTCTATTATCATGGAGTAAGAAAAGATGGCTATCCAGAATAAGCTAGGAATTATGAGTTGGGCAGGTAGGGAGCCTTCAAAACTTTGACTTAAGTCTAACATAGGCCCTAAAGTTGCGCCAAAAGCAATGAATAAGAACATATTGTGATTATTGGGTTTAAAGAAGGTCTGAAGATCTTTAGTTTTAAGCATAATGGCTAATGATATGAAAAGCATCATAATTTCCAAGGATATGCTTGTAAGGCTTCGAACGTCAATACCTATGATGCTGAACCATTGTTGTGATATAGGCCATAGCATTTCAAATCCGCCCGTGAAAAAATCGCCTATAAGCGAATGGGAAAGTAATGCTATGTAGTAGGGGATAGCTTGTTTTCGGTAGCGAATAAGGAAAGGAAGCATAACTAAAGTGTAGGTAATTATAGAATGAAGAGGACCTCTATGCATGAACAAGGTAGGGTCTACATATTGAAGAATCAAATCTATATCAGGAATTATTGAGGCAACAAAAAGCAAGGGTAGATTTAGCTTAACGCTTAGAAGCTTAGAAACGCTTTTTCCAGTAAGGTATCCTAAAGCAAAATGCCCAATTGCGAACATGAAAGTCACTGCGGATTATATCGCAAATGTAAAAAGGACTTATTAAATTCACCCCAAACCACACTTCATGAAGAAGTCTGTCGGGAAAAAGACCTTAGAAAATTTTTATAGAATAGGATATGAAGAGAAGAAATGGCGGATTATTCAGGTATTTTGACTACCACTAGAAAAGCGCCTACTATCAAGACTACAGCGCTTAGGAAGGCAAAGAAACCTACAAAACCACCCAATACAGCGGTGCTTGTTGCAGTAAAGTAAATCATTAAACCACTTATTATTAAAAGAATTATGCCTAAGAGTTTTTCAGTAAGTTTTACTCCGAAAGATACTTCGCTCATGTCAATCCGTCCGTATTTTCCTTCTTATTGTATTGCTACATTAAACATCAGAGTATTTTAAATTTCTCTTGTTTTTCACTCTCAAAGAAATATTTGAGCAAGAATAAGTCTTCTGCATGGTTGGTTCTAACAATATTAAAAGTTTGAATAAGTGTTAAAATATAGACCTCAACAAAAATGGCCTTTACGCTTAGTTTTTGAATAGAAGTAAAGTTAGGTATTTGGTTACTTCTTTTTCTTTTCATCTAGTTTTGTGGGAAGATACTCGTCTACAATGTAGGTTAGTCCGTATCTACTGAAAGCTTCAAGCTCCGTCTTGCGCCTAATTTTAAGGAACATTTTGATTTCACGTTGCCATACAGGGTCATTTTGGTATCTTGGATCCTTTTGTAACTCATAGAGACGTTTAATGTCTACTTCATCTAGTGGGTCAGTGGGTAGTTTGTATTCTACGATGTCACTTGCCCATACGCCACTCCAAACTGCATCTGGCGTGTTTAAATCTCTCAAGTGTGCGGCGTTGGCTGAACCTGAGATTATGACTTGGGCAATATGCATTCCCCAGGGGTCACCGTCGGTTAGAATGTATACGGGTAGGCCGAGTTCGTCATGTAGTCGGCGTATGAAGCTGCGGGTTTGTCTTGGGGCTTGTCCACCGCATGAGATTAGCAGTGATTTATGTTTGTTGTGGACGTTTTCTTCGATGAATCTGGTGAAGAGTGCGCCTTTCTCGATGGCAATGACTTTGTCAGCGCTGGTTTTTATAAGCTCTGAAGAGGTTACTGCCGGTCCAATGAGTACGCCGTCTGGGTGGCTGGTTAAATTCACCGTTTTACCTTCATAGCCGGGAACGGTGTAGCCGATGTCTAAGTCGCCGAAAATTGCGCTACGTTCCTCAGGAAATATACTGAAGTCTTCTCGGGCAAAACCTGTGAGGGTTTCTAGATCGGTGATGATGTTATTTGATTCCTGCTGATCAGAAAAGGTCATCTCATATGCTTGTGCAGAGTAGTAGACATCTCTCAGCGTTGAGGTTTTACGTTGACTGGTAAGTTCATTGCTAAACATTGCAACCCAGGCAAGCTGGGTAAAGGGTTTAACGTGTCGGATATTTCGGGCGCTTCTGTCAACGTTTTTTTCACCTAAAATGTATTGGCGCAGTGTGGGGTCGTAGGCGATGTTTTCAGTAGAGCGGCTAGGCATGCTTACTGATGGGAAGATACCTTGGTCGATTTGATTGTAGATCGAAGTGCCAAAGGTCTTAAGCTCCTTGAGGACCTCTTGTTTTCTTTCAGTTATCTTAGCTTTCTTCTGCACCATACTTTTGCACACTCTTTAGTAGTTTTTCGATATCAGGTATCTTTTCTTTGCCAGCTAGGGTGGCAGCGAATTGGGCAATACGAGGCAAATACTTCGCGAAAATACCTATACGTTTCTTCTCTGTATTCACATGTTCTTGACGAGTTAGGAAATGCCCGAGTTGACGAGCGACTTCACGCAGTTCGTTAGCTATTTCTCGGCGTATTTCAGCACGGTCGGCTAAGAATTCTTTACCAACCGTCTTGTAAGGTACCTTAGTGCTGCAAAGATGCACCACAATGGCGATGGGCATTTCCGGCGCCACTTTGTACCTACGCCAGTTCATCGAGGCGATAACTCGGAAAGAAACATCGCTGGCTTCATCATAAAGCAGCGGAATTCGGTTAGCAAACCGGTAAATAACGAAGTTACCTGTTCTGGGAACCCCACCACCATAAGCAATGCCTACCTCAACTATGAATGGGTGACCTGCATAGGTAGAAGGTTTACGTTGATGCACAACAAGATACTCGGGCTTGAGTTCTTTCATTATACCTGCTTTAAGAAGATCTTCACCAAGAGGTGAAAGACAACTTGCATCGGGTGGGAGAAAATCCTTGAATTTTTTAAGGTTCTGAGTTAACTTGACAATTTCCTCATGAGAAAGCTTCTTGGGATTTTTAGAGGGACTTAATTGACAAAATTCTAAGAATTTTTGGGCGGTAATTTCACCGACGCGGTGGAAGTGACCTCGTAAAAATTCATGCATATTAGTGTAGGGAGTAATCATGATGAGACGCTGGATAAGTTCTACATCCACACCATAGGGATGGGGTAAAGTTTCTTTGGGAGGTTCAGGCATTTCTGTGGTGACTCTTGTCCACTTGTAGAGCCTGCCCTTTGGGTCAACAAAGGTTATGTTTGCATATGGGTTTACCATAGCGGTCTGTCTGAAGTAGTCCAAAATTTTGGGCATAGCCCGCAGATAATCACCTTCGAGACTAAACTCGATTATAGTGCCACGCCAACCGTCTTTGTTTATTTGCACTTTGCGGTCAAGAATTATGGGACGGTTTCGTTGGATGTCTATCATTAATTTGAAAGAGTATATCTTGTTTGTGTCACCAGTGCTGGAAGTAACATATACTGACTGGTGGGTAGTGACCTGGCCATAGAGCACCGCCATTTTTCCGCCTAAACCGAAAGTACCACGTGTCTGCTTGAGTTTGTATTTTGAACCGTATAGAACCTGCCCAAAAGCGGACGGAATGAACCTAGGTGGGATACCGGAACCGTTGTCTTCAACATGTAGCTTGTAAACTTGGGTGTCCTTGGTAGCTTCGGCTTCAAAAGAGCAATCTTACGTAAACGTTTGGGGGTATCTTGTGGCTTTCAGCGGCGTCTAAAGCGTTTTCTACAAGTTCACGTATAGCTACGAAGATGGCGCGAGAAGGATTTGTGAAACCGGCTATGTCACGATTTCGGTAGAAGAAGTCGGACGCACTAATCTCTTCGAAGGTTGCTTGTGCCACGCCATAACTCACCAAATTTGTCCTTTGATTCTTTGATTGCCTATCGGATATGGTTGAGCCTATTCTTTAACTTAACTACACATTTTGAAGAAAAAACTCCTTACTTCTGAGAAGGAAAAACTTCAGTTGTCCAAGAAGTATCATCTGCAAGATGTTAAAAAGGAATTCGCCAGAATTCGCTTTTGCTTTAATAGTTTTAATCTGAACTTTCTCTACGAGGTCGTAGATATCTCAAAGGTACATAATTTTGAGGGATTATGCTTCAGTTTAGGAAAATATTATGGATGAGGTTTTGTTTCCAATTTTAGGTCGGTGTTTGGACGAATTCGTGTATAGTAGTATTCTCCGATATCTTTCTGCATTGTATCTAGTCTGGAGCCTTCTTTGTTTACACGGGGTCGTCGGGTTACTGAGTCTCGACGGAAGGTCACGTTCATTTCTTTCAGGAACAGGTTCATACCTTTTCTTAAGGTAGTGGGCGGATTTGCAGTGCCTGAAGTGCCAGGTTCGCCGCTGAAAACCATTAGTCTATCGGCTATGAAGTCTTGAGTTACTACATCGTGTTCGACTACGAATGCTGGAATGCTGTGAGCTTCCACTATGCGTCGCAGAGCTTTTGCCATATTTAGTCGCTCATCGACGTCTAAGTATGCACTGGGTTCGTCAAGGAGGAATAAGTCAGCTTTACGGGATAAGCTGGCGGCTATCGCGACTTTCTGCAGTTCACCACCACTCAACTCCATGACATTATGATCAAGAAGCGGTTCTACACGTAAAGGCTGTAGGATTTCGGTTTTATACCAGCTAGAAGTATAATTCTCTTTGGCCACATTCATTAGCAGTTCCTGTACCGTACCCGCGTAGTCAGCAGCAATATATTGAGGCTTATAGCTAATAGTCAACTCCCCGAATTTTTGTTCATCATCTGATTTTTCAAGACCAGCAAGAATCTTAACAAATGTTGTTTTACCAATTCCGTTTGGTCCAAGAATGCCTATGATTTCGCCTTTTCGGATTTCTCCAGGCTGAGCAGTTAGTTTGAAGTCTTTGAAGGTTTTCTCAATCTTTTCCCATTTCAAAAGAACCTCATTGCCTAAGATAGTTGCCACTGGAGGTTTCTCATGGAAGATTATAGCTTCTTTGCGGAACTTCATGTTCTCGTCGGGGATGTATCCTTCAAGATAAATGTTAATGCCTGTGCGAACTCCATGGACGTGTGAAACAACACCATAGACACTTGGTTCACCATAAAACACGCATATTTGATCGGAAAGGTAGTCTATGATAGCGAGGTCATGTTCTGCGACAACCACGATCTTTTGGAGTTCTTTGAGGCTACGTATAGCTTTGGCAACCTCTAAACGCTGCTTAACATCTAAGTAGCTTGAGGGTTCGTCGAAAAGATACACATCAGCCTCGCGACATAGAGCTGCTGTTACCGCTACTCGTTGAAGTTCGCCACCGCTGAGTATATCTAAGGGGCGATCCCAAATCTTTTTCAGCTCCAACTCTTCAGCAAGATTATCTAATGCTTTTCGTTGATCAACTTTTTCTAGAATTTCACTCACTTTGCCGGATATAGCTTTGGGGATGCGATCAACGTATTGGGGTTTATAGCTAATTTTGAGCTTGCCTTCGCTCATTTTCTGGAAGTATTCTTGAAGTGAAGAACCCCTATAGAACTGGATAATTGAATCCCAATCAGGTGGGTTTTGGAAGTTACCCAAATTTGGTTTGATCTCGCCTGAAAGAACTTTCAGTGTGGTGCTTTTACCGATGCCGTTTTGACCTAATAAACCTAAAACGGTACCTGCTGATGGCAAGGGTAATCTGAAAAGTTTGAAAGAATTTGCTCCAAAACGGTGGCTGCAGTCTTTATCCAATTCATCAGGCAGGTTGACAATCGATATTGCCTGGAAGGGACATTTCTTGACGCATATACCGCAACCACTACAAAGTTTTTCGGAAATAATAATGATTTTATTTTCTTCAAAACGTATGGCTTCAACACGACTGCGTACCATAGGACAATATTTTATGCACATCTGGTTGCATTTTTTTGGTTTACACCGATCGTGATTCATTACAGCAATGCGGGTCATGAGTGTTCGCGAATATGAAAGTCTCAAGTTAGTTATAAATTATAACCTGAAAAAATCATAAATAAAATCTTTTATATGGAAAGGAATGAAAGAAAATTATGTTAAGATAGGGGTAGCTTAAGAGTTTACCATTCTTCTTCTTCCCATTCTTCTTCTTCGCCTTCTTCCCATTCTTCATCTTCTTCGATAAATATCATTTCCTTTCACCTCCCCAATCAGGGCAAAAGTTACCTTGCCTTGCCATGGTTTAAACATTTATGTTCGTCAAGTGTCGTAGGTTTGTATATAACCTCAGGGAACGGAAGGGTTTTTTGCTCTGCTTCTTCTCTAAAAATTTTTTTGCCAACAAAATGAATAAATGCTCTAGTAACGAATCCCGATTGGGGATGATGTGAGGCGACGGCTAGGAGCTCGCAAGGGCAGTGAAACAAGCCAAACCAACACTGACCCTTTTCAATAATTATTTAGGATTGCTCTTAAGAAGAACCGAGAGGTTGGTTTAATCGGAAATTTTGTGAAATCAATTGAGCGCAGTATTGGTTCAATCGTCTGTTAAAAGAACAACAACTAAAAATTTTTGCTTGTTGTTCTTCTTCTTTTAGGAAAGGCGCATTGTTTTTAAGAATAAATTTTGTTTTCCAGTTAGGACGATTAGGTTGGTAGTAGTTGTTTACGCTGAAAATTCAAATTAAAAAAACTTTTTGTTGTTTAGTTTAAAATGGTAAAGAGACAAATCATTAAAAGGTAAAGGTGATAAGAAGTGCAAACAGAAATAAACGTCGTTGTTACATTTTTATGCGGAGTTTGAATAAATGCTGTCGGAATTTAATATATTGGCTACCACGATGCGTGGAAATGAACGCCAAATGTGCCATGAGTTGGCTTTTCTGCTCAAAGAATTAGGTGATGCTGAGCCGAAGGTGGATAAAACGGGCATTCGGGGAGTTGTTGTAGCTAAAACTACATTGAATCCGATAGAAGTAATTGAGAAGTTTCGTAATATCTTACAAGAACGACCCTACGAATTCAGGTACTCGCTGAGAATTTTACCTATCGAGAAAGTTGTTCACACTAACCTTGAAGAAGTGAAAGTTGCTTCAACTGAACTTATGTCTAAATTGGGTGAAAACGAAAGTTTCCGAGTAACGGTAGAAAAACGGTTTACGAGTATTCATAGCCGCGACTTTATCGAAACGGTAGCTACAGAGGTAAAAAATAAAGTTGAACTTGAAAATCCGGATAAAGTTTTACTCATCGAGGTTTTAGGTGGGTATACAGGTCTTTCTCTGATAAAACCCGGCGATACTATATCGGTAATGAAAGAAAAGATGCTTTAACCGTTAAATTTGTGTTGAAAGCAAAGCAACTCGTTCAATCACAAGATTCACCAATGCCGCATTAGAATCGCCGGTTGCGATTTCGAGTTCTGTGTCGGAGATATCAAATGCATTTTGTAGACGTTGAATTTTTGTTTTCGACAGTTCAAGAACGTTTTCATCAGGTTGCATGCCAAGTTGCTGCACAACTACAGAAAGCCCAGCTTTTATTGAATTAGTGTTTTCACCTATTATAATCATAGCTACATTTTGGGTAGTAGGTTTTACGCCAATTATATCGATGGCTTTTTTGATTTGTCGTTGCGCTGAAGCATAAAGCACAGTTTCCATAGCAAGGCTCTTTGAGATATTTCGTTTATTTTTAAATGCCGTTAACGCATTTACGGTGGCAAAGTACAGATGTTCCCAAGAAGCTACAAAATCCGCGTCAGAAAACTGAATCTCAATATCCCCAGGTAGAAGCTTATGAAGCACCGATAAGAAGGCAGGAGTATTTTCGATTTTGATTTTTCGAAAACCAGTGATTTCTAAGTATTTGTTGTATTCTGTGATTTGTTTTAGCATTTAGTTGCCTCGGATTGACTTTTGAGAAATTGGTTTATTATCGATTTAGACATACCAGCAGCAGCTATTTTTTGGATTTGTTTTTTGAGTTGTTCTGCGTTATCTTTATGTATTTTGTAGATTTCTTTGAGAGTTTCTTTTGTTTCCCACGGAAAAATTATCCATTTTGAGGTTTCTTTTTCATAGTAGTCAGGTTTGATTATACTGCTTGGTTTGTAGTATAGGGTAGCAGTCTTAACCTCTGATGCACCCTGCTGATTTATGTGGTCTATTATGAGTTTGAGGCTTTGCCCTGAATCCACAATCTCGTCAACTAGAAGGACTTTTTTTCCTTTAACATCCATTGAGACTTCTTGTGTTAGAATCGGTTGGTCTGCTGCCCTTCCGATGCCAGTGTAGCTTTCAGTTCTCACGTTGGCAAGGTTTGGGTTATCAAGAAGATCAGAAAGCACACGCGCTGGAATCCAACCCCCTCGGCAGATACCCACTATGACGTCGGGTTTGAAGTTGTTCCAGATGCATTCAGCCTGTTTGATTAATGTTGAATATATTTGATTCCATGTAGTAACTTCATACTCAACGTTGGCAGCCAAGGGGCTAACCTCTTTGATATGATAAACGCGTTAAAATTTAAGAGTTTAAACATTTCGTCTTGTTCTACACGATTTATGTTGGTGTATTTCTGGGGGCAACTTATATTTACTGTGGCTCAAGTAGAGCTACAATCCCTCTTAGGATGATAAAATTGGGTAACTTAGAAATTAGTTCTCTGGTGGAGGAAAAAAATAAGCCGAAGGGAACGGAAACAAACGAAACACATTTTACATTCACAGAGATGAATCATATAATAGGAGATTGGTTTTGAGCAGACCTTCTAGAAACAGGATGCGCGAAAGCGCCGATATTCTAATTGTTAACGCGGAAGAGATGCTCACATTATCAGGAAACGACCAAAAGCCACGTATAGGCAAACAGATGGCGGAGCTTGGAATTATACACGATGGCGCATTGGCCATACGTGAAGGAAAAATAGTTGCGGTAGGAAAAACTCAGGAAGTCACAAAAACTTTCCGAGGCGACTACATACTTAGTGCAAAAGGAAAAACAGTTCTCCCAGGTTTTGTTGATCCACATACCCATCTGGTTTTTTTGGGTTCACGTGAAGATGAATTCCAAATGCGCATCCAAGGCGCATCATACATGGAAATCCTTAACTCAGGTAACGGCGTACTTAAAACCGCCCGCGAAACCCGAAGAGCCAGAGTCGAAAAACTTACAGAAATAGGTTTAGAAAGACTAGACACCATGTTAGCTCATGGTACAACAACTGTTGAAGCTAAAAGCGGCTATGGTTTAACATTGGAAGATGAACTGAAAATATTAGAGGCCACCAAACGTCTAAATCAACTTCATTGCATGAAAGTTGTACCTACTTTTATGGGAGCCCACGTGGTACCATTCGAGTTTAGAGGCAATACCGAAGAGTACGTTGATTTGGTTATTAACGACATGATTCCAAAAGTGGCTCAGAAAGGAACAGCTGAATTCTGCGATGTTTTCTGTGAAAGGGGAACCTTTAGCATGGAACAGGCTAAACGCATCTTGATGGCAGGTAAAAGACATGGATTAAAGCCAAAAATCCATGCGGATCAAATGAGCATGTTAGGAGGAGCAGAAATCGCCGCCGACGTTAACGCTGTATCTGCAGAACACCTAAATTACTCATCCAGAGAAGGCATAAAAGCTATGGCGAAAAAAGAGATTATAGCAGTTTTATTGCCTTCAGCAACCTTTAGCATGATGGGTACCAGATATGCTGACGCTAGATTAATAATTGATAACGGAGTACCAGTAGCTTTGGGAACAGATTTCAATGCAAGCTCCTGGGTTATGAATCAGCAAACAGTCATAGCTATGGCGTGTCACTTGTTACACATGACCCCCTCAGAGGCCGTAACAGCCACTACAATCAATGCTGCATATGCAATTGATCGCGGCAAAGAAGTGGGAAGCCTAGAGGTGGGCAAAAGAGCAGATGTTACGATTCTAAATGCACCTAACCACAAGTTCCTGGGCTATACTATGGGAATCAATCTGGTTGAGAAAGTCATTGAAAATGGCAGACTGGTTGTTGACAGAGAAAAACAAGACGACCCAGTATTTTTAAGCAAAACTGAATAAATCAGACCTCTAATATCGCTGAGCTAATTGTTTGGCATCTTCCTTAATTTTTAATAAATCTGCTTTAGTTGGTTTTCCCCGGATATCCCCTAATCTGCCTTTTGTACTGTTTTCTTCTGAACCATGAAATTCGCTTACGATATACCATTCATCAATAACTGTGAAGCCTATATGCTCAAAAAATTGCCTCATATACTTGCCTGCGGGAGTAGCTTCATCAAGTCCAGTGTGAGGCCCAGAATAAGTACAGAAAATTAAAGCGTATTTTCCATTTATTCTTGGAGCGCAGAGTCTAATTTTGCCTTGCTTTCTATAAGCGGCCAATTTGTTAATGAGAAAATCGTCAATAGGTTTAGCTGGATGCCACTGAATAGAAGGTGACCCTATACAAACAAGATCATAGTCAAAATAGTCAATGGTTTCAGCTTCCTTAGGTTGAATCATGGTAACTTGAACACCAGCATTCTTTAAGCCTTCACAAATGGATAGGGCAACTTTTTCAGTATTTTTACTGCTTGACCAATAGATAATTAACGCGGTTTTCATGTTCCATCCCGAATAATTATAATAAAGCAGACTTAAGCTGAAAAAGGTAATTCTTTCTGAAGAGAATCAAAGAAAGTTGGGTTAATCTTAAGAGTTAAATATTTTGCTTCCCGGGTAATTATTGCACTGTCAATCTAAGTGATTATCTTGCATAGAAAAGGACCTTTGTATATTGTACCTTGGCGATGTACCTTCGCTTGTGGCTTTAACTGTGCTCACTGCACCTCCGCCGGAAAAGCAGCTGCACCAGACGAATTAAGTACTGAAGATGCAAAACGGATCGTAGATCAGGCGTACGAGCTGGGTGCTAGCTTCTTTGGGGTAACAGGTGGAGAAGCCCTTTTGCGAAAAGACCTTTTTGAAGTGATTGCCTATGCCCGGAAAATTGGCATGAACACGAGCATCATAACTGATGGTCGTCTACTTGATGAGAAAACCTTTAAGAATATTGTGAAAAATGAAACTCGTGTATCAGTCAGCGTCGATGGCAAAGAAAACACAAACGACCTAGTGAGAGGAAAAGGCGCCTACTCAGCTTCAGTTAAAGCAATTGAAAAGCTGTCACGCGAAAAACTCCTTAACTGCCTAGTATACACCCTTACTAATGCTAAAAAGCAAGTCACCAATGTAACCGAGGAAGACTTCACAGCGGTCTTAGATTTGGCAGAAAAGTATGGTGCTCGATGGGTAATCTACCATGGTATGATTCCCTATAGCAAGGACCTCGCTAGTCTTAGAGCAGCACCCTCGGCGCAACAGTATGAATGGGCTTGGAACAAACTCTACGATTTACGCGCTAAATACAAAGCTAAACCCGACATCAACATTTACTATCCCTCGTATGCTCGAGTGGCAAAGCAGCGAGGCATTGCCGACTGGGATAACTGGTTTAATCACTTCTTTTTAGGCAGATGCTTCTTTGGCAAATTCATGAGCATCGCAGAAAACGGCGACGCCATCCCATGCAGCTACAACGACGTCTACCGCTTCGGCAACATCAAAACACAATCACTCCAAAGTATCTGGAACACAATGCAGAGTAGCGAGTTCTTTACCAAAGTCCAAGACAAAAGTAACCTTAAGGGTAAATGTGGTGTATGCGAGTACCGAGAAATCTGCGGCGGATGCCGAACCTCAGCACTCGTCTATACAGGTGATATACTCGGACCAGACCCCCAATGTGCATACATTCCAAAAGCACTACGCGAAGAATAATGCGTACCTCTTTTTTTGAATCCAATCAGGGTTGGAACCGAGTTAACCAACAATATTCTTGATATGTTTTACACAAAAGTTCAGTTTTAAACTTATTTGGCGACTTTGTCTACAGTTTCAAATACATTTACTGTGGAGTTTATCCATCTTAGGTAGGCATTTAGTGCTGCTCGTAGAGCAACTGTATCGGAGGCTTCTACAGTTAGAATCAGAAACTCCACTTCGCGAGTTAAGGTTGTTTTTGATCGTGCTCCAATTTGTTTGTGAACTTCAGGAGTTAACGCACTGATAAGAGCTGATAGTTGTTTTTCGGAAGAAAACTGTAATCTGATTGTGGCTGAAGCAGTCAACAACACGAAACTTCCAGTAGTCTCATAGGAAGTGAATCAATTTAAAATACATTCTTTACTCAATTAGAAATTCAAATAAAAAGAATTATATGAAAGGGGAAAGAAAGTTATGCGTTGGTTTTTTCAGCTGTTTTTGGGGTTTCTTCGGTTGATTCGGCTATTTGTCCTTTGGCTGCGCGTTTAGCTACTGCACCGAGTTTTGTTGCTGGGGTGTATGCTCCGCCTGTGAACGTGTAGTTGCATTTGCCGCATTTCCAGATGCCTACGCTTTGTCGTTTAACTTTTACGAAGCCGCATTGTGGGCATTTGTGGGCGGTTTTTAGTCCAGCGATTACTTTGATGTATCGTTTGCGTACTGTGGAGCCGTATCTTGTTCCGAATCCTCGAGTTGGACCAACTTTCTTTGTTTTTGGCAACTTTTTCACCAGGTAAGAATCTTACGTAGATCAGCAACTTTTTGTTGAGCAATCTTGCTTGCTTCTAATATTTGTTGTGGAGTGAAATAACCTGATCCGCCTTTCTGAACTGCACATATGTTGCCTTCAGTGTTGATAGCCATGGAAATGCGTGCTTCCATCACTTGTTCTTCTTCTACGCTTGGATCTACAACTAGTTTTTCGCCAATTTTTGCGATTGTGATAGTTATTGGTTGGGTCCTTAGTGGGAGCGGTGTGTAACCTTGTTTGATTTTAACTTCGCCGTCTTTGATTTCAAAGTTGGGCATCTTCGTGTTTAGCAAGGCAGCGACTGCAGCTATTGCGGAAGCGTCGATGAGGTTTCCGTCGTGATTAAGCACATAGACATCAACAAAGACTACGAACACTGTTTTGCCTGCTTCGATGCATAGTTTTTCATTGTCGACTGCTTTGGATTCGCGTATCCCACGGTCAACGATTCTTGCGAGTTCGATGGAGTTTTCGTCTGGTGGTCCTGGCTCAAAAGATGCGGCTGCAAGCGGTACAAGTTCAGCGTTTACGGTCATTACGCCTTCGTTGGGGGTGTCTGGGAATGGGTCGCCGGTTTCTACTTTGGTTCCGACTAGAATTTCGGTTTTGCCTAGGAATACGCGTGCGGAGCCTTCAGCTTTTTCAATTAGGCCTTGTTCAATTTTGATTTCGCGGTAATCAGTTAGGCCTCTTCCGTCTAGGCGTTTGCCCTTCTCTATTAAGGCAACGATTTGTTTTTGACGTACTTTAGTTATTAGTGATGACATTACTCTTCAGGCTCCTCTTCTTTGTTTTCTTCTTTGACATTCATGTACTTAGTTTTTAACGCTTCTTTTTGCATAACGTAAATCTTTTTGCATCCATCCATTGCCATGTTCATGGCTTTTTCTAGTTCATCTGGTGTAAGGATGCCGTCCATTTGTAGCAGAGTTATAGCATTTAAGTTCGGCATATAGGCTACTGGAACGTCTGCTGCACCAAGTTTGTCCTCTGCATCGTATAGGTCAACAACTACAGTATCTTCAACTTTACCTGCTGCACACGCAACCACAAGGTCACGCATAGGTATACCGGAGTCGGCTATTGCTAATGCCGCCGCAGTTATACTTGCGCATCTTGTTCCGCCATCTGCCTGAAGAACTTCAATGTATACGTCTATGCCTGTACGTGGGTACAACTCAGGGAATAGAGCAGGTTCAAGAGATTCACGGATAACTTTAGAGAGTTCTACTTCCCTTCTCGAAGGAGCTGGTGATTTGCGTTCTGGAACGCTGAAAGGTGCCATGTGATAACGGCATTTAATAACCATGCGATCAGGTTTTGAAAGGTGTTTTGGGTGTACTTCACGGGGTCCGAAAACGCCTACGAGAATCTTGTTTTTTCCGTGTTCAACATATGCTGATCCGTCAGCGTTGGGTAAAACGCCTACTTCAAGTTTTAAGGACCTTAACTCGTCGGCTTTTCTTCCGTCGAGGCGTATACCTTTTTTATCGATTAGTTTTTCTTGTTTTTCATTCATTGCTTATTTTCCTCCGGTTTTAGTTCCAGTTTTGCTTTCTCCTCTTTAAGGAGGTGGGTTATACGATCGGTTAATCCGCTCGTGTGGGATTCATCTTCGATTTTCTTAATTGCCGTCATGGCGAGTTCTTCTTCAGCGACGCTTTTTCCCGTCACAAGAATTGTGCCATTTAAGCCCAAGATGATTTGGCAGTTTGTCTCAGTTTTTATCATCGAAATCATTGAGCCTTTTCTTCCAATTATTCGCGGGATTTTTGTGGGAGTGACTCGCATGATTTGACCCCGAGTGATTTTTCCTAGCCCTGGTTCTCCGACCGTAAGTTGTGGGTCGTGCGCTCGATCGTATGATGCGATTTTGGCTACAATCAAGTCTCCACTGTCTAGAACTAGGGATAGTTCATCGTTCTGGGGCTTGAAGGGTCGGTTAAGAACATCAGATGCGCGTAAAAGCGCTGTATATGGGGATTTGATGTCGACTGTCCAACCATTGAATCCAACTTCGATGACTGAGCCAATGACTATGTCGCCGGGTTTGGGAACGTAAAACGCTCGTAAGGCAACAACATTTACCTTTTTATTATCACAGTCTACGAGTCCGATTCGTGAGGCGTATATTTTTCCGCCTTCAAGATATGTATTTTCTCCAACTTGGTATTCGCCTTCTGCAAGAAGTTCTCCAGGCGTTACCAACTGTTTTGCTTCAAAGAATGTTGGCATAGTTTATTTTTTACCTCCAATATTATGATCATTGTTTCTTAACTGACTACTTTGGCGTCTCCTGAGCCCTTAGTCACTTCACCAAGCTTATTGAGGAACGATGCATAGCTACCAGCGGGCATCTCCATTACCCCATACCAAGAACCATCCCCACGCCATTCTTCACGTTTTATAGTGCCATAACCTTTGAGAACACCATATGCGCGAACTGCGTATTGCCCAGGTATTGTAACGGCGATTTGAAGTTGCTCAACCTTAAGGGGTAAAATTGGGCGTAAAAGTTTGATAATGTCTTTGGCTTGCTCTTCAACTGATTTGTAAGGGTCGATTGGGTAACGGATTTGTTCCATAGCATTTTCAATACGCATAGGTGGATGGGGAAGATTTGTTTTTGGGTCAACTGCTTGGTGGGAGATGTAGTCGATTACTTGTTTTCTTTTATCCTCCACCATTTTTCGTCGTTGTTCAGTGGTGAGTTGAAGTTGACCTTTCTTTAATATAATGTCTGCTACTTTTAGGGGATCAGTGGTTCCAAAAGCTTTGCGAATATCATCTTCTCCAGCGCGGGTACCTTTGTTTGCATCAGAGAATATGGTTTCCGCTGCTAATGCCTCAGTTATGCCCGCAATTTTGCCGTTGCGGTAATCTAAAGCCTTGTTTGGTTTAACGAGTATTTCAAAATGCTCGTTTTCTTTTGTGAATCGAGCGATGGTGAATTTTTCGCTCATTAGTTGTTCACTTGCCCGAACCCAACGCCTTGACTAATTCGTCAATTTCTTCGTCAGGGAGCATCTCCAGCTTCTTACCGTCTGCAGAGATAACAGCTAATTTTATGCGCGGGGGTAATTGTCTAGCTTCCAGAGCTTTAACGAGACATTTTATAGCAAGTTTTTTAGTGTCTTCAAGGCTTAGATTGTCTTTGTAGTCTTCTTTGAATATATTAAGTACAGTTTCTCTACCTGCGCCAAGTGCGGTTGCTTTGTAGCCTCGATAAGTTCCGCTTGGGTGTGTTCCAAAGACTCGAGCTCCGGTTTTGTCGACTCCACCAAATATTAAGCTAACGCCGAAGGGTCTTACACCTGCATGCTGGGTATACATTTGTTGTATGTCACAGATGCGTTTGGTGACAACTTCGGTGTCTATGGGTTCGTCGTAGGTTAGTTTGTTGCTTTGCGCATAAACTCGCGCTTGATCAATTAAGACGCGTGCATCACTGCTTAATCCGACGATAGCTGCGCCGATGTGTTCGTCGATACGGAAGATTTTCCATGAGTACCCTGTTTCTTCGAGTGGTTCGACGTTTTCTTCTGCGCCGAGGATAACGCCTTCTGCGCATTGGATACCTAAGATGGTTGCGCCACGATTAACCAATTCCATGGCGTATTCGACTTGGAAGAGTCTTCCATCTGGACTGAAAACAGTAATCGCACGATCGTATGCTCCTGGTGCTGCAAATACAGACATAATCTTAAACCTCTTTTTTTACACTTTACGCTATTCGCAGGTTCTCATGGGATAACCACACTAAAAACCTTTCCTTCTAATATACTGACCCAAACAAACGTTGTTTGAATCATTTGTTAAAAAACTACACCTTAAAACTAGGTTTTGGGCGAGCATTCCGACCAAGTTTATTTTTCATCGAGGAAATCGCTTATTAAAAAATAGAATTTTTCTCTGCAAATTATTGGCTCTTGTTAGTGTTTGTTGGATTTGTTCTGAATTTTGGTTGGATAATGCTTATTTAATTGGTCGTGTTTTTGTGTGCTGACGGAAGGATTGTAAGTGAGTGACGAAATTTCGAAGTTACCTCCTCAAGTTCAGGAACGCCTTTTGAGGCTTCAACAGCTTCAGCAAACTCTGCAGACTATTTTGCAGCAGAAACAGCAGGTAGACATGGAAACCTCTGAAATTGACCAGACTTTAGCGGAACTACAAAAGACCACAGATGATGCAGTTATCTTCAAGTCTGCCGGCTCTTTGCTGGTTAAATCTCAAAAAGCAACGGTGATTCAAGACCTCACCGAACGCAAGGACTTACTTTCAACTAGAACAACTGTTATGGCTCGTCAAGAAGAACGAATGCGCAGCCAACTTAAAGAGCTTCAAACAAAATTGCAGGAAGACCTGAACCCAGTTTCTGCTCCACCCTCTTAACGGGGGTTGCGAAACCCAGTGGATTTTGGGTTACCCGAGCTAACTGAAGTGCAAATCGAAGAAGTCTGCGCAGTTGCCGAAGACGCTGCCAGAAAATACATATTTTCTAAAGTTGCCGCTAAAATGGTAGAGAACTTGGACATTAGCGTTGAAGCAGAAGGCTCAAAACCTGTAAACTTGACTGTAGAAGTAGATTTAGTTTTGTCACCTGAAGCAAGGCTGATTAATGAGAAGACACTTGCTGATGAATCGGTAAATGAAGCCTTCAAGGTAATTGAAAATTATCTGAGAAAGTTAACATGATTTTTAATAATATACTTGAACTTTTAGACCAAATAAAAGCCAGCCACGTTCTCTTGTTATGTCACCATAACAGCGACCCTGATGCTGTATGCAGTGCTTACGCCTTTCAAGGTCTGCTGAAGAAACTCCGACCAAATTTATCCACAGAACTCGGCACAGGATTAGGTGTGAGCAGACTTACTAAGCATCTTTTCAATTATTTGCCGATAGTGGTGAATCTGAATCCAGATGTAGACAAAGCGCAGGCGATAATCCTTCTAGATACTAATACTATCCAACAGTTGGGCAACTTAATTGAAAAAGTGACCCAAACCAAAGCACCCATAATAGTTGTAGACCACCATGCAGCCCACCCTGACACAAAGAAAATTTCTAAGCTATGCATAACCAACGAAGAAGCCGCCTCAACCTGCGATATTGTTTATGGCTTTTTCAAAGAACAGAACCTAAAACCTGATGCTAACGAAGCAAAGGCTCTCTTCTTAGGCATGGCATTTGACACCAGACATTTCATTCTGGCCAATTCAACAACATTCAAAGCCCTCGCTGACCTCGTAGACAACGGGGTAAATGCCCAAGAAGCTCTCGCTATGCTCTCACTACCTATGGATTTTTCTGAAAGAGTAGCCCGTGTCAAAGCCTGCAGGCGAGCTAAAATTATACGCATTAATGATTGGATAATCGCCTTTAGTCATGTAAGTGCCTACCAAGCTTCTGCAGCAAGAGCATTGACGGATTTGGGTGCGCATATGTCAGCAGTTGCAGGTGAAAAGGGTAAGAACATAGAAATCAGCCTTCGTTGTACCCGAGAGTTTAGCGAAAAAACAGGCATCCACCTAGGAAGAGACATCGCAAAGCCACTAGGAGAAGCCCTTCAAGGAATGGGGGGTGGACACGCTATGGCGGCAGGTGTCAATGGTATTGGTGAAGTCAAACCTGGATTGAAGCGTTGTTTGCGTTTATTGAAAGAAAAGTTGGGAACTTAATCAAGTTTGGGTAGTTACTCTTAAATGAAGCAACCGTGTGCCTAACTATGCAAGGCACAAATAGATGGCGCTAATCGAAACAAGAAATCTTACTTATACTTACCCAGGCGCAACACATCCGTCGATAAGTGATGTGTCTATTAAAGTGGAGAAAGGTCAATTTGTCCTTATCACTGGACCAAGCGGCTGTGGAAAAACCACTTTGTGCCGAACCTTCAATGGACTCATTCCGCAGTTTTATCAAGGCGAATTAAAAGGTGAAATTACTGTCGCGGGTATAGATGCAGCAAAACATCCTACCTATGAAATGGCAAAACATGTAGGTTTGGTTTTTCAAAATCCCGAGAATCAACTCTTTGCGTTAAGTGTCGAAAAGGATGTAGCGTTTGGGCTAGAAAATCTGGGTTTCAGTCGAGAAGAAATGCGTAAACGTGTAGATTGGGCACTTAACCTCACGGGCATCTCCAACCTTCGCGAACGTTCACCTCATGAACTGTCAGGTGGACAACAGCAACGCGTCGCTATTGCATCAGTCTTAGCTATGCAACCTGAAATTATTGTATTAGACGAACCAACTAGTTTCTAGATCCGTTAAGTGCTCAGAGAATTTTTGAAGTAATTTATGAGCTTAACCGAAAACTGGGTTTGACGGTTATTCTTGTTGAGCATCGACTGGATTTAACGGCAAAGTATGCGGATCATATAATAATAATGGATCAAGGCAAGATACGCTCAGATGGTAATACGCGAGAAATTTTAACCAATGAGGATACCCGTCTAATAGGAGTGGGAATCCCCAAAGCTACTTTGCTTTATGAGATGATGCAAAAAGAAGGCGCCCACCTACGCAATCAAACACCACTGTCACCAGAGGAGATGGCAACTCTTTTGAAGGAGGCTTTCAAACACCATGCTTGAAGTACAAGATATCCATTACACCTACAATGGTGGTGTTGAAGCCCTCAAAGGCGTCTCATTAACCATCAAAAATGGCGAATTTGTCGCCATAATGGGACAGAATGGAGCGGGAAAAACCACCTTAGTTAAACACTTCAATGGATTACTCAAACCTGCCATAGGAAAAGTTATTGTAAATGGTGTAGAAACAACAAAAACCAGTGTTGCTAGGCTAGCTAGAGATGTGGGGTTTGTTTTCCAAAATCCAGATCACCAATTATTTAGCGAAACCGTCGATGAGGAAATTAGTTTCGCCCTCAAAAATTTTGGCTACGAAACCGAAGCTATCCAAAAACGCATCGAATGGGCAGTAAATCTCCTAGGTATTGCACAGTATAGAAAAACTTCTCCTTTTATGCTCAGCGGGGGGGAAAGAAAACGAGTAGCCCTTGCTAGCGTTCTCGCGTGGGATCCACAAATTCTTGTTTTAGACGAACCCACCATCGGACAAGATCATCAGCAAAAAGAGAACCTCCGTCAATTTATTATGCAACTACAGACTCAGGGGAAGACTGTAGTTACTGTTACGCATGATGTTGAGTTTGTGGCAGAATGCAACCCTCGCGTTATCTTAATGCAAGATGGAAAAATAGTCGCAGACGGTGAAGGCAAAAACATCCTCACCGATCCACAGATTCTTGAGCAATCATCAATTGTTTTGCCACAGATAGCTCAAATCTTCACCAAACTATCCATGCCAGGATTCCCAAAAAACATCATCGACATTTACGAAGCAAAAGCGTTACTGCTTAAAGAGTTGGAGAGGAAACGTCGATGAGCGTTTTTGACGGCTTAAAATTCCGCAAAGTTTTCTCGCCCATCCATAACTTGGACCCAAGAATGAAATTCATCTATGTCATAGCCATATTCATAGCAGCCATATTGTTTGGTTCAATAATACCATTGTTGGCACTCTTTTTTATGCAAATCCCATTTGTTCTCTTGGCGCGAGTGCAAAAGCAATGGATTCGTTCTCTTCGAGGTGCAGCTTTCCTAGCGTTATTCATATTCCTTGTAAACATAGCGGGTAATTTCTTCACTCATAACTATACAGTAACAGCTGCTGACCTTGAAGGCGCAGTCGCCATGACCCTACGTTTCGTAGTTCTAGTCGAGTCGTTTTCGGTATTCTTCTTAACCACTTCACCAGATCACTTGGGATTGGCACTAGAGCAATCTCGCGTACCCTACGAATTCGCCTTCGCCTTCACAACCGCCGTACGCTTCGTCCCAGTTTTAGCAGAAGAAGCCCAAACCATAATGGACGCACAAAAAGCCCGCGGCCTCGAACTAGAGAAGGGGAATTTCATGAAACGCATCCGCAACTACGTCCCCGTACTTATACCTCTAATCGTAAGTGCAATAAGACGTAGTCTAGAACTAGCCGAGGCCATGGAATCACGAGCATGGGGAGCAACGAAGAAACGCACAAATCTCTATGCACTTAAACTCCACAAAGGCGACTGGATACTCTTAGCGATAATAATTGGAATTTTGATCCTTACAATCTATTCATATTTTTATATCCAAATCCCAACAATACGTAGTCTACTCGGGTTTTAGCAAAAGACTCTCTTGGCGGGGTCCTGCTAAAAAATTCAACTGAACTTATCTAGAGGATTCTGGAAATGATTAATAAGGAACCAACACAATTTGGTTTTAATGAAACCGAGACAACTAAAAGTATTTGTTCTCGTTATTCTAATGGTTATACTAAATTATTCAATTCAAAATTTACCTAACACCACCACGGCTCAAAGTACACCAGATGTTTACGTAGGCATCGACATAGCCTATGGAGATGTTGAAGAAACCAAAGCACTAATCGATCAAGTAAGCTCATACACAAACTTGATTATATTTGGCCACACCGCAATAACACGAAACAGTACTTACCTAAATGAAACATGTCAATACGCCTATGATAAGGGATTATACTTCATAGTCTACGAACCTTTTTGGAGTATAAATTATTCGATAGGTGGAAATCTGTATCAACCCGGCAATCTAACCTATGAAGAGGCAAAAGTAAGATGGGAAAATCATTTACTTGGGATTTATCGTTATGATGAACCGGGAGGAAAAGTATTAGATAATTCCAGTTTATGGAGCGGTTATTTTCGCAATGTGAGTAATTATTCTGAGGCTTCGAACATATATGTACAAAGATTGAAATCTGGATTACGCAACTAGGACTTGCACTAAATTGTTCTTTGTTTACTTCGGATTATGCTGCTTATTGGTTTGACTTTAAAGCTGGTTACAGTGGGGTTTTTGCGGAGTTTGGTTGGAATTATAGCAGACAGTTGAATGTGGCGATGTGCAGAGGTGCAGCTAATGTTCAAGATAAAGAGTGGGGAGTGATGATTACTTGGACATATACACATCCCCCGTATATCGAATCGGGTGAGGAGTTGTATGAGGATATGGTTTTTGCATATGATAACGGTGCAAAATACATCATTATATTTGATGCGAACGAAGGCTGGACAGGCGGAATTTTACAAGAAGAGCATCTGCAGGCTATAAAGAAATTTTGGGAATATGTCCAAGAAAATCCTAGAAATACTGACCCTGTTGATACCAGAACTGCGTATGCATTGCCTGCAGATTATGCTTATGGTTTTCGTGGACCAAAGGATAAAATTTGGGGTTTGACAGAGGCAAACGAAACCGAATACAACCTAGCTATTGTAGTCAACTATTTGCTAGAAGTGCACGGAACTAAATTGGATATTATTTATGATGACGGTTTAGAAGAAGGGAATAACTATGGATATGACTCTATCTTATATTGGGACACCTATGATCCTATGGCCTCACCTTCACCCACTTTAACTCCTACAGAGACGCTAACACCATCTCCGAGTCCAACACCTACACCCGCTATATCGTGTACTTTGAGTCCTTCACAGTCTTCAACAATGCAACCTACAGCAACAGCGGATTCACAAAACGATTTTGGATTATCTAATTATGTATATGTGATTGTAGGTATAGGAGTGGTTTTAGGAATTGGAGCAAGTGCTCTTGTGTTTAGAAAAAAGCGGTAATTTTGTGAATTTTGGTCAGTATTTCGGGTTCATATAATTTATTAATACTTACTACGCACTTTTTTGTAAAGAGAATTACTGTGCTACTCAAACTTAGAAGGGATTATGCTTATGAATAATAAGCAAGCCCCAGAAGCAACA
Organism: Candidatus Bathyarchaeota archaeon; assembly: GCA_963701765.1. GTDB lineage: Archaea > Thermoproteota > Bathyarchaeia > Bathyarchaeales > Bathycorpusculaceae > JADGNF01. The sequence continues at coordinate 133,815 of CAVPBD010000004.1, forward strand.
GACACTTCAACTCAGTCTGCACCAAAGGCCATTATGAGTAGCGAAGCTAAGAAACCAACCGCTTACCAAAATGTCTATCCCCTTCAGGAACCCTACGTTTATGCAGCCATATCAAAAGACCCCGAAAACCAGAAAATCCAATATGAAGTAATCGAACCCACTCTGCATAAAGAGGAAGAAGACTATCTTAATGAATTGAAAAACTTACTCATGGAAGAATTAGAGGTCAATTTTAAAGAGATAGAAAGCAAGGAAAAAGCCGAAGAATATCTTAAAGAGAAAATAAAAGAAACAGTGAAAAAGTACCGCATAAAAATTCAGCCTGAAGCGATAGACAAGCTTACTTATTACATAATAAGAGATTTTGTGGGCTATGGAAAAATCGACCCCCTAATGAGAGATCACCTAATAGAAGACATATCTGCAGATGGAGTAAATGTCCCCATCTACATTTGGCATCGTCTACACGAATCCTTACCCACCAACATCACATTCACAAACGCACAACAACTCGACTCATTCATAGTTCGCCTGGCCTATTTAGCTGGAAAAAACATCTCCCTTGCAACACCAATTCTAGACGCTTCACTACCCGAAGGAAGCCGTATCCAACTAACATATGGAAAAGAAATAACCCGGCGAGGCTCGACTTTCACCATTAGACGCTTTAAAGCAGACCCATTAACAATAAGCGATCTCATCTCCTTCAACACGATTAGCGCCGAGATGGCCGCATACCTATGGTATGTTATAGAAAATCGGGCATCCGTACTGGTAGCAGGCGGAGTAGCATGCGGAAAAACCACAATACTAAACTGTTTATCAATGTTCATCAAACCCGAAATGAAGATAGTAAGCGTTGAAGACACCCAGGAACTAAACCTTGCACACGAAAACTGGATCCCCTCAGTAGTCAGATCAGATTTCAAAGGCGAAGAAAAACACAACAACACCATTACGCTCTTTGACCTGCTAAAGGCAGCAATGAGACAAAGACCAGACTACATCATTGTGGGCGAAGTCCGCGGAGAGGAAGCCTACACACTTTTCCAAGCCATGGCTACAGGACATCTCGGAATGTGCACATTCCACGCTGAATCAGTTGACGCAGTAATAAACAGACTTGGCTCTGAACCTATGAATATTCCAAAAACACTCATAGCAATGACCAATGTCGTTCTGGTCATGGAGAGAACCGAGGTTAATGGAAAACCCGCTCGAAGAGCAAGAGTTGCAACTGAGCTCAAAGACCTTAAAACAAAAACAGAAGACATCCAAACTGAAGATGTGTTCAATTGGAATCCAAAATTTGACAAATTCTCTTTTTCAGGGCACAGCAACTTACTAGATAAACATATGCAGAAAAGAGGCCTAACCCAGGAAGATTTAGAACGCGAATTGAAATATCGAAAAACCGTCCTAGAATGGATGGTCCAGCAAAAAATCCGTGGCCATGTAGATGTAGCAAAGGTCATCCGCGAATACTACGCCAACCCCAACCGAGTCTTCCAAAAAGCAAGAGTGGGGCTGAAATGAGAATCCAAACAACATTTGCCAAGCTTAGGAAACTCTTTAGCCAAAAAAGCACCCCGCGGAAGGACAAAAAACAAGCAGGAAAAGATTTTGAAAAACTCAACGACACTGCTTACCAAGTTGTAGGGGAAAAAATTGGTCGAGTATTGCCAATTTTTAAAGATTTAGACACCAACCTTCAAAGGGCAGGCATGAAAATCAGTTTCAAAGGTTATGTTAGCTTAACAGTTTTTTCCACATTAATAGCAACCATTTCAGTTGCAGTGTTTATTCCCTTCGTATTAGGTTTGATTTTTAATATACCGCTCTTACCTGCAGTGCTTTTCGGTGCAGGTTTGGGACTGCTTACTGGTGCAGTTTCGGTGATTTGTTTCTACTTTTACCCGATTTATCGGGCAGACAAGCATAAGCGAGAAATAGATGATGAATTACCGTTCACAACTGGCTATATGGCTATACTCGCAAACGCGGGGCTCTCTATAGAAAAAATTTTTCAAGCTCTTGCAGCATTAAAGGACCCTCTTGCAGCGAGCTCTGAAGCAAAAGATGTCATCAGACACATCAACTTATTCGGAATGGATGCCATTTCGGCTTTAGAAAAAACCGCTAACCGAACACCATCCGAAAAGCTGAAAGAAATATTAGAGGGGATAATTGCCACATCACACAGTGGAGGTAATCTCCCAGGATACCTTCGCGAGAGATTCAGAAATTATATAAAAATCAGAAAACTCCATCTTAAAAAATACAATGATACACTTTCAATCCTATCAGAAACTTATGTTATAATGTTGTTGACGGCGCCTTTACTGTTTGTCATAATGCTTTCAGTTATGTCAGTGCTAGGCGGTAACATATTTGGAGGTATCAGTTCAGATTTACTATTACGAATAGTAACTTATGTTGCAATCCCAGTTTGCGCTGCTGTATTTCTGGTAATTGTTGATGCTGTATCACCAAAATGGTAGCATAAAATATGCCTAGAATAGAGAAAAAAACCAAACAAATCGTCACTGCAACATCGATTGTAGCAGCATTAGCTATAATCCTGTTAGGCTACTTTCTTTTAGGGGATACCGCAGAGCTAGATAATTACTTTTTCATTGGATTAGTTATATTGACTGCACCGTTAGCGGTTGTAAATTATCTTGATTATAGTTGGAAAAAGGCTATAGACGCACGTTTGCCTGATCTTTTCAAAAGCATAGTTCAAGGTCAACAGGTCGGAATGACTTTGCCGCAGGCTTTGGAAGAAGCAACAAAAAGAGATTATGGACCATTAACAGCTGAGCTAAAGAAAATGACTGTTCAGATGTCTTGGGGATACACCTTTGAAGAAGCACTTTTAGGTTTTGGGAAACGCGTAGGCACTGTTCTAATGCAACGTCTTTTGCCGCTTATAATTGAGGCAAGTCGTTCTGGGGGCAGTGTAGAGAAAGTTTTTGATCCTATGGGTAAATTTATACAAACAAATAATATGCTTGAGAAAGAACGGAAAAATCAGACCAGACCATACATCATTATAATCTATGTTGCTCTTTTCGTATTCTTATTTACAATAGTGCTTCTGTTCAAAACGTTTTTTGCAACTGTCGAAGGAGAATCATTAATTTCTAGTCCCTCAACAACTTCAGCAGATATGCAAAGAATTTTTCTACATATGACTCTAATTCAAAGTTTCTTTGGCGGATTAGCCGCGGGAAAAATGGGTGAAGGCTCAACTTATGCAGGATTAAAGCACAGCCTAGTCATGATAGTAGTAAGTTTCATGGCGATAAGGATGTTCATGTGAGATGGCAAAAATGAAAAACACACTCAAAAGATTCCTTAATAACAAACGCGCGATAACACCTGTGCTAAGCGAACTCTTACTCACCATTATAGCTGTCTCCGCCATGTCAATCGCCACAACCGCAACTTATGTAATAACAAATAACATGAGGGAGAACATGAGCGAACGCATAATCGTTGAGGATGTCTGGTTTAACACGGCAACGCAAACAATAGATGTTCACTTAAGCAATATAGGCAAAGTGAGTATTACAATTGCTGGAATTTACATAAACCACACAAGCCAACGCTTTGACGCCTCATTTTATCTATCGTTAGAAGATCATCAATGGCTAAATGTTTCGTATAACTGGAATGCCGGAGAACTCTACTACTTAGACATTGTTACAAGCAGGGGGACGCATATTGCGAGCTATTATAAAGCAATTTAAACAGGATAAACGCGCAATTAGCACGGTCATAACTGTAATGCTTAGCCTAGTTTTATTGGTAATAATAGTCGGTAATGTTTTCCTTACAAACTATAAAATGAACCAAATCGATATGGACAAAAACCAAGAAGAATTTACTCTAAACAACATAGAAATTACACAAGATGGCATAGTTGCAGGGATAAAAAATTCAAGCCCTCTTAGTATACATATTGTAGCAATTTGGATTATAGATTCAGATGCTCACAGACGATATGTCGCGGATTTATTTTTGAACTCAGGTGAAGCGATAAATTACACAATGCCAGATGTTGCATTATTGGAAAACTTTGTAATAAAAGTAGTAACTGAGAGAGGAAATATTGCTATTTACTCAACGGCATAAATTATTTGCTTAGTTTTTCTTTCAGAAGGGCAAGCGCTTCGGTTTTGTTTTTTGCTTCAATAGTACTTATGTTGTATATTTCAGCCATTTTGCGTCCGTTTTCGTTCAATTCGGGAATAGCTATAAGGAAAGCCTTTTCAGGGGATACATCAAAAACTTTTGCGAACATAGCAATTATTGGTTGCTCAGAAACATTACCCTCATGAGAAACCGCTAAATCAATTACTGTTGCGCCTTGCGTAAAGTCTTTTTTGAATGCTGCGATATCGAAGGAATGCTGAGCACCGGATTTTCCTTTAATGACTGCGGGATTTTCAACTTTAAGTCCAGCTTGGGTGAGAATTTCGATTATAGGGTTAATTATTGAGGCTTTAGAAGATTCAGGTCCCTTAACATTCTTGCCTAAGGTATAAGAATATACATCTTTTATTATGGCTTCTTCAAAAGTTGAGGCGGTATTACAATTTGTACAGTAGTGCTCAGGTACAGGTATATCGAAGCTTTTTTTACAATCATTACAGGCACACCAAACCCCAGCTTTTCGGAAGTCTTAGATTAACCCGTTTGAGATCTTCATGACATTTTGGGCAGGAAAATTTTGCATCCTTGCGGAAATTCTCTTCAATATCCATATATCCGCATTTAACGTGTTCAATTAGACTACTTTTTTGAATATTGAAAGATTTACAGAATGGACAGCAATAACGAAAAGATATACCTGCAGATCCACATTGAGGACAATAAATGACCCTGTCATAGAGCTTTTTTATTAGTATTTTGTCCTCTACAAGTCTTGCTAAGAAAGATTCAACTTTTGAAATATCGCCAATTATTTCTTGAACTATTGGAAAATAATATCCAATTTTTGGCTCATAATCGGGTTTAAGAATGCTAATTTCGCCACTGGTGAATTTTTCTAGCAATGTCCGAACATTTGCATCTTCGTTAACTTCAGATGCCTCAGTTTTGTTTGGATCATGCATTTTTTCGCTAGCCAATTCCCCTTACCCGCTGAAGGTCATATTATGTTACATCATGTTGCATTTAATGTTAACTATGTGTCAATAAGTGTATATTTGCTATTTATCATGTTTTTTACTTAAAACATAGATAAAAGATTCCAATTTACCAATCGATGAAAAGAAATTAGATTAATTATTTTTTTAATGATGTAGTTTTTTAATAGGAAGCTCTTATTGACAAACACACAAACATAACTATGGAAGAACTACAATGTCAAATCATGCGCGTTTTGGTCCAGCAGGTGTCCCACCTATGTTCAGAATGATGGGGGCAAAATTGGTCGATGTTCCAAAGTTATTAAAAGAAGAAGATCTAAACGCGTTTGAGTACGCGGCGGTTAGATGGGGACAAATTCCACAGATAAAGCGCGAGGATGCAGAGAAATTTGGAGCTGAAGCGAAGAAAAACGACATCCGCGTCAGCGTTCATGCATCGTATTTCATAAATCTGTTTGGCGAAGCACAAGTTGCCCAAGCAAGCAAACAACGACTAATAGCCTGTGCCACCGCAGCCAAATGGATGGAAGCCGAGGTTGTGGTATTTCACCCGGGGTTTTATGGAAAAAACAGCAAAACGGAGACCTTACAAAAGGCTGTCAGCACATTAAAAGACATGATAAAGGACTTAAAAGAGCTGGGAATTGAAAAAGTAAAAATGGGACCTGAAACGATGGGTAGACACAGCCAATTCGGGACATTAGATGAGATTTTAACGCTTTGCCAAGAAGTCGAACAAACTCAATTAGTCATTGATTGGTCGCATCTGCATGCCCGAACTGGAGGCGCTCTTAGAACCGCACAAGACTTCCGCGAAATAGTCACCAAAGCCGAGTCAAAATTAGGTACCGATGGGATAAAGAATATGCATTGTCATTTTAGCAAAATTGAATATACCTACAAATCTGGAGAAAAGCGGCATCATAGCCTTGATGAACCAGCTTATGGACCAGAATTTCAAAACTTGGCAACAATAATAGCAGAATTCAACCTGCATCCAACGATAATATGCGAGACACCTCTTTTAGACATTGATGCAATGAAAATGCGTGATATCCTTAGAAAGACAATAGAAAAAGAAAGCGCCGGTTCAAAAGTTAATTAGACAATCAGAAAAACCATTGCAATTACGTTAAAAAATGCAGATTTTTCCAATATTTGTTGTGATTTTCATTGGATTTCCCGATATGCTTTTAATGCTATGTCGCTAATGCTCTCTTGTGTGAAGTATTGTGGCTACAGAGAAGGGATTCCAGAAATTAACATTTACTTACGAAGCGCTGAAAAAGTGGTTTGATGCACTGCAAGTTGAAAAATGCAGAGACACTACAATTCCGATAACTGAAGCTTACAATCGAGTTTTATCTGAAGATATAGTCGCCAACGAAGACCTACCTAGATTCGACAGATCAGCCATGGATGGATTTGCTGTTAGAGCTGAAGATACCAACGGGGCTTCGCAAACTAAGCCATTGCTTTTCCGTCTTGCAGAGAGCCCAGATCTTACTGACACCGCACATCGAGAGGCAAAACAGGTCTGGACTGGAAACCCAATCCCTATCGGTGCAACTGCGGTTGTAATTTTAGAAAATACCCAAAAGAAAGACCCCAAAATTGAGATTTGGACTCAAGCTGCACCAGGAGATAATATAATCCGTAAAGGAGAAGACGTCAAAAAAGGGGAAACCGCGGCTAAAGCAGGCACACGGCTTAATCCCTACTATATCGGATTACTCTCAGCATTAGGCTACAGCGAAGTAAAAGTGGTTGAAAAACCTAAAATCGCAATCATAGCTACAGGCAACGAACTTGCCCAAACAGGTAAAGAACGAAAAGAAAAACAAATTTACGAATCTAACTGCGCGATGATCTCAGCAATGTGCAGAGAACTCGATGCTGAACCACTAGAAATAGGCATAGCTCAAGATAATATAAAAGACATCACTGAAGCTATTGAGCTTGGAATAAAAATCGCTGATGCAGTCATCACTACAGGAGGAACAAGTGTTGGAGGACTGGATTTAGTTCCGGAAACTGTTAATAAACTTGGAAAACCAGGAGTATTAGTTCATGGAATAGCCATGAGACCAGCCATGCCAACGGCGCTCGGGGCTATAGAGCGAAAGCCCATAATAATTCTTTCAGGGAGTCCAGTTGCGGCTATAACGGGTTTTGAAGTCTTTGCTAGACCCTTAATTTGTAAACTTTTAGGAATGAAGCAAGAGGAAAAACGCCCTACTGTAAAAGCAGTTCTTACAAGAAGAGTAACGGTCGCATTGGGCAGAAAAAACTATATTCGTGTGCGTGTTTTTCAGAGAAACGACGAATTATATGCTGAACCTATTGCTGCTCGAGGTGCAAGTGCAATATCAACAATGACTAAATCCAATGGATATGTCATTGTCCCTGAAAACCGAGAAGGTCTTATGGAAGGCATAGCGGTCACCGTTCACCTATTTGGAAACATAGAAACGGCGACTCCGAATGTTTAGGAAACTTGTTACTTTCGAAGAGGCAAAACAGGCACTTGCTCAACAACTAAAACCAAAACCGTTAGGCACTGAATCTGTCCCTCTTTTAGAAGCGCATAATCGTGTCATAGCACAAGACATCGTTTCGGTATTAGATATTCCACATTTTGATCGCTCAACGGTTGATGGCTACGCGATTAGAGCACAAGACACATATGGAGCAGATGAAAACCAACCCGTAAAAGTGAAGATTTGCGGGACGGTAAACATTGGGGAAATGCCAAAGCTGATAGTAAAGAACGGGGAAGCTGCGGAAATTGTTACAGGTGCACCGATTCCTGAAGGTGCAGATGCAGTTGTTATGATTGAAGATACTAATCGAGAAAAAAACAATCTCTCTATCTACAGCGCTCTTACAATAAGAGAAAATGTAATGAAAAAAGGAACTGATATCCAAAATGGGCAAACGGTTCTCAAAGCAGGTACAACTATAGGATATAGGGAAATTGGTGTATTAGCCGCTTTAGGAAATGCAAAGGTTGACGTTTACAAGATTCCAGTTGTTGCTGTTTTATCCACTGGAGGAGAATTAATTGAGCCAGGTGAGGAATTGTCGCCGGGAAAAATTTTTGACATAAACGCCTATAGTCTTAGTGCAGCAATTTCTGAAAGCGGGGCAAATCCTATCCATATCGGAGTAGTTCTGGATGATAAAAATGAATTGCGAAGAGCGTTAGAGCATGCTTTGTCTTTAGCTGATGTTGTTGTAACTTCAGGCGGGGTTTCTATAGGTCCGAAAGATATAATGCCGGATACTTTGAATTCGCTAGGTAAGTCAGAGATAATTTTCTCGGGTGTAGCGGTTAAACCAGGAAAACCTGTAACAGCAGCGTTAATTGGGCAAAAACCAGTATTTTCATTTCCAGGTCATCCGACTGCAGCTCTATTGATGTTTCATTTGTTGGCTCGCCCTATTCTCCAAATCATGGGTGGTAAAGTCAAATCAGAAGCCTCCTCAATTAACGCGATTGCGAAAAGTAGGATGTTTTCTGCTAAAGGAAGACGAACCTTTGTGATGGTTCAATTAAAACTTGATGCATCAGGTAGGTTACTTGCTCAATCTGTGGAGTCAGGAGCCTCAGGAGCTATAACTACGTTAGCTAAAGCGGATGGTTATGTGGAAATTGCAGAAAATGTACAATTCATAGACATAAATGAAGAAGTTAAAGTGTGGCTTTTAAAAGAAAATAATTAATTGAGCTGTTTGGAAGCATTTTTGTTTTTTAATTAAGCTTCTACAGCTTTACGGTTAAGAGCAATATATGCAGTGAATAACCAGGTTAGCAAAGCATATGCAATCATGGCAATGGATGCAATTATGTCAGTTGATAATACAAAGTAGAGCGTGTAAAGTGTGAAGGCTGTAACCACGAAGAACAATATAGCTACTATCCAGATTGTCCACTTTCTTTTTGCGAATAGACCGTAAGCCGCTATCAGACTTGTGATTCCTAGAAGGGCTATGTGTGGTGGGAAACCGCTAAGCGGAAGCAGAATTAGCAGGATTATTCCTGCAAGACCATAAAATGCAAAGCTCGCAAATGAGCCTTTACTTTCGAATTTGAGTTTGGAGGCAAGTGACACTTCTAATCCCTTTAACCATAATGCATTACTGGAAACACTAATAAATTTAATGTTCAAAACTGCAGTACTAAAAGCGTTTAGTTACTTTTTTTCTTCACCGAAAGCATTTTGGAAGATTTCTTTTTTGATTTAAGAGTGAAAAAGTTTTAGAGCAACCAATTATTGATACACGCTAAAGCAGGAAAGAAATAAAATGAGCAACATTGAACTCTTCACTTCACAATCAAATGTTTTTAGTGGACTTCAAACATCTTTTGAAAAGTCTAAGTATATAGTTGTTGGAGTTCCTTTTGATGTTACAAGTACTTATCGTACTGGAGCCAGATTTGGCCCAGCCGCAATTCGTCAAGCGTCATTAAACATTGAAACCTTCAGTTTTCGCACAGGTCAAGATATCGAAGATGTTCCAATACATGACATAGGCGATTTGCACATTAGCACAGATCCGAAGAAAACTATGGATATGCTCAAAGTTGTCGTTGAGGATATTGTAGCTGCTGGAAAAATCCCCGTCTCCATAGGTGGAGAACACACCATTACCTTAGGTATTATGAAAGGATTTGGTGCAAAAGTTAAGAAAACTGCGATTGTAAGTTTTGACGCCCACTTAGATTTACGTAAAGAGTTTTTAGGCCTAAAACTTTCTCACACAACATTTATGCAATTAATAAGCGAGGAGCTTAAACCAGCAAAAATAATCGAAGTTGGTACAAGATCAGTTTGCCAAGATGAATTAAAATATGCAAAGAAAGCAGGAATAGAGTTTTTCTCTACGCAACAAATCAAAAAAGAAGGACCCGCCCAAATCATTCAAAAACTTAAAGAAAAACTCGCACCCTACGACAACATATACCTGAGCGTAGACATGGACATAGTAGATCCAGCTTTTGCACCGGCAGTTCAGAATCCAGAAGCAGATGGCATCACAACTGGCGACCTACTGGACATGGTATGCTCGCTTTGCGACAAACGTGTTATTGGCTTTGACGTACTAGAAATCGCACCAGTCTACGATCAAGGTATATCAGCCATAACTGCAGCCAAAGTCATCTTTGAAATGCTCTGCCAGCTTGAAAAAGCTAAAAAAGCATAATCCAGCCTATTAAACCAAGCATAAAAATCTACCCCTTTTTGGGTAGAAATCAGGCTATTTCTTTTGGAGTTTTGCGACGAAAAAGCCGTTGCATTGATGTAGGTGAGGGTAGAGGCGTTGGCATTGCTCTAATCCTTTTAGTCCAGGTACACCAATTTTGGGTTCGATGTTTGTTAATTTGAAGTCTGAGTGTGTCTTTAGGAAACGCTCGATTATGTTTTCGTTTTCTTCAACTGTGATGCTACATGTTGAGTAAGTAAGGACGCCATTGTCGGCGACTTGCTCGGCGCAGTTATTGATCATTCGCCATTGGATGTCAGCCATTTTCTCTATAGAGTGTGGAGTAAGGCGCCATTTGGCTGCAGGAAGCTTAGCGAAAACACCTGTACTTGTACAGGGTGGATCTAAAACTATTACATCGGCTTTCACATGGAAAGGTAAGGGCTGGCAGGCATCAGCTATTACCGGGTCAGCGATAGTTACACCCATGCGGTGTATTTCGGTTTGCCAATTTTCTATTCTTCGGCGGGAAAAATCTACTGATCCAATTACGCCTTGGTTTTGCATTATTTGAGCTATATAGGTGGTTTTTGCTCCTGGAGCAGCACAAATATCCAACACTGTCATGCCGGGGTGGGGATTGGCAATCTCAGCGGCATAGCAGCTTGCTTTATCTTGACTATAGAATAATCCTTGTTGGAAACTAGTTGTTTTTGATAAAGGTCGTTTAGAGTGCAGAACTTTGTAGGTATGTTTTAGGGATTCTACTTTTTCTATCTTAATTTCTTCAGCTACTATTTTTTGCAGGATTTCTTCCGTTGAAGCTTTCAAAGTATTTAGTCTAATGTAGGGGGGTGGCGCATGCATATTACCTTCAAGGAAGGCTATTGCCTGCTCGCGCCCAAAGAGATCAAAGCAGTACTTTACAAACCATGTTGGGTGAAAAGTTTGAAGAGCAATTCGTTCATCCTCTTGGGCGAACTCTAAAATCGATGCTATACCTTGGGTGAGCAGAAATCCTAGAACATATTCGACTTCGCGTATCGTTTCCCAACCCAGAATGGCTCTGCCAAGTTTGGCAATATTTACAGCTTCATTAAGGTCGGGTTTTACCCAGTTTTTGGTTACGCGTGTTTGGTAAACGTAAAGACGTAGAAACGCTTGGATACCCATGTCAAATTCGCTTATTGTTTTGTCTTTGAGTTGACCATTGATGAATTTGTCGATGAGATTTTTTCGGCGGACTGTCTCCACAACAAGTCCATAGCCTAAGCGGATAGAGTCAGCATCGTTTATCCGCAGTTGCCTAACAGTCATAGTGAATGCCATATGTTCGCTCAGTTTTTTGAGCTCTATCCAGCTTAATGTTTCAATGGCAATAGTCCAAGCATCTTTCAACATTTTCTTCGCACAACCTAAAACAACGCGGTGACCCTAATAAGAATTAGATAATCCACGGCTATTTTCACCAATAAACCGCAATATAAACTCCAATTATGAATCACTAAAGGTTTTAGTCTACCGCTACATAGAGGTACTACAAGGTTAAGAAATTAATGTCGCAGAAAAGTCTAGACTCATGGTATCAGATACCTTGCAAGCCAGCAGAAAAAGCAAAAGCGGAAGCTCCACCCCCAGTAAGCAAACCTGAGGTTGAGCCTGCGACAAAAGAAGAGGAAAAAACAAAGAAAAAACGGGTTTATCCACCTAAAGCTCCAGATAACTTGCCGCCCTCGTATTTTGTGTCAGCATCTTATGATGGACGCCAAAAGAAAGCAGTAGTAAAGCTTTATGAACCCCAGTCAGGAAGAATTTATTTTTGGTATGATAATACCGGGCATAAACCGTATTGCCTAACAAATCTTTCACAGTATGAAATAGAAAAAATGGAACGCGTTGTCAATCATGAAAGCTTTGACCACTGTGAAGCTGTAGAATTGTTTGACCCGTTAGCGGATAGAAAAGTTACCGTTACAAAAATAGTTACAAACGACCCCTTAGCCATTGGAGGTCGCCCCCAAGGTAGCATCCGTGACATTATCCCTGAAGACTTTCCTAAAGTTGCAGATACACCAGTTAACCCTGAAGATATCAGGGTCTGGGAAGCAAAAATAAAGTATTATCAAACTTACATCTACGATACCCGATATTTGCCAGGAATGATTTACAGCGTTAAAGACGGTAGTCTAGTCCCCTATGTTGAAGAAGAAGCAGAAAAAACCATAGTCAAACTAAAAAGTATCTTTAAAGATGCAACCGCTGAAGAACTTGAGTACATCGACGAATGGGCACGACTTATGGAGTATCCAGCACCCAAGTTTCGTCGAGCCGCCATAGACATTGAAGTCTATGCACCCTTATCCACCAGAGTGCCTGACTCTCGGGAAGCTATTTACCCAGTTGTCTGTTGTTCACTTTACTCTTCTGATAACCAGAGAAAAGTGTTGATGCTTAAGCGTGCTGGCGTACAGATGGGAAACGTCGATGTATCAGGCATACAAATTGATTATTATGAAAACGAAGAGCAATTACTCCGAGGTATTTTTGACATACTCTGGGAATATCCTTTTTTATTGACTTTTAACGGGGATGACTTTGACTTACGTTATCTTTCTCACCGGGCAGCAAATCTAGGCATCCCACGATATGAAAGCCCAATAGAAATAGGCAAACGAGTCTGCCTGCTGAGAACAGGCATACATATTGACTTATACAAGTTTTTCTTTAACCGCAGCATTCAAATTTATGCTTTTAACAACCGCTACCGAGATGTCACCCTAAATGAAGTGGGTAAAGCTGTAATCGGACTTGAGAAAGTCAAGTTCGAAAAAACCATTGGCGAATTAAATTACACTGAAATGGCTGCTTACTGCTTTAGAGATTCTGAAATTGCCTTCAAACTAACGAGCTTTGAAGATGAATTAGCGATGAAACTGATTTTGGTTCTTGCCCGAGTAAGCAGTATGCCCATGGAAGACGTCAGCCGCCAAGGCGTCTCAAGGTGGATTCGCAACTTTATGCATCGCGAACATCGACATCGCCACATGCTTATCCCCAACTCCGAAGACATCTTAACCAAGAAGGGAAAAACTGCAACAAAAGCGATAATAAAAGGTAAAAAGTATCAAGGCGCGATAGTTGTCGAACCAGTTCCAGGCGTGCATTTTAATGTCGCAGTTATGGACTTTCCCAGCCTGTACCCTTCAATAATAAAGGTGTGGAACCTCGGATACCAATCTATATTGTGTATACACCCCGAATGCCGTAGTAACATAATTCCTAACACGCCACACTGGGTCTGCAAACGAAAGCGTGCAATGGAAAGCCTACTAATCGGTTCGCTAAGGGATTTACGAGTTCACTGGTACAAGTACAGATCCAAAGACAGAACTTTACCTCAGGAACAAAGAGACTGGTACAATGTTACCCAAGGCGCCCTCAAAGTTATCCTCAACGCTAGCTACGGCGTCTTTGGAGCCGAAAGTTTTGACCTGTATTGCCCTCCTGTAGCGGAAGCAACTGCAGCTATTGGAAGACACTCTATAACTCAAATCCTGGGCCACGCAAAAGAGGTAGGCATTCAAGTGCTGTATGGGGACACTGATAGTCTTTTCCTTAAAAATCCGTCCAAAGAACAAGTTGAAGAACTGGCTCATTGGACCGAACAAAATCTTAAAATGAGCATAGATGTTGATAAAAATTATCGATATGCAGTTTTCAGTAGCCGTAAGAAGAATTACTTAGGTGTATTGGAAAATGGCTCTGTAGATGTGAAAGGATTAACAGGTAAGAAAAAACATATTCCAATTTTTATCAAAGATGCTTTTAATCAGATGAAAGAACGACTTGCCCAAGTCAAGAATCCGGCGGAATTCGAAAAAGCCAAAAAAGACATAACTGACATCGTCCGTGACCGATACTTGAAATTAAAGAAGCGCGAATGGAAAGATATGAATGAACTTGCCTTTAGCGTTGTGCTAGGCGAAGACATAGAGCGTTATACTAAAACCACACCGCAACATGTCAAAGCCGCCAAAATCCTAAAAGAAAGTGGAGCAGACCTCAAAGCAGGCGACCTAATACGCTTCGTTAAAACCGCGCGACCACCACATGTCAAACCAGTAGAGTTAGCAACAAAAAACGAAATAGACATCGACAAATACACAGCATACCTACATTCAACCTTTGATCAGGTCTTAGACGCACTGGGATTGAACTTCGAAGAAATCATCGGCCTAACCAAACTAGAAAGATTCCTAACATAACCAGTCATTCAAAAAGAGATTCAGCGAAAAGACAACAAATTTCTAATTTTATTAGAAGATAACACCAATTACTGCAAGCACTGTAAAGACTACTATAATTATTGAAATTATAGCTACAACTTGCTTTTCGGTTAAAGGTCTTTTGTATGTTATTAGAGTGACTAGGCTCCGTTTATGTTCAGAGACGAGTCTTTTACCATCAAACTTGACGCTTGCTTTCTTTCGGACAAAGAAAACAGTGAGTAGTATAAGAACAGAGTTGAATACATAGGGGAGAATCGAAACTAGTAAGCTTGATTTGAGGTCAGTAATAACTGCAAACGAAGCTATTGTCAAGCCTATAGCGAATGAGCCGGTGTTACCCACAAAGAGTTTACCTTGAAAATTGAAGAAGGCAAGTATTAACCAGACAATTAAAGGTCCAATCATAAGAAATTGAAATTCAGGCGAAGATAATGCTATTAATCCGATAAGGATGATAGCAGGGCAAATTGTTTCTAGCCCGTTTAGTCCACCGAGCATGTTTATTGTATTGGTAATTACCATGACTATTATCGGGATAATTATGTAGATGTAGGCTTCTCCAAATTGCACACTACCAAGAAAGGGAAGAGTTATGGATGTACGCATTGTTGCTTGGTTAGCCAACACGAAGTACATCAAAGGCAAGGCAGCAATCAGGGGCATGAAAGCTTTGTATCTCCATTTTAGGTCAATCCAGTCATCTAACATGCCCATAAACCCGCCAAACAGAATACAAACAGCCAAGGTTAATGGCGCTGAAACAGCTGTTGGAAAAATACTAGGCGAGCTTAAATTAGCAAAATAAATTAAGAAAAGATATACGGTGGCGAATAAGACGTAAACTACGCCTATTCCCCACGGAACCAAAGGGTTGCCAGGTTTGTGTTGGTCAGGAACTTTTGGCCACACGGTGTACTCACACTTTAGGGTGTGATAGTTGCTGTTGCATTATTATATGCATCATAGTCGATTTCAAAGAGGCATACTAACGGAATTAATCCACCATATTGTTGTGCCGCTTGGGTGTATGTTATATCTGCGCCTGCGATGTATGCTTCTTTGAAGAATGTTGGAGTTGCTTTTGTTTCAATTGTGGTAAAGCCGTTTGCAGCCGCCCATTTCTGTTCTGCATAGCTCATCAGTTTGTATATGGTTGAGTTTGTTCCCAAGTCATTCCAAGCCCAAGATTGAGTACCTGAACTGCTTGTGGTGTAGTTGCCAAAGGCTTCTTCGTTTGTCCAAGAGTACTGATCATTCATAAAACCGCTACCCTTAAATCGGGTTTCAGCGCCACCAGAGATTCTTGCCATCCACATCCATTTGCCTTCATCGCCATAGCCTGCGAAGGAAACATTTCCAGTTAAGGTATTGCTACTCGATGTCTCAAATTTAAGTACAACGAATACTAACACAAATTTAGCATCATATTCTTTTAACATTTTTATTGATTGCGTTTCGTTGGCCACCATACTGTATCCTACGTTTTCTATTTGGGTGCCGTTTACGGTTGTATTATCACATAGGGTAGTAACATTACCGATGATACCTAACCAGTTACCATAGTCCCACCAGCTGCTGACTACGGTTGAGGAATCCAGATTAGTTCTAGTGTAGTCCATCATGTTTAGCCAATAAGGAATTTGCTCGGAAGGCTGTGATATTGGAAGGCTTGCTGAGCTGATAGTTATTGGAGTATAGACTGAACCATATACTCTAGGTTCACCGCCTGTTGAAACAGAGAAGGCGTAGTTAGATATGAGTAATGTCGCTATTAGTATGATAGCGAGTGCGCTGAATTCTTTGCCAACTCTGCGAAGATTACGCTTGGATTTTACCGTTACCTGCCCACTACTTTCTTTGAGCAGACCATAGAAGGGCTTTAGCAAGCCGATTACACCAATTGATAGTAGTAGAGCAAACGCTGGAGCAAGGAGTACAAGTAGTCGGACCATTGAGCTTGCAAAGTAAAGTGCTGTAATTCCGAAGAGTAGTAGGAAGACGTTCCGGTTGGTGGGATTCTTTATTGTGAAGTATAATCCGCTGAGGAAGAACAGTATGCCTATTCCTAGTTCATAGTAAATTGAGCCCCAAGCTGTGATTCTGTGTTCAGCAACTGATTCTATAAGCGGTTGGCTTGCGCGTTGGAAAGGATCAAGAACTGAAATAAACTTGCCGGCGATGGAGGTTAAGTCACCGAAGATAGCGAAAACAGCAATACCTGCAACTACTATTGCAAGAAAAGTTGCGGTTAGGATTGTTTTAGATCTTGCTGTGATTTGCGAACGGAAAACCTCTGCGGCGCATAGTATGGAAAATACTAGTACGACTGGTATTACAGTACCTGTTGTCAGGTAGTTAGGAGTTAGGTTAGGAACAGCAATCGCCCCGAATAGTCCAAGACCAAAGGTGATGCTGTATGAAAGTAGAAGCCTCTGGCTGTATCTTTTCATTAGAACAAGTACGATAGTGAATAATGCGACTAAGTCTATCAAGTAGTAAGCTGCACCCCAACCAGCACAGAAGTAAGCTAATGCCCCTGCTGAGCCTAATGAGTATAGGACCATTGAACGTAGCGATTTGCTGGGCTCAATTGCTCTTAGGAAAAGGAAGATGAATAATAAAAGAGAAATCATACCTACTGTTTCAGTATCAAAAAATCCTAAAGAGGATCTTTGAATAACTGAGGGCAGTAAAGCCATTACAAACGCTGACAATAAACCAGCGGATTTTCCTGCCATGTCTTTTCCAACAAAGAATAGGAATAAGACCGCGATTGTACCCAGGATAGGGGCTAGAATAGAACAGAATGTCATTAATTCTATATTAACGCCTAGCGCAGAGATTACATTGTAAAGCGCCGCCGCGGTCATAGGTAGAGAAGGTAGAGACTGAGACATATCTAATCCTGAAGGATAGAACTGCTGGTAGTTTATCCAAGGAGAAGGCCAATAGGGCGAGAGTAAACCATGGTTTACCATTTGATTAGTTAATGAGTATTGGTAGTAGGGGTCAAACTCGTTAAGACCTAATGTGCCTGAGGCTATTTCCCAGCGCATAGGTAAAACGCGTATTGTGAATGCGATAAAGAGTATTAGTAGTAAGGCTGTATAAGTTAAGATTGTGCCGTGGCTGACTTGAAGACGCGTTTTCCCGAAGCCGCCCAGACCTTTTGACAAAGAATCCTTAATCCCCATTTATGCCATCTCTTTTTTACAGATTAGTATTGCCGACTATTTATTTCTGCGGTTAATTGGGTTATATCAGAATGTCACTCATATATGCCTTTCCAAGAATCCTAAGTTTTGTTAGACCTTTTAGTGAGAGGTTTTTCACTAAGTATAATCATCGAAGAAAATAGGTTTCCTATGAATTTGAACCCTATATCGATTGAGGAATACAAGGATTTATCGCTGCGGATTTTTTTAAGAACATTACCTAAAAAAATAGGTTCCCGTTTTAGGATACCGAATTAATAAGCTAAATCTAACTATTTTGCGGGTTTTACTTCGACATCCATTGGCAACAAAGAAAGTTTTCTGCCGCATTTAGGGCATTTTCCTTCGTGCTGTCGAATAATTTCATCTGGAGGTCTAAGATCAAGGCCTTCATACAATACATGGCTGCAGCCATGGCAGATAACACGCTGTGGCAACACAGTTCCCCTCAAATAACAGAAAAGAAACGCCCGTGGCATATTTATCAGTTACTACCAAACAGGGTTCTCTTTTTTTCATCAAGCACATTATAGAAATCAATTCTTGCTCTTCACATATTTTTAGCATCATTGCTTTTGAAGAGTAAGCCTATTTAAGTTAACGTTTATTTTGTGGAAAGAATCAAAGTGTGATAGTGTGGTTCTGTAGTTGGGAAAGTATACACTTATCGTCACTGAAAAACCAGATGCTGCCTCCAGAATAGCCATCGCGTTAGATATCTTAGGAAAACCTAAGCGATTCATGGAAAAAGGAGTTCCCTACTACGAGGTTCAAAGAGGAAAAAGAATCGTGGTTGTTCCGGCTATAGGACATTTATATACGGTCGCTAGTGATGTAAAAGGACAAGGACGATACCCCATTTTTGGATTCAGATGGGTACCACGATATGAAGCTGAAAAAGAAGCCAAACGAACCAAAACATGGTTGCAGGTAATATCCAAATTGGCTAAGGAAGCAGATGTTTTCATAGACGCTTGCGATTATGATATAGAAGGGAGCATAATAGGGTATTGCATTCTCAAATATGCATGCTATGGCAAAGAAAATCAGGCTAAACGCATGAGATATTCTACGCTAACAAAAGAAGAACTAGAAAAATCATACGATTCTGTTTTACCCCATCTTGATTTTGATCTAATAGAAGCAGGGCTAGCTAGGCATGAGATTGACTGGCTTTACGGCATTAACCTATCAAGAGCACTAACTTATTCAGTGAAAAAGACCTCTGGGCAGTATGCATTATTGAGCACTGGCCGCGTCCAAGGACCTACCTTAAAGTTCTTAGCGACTCGAGAGAGGAATATTGGTTGTTTTGTCCCAATCCCATACTGGAGTATAAAAGCCAAAATTAAGATTGATAATTTGATTTTTGAGGCAGAATACAAAGAAAAAATCATTGAGATAAAGCGAGAAGCAGAAAGCATAGTTGACGCTTGCAAGCAGAAATTGGGAATAATAATAGGAGTAGAACAAAAAAAGTTTACTCAACCCCCACCAGTGCCATTTGATTTAGGTGCACTCCAAGCTGAAGCTTATCGATTTTTCGGATATGCTCCCATACGGACGCTTAGCATCGCGCAGCGGCTATATTTGGATGCGTTGATTTCATATCCACGAACAAGCAGCCAAAAACTTCCATCCAAAATCGGCTATGAATCTATCTTGAAGAATTTGGCTAAAATGCGAGAGTACACAAAACTCGCAGGAGAATTACTATCTAAACCAGAATTGAAGCCAAATGAAGGACAAAAACAAGATCCCGCGCATCCAGCAATTTATCCAACTGGCAAACTACCTGATAAACAACTTTTAGGACCTGAAAAAAATATCTGGAGTCTTATCGTCCGACGATTCATGGCAGTTTTTGGCGAGCCTGCAATACGACAAATTGTGAAAGCTACGATAAGTATTGATGGAGAGCATTTCTTTATAAGTGGCAGACAAACCCTTGAGGAGGGCTGGCTCCACTTCTATGAACCTTTCATCCGGTTGCAAGATGTGCCGTTACCAGTCCTACATGAAGGGCAAATGGTTAAAGTTGAAAAAATCATTTTAGAAGAAAAATTTACCAAACCTCCTGCCCGATTTAATCCAAGTAGTTTGCTTAAGAAAATGGAACAGGGAAATATCGGAACAAAAGCAACCCGAGCAGGAATCATACAAACACTATACGATAGAGAATATATTCATGAAGAACGAATCATTGTCTCGGATTTAGGTTTTGAAGTTATTGATGTTCTCAGGAAGTATTGTCCTTCAGTTGTGGCGGTTGATTTTACGAGGCAGTTGGAAGAGAGAATGAGCCAAATTCAGCAGGGAAACGAAAAGAGAGAAAAAATAATCCAAGAAGCCATAGAAGTCCTAAAAATCGTGACAACAGACTTAAAAGACAAAGAGCAAGTAATAGGCGAACAGTTAAGTCGAGCAGTAAATAGGACAAAAATAAGCGATAAAAAAATAGGTCCCTGCCCAACCTGCAAAAACGGAACACTATTAATTGTGCAGTCAAAAAAGACGAAAAAACGATTTGTAGGTTGCACAAATTATTTCAAAGGTATCTGTAAAACGGCTTTTCCACTTCCTCAACGTGGAGTAGCTCATCCTTCAGGCAACCCTTGTAAAGAATGTGGCTGGAACACTGTTCAAATTTTGAACAAGGGAAAACGCCCCTTGAACTTGTGCTTAAATCCTCAATGTAGCTTAAAAACAACGGAGAGAAAGAGTTGACCTGTAAACTCTGCTATCGTGAAACGAAAGAAAAAGATTTTTGCACAATACATTTGAAAGCCTATAAGAATTTGTTGGACAAATATAATTTTTGGAACAAGGCAATTGATATTTCTTGGAAAGAATATTTAAGTGAGATTGCAGAGAATGCTTTAGCAGGAAACTGGGTTAAAGAAGTAGCCAAGTACCTGATTGAAATCGAGGAAAACTAAATGTCAAATAAAGTAAAGAAACAGGCATCATCGCTTCCATTCTCAATAAGCCGATGGTTCCGCAAAATCTCAACAATGCAGCCATCCTCATTTGCAATTACCGCCGCAGTAATGGGTGTAGCTGTGCTTCTATTTAGTGGCATAATTTATGACGTCGTCAACCAGCCTCTTCCATCATTCTATACCGGTTCAAGGTTCTATTTCCTATATCCTTCGTTAGGCGAACAATTCCTATTTGACACCGTTGCAGCTGTAATACTCTATGGATGCGGTTTAGTTGGTCTGCTAGCACTCCATCGAAGCTCACGTCATGCGTACAATCCAAGACAAGCATATATGACAATGGTCATCGCCGTAACATTGGTCTTCATATCATACCTGTTCTTAGAGTACTTCATTTATGCAAAACAGTATGGACTATAATAATCCCAATATTTTTAAAAAAATACTTTTTTTAAAAAAAAATATAAAAAATGGATTTACCAAGGATTCTTTTTCAGCTTCAGTCTGAATGCTACATAATTAGTTAACAAGTGTATAGGTGGAGTAATGAAAAGAACTACCACAGCTAGTTCCCAAGTTATTATGCCCAAAGGATAACAGAAAAGCAGTGCGCCTACAACAAAGTCAATTTGATCAATAATTGGAAGCATTCCACCAGGGGCTATTCCGAGACGACGTTTTAGGAAAGCACCAGTCAAATCGCCTAGCAGAGCACCTAGTGGTGAAAGCAAACAGAACCATACGGGGTAATTAAAAAGTAGATATTCTACAAAACCAACACCCAAGCCGATGGCTAACCCGAAGAAGAACCCTCTGAAAGTCTTATTGGTTCCGAAAATTCGTTTTCCGTCAAAAAAATTCTTTCCGAAGTCTAAAGGGCGTCCGCCACCACCAATAACCGGTGCACCGTTTGCGCAGTATGCCGGGAATATGAATTTTATTGCTTCGATGATTAGTGTAGCTATATCCATGCAATCAGCCATCAATTAACTGGATGTGTACTCATGTAGTCCAGTTTCAGCTATTCTCAAATAGCAGGTTGCTTCTTGAGTGTTGCGGTTTTTCGGCTCAATTTTAATCATCTTCTTTTCCAGAACTACTTTGATTATCTGGGGGCTTTCCGTTGGGTGCAAGGCAATTACTGTTTCTGCCCAGAACTCGAGCACCCGCGTAGCTACGGGGGCGACGTTCACATGTGGATCATTGAAGATGCTATGTACTTGACTTGTAACAATGATTGGTATATGTTGGGTTTTTGCGGTTTGTGCTAAGGTTGCCATTTGCCTGTTTAATTCTCGATTAAGTCCAAAGGAGGCTTTTGTTGAACTTTCTGAGACTTTGGCTCGATAAAGTGAGTTGAATGTGTCAATAACTACTAGCCCAAAATTCTTTGAAATATAATCGGGTAAATTGTCAATGATTGCTGCTTGTTCGTTGAAATCGATGGGTTTCATGAGGATTATGAATTCGGCTATTTCGTTGAACCTTCCGCAAGATATCTGCTCTAGCCGTTTGGGGGAAAATGTGTTATCACTGTCTATGTACAGGACTTTCATGCCTTGCATAGCGCAGTTTATGGCACACTGCATTGCCAAGGTTGTTTTTCCTGTTTCAGGTTCACCGTAAATCATGGTCAAGGCGTCTGATGCAAGACTTCCGCCGATCTTATTGTCTATACAGCCTACTCCGGTGAGTATTTTGCCCTTCACGTTCATCCACATCAATGGATATTAACTGCGAGACTAATAATTTGTTTTGCGCTCAATTTGGGGATTAGGCATATTTGTATGAGAGTGAAAGTTGCAGTTGTTACAGTTCAAGGAAAAGCTTACTTTCTAATAGTCGATGAGTTAAAACAAAGAAATATTCCTTTTTACAGCCTTATCCCCGGCGAAATGATTCCTATTGAGGTTAAAGTTATAATTACAACTGAAAAAGAGAAGCCTTTGATAAATCATGACAGAATTTTAGTCTATAACGATGAATCAGAGCCAAAACGGCTGGGAAATGAAGTGATAAAAATTCTACGCGGAAAAGAAGCTTACGAGAATCTAATAATCGGAATCGACCCCGGCCAAGATTTTGGAGTAGCAGTAGTAGCAGACGGGTTAGTTATCCATGCTGAAAACTGTTTCAGTATTAAAGAAGTGATAAATGAAGTGAAAAATGTCCTGAGAATAGTTGATGTTTCCTCAAGCTTGGTCACAGTAAAAATCGGAAGTGGTGTTCCGGTTTACAAAGAGCTTTTAGAAGCGCTAGATGTATTCCTACCACCTGAGATAGTCTTAGAAGTAGTAGGAGAAGGGGGAACAAGCCGCAATATACGATTTGGAAGAAGACGGGGTCTTAGAGACATCGTTTCAGCCATACGCATAGCCGGAAGAACAGGGAATATTTATCATCGGAGAAAAAATGATGAACAAAACTCTTGAAAAAGGCAAAACACTTTTGGTAGATGGCCCAGCTTCAGTTACGATCATTTCAGGTAAAGCCCAAATATTCGGATTTCAAATCAAAGATTCACGGAAAATTATCATTCGAGAAGGAAAACGGTTACCTTTCGCAGTGGAAGATTCAACTAATTTTTCCATTTCGCTGGGCGCAAACGCAGCAACTAAAGAAATCGATGGAGATACAATCCCCACCTCTTGGATCGAAGCAAGCAATATACTAGAAGACTTTCAGAAAAAGCCAGTTACTATAATGGTTATTGGGGCAGTGGATTCAGGGAAAACAAGTTTCTGCACCTATCTTACGAATAAATTGGTTAATATGAAAAGAAAAGTGGCGATTTTAGATGAAGATTTAGGGCAATCTGAAATCGGTCCACCAGGCACGGTTGCCTATACCTGCGTTTCTGGACCTGTTTCAGATTTTTATAATGTTCAGGAGCAGAACGCAGTTTTCATAGGTGCAACCTCTCCTCAAGGAGCTGTCAGAAAAAACTATTCAAGCTTCGATATTGCTGAAAAATGAAATAATAAGCAAAGGAGGAGCTGATTTTATGATTGTAAACACTGACGGTTGGGTCTCTGGAGAAGAAGCAATCGAATTCAAAGCACGATTAGCTACGACGCTTGGGGTTGATGTTGTGTTTTGTCTTCAAAAGGAATCCCAGATGCCATCATTATGTGCTACTTTTGGAGATGCTCTTGCGGATTTTAGGCAAGAACGGGTAGATTCACCAATAGCTATTGGTGAAAGAAGCAAGGAAATGCGCAAAACTCTGCGAGAACTCGGATATGAAAAGTCCCTGAAAAATGCCAGATTGAAAGTTCTTCCAATTAAATACTTAGCTTTTGAAGGAGATAAAACATACAATTTGGAATGGAAAAGCTGAGAATATGTTAATTGGAATGTATGATGCCCGAAAAAAGTTCCTAGGGATAGGTGTCATACGGAAAATAGACTATATGAGAAAGGCAATTAAAATCTATACTGCGGTGACAGCAAACCCATCATCTATAGTCTTGGGTAAAATCTGGTTAAGTAACAACTTAAAGGAAATTTATGAAGAAGAAATAAAAGTTGAGTGAATTAGCGGTTAAAAAATCCGCGTATTTCTTTTGCTAATAAGCCTTCAGTGGGGGGTAGAACCTTAAGGTCTCTGAGTACCCATGAAGGGAGGAAGTTTTTGCAATAACCACTAGCGAATCGATAATCTAAGAAGACTATGGCGCCTTTATCATCTAGGGTTCTTACAGGGCGTCCGGCGCATTGGGAAGCCTTCTTCATGGCGGGTAATATGTAGCCATATTCTCTCCCGAATTTAGGAAAACGTTTTTCGTAGTAGTCAATTTGGGCTTTTACTCTTGGGGTTGGTTCTGCGTATGGAACCCCGATTATTATTACTGAGTTCATTTCGTTACCTGGAAAATCTACCCCTTCGGAGGTACGACCACCTTGCACACCTAAGAATACAGCTCCGCCTTTGTTGGATTGATCTTTGAAGTCGGTTACCAGTTTCTCGTTAACTTTAGAGGTCATACCTCTACGTTCGTAAAATAGAGGTTTCTTTATTGCATCTTCCAAGCCTTCAGCCATCAAAGACTTTGAAACCTCAAAAGAGGCGGTAAATATACCTGTGTTCACAGGAGTATTCTCAACAACCTCGCGGATTTTTTTAATGAATGTTTGATACATCGCAGGCGTTCGACTGTCTAGAGCTGTAGTAACACCTAAGCAGACTGCGGAAAAAATGTGCTCGCGGGGAAATGGGGAAGGAGCTACACTTTGAACGGTGTTCTCTGGAAGGCGAGTAATTTTTTGGTATGCAGCTAAAGGTTGAAGCGTACCTGACATAACAATATTAGCGTAAGTTGAAGAAAAAACGGGCATAGTAATCTTTGCAGGATCAAGGGCAACAATTTCCAGCTTGGCTGTGGGGATACTTTCTCGAGTGTAATATTTGCTGATTACGTTGATATAGGATTCATCACCGGCGGTATCTAGCCATCTTAAGAGAAATTCTCCCATACCGTTAATGTAGCTGCGCGGATGCTTACCCTCTGCTAACAAAAGTTTCTTTATGGACCCCCCGATTTCGCCAAAGTGCATAAAGAAACTTCTGGGAGCATAGTATACCTGCTTTGGCTCTTATGTCATCTATAAATTCTGAGGGAATTTGCTCCTCTTTACGGACAGTCGCAGCTCTTTTTTCGATCTCACTGTAAAGTAACTTAGCGAAAGCCTCAACTTCCTCATAGCCAAATTTTTTAGCTTCAAGCTCAGCCTGTTTGATCATAAATAAGGAGAGGTTGCTACTGGAGATGTCTATGGCTGTTTCCGGTAAGTTATGCGCTTCGTCTACGATTAGGATGATTTTTTGCAGTTGTGTGTCAAAATTTTTAAGAAACGCATTGCGGATGTCAGGGTCAAATACGTAAAGGTAGCTTAGAGCTACTACGGTAACGTCGGATATGGCGGATTTTACTAGTTCATAGGGGCAGATGTTCTTTTTCTTGCATACCCGCATTATTTCAGATGCTTTGTAGCTACGAGTGCCAATTTGTTGTTGAAGCTCAAGATAATCGTAGGTTTGTTCGTCAGCGTTTTTGTAAAAGGGACATTGCCCTTTCGCTTTGAGTAGCTCGCAGAGTTCCATTAACGATTTGGCATCGCAGTTTTGTTTTAAGTCGGATTTGTTAAGACACATCTCATTGCGTCCGCGAAGAGATACCCCAGCGATAGGATGCTTTTTGCTTATAGCTTTGAGTTCTTCTATGACCCGCTCATGCTGTCGGTGGGTTCGTGCTACGTAGAGTACTTTGAGTTTTTTTTCAATCGCAATTGGGAGAACAGCGGATAAAGCAGAAATTGTCTTTCCTAGGCCGTTGCTGCCTTCAATTAGAACAGAGCGCTTCTCTTTTACAGCATTATAAACAGTACTTATGAAGTGATCCTGATGTGCCCTAACAGTTGCGTAGGGAAAATATTCCTGAATCTCTTTAGGCAAAACAGGCTCCGTCAAAACTTATCCTCCAAGCCATTTGAAGGACAATACTTGTTCACAGAACACTGTTTACAGAGAGGGCGTCGAGCTTTGCAGGTCTTTCTTCCATGAGAAATAAGCAGCAAATGCAAGGACAAATAGTCGGTTGGAGAATAAAATGTTTGTAGACTCTTACGAACCTCTTCATAATCACCTTTTGCAGGCGCCAACCCCAATCGTTTTGACACCCGGTTTACATGAGTATCCACAGGAATAGTAGGTTGTTTTGCGGAAAAAAGCAACACTACATCTGCGGTTTTAGGACCTACCCCTGGAAATTCCATCAGGGTTTTTCTTGCTTCTTCTAAAGGTAAAGACAAGATGGGTTGGAGAGTGCCGCGATATTTTTCAAGAACGATTTTTGAGGCTTGCTTTATTGTCTGAGCTTTACTTTTGTATAAGCCGGCGGTTTTGATAGCTTCCTCAATTTGACCAATTTGCGCTTCCGCAAGAGCATTGGGAGTTATTTTGAAACAATTTGAGAGACTTTTAAAGGCGACTTCGGTGTTCCGGTCGGCGGTGTTTTGTGAGATTATGGTAATAACAAGCGTTTCGAAGGGGTCACTTTTTGGCTTAACCAGAGTGGGCAGGGTTAATGTCTGTTGAAGTGTCTGTAAGATTTTTGCTGCTGGAATTTTCGTCTGGTTGCCCTCCTTCGTCTTGAAAAGTGAATAAAAATAGGGACACCTTTAGAGTATAAATAGCATCTGGACAAAAAAAGCTAAAAAATCCTCCCAATCAAATCGAAAAACTATTGTTTCAAGGGTCTTTCTCTGGGAAAAACACCTAGAAAGTGAGCTACTCTGCTAGAAAATGATATCACTGCAAATGTGATGAAAGCAATTACAACTATGTTGCAGACCAATTGAGTGGGAAAAGCACAGGTTAGAGCAATCGCGATGTAAAGGAAGCTTCCGTAATACTTGCCCACGGGGTCATATAGTCGTTTTGAATAAAGGCTTGAGAAAACGAATTGGCAAAACGCGAAAATTATGAGTCCTGATATCCAGATGGGGTAGAACCCTGCTTCGGTGAAGAAGATGAAAATGCTAAGGATTAGAATAAAATCTACTGCAGAATCAAAGAAAGCCCCAATCTCAGAATTTACCTTAAGTTTACGAGCCAGATAACCATCCAGTAAATCTGTAAAGCCTAAAAAAAGAAACAAAAACAAACCAAGAGTTGCGTATCCGTTGTCAAATAAGTAGAGAAGAGGAGGCAGAGCTACGATACGTAACATGCTAATAGCAGAAGGGATTATCGCAAGTCTCTGCATAGATAACGCCTTAGGGTATGATATCTTTAGCCGCATTCAAAGCTTTGTCGGTGATGTTTCCGCCTCTGAAGATAGTGATCAATTCTTTGATTGTTCCATTTGCTTGCTGTACGGTATTTTGCATGGCGTCTTGGGCGTTGAAGGGGTTTATGCCTCCTCCGGTGGTTATTATTACGGTTTCGATTCCCTGCAAATCACTTACTCGTTTAACATAATTTGTGATTGTTGGTCCAGGACCGAAGTCGTATATAGGCCAACTCAGCACCAGTAGGTCATAGTTGGATAGATTGGTAGGTGTTTGGGAGCTTGCAGTTGTTATTTCCACTCGCCAATTATTTAGTGCCAATCCTTCTGCAAACGTGTAAGATACATCATGGGAAAAAGAGGACAAACCTGGATGGTAGACCAAGAGAGCATTCTTTGTACCTGCAGAATTCTTAATTTCTACAGATGTAACAACTTCACGATAAACACTGTATTCTAAGTAAGCTACAACAGGAGCGCCAACAGCAATCAGGATCAGAAAGGTAATCAACATGATTTTCTTCCACCTTTTTTCAGGCCAAAACTTCAACATACCGCACCTTCGTGAATAGATTCAAATCAGATTCGTTTAACTTTTTTCCAGTTCATGTATTTCAACCTTAGAACTATAATAAACTGGTCACTCAAGTTAGATATTCTGCGCAAAAGTGACCAACCACTGATCAGTTTTCGTTATTAGAACCTACTCATATAACTGCTATTATTCTTTCCCAGTTGAGGCAATTGTTTAGAATCCTGCAATTTTTAGAAAAAGTTTTCGGTTTATTTAAAGAAAAATAGTTGAAAAGGTTATTCGTCTGCGTAGTCGATTTGCCTTTTCTTTTTAGTTTCTTTGATTGGTGTTTTTCTTAGAGGAATACGTTTTTCTTTTGCTAATTCTTTGTTTTTCATGCCCCTTAGTTTCTCGGGTAACGCCAGGTCAGCTAAGCTAGTGAAGGCGTGCATATAGTCTTGGGTTAGTCTAATGGCGACTTCTTCGGGTAACCCGCCATTTTTTAATTCCTTGTAGTAAGCTGCTGCTGCTTTGCCTAAAGTTCTGCCTGAATCTTCAGAAAAAACTAAGGCAAGAATGTTTTTTATCATCAGCGGAATCTCTGAGGATATGGTTCGCAGAATCTCTTGTGTTTGAGCACGCAGTTCAACATTGTTTTTTTGTTCTTCAGTCACACTTTTCACCTCCATTAAAGACGGCTATTGGGTTATGGATAGCATATTAGACTGATCACTGCAGTTAGGTGTTCTGCGCATAAGTGACCAGTTCAGCTTTCCTCCTTTAGGTTATATTTTGGAACTTTACCTGGTTCTTGAGTCAAAATACCTTGTTGTAAAAGACTATTGACGCGCTGCCGTATTATGCGTCTGCTGGATTTGCCACGCATTATTGCTACTTGACGTGTAATAGCGGATACGTTAAGTGGTCCTTTCATAGCTAAGACCTGAATGATGCATCGGGTGATTTCATCTTGCGACAGGGGCTTCTTTTGAAGGTAAACGTTGGCGTTTTTAAGTCGAGCAGCGATTTTTAGGGGTTCTCCATAAATGCCTATACCAGCACGTGTGAGTTTTAATGCGGCAGTTAATGCTTCGTACTCAGGTTTTTCAAGAATCAGCTCTTCAAGCAGATCAAGACGATGCAGAATCTGGTCTAATTTCTTGTCCAATTCCTCAATGTTACCAATAGAGTCTTTGCTCAAGTTATTCCTGCTCGAATAATGCAAAAAGTGGATGCTTTTGGTATTTAAATTCTCCACACATATAATTGAGTAAGTCAAATTGGGGCGTGTAGTCTTTTTAAGTGCATAGTATACAATGAGCATTGGAGATGTGGAACTTGGAACGCGCCAACGTCATAAAAGAAGAATTATTCGAGCTGGATAATCATTTTTTAGCTATTTATTTGGAAGTAAAGAATAGTTGTCTTATTTTGCTTAGCGAGAAAGAAGACCGTATGGGAACCTTAGCTATTGCCGTTCCTAAACCCAAAGACTTGCTTGGTCCAGTTTCGTCTTCTGTGTTAGTGGGTGATAAAAACTCTATTTCTGCACGTACATTTGCTGAATATGTAGCCTCTAAGAAAGGAAAGATCGCCTTAGTTTCAGTCTATTTAGATAAGGTAAGCGAAACCCAGGCACATGTCTATTTTACTAAATTAATTGAAAAGGTTCTTCAAATACAGGCAAAAAGGGAAACGGAAAAAACTCAAACCTAGAGCGAAAACTACAAGATGAAAGAGAGAGTAAGATGATTTCCAAGCTGGATTTGCCCGACTTTTCTTCGGTACTGGAGATTATTAATAATGCCGCGCAGGCGTATAAGGGAGTAATCCCATCTGATTGTTGGAAAGAACCATATTTTTCAGCTGATGAACTCATCGAAGAGGTTGATTGCGGCGTGGAATTTTACGGTTGGACCGAAAACAACGTTTTAGTGGGGGTTATGGGATTTCAGCAAGTTAAAGATACCACTTTAATTAGGCATGCTTATGTGTTCACGAGTCATCAACGAAAGGGAATCGGAGAAAAACTGCTCACCTACCTTGTAAGCTTGGCTACTACACCTGAAGTTTTAGTAGGCACTTGGACAGCAGCTTGGTGGGCTATACGCTTCTACGAAAAACATGATTTTAAAATAGTTCCAAATGAAAGTAGAAACAAACTCCGAGAGTACTGGACTATTCCGGATAGGCAAGCGGAGACCTCGGTGGTTTTAAAGCTAAAAAGGTAGATTTTGTGGTTATACTTTAAGAGTTACTTTGCATTAAAGCGATTAGGCATATTTAGATGAAGCAAACCGTCGTGTTGAAGGTTAATCCTCGCAAACCTGAAATTGAAAAAATTGATGCCGCCGCAAACATAATCAAGGAGGGGGGGTTGGTGGCGTTTCCAACCGAGACGGTTTATGGGTTAGGTGCAGATGCACTTAACGAGAAGGCAGTTTCGGATTTGTTTGTTGCAAAAAATCGCCCTTTGGATAATCCGCCCATTCTTCACATTGAAGATGTGAGAGATGTTTACAAGTTAGCTCAGTCGATACCGCCTAAAGCGGAAAAGCTTATGAAGCGTTTTTGGCCTGGACCTCTGACTTTGGTTTTTAAGCGTTCAACAATAGTACCTGCAGCATCTACCGCAGGATTAGATACCGTCGCGATAAGAATGCCTAACCACAAAGTAGCATTAGCATTAATCAAAGCAAGCAAGTGCCCCTTAGCTGCGCCAAGTGCAAACCTTGCAGGCAAACCCAGTCCTACTACAGCTATGCATGTATTTGAGGATTTGAACGGCCGCATAGATGTAATTTTAGATTGCGGCTCAACCGAGATTGGCGTAGAATCCACGGTTTTAGATTTGACTGTTAATCCGCCAATGTTGCTTCGGCCAGGCGGAACATCGCTTGAAGCATTGAAAAAGACAATTGGCGAAGTAGAACTTCATCCGTTTGCCGAAGCGGAAGCTGAATTACCTACCGAGAAAGCGCGTTCTCCGGGAATGAAACATAAACATTACGCGCCTAAAGCGCCGGTAATTCTAGTGGAAGGCTCGATCTTAGCAGTAGCAGGTAAGATAAGGCAGTTCATCGAGGATTACAGGTTGGAGGGTAAGAAAGTAGGTGTTTTAGCAACCGAAGAGACGGCTTCTTACTATGAGGCTGATGTAGTCAAGTCTTTAGGCCGTCGTCGCGATTTAGATGCTGTTGCAATGAATTTGTATAGACTCCTAAGAGAATTTGACTCAGACAAAGTAGATGTTATAATCGCTGAAGGCGTAGCTGCAGATGGTTTGGGATTAGCGGTTATGAACAGGTTGCGGAAGGCATCGGGATATAATATAATTAAAACTGAGTAGATTGCAGTTTTTGAGAAAAAAGAAATTTATTTGCAGCTTGTCTCTGGGAAAAATTTATATCTACAAGTCTTATTGTCTGGTTTGTAATTTAACTATTATAAACTAAGAAAAATGGTGAAAATGATATGTCTGCAGGTGGAAATGTCCCAGTTCTAGTATTGAAAGAAGGCACCGGAAGATCAACCGGTCGCGAAGCACAAAAGAATAACATCATGGCCGCCAAAATCGTAGCTGAAACAGTGAAGAGCACATTAGGTCCATGTGGAATGGATAAGATGCTGGTCACAAGCTTTGGCGATGTAGCGATAACTAATGACGGCGCAACTATAATGAAAGAACTTGACGTACAGCACCCAGCGGCAAAAATGCTCGTTGAAGTTGCGAAAGCTCAAGATAATGAAGTTGGCGACGGAACAACAACCGCTGTAATTTTAGCAGGAGAACTTCTTGCCAAAGCTGAAGGCTTACTGGACAAGAACGTACATCCAACAGTCATTATTGAAGGCTTCAAAAAAGCTAGCGAAAAAGCCCAAGAAATTCTGGTTAAACTGGCCATTGAAGTAAAGATTACAGATGAGAAAACATTGCGAGATGTTGCACTAACTTCGTTAGCCAGCAAAGGCATCTCGAACGCAAAAGAGCTTTTTGCTAAATTAAGTGTTGAAGCGGTAAAGCAAGTTTCCGAAGAAGTAGAAGGCAAAATTATAGCAGATATCGACCTTATTAAAGTCGTCAAGAAACACGGCCAAAGCCTAGAAGAAACCGAGCTAGTCAAAGGTATGGTAATTGACAAAGAAATTGCCAGTTCACAAATGCCAAAAGTTGTCGAGGGAGCAAAAATTGCGCTGCTCAACGCTAAAATAGAAATAGAGAAAACAGAGTTTGACGCAAAAATTAACATCGAAAGCCCAGACCAAATGAAATCCTTCTTAGACGAAGAAGAACGCATGCTAAAACAAATGGTTGACTCAGTAACCAAATCAGGAGCTAACGTGGTTTTCTGCGAAAAAGGCATAGACGATATGGCATTGCACTTCTTGGGTAAAGCAGGTATAATCGCAGTAAAAAGCGTCAGCAGCAGTGATATGGAAAAACTCGCACGCGCAACAGGCGGCAAAATCGTTGCAAGCGTTAAAGATCTATCAGCCGATGCATTAGGTAAAGCCAAGAAGGTTGAAGAAACAAAAATCGGCGACAACAAACTCATCTACGTACGTGACTGCAAAAATCCCAAAGCCGTAACCATAGTTATCCGAGGCGGTAGCGACCACGTAATCGACGAAGCAGAACGCAGCCTACACGACGCACTATGTGTTATCAGAAACGTTGTTGAAGACGGGAAAATCATCGCAGGCGGTGGTGCACCTGAAGCAGAACTTGCAAAGAATCTACGTGCCTACGCAGTTAAGGTCGGCGGCAGAGAACAACTCGCAGTCGAAGCTTTTGCAGAAGCAGTAGAAGCCATCCCATTAACACTTGCTGAGAACGCAGGCTTAGATCCTATAGACATCATGGTAGCTCTACGCGCAAAACATGAAAACGCAGAGAACAAGTACTTTGGCATCAACGTCTCCACAGGTAAAATCGAAAACATGTGCAATCTACTTATCCTTGAACCTCTACGCGTAAAGCAACAAGTTATCAAATCAGCCACTGAAGCCGCAAACATGATCCTAAAGATTGACGATTTAATCTCGATCAAAGGTACAGGCGGTAAAGCTCCACCAATGCCCCCAGGCGGTATGGGAGGAATGGGCGGCATGGGTGGTATGGGTGGCATGGGCGGCATGCCCTACTAAAAACCCAACCCTTTTCTTTTTATTTTTTTTAGAGTAATATTCGGTTTCTTCCCTTAAGTTAAGTTTGTGACTTAAACGGTTTTAGTGTAAATTTATATGAGTGAAAGGAGCAGAGTTAGCTTTGCAAGATAATTACGTATTTCCAGAGAGGAAAATAGTCATGAAACATGTAAAGATTACGGCATTTGATTGTCCCGAGGCATGGTTTCAAACATTGAGCAATATTTGGAGTAAAGGGGACATCTTCAAAGTTAATTATGGTTCTGAAACAACAGAAACTAAAAAACTGAACTTAACCATAGAGATACTTCATCCCGAAAACCGCCCCTTAGTGAGCGATAAGGCTCCTTGTGATATTAAGTACGTGCAAGGTTATGCGCTGGAGTATTTGTGGTGTGGCGAAAAGCAGGAAGGCGAAACTTATACTTACGGTAGCAGACTTCGAGAACCTGTGAATCAGGTTGAGGAAGCGATAAAACGTTATCTTGAAGAGCAACAGGATAGACAAGTGGCAATGGTAATCCGGCTTCCCGAGGATATTAGTAAATACCGTAAAGGTAGCAAAGAAAGACATGAACCTCCCTGTCTAAGCATCATTGACACTGAAATTTTAGAGGGAAAAATGAACCTAACTTGCTACTTCAGATCTTGGGACGCCTATGCAGGACTGCCAGCTAACATTGCAGGATTGCAAATGTTCAATGAAGCTTTCGTAGATGAAATTAATAGCCGGGGTAACCTCAACATAAAAACAGGTAAACTGATTTTCCACTCAAAAAATGCACACATATACCAAAGACAATACAAACTAATCCAAGAGCTACTTGAACCTAAAAGCACCACAGATACTAAACCAAGAATGGCACAAGCTATCAAAAAAGCATCCAAAGAAAAGTAGCAGTTCAATTTACCTCCGATAAAAAGCATGTTCCCTGCTGATTAGGGTGAGGAATAGATGGTCAATGCACATACTCTAGAAAAACTGACAACTATACTAAGACCTGTTACAGATGAACAAGAAGCGAACACAGCTGTAGCGCTTATTCTTAAATCAGCAGGAGATGACTTTCATGTTCTGCTTGCGAGGCGAATACAAAACCCAAAAGACCCCTGGTCGGGTCAGATGGCACTTCCAGGAGGAAAACGTGAACCCAAAGATGCTAACCTTAGAGCTACCGCGATTAGAGAAACTCTTGAGGAAACATGCCTAGATCTTCATAAAAGCCGATTCTTGGGGGTTACTTCGGCTCTCCAAACTGATCTAAGACCCAATTTGCGGATTCTACCTTTTATAACAGTCTTAAATAGAGAACAGAATATCAAACTTTGCACCAGCGAGCTAGATATGTCCATTTGGGTACCCGTCGAAGAAATAGCTAAAAGCAGAGGCACAGCAGAAATAAATCGAGGAGAAGTACCAGCATTTATTCTTAAAAACGCAGTGGTCTGGGGTATAACTTACCGAATCCTCGACGATTTTCTAAATGCAATCAAACAGGCTAGCAATCAATAGTTGTGGACTTTCCAATGGACAGGAGTATGGTAATTCTTTAGTAGCCCTTTAACTGCTAGATAAGTTGGGATTGACTGATGACGCTTTTGGCAGTCTGGAAGGTTCTTGAAGAAATAATTATCGAGTTCCGAAAAAAAGAGCTCCCCATTCCACAAAAGGTCATGGAAAACTTAAGGTCTGCTAAAGTTATGATTAATGTGGCAGATGCGGATGAGAAAAGATGTGTAGAAACAGATCCTAAAATCTTAGAATGCCTCGGAACCGTAGAGATTTATTTGGTTTCTGAAGCCCAAAAAAGTTTTTCTTCAGAAACAATTGATAAATGGTTAAAACAACTTGAAACAGCTAGCTGCATAGTTGCTTCACAAGAAGAAAAAATAGAACCTTATTTTATCCCGGGTCTGCCTCGCAACCAGAAGTGGATACGTGTTAAGCCATTATCAAATTTGCCATTAGAAAAGCTAGAGAGTTATGCTATAGAATCGAAGCTTTCTTTTCGCATAGAAGAAGGGCAATTACTAGTGTATGGAAACGCTGGTGCTGTGAAAGAATTCATTAAGAAAATGACTGCTCAAACTAGTAGGCATTAGATTTTTACTTTGGTTTTTCTGAAAAAAATATTCAAAGGTGGATTTTCCACAAATAATAAGACTCTGTTTGTCACATGCTTAAGCGATTGCTTTGGATAAAAAACAAGGACTGACGATTGCTGCGGTTTTCTTGCTTTTGTTCTCAGCCGCGGCTGGATTAGGTTCAGTTATTTTTGTTTCTGGAGGTTTGTATGTTCAGCATTATTCAAGTATTTTCATTTGGGATGATGGAACTTATGAACCTGCTTCAGCACCTATTCAACGAATAGATAATGAAGTTTATGTTTTAACAAATGATGTTTATGGCGGTATTTCTTTGGAGAAGAGTGATGTTATTATTGAGGGAAACGGGCATAGAATTTTTGGCAATTGGGGAACAGGATTACTTCTAAAAAATGTAACAAACGTTACTGTTCGAAACCTAAAAATCCTATATTTTGAAAATGGCATATACCTTGAAAATTCTAATAACACTTTATTGAAGAACAATACACTCTTCAATTGCGGAATTATACTTGCTAAGAATTCGATCAACAACTACATTACTGGGAATAATGTTAGCTCAATAATTTCTGTAGAATCGGGCAATAACAATACCATCACAAGTAATATTGCAGGTGGAGTTTCAGTTGCTTGGTCAACGAATATCACTGTGGGAAATAATGTTCTCTCAGATGCTAAAAGTGCTAATGCTACTTCAGTTTTAGGCGGCTATACTGAAGGCATAAGCATAGACAACAGCAACGACTCCTACGTCTTTAGTAATATGATTGAGCGGAAAGGGTTAGGCGTTAACATTTGGTATTGCAACAATTTGACCTTCAGAAATAATGTTTTAAAGGATAATCAGTTCGCATTCAAGCTCGCAGGCAATAGTCTACAGACGAACTTGCAGAATATTGATACTTCAAATACTGTTGATGGAAAAGCGGTCTATTTCTTAATCAACGTCACTGACTATACGGTTCCCACCAGTGCAGGCTGGATAGCAGCAATTAATTGCAAAAATATAACCGTCCAAAGCTGGACTTCAACACCTAACTGGGATGGAATCCTTTTTGCATACACTAGGGATTCGAAAGTAGTTAGTTCAAATTTGAAAAATAATTTTAACGCTATTCGATTTGACAATGTTTCAAACTGTTTGGTAAATCAGAATACTATAGTAGATAATCAGTATGCAGCTTTGTGTTTCAAAAACACAACTGACTGCACAGTAACTCAGAATGATGTTTTGAATAATTATTGCTTTTTTGATATTTGGCAGAACTCTTTAGATAATACTTTTTATCATAACAATTTTGTGGGAAATTGGACAGGCACCATAGATAAGGACCTTGGAAGCGTCTGGGATGATGGTTATGAAGGTAACTACTGGAGCTGCTACACCGGGGTAGACTTAGACAAGAATGGGATAGGTGATTCCCCATTTCTGATAGATGTTTTTTCAGGAGAAAAGGACAATCACCCCAAGCTTACACCCTATGGAGACAAAATAGAACCTCCAGTTCAGCAGGGGACATCGTATGTGTCTCTTGCTATGCCTGAAGAATTCCTCAACTATACAATATCGGATATTAACGGTGTATTGTGGGCAAAAATCGACGGTATATACCCTTTGCATATGACCAATGGATTAGGACAGCCTTTATCGCTTGTATATCCCACACCACCAAATACGACCAATATACATGTGAAGCTGAATGGGGAAGAATTAATCATCAGGAACTACAGCGAAGTTGATCCCTTAGCAACCCATTACACCGACATTGGAAGTTGGTCGATGATATATTGCTCAATAAATCCAGCTTCGGAAGATTTCTTGTTAGAAATTCACTATGAACATCCTGTTGAAACCATAAATGGTGATTTCACTTTTCTCTACGACTTGAATATAAGTCCTTATTTGTCAACATCAAGCGTAAATTCTATAGCGCACTTCAAGGTTGTTTTAGAAAATACCTCCTTAAACCTTAATGTTTACACGACCGGATTTCAAGGTAAATGGACCCAACTAAACTACAACGTTATAGAAGAAGAACCATTAACAGTTTCTTTTGATATAGTCTCTGAGTATGGCAAACCTCTTGTGGGGGATATAGTATTTGTTTTAGTTGATAAAACGATACCGGAGTTGTCTGTAGTAATTGTAATACTTTGTTTTGTTGCTGTTACAGGGGGAATTTTTGTTTTCCGTAAAACTTTAAAACCAATAAGACAAAACAACAACATATAGGAAAGAAGCTTATGTTTTTTCTGAAGCACAGGATTACGCACTTGGCTACCTTGTTTGTTTGGGTTCGTCATCCCAGCTTGCAGGGTGTTTTCGATACACTGGAACTTCGTATTCAAACAAAGGAATCTTTTTCAAATAAAGTCTCCTTCCGAGCAAAATAGGTGAGATCCGTTTAAAGACTTTACCTCTATAATAACTATAGACTATATAGGAAATAATTCAGATAAACCTAGTCAATAAACAGATTATTTGCTTCAAACCAGAAAAAACTTGAAACGTTTAGATTTTCCGAAAACTTAATTCAACCCCTTAGGCGTAAGTAACTACGAGGCGATTGAGTGAAAAAAGAAATAGCTTTAGAACTGCCTCGATGCGAAAAATGCGGCCAAATCATAGATGACTGCAAATGCACCTGCCCCTATTGCGGCGAAACTTCTGGTTGCCAATGCTGCGTCGGTTACGGGAAAGCAACTGGCGGATAAACAAAGCCTAAAACATCATTCCTCGCCTAAAAATTAGTATTTATCTTATTGAATTGGTGAAAAAAATGGTAATTGAGAGCATAAACTGGATGGCAGGGGGTCCACAGGGAAGCGGAGTAGACACAGCAGCGAACATTTTCGGTCTTGCATGCGGCTACGCTGGCCTTTACGTGTTTGGCAGAAGAGAGTATCATTCCAATATCAAAGGCTTACATAGCTACTTTCATCTGCGCATATCACCAAAAGAGGTGATAGCAAATGTGAATGCAGTTGAGTTGCTTGCGGCTTTTGACGCTGAAACTGTAGTACGCCATATGAACGAGGTGGTTCCGAATGGCGGAATCATAGTAGATAGTCAGCAGCTCAACATGAAAGTATTAGAAATTCCGACACTACCGTCTGAATTTAAGGCTGAAATCCGACAATTCATGAAAGAAAACAACGTCGGGGAAACCCTTAACGATTGGCTTGAGTACTCAAAAAAGAGAAATGTTCAGGTTTTTCCCGTTCCATACGGGCAGTTACTTCTCCAAATTGGACAAAAACTAGGCATTACCCAAATCAGTAAAATTACACGCATGATAAATGTGCTAACAATTGGCATTTCATTAGCTCTTTTCAAATTTGACCGCCAACTCGCAGAAAAAGCGTTAAAAGCAAATTTTGAAATGAAACCGAAAATTGCAGAGATGAACATAATTGCCCTTAATCACGCATACGATTTTGCTGAGCAATCTTTCAAAGACCAATTTAAGCATAGACTGCAAAAAATCGATTCAGCAGAAGAACGCATTTTCCTGACTGGAAATCAGGCTGTAGCCATGGGCAAAGTACTAGGGGGATGCAGGGTACAAACATATTATCCTATTACACCAGCTGCGGATGAAAGCGAATACCTCGAAGCACATGAGATACTTAAGACAAGTGGAGAAGACGAATCCATACTGGTCATTCAAACCGAAGATGAAATTGCAGCAATAAACTCCGCTTCAGGAGCTGTTTTAGCAGGTGCAAGAGCGGCAACTTCTACTTCTGGACCAGGTTTTTCGCTGATGGTAGAAGGGCTAAGTTGGGCTGGCAACAGTGAAGTTCCTGTAGTTATCACCTATTATCAGCGGGGTGCTCCAGCGACTGGATTACCCACTCGAAATGGCCAGTCAGATCTACAATTTGCAATTCACGCCGGACACGGCGAATTCGCAAGGATAATTCTTGCATCAGGGGATATCAAAGAATGCTTCTATGATGCAGCGAAAGTGTTTAACTTGGCTGAGAAATATCAAATGCCTGCAATTCATTTGTTAGATAAAGCAATGGCAAACTGTAACCAAACTTATCCAATCTTTGACTATAGCAAATTCAAAATCGAACGAGGACAGATACTTTCTGAAAAGGATTTGGAAGGCCAAGATTACAAACGGTTTCGCTTCACAGAAACAGGTATTTCACCTAGAGTAGTGTTGGGAACCAAAAACGGAGTTCACTGGTATACGGGCGATGAACATAATGAAGTTGGACATATTAGCGAAGAACCACTAACCCGGACTTTAATGATGGAAAAAAGAATGAAAAAACTAGATTTAGCTGAGAAGGAAATTCAGATAGAGGATAAACTTGCTTTCTTTGGTGACCAAACCTCAGAGAACATCATAGTCAGCTGGGGCTCGCCTAAAGGAGCAATAATCGAAGCATTATCTATGCTAAAAGAAGAGGGCTTAAACACTGGGTTCATGCAAGTGCGCTTGATTAACCCACTTCCCACGAAATTAATAAAGAAAGCTCTTGAAGGCAAAAAGCTCATAATTGATATCGAAGACAACTACACGGGGCAGTTAGGTGAAGTTATAAGAGAAAAAACTGGAATTGCACCCAACTTTCATATCTTAAAATATACAGGTCGCCCAATGACCACAACCGAAGTATACGATGCCATTAAGGCAATTCTAACTGGCAAAGCCTCGCAGAGGCAGGTGTTGATGTATGGGTCTTAAATCTTCAGATTTTAAAACCGACGTATTCGCAGATTGGTGCCCGGCTTGCGGAAATTTTGGCATAATGAATGCACTCCAGATGGCATTTGCTGAATTAGGTTTAGAACCTCATCAGGTTGTGATGGTTTCAGGTATAGGTTGTTCAGGTAAACATCCCCACAATGTCAAATGCTATGGTGTTCACACCCTTCATGGTCGATCCTTGCCGTTTGCGATGGGAATCAAAGCTGCAAATCCGAACTTGGAAGTCGTTGCCATAGGTGGTGATGGAGACGGCCTTGGTATCGGAGTAGGTCACTTTGTTAACGCTGGAAGACGTAACTTTGATATGACTTATATAATTAACAATAACGGCGTTTACGGTTTAACTAAAGGTCAAGCATCTCCTACCCTTGGGAGGGGAATGAAAACCAAATCTCTACCAAGAGCCAACATCAACGAACCAGTCAATCCTATAGGTTTAGCGTTAATTTCGGGATTCACATTTGTCTCGCGATCATATGCTTATGATGTCCGACACCTGAAAGAGATCATAAAGCAAGGAGTCCAACATAAGGGATTAGCGTTTATAGAAATCTTACAACCATGCCCTACTTACAATGATATTTACACAAAAGATTGGTACGCTGGAGAAGACCGCAAAGACGCTCAAGGAAAACCTCAAAGCAGACTCTATAAACTAGAGGAAACGGGCTTTGACTACAAAGTCAAAGATTGGAATGAAGACTTCAAAAAGAAAATGACTGCACTAGAAAAAACTCAAGAATGGGGAGACAGAATCCCAATAGGAATCTTCTATAAAAATGAGCTAGAACCAACCTTTCAAGAACGCTATAGCATAAGAGTACCCTTCTATATAGCTAAACCGCCGGCAAAACAGAAGCTAACTAATGCCAATGATTGTAGTTACGTTAGTCTTAGAGAATTTATGGATGACCTGAAATCAAGCTAAAATTGTCGTTTCAGGTTTTTTTATTTTAGAAAATGTGCGAGAAACCGCTTTGGTGCGGTTTATAGGATGGTTAGTTTGCCGTATTTTCCGATATTGAGTTGGATTTCGCCTTTGAAGCTGGTTATGTATCCGTTTTCTATTTTAATTTTATCGCCAATGTTTATTTGGTCGATTTGTTCGTTCCATAAGGTTAGTTTTATGGTTCCAGAGTCATCTTGAACTACTGCGTCTGCGATGTTGTAGACTTCGTCTTTGAATTTGGATTGGACTTGGCGGGTATTGCTTTTATCAACGACTTGAGCTTCAACTTCGACACGTTTCATTCCATTTTGCAAATCTTTAATTTCCAACAGTTAAACACTCCTAGTTACCATGCGTGGGAATATGTTGTATAGATAGATTTTACTTGCAGAAAAGCCCTCCGATGATATAAATCTTGCTAACAATAAAAACAAGAAAAATTTTGACACCCATAAAAAAAGGTGTTTAAGGTATACTGATTCTTAGACGCCTAGCAATGCCATCAATACTATTGTAACCAGGATGCCTGCTGTGCCAGTCAAGATACATTTTGCCCAAGAAAACTCTGGCTGTAGTGCACGAACTATGAAGGCGCCTAAGGCTGCTAGCCAAGCGTATGTTAGGATGGAGATTATTGCTGCGATGGTAGTGTAAGTTGAAGTTATTGACATGATAGAGTTGCTTATGATTTGGGCTTCTCCGGAAAGGCCAGTTAGGAATTCAGCGGGATAGTATATTATAGGCAGAGTTGTTGTAGCTGCAAGACCTATCAAGGATTGTACAACAAGCACGATAAGTGCTATACCGACTGCGATGAATAAAGGCTTCCAGATTACCTTGCCCTTTAGACCTTTGATGATTATATACATAAGTCCAGTAAAAAGTAACCATTCGAATGCAAATTGCAGTAGCACTTGTTGCAGGACCGTGATTAAGAAAGTTGTATCACCGTAAGTTTGCATCGGAGTTTGGTATAGACCTCTAAAGAATAAGCCGTCAACGCGCAGGATTATGTTGGAGGTGGTAGAGAATGAGAAATCGAGTTTTATCGAGGTTATGTTTTCCCATTTGGCTTCTCCAGTGCTTTGCCAGTTTGCAGCAGCTGAACCAACAGGGATTGTTATGTTGTTCCAGATGTCAGTGGATGAACTGGAGAAACTGGATGTTAAGTCATACTGGAAATAGTTGACATCACTTATAGAGTATAAGGTTAGAGTAACATGTATAGGGGTAGTTTGGGGGTCAACGATTTTTATGCGCATAGATAAGTTTTGAAAGCTTTCAGGACCACATTTTACTGAATCGAAATCACCCAATGCAATAGACATATTATTACTACCAGAGGAGGAGAACTGCAGACTACTGTTTCCGTAAAAGGTATTGTTCATGAAGTCAACATAATTATTGCTAATGGTCACACCTGAACTGGTTAACCAAAGGGCAGAGTTTTGTGTCCAAGAACCTAACGCTGTAGATGCCGGAGAAGTTTGTTCATAGCGGGTGTTTCCGTATAGAGAATAATAAAATCCGGTCTGTACTGCTATAAAGAGAATAAATACAACAATAATACCAATGTACTTTGGATTTTGAGTTATTTCCTTGAAGGCCTTATGTGGGGCATAAAGGACTTTGAGGATATCATTAGCAAACAATTGTTTAGACTCCGTTTACCCAATTTGCGCTTTGAACGTATTAAGGGTTTGCCATAATCCCAATTAAAATTGTTGTTATATGCCTAGTTTTAGTCGTCGGTATGTTGTGTAGTCTACAAATTGTGCATACGGGTTTTCAGCTTGGTGTTTGACGGTTATTTTTTGGCGGTGCCGCTTGTCTAGTAGTTGGTTTGTGGTTCTGAGTAGATACGCATCGCTTCCTGCACCTGAGCCGTAACTTGCCATTATAATGCGTTCTTCGGGTTTGGCTACATCTAGCACTGCGGCTAAACCTATTGGTGAGCAGCCAGAGTAAGTATTGCCGAACTTGTTGACCATAAGCGAAGGCATGTATTGTTCATCTTTGAATCCGAGGTCTTTGGCTACTTTAACTGGGAACGCTGGATTTGGTTG
Organism: Candidatus Bathyarchaeota archaeon; assembly: GCA_963701765.1. Classification (GTDB taxonomy): domain Archaea; phylum Thermoproteota; class Bathyarchaeia; order Bathyarchaeales; family Bathycorpusculaceae; genus JADGNF01. The sequence goes on from CAVPBD010000004.1 coordinate 176,932, forward strand.
ATGAGGGACAAAATAGTCTACGTCACTGGTTTTTAGGTTAAATTTAGTCATAAGTTTGGTGACTGCTTTTTTAACATGTTTGAAGTATGCTGGATCGCCTGTGAATCTTCCACCATGCATTGGGAATGTTTCGCCATCTCGACGCCAAAAGTCTGGGAGTATCGGAAGTGCATGAATACCAACCCTCAATTTCAGCTATCACGTCATGTTTGCCGAAGATAAAGGCTGCTGCTCCGTAACCTACAAAGTGATCTAGCTCTCCACCAGGGAAACCACGGGGGGCTGCTTGAGAGTTGTCAGCTCCTATTACCATAGCATTTTTGATTCCTGAGTGTGGATAATTTACGAGAGCGATGGCGTCTTTGAACATGCTAGTTGCGGCTTTGCATGCAAATTCAGTGTCTACTGCGTCGACGCTTTGCACATCGCCATCTTCTTCGCCTAGTTTTAAGACTTGAGCAACTTTTGACGCGATGGGTTTAACTGCGTAAGGATTGGATTCGGAGCCTACGTATACCTTTCCGACTTGCGTGCTATCTATGCCTGAGTGTATGAGGGCTATTTTTCCTGATTCTACAGCAGCGGTTATTGAATCTTCATCCACAAAAGGTATTGCGCGTTCAAGGATGCCTTCTTTTATTCTAAAGCGGGAGGTATACACGCCATAGCTTACAATACCAGGTAAATCGTATTCTTTGGTTGGTTTAGATACAATGTATTCTTGGTGTGGATAATATTCATCGGCTAAGGTAAAGGTTAACGAGATAGTTGGAACAACATCACTTTTGCCTACGGAGTATCGTCTTCGGAATCTGGGAACTACTTCTCTGCCTTCGAGTGCTGAAAAGTCTATGTCTTCGTCGTCTTTTATGATTTGGTCGGTAAGCCTTCCGGGAACTCTGATTTTTCCATCATGGAAGGAGATTATGCCGTATACGAAGTTACCTAGTTTTGTGAATTTGTTGGTTGGTTCGGTGACTAGGGTGCAGAGTTCGAGTTTGCCTTTGTCGTAGAAGAGGTCTGCGGAAGACATTTTTTCGTAGCTTTTTCGCCCACAGACACTGCAGTAATCTCGGACTTCGAAGTATTCTGCGCCACATATTTGGCATCGACTTGCTCTTAGTCTATCGCCTAGATAAGAAACTCGACGCTCGATTGGTTCACTACTCATTGATGATTCCTCCCGAAAATGCATACGTGTGCTTTTGTGCCAAAGCCTTCAAGCTCTTGGGAGCAGCCGTATTGCAGGGTTTTGCCAGTTGCCGCTTGTCGGACGCCAGCCTCCTCTCTGAGTTGCTTAAAGATTTCGAAGATTTGGGCGCCTCCTGTGGCTCCGAGGGGGTTACCATCTGCCTTTAAGCCGCCGTTTAGGTTGGTGAAGAGTTTTCTACCGTTCACTTCGTAGTATCCTTTGTATTCTTGGCAGCTTTGGTAGATGCTTCTCCACGCGGTTCCTTCAGGGCAGAATCCCATATCTTCAAGAGAAACCATCTCCGTTACTGTAGATTGGTCATATAATTCTAAGATTTGGATATCTTGTCGGTTTATGTTAGCTTTTTTTACGGCGTTGTCTGTGGCGATTTTTGTAGCTATGAAGTGGGTTAGGTCGGCTCGGGCGGGAAAATTCAGGTAATCAGTTGCGGAAGCAGTACCTAAGACGTAAATGGGTTTATCGGTTATTTTTTTAGCTATATCTTGGCTAGTTACAATTAGTGCTGTTGCACCGTCTGAAATGGGTGCGAAGTCGTAAAGACCTAAGGATTTGCGTGCTACTTTCCTTGCGCTTAAAACATTATCTACGGTTATTTTTCTTTGGAATTGTGCATATTCGTTTTTTGTTGCGTGCGCATGATTCTTTACTGCGATTTGTGCCAAGGCGGTGTTGAATTTTTCTAGGTCTTCTCCTTTAATTCCATATTTTTTAATGTAGGCTCTTAGCATTAATTCATGATTAGATTCGGGAGTACATCCAGCGTAGTAGCTCCAAGGGTCTTCAAGAAGCATGAGATCGTCGCGTATTTTGTCCCATCGGTCAGTCATTTTTTCTATGCCGCCGACAAGTACGGTGCTGTACATTCCTGCTTTTATGGCGTAGCAGGCTATTTTGAGTGCGGCGCTTACGGATCGGGTGACTTCCATTGGAACATGAAGTTCAGTAAGCTCTGAGAGGAAACCTTCCTCTAATCCTAATTTATTTGTGATAGGAAGGAAGTAGTCTGAGAGGTAGCATGCTTCAAGGCTTTTGCGTTCTATACCGCAGTCTCGTGATGCGCCTAACCAAGCTTCTTCGATGAGTTTTTCTGGCTCTTTGCCATAATGTTCGCCAAATTTGGTTCGACCAACAGCAACTATAGCTGGACAATTTTGCATAATATCGCTCTTCTAAATTCATTAACACGTTTTCTAAATTGCATTTAAGTGTTTTCCAAATACGTATATTTTTTGCCACTATTAATACGAGTACAAACCTCAGATATAGACACAAACGAACCCTATAGGATATTTGCCTAGTTTGGTTTTGAGTTAAGCACTTCGTTTTGGGTGAATTTCTTCTTTAACTGAGTAATGAGGTCGGTTAAGCTTTGGCTTAAATCTACAGGGTATGTTTCTGCATTGGTTAGTTTCCGGTATTTTTCTGGCAGGTTTGAGAGGTTTTTTGCTGCAATGTTCCTTATCTCTTCTGCTGTGGGCATTTTTTGGATTATTTTGCCATTTTCCATAACTTTACTAAGCATAGGTTCGCCGTCTATTTGTTCAGTTTCTAGAGCAATTACATCCTTGGCATATTGTCCTTTTTTGTTGGTGAATCGATAGACTTGTTTTCGTCCTGGAAGGGTAATTTTACCTTCGCTTAGCTTCATTATCGATGAGAATTTGCCTTTATTGTTTGCAACTTCGGAGAGTTTGTAAATGACATCTATGTAGGGGTAGTCTGTGGAGGTGCCCATTTTTGTGCCTACTCCATACGCGTCGATTTTGGCGTCTTTCTCCTGCAGCTCAGCTATTTTAAATTCGTCCAAATCTCCGCTTGCGAAAATCGTAACGTACTCTAAACCGTTCTGATCTAATAGAGTGCGAACTCGTTTGCTGGTCTGTGCAAGATCTCCGCTGTCAATTCGTACACCTACGAGTTTGTGTCCAGTTTGTTCTAGTTCTTTGGCTACTATGACTGCTTTTTCTGCACCCGCAAAATCGCTATATGTATCGATTAGAAGGATTGTTTTGTAGGGGAAGGTTTTGGTGAAGGCACGGAAAGCGTCGATTTCTTTTTCGTAGGACATGACAAATGAGTGCGCCATTGTTCCGAAAACAGGGATACCGTAGATCATACCTGCGAGAACGTTTGAGGTTCCGGCGCAGCCTGCTATATAGCTACTTCGAGCTACTTTCATACCGGCGTCGATGCCGTGTTCACGTCTTAAACCGAATTCAACCACGGGTTTACCTTTGGCGGCGTGTACAACGCGGGAGGCTTTGGTTGCTATCATGGTCTGCAGGTTGATTGTGTTAAGAAGAAAGGTTTCGACTAGCTGAGCTTCAATTATTGGTGCAGTTATTCGAATCAAAGGTTCACAAGGAAAAACAATACTCCCCTCAGGGACAGCATAAACCTCGCCTGTAAACCTAAAATTTTTCAGATAAGATAGGAAGTCTTCTTTGAAACCTTGCTTTCGAAGATAACTAAGATGTTCTTCAGTGAACTTTATTTTTTCAAGAAAACTCAACACTTGCTCTAAACCTGTGAATAGGAAGTATGAACGATTCGGAGGTAGTCTTCTTATTAAAAGGTCAAATGTGGCAGCTTGAAGCTTTTTGTTGTCAAAATAGCTAGCGCACATGGTTAGCTCATATAAGTCAGTAAAAAGAGTCATGTTCTCTTCAGTTAGGAACCCCACAAAAGGTTTCATGTGCTAGTTGTAACTTGGCAGAAATTTAATTCTTTCTAGAAAGCTGTGGTTTTTGTGTCTTTTATTGAAGTTTTTTCTTAAGCACCATCCCGGTTATAGCCACTATTGCAATAGCTGAAGCGATTGCTGTGATAGCAAAAACTAGGTCTATTGGGAAAGGTTTTGGCGGTGGAGAGGATGCAGGTGGTTGTTCTGAAGCTGTCGAGTTGGGTGTAGACATAGTAGGATTGGTTACAGTCGGGGTTGGGAGTGATTGTGCGGCCAATTCGAAATTGCCGAATTCCACTTCAGGATTGGGGTAATCCAGAGCAGAGAGTGTCTTGAATTCGGCTTTAGCAAAATGAGCTGTAATTAAGTAGAAAATTAATAGCGCAACAAGTGCAATTATGGAGGTGTAACTTCTCATTAGTCACTGCTCCTTCAGCAGAAGTAGAAGGGCGCGGTTGCATTTAGCTCTCCTTGCGGAACACTTTGTTCTACACTAAGAACACTTTGGTTTTCTTGAAACTTTTATATATCCCTGTGGCGATGGTTTAAAGTGAGATTCAATGGTTGAAGTTTGTACAACGTGTGGACTCCCTAAAGACTTATGCGTTTGTGGCGAAATTGAAAAAGAGCAACAGCGAATTCGCGTAAGGCTTGAAACAAGAAAATTCGGCAGACCAACAACAATTATTGACGGCATTGATGAAAAAACTACCGACTTAGCAGATATTGCACATAAGCTAAAGGCTTATTGTGCTTGCGGTGGAACTCACAAAGCTGGACTAGTTATGTTGCAAGGTGATCACCGCGACCGTGTCCGGGAATTTCTGATTAAGATAGGTTATCCGGCAGAAAACATCGAACGCCAATAATTGTATCATCCACTCAAAGAGGCTATAGCTTAAGGATGAAGGGACTAGGGAACTTTCGCGACGTATTCAAAGCGATGAAGCATAAGAAACCATCACCTATTTTTTGCCCAAAATGTTGTAGTCCAGAAATTAGACTATCTAGTAGCCTTGATTATTGGTTAACTCCTCAAAAATATATTTGTGGGAAATGTGGCTATGTTGGAAGTGTAGTAATGGAACTAGAAGAAGATAACGAAGAAAAACCTGAAAGTAAATAGAATTTTTAAAAATAGAAAATTTTTAGGGTGTTGAAAGTACCCGGGTTCAGTCGGGTAATTCTAGGTTGAGTTGTTTTTTGAGGGTTTTGTAGCGGTTACGGACGGTTACTTCTGTAACTCCAGCTGCCTCGGCGATGTCCTTTTGGGTTTTCTTCTCGTTGTTTTGTAAGCATGCAATGTAGAGTGCTGCTGCAGCTAGGCCCATTGGGTCTTTTCCGGCTGCTGCACGTTTTCGTCGGGCTTCTCTGAGTATGTTTATTGCTGCACCTTGTGTTTTGCCTGAGATGCCGGTTTTTTCTGCGATTTTGGATACATACGTTAGTGGGTCTGCTATTGGCATGTGTACGTCAAGTTCGCGTAGTAGTAATCTGTAGCATCTCGCGACGTCTTTTTTGTCAACTAGGCTGGCTTCGGCGATTTCACGCAGGGTTCTTGGGGTTCCGCTTCCTCGGCAAGCTGCGTATAGTGCTGCTGCGGCGATGGCGGCAATGGATCTGCCTCTTACTAGTCCTTTGTCGAGGGCTTTGCGGTAGATTACTGCTGCTTTTTCTTTGATTGGTGGGGGAATGTAGACTTTGTCTGATAATCGGTCAAGTTCAGCCATGGCTTGGGCGAGGTTTCGATCTATTGATGAGTGTACGCGACTGCGTATTTGCCATTTGCGTAGTCGCCACATTTGTAGCCTGGTTGAAAGGGGAAGTTTTCTTCCAAAAGCATCTCGGTCGACTTGGCTAATTGCAGTAGATAAACCTTTATCGTGGACGCTGTATGATGTTGGAACACCTACACGACTTCGTGAGGCTTTTTCTTCTTGGGTGAAAGCCCGCCATTCGGGTCCTTTGTCGAGCATTTGTTCGTAGAGAACAAGTCCGCAGTCTCCGCAGACGGTTTCACCTGTGTCATAATCGTGAACAAGATTTGGGCTACCACATTCGGGGCACTTATCAGCTAAACGCTGGTGCGTTTTGGGTGCTTCTTTCTTTTGACTCATTTTTCCGACTCCAATCCAGTGCACAGAGCCGACACAGCATAATCACTCCCTTGAGGGATATTGAGAAAAGTCTATATTCGGCATGCGCATTCTTAGCAAAGGTTCGTACGTGATATATAAGTTTTGTGGTATTTACAATAAGATTCGGTGTTACTACTCCCGAACGCAAACACATAATACAAATCGCCTTTAAAAACCTTATTTAAACTAGCCAAAAACTCCATGAATGCCCAACCATTCCGCAAGAACCCTTATTAGGAAAAAACCCATCCTTAAAACTACGCCCGCAAAACAAAAACAGCAGCCCGGTGGTGTAGTGGTCAAGCATAGCGGGCTTTGGACCCGTTGACAAGAGTTCGAATCTCTTCCGGGCTACTCACCTTTAACGTGCTTTCTATACTTCTTTAGATGTAAATTGGGATTCATTTTCCCTTGACTCACAGTGATCTTTTTTCCTAATTATTGCAGTCTCTAGCCAATAAGAGTTAATAACAATATTTAAATATTGAATTATAGAATTGTATATTAAAAATCCTTAAGAGGAGGAAAAGTTGCCAGAAGATACCTATGAGGGAATTGCAAGGAGCAAAATACTTTGGACCCCCAAAATTGACTATAAAAAGTGCATCTCTTGCGGCAAATGCGTTGATTTCTGTCACACAGGTACATTTGGATTCGAAGAGAGAGATGGAAAAAAGAAAGCAGTGGTAAAAAAACCTACGGGGTGCATTGTATTTTGCAGAGGTTGTGAAGATATTTGCCCTGCTGTGGCCATAACTCATCCTTCTGAAGAGAAGACTCAAAAAATCATCGAAAAACTCCAAAAAGCCAAAGCTAAGGTAAAGTAGATGGCTGATCCATCTACTTGTAGCTTCGAATAATATTTTCTCAAAAAGGAAACGGATGCATAGAATCTGGATAACCACGTCGTATTAAATTCTAGCTAACTGTGAAAATTTTTTAGATTAGATAAGAGGAGCATTTTTTGAAAAACAATTGGAAATCACTACAATAAAAATCAGTTACCCTACACACCATCCAAAATTTTCTATGTCGGAAGGATGAATTTTCTCATGTTTCAACATGTCCTTTAAGCAGACAGGATCTGTTTCTAAATAGTCTCCAGTACATGCATAAGCTCGTCCTCTACATCCACCGCAAGTTTTTTGGTACTCGCAATCTCCACATTTGCCCTTAAGTAAACTTCTCTGGCGAAGCTGGTGTAGTATGGGCGAGTTATGCCAGATTTCGTGTAGACTTTTTTCCCGAATATTACCAACTTTGATGGGCAAGAAAGTACACGGATACACATCACCGTTAGGGCGCAAACTGAAATATTCTATGCCCGCATGGCACCCAATGGGATCATGAATCCAAAACTGCTTCAAGAGCAAATCTCGAGGCTTTGTGTCGTTCATCTTATGCATTTTAGAAACAAGCTCAGGATAAAGCGGAACACCACCAGACATTGTAAAAACCATGTCCTTAGTTTCCTGAGTTCTGTAAAGATATTTTATCAGGTTGGTTCGCTGAGTTTGGTCCATCGCTTGGTCCATCATATCTTTGCCGCGTCCTACAGGGACCAAATCGTAAACGGCAACTTGCTCTATACCTAATTTACCCAAGAAATCAATCCGTTGAGGAATCTCGGCATAGGTGTCTTTTAGCGCCATCGTGGTAATGATTACTTCTAAGCCAATATCCTTGCAGATCTTAATCGCCTTTATGGCTTTATCAAAAGTGCCCGGCAAATCCCTAAGCTTATCATGACTCGCAGGTACAACTGAGTCAATAGGTATACCCACTGCCAAGATACCTGCATCTTTTAGCTCTTCAGCGACCTTGTGATTTAGCAATAATCCGTTGGTGAGCATAGCGGGTAAAATGCCCACATCAACACAGTACTGAGCCAAAGTTAAAACAAAATCTTTCCTAAGCAGTGGTTCGCCACCACTAAATATTAGCGCTTCAGTGCCAAGACTCACCATCTCATCAATTGCATGCATAGCTTCCCGCAAGTTCAACTCACCTGTCATGGGTTCTCTGGCTGAAACGTGACAATGCAAACATCGCAAGTTGCAGGCTTTAGTGACCGCGTAAGAAACAATTAGGGGGCTGTTTGGTTTTCCCTCTAAGCCCGTGTTCAAGAGCTTTTGGCGAAGCAACAACTCTAGGAGCTTAAATCCTACACCCATATAAGTTCCCCCTTAGGAGGCATCAGCGAGCTGCTATTTTGATTGGTTAACGTTTCTGGTTCGCCTACTATGGTTTTGAGCGGAACACTACCAATTGAAGAGCTCTTCGTAGAAGCCAAGCCACCGCAAAAATTAAAGCCACAGCTACTACTGCTATCAACAGGTTAGGTCCAATATCTATTGCCGATTCCAACACCTCCAACTCACCAAGATTGCTCATTTCTACTTCGTCGATGATGACTTTTGAGTCATGTCCAAAGTATACTTCAGTACCGTTTAGTATTGAGCCAGTGGGATTTTGTATACCATGAATGGTTTTGATTGCTTTTTCATATCCATCTACATAAAGATGCATACCGGCAGAGGTCCGTTCAAAAGCCACATGTGTCCACTGATTTAGGGTAATAACTGGTTCAGTTGTTACTATCTCGTTAAAACCACCTGAATCAGTTGTTACAAAACCGCTGAGGGTACCTTGAGGCACATCAGCGCCGTCTTCATTAATGCCCGATCTTACAGCTAAACCCAGAACTCTGCTGGTGTTTTCCCATTCTGGATCAGAACGCGTGCACTTGACTACAATATTGTTATAGGTTGCATCGGAAAATCCTTGAACATTTACCCATGCCTCAATTCTAACTTCTTCTTGAACGTCCAAGTTAGTCGAAATAGGGATGTAAATGGGTTGAGGAGACGGAGGAAAACCAACCAAAAACGAAATAGGCACATAAACAAAGTTATGACCATCAAAACTGAGAGCTTTGCCAAATTTGCCTTCAACAAGCATACCAGAGGTATCAACACCTACAATCCCATTGTTTATACCGGTAGCATCAGGCGTTATCTGTTGATATTCATTCGGATTAATTTCATCAAGATGCCATAAACCAACAGTTCGGGAGTCAATTCCACTTTGTGCTTTTACAGAAGTCACTAATGTTATGCTTAGTGTACTTAAGAGAAGGATGCTTAGAATCAGACTAGTTATCATTTTTCTATGCAAATTCATGTTTTCCTCTCCGGTCGCAATTAAATCAACATCTGTATTGCTGTGGAAAATTATATTTAGCTCTCTCGGAAGAACAGAGATGTTCTCTATGGAGAACACATGAGAAACGCGTCTGATTTCAAACAGGTTTATCGTATTTTCTTTGGGTTCTTCTTTCGCGGGAAGTATTTTCTTGTTCTTAGACCAAGCCATACAAGAGAAAGCATCAGAGGTACCTCAAAGAGGGGCCCAATGACTGTCGCGAGTGCTGCGCCTGAGCTGATTCCAAAGAGTGTTGTGGCTACAGCTATAGCTACTTCGAAGTGGCTGCTTGAGCCAATTATGGTTGTGTCAATGACGGTTTCGTATTTCCAGCCCAAGAAGTACCCAAGAAGATATGTCCATACAATCATTATTGCATAGTGGATTAGGTTGGGAACCGCAATATAACCCACTAACAAGGGGTCATTAAGTATTGTTTGCCCAGTAAAAGAGAACAAAACAATCAGCGTTAGCAATAGTGCAATTATAGAGACCTTGCCGACTTTTGGAGTATAGCTGTTTTTGAACCAGTCTTCACCTTTCTTTTGAATTATAACTCTGCGCGATATCGCTCCAGCAGTTAAGGGTAAAGCTATGAAAGCTAAAACGCTAAGGGCGATTAAATCCCAAGGTACAGGGATACTGCTCACGCCTAAATAGAATCCTGCAAGTGGTGCATATAGTATAAGCATCAGCATAGCGTTAACGGCTGTATTGATTAATCCTTGAGCCATGTTGCCTTTGGCGAGTAACATCCACCACATAACCATGGCGGTACAAGGGGATAAGCCCAGAAGTATTACACCAGCGATGTATTGTGGATTACCCGCCAGAAAAGTATTGGCGAGCAGCGTCATTAAAGCTGGGGCAATTATCCAATTAGCAATTATGGTGACTATCAAGGGTTTTGGATTTTTGGCCGCCATTTTTATGTCGCTAAATCGTATACCCAAAACGGTTGGGTACATCATAAAAAATAAAAGTATCCCTATAGGGATAGATAAGTTAGCGAATTTTAGTGAATCCATGAATTCTCCAAATGCAGGAAGGAACCTGCCGACAAGCAACCCGACTATGATGCATATCGCGATCCATAAAGTAAGGTATTTTTCCCATGTGCCGAGTGAGAGTTCTTCTTTGACATGTTTTGAATGCTCTTCGTGCGATTCCAAAATTCCTCTCGTCCCTTCAAGAACAAACAAATTACATATTCAAATACTTAAATATGTTGTTATGTAAATTAATAAAAATCGACCTTCAATAAACTCTCCACCAGATTTGAGTCGGACAATTTATAGAAGACCCATTTTCCTTCTTTTCTATCATTAACCAATCCAATACTCTCTAAAATGCGCAAATGATGAGAAGCGGTTGGCTGCGTCAAATCTAAAGCAACCATAACTTCACAAACACACATCTCTCTAGTAAGCAGTAACCCCAGAATTCTTAATCTAGTAGCATCGGCTAAAGCTTTGAAAGCTTTTCTTTTTCGCGCAGCGTTTTCTTTGTTGATTCCTTTATCAGCGAGCTCTTTTAATTCATCTGCATACTCAGAAGCTTTTTCAAAGCAGCAAATACCTGATTCTGCTAACCGTTTTAATCGTTTATCAACTTTTGATTCCGTCATAGTCAGTTAGCTCAAACAATCATCTAATAATAACGTATTTAAATATATTATCAATTGCTTTTATTCGGATAAAAATGAAAAGAGTTCTTTTTGTCTGCGTCGAAAATGCAGGTAGAAGCCAAATAGCAGAAGCCTTTGCAAATTTCTATGGAAAAGGAAAAATCTCTGCAGCTAGCGCAGGTGTTAAACTAACCCCAAAAATAAATCCCGTTGCAGTTGAGGTTATGAAAGAGAAAGGTATCGATATATCGTTAAATAAACCGAAAATGCTCACTGCACAAATGGCAAAAAACGCCGACCTGATTATAACCATGGGATGTGGAATTACGGATCTTTGTCCTGGTCCCGCCCTTAAGGCTAGTTTGGACTGGGGTCTTGAAGATCCCAAAGGTAAACCTATTGAAAAAGTACGCGAAATCAGAAACGAAATAGAAAAACAAGTAAGAAAATTAATAGACGAAACAGATTAACCAAAAAAAGCAAGCCAGTACCCGGAATAGGTTTTTTATCCAAGCGTTCCTTTTATTGCATCTGCTCTCAGTCGTAATGAATCCATTGCATCCTCATAATCAAGGCAGGCACAATCGAATTGCTCGGGTTCTTTTATTGCGCAATGCCCTTTCGTCCAGTTTATGCAGTTTTTACGCTCGCATGAAGGGTAATCCATTAGATTGTTTCCTTTTAGATGATTTGTTCGAGTATCTTTTCTGTAAGTATCTTAACTAGTTCAGGGTTTATTCCGTCTGTGACCTGGAATATTCTTTGATCGGTTATTGTGTAAAGTCGTTTATTGCCGTCTTTTCGGGAACGGATTATTCCGCAATCCTTTAGGATTTTTAGGTGTCGGGACACCACTGGTTGGATAAGATTTACATGAGGTATAATTTCACATACGCATTTCTCCCCGTCGCGAAGAAACTCTAATATGTCAAGCCTGACCGAATCCGAGAGAGCGTTGAAGATTTTGGCTTTGAATTTGTTTTTATTACTATTTTTCTGCGGCATCATTCAGACTGTAGAAAAGTGAATATTTAAATATTGCTATAAAGCGGGTTTGACCTACTTGACGAACCTAATCCTGTCACCGTAAAAATCATATTTGAAAAATGGAAAAAAAAGTCTGTTAGCATCGAGAATCAGGGATGTTCTGATAGGGCATTATAATGATTTGTCCAAAAAAAGGTAAAAGATAAAATATGGCAAAAAATAAATATAGTGATATAGCATCCTCTTTTGCAGGATAAGGTCTTAAAATGAAAAAAGTTAAGCATAAATTAATTGCTTCGTTTATTTTAATTTCATTATCAGTTTTACTATGCGCGGCGTCTACTGGCCCGCAGTTATTTGCCAGCGCCATTACAGATGAGTGGCCAATGTTTCATCATGATCTAACTCACACTGGATACTCAACGAGCGTTAATCCACCAACCTCTGCAAACATGCTATGGAATTATACAACTGGTACGGTTGTGTGGGCTTCACCTGCAGTTGTTGATGGGTTTGTTTACATTCCTTCTGATGATGGCAGTATCTACTGTCTTGACGCCTTGACGGGTGCTAAAATCTGGAGCTACTCGACGCGAAGTCCGATAGGTTCTTCTGCTGCTGTTGCGGAGGGGTATGTCTACTTTGGCGCATACAATGGCGGCGTCTATTGTCTTAATGCTACATCCGGAGCTCAAATATGGGTTTACCCGACAAGAGATGCAGTACAATCTTCCCCAGCTGTTTCTAATGGTTATGTTTACATTGGATCTTGGGATTACGATGTATATTGTTTTGATGCTTTAACAGGCGCTAAAATCTGGAACTATACCACTGGTAGCCTAGTGGAGTCTTCCCCGGTAGTAACTAATGGACGCGTATACGTAGGTTCTGTTGATGGTAATATGTACTGTTTGGATGCCTTAACGGGTGCCAAAATTTGGAGTTACACAACGGGAAACGTAATACAGTCATCCGCTGCAGTTGTTGATGACCGCGTCTATATCGGTTCTGAAGATAATAATCTGTATTGTCTTAACGCAACTTCGGGAGAGAAAATCTGGAGCTATACAACTAACGGCTGGGTTGACTCCTCACCTGCGATAGCTAATGGACACGTATATGTTGGAGCCTGGGATGGGGACAATAACGTCTATTGTCTTGATGCCTTAACTGGAGAGAAAATTTGGAACTTCACAGCTGCAGGTAGCGTAAATTCTTCTCCAGCAATTGCAGGCGGCTATATCTATGTAGGCTCATGGGACGGTACCATGTATTGTCTTGATGAGGCTACAGGGGAAAAAGTATGGAGCTACGTTACAGGCAACCATATCAATTCATCACCAGCAGTCGTTAATGATATCGTCTATGTCGGTTCTTGGGACCATCAGGTCTATGCTTTTGGAAACTCATCGACCAGTCCTTCACCTTCGCCCTCTCTAACACCTTCACCATCGATTCCAGAATTTCCAGCACAAATCATCATAGTATCAGTTGCCGTCATATCAGCCATAGCTTTGATAATAAGCATCGCAGTGAAAAGCACAAAACCAAAAGGGCATTAAATAAACCCTATTTGGCTAAATCCACCTCATTTTCTTATAAATTTTAGAATTTCCCACCATGGGTTATCACTATCTTTAAGAGAAGAAGAAAAAATATGATTTTTTCAGAAAACGCGAATTTTTTCTTCTTTCGTTGGAAGATATTGCGTGTTTTAATTGTTTTGGAGGATGGTTGGTGTTCTTCTGGTGGAACAATTTGTTCCTCAGAGAGAGCTAATAGATACTTTGATTGATTATCTATTGTAAGGGTATGATAAGACAAATCGTTTTAACCACTATTCTTGTTGCAATAATCGCATTAGGATTCCCAGCATTTGTGTATGCACAAACTACTGGGGATTTTTGGCTCTCAAAGACACCATTACCAATTTTAGTAAAAGACTCTGCGGCAGTTGGTTCAAATGGTGAGATATTCATTATGGGTTTTAATTATGCAGCCGTTGGTAACTCTACTTCTACTGATAATACGTTTAATTATGTGTACAATCCAGCCATTGACGGATGGATTTCAAGGACCCCGATGCCGGTTCTTCAAACAGAATTTGCTATTGCCAGTTATCAGAATAAAATCTATCTTTTAGGCGGATGGAATGCCTTCTCAAGCGGGGATACTTACCTCTCAAAAACGAATCAAGTTTATGACGTGAATAAAGATAGCTGGGAAATTAAAACAACCATGGCCTGGCCAAGATGGGGATTACAGGCAAACGTGGTGAAAGATAAGATGTACCTTATCGGTGGAATGTTGAGTCAAGAGCAATGTGGTTTCAGATATTAACGAAGTTCATGATCCAGCAGCTGACACTTGGACTACACTTGCGCCTTTACCCCAACACCTGTTTACAATTATGCTTCAGCGGTGGTTGAAAACAAAATCTACATAATTGGTGGTGGACGTGGAGGTAAAAATGGAAATGGTTTGGATTTGGTTCAGATTTATGATCCGCAAGCAAACAACTGGACTTTAGGAAAACCTTTGCCTATCGCAGTTGGTAACGCTGCAGGAGCAGTCATAGGCAACGAATCAACATCTGTAAAAATCGTCGTTCTCGGCGTCACAAACGAGTACTTTGACATAAACAGTACAGCAATAACACAGATTTATGACCTACAATCAGACACTTGGACTTTTGGTGCCCCAATCCCTGCACCTAGCACCATCGATTTCTCCCTCGTAACAATAAATGGCACAATTTATGCTGAAGGAGGTAAACCTTTTGGATTTACGCCTGGACTTTACAAAAGCGTGAATATCCAATATATTCCATCAATAACTCAACCATCCCCTTCACCTACCACAAACAATTCTTCACCAAAACCATCACAGACACCAATTGAAACCGCTTCACCAAATCTAACACCAACTCCAACAATCACTACCAAAATAACAGCTACCCCTGAAACATCACCCTCCGCACAAAATGTCCAGACACCAACACCTCAACTAACAACTCCTTCACTGAACATTATCACCATCATCGAGATAGCAGTTGTGATCATCGCAGTTGTAGTTGCAGCGTTTGTTGTCTGGAGAACACGAAAGCAGAGTCGGTTTTAGACAAAATGCTTATTTGTTAAGATGCATCATGCGGATTTTGGAGTAGTGAAGAATTTGGCATCTACCGAAAGAGGCTATGATCTGCACGAATTACTTAGTGCACTGCAAAAGTGCATCCGCAGAGGAATGGAATATGAAGCGGTACATTTTGCATTAGAGCTGGAAGAGTTTGGAAAATCAGGTCCAACTATATTATGGAGTAGACTCAAAATTATTGCGTGCGAAGACATCGGTCCTGCCAACCCGACTATGCCCCTACTGGTAGATTTGATGCTTAGGCAATATCAAACAGAAAAAGCCAAACTTGTTGAAAGCTCAGATAGACTTTTTCTGGTTAACGCGATCGTCTGTTTATGTCGTAGCCCAAAAAGTAGGATAACAGATGATTTGTTATGTGTGGTTTCTAATGAAAGAGAGAAGGAGAATAAAAAAATCCAGATCCCAGACTTCGCGCTAGATAGCCACACCGCTCAAGGCGCAAAGATGGGACGTGGAATCGAACACTTCTTCACAGAAGGCAACAAACTTGAAAACGAAGCTTTCATAAATCCCTACACTCAACGAGCCAAAGAGCTGCTGTTAAAATATTAACTAAAAAAGATAACAACTACGCTCAGACGCCTCGAACATGGAGCTGTTTTAAGCCTCTTAAACGTGTTTTCATAGAAAATTGAGTTAAATAATTAAACTTTACATATATAATAATTGTTAAAAGTAGATTTAAGTGTTAAAATGCTCAGATGAAAACCGCCACCACTTCGAAGCTTCGAAGCTAAACTAATCAGAACCGTTATAATAAAAGGTGCACAATGATTCCGAATATGAGCAGAACTATTCCCCTACGAAACATAGAAGAAGACCAAAAACTCAATCCCAAACTAACTGAAACACTAAGCGAAATAGTAGAAGTTCTACCAGATATTGAAGATTAATAAAGTCCCTCTCAGTATTGGGTTTGTTTTCTCAAATTTAAAGAAGGGAATGCGACATTATCGTTCAAATTAGGCATGGAATTTTATAATATGCTATATTTGGATTTATTTTTCCGAATATCCCATATTTTTCTATTTTTACTTGACATTTAAAAGTCATCTTTCATTAGCCCATAATTATAATATTCTAAAAACCATATAGATTACTATCCTATAGAATTTAGGATATTAGCAGCGAATTCTCTTAAAAGAAAATATACTTATTCAGGATAAAACAAATAAAGTTCATCACTATAAAAGTTTTAGTTGTAATAGATGGAAGAAGGCATAATGGTAGAGGAAAAGGAATTGAACCATATTAAAGAAAAAATGGAAACAATAAGGCGAAGAGAATTTATTGGAATCGTTCTGGTTATATGCGGATTAATTTCATTTTCACTAGGGTATTATTTTAATTTTCACGTTTTTTTTAAAGGAATGTTCGCAGCACTAATGGTCATTGGAACCCCCATTTCAATATATTATGAACTTAGATATTACTCATTAAAATTAGAATTAGAAAGAAAAACCAAAGTAGAAATATTTTATTAAGAAATAAAAAATTTGCATGTGTAATTTAAATTTTTCTTAGATTGATACTAACTCGTCTATTAAACGAGTTGACGCTGAATTATTTTCCCTATTAAAAGAAATAGAAGCAATTTTAAAATTTTGCGATTCTTTGATTCGAAAATTGAGCTTTTGCATCTTAATTCAACTATTATTCTAAAGCATTATTTTATTAGTTACATTTTGAAAAGCAGAGCCCGAAGAATTATTTTGCAGAATGATAGATATATTTTGAACTTCTTTTGCGGCAATTGACAAATTAGCCATTGCTTTCAATCCTTTCTCAGTCAAACAATAGGTTCTACCTTGTCTATTTTGGATGCATGTTATTAGGTCGTTCCTTTCCAAGGCAATTAATGTATTATATACTTTACATGGTCCAACAATAATACCAAATTTTGTCACAATAATTTTGTCTATTTCATAACCAGTCATGTAATGCTGCTTCAATAAATGAAGTATTATTAGATCAAGAAATGCCTTTATGCATCTTTCCCTAATGGATTGGGACATGGTTATTGCCCTTTATTACTATAATGATTCCATATAAAAGATTTTTCAATCTTTAATTGAATAATAAAAATTACTCTTATTTAGTATTATAAATTGTATTAATAATTAAAATATTATACGGAATAATACTACATAATAATTGATATATAATTTTTCTGCTAACCTCAATTCAAGCCAACAATAAATTAACTGGACTGAAAGGTGAAAAAGATTGGAGAAAAAAAGGACTATAGAAATAACCACCCTTCTAATGATTGCAGCGATGTTACTATGCTCAGCATACATGGTCAGCGCAGCGACTTACACAGCCACTGGAACAGACCCGATAACATATCCTGAGGTTAGGGTTTATCTAACCGTTGAAACTGACCCTAATAAAGATTGTATAACCATCAATGGAGCCAACAGTGGCATAATTCTCACACCCATCCCGCTTGCTGCCGCATTCCTTAAACAATGGCACGTATGGGATGACAAAGGATTTAGTGAATCTGGCACACTCAGTTCTTTTGGGCAAATGATGTACTTTAATGACCACACATGGGTGCACGCCGAATACAAAGTTACATACTTCTTTCCACCCTTTGGGTCTTGGACAGCAACAGCTCATGCTGATGTTTATGTAACCGACTAAAGTTAACCTTATCCTCCCCTTTTTTCTCAAATCAATTATGTAATAAGACAAAAGAATTTTATTCAAAGACTTGGTAAAAAAAGGCTTTGCATTCGGCACCTATGCGTTACCAAAATGTAAAAAAAACAACAAAAAAAGAAGCGGACAAAGAACCATAGGCTTAGCTTTAGAAAAAAGCACCTAACTCGCTAAAGCTAACTTCACAGACATAATAAATGAAATCGCAAGAGCGATAAAATAACAATACCAGCAAAGTTAAGAACCTCTTGTTTGAATCATTTGGAGACGTAGATGCACGTTATGTTGCCATAAAACTTATTTGCTCACGTGCGTTTTCGTGCCTTAACTTAGAGGTCTTAACGTTATGACTAACTTGACGGTTGCAGTTATCGGAGTATCTGGCTATAGTAACGGTATTGCCAAGAAAGGAACATCTACCGACATCACTTTGTATAATCTTAAAAAAGGCGAGGACACCCTCACACTTATAGAGCCTAACCGATACCCCGAAAGGCTAGCACCCTTATTCTATACAGCTTCTGAAGCCAAAAAAGCACTAGTAGTGGTTGAGGAGTTAAATGCTACTTTGGGGGAAAGTTTAGTTATGCTTCAATGTTGCGGTATCAGTAGCGGATATTTTGTTTTAAGAAATTATATTCCTAAAGAAAAAATTGAACCAATCATAAAAGGAACCATACTTGAGAAATACGAATTTGTCCCAGATGATCCCAACCTAATTAGAGAGAAATTGCTAAACGATACCGCTCAACAAAAAACTGTACCCGCTACCACAGGGACTATACCAGTTGATCACGCGTTTAATGTTAAGGGTGTCGGAGTCGTCGTTTTAGGTGTTGTAATCAATGGAGGCATCGCCAAACATGCCAATTTAAATGCCTTGCCCGGAGGAAAAACAGCTCAAGTTAGGTCAATTCAGAAACATGATGACGACTTTGATACAGCGATTGAAGGCGACCGTGTCGGATTAGCCATGAAAAACGTCGAAGTGACTGATGTGGACAGAGGTGTAGTGTTAACAAACGACTCTACAATAAAAACGTCCAAGACATTAAAGGTAAAAGCATCCTTGGTTAAGTATTGGCAAATGCCGATGAAAGAGGGTATGGTTGTACATGTTGGGCACTGGATGCAATTCCTTAACAGCAAAATTGAAGCCGTCAGCGATGAAGGTGACTGGCGTAAACCTACACTAACCTTGACTTTAGAAAAAGAACTCGTTTACCGCCCAGGCGATAAGGCAGTGCTCATTTACCTTGAAGGCGGCAAACTTCGAGTAGCAGGGACCATTGAATTATCTTAAGGTTCGGTTTCTTCTTTTTTTGATGGTTTTCGGCTAAAGATTAGAGGTATTCCTGCAAGCGGTAAGGAGAGCACCCAAAGATCCATGTTATGCCCTAGGAACCAAGCATACCAGGTGCTCCATTTTGCATCAGTACCTAAGAATAACCACATAACATAGATAACTAAAAAGTACAAGCCGAGGGCGGTAACTATAGCACCGACTTTGCGCAAATCCACTTCCGCAAATGTTTTCGCATTAGCAGTTCTCAAAGTAAAGTACGCTGAATATAATCCCAAAACGAGCAAACCGACAGTGGTTAAAACAAAGCTAAGAATGTGATCGGGATACGCGGTCATGTATTCTAAACCTTTGCGTTCGATAGCACCTATCCAGTTTCCGGTGTTATTTATCCAGAACATGAAAACGTAAACGGTACCAACGATTAAGCCCCATCTTATGATGCCGTTTACAGGTTTTTTCGGATTCAACTCAAAAAACAGCTTAACGAGCACTATGGGGATTATTACGGACTCAAAGAAAATAGGCAGGGTGCTTTCTAAAAATGAGCCTAAACCTCTATTGGAGGATACATCACCTATTGCTAATGAGATGCTCCAGATTACAACGGGAAACAATGCAAGCATCGCAACCGCCTCACCGAGCAAAACCCAGCGGATGGACATGGTTAACTCGGGTTTAGAGAGATCTTTTCTAACCACAAAGAAGAGAATGGTGAATACGGCTATGAGTGCAGCCATGGTCCGAAAGCCCAAACCAAAGGTGCCAGCTGTATCACTTAGGGAAATCCAAAAGTAATTGCCTCGAAAGATGTTAAAGGCCCCTTTGATAAACTGGAACCCTGTGAAAGAAAACCATGTTACTGCTACAAGAAGTAAACCAATTTTCAGTGCGGAATAATCCTTCAAGTTACTCATAAATTCTCTCTCCCCGTTACTAACATTAGCAGACGAATTAGTATATTATGTTTTACCTGATCGACAGATTAGTGGTGAATTATAGCTCAACAGCTGTTTTTTTAGAAATTCCATCTGGAGAAGGGTACTTTTATAAATTAACTGCACAATTATAATTAATTAAGGAGAAAGTATTGTTGCCACTAACAAATAAACAAGTAAAGGGGTTTCTGTTTGCTGTTGAGGGCGTCGGCGCAGTTTTTGTTAGCCTATTCATAATAGTTTATCTTGCGGGGTTAAGCAGATTGCCTAGTGATGTGGTTTATCATTCTGAGCCGGCTTTTAGGATGCCAATGTCCATAATCGGAGCGGTTCTGGTAGCTTTAGCGTTGGCGGCTCTGGTCCTTGCCGTTGTTGTCAAGAGGAAAAATGAAAACTAACCCCTGTTAATACAGGGGTAGACCCTTAGATAAGACAGGTGCTTATTTTTCGTCGGATTTCCGTTTGAACAGCAAAGGTAATCCCGCTATTGGAAGTGCTACTAGCCATAGATCCATGTTATGGCCTAAAAACCAAGCGTACCATTCGTTCCAGCCTCCTATGCTGCCAAGCAGTAACCACATCACGTAAATGATATCAAAGTACAAGCCTAAGAGCACAACGATTGTACCCATTTTTTGCCAGTCAACTTTGCCCAAAGAAGCTATGCCTACGGATTTTTTAGTGAAATATACTGCATACAATGCAAGACCAAGAAGTCCGAACGCGGTTAATGCAAAGCTAAAGATGTTTGCAGGGTGATCAAGAATAATTCCGCTGCCATGGTATAGTGCTGCTGTTAGCCAATTACAGGTGTTATTGAGCCAGAACACAATAACATACACTGCCATAGTGATTAAGCCCCACTTAACGACTGCACTTTGTGGTTTGTTGGGATTTAATGCAAAAAACAATTTTATTAAAGCGATAGGAAGCGCGATGGCTTCAACTAAACAGGGTATGCCAGTGTTAACTAAGAAAACTAAATTGAAGGATATGCCAGAGTCACCAGCACTTTCGATTCCTCCGATTGCGGCGGGTAAAACACCCCAGATGCCAGATATCAGCAAAGATAACCAGTATATTGCCTCCAAAACCAAAACCGTTTTTAGAATTTTCAGCAAAGAATCCTTCGTAGGACTCTTAAACAAGTACAATGCAAGCCCTATAACCGCGATCAAGCTAGCTATAGTTCTAACAACAAGACCAATTACACCGGAGACGTCAGTTATTAAAATCCATGTTGAGCTGGGACCTACAAAGAAGGCATACTCATTGATGTTAACAAATGCCTTAAAAAGCTCATGAAAAGAAAATAGAAACCAAATTAAAGCAGCAACAAATACACCTAATTTTAGCGGTGAAACTGATTTTGTTTCGGTCAAGAAAACCTACCAAGCCTTCCGAAAAGAACAATGTTTCCTTTGGGTATATTACATTTACGTATCGTTTACAACAAATCCTTTTCTGAGAATCAATCCACTTTTTGAGAGAATGAATAATAGTTAGTTTTAAATGTTAACTGTTTGATTAGTACCAACAGGGAGAGGCAACCAGATGAAACTAACTAGTAACCAAGTTACCAAATTCTTGTTTGCATCCGAAGGTATAGGGGCAGTTTTTGTTAGCATCTTCATAGCTGCCTATCTACTTGGTCTTCCCTCCACAGAGGTGCGCCATTCAGAACCCATTTTCCGAACTGCATTATCAATTTTTGGTATTCTGTTTGTGGTTTTAATACTGGTAACATTGCTGCTTTCTTTCTACATCAAAAAAAACAGAGAGTAGAAGAAAACCCAACTAAATTGTTTGAACTTTTTGCAGAACTACGCAGTGCTCATCTAGTTTCGAGAAGTTCGAAACCTGTTTTTTTATCTACAATACGCTGAGCATTTGCACCTGCTAATTCAAGTACTATAACTTCTCCTATTAGCCAAACGTCTATGCCTTTGCGGACACACCCGGTTATAACTTTTTCACCTCTTCCGAAACTCGCATGCATATGTAACGTTGGTTTCCCATCTTCTTTAGCAAAGATAGTGCCTACTCCGCAGACTTCACTAATCCCCGTCAATAGGGTAATAACGGGTTCAACAGGCAAAGTTTCTCCACCTTTAGGACCCACAACCACTCGGCCATCTTTTTTAGCGCCTCCGACGAAAAAGCAAAGCGCACTTTGGATATGATTTTGCTCTGCAAAATTTTCAAGAACATTTGGAAGATGATCCCCATCATGCAGCCGTACGACAAATACGCGACCAATTTTTGCTTCAGTAAACTGCATTGCTAAGCCTCGTTCTGGAAGCTAAGAGTATCCTGAATATAAAAACAATTTTAAATATAGAATAAAGGCGGATTTTAAAAATTGAGACGAAGATTTGTTGAGTCTTCGAGTTAGTTTAAAATCTGCTTAAGTAGATTGGTTCTGAGGCTTCTTTTTTGCGTTTCTCCAGAGATACGCTTCCGGAGTCTGTGCTATCCACTAGTGTTGACGTGGTGGAAGTGTAAATAGCACATTTTTGCTTGATTTCCTGAGACAATTGCTTTCCTCCCTGATACATTTAATGCGGAATACTGACCTATTGCGACAAGGTAATAAATGTTATGTGCGTATAAAGAAGTTATATACGAAAAAATAAATAGAAACCGTTTCATCTGAAACGATCATTTTTCCAAACATCTGCTGTGTCACTATAGCCGCGTTGTTCCCAATAGCCTAATTCCTTTGCCTTTGTAAATTTTACATGCACAACCCATAAGGCACTCTTGTAAGCGTATTTACTTGGAACAATAAGCCTTAGCGGGTAACCATAACCCTCCTCCAAATCAGCACCATTTAACCCGTAAGCCAAAAGGACATCATCACCCGATAATTCTTCCCGAAGAAGCGAAGTACTGTAGTTGTCTGCACACTCGAAAGTTATTGCTTTGGCAGTTTCTTTAGGTTGCACAAGCGTCTCTATGTCTTTTATTCGTATACCTTCCCATCGGCAGTCAAGTACACTCCAGCCCTCCACACAATGAAAATCGCTAACTGAAACTACTTTAGGAAGCTGCAGAACCTGCCCCCAACTGAGCGTAACAGGATTATGCACCTCACCATCTATAGTCAGCTTATAAGATTCTATATTGATGTGGGGATTTATGGAAATTATGCCCGGATGGTCGATTCCCCATCTTAAAATTTTGCGTATAGGTCTTTGATTAGGGGGTAATTTTTTTTCTTTTTTATTTTCAGAAAACACATTTAACCCTATTATAAATTTGTCTCTGACCACGAAATAAAGCTTACGAAACAACTACTGACCACTAAAAAAGCTGGTTAACTGTTTTTGCTGACGTTCTTCTTTACTAAAATGTGAAACTCTCACACCTACTCGGCGCACCTCAAGATCGGATTCATCAAGGAATTTCTCAAAAAGCTCGCGTACGGCTTTTCGAATTGTTTCAGCGTCTTTAGCTGGCTTTTCTAAAGTGTGTGATCTGCTTTTGGTGCTCAAATCGGTCATTATTGAGACTATGCCTACTTGTTTGAAGCTGAGATTTTTTTGGGATACCTCTTTGATAATTTCCTCAATCTGTTGATCGGTCTTTTGTAAGATGAAATCTAAGTCACGGGTATTCTCTTTTAAGGTAGAGATTCTGCTGATTGATTCAGCTTCACCTGCCTCATGGACTGGGTCATTGTCGATTCCGTTTGCTGCATTGTAGAAGTAAATCCCAAGAGTCTTTCCAAAAACGGCCACAAGCTTTTGAATATCATATTTGGCCAGATCACGGATGGTTTTTATCCCCATCGTTTCCATTTTCGCGGTTGTTTTTTTACCAACCCCGATGAGCTTGTCAACAGGCATAGGAAAAAGAAAATCGCGGACCTCTTCAGGTTTTACAATGGTCAGTCCGTTGGGTTTTTGTTTGTCGCTTGCGATTTTTGCTACAAGCTTGTTAGGACCTACTCCCACAGAGAAAGATACCCCTATTTGCTGTTTAACCGCGGTTTTAATCTCATCAACCAAGTGGGTAGTCTCATCAAAATTACAGTTCACTTTCTGGGTGACATCTAGATAGGCTTCATCTATACCCACCTGCTCAAAAGCGTCCGCATAACCTCGCAGCAAAATCATAATTTTGTCGGAAAGCTGCTGATAATAATCATAATCAACCGGCAGAAAAACCGCATC
Organism: Candidatus Bathyarchaeota archaeon; assembly: GCA_963701765.1. Taxonomy (GTDB): domain Archaea; phylum Thermoproteota; class Bathyarchaeia; order Bathyarchaeales; family Bathycorpusculaceae; genus JADGNF01. Next base: position 201,029 of record CAVPBD010000004.1, read on the forward strand.
CTTACCCTCAAGACGTTTAATAGCTAAAAACAATGGAATACCCGACTTTACTCCGAACTTTCTAGCTATGTAATTAGAGGTAGCTACTGCGCCACTTTCGGATGTGCGACCAGAATACATGCCCACCACGACAGGTTTATCCCTAAGAGCAGGATTACGAAGCTCTTCGCATTGAGCAAAAAAATAATCCAAATCCACAAGCATAACTACCCTGGATTGCGAAGGCACATAATTCACCTCATTAATCAAACTGAACATCCATGAACCATCGCATGAAGCTGTGTTAAGAGCCGGCAAATTTTCTCTGCAAACGCCAAACTGCATACCCTTTGCCACTACTAAGTCACGCATATTCTTCATGAGCTTATACCTCATCTCTTTAGGTAACAAAGTGTTTCCACCTATTTTTTCTCCATCTTGGAAGTAAAATGGTTTTAGTTTCTCAATGATATCTGGAAAGACCTGGGCAAGTCGATTCCAATTGTCTGGTTTGGGTTTGTATGTTGAACTCGTAATATGCTTTACACCTATGCTGGAGAGGGTAGCGATGAGTTGTTCTGGATTATCGTTCACATTGGGGATGAGGGGGTCTATGCGAACCGACACTGGGATACCTTTTCTTGTTAGGTCTTGAACAGCTCTTAGCCGTTCACTAGGTGAAGGAGCGCGAGGTTCAATCTGCTGTGCTATGGTGTCGTCATCGGTTGTTATGGTTAACGCAACTGTAGAGGGAATTTTTATTAAAAGATCATCATCCCGAGTAACAATGTTAGACTTTGTAATAATCTGAATTTTACAATTACTTTCCACCAGAATCTCGAGACATTTACGTGTTAACCCAGCAGTAGCTTCAATCCGCGGATAAGGATCGGATGAGTTTGCTATCGATATTGTTTCACCTTTCAACTTTGCTGCTTCCTTTTTCAAATTGGTAAGTAAATCTTTTTTTGGTCGGCAATCCTGAAAATTAGGGATGTAACTTGAGGCATAGCAGTATACGCATTGATGATCGCAACCACTGTAAGGATTAAGAGTCAACTTAGCCGGACAAGTACACAACGAAGAACGCCACGGATCAAAGCTAGAAATCAAAGGTATAGATATCCCACGCAGATCAACTAATGTTTAAAGGCAGACAAAAACTATTCGATTTATCAAAATTTATCCAGATTTTTAGACTGAAAGAGGTTAAGAAAAGAAAGGAGAGCAGATTATTGGTTGGTGTCATTCAGATTTTTGGTTGTATTTTTCCCTTCTATTGTATCGGAAAGAATATTATTTTGGCTCCAGAGCCAGCTGGTTCCTTTGAGGGTTTTCATCAATGGCACTAAGATAATCATTGCAATTAGAGCTTGAACGATTCTGATTGCTGGATAGAGGAAGGGGCTGAGGAGGAAAGCGCCTCGTACGAAATCGATGGACATGCCGAAAATTCCTTCATAGACCGTTGGGATTGCAAATGCCAATGAACCCCACATGTTATCTGCTTCATTTCCAATGAATGATATTAAGAAGAAAAACGCTACACCATGAGCTACTGAAAGCTTCTTTCCAAAGAGAGCTACAGGCAAAATTAAGGCTAGTGCAATAATTTTATCAAACAAAACAGCTAATGCAATGTGCGCATTTTCCGTTAATGGATTTACGGGTGGAGTGAAAAGGAAAGCTACGGTCATTATACCTAAAACCGCAAAGCCCCATTTCCATCTTTTATAAAAGATTAAGCCTGTTACTAAAGCGTTGAACATTGGGGCAACAACAAATGGAAGATTGTAAGGACTCATACCCGTAAGAGCAAAAGTAACTAAAGATCCCAATAGGGCAGCTGAAGCACCTAGATAAGGTCCTAGTACTATACCAAATACTGATGCAATAAGTGCAGCAAAAGAGATTTCGATTGTTCCTATGGTTGTGGGAATCTTTACAGGAGCAATAAGGGATAAGACATAGTAAAGTGCTGCGAATATTGCCACTAGGGCGATTTGTCGAGTAGTTATTTTAAATTTGGGTTTAAGGTTCATAGGTTTTTCGCTCACTTATGTAGAATATTGCATCGGTGTGTAAATTATTACACAGGGTATAAAAATATTTCTCCTGATAACACAAAATCAATCAAAAAGCATGCCCAATAATACAATAAGGAAAAGAGGTTAACAAGTCAATGCGGTATTTCTAAAAAATGTTCAAGTTTAGCTTAAAATATCGATTTTTTACCCCTGCCAGGGGATTAGAGAGGGAATTTACTTCAGTTTGTTTGATTAGGCGTATTTCGCAGAGTTTATCGCGTAGCAGTCTCGAAGCTTGGGCTTTAGCAAATTTTAAATACAAATTGGGGATAATAGTATAATCCCGAGGGTAATACAGTGGCAAAGAAGAAAGTAGTCAAGAAAGAAGCGGCTGCAAAGAAAAAATAAAAGCCTCGGATAGGTGCGCTTTACCTCTCCATTTTTCTCTTTTCATAGAAGGAATCTTGAATGTTTTATTTTCAGTTTTACCTCTTTAGAATGTTGCGACCGTTGTTTGGGTGAATTAATTGGGTGAGTCTATGACAAATTTTATACGTTAGCAATTCTTTTCTATAGTCAGAGTCGTGATTTGTTATGGCAGCTAAAATTACTCCAGAGTATATGACTCTGCTAAATCAGGCAGTTTCTCGAGAAATTCAAGTCTCCGTTCAATATATGCTTCAACATGCAAAAATGGAGAAACTGATCCGAAAAATCATACCAGAAAACATCCTTTTAGATAAAACCACTTATGACGCTGTAGGTAAATTCTTGAAAGAATTTGCCATAGCGGAAATGAAACACGCTAGCGCTATAATGGAGCGCATCTACTATCTCGGCGGCTCAGCCACCACAAAAGCAGATAAAGTAAAAATAGGTAAAACTCTAAGCGAATTCGCCAAAAACGGAGTGAAAGCTGAAGAAGAAGCCCTAGTCCTTTACCGCACAATAATTCAGGAAGCAGGAAAATTAGGAGACTGGGAAAGCCGCGAGCTATTCGAAAAAATATACTCCGACGAAGAAAAACACCTATTCAAATTCCAAGAATACATAAACATACAAGATGAAAAAGATGATGGTATTGAAGAGCCGGTTTCAGAGTGGCGAAAAATATTCACCAGCGACTACTTTGAGCTACTTAACAAAGCAGTAGCTGCAGAAATCTCGGCCATCTTGCAGTATACAAACCAGCACGAAAAAGCAAGCTACCTAGCCCTTAGAGAAAAGAAAACCCCACTAGAAGTAGTAACTGAAAGCAACAAAGCCAAAGTCATCAGCGACCTACTCAAACCCATATTCCTGATGGAAATGGAGCACCTAGAAAAAATCGCTGAGCGTATCTATCTCTTAGAGGGCGAAGCCGTATTTGTCCCAGATCCTCTCCCGCAAGTCGGCGAAAACGCAGATGATTTCCTAAAGCTAGACCATGAAGCCGAAAACATCGCAATAGTTCTATATCGCAAAATCATCAGCGAAGCCCTAAAACGTAACGATACCAAAACCCGGCGCATATTCGAAGAAATCGTCATCCAAGAAGAAGATCACTACTGGACCTTCGACGACTACGTCAAATAATTCAACCTCCCCTTTTTAATTTTCATTTTTTTAATTTTTTGAAAGCATACATTGTAGAGACCTGATTAGGTTTCTTTCCTAACTCCATACATCTTTTTAGCATAAAGGTTGATGCCCTGTTCCGCGAAGGGAACATTTTGTTCCGCAGTGAAAAATAAGACGAAGCCCCGAATTACAATTTATTAGTTAAATGAGGTCCTGCATGAAAAAGCAAGCTGCAATAGCAATTATTTTAGTTCTCTTTGTATCACCAGTATTGTTCAATATCGAGCAGGTAAAGGCAGATACGACAATCCACATTCGACAAAATGGAGCAATCGAGGGAACCAATCTGATTGTCTGTAATGGCACAACCTATACATTCACAGCCATAATCACCGCACCCATCGTCATAGAGAAAAACAACATTGTTCTGGATGGGTCAGACTACACCCTTGAAGGCCATAGGACAAGTATTGCCATAAACTTGACCTGCACCAACGTCACAGTAAAAAACGTTCGGATAACCGATTGGAACACAGGCATCTTGGGCGCATACAACAATAATACCATCACAGATAACCTGATAGACGGCTGCGACTATGGCATTAAAATCTATGCAGATAAATACCAAATCAAAGAAAACACCATAAGCCATAACACCGAAGGAATCCATCTCCACGCTGGGGAAAATTTCATAGAAAGCAACAATATAACTGACAACAAGTACGGTATTTACCTCCAAGGTTATGCATCCAATCGAGAAAACACCATAATACAAAACAATATAACAAAAAACCAACGAGGAATGCTTATTTTTCTTAACACTTGGGGTATCGAGCAGGTAATTTTCCACAACAATTTTATTCAAAACACTAAACATGTTGGCAACACTGGCAATGGCCTTAACGGTTCCCTCCCAGGAAAAACAAGCTCATGGAGCAATGGTTCCCAAGGCAACTACTGGAGCGACTACAACGGAAACGACACAAACAACGATGGAATAGGAGACCAACCCTACCACATTGACGTAAGTAACGACGACAACTACCCACTAACTACGCTTTTTACAGGCCCAGAAGATCCCGAGAATCCTTTGCCAACAGAAACCCCAATATCCACACCAACCCCGTTACCAACGCCAACATTTACTGAATCAGTAAATCCATCACCTTCGAATTCAGAATCCCCCACGCAATCACCTCAAACTCAGCCAATATCAGCTCTGCCACTAGAAGTCACCATCGCATTAACAACAAGTTTAGTAATTAATGTGATTTTATCCTTGGCTCTTATCCGCAAGAAAAACCTGTATAACTCTAAAAACCTAGAAATAGTTAGAATTGCGGTTTTATTTTCTACGTTTAAGTAGATTCTCAAGTATAGGACGCAGTTTTTGAGTTTCAGCACGGATTTTTTCTTTACCCATCACCTTTATTGAGGCATCTATTTCTTTAATAACTTCAGCGTAGCGGGTACCTTCGGCGGCTGAAATGTATTCCACTCGTAGTCTTTCGGGGGTCATACCGATTTTTTGAAGCATTGGTTTGAGGGCGTCAGTTCGTTCTTTCATGCGGGCATTGCCGTTGATGTAGTGGCAGTCATGTGGCAAGTGGCAGGCGCCCACCATGACAGTACCTGCGCCGAGACGTATTGCTTCGAGAATGAAGTCGTTGCTTACTCGTCCAGAACACATTACTCGAATAACACGAACGTTAGAAGGGTACTCAAAGCGACTAGTTCCTGCCAAGTCAGCACCTGCATAACTACACCAGTTACAGAGGAAAGCTAAAATTTTCTCTTCGGGATTAGTCTCCAAAGCAGAGTGAATTTGTGCTAGAATCTGTTGATCTGTGAAGTGCTTTTGAGTTATAGCATTTTGGGGGCATTCGGCAACGCAAATTCCGCATCCATGGCAACTGGCAATGGTTACTATGGCAGACTGGTTTTCTTCAGCTTTAATCGCTCCATAAGGACATTTCTCGACGCATACGCCACACTTGCTGGTCTTGTTCGTACATTTAGCCTCATCTAATTACCGCGATTATGGGTTCGATTTTCCATGTTTGCTTTGAGATAACAGTCGCTGCCCGTGCAGCAGCACCACTACCCTGCGATACGCTAAAAGGAATATCTTTAAGTCCCTGACATGCACCAGCGAAGAAGACGCCATCTGTTGGCGCATCCAGAGGCTTAAGTTTGGGGTGGCTTTCCATAAAGAACCCGTTGGCATCGCGTGACAGATTCAGTATACGTGCAGTCTCATCTGCTCCTTTGGGAGGTATAGATGCTGTGGCTAAAACTGTCATTTCAGCCTCGACCTCAACAGGTACCCCAAGATCCGCATCCTCAGAGTGAAGCAGCAAGTTATGCGTTTTGGGGTCTTCATCGATACGGCTTACGCGACCCCGAATAAAGTTTACACCTAATTCGCGAGCGCGATCATAAAATTCCTCGTAACCCTTACCTGAACTGCGCATATCAATATAGAAAACCGTGACTTCTATGTCTTCTTTGTATTTTTCTTTTAGCTGAACAACATGCTTGAGTGTGTACATACAGCAATAATTGCTGCAGTAGGGATACTTGCTTTTATCCCGTGAACCGACGCATTGGATGAACGCGAAAGAGTGAGGTTTCTTTCCATCTGAGCCACGTATAACTTTGCCTCCTGTAGGACCTGCTGCTAGAATTAGACGCTCAAACTCAATAGAGGTTAAAACGTTGGGATATTTTCCATAACCCAGCAGTGGCATGTCATAGGGTAGATAAGTTTCAAAACCAGTTGATACGATGATGGCGCCCACATCGATGTTGATTTCTTCGGGCTTCTGCTCAAAATTAATCGCTTCTCTAGCTCCGCAAGCGTCTACACATTTGAAGCATTCAATACAATAGTCTCGATTGATAGTGAAAGTTAGAGGAACTGCTTGATCAAAAGGTAATGAAATGGCTTTGCGGATGCCTAAATTCATATCCCACTCATTAGGGTACTCGATAGGGCAAGCGTCTTTGCATTCCCCACAACCAGTGCAACGCTCAGCAATTACGTATCGAGGATTTTTGCGGATTTTTACCTTAAAGTTGCCAACGTATCCATCTACCTTTACTAAGTCGGCGTTAGCGATAATTTGAATATTAGGATGCCTGCCGGCATCGACCATTTTTGGACCTTCAATGCAGATGCTGCAGTCAAGAGTAGGGAAAGTTTTATCAAGCGCCGCCATGTGACCACCAATGCTTTCGCTTTTTTCTAGCAGGTAGACTTTGTAGCCCATCTCCGCAAGATCCAACGCAGCGCTTATGCCAGCGATGCCCCCGCCGACTACCAACGCTTTGTTGGTGACAGGTACCTCAAGGGTTTGCAACGGAACCATAAGACGCACTTTGGCTACTGCCATACGGATGGCATCTTTTGCGCGTTCAGTTGCCTCTTGGGGATTATTTGAGTGACACCATGACGCGAACTCGCGAATATTTGCCATCTCATACAGAAACGGATTCAGTCCTGCCTCAGAAACCGTACGCCTAAATGTGGCCTCATGCATACGCGGAGAACATGCGGCAACAACAACCCGATTAAGCCTATTTTCTTTTATTGCCTTACGAATTTCTTCCTGTCCCGGATCAGCACAGGTGTAACGATTCTCTTTAACGAACACAACATTAGGAAGCGATTTAGAGTAATCAACCAGCTGCTTAATATCCACTGTACCTGCGATGTTTAAGCCACAGTGACAAACGAAAACTCCTACACGCAACTGCTCTACATCTTGAGCAGAGGTGGATTGTTGGGTTTGAGGTTGATTCATTATCTTATATCCTCCTCGGCGACGAATCGTCTGCTTACGGTTTCTTTTGCTTTCTGTAAACCCTTTGCCTTCAATTCCTTAGCTGCATCGGTAGTAGATGTTAACCGCTCTAGTGCCTTATTCCAAGCGCCCGAATGCACCGGTGTATGAAGCACCTTTGTTCGCTTAACTGATAAAGCTTGATCTACAGGACAAACAGCTTTGCAGGCACCACAGTAAACACAAACAGACTCGTTAACCTGAACTTTTCCATTGCTCTCAGATAGAGTCAGAGCACCAGTTATGGGGCAGACATCTAAGCAGTCTCTACAACCTTCAGGACATTTGGTTTGGTCAATTGCTATGTTGCCTTCGTATGTTTTGCGGACTTTAATTACTCCTGAAGGACACTTGTATTCGCAGACTTTGCAGGTAGGACAGAATTCTTTTTGGATAACAAGATTTGTTTTGACTTTTTCCATTTGGTTAGATGGCAAAGTTATAAAATCGTCTATGAGCCGCCCCTCGTAAGATTTTGAAAGCAGAATTAGGTCCAAGGGGCAAGCACTTTCACAGTCTGAACATTCCGCGGGACAGTTTTTCGTGTCTACTTTAATGTCTCGTATAAGCTCAGGAAAACTCTCTTTCGCAAGCACATTTACGGAATGTTGACCATTTACTGTAACTCTAATTGCGCCATAGGGGCAGGTAACATCACATATGCCACAGAAATTGCATTTGGAAAGGTTAACATCAACTTTGGCATGTTTTGCTTTTGCACCGTCTATCTTGGGTTGTTTTGTAAGTGTGATGGCTTCTTTGGGACAGGCTAAGCTGCAGATTTGGCAACCCACACAACGAGTTTTGTTTAGAGATAATTTGTAGTTTTTAACGTGTAAAATCCATTCTAAAGTCAAAGCATCTGCCGTATCGAGTTTTTGGGTTTTTAACGGCATGTATTCTTTTCACCATACAGCTTAGATAGACGTCGAAAAAGATTATCCAACGTCATAACTGCCATTCAGAATGTTTGATTAGAGTTTAAAGGGTATAAATATTGCTTGAAAAACAACGCTGAATCAACCATCAACCAGATAAAAACAAGCTAGGCTACATCTTATAGGTTCATTTTAGACCCTGAACACACACTACAACATAGCACTGAAGAGAAGCAGCATCTTCTAGCGAGACCACTTGGAGGTCAGCTTCTGAAAGCAATTCTCCAAAAACTTCCATTGGAATAGCCTTCTTTAGTCCAGTTAGCACTATGGCTGCGCCTTTTTTTGTTGCTCGCTTGATTTCTTTTAGAGTCTCAAGGGGTTTGGGCATATTTTGGATTACAGTGAAGGCGAAAACTAAGTCAAAAAAGGCATCAGCAAAAGGCAGATAATCAGCATCAGCTAAAACCACAAAAACGTTCTCCTGCTTCTTAGCACGCTCTTTTGCCTTAAGAAGCAACTCCCTAGAAATATCCAGCCCTACAACTACTCCAGCTTTTTCAGCTATATGAGAGAAAAAAAGACCTGTACCGCAGCCAACATCTAACACAAACTCGCCACGTTGAACTTTTAAGTTGTTTAGGGCAGCGTTGTATTTGGCCACTTGCTCTTCACAATATCGTTGATCATACATTTGAGCTGTCGAATCATAACGATGCCTAACTGATCGCTTTTGTTGCCATTTATTCACATTAAATCCTTCAGAACTCTTATGTACACTAGCGACTTCTAAAACGATTTGGTTGAAGCAATTTGCATGATGCAAGCAAATTAACAGTTAAGGCAAATCCAACATTATCCGAAGCTGAAGCGATTATCGGAAAAGCGTTAATGCAAAGACGAACCTTAGTCGTGGCGGGTAACTGCCATGTTCATTACTCAGGTAGAGCAAGATCTACACTTGAACCTGGCGAACGCCTGTTAATCATTAAGGAAGATGGCTCTTTGTTGGTCCATCGCCCAGTCGGGTACGAACCTGTAAATTGGCAACCCGCGGGAAGTGTATTTCACGTCCAAACAACCGAAAAGTCCTTGGAAATTCATGGAATTAGACAAAAACCCCGAGAAAGTGTCCGAGTGACATTTGATGCAATCTACATGGTCTCCGCCTTAAGTCTGGCTGATAGTGGAGAATTTCTACTTCACGCCACAGAAGATGATATGCATCGCGCAATCCTGCTTAAGCCGGAGCTATTTGAAGAAGGCTTTAAACCGATAAGCTGGGAGAAAAAAGTAGAACCCGGATTCGTAGACATATATGGTGAAGACAAAAACGGAAAACTGGTCATAATAGAAGTGAAAAGAAGAACAGCCACCAAAGAAAACGTATTACAACTAGCAAAATACATCGAACCCATCAAATCAAAGATAAACCGCGAACTACGCGCAGTACTCGTAGCTCCGGGTCTGGGCAAAGATGTTCAGAGAGTATTGGTAACTATGGGTTTAGAGTTCAAGGAACTAGATCCAAAGAAATGCGCAGAAGTTCTCAAAAAACCAGGAAATTCAAAGTTAGAAACCTTCTTCAAAGAAAAATAGCAGCGGCGTCGAGTTAAGAAGCAATTTATGGATTGGTAAAGAAGTCGCTTATTCGTTTTTGAAATAGAGTTTTACGTAAAAGTTTTCCTTGAATTATCCATTGATGCATGGGTATTTCAAATCTTCCGCTGATGAATTTTAGCGAGTCGTTTAGATTTTTAAATTGGTAGGGTTTTTGGCGCATTGCATTACGAACATTTTCACGCACTTGCCAAACACCAATAGGCATTATGTAACCAGGACGTGCTTCACGAAGCACAATCGCAGTTGCCTGACGACGCTCTTTAACGAGTTGCTCACAGACAGCTAGACGAGCAGAGTAGTAGCATCCGCCAATCTGGGCATAAGTTGTTCTTCCGCTGTTGCCTTCAGCATCAGAGTAAATAATTACACTTCCACCGCTTGGATTCCATGCTGTTCCCGGATACCAAGCCTCCATAGATTCATAACTCCACTGCGCCGGAATCAGAAGGATTTCAAAAACGTTATCCAGATAGACTGATTCGTAGACTCGGTATTCATTAATTTCTGGAAAAGTCTTGACCTGCGCCACGAGCCCTTTGCTTATTATGTCATCTACTGCAGTTATGCTCCATCGTGTAGGCACCAATCGCCGCTTTTTCTCTACACCAAAGGCACCTACACTGAAAGCTTTCTGAATCTTACTAACCAACACCCCTCGACTGTAAAGGTCTTTAACAGCCTCGGTGGCTTTAAGGTCGGTATCATAGTACGCTTTTTCTACATGCTGATTAAAACGCGAATTACCCACATGCAAGTCTTTTATGGGCGCAGAAGGCCCGAAGGGCTGAACATTATCATCCATGAATATGCTACCACGAGGCTTCTTAGTCAAATTCAACTCCATATCGACACTATCATCTGCTAGAGCTAACTCGCGGGTATGATCCATGATTTTACCTGCCTGAGAAAACTCTTGCACATGCACCCGATGTTTCCCTCTTACAAGTAAGCTACGAAAACCAACAATCTCGTCTATAGATTTCCCAAACCAATGCTCAGGTAAATCAAACATACTTGTATCTTCGTGAACAGGCGGAACCAAAGGGCCAACATAAACATGAGGATAGCCAATTCTGCCGATGAAAACGCTAGGAGGAGAAGCCCCCGCGATATCTTCACTTGACATCAAAGGAACACTTTTGAGAAAAGAATTAACCTTAACCATCAAAGGACAACGGGTTTTTCCACAAAAATTTCTTGCACCCTTACATAAAACACATTGGCTACTCTGACGAAAACGAGTAGAAAGCTGATTTTCAGCAAAAGAAGAATGACTAACCTGCCTAATTACATCTAATAACCAATTATCAGAATCATTATTTTGGTTCAATTGAGTAAGAGTCATTCCAACAAAAAGAGAACATATATTGCATTCATATGTTTTCTGTACTCAAAGAACTCAAAATCTCAACATCATCTAATGAATACTAAATCGAGTATGTACATAAAAAAGCAAAACTGATACCACTATCCAACAGAAAAACCAGAAAATCATACGATAAAAGACCTAAATAGAAATATAATTTAAAAGAAGAAGAAAGAGCAAAAAAAATTCGCTTGTTCTTCTTCTTTTAAAGTTGTTACAAATTATTTTATTAATTTCATTTCTTTTTTAAGGATATTTAGGAAACGTGTACTTGAGAGGTAATGGTCAGCGAAGATTTTTCCATCATAAATTAAAGTGAAAGTGGCGTAAATTGAGGGTGCGTTCTGCGCCTCTTTGGCACTTTTTAACTCAGTTACTTTTAGGTTCAACCCTTTTTGTTCTGCTATTTCGGTCAGCTCTTTAATTGATCTGATAACCCATGGGCACTGGTTCGAATATACAATATTGAGTCCTTTGTACTGGGCTAATTGCTTTTGCCAGTCTGTAAACTTTGGTAAAGATCCTTCCTTTAACTGTTTGACTAATAATTCAAATCGGTCTGCCTTATCAACTACTTTAAAACCGTTTTTTAAGAAGAGATTTTCGCTAGCTATGAAGGAGCCTTCGCTAGTTATTACTGCAACACCAATTTTTCCTTGTTTTTCTGCGTCATTGAGAACTTCTTTAACAAGAAGTGAACCAAACCCTTTTGTTTTGTATTTATTGGGGTTAATCCAGATGCAGTGAATAAACAAATAATCTTTAGCGTTTACAGCGCGCCAAGCATATTCGCCCGAAACATATTCTATGAATCCGATTGGTTTCTTTTCAGTCTCTACAAAAAGCGATTTAATCGTGAATCCTTCAGAAAAACGACCCTTTAACCAATCAAGCTTTTTAAGGTGGCTTTCGTGTTTTGGATTTAAAAAACAAGGACAGCCCAATGTAGCAAAATTCTCAGGAGTCAATCCGACTATTCGATGAATCTTTTCCATATTTCCACCTACAAATATAGCAGAACCGGTTTACTTTTATGATTTTTCATCAAACAATAAGCCTACACCTAAGCATTCAACCGTAGAATCGCTTTAAAACACTAAGAGCATGCAGGGTTATCCATTTGCTAAGTTCACCTTTTTGCTCGATACTTGTTTGGAAACGTCCATTGAAAGTGCTTTCTAAAAGCCATTTGCCATTTTTATCCTGCTTAGAAACCAGCAAGTCTATGGCATCTTGCATACGGTCATCCTTGATACCAAGTTTAGTTAGTATTCTCAAAATCTCCAATATATCTGTTTGATACATCAAAGGAAAGCCCAATTGAAGCCATCCAGGTTTAGACACCTTACTAAGATTGTGACTTTTCTTGTAAATATGATGCAAAAGAAAATACTCCGCACCCTTTTTGATAGTACCAACTATTTCATTGGATCTTTTATCGACAGGGATTTCCGCCAGAGCCTTCATAGCCTTAGCTGCACCCATATGGCAAGAATGTTTTCCAAAGCAACTAGTAGCTTTCGCATAAGGCCACTCCTTAGGTGCAAGAAAATCACCATCATCAAAACGCTGATACTGAACTATCCAATCAATCCCACGTTTAACCCGCTCATCATCTAGTAAAACCCAGCCGAATTAAACTCCAAACCATGTTACCAGTCAGACAGGGTAAAATCCCACTATATCTGCCTCCACCTACCGTGGCACTAAACCAAGCAGAAAACCCTCCGCTCTTATGCTCCTGAGAAGTCTTCAAAATAGACTCGCATGCTTTCTTAATACGCGCATCATTTTCATCAGCACCCAACTCGGCTAAGATAATCAGCTGCCAGACAGTTCCCTTGTACTTAGCAAGATAAAATCTGTCAATAGCATCCCAATTGCCACCATCTTCCTGTTTAGCTAAAATCTTCGGAACCACACCAGAGAGCATGATATCTTTTTTAGCAGCAAGGACTTCGGAGTCATTTTGAGATTTACCTAACAGCTCTATTAATGTAAAATATCGAATTGAAGGATTATCAGGTTCTAAAAGCCAATTAACCGAATCAGCTTTTATTACCGACTTCCAATCAACCATAAAGACCACTGCCAGTAATTATTGCACCTTTATAAAAAAATTATTTATTCAGAAAACGCAATAAATACAGAACTCATAAAGACTGTTTACATAAGTCTTTAGTCATAGCTTTAGCTAATAGTCTCCAAATGCCGGAATCATATTTACATAATTTATCTGCGAGTAGTTTGAGGTCTTTTGGGGTCATAATTTCTTTTTTATGCTCTAAATGTAGCGCAGTAAAATCCAATCTCGAAGCATTATCACCTTCGGGAAAAACCTCGTAAATAAATTGGGAATACTTGTTTGGACCAGATAGATGCGTAGAGACCCAAGAAGTCCGATCAGGATAGAGCTGCACAAGCTTCTGCTTCTCAACATCGCCGCTACTGGTGTGAAATATCTCCTTTAAAATCACAGTGCCATCAGTGAGGTGAGTCACTTCACGTTCAGCATGATCCTCCCTCATCAAAACATGATCTTTAGGACTAAAATCAGTACACCACAAATACGCTTGCCGAGCAGAAACCACAAAGCATCGACTAAAATAATAACGAATAGCGTAAGACATTCGCATCTCCACCTCGTCAAAAACTAATAAGAAATATATTATGATTACGCCTTATTGAAAAATCTAATTTAGGTAAGAATAAGTGGCGCCCAGGCCGGGATTCGGACCCGGGTCCTGCGGGCGACAGCCGCATATACTGTTCCGGCAGCATGAGAACCTCATGCTGAGACCGAACTATACTACCTGGGCTCTAGACGCCTCAAGAATAAAATCTGTTAAAGCTAATTAACCTTTCTCGGAAAACACAGCGCAATTAGAGGCAGAAGGCAGATTTTAGGGAGAGTTGTTTTTTACTTTGGGGTTTTGGTGTTTTTTGCCACTTAGGTAGATTATGTTGATTTTGCCAATTGTGGTTTTGGCGAGTTTTTCGGGGGTTATTTTTGCTAGTTTTGCTTCGGGATCTTTAGATAACTGTCTTACTAGGACGTCCATGGCATGAGTTTTCTCGGTTAAATCATCTATTAGGTGGATGGTTCCTTGGAATTGGACGCTGGTGTAGGCGTAGTCGCAATCGTCGGTTACGCCGTAGTCGAGCATTGCTTGTCCCCAGACCTTGTTGTTAGCCTTTATGTATTCGATTTTTCTACCTTCGGGAGCGCAGTGGAAATAAAGGCAGTTTTTAGTTTCGTCGTAGCCGTGGCTTAACGAAACAAGATAAGGTTCATTATCCTTGCAGAGAGAGATGGTTATGTAGTTGGTGTTTTTAAGAACCTGCTTTAAGGTGGCGATGTCGGTTATTTCGCGGTCCTTGCGACGAATGTGAAATGACATACCTTTCTCAAGGAGAATTTGCAATATTAACTTTTAGAAACCTAAACAAGCAACACTTTGTCTGATAGCTACTGTGGAGTGGGAAATTATTTTCTTCGCACTATATGCAGGGTTTTTTCTGCGGTGGATACACTCTCAAGTAGATCGTCGATGGTTGCTATGAATGTTGCGAGTTTGCCGTCTAGGGTTATTTTTGTAATAACTTGGTTGGCGATTGTTTGGGTTGTTACTGTGAGGCCAGATGGAGCTTTGAGGTTGTCGGGTGAGACTGCGTTTGCGATTGAATGAGCGGTTTTGGCGTCGTTATATTCAAGTTTTATTATCGCTTCCAATTTTTTCGCCTCTTAATTGTCTGCCTACTAATTCGTTGGCTAGTTTTATAAAGTCCTCGACTTTATCAAGAGCCACTTGGCCACCTGCAGCTATATTGTGACCTCCACCTTTGCCTTCGTATTTCTCACTAGATAGGCGCATTACATCGCCTAAATTGACGCCTTTGTGAACTGCTATGTCGGTAGTTCTAGAGGAGAATTTGGCTACCCCTTCACCTGTGACTTGGGCGTATGCGATAAGAGGTTTTTCTAGGTTAGGTAAGCTAGAGATGAGTATAGAGGAGATGGTGCCTATGATTTTTTCGTTCACAAAGTCTTCGCCGTTAACAACGTAAATATTGTCTAGTTCTTTGAGGCGTTCAGGTTTTTCCATTACCCAGGAGAGGTATTTGTTTATGCTTTTACGATACTCTTCAAGGATTTTGTTAGCTTCCTCAAGTGCTGCGGTGCGATCGCCCATGCAGACAGCTATCCCGAGGCTAGCGCGGTCCATGCGTCCAGTCGAATTTAGAACCACAGCGAACTCGCGGGCATCTCTAAGCGCAGTTCCAGGTGATTCTGCAGTCAAAACATAAATGTTACCTATGAGGCTGGCTATACCATAATGCATGCCTTTTGACACCAAATGGTCAGCTAATGCGCTACATAGGCGCTTGCGCTCATCGCTAGTTAGGTCGCGTAGTGCGCGGAATTTGTCGCCTTCTTTAAGAGGAATGTTTAGGTTGGAAAGAAACGCTAAGCTCTTGTCTTCTTCGCCGCTAATGCCAGGTAGGAATGGATTTGTTGTACTTGCTAAGGTTCGGTGAATTGGGCGGGTTTCTCTGCCAAAGAACATTAAGTCTTTCTCAATCACGAGCAACTTTGCGTTGAGGGCATCTTCAACTATCAGCGTGTTTAGTCCGCCTAGTTTTCGTTGGTCGTAGCGGTCCTGCATATCACCTAAAGCGCCTACTAACGCTACAGGGGATAAGTCAACGTTGCAAGAGTCCACTGCACGAGCAGCAAAATATGCCACGCCTGACCCGCTTACATCGGTTGCGCCGTCAATTCCGTGTAAATGAGGGTTAACTTGTATGAAGTTGGGATTTTGATTTTTAGCTGTGATTTGATGATGATCTAAAATAACCACTTTGACCGCGGGGATTTTCTCGTTAAGTAAATCTAAGTAGCCACTTCCGAAGTCAGTCATAATAACTAGGTCAGGTTTATCAGCTACAATTTCACCGATTATTTTCTCATCAACCCATTGAGTAATTCTTATTCTGAACCGGGCGTCGAGTCGGAAGAGGGCTTTTCCGATTACGCCTGCCGCGGAAATTCCATCAGCGTCAAGGTGAGAAAAAACATGAATGAAACCATTATTGGATACAGTTTCTTTGATAGCTTTAGCAGCCTGGTCAGCTGTGTTTAGGAACGCTGTTATTTGTGCTTTCTCTAACGTCATAGGTTTCACTCTTGTAAATGATTGATTCTACAAAGGTACTACAACGTAGGCAATATGTTTTGTGTGAAGCAATTCGCCAAAAGAAGGAATAAAAATAAGATTAAGTGATGGAAGCGATTTTTGGTACGTACTTCCAGGTCTTCTGCAACACGCCTTCGCGTTTATAGTATCGCGATAGTTTGTGGATTTTTGCTTCGATTAATTGCATGTTGCGCTTATTGTGGCTATCTTTCTTGAATTTTTCCATGTGAACAGCCATACCCTGCGCTTTCTTCATTAAGTTAGAAAGATCCTCGGGCATAGAGGGTGCTAAGTTTGCTGACTTTAGTGTGGCACTTACGCTTTTACCCGTTATTGGCTTAACTAGCGGAATTGCGTATTGGTCCCTAAGAATGGTGCCTATGCTGCTTAGAGAGTGGCCTTCCTTAGCGAGTTTAATTATGAAGGCTTCTACTTCTTCTGGTTCGTACTTGCACCAGTTTGGTGGGCGTCTGCTGACTGGACGAATCGAATGTGATTTTCCTTTTTCTTGTTTTGGCATCTCTACACCTTAACTCTGCACCTTACACCCACATTACACGAATATTTAAAACTAGCTGAACCTATAAGGACAAATATTGCACTGTTTCCCGAGAAGCTTTGAAACATTTAAGAAGCGAATATTTTTTCCAAGATTACAGATGTGTATTAGGAAAAATAGAACAATAAGCACGGGCTTAATCTTAAATATATAATCAAACAACAAAGAGCACGTGATAAATATGAATAAACAGGATCTTATCAACAAGGCTTTAGCGGACCCTAGTTTTCGTCAGTTACTCCTAACTCAACCCGCCAAAGCTCTAGGCGTAACAAAATTAACCCCTGAAAACACAGAAATGGTAAACAGCGCATTAGCCGCTATCAAAAAATCAGACAAAACATTCCCCGAGGATGGACCATGTGGTATAGCTTCACCAGCAACACGTGCACTAAAGAAAGGCGGAAAATCTGCCTAGTTAACTGCATAACAAGAGAAGAGAAATAGTTATTAATGAACAGGGAATCCTAAAAACTTCATTTTTTTCTTTTACCGCGCTAAAAAGGTAGATTATTAGAATATATATTCTGAAATGAAAAACACATCCTCCCTGCATTTATTTAGGTTCTAAGGGATTCTTTAGTTTGCGTAGAAAAATGTTGGTTTTTTAAAAAATAAAAAAAGAAAAAATAGTTTTGGATATATTTTAAGTGGTTATAGTGGTAGCTGTTGAAAATTGCTAGGGTTTCATTCTCCGTTCCTTAGTTCGCAACTAGCCATTTGGAGTCTTTCGTATATAAAATTTTGCTTTGAACTTATGGAATGGGGATAAACTGGGGTTTGTGTTGCCTCAGGTTTTGTACCATTTGGCAAATTTGTGGATAGCCTTAGCACGGTGGGAAAAACGATTCTTTTCGGTTATGCTCATTTGGGCGAATGTCTTTTTGTCGTCCTCAGGAATGAAGATGGGGTCAAAACCAAAGGCTGAGTCACCGATTTTCTTTTTTTCTCGAGTTGATATTTCACCAATAGATTGACCTTCAAAACAGTAGACCTTGCCTGCATCGTTATCACAGTATGTTATTGTGGATTTGAAGGCGGCTTTTCGGTTTTTCACATTCGCTAAAAGTTTTAACAACCCTGTATTACCGAGAGTTTTGTATGCGTAGGCGGAGTATGGTCCTGGAAAACCGTTTAATGCTTCTACAAAAAGGCCAGCGTCTTCAACAATCAGAGGTAAATGACATCGTTTGAAAGCATCAATGGCGCTGGCTGTTGCGATTTCTCTAAGATTGTCACTTTGGATTTCTATCCCTTTTGTTTTTAACATACCTGCAGTTATGTCATGTTCTAAAAGTAGAATGCGTACTTCATTGAATTTGTGAATATTACCTGTTACAAAGAAAACCATTTTGCCTTTCAGCTTAAAATCCACATTGGCTATCTTATGAGTCTTGTTTTCTTTCTGCAACGTATCGGCCTCTTTTTTCTATTTCTCTTGTTTTCGCCACAACTTCGCCAGCAATATTCTCACCTAAGATTGTGGCGTATCCTTTCAGAACCGCGTTAAAGCAATCATCTGCAAACCGGAAATGGGTACTCTGCAACGCTCTTCTCAATAAATGCAAATCTACCCCTTTAGATTCAAGCTCATCAGTTTTATCACCTAAGCCAAAGTCAACCAGAAAAATCCTACCTGAAGCATCAATAATCATATTTGAAGTTGTCAAATCGCCATGCACTATACCGTAATTATGAAGACGCGCGATTAATTCGCCAATTTTAAAACATAAATCTCGTCTTTGGTTATCTGAGAACCCGTCAATGACTTGCTTTACTTGTTTACCTTCGATGTATTCCATAATTATTGTCGAGTTTTCTACATCTACTAGAAATATTGTGGGGGTGGGTACACCTGCCCGTTTTGCTTGATGCATTAATTGTGGCTCATGAACAGTTCGATAACGTCTAATAGCTAAATCCAGTTGAGCAGGACGATATGTCTTGGGTAATCGAGCCTTAATGAGTACGCGTTTCCCATGCCAATTAGCAAAATAGAGGCTGGCTTCAGCACCTTTCTTTAGAAGGGCCTGCGACATTAGATTTTCACCCATGGGACATCCACCTTTTCTACGCGCCATTTTAATTTTACAAAACTTTCTTCTACAGGAGTAACCAAGCCAGTAGTGTATGCTAAAACTCCTGTCCAAGCAATCATAGCACCATTATCTGTCGCAAACTCGTGGGGCACCACGCAGAACTGCGCATCATGTTCTTGAGCGATTATTTTTAACATAGCTTGGAGCCGCTTATTAGCAGCCACTCCACCAGTGAGTAGGGTCTCTTTTTTCTCTGTATGCGCTAAAGCGCGTTCGGTTACTTCGCTAACCATAGAGAAGGCATATTCCTGCAAACTGTAACATACATCCTCCAGCTTTGCACCTTTTCTGAGAGCACTGCTTGCCGCGGTCAGTAGACCGCTTAGTGAAAAATCCATTCCCTTTACGACATAGGGCAATGTAATTAGCTCGTTACCGTTTATTGCTAGCTGTTCTACAGCAGCCCCCAGAGGCAACCCTTTTTTATTTTTAAGTCCAGCTTCTCGAGCAAAGACATCCAAGCAATTCCCGACCGCTATATCCAATGTTTCGCCAAAAATGCGGTATCTACCACAAGCAAAAGCGGTAACCATCGTATTTCCTCCAGAAGCGTAAAGTGTCACTGGATCAACTAAGCCTGTTTTGAGCTTGCCAATCTCGATGTGTCCTATAGAATGGTTCACACCTACAAGCGGAACTTCCAGATACGACGCCAAAGCACGCGCAACTGTTGCTCCCGTTCTTAGGCAGGGTCCTAGACCTGGACCTTGAGCAAAAGATACAATATCTAAATCTTTAGGCCTCAAATTGGCCTTTGATAACGCATTCTCAAGCACTTGATTTGCAACTTCAGCGTGATGTCTTGCTGCTTCGCGGGGGTGTATTCCCCCTTGTTCAGGTATATACCCGTCGGATACGTTGGATAATATTTGTCCGTTAAAAGTTGCCACTCCGATACTAAAATCATCCGCTGTAGACTCAATACCTAAACTGTAGCGTTCATCAGATTTGCTAGCTACCATCTACATCTTGTTCCTTTATGGATATTAATTGTTTTTAAAGGATACATATTTTTATCTGCCACTTCAGCTATATTTAATATTAACTTGGAACTGATCGAAGATGCCGAAACGTAACGACTTGGAACAGAAGGCGCTGCATTTTGTGGTAAACACAGGCTATCAAGGTGTACTACAATCAGATTTATGGCGAGAACTAGGTGCAAGCAGCAGAGAAGGTTCAAGAGTTGCCCTAAAACTTGAAGAAAAAGGGCTTATCCGCCGAGAAAAAGAACTCGAAGGCGGAAGATGGACCTACAGGCTTTTCCCCAAACGCATGCCCGCCAGCATTGAAACTATCGTTGATTGCCCCTGCCTTATGTGCCAAGACAACGCACGATGCGACCCAACAACAACGATTTCACCTAAAAGCTGTGAAAGATTAACCGTATGGATTATTTCTTTAGGTAAAGAAGAAAATGATCCAGCCAAATAGGGGAAAGTTCTAGTGCCTACAGGCAAAGGTTGGATTAAGGAAAGAAAGAACGAATATTACTACAAGAAAGCTAAAGAAGAAAACTACCGCTCCAGAGCAACTTACAAACTTTCCCAAACCATAAACAAATATAAATTTATAAAATATGGCGACGTGGTCGTCGATTTAGGTGCAGCACCAGGTGGATGGATTCAAGCTGCAAGAAAAGTTGCGGGAAAGAATGGCTTCGTTTTAGGCATTGACCTCAAACCCATTGAGCCGTTTGTTCAGACCTACATAAGAACCATAGTGTGCGACATGACCGAACCAGAAACCATACAGCAAATCCTCAGTTTCATACCCCGAAAAGCCGATGTAGTACTCTCTGATATGGCACCAAACATCTCTGGAGTTTGGGAAGTAGACCATGCACGACAAATAGATCTAGCCGCCAAAGCACTTGAAACCGCGAAAAAAATCCTACGCCCACACGGTAACTTTTTCGTAAAAACCTTCGAAGGAGACCTACTCAAAGGATATATCTCAACCCTACAGCAACACTTCGAAGAAGTCAAATTCGTAAAACCCCCGGCAAGCCGATCTAAAAGCAGTGAAATGTACCTGCTAGCGTTGGACTTAAAGTCTGCAGAACTCTAAGCCACAAAGCTAAATTTTTCCCAACGACATAAGTTATGCTGAGTTGGTGTTAAACTTGAGAATTATAGCAGCAGACTCCGCAGCGGCGTTATTAGACGACAAATTTATGCCCGTATATCATGTGGCTGCGGTAGCAGTTTTAGTTGAGTCTCCATACAGAGAAGCTCACATACGGATTGCCGAACCGATTTTTAAGGAAGTGGATAACGGTTTTGAAGTCATTGTTCATGAAGCGGAGCTTTGTTTGAGGCTACTAGAAATGACTAAGGTTGACATGGTGCATCTGGATTCATCGTTAGGCGGGGTTTCTGTGGAGGAACTCTCACCGGTCCAGTTATCAAATATGAAACTTTCAATTAATGCCCGACAGCGCCTGCTAAAGATTCTACCAAAACTACGTAAAATAGCTGGAGAAGTCAGAAGAAAATATGACGTAGAAATGTTTGCTATCGGCAAAGAGAGTATCGCGGTTAGGATTGCAGAACTAACAGCAGGCTCTGAAGCGATATTATACACATGCACAAAGGTGTTAGAGGAAAAAAACCCGCTAATTTTAGGGTTACCCACCAGGTGCCAACATGTTATAGCGGATGGTAAAGTCTACTTGCACTCTTTGATAGAAGCCGAACACGACATAAGAGGCTACGCCCAAGATACGCAAAGCGTTCTAGGTCAAGTTATAATCACTGAAATGCAAAATCCAACAGTAAGGGGATTTCGAGCACTCAAAATAAAACCAAAAACCTAAAAGTCAAAAAGGGCAAAAACGTTGCCGTCACTCTTTAGGGAAAGGATTTACACTAAAAACGGAAGGAAATTTCTTTTCAAGATGAGAAAACACGAACTCAACTGGAAAAACCCGCAAAAGCCTTCCATTAAATGGGATATCTCGCTCCTTAGTGTATCCTCTTCTTTCACGTTTTAAAAACTCGAATTTCATAGCCAACCCCCCTCCGTAACCACCCAACCCAAAATCCGATGCGATAACCCTATGACAGGGAACAATAGGTCCAAGTACATTAGCCGCCATCACATTCCCAACAGCCCGAGGTCCTCCACCAGCAGCTTTAGCAACTAAACCATAGGAAGAAACATAACCAACAGGAATTTGAAAAACCGCCTTTAGCACTCGACTAGTATAATCTGGTAGATATTCAAAAGACAAAGAAATATTCTGCATTAAGCCTTTTCCATAATGAATACCTTTTATAATTGAGAAAACCTTCTGTGTGAAACCTGACCCCTCAGACGCCACTTGAAAAGCAACATCGTAGGGTATTATTTTTAGAAGCATGGATAAAGCAGCTTTTTGGCTACCTTCAGAAGCTAAGCCAATAATACTCTGTTCTTTATAGGCAACCCCAAACCAAGTTCCCCCAACATTCTCAACGTAAAGCTCAATCATAACATCCACCAATTCGATTTACAGGCTATAATTGACGATTTATTTCTATTCTAATGCACTTTTTAACTTTATGCAGAATTAACAAATCCAGTATTTTGGATTATCCAAGATTAAATTTAATAGCTTGTCTTGTGTTATCCCATCGGAAAAGGTGGAAAAATCATGGAAGGATATGGATCACAAACCCCGACACCAGCTCAAGCTCCGAACGGAATATCATGGATTCCAGGCGCCACAACTATCGGCGTAGTATGCCATGACGGAGTGATTCTAGCCTCTGAAAAAAGAGTCTCTTACGGTTACTTAATTACCAGCAAAGGTGGTAAAAAAGTCTTCAAAATAACCGATCACATAGGCGTAGCATGTGCAGGGCTAGTTTCAGACATGCAAGTCTTAGCCCGCGATGTTGCAGCCAACACGACCTTGTTTAGTATGGATGTTGGCAGAAAAATCAGTGTCCGAGCCGCATCAAAACTGATGTCAAACATACTCTTCAACCGACGAATGGCGCCCCTAATCACCCAAACAATCGTTGCAGGACTAGATGACGAGGGCCCCTCAATGTATGTCCTAGACGTTCTAGGATCAGTTCTGCCAGATGATTACGCGGTTGTTGGCTCCGGAACAGAAATCGCCATAGCAGTTATCGAAGAAGGTTACCGCAAAGAAATGAAAGTATCAGAAGCAAAAGAACTCGTTACCAGGGCAATCAAATCAGCGATAAGCAGAGACGCCATGAGCGGTGACGGCATAGACTTCTTGATAATAACCAAGAAAGGCGCAACCGAAGAAACAATAAAATTCTAAACCCTACCCTATTTTATTTAAAGTTTTTTAGCCACTTCATGTGGCTATCTCTGGGGATAGAAGTGTCATTTCAGCTTAGTGATGATGAAGGAAAATTTCTTATAAATTTAGCAAGAAACACTGTAAAAACCTATCTGGAAACAGGAAAAACAATTAAACCCCCAAAGGACACACCAAAGAAATTTTTTGAAAAATGCGGTGTATTCGTAACCATAAGCACACTTAGAAGGGGAAAAAAAGACCTACGAGGCTGCATCGGCTACCCATACCCAACTAACCCGCTGGTTGAAGCGGTGATTGACGCAGCAATAAACTCATCAACCCAAGACCCAAGATTCCCATCCATGTCATTAAGTGAACTAGACAAGGTTGTCTTTGAAGTCAGCGTACTCACACCACCAGAAATTGTAATTGTTGAAAAACCCGAAGAATATATTACAAAAATAAAGGTCGGTGAACATGGCTTGATAGTCGAAAAAGGATTTTACAAGGGCTTACTTCTGCCACAAGTACCTGTGGAATGGGGATGGGGAGAAGAAGAGTTCCTGTGCCAATGCTGTGTCAAAGCAGGGCTATCACCTGATAGTTGGCTTATAAAAGGAACAAAAATCTACAAATTCACCGCCATAGTCTTCGAGGAACAAACCCCACAAGGCGAAATCAAACGCAAAAGTCTAACTGAATCATGAAATCTAACTATAGTTAATGTTTAATTTCTTCAATTATTTCGACTGCACGATTAACACCGGCATGCTTGTTCGAAATAGTGTTTAGGTGCTCGGCGTTTTTCTTATAGGTGCTGTAATTTGCTTCAATTTCTTTGATGGCCTTTGTTAGTTGTTGTCGGTTTTTTACAGTTATTGAACAGTGCAAATCTTGAAGTTTTGCTGCATTTGCTAATTGTTCAGGTTGTGTCGGAATGCAGATACTAGGTTTAGCATATTTGATGGTTTCAAAGCATGTAATGTGTCCACCACTGAAAATCACTATTGAAGCGTTTTTCATACATTCTTGTCTTTCCTGTTCGGTTAACCAGGAATAAACAGAGCACCCATTTCGTTTGCCGTTTTTCTTTTCACCAGGCACACCTAGACTTATTACACCTTTTACTCCAAGCGCCTCAAATGTGGGAATCAACATATTCAGGAGTTTTGCGCGTGTCCCATAAGGTCCACTCACAGGAGCAAAAATGTGAGTTCCCGATCCGTTTGTTGGTGCAGTGTCAAAAAAGCTACCTACAAACTCTACCTTATCTTTGACGCCAACACTATGAAGATCACCTATATTGTATTCACAAACCGTATACGGAGGAGGATTGTCAGGAATAATCACTTTAGCACATTTTACAGTATATTGTTCAAGAAGTCTTTCACCTGGACCTAATAATGCAGAAAATCCATGACTTGGCCGAATCAGGTTTGTTATGTAGACGGCGGGGATTTTCCATCGGTGAGCCAAACGTAATGCGTTGATATCACCATCTGCAATGAGTACATCAGGCCTAATTTTGTATATGTTTTCTCTTAAATCATAATAACGATGAGTTACTTCCATAGCAACGGAGTTCTTGGTTTCGAACCTATTTTTTTCGTTATTGAAGAAGGATAGTGGAAATAATATGTTAATCAGAGAAGCAGAGGTGATAATGCCACTACCGTTCTCATACCATGCTACAGGTGTTGCGGGATAAACATTTTTGAATTCCTTTTTGAGCAGCTGGTAAGCTTTTCCACCTGAGAAGAAAAACACTTCATGCCCACGTTGCTCTAAACGTTTACCTAGCGCTATGGTTCTTGAAGCATGTCCTAAGCCCAGTTCAGAGCAGCTATACAGCAGTCTCATAACAAGAAGAGTCATGAAGGGATTTATTTTTAGTTATCTCTAAACCTGGACTGGTGGGCAGATTTTATTAGAGTTTTTAGCTGATTCTAAAGGGTATGCAGATTGGATAGTTGGCTTAGGGCAGAAAAACGTTTTAAGTGTAGAAACAGAGAGTAAAAGTCATGTTTATTCCGCGTAAAGTCTTGGAAGGGAAGCTTACTCAACTGATTGCTGAGGATGTCGGACAAGGAGATGTGACAGCCGCAGCGATTATTCCGCAAGGAGTGAAAGCGCAAGCTGAAATCATAGCCAAGGGCACCGGTGTTGTGGCTGGAATAGAAGAAGCTATCGTTCTCGCAGAAACTTTGGGACTCAAAGTAGCACCAGATGTTGCGGATGGCCAAGAAATCAAATCGGGACAGAGACTTATGCAACTTTCAGGAGATGCCCGCACTATTCTAACCGGCGAACGCACAATACTAAATATGCTCTCTCGCATGAGCGGCATAGCCACAACAACCAGAAGGTTAACCGAGAAATTGCAAAAAGCAGGCTTAAAGACCAGAGTCGCGGCAACCCGAAAAACAGCGCTAGGCTTTCTTTATTTTGATAAAAAAGCAGTAATGATTGGTGGTGGAGATACACATAGACTAAATTTGGATGATATGATCTTGATTAAGGATAATCACCTGGTCTTGGCTGGAAGTTTAGAGAACGCTTTAAAAAGAGCCGAAGAAAACGCCTCGTTTAGTAAGAAAATCGAGGTAGAAATCACCAAACCTTCAGATGCGGTCAAAGCTGCACAGTTAGGTGCTGACATAGTCATGTTTGATAATTTCGCGCCCAAACAGATCAAAGAGGCTGTTGCTTTACTAAAGAAGGCGGGATTTCTCGGTAAAGTTCTGCTGGAGGTAAGTGGCGGAATCACAGAAGAAAACTTGTTAGACTATGCTATGGCCGAGGTTGACTTGATTAGCATGGGGGCATTAACTCATAGCGTCAAAGCCCTAGACATCAGCTTAGAAATTATGGCAGCAGAGTAAATTTTACATTTTAACGCTTTGCTGCTATATTCCAAACAAAAGAAAAATCAGAACTATTATGTTCATCACCGAATGGGCTATCGCAGCAGTTACGTAATTCCAGCGATGGTAAATGTACCCCAAGGCTAAGCCACTTGTAAAAGCAGCCAATATATAGACAAGCTGTGGGTCAAAATGGAAAAGTCCGAACACAAATGCTGAAATTATAGCCGCAGGTAGGAAGGAGTATCTGCGGGTTAACGAATTCTGTAGAAGACCGCGGAAAGCGAATTCTTCACAGACCCCAGCTAAAGATAAAGATGCAACAACCGCGATTATTCCAGAAGTAGATCCGCTGAGGTTAGTAAGAAGTGCATTTGAATCCTCAATTGCTTTACTGGTCCCGAAAACTGTAGTAAGCAAACCTGAAACAACCACATTTAGTAGAAGCAGTAAACCGCCAAAAGCTACACCGAGTAGGATGTATTTGGGTTTGAGATCTATTCTGACATAGGTTTTGATGTTGATACGTTTCAGCATCAGATACACTAGAGGTACTACGAGTATAAGCAGCTCACCAATGACTAGTGCAGGTGGTTCTCCTATTGTAAGAATTATGGCTGCGCCTATAATTACTGACAAACAGAATGTAACGAAGATTACTAAGAATGCTTCTGAAGGAGGAACGGAGTTTGTTTTTGGGGTTTCCAAAGAGTGGCCTCGCTTAAAGTTTTCCTTACAAACAAACTAAAAGGCTTTGCTGTAGCAGCATGACCGTAGTAGATTACAAAATGGGCATACAAATACAAGCCCAATATAGGATAGGATAAAGAACTGATTACTTATCCAGTTTGAGCGCAGTCTCTGCGTTATGGTTATATTTAGCCAGAATTAAACAGAGTGGAGAGATAGTTATGTCGGATACTGGGGTAACAGTTAAGAAATGTCAGGATTTCTCCGAGTGGTATACTCAGGTCATACTCAGGGCGGAACTGGCAGATTACGCTCCCATAAAGGGCTGCATGATTATTCGCGAAGACGCCATAGCCATGTGGGAGAAAATCCAAGAAATCCTCAACAAAAAAATCAAAGCCACAGGGCATAAAAACGTTTACTTCCCAATGTTCATACCCGAAGGCTTCCTCAAAAAAGAAGCCGAACACTTCGAAGGCTTCACACCCGAAGTCGCCTGGATCACCCAGGGCGGAAACACCCCGCTGGAAGAAAAGCTGGCTATACGCCCAACTTCTGAAACCATCATGTACGCAACGTTCTCGAAGTGGATACGCAGCTGGAGAGATTTGCCGCTCAAAATCAATCAATGGTGCAACATCGTACGGTGGGAAACCAAAGCCACCAAGCTTTTCCTGCGGACCCGCGAGTTCCTCTGGCAAGAAGGCCACACCGCGCATGCTACCAAAGAAGAAGCCCAAGCCGAAGTCCTCTACGCACTCGAAGAATACAAAGACATCATGGAAAACTACCTCGCGATACCTGTTATTGTTGGCGTTAAGAGTGAGAGCGAAAAATTCGCCGGAGCCGACTACACTACCGCGCTGGAAGCCATGATGCCCGACGGCAAAGCCCTGCAGATGGGCACTAGCCACAACCTCGGACAGCACTTCGCAAAGGTCTTCGACATCAAATACATCGGCGAAGACAAACAAGACCACATGGTCTGGCAAACCAGCTGGGGCATAACCACACGCACCATAGGCGCACTGGTCATGATCCACGGCGACGACAAAGGCCTCGTACTGCCGCCCAAAATCGCACCCACCCAAGTAGTCATCGTGCCCATACCATTCAAAGGCGCGGACCCCATAGCCATAAGCGCCAAAGCCAAAGAATACGCCGAAAGGCTCAGACAGAAAGGCCTAACAGTCATCCTTGACGACCGCGAAGAATACACGCCAGGCTGGAAATTCAACCAATGGGAACTAAAAGGCGTACCTATACGCATAGAAATCGGGCCGCGCGACCTTAAAAACGGGCAGGTAGTTATGGTCAGACGCGACTTGGGTCAGAAAGCATTCGTAAAGGAAATCGAAGTTGAAAGTGCAGTTGAAAAACTCCTTGAAGACATCCAAAGCAGCATGTTCGCTAAAGCCAAGAATATGCTTGAAGAAAAAATCACCACCGTCCAAAACTACGACGAATTCAGGAAAGTTATAACTGAAAAGGGCGGATTCATCAAAGCAGCTTGGTGCGAAAACGCTGCCTGTGAAGCGAAAATTAAAGAAGAAACCACAGCAACTATCAGAGTCAGACCCTTCCAGAAAGAAAAACCAACCTCAAACTGCGTCTGCTGCGGCAAAGAAGCTACCGAAATGGCCTACTTCGCAAAATCTTACTAATCGCAGACAGACCCAACCAACCCTTTTTTGCCACCTGCAAAGCAGGTTCTAAAAAAATTTTATCTAAATTTACCCCTATTCATGACTAAATTCATCAAATTTCATAAGGGATACCCAATAATTTGTAATTTTATTAGCAAACTTTATTTTTGTAGGAGCGCAAGTGTGCTTCCATTGAAGGGCTAAATCGTTGGCGCACATCAAAGTTACTAATCGAGCCAGGAACATCGAGTATGCAATACGAGACGTTATCCCTCATACTCAACAGCTTGTTAAAGACGGAAGAAAAATTTATTATCTAAACATCGGTGATCCTGCAGCATTCGATTTCACTGTACCTCAACACGTAAAGCAAGCCCTTTGTAAAGCCATAGCAGAAGAGAACAATTACTACTCACCTTCAGAAGGCTTACTCGAACTTAGGGAAGCTATTGTCCGAAAAGAGAAACGCGTCAACAAAGTAGACATTACTTCTGATAAGGTCCTTATTACCGAAGGTATCTCCGAAGGAATCCAAATGGCTCTGGCCGCCCTTGTCGAAAAAGGTGACGAAATCCTCTTCCCGGGTCCAACTTATCCACCATATATCTCATACACAAAATTCTTTGACGGCACCCCAGTCGCCTATCAAACCGTTGAAAAAGAAGGCTGGCAACCCAACGTAGACGATTTGCGAAAGAAAATCTCACCCAGAACTCGTGCCATAGTTATCACTAATCCAAATAACCCAACAGGCGCCGTTTATGGCAGAAAAATGATTAAGCAAATGCTCGACGTTGCTGCTGAGCATGATTTGCTAGTGTTGTCAGATGAAATCTACGATCAAATAACCTATGAAAAAGAATTTGTCAGCACAGCCTACTTAGCCAAGGACATGTCCGTAGTGGGTTTTAACGGATTCTCTAAGGCGTATCAGATGACTGGCTGGCGACTTGGCTACATGTACTTCAAAGGGCACAACGGCGAACTAGAAGAGTTACGCGAGGGTATAGAAAAACAATGCCGCATACGCCTATGCGCTAATACCCCAGTGCAGAAAGCTGGTGCGGCAGCACTAGACGGCCCACAAGATCATATTAAAGGGTATGTTGAAAAACTCAAACAACGCAGAGACTACGCCCACAAGCGCCTCAACGAAATCGAAGGCATAAGCTGCACCAAACCCGAAGGCGCCTTCTACATCTTCCCCAAAATTGACGGCGTAGGCACCCGATGGAAAAGCGATTTCCAATTCGTCATCGAGCTACTCAAAGCAACAGGTGTTCTCATCGTCAACGGCTCAGGTTTCGACCCAGTCTATGGAGCAGGACACGCCCGCATAGTCTTCCTACCACCTATTGATATGCTCACAGAAGCCTTTGATAAAATCGAGCAGTTCATAAAAAAGAAACAATAAATGAAAAAATAAAAATGAATGAGTCGGATGCCTTTTGGGCATCTTTTTGTTTATTTTGCTGTGTTAGATTTTTACGCCTTCGTTAGGGTCTTGGACGACCTTTTTGAATTCTGCTGCTAGCTTTAGAGTTATTGGTCCACCTTCACCTTTTCCGATTTGGCGCCAGTTAACTTGTCGTATTGGTACGATTTCTGCTGCGGTTCCAGTAAAGAATAGTTCGTCTGCGTTGAAAAGCTGGAACATAGTCAAGTTTGATATAGTTAGACTATAACCGAGTTTTTCGGCGAGCTTGATTACGGCTTTGGAGGTTATTCCACTTAGCGCACCTGTGGATGTGGGTGGTGTATAGATTTTGCCGTCTTTGACCAGAAATATATTTTCACCTACCCCTTCAGCTACGCTTCCGTTTGGTGTGAGGCATATGGCTTCGTCTGCACCACTCATGTTAGCTTCGATTTTTGCCATGATGCTGTTCAGGTAGTTAAGTGACTTTGCTTCATGGGATGAACCATCAATTGGGTTACGTTTTACCCAAGAGACTATGGTAGTTATGCCTTTGGTTTTTGCTACCCCATCGTGTAATTTGATAGTATCAGTTATGATTATTATGGTAGGTTTGCTGCATTTTCGAGGATCTAGGCCTAAATCACCTACACCTCGCGTCACTACTAGACGGATGTAGGAGTCTTTCATTTCGTTTTTGCGGAGTGTATCAATAACTGCTTGTACCAGTTGCTCTTGTGTGATGGGGATTTTTAGCATCATTGAGTGAGCTGATTCATAAATTCTAGCAACATGTTCTTTGAGTTTGAATACTATCCCGTTGTAGGCACGAATACCTTCGAAAACACCATCGCCATATAGTAAGCCGTGATCATAAACACTTACTTTAGCTTGGGATTTTGGATAGTATTCTCCGTCAATGTAGATTAGGAGTTCTTTAGTCACTGAATTTCCCTCTAGTGGTGACGTTCATATTACTCGTTGATTTGATATAGCTTGTGGCAATGAATTATATGAATCACATATTAGCCATGGAACTGTGGCCTCTTGCTTAGGCTTCTGGGCAGGGGTAGCGACTTGAAAGGCTTACCTTCAATTTTAGATTTAATTTTAGCCACCAAATCTTCCAGAGTCAGGTTTTGCTGGGCACCTTTAGCTTCACGATCCCGAACCGAAAGGGTTCCAGACTCGACTTCCTTTTCGCCTAAGACGATGATGTAGGGTACCCATTCTTGTTCAGCTTCACGGATTTTCTTCTGCAACGTAGAAGCGCTATCATCAATGTCTACACGAATATAGTTAGCTTCAATTTTATTAGCTATTTCTTCAACCTTTTCGAGGTATTTGTCAGAGAGGGGTATTAGCCGTACCTGCGTAGGGGATAACCACAACGGGAGCATAGGTGCTTTTCCAGCCATCTGCTCATGGTAAGCTTTCTCCAATAGGGCATAGATATCGCGTTCTATAGCGCCACTAGGGGAACAGTGCAGAATAAGCGGATATTGTTTTTCTCCTTTCTCATCAACGTAAGTAATCTCGTAACGCTTAGCGTTTTCAACATCGATTTGGTCGGTTGCAAGAGCAGCAGCTTTGTCTTGGTTATCAACAAAGTTCAAATCCCATTTGAGGGCAAAATAGAAGAATCGTTCATTCCATACTTCCGCTAGAATGGGTTTACCGAAGTTTTGGGCTAGCTCAGTTAGGAATTCTTTGTTTTCTGCATAGAAGTCCTTAGTGAAGCGCATAGCAATTTCGTAATCGTCCTTTACTAGACCGATATTACTTAGAACATCTATGCATAAGTTGAAGCGGATCATGAATTCTTTTTTAGCTTGTTCAAGGTCAGTGCAGAAGGCATGGCAGTCAGGCATAGTGAATGCCCTTAGGCGTTTTAGACCTACCACTTCGCCGCTCTTTTCGCGTCGGAAACTGTATCTGGTTAGTTCATAGAGTTTGATTGGCATTTGTTTGTAGCTGAATTGTGCATCGTGCGCCATGAGGAATTGGCCAAAGCATGCTGCGAAACGCAAGAAGAGGTCTTTGTCTTCGGATTTGAGTACGTATTGGCGGGCTGGGAAACGGTTAAGATAGCTAGATAGGCTGGGGTGGTTAAAATCATACATGAGAGGAGTTTCAACTTCCATGCCGCCGTATGTAGCTACTCGGGCGCTCACATACTGCTCAAGTAATGATTTAATCATGCGTCCTTTTGGATACCAGCGAATGTTTCCGGGGTCACTACCAGGTTCATAGTCAGCAATTTCAAGTCTTTTCATTAAAGGCACATGAGGAGGCATTTGGGTAACTGCCCTGGCCTTTTTGATCTCGTACTGGGAGAACTTTTGAAGGTTAACATGTCCTTTGAACTTGAATTCCTCGACTGGGACTAATGAGCCATCTGTCTGCAGAACATGCCAAAATGATTGCATTTTATCTTCAGCTTTTAGCGCCGCTGAAACTGGCTCTTCTTCCTTTTTAGCTTCGCCGTCAGTTTTTGCAGATGGCGCTACCTCTACTGCTACAGCGGGGGAATATACTCGCGCCTGCTCAGCTAAAGGATGCCCCTTTATTGAAATAGTAAACTGTTTATTCCAGCCAAAGGGAGCCTGGTATGTTTCGATGCCTTTTTCTTTGGCATAAGCGTCCATAGCTTTTATGATTTTTAAGGCTTCACCAGGATTGCTCAGATTGCTACTTAAGTGCGCGAAGGGGTAAATCAGGATACGGTTAGTCTTCTGTTTACCTAAGAAAGCACGCACGTCATTGATGGCTTTCTGCGATAAGGCTGAAGTGTCACCTTCTTCGATAGCAGTAAAAAGAACAACAACTTCCTCTACGCGGGTTTCTTTTTTTTCTGCTTCTTCAGCTATATTGATTTCCTTTTCAACGGGAGTATAAACAATAAAATTAGAGTGCAGTTGAAGTATTCGCATGCTTTTTTCACGCTCTAAGGGTTATTTTCATCCTTGAATTATGCGCCGTATCGCCATTTTTCAAGGGTCTTGTCTTTTTTAGATTTTTTCTTATATTCTTTATAGTGCTCTTTACAGAGGTAGACGCGTTTCTCACCGCTTGCGACATTTAAACCAGCGGATTTTGCTTTATCAGTAGGAATCGAACGTTCAGCGTCTCGGCTACAACCAGAAACGCTACATTTTACACCTTTATCTATACGACCCAATTTTGCTACACCTTGACAGTTTTTGAGTTAAATTTTTAGCGAGAACAGATATTATTTGTTGGAAGGTAATGTTCTCACTTACACATCCGAAGAGATGCTTACCAATATAAGCGTAATCCTAATAGGCTTTACGAATTAGGCTAAATCAAAAGAAAGCTCTGGAAGAAAAAAGCCGCTAATAATGTAGACTTCTCATTTTGGATTAGAGATATTCAGCTTTAGGATTAATTTCACTAGTTGGATTTTTAGAAGAATTTAACAAAAAAAGAAAGGTTGGTTGTTTGGATGATTTGTTTGTTGTTTATTTGCGTTTTCTTAGTACGAGTGCTGCTGCGATGACTGCTATGATGATTACGACTGCTGCGCCTGCGATGAGTAGGGTTTCAGTGGAGATGCCTGTGCCAGGGGTTGGAGCTACTGTTGGAGATGCTGAGATGGTTGGGGCAACTGTTGCGGTTGGAGCTACGGTTGCGGTTGGAGCTACGGTTGCGGTTGGAGCTGGTGCTGCTGCATCTACTACTACTGCTGTGCTTGCGCTTGATGGTCCGTATGAGTTGGAGCCTTCGAAGACTGCGTTGATTACATAAGAACCTACTTGTGATGGCATCCATGCGTAGTAGAACATGCCGTTTGCATCGCTTGTGACTTTGGCGATTTCGGTTGTGCTACCGTCTGGACCAGTTGCAAAGATTGTAACTGGGACACCTGTTGCGTCGGCTGGGCATGGTTTTTGCATGTAGACGTATTCCATCCATTTTGCTTGGCTTGCGTCTGAGATTGCTGGTACGCTGCTGAATAGCCCTGCTGCTACGTTGGCTTTGGCGCCTGCGGATTCATCTGTGACTGTACCGCGTATGATTACGCTGGAACCTTTGGGTACACCAGTTAATGGAGCTTCAACGGTAGTTGCGCTTGGGCCTTTGCCGATTGCGTAGATGCTGTTGTCGTAGTAGTTGTAGTAGCATAGGACACCGTCTGCTAGTGCAGCTGTTGAGCCACCTTGGCCGCCGGTTTGACCTGACCATCCTAACATGCTGAAGATTTCTTTGCCTGAGTATGCATCAATTGCGTAGATCTTGTTGCCTCTGTATAGTGGGTCGTTTGGTGAGTGTTCGTTGTTGAAGGCATAAACTACGCCGTTTGAAATTGCTGATAGGAATATTGGTCTTAAGCCCCATGGTGTGTCTAAGCCGCTGTTGGTGTCGTTGAACTTCCAGTCTAAGTTACCTGTTGCTGTGTTGATTGCTAATATTTCTCCACCGAAGCCCTGCACATAGAGTTTGCCGTATGCCATTGAGCCTCTTTGTCCGCCACCTTCACCGCTGCCATAGTAAGTGTATGCGCGTTGGAGTATGTTTGTTGGTCCCCACTTTAGTTGTCCGTTATCAAGGTTGTAGCCTATGAATTGCATTGTTTCTACGTCGTGCATTACGATTACTCGGTTAATTGGGTCAATTGGTAGGGTCATGAATCTGCGGGTGATGTTGCCTGCTGGTGCTGGGTAGCTTTGTTTCCAGAGCAATTGTCCTCGGCTTTCTGGTTTGTCGCTGATTGCCCAGAATGTGTATGGGTCTGCAGTGAATTTGTCACCGACACCAGGTTGGATTGCGCTGCTTCTGCCTAAGATTATGTCACCAGGTAAAACTTGCACTATTGCTGGGGCTGCGTTACCTACAAGGTCTGCGGTTATAGATACGTTCCAGGAGTATGCATTAGCCATGTTAACGGTTTTCCGTCTGGTCTCCATTGCCATTGATTGGTGCCAGTTCCTAGGCTGAGGTGCAGTCCTTGTTGCTCTTGGGTGTTGTTCCATAGACCTATCCATCCGGTTTTTGTTGTAGTGCTGTAGCTTAGTACGTAGTTTACAATTTCTCCTTTGCTGGTATACACTTGGGTGCCACCAGGTACGCCTGTTTCGTTAAAGACCCATTTGCCTGTATATGCATCAAAGCCTTGCCAAGTAGTAACACCGCTAGCACTGGAAGACTGCCACAAGATGCCGCCTACGCCACCGTGTTGGTTAGGTGATTCGTACTCGTAGATTTGGGCAAATGATGGTGCCGCTATCGATGGTGCAGCACTGGAGTTGGAAATAGCTGCGTTCATTGCAGTTGGGAGATAAGCATTTAGGTCAGCTCTGTACCAGACTGTTTGTCCAGTTTTCAAGTCAACTGCTGTGTATCCGCCACCAACGGCTGAGTGGCCAAGAGGAACAGAGTAGAAGAGCATTCCGCCAAGTATAATCGCGTTGGCGAATCTACCTTCATATGAACCACCAGAGTAGTAGCCTGCAGAGGTAACAGCGCTGTCTGTGATGCCATAGTTTGGTGCCCAACTAGCTCCAACTACACCACCTAATTCGATAGGTTTCTTCCAGAGGATGTGTGGGCTAATAGGTCCAGATCCTTCTTGCCAGAGGTTATATCCACCAGATTGGGCGCCACGTAGCCAGTTTGAGGCTATGTCAGCCCAGTGGATATTGTCTGCGGATATTGGGCGGGTCCAGTAACCTGCTGGAAGTGGATACTCTTCAACTGGAGCTACTGGGTTCTGTTGTACTGTGAGTCTTTCTGTAACCTGGCTTGGTAGGAATGTGTCGTTAATGTATGGACTGGCTGATCCAGGTAGTCCGTTTGTTGGGTGATTAAGTGATAATACTTGTCCAGTGTATCTGAATAGGAATGTGTATGTGCCGAGTTGAGTTGGTGTGTATAGGGTGTAAGTTGATCCTGTTGGGTCAGAAATGAATGGACCTAAGGTTTCCTTGCTTCCGTCTGGCTTTGTGACGTCGATGAAAAAGTTGCGCCAACGATCTCCAGCATTTCCTGCTGCGGTTGGCGGGGCTGCGTGAAGCCACATTACAAGGAACACGGTTTGCCCGATTCCAGTGGGGTTAGGTGTAACAGCTAGATAATGCATAAGTTGGGATACTGATTGGTGGAGTGCTAGCATTTGCTGCTGGTAGAATAGCAATCATTGTCGACAGAGCTAATAGTAGAATTAAAGTAGAGGCTGCAAAGAATTTATTTTTCCCACTAACGTGGGATAAGAGATTAAACAATTTTTATTTTCCTCTCCTAATAACAACCTACGAAGGAAAAAAGCGCTTATAAATTTTTTTCTTAATCACAGAGAAAGTCAATAAAGACTCGGATCATCACTAGAAAACATTAATGCTCAAGTTACTATAAACCAGAAGAGTCCCAATAAAGTGTGTATTTAGGTTCATTTTTTAATAAATTCTCGAGCAGGTTTTTAGCGCTTTAATTATTTATTGTAAATACTGAGAGCTCTGCGATAGATTCTGTTTTTTTCTCCAAAAAAGGTGGTTCCTACTCCCTCAATTACCAATGACGCTGCAGCCGAACCGACGCAAGCACACCAAAACGGTTCCTGTCCAAGGCGAACATACTCATTCAAGAAGGCGCCTATGAAAACATCACCTGCCCCAGTAGGGTCAACGAGTTTGCCAGAACGGTATATAGGAACAGTGCAAGCTTCACCTTCAACCGAAAGTACTGATCCCTGAGCGCCCATTGTCACTATTACTATTTTTGGACCCCAATCGTGCATAGCACTTATGGTATCTTTTAGATTGGATTTACCTGTTAAGATGCTGATTTCATCAAACGATGATTTATAGATATCAACTAAACCTAGTAGATGTATATCCATCTCGGCACTAACTGTTAATTTTCCGCGAGTGTCGAAGCGCCGCGTCATTCCCTGAGGATCAATTGATAAGTATTTGCAACAACTTCGCAATCTTTTGACTACTTCAAAGGAGATTTCCCCAGCAATGGGCGCAATGTGTATCGCCTTAGCATTCAACACGGGAGGTAAATCGGCTACGGTAATAGGGGAACATTGACTTCTTAGCCTAAGAGTCCGAGAAGATAAATCTGCAGAATAAGCAAGTTCAAAACTAGTTGTATGCTCACCACAGGTTTTGATGATTCCTGATGTGTCTACACCTTCATTCTGCAATTGTTGAAGGTATGCGTCTGGAAAATCTAATCCAACCTTTGAAACCACAGCTACTGATCCACCCAATCTCCTGGTAACCAGAGAAACGTATGCGACTGCACCACCCATAATCGTGTAAGGCTCAGGCCTGCGGGGTAATTTTAGGTAATCTATAGAAAAATTCCCGACTACAGCAACATCAAGTTCCGGAGCAACCATATTAGCCCACGAAAAACTGTTTGGAGGTATAAGTATTAAGAATTAGGTTAAGATTGGAGCAGCAGGATGGCTTTTGCAAGATCGCCTTCAGATTCTATAAGTGCATTTCGGGCTTCTTCGAAGCTTTTGCCTGTCTGTCCAGCTACTAGCTGCACATCTTCTTCAGATACTGTAGGAGTCTTTGCAGCCTTGCTTTGTGGAGCACGTTCACTGACTTTTCCGCCTGCAACTTGGAAAATCTTTTGCCCTTGCATATTAACTATTGCTACTTCAGGTGCTTCAATAACAATTTCTTTGCTGGGTGTACGGATGATAACTTCTTCAACCTCATCGACACCTTCCATATTCATGCCCATGCGCTGCATCATGCGCTTTGCATCTCGAGGATTCATACGTCTTTGCATAGGTTCGCACTCACCAATTATTCTACATTAGAAACAAATATACTTAACTAGCTTTCGCTTCCACGTCCATGACGAACCTTAACCGCAACACCTGTCTTGAAAGCCAGCATTTCCGAACTCGAAAGCAAGGCACGACCAACCGCAATGACTTCATTGGTTTCGTCAAGAATTATGACTTCATCTTTGGCGCAAATATCGTTGTCAACCTTAACTACATGCACCGCGAACACATCGCCACCATCAGCCACAAATTTCGCCACATCAGCACGTACGGTTACAAAGCACGGCGCTGAAGGCATATTCTGCTTGATAGATCTAGCCGCATTAACACTTATCGACAACATACCATCGGTTGGACGAAGCGTTGCAATTCTTTCCCCATTTAGGTTAATATAACGGATTCTACCCGTTGCAGGAGAATATTGAATCTCTACATTTTCCGGAAAAAGTAAATCACCCACACCTAGACCATATTGATAATCTGCAATGCTTCTGATACGTTGTAGAGAGCTTTCCAATAGTTCCACCGTGAATAGAGCCTGTTTTTATTCGACAACTATAAACATACGGATACAATAAAAACAATCTGGATGGATTATCTTTGCGATGTGAAGTCTGCGGACGTAAAATTCGCGAAAATCCCATGCGGGTCGTAATTGAAGGCGCCAAGCTTACCGTGTGTACTGAATGTTCAAAACATGGAAAGGTAAGTTGGGATGAACAACCAAAACCGAAACTGGATTCAGTAGGGCATATTATAACTGCCCCAGATCATGTACCTATTCAAGGCCCAATCCAGATTAGGAAAAGAGTAATACAAGCAAGGGTGGATACCAGCAAAGAACTAGTTGAGGACTACGCAGAAGTCATCCGACAGGCTAGGGAAAAACTTGGATTCAGCCACGAAGATCTGGGCAAAAAAATAAACGAAAAAGAATCCTTCCTTAGAAAAATCGAAACTGGAAAAACAGCCCCAAACGAGTTGCTTATATCAAAACTTGAACATTTAATGAAAATCAAACTGCTAGTTCCTGTCCCAGAGGAAAAAGCCATGCAGAATACTACTCGAGCACCAAGTCGAGAGTTAACATTAGGAGATTTAATGCCAGTTAACAAGAAAGGCAAGGGAGAGGAACCTGCACAACGAAAGCAGTCATAGTACAGCGTCGCTTAAATCGTGAAGAAACAAGCTTACCTGAACTAAAACGTCTAGCACAGGCCGCTGGCTACGCCGTTGTAGCAGAAATGGAACAAACCAGAAAACCAGATGCACGATACCAAATAGGTAAGGGCAAAGTCGAGGAACTCGCTAAACTCGTTAAAGATGAAAGCGCTGAAAAAATAATTTTTGATAACCCTTTAAGACCAATTCAAGCCTACAATATAGCAAAAGCAGCAGGCGTCGAAACCATCGACCGTTTCCAACTCATTCTGGAAATCTTCACCAAACGAGCCACAACAACAGAAGCCAATCTCCAAATTCAGCTAGCTACGCTAAAAAATGAACTTAAACACGCTAGAGAAAAAGTCAGACTTTCTAAGCATGGAGAACAACCCGGATTCATGGGCATAGGCGTTTACGAAGCAGAAGTCTACGTAGATGCAATAAAAAGACAAATTCACACAATCAAGAAAAAACTCAAAGACATAAGAGGAAAACGTGTTTTACACCGCAATCGAAGAACTGAACTTGGATTTTTCTCCATATCACTAGCAGGATACACGAACGCAGGAAAAAGCTCGTTGTTCAATGCTCTATCAGAAGCAAGCGTACGGGTAGATAATGCATTGTTTACAACACTTTCTACAACCACTAGACTCATTGAGTTTTCCAAAAGAAAATTCCTATTAACAGACACTGTAGGCTTTATCGAACGATTACCTCTAACACTCATAGAAGCCTTCCACTCCACACTGGAAGAGACTATTTATTCTGACCTCATTATTTTGGTTTTAGACATAAACGAACCTCTTGATAAAATCGAAAAGAAAAACAAAACCTGTCAAGAAACCATAGAACGTATAGGCGCTTCAGGAGTACCTGTAATAACTGTGCTCAATAAAATAGACCGCTTAACTGAAGCCGAAGCCCAAGAGAAATACGAAGCGCTAAAAGACAAAACCAAAAATCCTATCTTAATATCAGCCTTAAAGAAAACCAACCTCGATATTTTGAGACAGGAAATTCTAAAGACACTCGAAGGGTACATCCAAGCCACTTTTACAGTTCCGCTGGTAAATGAAACAATGCCGTTTATATCATGGGTACATGCAAAAACTGATTTGAAAAAAATAAATTACACTCAAAACACCGTAGAAGTTGTTTTTGAAGCAGATCCCGAAGTTGCAGAAAAAGTGAAGAATCGCGTGGAAGAACTCAATGGAAAATTTGAAGCAAAAATCCAGTCAAAGTAGAAAAGAAACCGCTAAACTAAAACGAATCGTCATCTTAAGGTGGGGGCACCGACCACAACGAGATGCAAGACTTACAACCCATGTTGCTTTAACAGCTCGCGCCTTAGGCGCGTCAGGCTTTATACTATCAGACATCGTTGATGAAAGCATCAAACAGACGCTACAGAAAATTAATGATAGTTTTGGGAGTAATTTCTCTTTTGAAATGGGAACTTCATGGAGAACTGTTGTGAGGGATTGGAAAAACAGTGGCGGCATAATTGTTCATCTAACTGCATATGGAGAAAACATCCAAACCAGTAAAGTATTAGACAGATTGAGAGACATTAAAAAAGACATTTTAATAATTGTCGGTAGCCAAAAAGTGCCCGGGGATTTCTACTCTGAAGAAGTCTCAGATTTTAACGTAGCAGTTGGCAACCAACCCCATTCAGAATGCGCAGCCCTCGCAATTTTCTTAGATCGCTTCTATAAAGGAGAAACATTAGGAAGAACTTTTGATGATGCAAAGAAGAAAATAATTCCTCAAGAAAGAGGAAAGAAAGTGGAGTAGTATGGGAATTTTATTTTTTATTTTAAGAAGAGTTTTATGGAAGGATAGCACAGTATTTAGTGCTAAGGAACTAGATTATGTTATCGACAATTGATGATGCAACTTTGATGAAAGTCGCTTCTTCATTGGGGGAAGAAGAAGCAGTCAAACTTATTGAATATTTGAAGGGCTCTGATGAAATAACTGATGATGAAATAGCTAACAAAACTGGTATACGACTAAATTCTGTCCGTAAAATTCTCTACAAGCTATATGATCACTCCTTAGTGAGTTTAAGGAGAACCCGAGACCCCAAAACTGGATGGTTTATTTTTCATTGGAAACTTCAACCAGACCAGTTGGAGGGATTCATTTTAAGTCAAAAACGTAGAGTCCTTGAAAAACTCAATGTCCGATTAGAATACGAAACAAATCATGACTTTTACTTCTGCGACACCCCAGGATGCAGAAGAGTCACTTTTGAAGAAGCGGTAGAAGCGGTTTTTCATTGTGCTGCTTGCGGTAAACCCCTGGCACATTTTGAAAATAGAATAATGACCGAACAATTAGCCTTAAAAGTTGGGCAGTTAAGGAAGGAACTGGGTGAGTAAAAAGCTTCCTTCACGGGAGCAAGCACTTCAACTTCTTCATGAGACTCATTGCTCGTCAAAAGTCATTGCACATTGTAAGGGCGTCTCCGAACTCGCCAAGGAAACCGCGAAAACCTGCCAAAAAAAGGGAATTAAAGTTGATTTAGCCCTTGTTGAAATTGGAGCTATCCTTCATGACATCGGTCGTTCAAAAACACATTCGGTTGATCACGCAGTTGTTGGAGCACAAATAGCAGAAACTAAAGGATTACCTGAGTCGGTGGTTGCTATTATTAAGAGACATGTCGGTGGTGGCATAACTGATGCTGAAGCAGAAAAGTTAGGTTGGCCAAAAGATAACTATATTCCTCAAACAATTGAAGAGAAAATTGTCTCTTACGCGGATAAATTGGTTGAGACTTCTGAACGCGTGCCTATAGAGCCCACAATTGTTAAACTTCGCAAAGAAAAAATGGAAAAAGCCGCTGAAAGAGTTATGAAGTTGCATAATGAAATATCAGAACTTGTTGGCGATAAACCGTGACCACACTCACACTACTTATAAGAATTTATAATACGCATCAGCTAAAGCAAATCGATAATATTTTAGGCGGTTTGTTTGAAGGTTTAGCCGTTGGAGTAACAGTGCCAGGCACAGTTGCCGGAAGATGGGTTCAAATAGAGATTTCAGGTGAGGACGAGGAAATTGCTACTAGTCTTTTATCCCGAGAAGTAGGATTCTGCCCTACAAGCATAGAGGGAATAAAAAAATTCTCTTCGTTAAAGGGGTTTGTTATTAATTCTGAAAAAAGTGTCGAAAAGTTGCTTTTAGATATTGGAGTTTTCCAGCCGAAACTAGTTCAGGCGTCATTATCATTAAATCGATTGCAGAATCAGCTTGTATATGGGAAAAAGCTGTCTCTGAAAAAAATTTGTGAACTCTGGGGAATAAGCGAGAACCTACCTCTAAATATTAAAGTCATCAATGTCGATACTGAAGAGGAACAAATAGAAGTGGAACTACAACCAACCCAAATCAATCGCTTAATCCATTGGCGGGACTCACTGCTAGATAGGTTGCTAGTTACAGGCGCATCTCTTTATGAGATAAATATGGTCATTGAGCAGGAGCAACTAAGTAGAGACATTATAGAAATCGAATCATTGGGAATGTTTGAACATGCGTTAGTTTGTAAATTAGGTACTGATGGCGCAGGTTTAATCGCAAGAATTGGCAGAAGACTTCGAAAAGCCAAATTTACCGTGTTTAATCCAAAACAAGTTTTGGCACTAACTGATACAGTTCAGAAGCCAGATTCAGCCCCTTCAACCAAACTGGATTGAAATGAATTCCACTAAAAAATCTATTTTTTGATTCCTTTTTGTTTTGTAGCTCTTTCTATGATTAAGCAATTACATAAGAAACTCTAAGGGAGAAGGTAGGTTAAGAAAAAATTATAAGTACCTTTTTCAGAGAAGAGTCTTTACCCTCAATGAAGGAATGATAATTCAAATGAATGAAACTAATTCTCTTAAAAAGTATGTTGCCGAGTTAATCGGCACTTTTGTACTTGTGTTAATAGGCTGTGGAAGCGCGGTACTTGCAGGAACCTACATTGGAAACGTTGGAATATCGTTTGCATTTGGTCTAGCAGTTCTTGCCATGGTTTATGCAATAGGCGGTGTGTCAGGATGCCACATAAACCCCGCTATCACAATCTCGATGCTGGCTGCACATAAGATAGGCTTGAAAGATGCGGGTGCATACATCATTTTCCAATGTTTAGGGGCAACTATTGGAGCAGCGACAATCTATACTATAGCCATGGGAAACCCCACATA
This sequence comes from Candidatus Bathyarchaeota archaeon, assembly GCA_963701765.1. Classification (GTDB taxonomy): domain Archaea; phylum Thermoproteota; class Bathyarchaeia; order Bathyarchaeales; family Bathycorpusculaceae; genus JADGNF01. The sequence continues at coordinate 244,193 of CAVPBD010000004.1, forward strand.
TAGTTTAGCCATAAACGGATTAGGTCAAAACCAAATCACAACTTTCTCGCTAATTTCAGGTTTCATAGCTGAAGTTGCCTTGACATTTATATTTCTACTAGTGATTTTTGGATCAACAAGTGAAAAAGCACCCAAGGGATTTGCAGGAATACCCATTGGACTAAGCCTAGTTTTCATACATCTTGTAGGAATACCTATAACCGGTACTTCAGTCAACCCCGCAAGAAGTCTAGGACCGGCTCTTATAACCGGAGGATTAGCATTAGATCAGCTCTGGATATTCTGGGTAGCACCCATAATTGGTGGACTTCTCAGCAGCAGCTGTATGGAAAATACTTGAATAGCCACATAACTTCAAGAAAAGACCACCCACCTTTCTTTTTTTGATTCGTAAAAATGAAATCGGGAAAAATCTTCTCAGTAACTTCAAGCGTCTAGAGACTAAAATAAATGAGGCAAGAATTTTATGCGATGAAAAAAAATAATAGGGCAGTTTTACACACTAGTACGTTGAGGAGAAAATACGATGGTAGTAAAAATTATTGAGCTAATAGGTAGCTCACCAAAAAGCTGGGAAGATGCTGCTAAGAATGCACTTGCAGAAGCAGCAAAGACGATTAAAAACATCAAATCCATTTATGTAAAGCGCATCAACGCGAAGGTAGAAAAAAACAAAATCGTTGAATATCGAGCAGTAGTAAAAATCGCTTTTGTCGTAGAAAGACCAGAATAAATAATGAGAGGCAAACAGTCTTAGCCTCCTTCTTTTTTGTATCTAAAAATTGCAACATCCAAATCGTTGCCATGAATATCAAATAGCAATGTAAACTTTTTGTCAAAAAATTTTATTGATAGGTGGGCCGAGCCGGACTCGGACCGGCGACCTTTGGCTCGTAAAGCCAACGTCCTAACCAGGCTAGACGACCGGCCCACAGGTTGAGTCTGTTCTATGGATTCGTTCTTTTTAAGTTTGATTGAGAATAAATATAAATCGGTTACGTCTCATAATGAAACTAATTCCTAAATCAAAAAGTGACTTTGGGTTTGAGGCTGATTGATATGAAAAGAATATTATGTACTGGTGCTGGGGGTCCAGCTGGAATCAATTTTACTATGTCATTGCGTGTTTCTCCGGAAAAAATGTTTTTGGCAGGAACCGATTCTAACCCGCATTACCTCCACTTGACCATTACAGATGAGAAGTATTTGGTGCCAAGAGCCAAAGATTCAGATTATATAGACAGACTAAACGAGATAATTGCTAAAGAAAAAATTGAGTTTTTACATGCACAACCAGATATTGAGGTTGAAGTTGTTTCAGAGAAACGTGAAAAACTAAACGCGCCAGTATTTTTGCCCTCAAAAGCTGCAGTAAAAGCTTGCCAAGACAAATTAGAATCGGCAAAAGTCTGGAAGAAGAAGAATGTGCCGGTTGCCCGAACTATCGAGGTACGTAAAGATGAAGACATAGATAGAGCATTTGCAGAGTTTGGAAGTCCTATCTGGATAAGGGCAAGAACAGGAGCAGGAGGTAAAGGAAGCACTCCAGCAGATAACCGAGAAACAGCAGTCGCTTGGATAAAATACTGGAGAGGTAGAAAAGTTGATTGGGAATTCATCGCTCAGGAACACTTACCAGGACGAAACATCGCATGGCACAGCATATGGAAAGAAGGCGAACTGGTAACGTCCATGGCTCGAGAAAGGGTAGAATATATCTACTCGTATCTTGCACCTTCAGGCATTACTGGAACACCAGCAATCCAAAAAACAGTACATGAGGAAGCAGTGAATAAAACTGGCACAGATGCCGTCCTCTCAATTGACCCCAAATTCAGCGGTATTGCTTCCGTAGACCTAAAGGGTAACGCAGCAGGTATTCCTTGCGTAACCGAAATTAACCCAGGTAGAATGTTCACAACATCATATTTCTTCTCATACGCTAGCAAAATCATACGCAAAGACTACTTTGCTAACGTCCCATACCTAGCCGTAAAGCTTGGATTTAAAGAAACCATTCCAGCAATACCCAAATACAACTGTTTGCCTGCAGACGTTTACTGGATAAGACACATGGATGCACCTGCACACTTGGTGAAAAACGGCAAGATTCTCGGAGCAATGTATAGGTGATTACTGCAGCCTTCATCTATGATCTCGATGGCACATTGATTGATTTACCTATCAACTACTCAGCAATGTTTGCAGATTTCAAACAGATAATGGGCGTGCAAGAGGTTCGCCCAATCCTAAAAACCGTCGCGGAAATCAAAGACCCCATAATACGTAAACGCGTTTTTGATGCTTGGGAAAGATACGAGATGGCAGTTGTGCAGAGAACCATCTTCCATGAGGAAGGCATAAGAATTTACAACGCACACATCGACAGACCCAAAGCGCTCGTTACTTTGCAAAGCAAGAAAACCGCCAAAAATATCATAGACAAATTCAAGTTCGACTTCAAAGCCATCATAACACGAGAAGACTCCTTCAGCCGTGCAGAACAACTTAAAATGGCAGCAATAAAACTTGATGTCCCGCTGAAGAACATCCTTTTCGTCGGTAACATGGATAACGATGCTGAAGCTGCCAAAGCCGTAGGCTGCCAATTCAAACTTGTAAAATAAACCTCTTTATTCATACATAGACCAAGTTGACGCTAAACAGAGCATGCTTCTCTTATCAGACTTTTGGCGCTTGCAATAGAATGGTTTTTGGGTTTCAATGTAGGTACCACATTCTTAGGCAAACCCTTAAGAACAAAGCTGAGCTAAAGTTGGGCAAAACATATTAATGCAGTTTGAAGCTGAGCTGATTACGATGAAAGTCTGTGTAGTAGGTCTTGGACAAATCGGTTTTCCAGTCGCACAATACGTCAGCGAAAAAGGTCTACAAGTTTACGGCATAGACATAAATCCCACTACCGTCGAAAACGCTAACAAAACAGGCAAAATTAAAGCCTTCACCAACTGGAAAGACGTCCCCCAATCTGACATCTACATCATCTCAGTTACCACCGGACAAAAAAACGACGCCCCTGACCTAACCGCAGTTTTCGAAGTTAGCAAAAACATAGCCAATATGTCCAAACCAGGTGTGCTTGTATCCATAGAAAGCACTATACTGCCAGGCACCTCAAAAAAAATCCTCAGCGAAATTTTTAAAAGCAAAGTTCACTTAGTCCACGCCCCACACAGATATTGGGCTGACCAATCTGAAAAGTACGGAGTCAACCAACTCCGCATCATAGGTGCAACCGATCCCGAAAGCCTCAAAATTGGCCTCAAATTCTACAAAGAAACCCTTGGCATACCAATGCACACAGTCTCTTCAGTGGAAGTTGCAGAGATGTGCAAAATCGCCGAAAACTCTCACCGCTACCTGCAAATCGCCTTCGCTGAAGACCTCAAAATGCTCTGCGCAAAAATCGGCATGGACTTCGACGAACTCCGCAATGCGATGAACACCAAATGGAACGTTGACCTACCCGAAGCCCGAGATGGCATAGGACGACATTGCCTTCCAAAAGATATTAAATATGTTACATCTCTAGCCCCAAACAGCAGCATATTACTCGAAAGCGCCATGAACGTAGATAAAAAATACCGCGAATGGCTAACAAAGAAACACTAAATACAATCCGTAATGGTCACTCTTAAGCTCAAATGGCATAGAATTTCATTTCCTAACTATACATTAAGAAAATAAATTCTTTTTTCAATTCGAGGATAGAATTTAGAATAAAACTTATAATAATTGACTATCATTTCCTATGAGAAGAGAAAAGCTTCGTGATTTACCTATCACTGAAGCCAAAGGTTCAGAACTGGTTGAAGAAAGCATGCCCGAAATTTGGTTAGATACCGTTACTCCAAAAATCAGCATAGCCATTAACAGCATGCTGCCCATCTTACATAAGAAAGGTTACTCAACACTTGTTACAGCGAAGAAGCAAACTCAAACAACAGATATGCTAGACGCACTAAAAGTGCCCTACCAGAGAATTGGAGATTACGGAGAAACGCTCAAAGAGAAGCTTGTTGAGGAGCAGAAAAGAACCTTAGAGTTTGTTGATCTGTTCGAAAAAGTTGGGTATCCTAAGGTGTTGTGGACGCATGGTGATGTATCTGCCATCCGTACAGCTTTCGGGCTGGGAATCCCAATTGTTTACGCTAATGACACCGTGTTCGCTTATGCCGTTGCACGGTTAGCATGCCCATTGGTAAATTGGCTGCTTACACCCATAAGTTTTGGTAAGTCATGGAGTAAATTTGGAATCTCCAAATCAAAAATTATACATTACGATGGATTAGAAGAAGCGGCATGGCTTAAAGATACCAAGTTCGAGAAGCCAAAATTCCTAGAAGAACTCAAAGACAAAAAACCAGTAATACTTTTCAGAGATGCTGAATACCAAGCGGTTTATTGCAAGGATGTTAAAGTTGATTCTCAGAAGCTTTTAGAAAAACTCACTAAACTGGGCACCGTCGTTTGCCTTCCTCGTTATGAGAAAGAGAAAGAACAATACAGAGGCTTAGACAACATCTGGGTATCACCGGAGCCAGTGCTTACAGCTCAGATTATCCCTTACATTGACTTGATGGTCGGTAGTGGTGGCACGGCATGTAGAGAGACCGCTATGTGTGGGATACCCACAATTAATTTCCACTTTTGGGACGTCCAAGCACGATACCTTTACGAAAAAGGGTTCCCAGTTCAAATCATAAGAAGGACAGATAAAATAATTAAAACTGCTAAAAAGATTCTTCAGAATCCCAAAAAGTTTAAAATAAACACTAAAGCAGCCTTAGACAGAATCGAATCGCCCGTCCCTACTTGGATACATTACATAGAACTTGGTCTAAAAACAAAACCTAGTTGAATTTTCCTGATTCTAAAAAGCCTTTCAAATAGTAAAACCTAATCAGTGGATGAATATACGCTATAGTAGCTTCACGCATTTGATAGGCAACAAATAAACCTGTAAACGGTGAAATCGCAAAACGATAAAAAATGCCGCGGCGTGAAATAGGTGCCCGTTGACCCGATTCATGTTCAACTTTCTGCCAAATCTCTCTTGATTGTGTCCCATACCAATATTGGTGCGAAAGTTCATGTTTTAATCCACCTCGCAGATGGATTGATTTAACGTTGTAATCTACAATCCAGGTATAGCCAATTTCCCTGAGTCTATAAGCTAGTGTGGTATCTACACCAGCGTTTACTTTTACGATTGGAAAACCGCCAGCGGCTCGAATAATGTCAGTCTTGTAAATCGTATTATCCAATGTGCTACCTAAAGTGAAAGCCGCATTTTGCCTGCCCCGAAGCCAAGAAGATAACTGAGCCTCGCCTCGATATTTTCGGGCAACATATTTCTGTAAACTCGTTACACCCCGAGGTTGGCTGGCAAACCGCATGCCAGAAGCTACTGCAACCTGTGGATTATTGAGGATAGACGGAATTTTAGCCCACCAGTCCTCAGCTAAAAGTAAATCCTGCTCAAAACTAACAAAACATTCGCATTCAACGTTTTTGAGGGCAGTGTTGGCGCCATCGCTGATACCTGTTCCTTCGTTAGCGATAACTGCCCAACCGAACGACTTGGCTAATTCGCAGGTATTGTCGGTGCTTTTGTCATCCACAATCAACCGTTTATTCACATTTTCAGCGGGAATCAATTGGTTTATGCGTTTTAGAACTGCTGGAAGAGTCTTTGCACCGTTCTTAGTCCACATGACCAAATCGATCTTAGCAATCAACATGTATCACCGAGAGAGCTTTTCTTATTAAGAATAATAAGGTTATTTAATAATTATTCGAAGCCATATTACCGATTAATAAACTTGAGCGATCAATAGAAAAATATTTTCAATGAAATTCACATCTACTTCAGGAAGAAGATCTGTTGCGAGTTACGGATGATTGGTTACGCTTTTTTTCTCTCGACTTTTCTCGAATAGACGATAGAAAGATTCTTGAGGGTTATCTAACGAAAGAGACAAGAAATCTAAAAATCTGGCTATGTTGCTATACAACTTCATTCGCGGATATTTTTTTTCTAAGACACTTATAAGTAAGGCTTTATCCGCCTTAGTGTTCCGGCTTACTGTATGTCTTCGCCAGAAATAGAGAGGTTCCATTATGGGGAAACCTGTCCATCCATTCTTTACCATTCTAATAGCTAAGTCCCAATCTTCGTAAGCAGGCAACGCTTCATCGTATCCTCCGACGTCTTCAAACGCTTTTCTTCTAAACAAAGCTGCACCAAGTTGCCCACCAGACCCGCGGTAGATACTAAAACGATTGCGCAGGGGATTGGGTATTCTCAATTCATGCGTAATACCAAACTCCTGGGCACTGGTCCAAATGAAACCTGCTCGATCATGTTTCAACATTTGACCTATGCATGAATTAACGTAGCTCTGATGCAGCTTATCGTCTGCACCAGGAGTTACGTAAAACTCTCCATGCGACATCTTTATCCCTACGTTAAAGGCATGCGAAGCACCATGGTTCTCTTGGTAAACATACTCAACCGGGTAACTTTTAGCAATGTCTCTGGTATTATCAGTTGAACCGTCATCAACCAAAATGATTTCCAGATTGCAGTAAGATTGTGCAAGAACGCTTTCGATGGTTTCTGGCAAGTATTTGCCATGGTTGTACGCAGCTATTACTATGCTTACGAGGGGTCTATCCATTCGTCCTTTGCACTTCTCTGTTACATGGTTATTTTATTTTCCTATGCAGATTAGCTTTTTTTCCATAAACAACTGTCCCTTCGGGCACATCACGAGACACAACACTTCCAGCACCAATTAACGCGTTTTCACCAATCGTTACTCCTGCTACCAAAACGCTACCCGCGCCTATGCTTGCGCCTCTTTTGATTGTCACCGGTTCTTGTTTCCAGATCTCTTGTTTCAGGTTTGGATAGCGATCATTGGTAATTACTACGTGAGGACCGACAAAAACATAATCCTCAATTACAGTACCCGGAGGTAAGAAACAGAAAGCTTCAATTTTGCAGTGTTTTCCAATCCGAGCTCCGCCTATCTCTACGAAACTTGCGACTTTTGTATTTTCACCTATAATACTATTGTATATATTTACAAGTTCAGGATGCCAAATTTTAACGGAAGGGTGTATTTCACTATTAACAATCAATTAATTCGCCTACTTTCCTTTTACAAGCAATCACTTTTAAATTGCCTTGAATCATACATTCAAGTATTTCTATCAGCGAATTAAGAATTTCGCTAAAATTCTCTCAAGACATTATTAAAAACGGTCTTTGAAAAACAACGAAATATCTTTTTTCAAATTTCATTAATCTCCTTTCCCGGCTTGGCTAAGACTTCCCCAATATTGCACTTGTTTAGCAAAATCTATTGGATCATGTTTGACACATTTTAATAAAAGATTTTCACTGAAGCCCGGGAAGAAAGACGCTAAGAACCTAGACCTGAGATTTTTATTTACGAAGGGAATCGGAATCAATACAAAACCTGGAACTTGTTCCTGAATGTCAAACCCAACAAAATTTAACGTCTTTAGTAATGAAAGATAATCATAAGTTTGAAAATGAAAATCCCAAAGGCAGGCAGGATTAAAAAAATCTTGCTTAATCGCACGGTTTTTACGCAGATAATAGTATATCTTGCCTGGCGTTATGGAATTTGGAGTATTAATAAAAAACAGACCTGTAACGCTTAGAAGTTGGTGTATGTTACTCAAAGCCTTTAAAGGATTTTTCAAATGCTCTATTACATCCATCAGAAAAACTACATCAAATTTTGAATACCCTTTGATGTTTCTACAGTTGCCGTCTAAATCATATTTAGCCACTTCAACACTAACATGAGCGATTTGAGCGCTCAACTGCGTTTTTCTGAGGTTCGAAGTTGAAATATCGGTTGCTAAAACATAATGTCCTCTTTTCGCGAGTTCCACTGCCAATGCCCCATTACCACACCCCAAGTCTAAGACGCGAAGATTTTTCCCGGCATTGGAGATTAATTCAGCAAAGTACTTGGCTTCAGCAGAGCTACCTTGTTCGGTCTTTTGACCGACTAGCTCATAGGCGTTTTCGATGTTGTCTGGCAACGAATTAGTTGCGGGGTGCATACTATTTATGCAATATATTGAGAAGGTAGTTAACCTTTCTGTATTACGTAAAAATAGAGCCAGGCGACCATACCAATTGAATTTTAAGGCTTTGAAAAGAGGAACTTCATAACCGCTTTTCATTCTTCTTTGGCTAGTTTCATTAGCAGAGGATTTATAATCTGAAAAAACCTTTCTCTTAGAGATGGCACACTGAGGCACCATGATAAAGATCAGATTAGATGTAGATTATCCATATCCATCTAGGCTTCAAAGCTTTCTCTTCACAGCGCTGAACATGCATACAAGCAATAATTATGTTAAGAATTCTAAGATAATTGCCAAGATGATTAACGAGTCCCAAGAAGAAGTAATGGCTTACTGGTTCTTCACGCCTCAAACCATACCTGACAGCGAACTACTTGCGCTGTTGCATCCAGAAAGGCATGAAGTCGCTTTGCATGTTGCAACAAAGCCATACCCTGAATTGGTAAAACTGGAAAAGGCAACGGGTCGAAAAGTTAAATATTACACTGTCCACGGTACCGCTCGATTGCTAGCGCGGCTGATGTGGAAGCGTAAAATTTGGGAAGCAAAAGCGTCGATTCCAAAAGGTTTTCCACTTAAATCCTTTTATGATTTCCCCACTCTTGCCTTAGACTGGTTATGTTACCGAAACTCTACTGCACAAGCTTTGAAAATTGCTCAAGATTATGTTGCTAGGGGGGAGGTGCTACACATTCATCCCGAGTGGCTTTTCCAGCGAGGAACCCTCAACCGCAGAGGACCGTATTATGAGACTCTAAAAAGTCTTCTCGGAGTTGATGGGGAACTAGAAGGATTGCAGGTTAGAAAGAAGGGGTTCGCTAGACTAGCCGAGTATCAAGAGGAGAAAGAGTACTTGCGCGATTATGAGCCGGTAGGACCTTTTTTGAAGAAGCTTGCTGAACGTGGAGTAGACATCTTCACGTTTGTAGAAAGAAAATGGTGCTGCCCAGTCACGAACTCACCCAGGGAATGGTTGAAGGTAGAAGACAACGTTGCACTCCTCAAAATAACTCCCTACATGGATTGGCTGAGCGCAGTTGGGAAAAAGACTCGGAACATGATTCGTAAAGCCGAAAAGAGCGGTATAAAAGCCGAAATAGTTCCACCATCCGATCAGTTGACTGAGGGAATATGTAAAATTTATAATGAAACGCCTATACGCCAAGGCAGACCTTTTTCGCATTTTGGAGTAAAATTGCAGGAGGTAAAAGCGCAAGTAAACAATGTACAGGACAGCATCTTTATTGGCGCCTTTTTTGAAAATGAACTTGTGGGATTTGTACAACTTGTTTTTGGGGACGATATAGCTATTATGGCTCAGATACTTTCCATGCAGAGATTTTGGGATAAAGCCGTGAACAACGCTCTTGTGGCGAAGGCGGTGGAGGTCTGTGCGAACAAAGGTGCTCCGTGGCTTATGTATGGCAGGATGGGAAATCATCCGACTTTGGACAGCTTTAAGGAAAATAATGGGTTCTCAAAGTGTATTCTTAGACGGTTTTATATCCCTGTTACTAATAAAGGGCGTTTAACAACAAAGCTCGGGCTACATAGAGAAGTAAAAGATGCCTTGCCAGAATCGCTTAAGAAGCCCCTTATTCCCGTTTTCAATTGGATAAGCAGAACCAAAGCCCAAGTTCGCCTCAGGTTACACTAGAACCCTCATTAGCTCCAAGTGGTTAAAGTAGAAGATCGGAAAGGAGGTGGTTTAGAGCATCTCTGTTTTTTATGTTTCTAAAGATAGCTTTTCCGCTTGCGTAAACCCGAAATGAGAAACCTTGGAAGGTTAGCTCAAAAATTATTCCTGAAAGACTATTTTTTAGGGTGGCTTTTTTCAGGATGTTTGCTATGGCTTCTTCTTTTTTTTCGAACTTAAAGACAACTATAACGTCTTTTTCGTCACCGCATGTACCTTCGATTCGTGTGATGAAATCGTCTATTGTTGGCATTAGAATTGTTCAATCTCCTTTAGTACCTCTACAAAACGATCAACTTCTTCAGTTGTATTATAAATATAGAAACTTGCTCTTGCTGAAGACTGCAATTTAAAGAGCTGGTGCAGGGGTTGTGCGCAATGAAAACCGCTGCGTAACATAATTCCATAGTTGTCACAGAAAAGAGCGATATCATGCGATGATACCCCGTCCATTGTAAATGGAATTATCCCACATTTAACTGACAGATCAAGAGGACCGTAAATAGAAATTTTTTTGAGCGCCTGCATTTGCTTTAGGGCATATTCTGTTAGTTGGATTTCATGATGTAATACATTATTCATACCTATCTGTTCGAGGTACTTAATTGCTTCAGCAAAAGCGATGCCTCCTGCTATGTTAGGTGTTCCCGCTTCGAATTTCCAAGGAAGATCATTCCAGCTTATGTCGGAATGTTGCTTGCTTGGGCTAAAAGATACATCCCGTATCATTTCGCCTCCACCTTGAAAAGGGGGCATTATTTCGAGGAGGTTCTTTTTACCATAAAGTACCCCAACGCCGGTAGGGCCTAGCATTTTGTGACCTGAAAAACATAGAAAATCTGCGTCTAATTCCTGAACGTTAATAGGCATATGAGGGACAGATTGCGCTCCGTCCACTAGCATTAGAGCTCCATTTTCGTGAGCAACTCGGGCAAGTTTTTTAACATCATTTGTAACTCCGCTAACGTTTGAAACATGAGTTAAAGAGACTAGTTTGGTTTTGTCGCATATTTTCTCTTCAAAATCAGTGTAGTCTAGAGTACCGTCGTTATTGATTTTTGTATATTTTATTGTAAAGCCAGTTATTTTTGAGATTATTTCCCAAGGAATGATATTGCTATGGTGTTCCATAAGGGAAAGCACAACCTCGTCACCTTCTTTTAGATTATGAAGACCCCAAGAATAGGCGACTAGGTTTATAGCTTCGGTTGTACCTCTAACGAATATAATTTCTGATGGGTCTTTCGCCTTAATAAAATGGCCAATTTTTTCACGCGCATTTTCATATAGCTCAGTTGCTTCCTGCGATAGAGAATGGACTGCTCTGTGAATGTTAGCATTGTGCTGCTCGTAATAGTCTTTTTCAGCATCTATAACCTGTCGTGGTTTTTGAGTAGTTGCAGCGTTGTCAAAATAAATGATAGGATTGTCGTTTATTTTCCGTTTCAATATGGGAAAATCTTCGCGAATCCTTTGTACATCAAAGGTTATTTTTCTTCTTCCACCTTGAGCTTCTTAGATAGGGTGTCTGCTAATTGTTCTTCTTCAAGAGCCTGTTTTTCTTCGAAGGTGTATTCTTTGGGTAACCAGTCGGGTAAGGTGTTTTTCTTTTCGTAGAACGTTCTTATTGCACGTTTGAGGGCTCCTACGGCGAGGATTCCACAATGGGACTTGACACTTGGCAGTCCACCTACGGCTTCGTTGACCTTATTCCAAGTTATGGTTTCCCATGCTACTTTAAGAGTTAAGTTCTTGACCAATTCGGTAACTACACTAGCTGTTGCTATATTTGCTGCACACCCGTAGCTTTCGAACATGACTTTTACGATGGATTCGGTTTCGTCATCTATCTTGACATAGTAGGTTATCATGTCTCCACATGCAGGATTGCCTGCAACGGCTACAACAGTTGCGTCGTCCATTTTTCCTTGATTTTTCGGGTTTCTAAATAATTCCAAAACTTTTGGATTGTAAGGTAAAGGTGCACGTGACATATCTAATCAACTCCAGTAGATCCGACAATACGTCTAATGCGTTCCACTGCATTAGGCAGTACATTTAGGACATAAGTTATATCCTCTTCTGTATGATAACGGGTGGTTTTCATTAGTATACTTCCATGGGCTTCGCTGTAGTGTCTACCGATAGCTACCAATACATGACTTGGCTGCAATAATCGCCTACTGCATGCGCTACCGCTGGAGACGTAAACCCCGCTGAGACTCAGCTCAATAGTTAATGCTTCACCTTCGCAGCGCAGAAAGCTGATGTTTGCATTGTCAGGAGATCGCATCGTTCCTTTTGGCCCATTGAACCTTAAGTCAAACAGCTTTTCAAAGATTCCATCTACAAGCTTATCTCGCAACATTCGCATGCGATTAACGTTAGATTCAAAGTTGCTAAAAGCAAGCTCAGAGGCTTTAGTGAAGCCGACGATGAGTGGCGTGTTTTCAATACCCGGCCACAGTCTTTGTGTGCCAACTTGACCTTCCAAGATTTTTTCGACTAGAACACCTTCTTTGATGTATAGAGCACCTATTCCACGGGGGCCAAGAATCTTGTAGCTACTTAGAGTGGCGAGGTCAACTTTGGTATCTTGCACATTAAAAGGTATCCTACCATAGGCATCTGAAGCGTCTGTATGGACCAATACTGCTGGGTTTATGTCTTTAACTATGTCAATGGCTTCTTTGAGCGGCTGAATGGCACCAATCTCATTATTCACAGCAGCTATGCTTACTAAGCAGGTTTCTTTGTCTACAACTTCTTTGAGCTTCTCAAGATTGATAATGCCTTCGCTATTTACAGGCACCTTGGTAGTTGTGTAACCGTAACGTTTCATCAAATCGGTGGTTACGTTAAGGACATTGATGGGCTCGATTTCACTTATTACTATTTTTTTGGCTTTAGAGTCTTTCATTGCAAAGGCAGAACCTAACAGAGCCAGGTTGTTAGCTTCAGTTTCGCCAGGGGTAAAGGTGATTTCTTCAAGTGCTTTGGAACCAATGGATTGACTAATTTTTTTGGAGGCTTCCATGATTGTTTCGAAGGCTTCCCAACCGAGTTTATGAGTAAGAGTCGGATTCCCATATGCCCGCTTATTATAGTATGGCAACATAGAATCGAGTACCTCTTGCGGAACCATCGTCGAGTTCTCGTTGTCAAGGTAAACTTCGTGCTTTAAGCCCTCATGCAGCTTGAGCAGTTCTCTAACGTTTTCAACCACACAAATCACGCAATAAAAATAAAATATATAACAGCCTTATATTCCTAGCACATCTCAAAAAAGATTAGATTATAAAAGTAAACAGCAAAAACAGTTCATTCATAAAGTAAAACAGGCATAAACTGCGAAAAAACACTACAATAAACTTAGAATCCAATCAAGGGATTGCTACTAAGAAGGAAAAATAGCTAGAGCCTAACTTGGACATAGAAAAAGAGAAGGAAAAGGGATCTTTACTTCTTTTGTCTTCTAAGCAGTAACACAACTACAACTATAGCAATTATTATTGCAGCAGCTATTCCGGCTATTATGTAGGTTGTTGCTGTGTCCGAATTGGTTTGTGTTAGTGTCCCGAAAGCGTAGACGTGTTTGTCCATTGAACCTATGTATAATACTTCATCAACGACAGCTGGAGAAGAGTACATTGCACCGCCTGTCTGGTAGCTCCAGATTTGGTTGCCGTTTGTTTTATCCAAGGCGAAAACATTGCCGCGAAGACCGGTTAAAACAAGCGCAAATGTTGCGGGTGTAAAATCTGTTGGGGTTGGCCCCATATATGATGATCCTGCGTATACAGCGTTACCGACAACTATTGGAGAGCCAAACACTAGTCCATCAGTATCATGTTTCCATATCATGCTGCCGTCTGTTGCGTCTATTGCGTAAACAGCGCCATTAAGCGTTCCTGCGTATGACGACCCAACGTATACTACCCCGTCTGCAACTGCAGGAGATGACTGTACACATAAGTCGTGACCTGTTTCAAAGCTCCAGATTTGTTGCCCTGTCGATGCGTTCACAGCGTAGGTTTTATTGTCAAATGAACCAAAATAGACGACGCCTTCTGCAAAGGTTGGAGTAGACTCCACAAAAGACCGGGTTGGAAAGTTCCAGATTTTTTCGCCGGTTGTGGCATCTAAAGCGTAGACATTATAATCAAAAGAGCCCACGTAAACAACGCCACCGGCAACGGCAGCGGTAGCGACCACATCATCTCCAGTAAGGTATGTCCAAACCACATTACCTGATGATGCATCTAAGGCGTAGAACTTGTCATCAGCCGAACCAACATACACTATACCGTTTGCAACCTTGGGAGATGCTTGAACCTCGTCGCCTGTTGAATACTTCCATTTTAGGCTGCCAGTTGCGGCGTCCAGAGCATAAACGTTCCCATCATCAGAACCAATATACACTACGCCATTTGCCACTGCTGGAGAAGAAAAGATTCTGGCTCCAGTCGTGTATTCCCATACTTTGTCTCCGGTTGTGGCATCTAAAGCGTAGGTTTTGTTATCCATGCAACCGACATAAACAAGCCCGTCAACGACAGCAATATCAGACCAAACCCAATTTCCAGCTGTAAAATTCCATAAAACATTATTTGTTTGAGGCCCAACTGAAGCCAAATTTCCTGTATTTGCTAAGTCTCTTTGACTCATTGGCCAATCTTCATTTTCAGCACTGACACTTAATGAAAATACCGAAAAGAAGGATATAACATAAACAACAACAATACACAAACCTAATAATTTTCTCAAAACATCTGCCGCTTTAAATTATTAATTTCTTAAAACAAGTACTCAGCATTTATAGTTATCTAAAATTATGGCTAAAATATTATTTCAGAAAGGTAAGCAAAAAAACCACAGCCTAAACAACCAAGTCATAACTTGGCATAAATTGTAGCACGGGAATCCATCTCAGCTCGTGTAGATTACTGTTTTCAATACACAAACGGGGGCAGAAAAAAGTTGGCTGTTTAAACCTTTTTCACCATTTTTATCCTTTTTAAGACGTAATCTAAGGTTAATTTGAGTCCTAAATCAAAAAATAGGTGCAAATCAAGCATTTTGACAGATTAAGGGGGTAGAAGAAAAATCGCGCATAAGAGTCGGGAAGTCTCTTTGCAAAGAGCTGTTTGTATACAAAAGCATCAACTAAACCCACAAAACACCCGCGAAGCCACCCCGAAACGACCCAAAACAAAGAGTTGAAAACTTTTCAGGCTGTAGATGTAGCACCTAAAACCAATACTTCTACACACAACAAAAATAGAAAACAATAGCAAAGCAAAAGTGGGGATATTTGCATAAGCAGACGGCAAAAACACGTTGGTAAAATATCAAAACAGGCAGAAAGGACGAAAAAACGCTATTAACCCGGGTTTTCTCTATGGTTAGAATTAGCAAGCAGAGTGTTTGATGGCGATTTTGAATTGAAGGTAGCTGAGTTATGTATTCCGCAGGAGCTTAAAGAGGTCATTATTCAAGAGGGCATTACCGAGCTTTATCCGCCTCAAGCTGAATCGGTACAATTTGGAGTGCTTGAAGGCAAAAACCTGGTTCTTGCGAGCCCGACGGCTTCGGGGAAAACCCTTGTTGCCGAGCTTTGCTGCCTAAAACACGTGCTTGAATGCAAAGGAAAAACAATCTACCTCGCACCGCTAAGAGCCCTAGCAAGCGAAAAATTTGAAGACCTGCAAAGGTTCGCGAAGCTGCGCAAGGCAAACGGGCAAAAAGTAACCATCGGCATAAGCACAGGCGATTTTGACAGCAACGATGTCTGGCTCGAAAGATACGATATTATTGTAACGACGAACGAGAAAGCTGATTCACTTTTGCGGCACCGTTCGAAGTGGATGGAAGAGATCTCGCTCATTATAGCTGACGAAGTGCACCTACTAAATGATGCCGAACGCGGACCAACCCTCGAAGTCGTCTTGGCAAGAATGCTCCAAGTTAACCCGAAGGTTCAGGTACTTGCATTGAGCGCCACGATGGGCAATGTGAACGAAATCGCCGAGTGGCTCAAAGCTCAATACGTTGTCACTGAATGGCGACCAGTCAACCTCAAAGAAGGCGTACTGCTTCAAGACGAGATACAATTCAGAGATGGCAGCGCAAGGAAAATCGAGCAGCCAACAGGTAACGACGCCGTCAATTTGGCCATGAACGTCGTGAAAACTGGCGGACAAGCACTCGTTTTTGTGTCCTCAAGAAAAAATGCTGCTGGATTGGCAAAGAAAATCGCCGACCACACAGGCGAAGTGCTAAGCAAACCAGCCAAACGCGCCCTGCAGATGGAATCCGAAAAAGTGCTCTCGGCAGACGAGAAAACCCGGCTCAGCGAGTCGCTCTCAGAACTAGTCCGCTGCGGAGTAGCTTTTCACCATGCAGGATTAGCTGGACCACACCGCAAACTCATCGAGAATCTGTTCAAACAAGGCAAAATCAAAGTCCTAACAGCCACACCTACCCTAGCTTTCGGAGTAAACCTGCCAGCAAGAACCGTAATCGTACAGGATTACCGGCGTTATGAGCCCGGATACGGCAACTACCCCATAAGCGTCTTAGAATACAAGCAGATGGCAGGAAGGGCAGGAAGACCAAAATACGACAAAAACGGCGAATCCATACTCATAGCCAAAACCGCCGACGAATCAGACTACCTCATGGAAAACTTCATACTCGCAAAACCCGAACGCATCTGGTCCAGACTGGCAGTTGAGAAAATTATCCGAGGACACGTACTAGCAACTATTGCTTCGGACTTTGCACATACCGAAAATGGCATTTATGACTTCTTTGGTAGAACCTTCTACGCATACCAGTACGATGTAAAAGCGATTAAGAGCATCATCGCTAAGATACTGAAATACCTACATGATGAAGAAATGATTTACTATATTGACGCTAGTAACATCGGAGCAACCAAATTTGGAAAACGTATTAGCGAACTCTACATCGATCCCATTACAGGGGTGGTTATCCGTGATGCTTTCAAGCAGAAGCCATTGAATCTTACGGATTTTAGTATGCTTCACCTCATCACCCACACGCCCGATATGGCACCAATTATGCGCCCCTACAATCGAAAAGAAATTGAAGATATATCACTCCAAACAGAGCAACTTCGTGAAGAACTTTTCATTCAACCACCTAACGAATGGGACGACCGGGTCGCCTTCGAAACGTTCTTGGGAGAAATTAAAACCGCAAAAATCCTCAAAGCGTGGATAGAAGAAACCACTGAAGAGCAGCTATTAGAAAAGCATAACGTACAGCCAGGAGACCTTTATCGCATAATCGAGAGCGGTAAATGGCTACTGCACGCAACACAAGAGCTTGCTCAGTTGCTTGGTGCAAAAGATATGATGCCATTAACAGCCGAACTTGACGAACGCGTATCCAAAGGTATAAAGAAAGAGCTACTACCAATCGTGAAGTTGGAAGGTATTGGTAGAGTAAGAGGACGTATTCTCTTCAATGCAGGGTATAAAAAGTTCGAAGATATAAAACGCGTAGAACTCGAATATTTAGTTAGGCTTTTAGGACCAGCAACAGCAAAAAAAGTTAAAGAGCAAGTTGGCGGAAAAGTAGACAAAGAAGAATGGAAATCGCTCGGCAACCCCAGTAAAGCCGAGGAAAACAAACAGAAAGCTTTGACCGAATTCTAAATTAGATCAGAATTTGCTATTTGCGAATTTGTCTGCTTGTTTAATTGCTGTTCCAAGGTAGCTTTTAGGGTTCAAAGCCGCATCGATTTCGGTTTCGCTGAGTTTACTACTCACCAATTTGTCTTCTTGAAGGATTTGTTTGAAGTGTCGTTTTTCAACTTCGCTTTTTATGGTTAGTTTGCGCAGCATTTCATGGGCTTCTTGGCGGTTGACGCCTTTGCGTGCGAGCGCCATCATAACGGATTCGGACATGGTTCGTCCCTGCGTGAAGTCGATGTTTTTGAGCATGCGTTGTTCGTCAACCCGCAAGTTGGCAACTATGTTAAGCATGAGTGAAAGCAGATAGTCGGTGAGTATGCAGGATTCTGGAATCAGAAAGCGTTCAGTAGAGGACTGCGTTAAGTCGCGTTCGTGCCATGTAACCATGTTTTCAACTGCGGGAATAGTGAGGCTTCGGACGATTCGGGCTAAACCACAGATGCGCTCGCAGGTTTCAGGGTTACGTTTATGAGGCATAGTGGAGCTTCCGACTTGCTTTTCTGCTTCAAAAGACTCAAAGAGTTCTCCAATTTCGGGTCTTTGCAACTCGCGGATTTCTACCGAGAAGTTGTCCAGCGACGAAACGACCATGGATAATATACTTATTAGTTCAGCGTAACGATCACGTTGCACGATTTGGGTGGAAATCTCCGCCGCATCAATACCGAGCCGTCTCATGACAAGGCCCTGAATTTCGATGGCGTGTTCGCCAAGACCTGCCTGGGTGCCAACTGCACCACTCATCTTTCCAGCGATGACACGTTCATGACACTGCTGAAGCCTCTGAATGTGCCGGTTTACTTCGTAACCCCAGACAGCAAACTTAAAACCCAGAGTAATCGGTAAGGCGTGCTGGCCATGTGTTCTACCCATCATTACTGTTTCTTTATATAGTTCAGCTTTCTCCTGCAAAAGACTCCGCAAGGCTGCAAGGCGTCTTTCAATTATTGCTAGAGCATCTTTGAGTTGCAAGGCGTTAGCTGTGTCGACGATGTCGTAGCTGGTTGCACCTAAATGGACATATCCACCACTAGGTCCACATTGCTCTGAAAGTGCACGAACAAGCGAAGCTATATCGTGTTTGATTTCTTTCTCGATATCCTTTACGCGTTCAACTTTAACGTATTTGGTTGAAGCCATGTCGCCGATCTTTTGGGCGTCTGCTTTAGGTATATCACCAACTTCAGCATGCGCCCAAGCTAACGCTGCTTCGACGTTGAGCATTTTTTGGAGACGATCTTCTTCTTCGAAAACCTTGAGCATCTCGGGTGTTCCGTAGCGACCGGTATCAATGGGTAAGATGGGCATTCCTTTTTCCTCGCACAATGATATGCGGGTTAAACATTAATGTCTTACCAAACTCTATACATGACAATATTGAACTAAATGGCGATTTACCGTGAAAACCACAATTGCAGCAATAGACAAAAGAGGCGAGAACATAACACCAGCTATTATTGATACACTTGAAGACTTATTCCCAGAAAAAAATTCTAACTTTGGACTAGGTACACCTTCCAAGCTAATAACAGAAAAAGACGCAAACATACTACGTAGACAAAATGTAAACTCATCTATAGCAATTGGATATGGAGTATCTTCAACCGTTTCGTTAAATGAGTTGCGGTTTGGAAAATTGGAGGATTCAGCAATTATTTTTGAAGGAAACGTTTACGCACCAACTATAAAAACCTCAATAACGGAGATACTTCAATCCCAACTGGACGGTACCAAGGCGGTTGAGACTTTTCTTAAAGATGCAGATGGTGATTTTTCGCTCATAACAGCCAAAGCTGGCAAGATCGTGGCTGCAAGAGACCCCATAGGCGTGCAACCCCTTTACTATGGTGAAAACGCAAAGATTGCCGTTCTAGCATCAAATCTAAAGGCATTATGGAATTTAGGAATCGATGAACCGCGATCATTTCCACCAGGGCATTTGGCGGTTATCACAACTGAAGGTTTTAAGTTTGAACCAGTTAAAACGTTAACTTACACTGAACCTGAAGCTGTTAACATGGAGGATAGCGCTAAAACTCTACAAAGGTTGCTTGAACATTCTGTTCGAATTCGCGTTTTTGGGTTAAAAGAAGTGGCAGTGGCATTTTCGGGCGGATTAGACAGCAGTGTAGTCGCACATTTGGCCAAGAAATACTGTTCTAATGTACAGTTGATACATGTTAGTTTGGAAAATCAGCCAGAAACCGAAGAAGCATGGAAAGCTGCCGAAGAGCTGGATTTACCATTACAAGTCCATCTCTTTAAAGAAACAGACGTTGAAGAAAGTATACCAAAAGTCTTGGAGCTTATTGAGGACCCAGAGCCGCTCAAAGTAAGTGTAGGTGTACCATTTTATTGGGTAGCAGAGAAAACCGTTGAAGCTAAATTGCGGGTTTTACTTGCGGGGCAGGGCGCCGATGAACTTTTTGGAGGATACCAACGCTACGTAAAAGAGTACCTATTAGAAGGAGATGAAAAAGTCAGGAAGACCTTTTTTAGCGATATTAAAACTCTTCATGAAACAAATATTGAAAGAGACAAAAAAATCTGTGCCTTCCACGATGTATCATTGCGTTTACCGTTTGCATCCTTTGAAATTGTCAAATTCGCTATGAGTCTACCAACTGAATTAAAGTTTGAGAAAAAGCCAGATTCTATAAGAAAACTTGTGCTGAGAAGAGTTGCGAAGAACTTGAGCATCCCTGATAGTATCGCACAAAAGCCAAAGAAGGCAGTACAATACAGCACAGGAATAAGTGATGCCCTCAAGAAACTAGCGAAAAAGCGCGCTATTACACTCGGTGAGTACTTGAGTGAACTTTTTCAAAAGCAAATGGAAACAATTAAGAAATAATATGAAATAAAAGTAAAGAAAAAAATTCCGGATACTATTGGTTGATTTTAAGATGCGCCTAAATCGAGGGAGAATTTACTCGATTACTTGGATTGCGCCTTGTGGACATTGTGATTCGCATGCTCTGCAGACTAAGCATTCATCGACCTTGACTGGTACTGCTTTGCCGTCTTTCATTTCGTAGACGCTAACTGGACAGGTGTTTACGCAAGTTTCGCATCCGTTACATTTGGAATCGACTACGATTTTTACCATTTTTATACCTCTGTTAAATTGTATCCAAAGCAAAAAAGAAAGATAAAAGGTTTTAGGCTAATTAACTGATTTCTCCACGTAATCTTAGTAATAGTCCGCTAATTTTATTCTGGGTTTTTTCTTTGCGTTGCTCTATATCGGCTAGTTGTTTCTTATAGTCTTCTAATGAAATTTCTCCTACGCGGTGACGGTTTTCGAGGGTTATGAGTTCCTGATCAACTTCAACAGCATCGACTTCAGCAACATCTAACTGTCTAATTATGTCCGCATGGCTTCCTCCAGTACTGCGCAGGGCTTCTTTTAGCTCAGATAGGGTTTTAGATAGTATGCTGATGCGGGTTTCTATTCCGTTACGCTGTAATTTGTATCGGCGCCGTGGGATTCGTCCTTTTTGAACTCTTGCTTCAAGAGATTTTAATTCAGCGTTAAGTTGGATCTTCTCATCGTATGCGTCTACGAATGTTCGAATTTGGTCAGAACTCAAACCAACTGCTGCGATTGTTGGAGACGATGTTTTTATTGGTACTGTCTTGGTTCGGGGTCTAATCAATATTGCAGTTGCTATTACACCGATTATTGCTAAGACCCACATCCAGATAGTTGGACGGAAAGCTATCCATAATGGATTATAATTATATGTAACCTGTAAAACCGCCTGAGAGCGGAATAGTCTATCGGTAAAGGTAATTCCTTCACGGTTGACAGTTAAAGTCTCTTGGAATGCGCTTCGGGTTAAACTTGAAGAGGCATCGAGTTCGGATATCTTTGGAGAAACAATTGTTGCGCCTTCAGGTATTGTTATAGTTGTGGAAACTTGATTAACATAATAATTGAAGTAGGGATACAAATCTATAGCTAGAATAAAGTCTGATTGCTGTGGAGTAATGCTGGGCAAGTTGTAGGATAGTGAAATCAAAACAATATCGCTTGTTCCTACTGGTGCTACAAAAGTTACGTTGGCCACATTTGTTATGTCCACAGTGTCCAGAATAGTGACTGATAGAACTCTTCCGAATTGGTCTCTTGCCGCAACGTTAGTAGCTTTGGGGGGTAAGTTTAGTTTAAAGGAGCTAATGCTGTTGGTTGAGTTGTTAATTATCTGGTATTTGTCTGTGTAAGTAACTACGCCATTAGAGCTTATTTCGATGTTGCGATTTAAAGTTGGAATAGTCACTTCTTGGATGTAGCCGGTTGTTACTGTAAAAGTTGCGTTACCCGGCATATTTGTAAAAGCGACTAGGGAGTCTTTGGTGTATATAGTTGAGTTAGTTTCACCATCATCCTTGGCTATACTGTTTATAGTACAGCCGAATGGCAGAGTAAGATTTGTGGTTGCTGTTCCCGCATTTGATGTTAGACTTGGATAGGCGGGGAATTCTAGATAAAACCCATTCAGAGTAGGGGTAAGAAGAGCGTTAGATAAGATGAAAACAACAGTGAAACTGTTTGATGCTCCATTAGATAAGTCTACGGTTGCACCGTAGAAACCACTTTGACCTTGTACCAGTCCACCGAGGGATACAGATAAGGTCTTGTTATTTGAATCGTATGCTTCACTTTCAATAACCGAAGAACTATATTGGAAAGGAAAACCTACTGAGAAACTGTTAGGCATTTGCCCCGAAATTTGAATTGTATCACGTATAACAATTTGCCCAGAGTGTAGGACACGCACATCATGAAATACGCTTTGTATGCTGTAGTTAGTTGTTTGAGCCTGTACTTTTGGGGCGGTTAAGGAAAAGGGTAATAGTATAGCTAATGAAAAAACTATCAATACCAAGACTACAGCTATTTTCTTCACTTGAATTCCTCTAGGTGTCAGTTTTCTTTATTTTACCGTTAGCTTGTTTATTTACTTTTCATGCTACGCTTTGCACATATTTAGGCTTTCGTATAAGATATTAAATTCAAAATGAAAAGCTGCCCAAACATGCAAGGGAAAAAAGTAAGAGCTAATTAATAGCTACTTAAAAGAATCTTCACAACTAAAAACTTAACAAAGCCCGCTTTGCTTGAAGTAATAATCGTCTTCCTTTTTTGGCCCAAAACTTCGTAAACCATCTTTTTTAAGTTGTGCCCGAAGTTCACACGCGTTGTCTTCGGTTAATTCACCTTTCTTGCATAGGAAAGCTATTATTTCTTCTGCTTGTGCGTCTGTGTCACATCGGCGGATAAAATCTACAACGGTAGGATTGTAGTGTCGGAATTTATCGGGTTCAGAAGCAGAATCCGATTCCATATTTTCTGATACCGCAATTTCTTTTTCTTCTTCTATTTCGTCGGGGTTTTTGCGAATCGAGTTTATAGTAACTTTGTTTTCACTAACATCGAGTTCCTTGAACAGGTTAGGGAACATTTTTTTAAGAGATTTTTTGCTTTCCACGGATCATCCCAAAGAGTATTCTTCAATAAATATTTGAAGGTACAGGTTTATGTGCTTTTTTCCTTTATGATAGCTGTTTAATGATGAAAAATTAGGAAGGAATGAATCTTTGTGAAGGGTTAGCCACGATTAATTTTTCCAGCTCAGATATTGTTAAACCTTTAATTTCGTCACCAAAAGTCTCACATTTTCGTTTCTTACCTGCCTGATCTGCATTGCGTACTGTTATTTCTACAGGATGATTTGCGAGAGTATGAGCATAAATGTGGAAGGATTCCTCGATTTTTCCATGTTTAGTAATGGTCATCCGTTCGGTTTTCGAAATTTCTAACCCAATAACATTAATCGAGCCTATAACATCGCAGGGTTCATCATGATATACCGATATGTCGATATCACTTCCGCGCCGAATTGTACCACGCCAGACACTACCAATCAATAATGGGCGATATTCTTTCAAAGCTTTCATAATGTGTAAAGCTTCCTTTCGCATTTCAATTAGTTGTTGCGTTCTATTGGTACCTTCATTTTCTTCAGCTACCTGGTCTAGTTCTAAAGCAACTTCAAGATTTGAGGGAAGAATTTGAATCCCCAGATTTTGCCCAGCCTTGACTTTAGCTTGCTTGTATTCTTTTTCTAACCCAAAATATAGTAGAGAAGCAGCCTCTCTGGCGATTTTACTTCTTGAAGTCTCAGAAGAGGTATTTAACGGCTCATCATGCCAAGATTTCTTTATCGGCGTTGTATTGTTTCGTAAAGTTCGATGGTTTTTTCTGCAATTCGGTTCCATGTAAATTCCTTAAGTACTCGTTTTCTACCGTTTTTCCCAAGCCATTTGCGCCGCTCGGGATCTTCCAATGCACTTGTGATGCCCCATGCTATATCGGATGGATTATTCGGGTCGATATGGAAGCCACATTGTTCTTCTCCACAGCAAATCACTATCTCACGCATTCCACTTATTCCTGCAGCACCTACAACAACAGGTTTTTCCATTGCCATAGCTTCGAGAGCCACTATGCCGAAAGGTTCGTATAAACTTGGAAAGACGGCAACATCACATGCAGCATAGTGAAGGATTCTTTCTTCTTCACTAATAAAGTCAAATCGGAAACGAACATACTGCTCTATTCTCATGGTTCGAACTAGATTAGTGAAATATTCCGAAAGCTCGCCTACTCCAACAATGACCAACTTGGTATTAGGAAATTTTGGCAGAATATGTGGCAAAGCCATGATGAGTTTATCTATACCCTTAACGCCGACTAGCCTACCTAAGAAGAGAATCATAAGGTCGTCATCTTTTATTCCGTAACGTTCCCGGATTTTCCTTGTTTGGTCAGGCGTTACATCAGCAGGATTATATTTTTGTGGGTCTACACCATTATAACTTACTTGTATTTTGTCTTTCGGAAAACCAAGGTGTATTAGTTCGTCTTTCATGGCGTAGGAAACAGTCACAATTAAGTCCGCCATTTTAGCGCCACGCATTTCAATGTTGCTTACAGCACTGCTACCGGTTCCCATTGTTCGTCCATGCTCGGTTGAGTGAACATGAAAAGCTAAAGGCAATCCAGTTTCTTTTTTGACTGTAACTCCACCCATTATTGAGAGCCAATCATGTGCAACTACTACGTCATAGGTCATGCCTTCTTTTTTTATTAATTCATTAACCAATTTTGCCGCAGATAGGTAGTTATAAACCAATAGTTTGCCAAACAGGTGTATACCCCTGCCCCATTTTCGTATGTCTTCTGCGAGAACGTCGGGCAATGAATCTGAAATGTCGAGGTGTAAGGGGCGATGGATTTCTATACCACGCCAAATTTCTCTAGTCGGTAACATTCCGGAATCATCATTCATGGTAAAAACCGTTACATCATGGTCTTTTAATACGAACTTGCGTGTGATTTCAGCAGCATAAGTTCCCAAGCCGCCTACTATCTTTGGAGGATATTCATAGACAAGAACCGCAATTTTCATCTGTGCTGTTCACCGTTTCCAGTATAGCATACACAAGTTGATTCTACTAATACTTTACTTAAGAAGTATGCAGTATAAACAAGTGTTTAACAGACAGATAAATTGACAGATAATTTGATTAATTTCAACTTACATTATAATAATCGGTGCTCATAAAGATGGATTTGACGTCAATTAAACGAGAAATACTAGAGGCTGTTTTATTGCATAACAAACCGGTAAAAGCAACAATAATAGCTAAAGAAATGGGAAAAGAATTCCCCGCCGTTATGATGCACCTCATAGATTTGACCCGTAAAGGGTTTACACAATCACCTAGAAAAGGGCACTACCTAATTACAGAAAACGGCAAAAAAGCAATTGGTCTACTCCAACCTAACAAAGTGACCGCTACAAAAATCTTAACACAGGTATCTCCCGAAAACGCGTTCCATTTTTATATAGACATCGGAAAACCACTAAACATCTATGCAATGGGTCTCAAAGATTTTTGCGAGAAAATTACTAAAGTTGATACGAATTCAATAGAATTCCATGTCAAACGAGGAGATTTTGAATCGTGGTTCAAATGCTTAGGGGATGCCGAATTGGCCAAGAAAGCAGCACTCATAAAAGCCAGAAAGCTTTCAGGTGAAGAACTCCAAGTAAAACTAGTCGACATAGTTGAAAACCAATACATAGCGCTATCAAAAATGATGGAGTAGATTCCTTTCGTTGTAACTTTTGCCTTTTTAATTCCTTCTTAGATTAGAATTATCATGGTAATAATACCAAGCGATGTTATGAAAAAGGGAGTCTTTGGATAGAGCAATAACCGTTGGGTAATAGCTCTATTGCTCCAAAGGATATTTTTAACTAGCCTTTATCCAGTGCATTAAGTTATGTGGCTATATACTGGATGTCCTTTGAATCGCAGAGTTGTTTCTGATCGCTCTAATGTCCCACTTGGAAGTCTTGTGCATATGGAATTAACTATGGCGCCATTCTGAACGAAGCGCACACCGTCGAGCAATTCACCTTTGGTTACGCCAGAAGCAGCGAATATAAGTTCATTGCCACGTGCTAACTCATCTTCAGTGTAGGTTTTTTCGCAATCAACACCTGCGGCCCTTAGGCGGTCTAACCTGTTAGCGTCGTCTTTTTTGTCTTTCCAGACTTTGACTAGCATTGTTCCTCCGAGGCATTTGACGGCTGTTGCGGCAATAGTTGCTTCTGCTCCTGCACCTGCACCTATGAGTAGATCAACTCCGGAGTCAGGGATGCAGGTAACTATTGAGCCTGCTATGTCACCGTCGGTGATCAGGATTATTCTTACACCCATTTTTCTAAGTCGGGAAAGTAATTCTTGGTGTCTTTCGCGCTCTAGCATAATTACGGTAAAGTTGCTGAGCAGCAGATTCTTTTGGGCAGCTACTGTTTTGACTATTTCTTCGATAGACATGTCTAGAGAGATTTTGCCTTTTGACTGATAATCAGTGGCTACTTTGAAATAGTATCCGTCATCGGGAAGAACTTTTAGGCAACCAGCGGGGGCACATGCTAATGCAGATATGGCGTCTTTCTTTCCTTTTGAGGTTGCAGTTGTACCATCGACTTGATCGATGACAAATTCAGCTTTTGGACCGGAGCCTGTTCCGACTTTTTCTTTGTAGCAGAATGCTGGAGCTTGGTCTTTTGCGCCTTCGCAGCATATGACTTCTCCATCAACTTCGGTCTGGCTAAGAACGGCACGTGAAAAATCTAGTGCTGTCTGGTCTACTTTGTCTGGGTCGCCTTTTCCTATGTGTAGAGCAGCACCAACAGCGCCGGCAATTGTGATTCTTGTTAATGAAGGAGATAGAGATCTTAAGGAGACCATGTTTATCGCTGTCCTCGCTCTTTTATCCATAATTCTGAAAATTCAACGTAGTTGAGCGCTATTTTTTCAACAGTTTCTTTTCTATTTATCTTCCCAGCTCTATAGTCAACTAGTGGTTGCCAGAAGATTGTTCGGCCAACGGCGAATCCGATTATGCCGGGTACTTTAGCACCTACAGCAAGCCATTTTTGTACATGTTCTTTGGATTCTCCGCGACCAAGGGTGATTACGCCTGCTTTTCTTCCGCCTTTTTGGACCTGCTTCACGATAGCTTTTGCGTCTTCGAGCTTGTCTACTCCTTCAAGTTTCCAGATAGCGGGTTCAATTTTTGCGTCTTGAATGGCGGCGATGCTTTCAACCATCAATCGAGGGCGTACATCCAGGTCGTATTTTTCTTTTGAGCCACCGACTTTTGCGAGCTGGTCGGAAGTTGCGGGTACTATGAGTTCAAATAGGAAGGTTTTCTTTGCTTTTACCAGATAATCGTTGAGTTTTTTTAGTCTTTTTAGTTGACGTTGATTTATAGTATCATCGCTTGCTGGATTGTAGCGTACTAGCACTTTGACTAGAGTAGGGTCAAAATCTAGAATGTGTTTGCCAAATTCTTCCCCGTATTCAAAGTCGAATTCATCTTGACCTGACTTTTCTACGGGCATGGCAAAAGTTAAGCCGCGTTTCTTGGCTTCTTTAAGGATGCTGGTTCCAAACTCTTCATCAACTAGCATACCAGCTATGTCTTTGGGCACTTTCTTTGCTAAAGCTGAAACGAAACCTTCAAAAATAATTTTTTTTGCATCATCTATCTGAATTTTTTCCGCAGAAGTGGGTTTGCGGTTCTTGATTTCAAATAGTTTTTCCGTAAAAGATCCACGGTGATCGAAGGCTAAAATTAACAATTGTTTTTGGGTCCAATCAGTCAACTTAGTTCGCCTATACTACTTTTTGTTCTTACTCTAAATATATTTTGTTCCTTCATCGGCGTAACTTCACGGCAAATATCACCTGTATATCGGATAGCTGGTCAAACAAGAGGAATTTGCATAGAAAACGTAATCAATTTTTTTACTAAAGATAATTAGAAGAAAAACGTGAAATAATAAGAACACCTATTCATTGACAAGTGGTTGCATTGGACGAGGTTAGAGTTATTTCAGCTAAAGTTTCTGATGAAGTCTATAAAGAGATGCTTTTGCGTATTCCAGAAGGCGACAGAAGCGATTTCATCAGGGAAGCTATAATGGAGAAGCTTCAAAAAACGCCTAAAGCGAACAAGCTTTTAGAAATGGAAGAGCGAATGAATAAACTCGAGCAAGACCTTAGCGAAATAAGAAAGTACTTAGCGGATCTGGAGTTGCTTACTTATGGGCATGAGAAGGTTAACCCGCATGGTTTCTGTATAGATGAAGTGGATCACAAAATTGTTGATTATTTAATGCATTATAAAGGCGCCACAACACCTGAACTTGCAGAGTATTTGAAAGTTAACCGGTGGCTAGTTCTAAATAGACTACGCAAAATGCAGAAAACCAGCAAGAAGCAATACGGCAAACCTGCAATAGACTACTATGGAGGCGAAAAGTCAGGTAAAAAGAAGGCATGGTGGATTAACGAAGATCTGATTCAACAAGAGTAGCGATTAACTTAAGTTTGACAGGTTTAGTTACTTTGTAGGTTTGGGCCCGTAGCCCAGTACGGATAAAGGCGTCGGCCTCCGGACGCGCCTAGGCGCGGGTGAAAGCCGAAGACCCTGGGTTCAAATCCCAGCGGGCCCGCCATATTATATGCATAAGTCAAATGCAAACCATCCACAGGAATAACGTCATCTAGAAGCTGATTAGCTAGCCTTAATTAGACATATGCAGATTTTTCAAAGAATAAAGACGCAGCCAAACCAAAATTTAACCCTAAATCAAAAATCATCCTAAAACAATCTCCCCGCAAAAATAAAAATTTTCGACTGTTGTTCTTATAGAAGAAGCATCAATTTAAGAAAAATAAAAAGTATCAATAGTAGAAATAATTTTGAGCAATATTTTGTCATTGAATAATGGCTAATAGAGTCTATTCAGTAGTTTGTGTTTGGTGTGCACTTACTATTATTAAGAGAGAGTAAAATTATGAAGGAAAAGGCCATAATTGGCTGGAGTGGGGGTAAAGACAGCGCATTTGCCCTCTACGAGATACAAGCGGATTCAAAAGTACCAAGTTGAAGCCCTACTTACTACGATGACACAGGATTATGATAGGATCAGTATCCATGGAGTACGCAGGATTCTACTTGAGCAACAAGCAGAAGCATTGGGCTTGCCACTTGAAAAGATGTTCATTAAGAAAGGTGCCTCCAATGCGGAATATGAAGCAGAATTGATAAAATCCCTCAAGCACTATGCAGACCGCGACATTTCTTCTGTGGTGTTTGGGGATATTTTTTTGGAGGACGTACGCCTTTACCGTGAAGAATTATTGGCTAAGGTGAATATGCAGGCGGTTTTTCCTCTGTGGAAAAAGGATACGCAAGAGCTCGCAAGAGATTTCATAGACTGCGGTTTTAAAGCAGTAATCACAGTCGTAGATTCAAGTGTGTTAGGTAAAGAGTTTGCTGGAAGAG
This sequence comes from Candidatus Bathyarchaeota archaeon, assembly GCA_963701765.1. Lineage (GTDB taxonomy): Archaea > Thermoproteota > Bathyarchaeia > Bathyarchaeales > Bathycorpusculaceae > JADGNF01. The sequence goes on from CAVPBD010000004.1 coordinate 273,714, forward strand.
AATACGACAAACAATTCTTAGCCGATTTGCCCAGAGGGGTTGACCCTTGTGGAGAAAATGGAGAATTCCACTCCTTTGTATATAACGGACCAAATTTTAGAAAACCAGTAACATTCACCAAAGGGGAAGTGTTGCTGAGGGAAAATCGATTTTGGTATTGCGACCTTTTACCCTAAATCGGGGTATAAGAAAATTTAGAGAAAATTGGCAGGTATGTCTGCCAGTCCTTTTAGGATATTAGTGTGTGCCCGTTGTATGTTATGCTCTTAAGCGTAGTTTCATTGATGTTTACTACGTTTGTCGGAAGCTGGGCGTAGGATAGTTCGGGGGCAATTTCTTGTCCGTCATGCATCACATACCATAAGAATTCTACAAGAGCTGTTGCTTTTTCCTGCGTCATGCCTGAGATGACGTTGAGTTCTTTGTAGACCATTAGGTAGCTGAAGCTTACTATCGGGTATGCGTTTGGCTCTTGTGCGTTTAATAGGCTCACATTTGTCCAGCTTGAATCTCCCGCGGGTAATCCTTGAGAGGTTGCGGATGCTGCTGCTATCTCGGTTGAGACTGTTGTTGGCAGTATGAAGTTGTTTGCTGGATTTTTTACTTTGGCTACATGCATGCTGTTCTCGTTTGCGTAAGCTAGTTCAACATATCCTATTGAGTACTGTGTCCCTTTTACTACTCCTGAAACGCCTGCGTTTCCGCTTGCACCTACGCCGGTTGGCCATGCTACTGATTTCCCCTTGCCGATTTCGCTTTCCCAAGAGGTGCTTACTGTTGAGAGGTAGCTTGTGAAGATGTAGGTTGTGCCTGAGCCGTCTGAGCGGTGAACTACGTTAATCGTCTGATCAGGAAGGGTTATTTCAGGATTCAGTTGGGTTATAGAGGCATCGTTCCATTTGGTTATTTTACCTTGGAATATATCCGCTATTACTTGCCCGCTTAAACTAATACCATTGGGAGTTTCGGAACCTAAGTTGTAAGTTACAACAACCGCACCTATAGTTTCAGGCATTTGAACCACGTTGTTTATCGTTTCCATTTCAGATGCGCTTAATGGGGCATCGGACGCCGCAAAGTCCACCAGTCTATCTTTTAAAGAAGTTATTCCTGCACCGCTACCGGTAGGTTGATAGTTGATTTGGGCATTTGATTCTATGGTTTTGTAGACGTCGATTATACCGCTCAGAAGTGGGTATGGGAAAGACGCCCCTGCGCCATTAAGTATTATTTTGGTATTACTGGTTACCGTTGTAGTCGGACTTGGAGAGATGCTTGATGAAGAGCTTGGAGATGGATTGGCTGAATTATCGGGTTGACTAAAATATGTTACTGCAAAAGCGCTTACAATTATCGCGGCAATCGCTAAAATGGCTATGCCGATTTTAAGGTTATTCTTCATTTTCTTAGTTCCTTGTTTTTGCATTAATAGTGTTTGCATAAATATATTGTATCTCGACATAATCAATATATCACGTTATAAAATAAATAGTCTATATAGTAATCATTACAAATCGTCACCACAGAAATAAAAAGAACACAGAGAAAAAATTCATAGTCTAATCTAAAAGACCCATAATTAACTCAAAAATCAGCAATATTAAACAAAATAAGAGAAGATGATGTTTTAGAGTCTGATTTTTTCGCCTGTGGCTATGTAGACAACAGCTTCTGAGATATAGGTCGCATGGTCAGCTATGCGTTCTAGATAACGAATAACTAATACACTTGAGACTGTACATAAATTCGTGGTTTTAGCTTCTTCGACCAGCTTAGTTAGGTACTGGAAGTATAGTTTGTCGACTTCTTGTTCAGTTTGACTAATACTTCTAGCGAGGTTGGTATCGAGTCTTTTGAGTGCACTTACGCTGATGCTGACCATATTGAGGACTTTTTCGCTCATACCAGCGATGTAGTCAGGCATCCAGGTGCTGCATTCCTTTAGTCCACCCATTGTCTTGCTTATATAAGCAATATCCCAAGAGTATCTACCGCATCTCTCGAAGTCATAAGCGATTTTCATATACGAGTTTATGATTCTCAAATCTGTGGCTACTGGCTGGTATTTAGCGATTAAATTAAAGGCTTTATCTTCAACTTCTTGGGTCATGGCGACTAGAATTTGTGACAACTCGCGGGTGCTTTCAGTTGTGTCTTTTCCTTTAGTATATCCGGTTAAGGATATTGATAGTACTTTCTCTGCTACTTCTCCCATCCTGTAAACCATAGCTGTTAACTGTTCTAAACCTTTATCCAAAAGTCTGTCCATACTTTATCACCTATCCAAATTTTCCTGTAATGTACTTTTCGGTTAACTCGCTTTTCGGAGTCTCAAAAACTTGTGAGGTTTCTCCGTATTCTATAAGCTCGCCTAGATACATGAAAGCAGTATAGTCGGAAACGCGGGCAGCCTGCTGCATACTGTGCGTGACAATAGCAACAGTATAATCTTTTTTGAGCTCAACTATAAGAGCTTCGATTTTGGCTGTAGCGATGGGGTCAAGCGCGGAGCAAGGTTCATCCATCAAAATTACTTCTGGCTGCATCGCAATTGTTCGTGCGATACAGAGACGTTGCTGTTGCCCGCCTGAGATACTGGTTCCCGGTTTCTTAAGTTCATCTTTAACTTCGTTCCACAATGTTGCGTGCTCAAGACTATCCTTTACCACACCGTCAAGGTTTGTACCACGCTTTATACCAGTCAGTCTCAAGCCCGCTACTACATTGTCATAAATAGACATTGTTGGAAAGGGGTTTGGTTTCTGGAAGACCATACCTACCCGTCTACGAATCATAACTGGATCAACATCAGCTGCAAAAATGTCTTTCCCATCAAGAAAAACTTGTCCAGTCATTCTAGCATTCGGAATAAGTTCATGCATCCGGTTAAGATTGCGGATATATGTTGATTTTCCACATCCTGAAGGGCCAATTATTGCTGTCACGGCATTAGGTTTAATGCCAATACTGACATCTTTGAGAGCCTGCTTGGTGCCAAACCACGCATTCAGATGGATACTTTCCATTTTGTAGTCACTGTTCATTTCGTTTTCACCTTTTCAAGTTACCTCTACTGGCTATTCTAACAACTATGTTCAAAGTCAGAACTATCAAAATTAACACTAAAGCAGCTCCCCACCCTTGAGCTTGCAGTTCAGGATAGGGTTGAAGCGAGTTTTTCCAAATCACCAAGGGTAATGCTGACATAGGTTGCGTGAATCCTTGGAAGAAATAAGTATTTCCTAGAATGGTCATTATCAAAGGCGCGGTTTCTCCAGCTATTCTTGCAATGCCTAAAAGGGCACCTGTGATTAAGCCTGTTCGGGCAGCAGGCAACACTATAGTTAAAGTAGTTCGCCATTTGCGTGCACCTAAAGCGAGGGAGGCTTCACGTATGCTGTTGGGTATAAGTTTGAGGGATTCTTCTGTTGTTCGCGCAACGACTGGTATTAATATGAAAGAAAGCGCAATAGCACCGGCTATTGCAGAATAATATCCAATTATTATTGTTACAAAAATGCTGGAAACTGTTATTCCCACTACTATTGATGGAAACTGGGTGAGCACATCATTAATTGACCGTATAACTGAAGCATACCTGTTGTTGCCGTACTCCGCCAAGTAAACCCCAGACAATATGCCCACCGGCATTCCAATTAGGCTTGTTAGCCCGATTAGAATTAAGGTTCCTTGTATCGCTGGACCTATTCCGCCATTTGATGCGTCTTGCGTGAGGAAATCTATACTAAGTTGAGGTGCGCCTCTTACAATAACTTCGAAAAGAATACTTAACAAAGGCACAATCGCAATAACAACACATGCTGCGCAGAGAACATAAAATAGCCTATTTTTAAACTTCCGAAAAACAAATCGATCAATCATTCTACTGCGCCTCCTTTGACCTTCATAATACGGCTCACCATTAGGTAAGCTAGAATGTTTATTGCAATACTAATAATGAGCAGAGTTAATGCGGCACCTATGTAAGCGGATTTTTCGGTTGCCGCAGTAGCTTCTAAAAAGCCATTAGCGATAAGAGAAGAAAGGGTTTGTCCAGGTTTAAAGAGGGAGGTAGGCATTGCATAAGGACCAGTGGCGTTGCCTATGACCATAGTTACTGCCATGGTTTCACCCACAGCACGACCCAATCCTAAGATTATGGCTCCAAATATGCCTGAACGTCCATAGCTTAGTACCCAATAACGAATCACTTCCCATTTTGTTGCGCCGATGCTGTAGGCACCTTCTCGAATTGCGTCCGGGACGGAGCTGATTACATCTCGTGATACTGAAGCGATTGTAGGTATAATCATGATTGCAAGAATGACTCCGGCAGTAAGAACATCAAGACCAAAAGGGGTTCCGCTGAATATTGGAAGCCACCCTAAATATGTGGATAACGGCGTTTCTACATAGTCCATTAGCCAATAGCGGAAGATGAAAAGCCCCCAAAGCCCATATATTACGCTGGGGACGGCAGCGAGTAACTCAACTATGTACCCAATAGGCACTCGCAGAATTTTTGGAGCCATTTCTGATAAAAAGATAGCTATACCCAAACTTAATGGAACACCTATCAGAAGGGCAATTCCAGAGGTAACAAGTGTACCTAGGACATAGGGTAATACCCCAAATGCTTCTTTTCCTTCTGCGGGGTTCCATTTTGCGCTTACGAAGAAATCAAAACCAAATTTTCCAAGAACCGTGGAAGAGCCAGTAATAAGAGCATATGCGCTAATTATTAGAATCACAGCTGCTGAAGCTGCGATTACCGCAACCAAGATTTTGAACAGATTATCTGCAGTTGGCTTTATAATCATGCGCATCTGCTCGTGAATCATTTGTATTTTTGATAAAAATGATTTGTGGTATCATTTTATGAATCCTGCCTTTAGTTAGCCTGTTAGTAATTGTTGTCCATTGAAGGTTATTGATTTGATAGTTACCTCATTTACCTGAACTACATTAGAGGGAAGTGGTGCATAAATTAGGTCTGAAGCTAGCTCTTGCCCATCATGTATTACATACCAAAGAAACTCTACTAGTGCTTTTGCCTTCCCTAAGTTCATGCTAGAGATTACGTTTAGCTCTTGGTAGGTTAAAATGTAAGTAAAACTAGTTATTGGGTAAGCTTGAGGGGCAGGAGCGTTAAGAATATTAACATTTGTCCAACTCTCATTGCCTGCAGGTAAACCTGAAGCAGCACCAGACTCAACGGCTAGTTGTATTGATTCAAGTGAAGGTAAAATCCAGTTTCCCGCAGGATTCTGAACAGCCACTAATTTCATATTATTCTCAAGTGCATAAGACAACTCAACATAACCCATCAGGTATTTGTTACCTTGAATAACCGAAGCAACTCCAGTGTTACCAGGTGCACCAATCCCAGCAAGCCAACCAACTGATTTACCACGCCCTACTTCTTCACGCCATTGAGAACTTGATACACTCAAATAGCTGGTAAAAATGTAGGTTGTTCCTGAGCCGTCAGAACGATGCACAGTCTGGATATCCTTCTCTGGAAGCGTTGTTCCAGGGTTTAAGGTTTGTATTGCATCGTCGTTCCATTTGGTTATTTTTCCTAAGAAGATGTCGGCTATGACCTCGCCGGTTAGGTTTAGGCCCGAGGGTACATCAGGTAGATTGTATGCGAGTGTTACTGCACCTATCGTTTCGGGTATGTGAAGTATGTTGGGCATATTTGTTACTTCAGAAGCTTTCAGAGGTGCATCTGAGGCTGCGAAGTCAACTGTTTTTGCTTTGAGTGCAGAGATTCCACCTCCGCTACCCATGGGTTGATAGTTAATTAGAACATTAGATTGGACTGTACGTGTGTATCGAGTAATCATTGAATTTATAAGAGGATAGGGGAAGGTTGCGCCTGCAGCATTTAATGATGCACTCCCCTGCTGATTATATGTTGGAGAATCAGTTGGTCCAGAAGACGGCGAACTAAGGAAAGTATAGCCAAGGGCGGTTCCTATAATTATCGCGATAAGTAGGATGACACTAAGCATGAGCAGAGACCTCATTTGCTACCCCCATGGTCAAATTTAAGTGGGAACTCCACGTTATATAACTGTTCCCAGTAAACATCATAAACTATATAGAAAATAATAAAATCAAGGTTAACTATATAAAAAGCAGAAGGTGCCATATTTGACTAAAAATAGCGAAAACGAGAACAGCGAGCAAAGAAAACTTCAGGTAACAGGCGGCTCAACGTACATAATATCCATACCGAAAGACTGGATTATTAGAAATCAACTCAAGAAAGGCAGCGCCCTGCAACTCTATGAGGAAGAAGACGGATCGTTAACCATAACTCCGCCTAAACTTGGCAAAAAAGAAAAACAAGAAGAAGTTATCATCCGCGTGCAAGTGAATGACAAGCCAGATGCTGTAATACGCAAGATAGTCTCAGCTTATCTAGTAGGTTATAGCATACTTCACCTAAAAGCTCAAGGCCAGCAACAGCTCCCCTCAAAAGTGAGAAATACTCTCAAAATCTTCGCCAGAAACCTTCTAGTGGGTACAGAAATCGTGATTGACACCCCTGCGGATTTGACCTTGCAGGTTCTGCTTAATTATTCAGAACTATCAGTTCAAAGTGCCCTGCGTAGAATGGCAATCATCGCTGCATCTATGCATAAAGAAGCTGTGGCGTCTTTAAAAAATCAAGATACACAAGCAGCCAAAGCAGTCATCGAAACCGACAACGAAGTCGACCGATTCAACCTTTATGTAACACGTTTGCTCAAACTGGCAATCACAAATCCCCGTATTTTCAAGGAAATCGGGCTAGATGATGCAAAAGGTAGCCTGGGATACAGACTCGTAACAAAGGCAATTGAGCGAACTGCAGATCACGCCACAAGAATCGCCGAGAACGTTATTTCTTTGAAAGAAAAGCCCAACAACGATCTTATAGAAAAAATTGAACATATGAGCAACCTAGCTATAGGTATGTTCGAAGACTCCATCGAATCCCTGTTTAGAAAAGACTACAACCTAGCTGAATCTATAATCCAAAAACTTGACCAAATCGTTGTCCTGGAAAAAGAAGCGGTGCTTTCCTCGAAGACTTTTGACATCGAAGAAGTCGCCAGCCTAAGACTGCTTATCGAAAGCGTACGCAGAACCGCAGAATATGCTACCGACGTCGCAGAGGTCGTGCTCAATATGAACATAGAATCTGTTCTAGGCTAAACCTAACCAAACGGCTTCTTTTCTTAAACATCGTTACTTTTTTGGCCGTCAAGATTTGAAGGTTTAGACTGATCTACAATATTCTTTGGGATTATTGTTCGAAAGAGACTTACCCCTAAACCTAAAAATGGAAGCGCCCAAAGGTCTATCGCCATCGCAGGATCCAAATTGCCGGATAAGAAAGAGTACAGCAAGTAGACTACGTAATTTAATCCTATCATCGCTAATGATAGACCAAACCATTTTACAGATTCCCCAAGATTTTTTGAAAGAAGATGCGCGCCAGCTACAGCAAAAACCACCGCCAAAGACATAGCAATTAACGAAACTAGGAATCCCCATGATGCAGCTCCAGTTAAAAGAAAACCACTACCAAGTACGGCTATCATATCGAACCAGCCAAACACAACATTAAACCAAAGCGCCATGATGTAGGAAACGGCTGCGATTCCAATCCATTTTAATACGTTCATACCTTTCGCAAAATCCTGAACCTTAAAACTTAACATAAGCAGAGCGGATCCAGCTAGGGCCGCTCTTAATAAGTAGTCTAAGCCTATGAAATTAAAACCTAAACCTACCCACCATAATCCAGAAGGAAAAAGTAAAATGTAGTAGGTGCCTTCCAAAAAAAGGACGGTTTCTACTATGCGCGCAAGTTTTGTGTAGGAAGTTAGGTTGGTACTCCAGAGCATAAAACCGCTTACTAAAGCTAGTATGACTGCGAAGAAACGGGCAAGTAAGCCTATATGTGAAGCTACAAACATTCCCAAGTTGCCCGTGTAAAAATCAGGTTGACCTAAAATAACGTTGAATAAATGCTTAAAACTTGAAGGTAGCATGCAAACGACCCAGAGTAGAAGAGCGCATAAGCTAGCAAAAACCCAAATTTTGACTCCACGCCCAACGGTAAGCAACCCCTAACGCTCCGATAGCCTGCTGTACAAGCCTACTCCCCAAGATACAAATGAACCTTAAAGCTTTAACCTCTAAACTTCACTACTTTTGGCACCCATATTTTTTGCAGTATTCGGCTGAAGTTGGAAAAACTTCGCGCACCCGCCCAAAACGTTTCTTCGCGTTTACCTCATTTGTGAGAGCTAAAACATCGCTTGGTTTGCTAAATTGCTCTTGGGTACCATCTTCACGTTTACGCGTTACTTTGATACAATGATCTACCATGCATACTAGAACACATGCACCGCAATGAACACATAAATCTTCAATAATGCCTACGCCGCTTGACTGCCAATACAAAGCGTTTGTTGGGCATACTTTTACGCATAATTTACATTGTACGCCTATGCAGGTGTTTTTGTTGACACTTATGGTTCCTTCAGGAAAAATATCTTTAACAGATGTTGGAGCTAAAAGTTCTTCACGTTGTTTTCTCTGAGCGGACTTTTCTGCGTCTTTCTCTTTAACCGCTTTTTCTTCGCTGCCTGAAAGTATATCAAATATGTCATAATCTGATGAACTCTTATCAGCCGTCAAGATCGCCCCGTAGGCATGTAATGGTATCATAATTAAGATTAGAATTATAATTACTTATCTTAAGAAAAACGGTCAAAATAACTTGCCAAACCTATGGTGAAGTGGAAAGGGATTATAAACGCGAAAAGAGTCAATATTGTTAGTGATTAAATATGTGTGAGTTTAATGTTTTACTTAACGGAAAATCTGTCTTTAAAGACGTGTTTTACGCGAAAACCGAAAAAGACAATGTTATTTTAAAGAGTGTGCTTGGCGAAATAAAAGAAATCAAGAACTGCACTATTACTGAAGTAGATGTAAACAATGCCAAACTGGTTCTCACAGCGATAAAAAAATGAGGACCTGCTTCAGCACATTTTTTTAATAATAGTATATGCTTACTGGAATGTAAAATGTGCCTTAAGTAATTCACTATAGTTAGAACAAAAGCGTTCTCCTCTTGGTCTTGGCTATAATTACGGCAGAAAACAGAATCACCGCATAACCCCTTCTTAAATTTTATAATTGAATAGTCTTAAAACAAAATTTTGATAAAATAATACAAAAAGGAAAAGAGGTGGTTTATGGTTGCCATTTGTCTACGAGATATTTGGGTATCTCGGAGCTGTCTCTTGGACCGACCTGAACTTTCCAGCCGGTGAGTTCTTCGATTTCGCCGCTGATTCTTGAGGCTTTGCCGGGGATGATGAGTTTGCGGTGTTTGACTTTGGTTTCTACGCCTGAAGACTTTAGAGCATCTGCTACTTTTTCTGCAGTGAGTTTGCGTCCTGCAACTCCGCTGTCTATGGCAGAACCTTCGCTTTCAACAACTATTAGGTAGGCATTGAGTTTTGCGCTTTCGATGTCTGATGCGACGGTGTAATAAGTTAGGGCAAAGTTTGAGGTGAAGAACACTGGTGAGTTTTCGTCTGGTGTGCCGAAGACTTTAAGACCTGCAGCGACTGCGACTGGTTTTCTTGGGTCAGTGTATATGTTCTGGCGTAGGATTACTTCAGGTAGTAGGGCCCATCCGTCGTTGCCGTGCATTATAATAACGTCGGCGTAGCGTACGATGAGCATTCCTGCAGTTTGGGCTTCGCGCCATTTTATGATTTCGTCTGCGGTGTCACCTTTGTTAACCCAAGCAGCTGCTGGGATTCCTAAGAGGGGGAATCCTGCTAGTTCTTCGCCTTGTTTGGTTGCTGCTTTGCGTAGCATTGTAAAGTTGTTTAGTGTGTCTGCTAGACCATCGTTGAAGAATGTTCCTGGGTCTAGAACTATGTCTTGTACGCCGTAGGTCTGTAGGGTTTTTGCGAGGGTCATCAGGTTGTTCATGTCGTTTGGTGAAGCTGCAACTAATGGGCAGTTGTACATTAGTGCGAGTTCAGCCATGTCTTTCCAGTTTGTGGTTGTTGCTGCATAGAGCAGGGGGCGTGCTTTTGGTATGGCCATTAGACCTGCTTCAAGAACTACGGGGTTAAGTGCGCATAGAATTAGGGGCAGGGTGGTGGTTTCGGAGACTTTTTTGACGGCTGCTTTAAATTTCTCTGCGTCGCCAGAAGTTGAGCGGACGGCTATCATGTCAAGCTTTAAGGTGTTACCTATGTATTCAAAGGTGAATCCTTCGGTATCTTTTACTCGGCTGACAAGTACGTTTTCGGGCATCTCATCGCTTACGTCGATGGCTATGGCGGTGGGGTTGAAGTAGGTGAATTCGTGGCGGTACATGACTAGTTTGCCGCCTATTTTGCGGGCTTTGTCACCAACGCCGATTATGACTTCTTTTACTGCGGGTTTGAGTAATTCTTTGAGTTTTTTATAATTTTTCTCGTGTTCTTTCTTAAATAGTGGTTTGCATTGGTCGATGTCGGCTTCGCGGTTAACGATTTTAGTGGCAAAGGCCATGCAGTTTTCTTGGCCGCATTCTTTGCAGTTGGTCTTTGGGAGGAGTTTGTAAATGTCTATTGGGCTTAATTCTTTCTTTTCAGCTTTTTTGCCTTGTTCACTCATATACATACCATCCTCAGCTATGGTTTAGCAGTAACCCATTCTAGGTATTTGCTTGCGTCTGCCTTTTGACCGCTGGATAATCGCTTGGTGACTTCTTTTAGAGTCTTAACTGCGGCTGGATGAATCATCATAAACATGTCTACTCCTGCAAGCAGTAGCGTCAATGCTGTAGTTACTTCCCACAAGGGACCACGAAGTTCACGCGGTTCCCATTTGGCATCCATTTTCAGCCAAGCTTCGCGTGCAGCCCAAGCGTTGGTTGTTCCTGAAGACATTGGGTGTGCAAGTTCGTTATCGCCCATTAAGCCTGCGAGTCTTGCGCGTTCCATGTTAGTAAAAGCGTAGTCTAACCCGTAGCCTAATGCGGCTGTAGATAAGTCCATAACTATATCTTCGGGGGCTAGATAATCGTAGAGTTTACGATTTTGCTCTCGCGCCATGTTTAGGTCCATTGGGGTGAAGGAAAGTACGGCGTGGTTATTTTTCTTTGCAAGTTTTGCGCTTTTCTCGATGTTCATGTCACGAGTTAGAGAGCTGAGTAAGAATCTTTCACCAGGGAATGCTACCGCGACCTCTTCGAAGAGGGCCTCGTCTTTAACGGGGTCACCGCAACCACCAATCACGAGGGGAACATCAACTGCCTGTAGGACTTTTTCAATTGTCTTCAGGGCATCTTTTGGTGGAGCATCTTTCAAAAGTGGATCAATGCTAATCAGGTGAATTGTGACCATGTCTGCGCCGAATTTGTTTACTGCGAGTTTTGCCCATTCTGCTGGGTCGTGGAGGACTTCTTTGAAGTGCATTTTTACAGCTTTAGACAGCGGAACTTCCATGTCGAAAACGTCTAATGTTACAATTGGCGGGTGGGTAACTGGGCTTTCAAAGGTGTAGAAGGGGGGAGATTTTTCTCCGCCGATGGTTATTGCTTTTCCACGTGTTCCGCCTTGACCTTTGGTTGCACCGAGTGTTACTTCAGCTATTTTTCCGGTATATTTGTCGATGGGTGGAGTGAAGGTCTGTTGGATTAAAGCGGTGGGTTTTGTTGCTATCGCGGAGGGGATTTTGAGTTGAGGCATTATTGATCCGCCGATGCCTGGCTCGAAGCGCAGTTCCAGATTTTTCATATCCATTTGGAAGTCGTATAGTTCAATTTGTTGGAATTTTTTGAGCAGGTCTAGTAGTCCGTCAATGTCAAGTCCGCTACTGCTGTTTTCTTCCTTTTTGTGGTGCGTCAAGGTGTTCACCGTTTCTCGGTTTTTTCGTCTGAGATTTTTTTGACAACTATTTTGGAGGCGTAGATTTTTGCGTCGGTTAGGATTATTCTAAAGCCACCCGCAGTTATGGGTAGTGTTGATGCTGTCATTACCGGCATCATTGTAGCTTCTGCTGCTTGTGTTTCGGTTGAGGTTGATGCTGCTTCTTCCGCTGGTGCTTCTTCTTGCCATCTTGCAACAACTGGATGGTTCTTTTCTTTCAGGAAGGCTTTGAGGGCGTCGATATTTTGCGCGTTTTCTTCAGTAGCTATTTTATCTACGACATCTGCTGGGATGAATTCTTTGACGCGTTCTTTAACTTCTTTAGGTAGCCAGACTACACGGTTCCATCCGCCGTCTGCAGAGAGGAATCTTGATGAACGCATATATTCGATAGACAAACCATGGAATCCGTCAACTTGGCGTCCGCCTGAAGTAGAATCAGCCATAGTTGAGAAGGGCAGACCGTTTGCAGATACACCTTTAAAGCTTCGGCTGACTATACCGAACCCGTCAACTTCGGGTACGTAAAAGGCTACTGCTTCGAAGCATCCGCAGGAAGTATGTGGATGGTCAAATGCAGTGTATAACCAGACTTTGTTTATTTCGCCCATGGTTCGTTTTTTGGCCATTTCGTTTATGCCGGTGTATTCGCCTTTTTCAGCGTTGACTAGTTCACCTTTTTCTATGGCGAAGACTGGACCTTTGGGGTCGATGCTTGCTGAGGCTTTTCCGTCGAACCAGGATATGGCTCCGCAGTTGGAGTATCTTTGCGGTGTGATTACACAGACGTGTGTGGGTGCGAAAGATTGGCAGAGGGCGCAACCGTAGAATTTGTCGACATCTTCATCTTTAAGACCGCGTGCTTTTGCATCGCGTGCTTCGTAATCGGCTACGGCGCCTGTATATAGTTCATGGATTTTTGCTGGGTCAGTAACGAAGGTTATTTGCAGTTTTTCAATAATTGGCAGTTCGCTCTTGTAGAGTCGTTGAAGAACGGTACCGATGTAGCTGAAGCTCTTTAGGCCTTTCTCGAAGGATTTCTTTCCAATACGCATCCATACGTCGTAGCGTTGGTTAAGGTGCATGAAACCTTCGATAAAGTTGAGATAGCCGTGAAGGCGCCTTTCAATTACACCTTCAAGACCAGCGTCTAGAGTTGGGCCAGCTGCTTCAATTAGAATTGCTAAGGGGTGAGCTGCGCCTACTTTGAGGTCTTTTAGATCCGGGCCGATGATGGTGACTTTGCCGTCTTCGACTTCGCTCATGGGTTTTACTTTTGCTAGTTCAAATTTTTCTTTGATGGTTGGTCCGCCAAGTTCGACTTGCATGTCGTTTTTGCGGATACGTTCGCCTTCATAAATGACTCCGACATCTACAGGTATATCTTTAAACATGGACATTTTAGTTTCCTCCTTCTTTAAACTTTAAAGTCATGACTTTGAGATTTTCCGCCCACGCTTCAATTGAAACGTTAGGGTAGGACCAGGTTGCGTGCGGATGGAACAGATTGTCGATGGTTATGGTTTTTAGTTGTGGTGCAAAATGTTTGAGTCCTGACAAGATGAGTGCTTCCATATAATAAGGCATACCAACGAACAATGCAACATCGTGCGGACCTTTGCCGTCAATTCCTTGCCAGGTGGGGTCGACTAATCTGTTGCCGATGTCCATAGCAGACATGTAGTCAGCGGGTGTGTATCCTCGTTTGAGGAATTCACCAACCATATGGGCTGTCGCAACAACTGGAATTTTTGAGGCATTTGCGAAGTCTATAAGGTATTCAATTAATAGCTTGCCTTCTATCATACGTTCAACTGCGTAGCTGCCCACGACCAAAATGGGGTGGGTTGCTTTCTTTATAATAGCTACGGCGATTTCGGGTTTTTGTATTGCGTTTGCTTTCTTTGTTGCTGCTATTTCTGCACATTGCCAAGGTTCACATGACATATTTTATCACTCCTTAGTTTTACGGACCATTCTTGGAAGCATTGTTGGGTCAGGAATTGAGGTTTCTTTCCAGCCTTTTGCTTCCAATATTTTAGTAAATTCGTCTTTCATAGTAATGGGTATGTCGGCTGTTGTTCGGATATATTTTTCGAGATCTTCTGGCATTGTTCCATAGAGACGCTTGTGCAAGTCGACATAGTGTGAGAGTTTTCCTGCGCGGCCTTTCCAAGTATCGTTAGGTCTCAGGGTGAGTTTAGCTATCATAACCATCGCTTCTTCTTTAGTTTCAGCGGTTATGAATAGATGTTCGGGTGCGGGTCCAGTGTAGATTTTTTCACCTGTGCGGGCATCGATGCTGTACCACATTTCATCTTTGTCCTTTCTGCCCATGAGCATGCGACGGTATTTGCTTCCGTGTGGACCAACGATTACTGGAACACCTAAGCGCCAGAATCCAGCGGCTATTGCTGCAGCTTTTTGGGAGTATGCGCCCCATGCAAGACCGACTGCGCCGACGCGGTTGTGGATGTAGTCTGCGATTTCTTCGTAGTTGCCTCGTAGGTTGCGTTTCGCGAAGATATTGGCTACTTTGATTGCTGCGCCTGCAATGTGGCTATTGGCTACGCATGAACCGACATTGGTTATTCCGCCTGCTTCGAAGCCGCCTGGGAATTCTTCGTAGAGTGTTTTACCTTCAGCATTCTTATATGATCCTGCGGTCATGGCTGAGCAGCCTGATACTGCAACGATGAATCGTCTGCTGGCGAATTCTCTGCATATATCATAAACGTCTTTACCACCTTTTGGATAGTTACTGCATCCGACTACTGCAAGGATGCCGGGGATTTCGCCTAAAACGATTGGACCACCAACACTTCTGATTTCTACGTCTGAAACTGCGCCTCTACCTTGGCGACAGAAGTTAGTCTCTTCGGTCATATGTTTCTCGCCCGCTTTAACTATGAAGCTATGTATGGCGAGTTTTACTGGGCAAACTTGTTCGCATCTTCCACAGCCAACACAGTATTCATACAGGTCGGTGAACTGTGTTATGTCGCCTTCTTCGGCTGCTTTCATTGCCTCAGATATTTTGAGGTCTTGTGGGCAACTTCTGCGACACATATTGCAGTGTCTACATGTCTTAGCAAGTTGCTTGATTTCCTCTATTTCTGGAAGGTTTTTGAATTTCTTGCGTATTGGCGCTATCTTTTGGGCTGTTTTTACTGCAACTTCCCCTACTTTTTCTGGGTCGAGGATTAGTACTCCGGGTACTTTACCGCTTACGAGATCTGCAACGATTTCGTCTGCAGGGTCGTTTGTACGGTTCTTGTAACCGATGCAGTTCTTTTCTGATGCTGCAATGACTGGCGTGTGAATGCGTTCAGCTTCTTGGTAGACATCTGTTCGGACACATTGCTCATCTAGAACGACTACGTCTGGGAGACCGGTGCGTACGAATCTTAGTTCCCATGAGATTGGACCTATGATTTTTGCACCCTTGTAGTATCGTGTATTGTCTATAGCAGTACAACATAAGCCAACAACTTCCATGTTATCGGCAACACCCTTGTCTCTCATATAGTCTATAATACCGACTGAGGGCACAACGTTGTGGCCAATGCACATGATAACTGGTTTCTTAGAATTAACAGTGCCAATGCCCATTTCAACTAGTGGAGCATTAGGGTCAGCTTTGGGGAAGTTCAGGGTGGAAACTTGAGCGATATCACCAATTTCCATACCTAAATGATCAATCATACCAACGTGGAATGCTTTTGATTCAAAGTCTAGGTTGTTGGATTCTTGACCGGTATGAGCTACTGCAAGGCATTGAGTAATTTGATTTTCTGCATACTCTAGAGCTTCTTCTAAGTCACCCAGAGTCTGTGGTCTTATACCAGTAACTAGTCTGGTTATTGGCGCTTCTACTTTGATGTTTAGACCACCTATATCTAGTGGGTATTTGGCACCATATTCCTCAATTAGATGGTGAACCATGTGACGCGAGTGGGCAGTATGTGTAGCGGCTCCTATACAACAAGCTAAAAGTACAATACGTGATGATTGGGCACCTATATCGATGCCACATGCACCACGTTTTCCAGCGGTCAAATCGCATTTGCCAAAAGTGCACAAACAGCAAAGGTCACAATCAGGCATGTAAAATGGCTTGTACTTGTTAAGGAGTTTCAAGTCCCAGTCTCTCAAGGTTGATAATGAAGGCATAGGTGTGGGACCCATAGGTTCAGTCCATGAGTCATCAACAATTTTGCCTATAGAAATATCAAGATTCTTGATAAGACCAGTGTTGGTCTTCATTTCGTCTATCTTTACACGCAGGTTTTTAGTTGTCAAGTTAGTTAACCTCAGTAAAGGTTTAGATAATACCCATTCTGCACTGTTTTAAACCTTTCCAGAACAAGGATGAAAAAATTATGGGAAATATTATGAGAAAAGCGAGATTAAATAAGAAAAATATTTAAGTAACACGTTTATTTACTTCCGTGCTACCGAAGTTTAGTTACTAAACTTCTTAAAGGTAGCCAACTTTTTTCAGAATCTGTTTAACTGAGACATACCCGGGGTTGTCAGAGGGTAAATCCAGCAGTGATTTCCCGTCCAACACATACTCGTCCACAGTTTCGTCTGCGACTATTTTGCCCATGTACTTGAAATTGAGTTCGGTTTCTGCTTGACTGCCGCGTTCAGCGGGAAATCGATAGCCACCTATAAGGTAGAAGTTATCGAATTCCATTTGAACCTCTTTAGCTATGCGATAGGCGCGTTTGGCATGATCAATGGATTTCTTGGAGTGATCAAGCATTTCGAATATGTCATTTACTTTCGAGGCTATACGCCTATTCAAGTGCTCTAGACCAGCGGGGGAGTCTATTATAACGTACTGGTAGTTCTTGGTGACTGATTCTAACGCAGCTTTCAACGCAGTATTAGGCATGCAGTAGCAACCTTCAACCCATTTGGTACCTACGGACATGAAGTCAAAGTCCTTACTTTCGTACATACCTTCGCTTAGAAGCCGAGTTTCTATTCGTTGGGTAGGTGCTACTCCTGTGGTAGTCCCGCCTTTCTGGATGAAGGTGTCAACGATGAGCTCCGCCATTGTGGATTTACCCTGAGCTTTCATATCTATACCAAGCATTTCCGCCAGGTTTTGATCAGGATCAGCATCAACTAATAATAGCGGCGCATGACCTGCCTCAATAAACGCCTTCGCCATCAAAGAAGTAAAACTAGATTTCCCGGTTCCACCGCGTCCAATGGTGACAAGAGTTTTCATACAATCAGCCTCAACTATTAGTTAGATGCTTTCTTTAGCAGCAAGTCGCATATATTATCTATGGTCTTAACCGAAGGATAATCCTTGTTTTTAAGCGGAGTTTCACCTTGCATATCTGACTCAGTAATTTTGTTGTCAAATGGAATCAACGCAAGCACTTCTAATCCGTTTTTAGCTGCGAAACTGCGTATGGCTTCCTCTTGTAGGGTGTTCATGACGCGATTACCTATGAGATAGAGCTGTTTCATACCTGCAGTGGCTGCGAAGTCGCGGATTTTTTTTGCAATTTCGAGGGATTTCAGGTTTGAATCTGCTATAATGAGCAGTGTGTCCATGGCCTTTGCGGTACCACGTCCGATGTGTTCTACGCCTGCCTCTAAATCAAGTACGACAGCTTCATCGCATTCTACAACCAAATGTCGTAGCAGTTCACGTACAACAGCAGTTGGTGCACACATACATCCTGACCCCATCGATTGAACTGTGCCCATCACAATGAGGTTAGGCCCAAGTGGGGTCTTCACCGAGTACTCGCGCACTATGTCGTCGACGCTAAAAGAAAGTTTGTAGACCCCTGAATACTCGGTTTGTGTTTTGGAGTCCACCAAAGGCTTGTTATCCGAAATCGGGATAAGTTTACGCGCCTCTTCTGTTGACAAACCCAATGTCAAGGCTAAGTTAGGAGAAGAGTCCGCGTCAATTGCAATAGTCTTCAAACCACGTTGCGCAAAACCCACTGCCAAACCGCCGGCAATTAAAGTCTTGCCAACGCCACCTTTACCAGCAACAGCAACCTTCATAAATTCACCAGCTAAAAAATAACTCAGTTCAACATTAATTTAGATTTCTTAAAAAGAGGAGCAAAACTATCGTAAAAAACAATTTAAATAATAATCAAACCAATTGTTTAAAAATTATTTTTTGTATATAAAATCATCAACAAAAACCAGTGATAAATTCAGTTAATGGTTTTTTATTTGCTCTAAAACTGTTCGTCTAGGGCGAAAGCCATATCGGGCATAAAACCTGAATGCTTCTTCATTGCCAGCTGCAACCGATACCATCTTTGTTTCTGCACCTTTTTCATCCATCCAAAATAGAGCAGATTTTATCAACGCGTCCCCGATACCTAATCCCCTATAAGATTCTTCAACAAATAAGGATTCAATCCCGCCAACTTTGTTCGCATCAATGCTACTCACGCAATAGCCAACATATTGTTCTGCTTTCTCATCTTTAGCTAATTCAACACGCAATGCCCCAGTCCGAGCTTTCTGCAACAAGACAACTTTACGTTTTTCAAAAGTCAAAGCCCTATAATAGGGCTTAAAATCAGGTGAAAAGTCCAAATGCTGCTGATTCAAACCCGCCCAAAGTCTAACTATATTATCAAGCAGTTTTTCGTCGCCAGATACATATTTTATCTTCGCCACATCAACCAACGCGTTTCACCAAACCGCAACAATACTATTCATAAACGTGTCTTAGATAACTTTTGGCTGACCCGAAACAGATAATAACACATAAACATCCTAACTGAAAATAGGAGAATATAAAATGTCAACCCCTAATCTCTCACTCGCCGTAATCGGCGGCACAGGCTCAGAAGGAAGCGCCATCGCCGCTCGATTCGCAAAAGCAGGCGTACGTGTCCTTATCGGCTCACGTGATGCCATGAAAGCCCAAAATACCGCAAACATAATTAACACAAAATTCGGTAGCAAAAACGTCGAAGGCTACAGCAACCGTGACGCCGCAACCAAAGCCGACGTAGTCTTGCTCTCCATTCCCTATGATGGCATGAAACCTATACTTGAAGATCTTAAAACCGCGGTACAAGGCAAAATCGTCATCAACATTGCAAGCTCTCTTGATCCTGAAAGAAAAAGCCGCGCAAAACTTAATCCTAAAGGCTCAATTACTGCAGAAGTCCAAGAATTCTTCGGTGAAGGCACCAAAGTTGTAGCAGCCTTCCAAAACATTTCACCTGAACAACTAGAGAAATTCGATTCAAAAATCGAAACTGACGTCCTAGTATGCGGAGGAGACAAAGAAGCACGCGAAGCCGTAGTTGCAATGATAAGAAAAACAGGCATTGAAGCCTTTGACGCAGGTGTACTTGCCAACGCAGTAGTTGTAGAAACAATGACTGCTGTACTAATTTACATAAACATCAAATACAAGATGAAAGGTGCAGGAATAAGCCTAGTCGGCGTACCTCGCACTTAGCCCCCTTCTTTCCAAAACATTTTCTTTAATTATCTTTCTGAAATTGATGAGTTACCTTTGAGGTATTCAGAGACTTTTAGATTACGTAAGGAAATTTGTTCTAAAACTTCTCGACATAGAGTACTGTTTTTGACTACAAGAAGCTTCTTGAAATCCTCCGCACAATCAATGTCATTGCCAATATTCAGCGAACTATAAAACCGAACCTTGACTCCCTTGCAATGGGCTTCTTCAACATGGGCTGCAAAGCTTTTAGGACCAAAACACGCTGAAACCAGGGTCGGAGTACTTTGGAAAAGAGCATTTGTTCCCCCATCATTCGAAGGCGATAAAACCATTGACGCCGCACTAACACCTAACTCAATAATCTGGTTAACATCATTAGAAGTCAGCAAAGGAATATCAGCTGGCAAAACAAGCACCCAATCAGCCTGCTCCCTTACACACCATCGAACTGCCTCCTCAATAGCAGGATTTAAACCATCCTGATTCGCCTCAATATAAAATGCTCCAAACTTATCCGCCATCCTCTTAACCACATCATCATTACCAATAACAACAATTTCATCAACAACAGACTGTTGTAGGGCTTTCAATACATCTTGAAGCATAGCCAGAGTAAGCATACTACGCTCTTGCGGACTGAAAACTGAGGAAAGTCGCCTCTTTGATATGCTAAGATTCTTTACTGGAATAACTGCAAAGATAGCCATACAGCAAATCGCCTAAAGACCAGAGGCATATAGCCAGAGCCTTCCTCGAAGGAGAGTCTCAGGTTACCTAAAAATATTAAGGTAGGCGCACAAAAAAGCGCCTTTAAAGAGTTTATTCCTTGAAGTGGGGAATGATTTTACTGCCCACTATATCGATGGCAGTTTTTACGTTGGGACCTATTGGGGAACCGACAACGAATTGACCGATACCGATCTTCTTGAGTTCGGCAATACGTTCGATGCACATATCCGGCGTGCCAGCTACTGCGAAGACATCAATCATTTGTGGAGTAACAGAGCCGAATGCTTTGCCGAAGTCGCCAACTTTGAGTGCCGCGCGGATCTCGTTTGCCTTAGCCATTTCGATGCCATGTCTAACAAGAACCTCTTCGGGGCTACCTGCTACGATAAAGGCAACTACTGAAGATGCTGCTTTGATAGCCTTCTTGAGATCGTCACTGACACTAAATGAAGTGTATGCTGCCACATCAACATCGCCTGGTTTTTTGCCCACTTGTTTTGCACCTTCATTTACTAGTTTAACTGCATAACCTATATCGCTTGGGTGACTTGCATTGACTAGTACACCGTCGCCTATTTTACCGGCCAGTTCTAGCATTTTTGGTCCTTGAGCGCCGACGTACACGGGGATTTTGTTCTTTGGTTTGAACTTTAATTTAGCACCTGCAGTTTTGAAAACATCACCTTGGAATGCAACACTTTCCCCAGCGGTTAGTTTGCGGAAGATTTCGATTGATTCACGCACAGCAGCAAGAGGTTTGCCCATTGCTACGCCGACTTCTTCGAGGGTAGTTTTATCCCCTGCACCCATACCTAGGATGATTCTACCGGGGGCAATTTCATCTAGGCTGGCGATAGCTTCGGCTGTGATAACGGGGTTAACCATCCAAGGGTTGGTTACACCGGTGCCGAAAATAATTTTATTAGTGTATAGAGCTGCGGCTGTAAGGGTTGTGTAAACGTTGCGATTACTGTAGTGGTCAGTAATCCACATGTTGTTGAAATCGTTGGCTTCAGCTAAAAGTCCGAAAGCGGCTATTTTCCAGTATGGGTCTTTTGGAACAAATTCTATACCGAATTTTAATGCCATTTTTTTGTCCTCCTTACATTCCCTGAACTATTTGTTCAGCGATTTTTAATAATTGCATGTCGCCCAAGGCAGTAACGGTTTTTTCTGCGTCTAATGTTACAGAAGCTTGGAGGATAACAGCTATACCTTCTTTGGTGTTTGCTTTGCCCTCCTTCATTTTCAGTAGCATGGCGTTTGCCAATGTGTTGGGCATTGTATCGTTCTTTGAGTTCAAAATAACTCCAATTAATTGGCTCGATAGTGGTGCCCGCTTTTCAGCAGGAATCATTTCAACGAGTTTGAGGTAATCCATGTTGATTTACTCCTTGAAGAGAGTAGTTAGCCAATGTAGCCTTAAAAAGATGTCGTCGGTCGTATATTCTCCAAATTGAGTAACAATTCACGCAGGTAAGGAGTTTAGTATTTGAGTAAGGTTTACATAATCGCAGTCTTAAGGTTCTCTAAAAAAGAGACAGGGGATGCTAGATGGAACCGGTTAAAGTCATTGCGATTGAAAATTTGCCCTTACTCACAAAAGGTGACAACTTAGGACAACTTATTGTTGATGCCGCAAAAAAGCAGGGTACACCAATCCAAGAAAACGATATATTAGTGGTTACTCATGTGGCAGTTTCGAAAGCTGAAGGAAATGTTGTAAACTTAGATGAAATTGTACCGTCAGAGCAGGCTTTGGAAATAGCGAGAAAAGTCGAAAAAGACCCCGCTTTGGTAGAAGTAATATTGCGAGAAACCAAAGAATTCGTGCGCATAGGTCGTAATAGTCTCATAACTGAAACAAAACATGGCATAATCTCTGCAAACGCGGGTGTAGATCGTTCAAACGTAAGTGGCGACACAAATGTAGCTTTATTGCCAGCTAATCCGGATGTTTCCGCGCAAAATATCCGTAATGAAATCAAAAAACAGACCGGTCACATTGTTGCAGTACTCATATCAGACACTCATGGGCGCCCTCTTCGAATGGGAGAGATCAACGTAACTATTGGTGTTGCAGGAATCAAACCGATAAGAGATCGGCGTGGAGAGAAAGACCTCTTTGGCTATGTGCTAAGAATAAAGCAAACTTGCATTGCTGACGAGATAGCTTCAGCGGCAGAATTAGTAATGGGGCAGGCAGATGAAGGAGTACCTGTGGCGATTATAAGAGGATACAAATATCAAATTTTCGAAAATGGGACTGCAAAGGATCTTACAAGACCCAAAGAGAAAGATATGTTTAGATAATTCTGTGAAGAAGATACAAGTATGGAAGCCTCAACACCTAAGGAATTCTTCGAGAAAATTCTCCCCGAAAGGTTTAACCCAAGTAAAGCTTCGGGTGTTGACGTTATTGTTCAAGTTGAAATCGCAGGGGCAAACAAGGGCGATTGGATTGTTACTATTAAAGAAAAAAAGTTGGATGTGAAAGAAGGGACCTATCCATCGCCTAATCTGTTGCTGAAGATGGACGAGAATGATTTTCTAGACCTCGTCAACGGCAAATTAAGCGCAGAAAGAGCCTTCTTCACTGGAAAGATTCATTTCAAAGGTAGCATCGCCTTAGCGTTGAAGTTGAAAGAGGCAGGATTTCTTTAAACAAGCAAAATTCTATTTTTTAGATTGAGGCATAGAATCATCAGCTTTTTCGACATCAGCAGACATTAATATTTGGTTAGCAAGCAGTTTGAAGGTAAAAGGTAAATTGTTTTTTTCATCTTCAAGATTGATCAAGAAAGTATTGATATCAAGTATGTTAGCGCTCATCTTGTCTTTTAAATAGAGTTGGAATTTGTCGAAGGCGTCATAATTTGGATGGAAAGATAAAAGCACTCTATCATAACCAAGACCTATACCCTGCTTTGCCAAAAAGACAGCAGACATTGGACTCCGATTCATTGCATCGAAATGCGCCTTCTTGAAGCTGAAATCGGTTTGATCAATGATTGATTTCTGGTCCAATTTCATGAAAGTTAAAGCCATAATGCTGTAGCCAATCTTTACGAGGTCAGGAATTGCAGTATACTCTTTTAGGTATCCTTCTTTTTCAAGTTTTGTTCGTATTCTTGTAGCGGTAGGTTGTGATGTACCTATTGCTTTAGCTAGTTCTCTGTCACTTCTTCGAGAATTTTTTATAAGCTCAGAGAGTAGTTTTACCTCTTAGTTCTTTCAAGGTCATCCCCTCTCTACTTTAGAGTTTCACGAGGAGACTTATTAAGCTTATTAATTTATTGCAAAAAGAGCGTAGCACTTATGAAATTCCAAGTTTTTTGGCTACTTTATTTGGCAAATCAGATTCAGCTACCTTAAAAGTTTGAGGCTCCTCAATGGTTAAAAGATTCTTTAAATCAGCTGATTTAAGCTCGCAAATTAGTCGTAATATCTCTGATTTCGCTACTTCGAAATGATTTTTGAATTGATCAGAGTTATCATAGATAATCTGAGCGAGGGCGCAGATTTCGCCTTTTTTTAGGTAGAATTCAACTTTTTTACTGCGCAAGTTTATGTCAAAGGTAACAGGTCCAGCTTTGCATGTTTCAGGTTTGACGGCGTGTATTATGCATTTATGCGTGTCTTTATTGTAGAAAATGCAAAATCCATCTTTGTCAGATGCGGGATAGGAGTGCCCTTGATGGACAAAAACGTCTTTCAATGATATATTTTGTTGTTTTAGATATTCACGTATGATTTTCTTGCGTTTAGCAGTCAGGGGGGGATTGGCTTCTTGGCAACAAATAAGTTTGCAGGGGGAGCATACATCTAAGGAATACGTTTTTCCAGTTGCGCTATCAGACATTAGAGTTACCTCTTTTTAGAAGTAGGGTTGATTAGTAATTAGGCACTTATTAAGCCTTGAATATACATCAACCACTGCTTCCTTGAAATCTGTTCGTTGAGCTCTTTTCAACACATTTTTTCGAATGATTTCGGACAGGTTTCCTTCATCTATTCTTTTCTGAATTAAGGGGAGATATCTTTTCTCTTCTTTTTCTGCACTTTCCCAAGCCAAGTTAAAAAGACGCTTACATATTTGTCGCGCAGTTGAACCTGCTGGATTCTGAACTTGAGCATCAAGCCCATTTGTTAGGATTGATTCGAAGTCAGTTACGAGTAATGAATGGGGCAAGAGTTCAGTTTTATTGGAAATTAATCCTCGGAGGATAGAACGTACAAAGCAGCTTAACGCAACATCAGATTTTATACATTCTTGTTCATCCATAACACGCACTTCAAGAGCCGAGCGATCGAAACGGAAAATCACCCCCCGCGAATTCACCCATTCCTTAAATAATAATATGTCTGAGGCTCCAGCCTTAGCTAAATCAGTCGAGTAACGACCAATAATATCCTTTTTGTAGGCAGCTATAGATGTAGCATACTCTGGAACTACATCCCCGGATATGGTAGGAACTTCTCTTTGGTTAACCTTATAGAACGCTAAACGGTTATCCACGTTTGGACCTATTTTGCTTTCATAAATTGGTGAAGATGCAGAAATAGCGGGTAAATATGGACATATATTAGCCAGAAGGTTATGTAGTAAAATGCCATTATCTTCTTTTACATAAGGCAGGTTTAGGTGGAAGCTTTGTATGTTTAGCCAACCATGCTGTTTAAGATTGAAGATTTTGTCGTATTCTTCATAGATTTTACGGTGACGATGAGGCCAAACTCCTGTCTGATTAAGATTCATTATAGGATGCATACCAGTGCCAAGCAAGTTGGCGCGATACTTCTTTTTGAGAAACGCGGAAAGAGTAGTTACGGCATCATGTAATGTCTCTTCAAACACCTGAGGTGACTTAAACGGAGAATTTGCTTTTATCTCCATAACGTGCAATTGTAACTCTTTTCCAAAAGTGAAACCTGGCAACTCAACAAAGTTGACTATTCTACCACAGTAGTCTTTTATTATCCTGTCTGCGATTGGCAGAGGTGTTAGTTCATCATCAACAAGAGAAAATTCATGTTCTGGACCTAACACTTCAAGAGGTTTATACGTTGATGGTCATCTCATTTCAAAGATTAATGTGCTCTGATGCGATTATGGTACGAAAGTTCATTTTTAAACATAACTATATCCAATACAATAATTATTTTACACCTGTTTTAAAACGAACTTTTATCCAAAAACAGTCAAACGCCATTTTTAGGAGGATTTGAATTTATATGTGGTTCTTTAAAAGAAAACCTGATGAGATAAGGTGTCATAAATGAAGTTATAATTGTGGCAACACCAATCACGGGCAGAAGAAAGTCACTCAATACACCTAAGTCTTGACCGACTTTGATAACTATGAAAGCAAACTCGCCAATCTGAGCCATACCTAATCCTACCCTTAATGAGGTTCTATTATCAAAACCGAAAAGCCTTATCCCCGCCCCGCAGCAAACCAGTTTTGTTCCAAGAACAGCCAAAGTAATAATCAAGGCAGGAATCCAGTAGAGAGCGATTTGAGTAATATCCATTAAAGCGCCCATAGAAACAAAGAAGATGGCGCCAAAAATAATCTGCAGAGGAACGATTTCGTGACTTATTTTTTCTCTCGCATGAGACCTAGCCACTACTACACCAATGAGAAAAGCTCCTATAGCTACTGAAAAACCAAGCAAGCTAGCTATTATTGAAAAACCAAAGCACAAACCCAATAGGAGAATATAGAGCAATTCTCGGTTTCCCAACTGTGCTACGCGATCGATTATTTTTGGAATAAAGAGATGACCAACAACCAAAGTTCCGCCTATAAAAAGGACTAATCTAAGCAAGAGTAACAACAATGAAATTGGAGAAACTACACTGGTGATAGCAAGATTTTGCAGAATTGATAGAATAATAACAACGGCTATATCCTCTACAACAAGTATGCCAAGTATCATCACTGATGAAATTTCTTTTATTTTTCCCATATCACTTAGCACTTTAGCAACTATCGTTGTGCTACTGCTAGCAAGAGCAGCACCTAGAAATAGCATATCATAAAAACCCCAATTCAGCAAAGCTCCTATAATCCAACTTACAGCAAGCATCAGAGAAATTTCAAGGGCAGAAACACTGATGACAATATAACTTATTCCCTTCAGTTTTCTTATGGGAAACTCTAGTCCAATAGTAAATAGAAGCAAAATAACGCCCATTTCAGCAAAGACGCTGAGAAATTCAACATGAGATATAAGGTTAAATGGAGGTGTAAATGGCCCGATAATTATACCGGCAATCAGGTACCCAAGTATTAAAGGCTGTTTAAGTCTGTAAAAAATTAGAGCCACAACTGATGCTACAAACATCAACACGGCAAGATCGGTGATTATTTGTATCTCAAAGCTCATTGAACCTACAATATATAATAGTCAATAAGAACTTTTTCAGGAATAACTGCACTGTTTAACCATAAAAATAATCGCGGATAATTGTGAAAGAGGATAATATATCAAAAAGTGGGCTAAATAAAAAAAGGGTCAATTTAAATGACTTATAATGTACAGGTAATTTTAAATACAACTGTAAGAATATCGCCTTTCGACTATCTGGTGTCATATGAGTGCTGGTCGTTTCTAACATCGACCTAACAGCGAATACGCAAATAATGAAACCATCAATGTTTTTAGAATCCACAATCAAAAGACCCACCCTAAACATAAATAACGATTATCGTTACTTGAAAACCGGCTACTATGTTTCACTACACGCCGAAGTTTTGGGCAGCAAAGTAATTCCTTCATGCGAAGATATAATAGATTCAAGTAGAAACCCGATTTTGCTTTTACGCGCATCTATGGCAGGAATCCCAACACTACCATTCCTGGTAACAGATTCAGTGAAAAAAATTATTACAGAGCTGAATTTTCCCCTTGTCCTTTTCGCTGTAAATCCATTTATTTATGATGGCTACAAAACCGCAAACAACAAAAGCGCCCTATATCGCGCCATGAAAAGCTTAGCCATGAACTACAAATTCGCCGTTTGCGCCCAACCCCTGAAAGGCTGTATGATCTCCTTCAAATCCATATTCGGCAAATGCAACGACCAAGACCTAGAGGTCCAGAAAATCAGCAAAAAGGTTTTTGAGGTTTTTAAAATCCCCGTCTGCAAATTACATGTACAAAAAACTGATGATAAAGCTTATCTTTGTGGCTTGCAACCCCTAAGCAAGGAAGAACTTTCAGGACAAGATTTACAGATGATATCAACAGAGGTTTCGCTCCTTACGGAGCAAGGTGAACACTTCGGTGTCTAAGATCGCCTGTTATGTTGAGAAATATAATTTTTCTGATCCCCGCGAGGAAGCCGCTCTTGAAAACTTTAAGCACGCTGCAGAAAAAGCAGGGCAAGAATTTCATTACTTATTCCGAGAGGACATATCTGACGTCCCTAAATACGACGCAGTTTTCATTCGGGCAACCACAGATCCATTAAATACTGCCTATGTAGTTTCTAAAACAGCTTGGGAACTGGGCTTAAAAGTCATCGATGACCCCGAATCCATAACGATCTGCGGTAATAAAATTCATCAGTATGCACTATTTGAGAAGTATGATGTGCCTCGTATTCCCACAGTATTTCTAGGCAAAGATGATTTGCATCATAAAAAAATCACTGATATATTTGATGAATTGGGAAAACCGGTTGTAATTAAAGCACCTTATACTAGCTTCTCTAAATATGTAGAGAAAGCCGCATGTGAAACTAGCTTTCGTGAAGTAGCAAAACGGTTCTTCAAGAAAAGCGACGTTTTGGCAGTACAGAAATTCACACCGACGCCGTTCGACTGGAGAGTGGGTGTACTCAATAATGATGTACTATATGTATGCAAATACATGATTCCCAAGGGCAAATGGAAACACGGCGCCAAACTAAGAGGCAAACCCACGATAATATGGGGGAGAACAGTTTCACTTAAGAAGGAAAACATGCCGCAAAGGCTAAGAGAAGTCGCCTTAAAAGCATGCAGCGTTGTAGGTAAAGGACTCTATGGTGTGGACATCAAAGAGGTCGATGGCAAATTCGTTGTTGTAGAAGTCAACGATAACCCAAGCATCTACGCAGGCTACGAGGACCTACGCGCGAAAGACCTATACTCAAAAATCATAGGTTACCTTAGCGAGTAGGCATGTATAAATTTCTGTGTCAACTTTCGACACATATTTATCTTTCCAGCAATTCACTTGATTTTGCAATAGGAGTTGGTATGTTTGAAAGACGCGATTAAAGATTACGATTTTGCAGAAAACTTGTCTGCAGAAGAACTTGTGGCGCAGATGGAAAAAGCGTGGGGTTTCACCGCAGGCAAACTCGCGGTAGGAGTTAATATCCTTGAAAACATGATTGAAACTAAAGAATGCATAAAATTCCTTTCATTCACAGGTAACCTGGTTGCAACAGGTACACGCGGAGTTTTACGTGAACTTGTTAAACGAAAATTGGTCGATGTGGTTATCACAACATGTGGTACAATAGATCATGATATGGCACGTTGCTGGAAAGATTATTACCGCGGCTCATTTGTTATGAATGATTCTAAACTTCACGAGGAAGGCGTAAACCGTCTCGGCAACGTATTGGTACCTAACGACAGCTATGGCGTTGTTATTGAAGCTAAAATGCAAAAATTGCTTCAAGACCTTTACAAAGAAGGCAAACGGGAAATAACAGGAAGCCAACTAACCCGCGAAATTGGTCTACGCTGCTGCAACGAAACATCAATTCTTTATTGGGCAGCAAAAAACGACATCCCAGTCTATGTACCAGGCATAGTTGATGGCGCAGTAGGCTACCAATTATGGATGTTTAGCCAAGACCACGACCTCAAACTAAACCTACTCAAAGACTCAGGCGAATTAAATGACATGTGCTTTACAGCTAAAAAAACAGGTGCATTAATCGTCGGAGGAGGAATCAGCAAACATCATACGATTTGGTGGAACCAATTCAAAGACGGATTAGACTATGTTATTTATATAAGTACAGCGGATGAATGGGACGGTAGTCTTAGCGGTGCCAGACCGCGGGAAGCAGTCTCCTGGGGAAAAATCAGCGAAAAAGCTCGACGCATAATGGTCGAAGGTGATGCTTCAGTCATTCTACCTTTAATGGCTAGCGCACTTTTTGCGCGAATAAAGAAAAGCGAGAAAAAATAGGCAACCAATCAGATAAAAAATAAAAGAAAATAATGGGGGTCTATCTTTATAGACCTTTGAAGAGCCAGGACATGTCTGGTCCTTTTCTCTTCTTTGTAACGCGCTCGCTTAAAGCCTGAGTTATGAGTGGGAGCGCAATTGTTGCGTCGCTGTAGCATACTGCTCTTGTGTTTGGTGCGCTGTTGATTTTACCCCAGCTGATTGCTTCTTCAAGTGTACAACCTGAGAGACCTCCCCATTGGGGGGCGTCTGTGGTGATTTGTATTGCGTATTTGTGGGGATAGTAATATTCTTGCAGACCTTTGCGCAGGTGACCATCTCTGCCTTCTACACCTTGGTCGTTTGTTTTTGGTGATACCGAGATAGCGATAAGTTGTGTAAGGTCTTTAGGAACACCACCGCCAATGTAGATGACACCGACATCCTTGGTTTTGGTTCCGATAGTTACGAATTGGTCGAATTCTTTGACTGAGTCAAGGATTACACTGTGGCCTTGGTTTTTTGCCATAAGGAAAGTTTCGCCATAAGCGCTATCTACCATTGCGGGGCTGAAAATTGGTACGCCATTTTCGTATGCGACAGCTGCGATCGCGGGGATTTTTCTTTTACTTAGGAACTTACCAAGCAAGTGGAAAAATTCAGCGGATGTGTAGGGGTAATCTGTTTTGAGGGTCATAACAAATTCGGTGACGAGTTCTTCCATTTTGCGGTAGTCGGTCTCTTTGCCGTAGACATCGTAGTATCGGTTGACATCATCATTGAGGAGTTGCTCATCGTTTGCCATATGGGTACCTTGCCAATAGCCAAAACCCATAGCATCAACGATATCTTCGGACACGTTTGCGCCTGTGGAAACTAATACGTCTATGAATCGATTTTGCATCAGCCAGTTAACTATGGTCCATTGACCTGCGGTGCTCATGCTACCTGCATAACCCATAGCTATAGTGATATCTTTTTCTTTGACCATGTTCTCCCAAATATTGACAGCTTCACCTAATTTTCTCCCTTGATATGCGGTTTTGCTCATGTCAGCTAGAAGTTGTGAAACGCTTTTCGGTTTAATCTGGATGGGTTCCAGTTTCTTCTTGAAGTATGAGTCACTCATTAATGTGCACCTTTTTCGTATGACGTGATTATAGGTCTTGTATTTGAAATTTGTTATTCAAATACTGCAGCTACAAGTAGGAAATGAACCAATATTAAACAGGTTAATTCTAATGTGAAACTGAAATACATATTATTAAGGTAAATTGTGCACCTTATGGGTAAGTGGCTTTAATTTTATTGTTGTTTTTTGTTGAGAAATATTACATTACTGGTTTATTTGTAAAAACTAAGAAAAAATTTGTGACAATAACGATTTCAAAATTAAGTTTATATTAAGAGAAAGAAGAGGAGGGAAACAAGAAACTGAACGTTGTCGTTTCTTGTTTAGTTGAGCTGTTTGCCACAGTGGGGGCAGAATTTGGTGTTCTCGTTAACTACTCTGCCGCATTGCGGGCAAATTCTGGTTATGGGTTGTTGGTTTTGTGCATATACTGGGGGAGGAGGCGAAGTATACGTCTGAGGCTGACCGTAAGGCTGCTGATACATTGGCTGCCCACTGATTGGAATTGGCTTATAGACTAGGCCTAGTATTCCACCTATGAATGCAAGTAATGCGCCTAGCAAAGATAATGCATTTAGAATAGAGAACACAAGTATTAACGCGCCCCATTTTGAATGGCCCATAGGATTTGAATTAAGCTTTCTAGCAAAGACCATTATTAGTATAGATGCGATCAAAGTCCAAATTCCAAGTCCGAAAAGTATCGTCCAAGACCACCCGAAAAGCCCAGCGCCATAGTATTCTGCATAGTAGTCACCGTAAATACTTGCCCACTCACTAAAAGTACCATAAGTGAGTGCCCCATAGGCTAGATAAACTAGCCCCACAAGTAGGCCAAATATGCCACCAAGCAAAGAAAGGATATACGCTGCTGTAGGTTTATTTTGTACTTGATTATTCATTCTATGTATCTCTCCAGATAAATGGTTCACTTTATTAAAGCTACATATATTAAATTCTTTGGTTCAACTAAAAGTACTAAAAAACCGGACATAAATCTTAATAAAAAAAATAAAAGTAGGCGTTTAGCTACTTCAAGCATAAAAACTACATTTTCTCTGGAGCTATAACACCAATCAGACCTAATGCATTGCTTAGCACTATACGTATTGCATTTGTTAAGGATAGTCGTGCTTCCCCCAACTCGGCTGATTCTGCTTTAATCACAGGCAATGCATTGTAGAACGTGTTGAATTTATCCGCTAAAGCGTTTGAATAGTCTGCGAACATATTGGGCTTCAAATATTCTGCAGCCTCAATAAAAACATCGGGGAAACTGGCCAAAGACAAGATAAGATCATGCTCAATCTGCTCTAGCAATAATTCGCACCGTGGCATTTTAGGGGTTTTTGCTGCTTTACGTAAAATACTACAAGCGCGCGCATGAGTATATTGAACATAGGGTGCACTATTGGTCTCAAAGTTTAGCACACGATCCCAGGTAAAAACCACAGGTTTAGTCGGATCAACATCAACTAATGCATAGCGAACTGCGCCAATACCCACAAAAGAGGCAATCTTCTGCTTTTCTTCATCTGAAAGCTGAGGCGAACGCTTCGAAACCTCTTCGAGAGCTCTTTGAATTGCTTCGTCAAGCACAGAGTCAAATGTGATATAGTGTCCTCTACGGCTACTCATTTTGTAACCAGGCAATGTCACCAAATTGTACGCAAAATGAACAAAGTTTTCAGCGGATTTTCCTCGGTTTAATGCATACAAAGCAATTTTTAATTGAAGCTGCGCAAGTGACTGCTCCATACCAATCACGTTGACAATTCGGTCGGCGCGACCAAATTTCCAGAGCGTATAAGCTACATCACGAGTTGTATAAAGGGTAGTTCCATCTGCACGTACCAAAGTAAGAGGCGAAACCTCATGACCTGCGCTTAATCCTAACTTCGATTTTAAATTCAAAGTCTGTACAACTTTTTCAGCGTCAAATTCCAACACATCATTTTCACTGTAAACAAATCCAGACTCCTGAAGCTTTTGCAAAACATCGGTAACTTGGTTACTCCAAACAAAATCGCTCTCCCAATCCCAAGAATCATAAAACACTTCAACCCGTGCAGTTGTCTTTCTAAAACCTTCAAGGCATAGATCACTAACTTCGCGTATGAGTTCCTTAGCCTTAGTTTCACCTTTCTCGTATTCGCGGTTCAGTTTACTAATTATCTCTTCAGGATTGGAATCCGTGCTAATTTTCTCTAAAAGAGACCCAAAAAGTGTAGTATACTTCTCTTCAAGTTCAGCAGCAATGGACATCCATTCATCAAGTTCTTTGGTGATTTTAACAATAGCCTCAGATGAAGCACCATTTTTAGCAAGCTCTAATTGGCGTTTTAAGCGGTTGATTTCTACTATGCAGCTTGTAATTGTGTATATTTTACCTATGTAATGGTCAGCTTTCTCATTAGGGATTGGGCAACCCAATTTTGCATATCCATAAGCAATCACACTACTTTGACGACCTACATCGTCAATATAATAATGCCGTGAAACGTCATGTCCCCTACATTTGAGGATTCGTGCTAAAGCATCACCGAGCATTGGATTTCGCGCTTGCCCGATATGAATGGGATGGAGGGGATTTACACTTGTATGCTCAACAATTATTTTTGCCGGCGAATCAGTCTTTACAAACCCATAAGCTACGCCAAATTCCTCGATAGACTCGAATGTTAAAGCTGAAAACTTGGGAAAATTTACACGAAAGTTTACAAACCCACCTGCAGACTCAACATTCTCAACTAAAACGAACTGAGACTTATCCACCGCTTGAACCAACCGGACAGCAAGGTCAGCAGGTTTTTGTTTCAGTGTTTTAGCGAGTTCAAAACATACAGAAGATGCTAATTGTCCAAAATTCGAATTCGCTGGTTTACCCAACGGAAACGTTTCAACTTTGCAGTCAGGAAGAAGATTCGTTATTGCTTTCGCTAGGACATTTTCACATTCTTTGCGGAATTCGGCAAACGGATTAACACAGACCATATTTGTATCTCTCGTGTTTTTATTAGATAACCCATTTTCAGAGTATAATATTTTAGAGGGAAACCTTATTTATCTACGTACTGGATGCAAGCAGTCATGAAGACAAACATAGTCTTCGCCGAAAAATGTTTGGGCTACGGCACTTGGCATATTGAGGGCCCTCAACGAGTTAAAATTGCACAAGAGATGCTGAAAGAAAAAGGCTATCATTTCATAGAACCACAACCCGCTAGCGAAGATGACCTGCTTTTAGTACATGATATGGATTATCTGTGGAATTTGAAAAAAGGCTTAGTCGAAGACCACGATACCCCCGCCTATGATAAGATTTATGATTATGCCTGCTTAAGTGCGGGGGCGGCAATATTAGCTGCTAAAACTAACAGCTTCTCTCTTACCCGACCGCCGGGTCATCATGTTGGAAGATATGGGGCTGCCCTAAATGTTTGTTCACGGGGTTTTTGCTACATAAATAATATAGCCATAGCAGTTAAAACCTTAAACAAACCAACGCTAATTCTGGACTTTGATGGACATCACGGCAACGGCACGCAAGAGACTTTTCAGGGAGATCCAAATGTATGGTATCTCTCAGTCCACCGAGCCCCGCTTTATCCAGGAACAGGAGACAAATCTGAGGGAAACTGCATCAACTATGAGCTCCCAGTTGATTGTGGAGAGAAAATATACCTAGAAACCCTAGATAAAGCCCTAAAATCGATTGACATCAGAAAGTTTGAAGTTTTAGCGGTATCAGCAGGATTTGATACCTACAAAGGGGACCTAGCATCATTAGGCTTAAATGAAAACTCCTTTAACAAAATAGGAAAAAAAATCGCATTGCTAAGTCTGCCAACTTTCTTTGTTCTGGAAGGTGGCTATTTGGGTGAAAAGAATGGTATTTGCATAGATCAATTGCTAAAAGGTTACGAAGAAAAAGACTAACTAAATTAAAGGACTAATTTTTCTTTTTATTTTGGCTCTTTTTGTTTAATGCTTCCAATTTCGCAGTAATGCGTAAGGAACGTTCTTCAGCATCTTCTAATAGGGGTTTCCAAGCCTTATTTTTCACCTTATCTGTCAACTGCTCGGTCTCGGCTGGTAACTTCGATATAGCATCATTGAATAGTTTTTCAGCCTCTTCATCATTATTTACTATTACCAATGCTTCTTCGGGACAGAATTGTACGCATTGAGGATCACCACCACAAAGATCACATGTAACTACTTTGCGCGTGTCAGGATGAACTGTAATTCCGCCATAAGGACAAGCTTGAACACACCAATCACACCCCTCACATTTCTTCTCATCAACTAAAAGAATCCCAGTGTTTTCAGATTGAGAAAGCGCTTTTTCAGGGCAAGCAGTTACACATTTGGCATCTTCACAAGACCGACAGGCCAAAGAAAAATTCAACAAAGGTTTCATGCGAACAACACGGATACGTGAACGAAGCGGACTCCAAACATCACCTTTCTCTTGGCTACAAGCATACTCACAGATTCCACAACCGGTACACTTTGAAGGATCAACTGTGACGAATCGTCTTTGGCTAAACTTTGCTGAGGGCATTGTATAAATAAACGGTTGCTGGGCGTATCTAAATATTTCCTTAGGTATTGTTGTGGTTTTTGGTTTGTTGTGGTTGGTGTTGGGTGATTGTTTTTGTTGAAAGATGCAACTGGTGCGTAGGGTGTAGTTGCGGTAGTATCTTCTTTGTGGTTCTGCCTGAAATGGGTTGCTTTTATTCAAAGAGTCAAGCTTTAAGCTTTTCCAGAACTGACAATTAAAACACCAAGTTGCAACTTCTCAGGTTTACAAAAGCAAAATAAAAACAGCCAAAAGAACTTACTAAATACAAACTTCCTTTATAACCAATAACTTTGAACACCAACAGCTAAATTCCACACAATCCGCTCGAAGGTACCCCACTTGCGGATTCAACTTAATATCATTTATAACCTGACTTTTGCAGGTAACATTTGTTATCGTACTTTTTGATCCACAAGCTTGCCTTCTGAGTCGATGAGCTGTATGTCCAACGGCATTTGGCCTACAAGGTGTGTTGCGCAACTTAAGCAGGGGTCGAAGGAGCGGATAACGGATTCGACGCGGTTGAGCATACCTTCTTGCAGTGTTTTGGCTTTAACGTATTTTTTGGCGACTTGGGTTACGGCTTTGTTATAGGCAAGGTTGTTATGTTCTGTTGCTATTATCATGTTAGCCTTGGTTACAATGCCTTGGCCGTCAACTTGGTAATGGTGTATCAGGGTTCCGCGGGGAGCTTCTGCAACGCCGACACCCTCGCGGTTGGTAACATAGGCTTTGGTGAAGACGTTCTCCGAAAGTATTTGAGGGGTTTCTAATATTGCTTTGGCGGTTTCGATGCAAAAGAGAACCTCAACTAACCGCGCATAATGATAATGGAAAGTACTTTGGACAACACCGTTTTTGCCTAACTTTTTAAATGCCTTAAACGCTTCGTCCGCCAATGGTGTGCCACAGTGAGATGCTATGTTAAGCCTTGCCAATGGGCCCACTCGGTAAGCGCCTTCAGGATACCCCATTGGCTTGTAATAGGGAAACTTCATGAAGGACCAAGGTTCAACTGCCTCACCTATATACTCATAGTATTTAGCGGGGTCCAGTTGGTCAGCCACTACTTTGCCATCGTTGTCAACTATTCGAATTTTTCCATCGTAATGTTCTAAGCCTCCGTCTGCAGCCACCAACCCCAAATAGTAAGACGGAAAATCACCGTAACTCTCAATTTGCTCGGTGCAGGCGTCGAGCCAATTTGTGAATACAGCAAGGGTCTCAACGGTGTTTTCTAAGGCATCAGGCACACATGACAAAAGATAATCCGCGCGCTCTTTTGAGAGCGGTGTCTTTGCTCCGCCGGGTACAATCCACTCACTTGAATGTATTTTTTTTCCAGCAACCTTTTCTATTATGTCTTGACCAAACTTTCGCAATCGTATACCGCGTCGAGCTAACTCGGGCTGTCTCTCTATTAGCCCAAAAATGTTTCGTTGCGCAGGATCGGAATCCATTCCTAAAAAAAAGTCCGGACCTGATAAATAGAAAAAGTTGAGTGCATGTGATTGAATCAGCTGACCCATGTGCATCAAACGACGTAGCAACACCACTGTTGGGGGCACTCTTATGGCCACTATTTCGTCGCATGCCTTTGCCGAAGCGAGAAGGTGACTAACTGGACATATACCACAAGATCTTGAAGTTATGGAAGGCATCTCATAGAAGGGTCTTCCCTCTATGAACTTTTCAAACCCTCTAAAGTCGGTGACTTGGAACCGCGCTTCCCTGACTGAGTCATCTTTGTTCAGGATAATGGTTACTTTGGCATGACCCTCAATCCGCGTAACTGGTGCAATAACAATTTTATCAATCATTTGCTCTGAATCCTCTTCTATCCATATTTTGATTTGCCTTCCGTTTGGGGTATGCGACCAGCCAACAACTCCATAAGGACGTAGTATATTAGGTCTGCAGATGGCGGACAGCCCGGAATAAAGTAGTCCACTTTAACCACTTCATGCAATGGAAACGCCTTCGGGAGCAGCAGTGGAACATCTAATGGAATCTGTGGATTGATGTCAACTGTTTCCACATAGGCTCTGTTAAGAACACTTTCTGCACTATTAGCCAACGCATTACGTAATGCGGGGACATTAGCAGTAACAGCACAGTCACCCAGTGAAATTAGGATTTTTGTTCGTGCTCTAACATGTTTGAGCATTGCTAATTGTTCGTCGTTATTGACTGCACCTTCAATTAGCGTCAAAAATACGTTTTCTGGGAAAGATTTCACGTCTACAATTGGGCTATATACAAGTTGGATTCTTGCGGCCAAGTCTATGAGCCGTTCGTCTTGATCAAGAAAGGACATGTGGCATCCTGAGCAGCCGCTGAGCCAAATTGTTGCTACGCGCGCCTTGCCTGTTGTTGCCATTTATCGGTGTCTCCGTGATAAAACGAATTTAGCTACGGTTCTGTCTTTGGTATAGGATAAAGGCTCGCTTTCGATATAGATGGCGCCTACTGGACAGACTTTGGCGCATTTTCTGCAGGATGTGCAGGAGGTGGAGTCACCCCAGAGATTGTCCATGTCTATAATGATTTGTGTGTCTTTGCTCCTTAACTTTAGGTCTAAAGTGTGGACACCTTCGATTTGATCACATACTCTAACGCATCGGGTACACAGTATGCATCTGTTTCTGTCAATAACCAAAAAACTGTGAGTAGAATCAACCATGTTGGCTGTCCATTCACGCTCGAATTCTACGTGGTCTATACCCATTTCGTTGGCTAGTTTCTGCAGTTCACAACTGTCGTTTGCTACACAGACTGAGCAGATATGAGTTCTTTCGGCGAGAATATTTTGCACGGCCATTTTACGATATTCTTTGAGTTTATCCGATTCAGTAATAATTTCCATACCATTGCTAACGGGTGTTCCACAGGCTACGAATAGTTTAGGTGTACCGATAACCTCCACAAGGCACACGCGGCACCCTCCATAGCTGGTTAAGCCTTCCAATTCACAGAGTGTAGGAATTATGATACCGTTATCCTTGGCAGCCTTCAGTATCATGGTTCCTTCGGGCACGGTAACTTTGATACCATTTATTTTTAGATTGACTGTCCCGCAAACCACTCTTATTCTATCTCCTTAGGGGTTCTAAAGCACTTTCCAGCGTGACACTTCTTTTCAACAATATGTTCAATGTACTCGTCTTTGAAGTAGCGAAGAGTTGTTAGAACAGGGTTAGGTGCGGTTTGCCCTAAGCCACAAAGACTTGCATCCCGAATGTATACGCAATATTTGCTCAAGACGGCGATATCGCCTATTTGGCCGTATCCGCTTGTGATCTTGTCAAATATTTGCTTGACTTTTGGAAGACCTGCTCTACAAGGGACACACCTACCGCATGATTCATCCACACAAAAAGCAGTGAAGAACTTGGCAGTGTCAACCATGCATGACTGATCGTCTAAAACAACTATACCCCCAGAGCCCATTATGGCCCCAACCTTCACTAAAGAATCGTAATCAATAGGTACCCATGAGATAGCTTCTGGGAGGCATCCACCTGAGGGTCCGCCGATGAGAACCGCTTTAAACTTTCTTTCATCCGGTATACCGCCGCCTATGTCAAACACAACTTCCCGTAGAGGCATCCCCATGGGAACCTCGATTAGCCCGGGGTTGTTGATTTTTCCGGTAAGCGAGAAACATTTTGTTCCAGGACACTTGGGTATGCCGATTCTACTAAACCAAGCCCCACCATGGCACAATATGGCGGGAATATTTGCCAACGTCTCAACATTTTGTATAAGGGTAGGTGCATCCCACAAACCGGAATGAGCAGGATAAGGCGGACGCGGACGCGGCATGGCTCTACAACCCTCTATAGATCGGAGTATGGCAGTTTCTTCACCCGCCACAAACGATCCCGCGCCAAATCGGAGTTCAATATCGAATTTAAAATCTGTTTCTAGAACCCTTTCGCCTAGAATGGTGAGCATTTTTGCTTGTTCAATAGCTTTTTTCAGAGTCTGGATAGCTAGAGGGTACTCGGCTCTTATGTAAATGTACCCCTTCGTAGCGCCAATCGCATATCCCGCTATAAGCATACCTTCCAGTATAGCATGCGGGTCTGTTTCAGCTAAAGCGCGATTAGCAAAAACTCCAGGATCACCCTCATCCAAGTTCGCTATGATATACTTTTGTGCACCATGAGCTCTTGCGACCAAATTCCATTTTTGCCCCGTTGGGAAACCAGCTCCACCTCGACCTCGTAATCCGCTGATAACAACTTCGTTGATAACTTCTTTAGCACTCATCGTTGTTAAGCACTTAATTAAAGCCGAATACCCATCCGCGAGAATGTAATCTTCAATCCGATAAGGGTCAATCTTGCCGGCGTTCTTGAGAACTACCCGCCGCTGCTTCTTAAAAAAAGACTCACTCGAGTATAGCTGATTGTTCACGGGCAAACCTAAAACAATGTGGTCACGCACCATTTCGCGGACCTTCTCAAGTCTAACGCCCTGGTAAACGTAGTCACCTGGTTCAAAAACCACAACTGGACCCGCAGAGCAAGTGCCAACGCACCCAGTTCGCGCGACCTTGACTTCTTTTTCGAGACCAAATTCCTTAACGACCTCCTCAAAGGCGTTTAACAGCTTGAACGCACCAAAGGGAACACAACCACTAGAGCAACACACATTTATTCGGTGCTTGTATGCCTGCTGAAAATCTACTTCATGCTCAGCTATAGTCTGAATGTCTGCAGGCTTCAAATTGTTGCACCTCCAAGAACATCGTGTATCTTTTTTATTACTATCTCTTTGGTTGCTTTGCCAATGACTTCGTCATCCACAATTATAGTTGGAGCCATGGCACATGCACCAATGCATCTTGTAATGAACAGAGAAAGCTTACCGTCTGTGGTGGAACCGCCCCGTTTAAGGTTAAACTCACGTTCAACAGCAGACAGTATTTCTTCGGATTGTTTAACATAACACGCCGTTCCTAGACAAGTGGTGACCACATGTTCCCCTGAGGCTTTAAGCCGGAAGAAACTGTAGAAGGTTGCCACACCAAAAACACGGCTAGGTGGAATATCAAGACTTTTAGAAAGATAAGTTAGAAGGCTGTTGTCTAAGTATCCGTAGATTTCTTGGGCTTTATGCAGTATTTCCAGAAGGGTGCTTTCTTCGTAATTGTGCTCCTTAAGTACGTTCTCAAGCAATATTCGACGTTTATCATCCTTCATCAAGGCGAATCGCTTCCAACACCAAACTTTTATGTGGGATTCAAACGATTTAAAACACGCGGCTATCAAAGAAGAAGGGGCACATATATAAAAAAATCACCCATTCATTCAACATGTTCAAATTCCACATTAAGAATATATGTGTAAGTTTAAGGAAAAGCCCAATTAAAGAAAGGGTAGTTTGATTTCTGATTTGTTAAGGGGTTAATTGATTGGAGAGAATACTCGCAGAACGAAAAAGGAAGAATTTGATGAAGAGTATTTTCAGGGCAGTACAAAAACTTGCTCCTCAACAAAAAAGAATCCTCGCCTAGATAATTTTTCTATGTTGGAGAATGCTGCGAGAGGAAATGACGTAAAATGAATCAACGTTCTGAACTAATTTTTGAAGAGCATTTGGTGCGGGGGGTGGGATTTGAACCCACGAACCTCTAGAGGATAGGAGCCTCAGTCCTACGCCTTTGACCATGCTGGGCGACCCCCGCTTAACTTTTAAGCTGAACCAGCTATGTGGCAGATAATAGAATTATGCAGATATTAAAAGGCTTTACCTCGCTAACTATAGTTTGATTGAAGCTTAGTCACATAAGAAGCGCCTATAGAAATTTCAATAAAAAAGTGTTAAGCCTATGATTCGTAAAATCAACTTCTTTACCGCTATAAAAATTGCATTTGCCACAAACCTTATGCAAATCAACGCTTTTCTTATATCTCTCCATTGCTAATTAAACAAGGAAGGAATCCAAGATGAGTGCAGATTCTACTAGACCAAAAATAAAGGAAGAAAAGGGAGGCCAAGAGGAACAGTCGCATGCTTGGAATCCAGACCAGATGCTCAAAGCGTTATTAAATGGTCAGGAAAAATTAGAAAACAACTGGATCGGGAAAGGTCTTCCTGCACTTGTCGACACAATAATAGAAAATTACGAGACTTTCGGGGGTATGGACCATCTTGAGGGAAAAGAAATTCCATCAAAGAAAGTTGTTATCGAAGTTCTCGAAGATCTGCTAACAGTAATCTTTCCAGGATATTTAGGAAAAACAGAAACTACCAAATCAAATATCAGATATGTTCTTAGGCAATACGTTGAATACAGTTTACATTAAACTTGCTGCCGAAACAGAGAAAAGTCTCAAGCACCTTTGCCGAAAAAATAAACTCTGCCCAGAAGATGTATGCCACAGACGAGCTGAAATTGTAGTCAAAGAGCTTCTTGAAAAGATCCCTGAAATCCGAGAACTACTAAGCGGAGACATAGAGGCCGCATACAAAGGTGACCCTGCAGCAATAAGCACAGAAGAGGTAATACTAAGTTACCCCTACGTACTAGCCATTACTACATACCGAATAGCCCATGAACTATACCTACGCGGTATACCGCTAATTCCTAGAATAATGAGCGAACACATTCACGCTTTAACTGGTATTGATATACATCCAGGTGCTAAAATTGGTAAAAGTTTCTTTATTGATCATGGAACCGGAGTGGTTATTGGAGAAACTACAGAAATCGGAGACAACGTAAAAATCTATCAAGGTGTCACTTTGGGCGCTTTGAGTTTCCCTAAAGACGAAAAAGGCAACATAATTAAAGGAAGAAAACGTCACCCGACAATAGGAAATAATGTTGTTATTTACTCAGGCGCTACCCTTCTTGGGGCAGAAGCAGTGATTGGCGATAACGTAGTCATAGGGGGAAACGTTTGGATTACTTCTCCAGTACCATCAGGAACAAAAATAACGATAGCGCCACCAGATCAGAAATATAAAAGAGAAAAGAAAGACGAATGAAAAAAGGAAAAATCCGCTTTTAGATTAGACGGAAATTTTCTTTAACGGTTGTTATAACGACATGTGTGTTGGTACGTTCAACGTAAGGTAAAGCCAATAATCGCTTAGTAAATGACCCCAAGTCCTCACGAGTCTTGAACTTTGCAATAATCACGGCATCAGTTAAACCAGTCACGTCATAAACACTACACACATTGGGAATTTTTGATATCTCATTCTCAGTTTCAACAAGTCTACCTTTTGCGACCGTAATTTCTGTGACAACGGTTAATTCATACCCGAGTTTTTCATGGTCTAAAATAACTGAGTACCCTTTGATTAGCCCTTCATCTTCCATTTTTTTAATTCTTGAAAGTACAGTACCTACAGACACGCCAACATTCTTGGCTATTTGTCTACTTGAGAACCGAGCATCTTCTAAAAGCGCTTTAAGAATTTTTAAGTCAATATCATTCAATTCCATCGCCGCCAATTTCCTGCACGTTTTTCCA
This sequence comes from Candidatus Bathyarchaeota archaeon, assembly GCA_963701765.1. Classification (GTDB taxonomy): domain Archaea; phylum Thermoproteota; class Bathyarchaeia; order Bathyarchaeales; family Bathycorpusculaceae; genus JADGNF01. Next base: position 316,264 of record CAVPBD010000004.1, read on the forward strand.
GCAAGACCAATATTTTTGGAACATTCTTTTAATTATCATACAATTATGTTTATAAAAGTTTAGTTCAATGACTTTTAGAAGCCATTAATAAAAAACCAATCAAAGGCAATAGAGAAGAAATTACTTTAGAATTGACATTTACCTCATAGTAATCTTAAATTACTAGACTAAGCCCCCAATAATAACCGTGAGCTACGGTAAAATGCAAATAAAATACGACACTATATTGGTAATAGACTTCGGTGGACAATACTGCCACCTCATAGGCAGAAGGATCAGAGAGCGAGGCGTATACTCAGAAATCGTCTCCCCTGAGATAACGGCAGACGAAATCAAGGCTCTAAATAAAAAATTCAATATTAAAGGATTAATTCTTTCAGGCGGACCATCAAGTGTTTACGAACCAAACGCTCCCAGAATCAACCCCGAAATCTTGGAGATGAATATACCAGTTCTAGGTTTGTGTTATGGACACCAACTCATAGCACAAATAATTAAAGGAAAAGTAGAACCAGCCATCAGCAAAGAGTATGGAATTGCAGATGTTGATATCGACAAACCAACCGGTGTATTAAATGGCTTAAGCAATAAAGAAACAGTATGGATGAGCCATGGAGATACCGTTCTCACACTACCAACAGAATTTGAAATATTAGCTCACACAGCCAGTTGCCCAATTGCAGCGTACAGACACAAGAAGAAATCCATTTACGGCTTACAATGGCACCCAGAAGTAATTCATACAAAAAACGGCGAACAAATGCTCAATAACTTCATCTTTGAAATATGCAAATGCAACGCTAACTGGAAAATGGAAAACCTAATAGACAGAATGATAAAAGAAATAAAATCAGAAGTAGGTGGAGCAAGAGCCATAATAGGCTTAAGCGGAGGAATAGACTCCAGCGTTGCAACAGCCTTAGCAGCCCAAGCGTTAGGAGATAAATTAACAGCTGTTTTTGTTGACCACGGATTTATGCGACAAGGTGAACCCGAAGCAATCGAAGAAACATTCAAAAAATTCAACATTAACTTTGTAATAGCTAATGCCCAAAAAAGATTCCTACAAAAACTCAAAGGGGTAATAGATCCAGAAAAGAAACGAAAAGTAATCGGAGAAGAATTTATACGCGTCTTTGAGGAGATAGCTGAAAACTCAGATGCGGAATACCTACTACAAGGAACAATATACCCCGACAGAATTGAATCAGGCTTCAAGAAGAACTCAGATGTAATAAAATCACATCACAACGTTGCAGGATTACCGTCAAAAATCAAATTCAAAAAAATCGTTGAACCTCTCCGAGATCTATACAAAGACGAAGTACGCAAAGTTGCCAAAATGCTAGATTTACCTAAAGAGATAGTTAACAGGCAACCATTCCCAGGACCAGGATTGGCAGTTAGAATAATAGGCGAATTGACAAACGAAAAAGTCAAAATCACAAAAAAAGCCGATGCAGTTGTCCGCGAAGAAATTGAAAAAGCCAGCCTGCAAGAGAACTTATGGCAATACTTCGCCGTCTTAACAGACACCAAAGCAACCGGAGTGAAAGGAGATGCACGAGCGTATGGTTATGTAGTAGCAGTTAGAGTGGCTGAAAGTCGTGAAGCCATGACTGCAAATTTCGCACAAATTCCATACCCGGTATTGGAGAAAATCTCGACAAGAATAACTAACGAGATACCAGAAGTAACCCGCGTCGTTTATGACATAACGCACAAGCCACCTGCAACAATAGAATGGGAATAAATACCCCACATTCAAATGGTTTATATCCAAAAAAGGGATAATAACCGTACTATTCATTGGACGTGACAATAGCTGAAAGCACTAATCCTCATAGGGGGATTCGGCACCCGACTTAGGCCACTAAGTTGCACCAGACCCAAAGCAATGTTCCCGATAATTAACAAACCACTGCTTCAATGGACATTTGAAAGACTTGCCCAAAACGGAATTGATGAAGCAATACTAGCGGTTAACAGACAAACAGAATTTTACCTTAAACAACATCACATATCAAAATGTGGCTTAAAAATAAAATATTCACATGACCCCCCAAAGATGCCGCTTGGAACAGCAGGGCCCATAAAAAAAGCAGAGAAACTAATCGGAAATAAAGAACCATTTCCTAGTGCTAAATGGAGACATATTCGCAGACCTAAATTACAAGAAAATAGCAGAAAACCACTTAGAGGGAAATGCTGTAGCTACAATAGCACTTCACGAGGTAGAAGATCCAAGTAGATACGGCGTAGCAGAAATAACTCAAGGAAATCTTATAAAAAAATTCATAGAAAAACCACCCAAAGAGACATCACCAAGCAACCTCATAAACGCTGGAGCATATGTACTAAGTCCAAAAATCTTTGAGTACATTCCCTCTGGAAGAGCAGTCTCACTTGAAAGAGAAGTTTTTCCTAAACTAGCCGAAAAAAAATTATTATACGGATATAAAATTGACGGATTATGGATAGACATAGGAAAACCGGAAGAATTCTTACAAACTAACAAGATTCTACTTGGCACATTAGCTAATAAAAAAATAAAACAAAAGAATAATTTCGGCATAAAACCCCCAGTTGCAATAGATAAGGGAGTTACTATAGGCGAAAACTCAGTTATCGGACCACATGTTGTTTTAGGCAAAAATGTTTCGATAGGAAAAAATGTGCAAATAAGCAACTCAGTGGTCTTTGCAGATGTTACAATAGAGGACTACACAAGCATAAATGGCGCAATAATTGGGGAATGCGCAGTAATTGGCAAAGGAGTAAAAATAACTGAGGGCTGCATTATAGGCGACCAAGCAAAAATCAAAGACAGCGTAGCCTTTTTAGAAAAGGTTTCCGTATGCCCTGCGAAAGAAGTCTCTGAAAATATATTAAATTCCAAGAATATCTGTTAACCTACTCAAAAGGGAGAGCACTAAATATGAGTCAAACGAAACTTTTCGGAACAAATGGTATCAGAGGAATAGTTAACAAAGAGCTTACTCCTGAAATGGTAATTAAAATAGGCTCAGCCATAGGAACTTTTTTTGGAAAAAAGAACCTGCTAGTTGGTCATGACGCTCGGACTAGTGGAGTGATGTTTTCAAGAGCAGTTATTTCGGGTTTAAATGCGACAGGATGCAACGTATTTTTCACGGGGATGGCTCCTACTCCCGCACTTCAGTTTGCAGTTAAAAACCACAAAATGGACGGGGGAGTAATCATAACTGCATCACATAACCCGCCACAATATAATGGTATAAAAGTCATCTGGAGCGACGGAATAGAAATCAGTCATGAACAAGAAAAAGAAATAGAAAGAATATATTTTCAGGATAAAGCACAATTTTCAGAATGGGACAAACTCGGAGTCACTAAAGAGCTAACCGGTATTAACGATGAATATGTTGAAGCTATAAAGAAGAACATAGACATCACAAAAATAGCCCAGAAACACTTCCATGTTGTTATCGATGCGGCCAATAGTGTTGGCGGATTAACAGCTCCGATTCTTATGCGTGAGTTAGGGTGCAAAATTACGAGTCTAAACGCCAATATCGATGGAACTTTTCCGGGCAGAATGCCTGAGCCGCGTCCAGAAAACTTGGCAGATCTTTCTAAGACAGTAAAAGCATTAGGGGCAGATTTAGGGGTAGCTTTTGACGGAGATGCAGATCGGTCAATTTTTGTTGACGAAACTGGACAAATTAACATGGGTGATAAAACCTTCGCGGTAGTTGTAAAGCAGTTCCTGATTGAAAATCCAAACGCGTGCATTGTAACGCCTGTGAGCTCGTCAACGCTCATAAAGGACACCGCAGACGCATATAATGGAGAAATTGTGTGGACCAAAGTGGGAAGTGTCACTGTATCACAAAAGATGAAAGAAACGGGCTCTAAATTAGGTGGAGAAGAAAACGGGGGTGTCTTCTATGGGCCCCATCAAGCGGTTCGGGATGGAGCTATGACGACCGCTTTGCTCCTAAACATCATGGCTATTACTGGGAAGCCACTTTCTAAACTAATTGCAGAACAACCACAATACTTTATTGAAAAAGGAAAAATTGATTGCCCCGAGGAAAAGAAACAAACACTCCTAGAAAAACTATTAAAACAACTTAAGGGCATGAACATAAACACTCTTGATGGAGCAAAAATCTGGTTTGATGATAAGAGTGCTATCCTGCTAAGACCTAGCGGGACCGAACCTACCTTCAGATTGTATGCAGAAGCAAAGACTCAGCAAAGAGCAATTAAACTAATTGAAGAGTATACTGCGCTACTTAATAGAATACTTGAAACAATTTAAGAAAGCTGCACGTTTGTGAAAGTGGCGATTGCTTTGCCCGTAGCCCTACATTTGAAACCTGAAGAAGTAGATACTCCAGAAAAACGCGCGAAATACACTGTATGCATAATAGGATGTACGCTACGCGGCCTTTTTTGTGCTACTATATTTGCCGAAGCGGGTTTTAAGGTAATATGTGTCGACGCCGATCAAAGCACTGTTAAAAAATTATCAAAAGGAAATTCACCTCTGGCTGGGCGTGAACTAGAGAGTAAACTTAAAAGTTTAGTAAAAATGGAAAAAATCATCGTTACAAGCGATCTAAAAGCCACGGTTTCTAAAAGTGAGGTTGTACTAATTGCAGTCGACGCAAAAGTTGACTTAAAAAAGAATCCAGATTACAATGAAGCAGCTAGTTACTGTAAACAAGTTGGAGCCACGCTTAAGAGAGGACATTTAGTAATATACGCTGGGATTGCTGGCTTTGGATGCATAGAAACAGTCTTTAGGGAAATTCTGGAAAACACCTCTGGACTTAGAGCAGGGGAAGATTTTGGATTAGCTTATGTCCCATTTCAAAATACAGCTATATTGAACGGGAATGCAGTTGAAAACCAACTTTTGATTGCAGGAACAGATAAAACCAGTTTGAACTCAGCGGCGACCGTTTTTGCGAGTATGGCGAAAAAAGGCATTAAATCAACTTCCGATATGAAAACAGCAGAATTGGCAATTCTATTTCAAGTTACTAGACAGAATGTAAATGTTGCATTAGCTAATGAGTTAGCGATTCTCTGTGAAAATGCGGGAGTAGACTATGTTGAGACTATGAAGTTATTAACCAACAACTTAGAAATATGTTCAACAATGCCTACTATTGATGAAAATAGTCAGAATGAGACCTGTTTTTTGCTTGAAAGCGCTGAAAACTTGAATATTAAACTGCGATTGCTCCCTTTGTCAAGGCAAATAAATGATGAAATGCTTAAGCACGCGTTAAATTTGACGCAGGATGCATTGCGGTGTGGTGAAAAAACTCTCCGAAGGGCAAAGATTGGCATACTTGACACTAATAATTCTGGGAAAGCCAGTAGGGCATTTGTTGAATTACTCGAATCCAAAGGAGCTAAGATTATCCATTATAATCCTCAGGGGTATGAAAATACATTAGAAGAAAGTGGTGGGCGAATATTTAAAAAAACAATAAATGATACTGCTGAAGGAACAGATTGTATAGTGATTATGTCTGAACAAGAACAGCTCAAAAAACTAAATCTTAAAAAGTTGAGAGCTATTATGAAGTCCCCAGCAGCGATTATAGATTTAACAGGAACTATCGAGCCAGCTAAAGCGTTAGGAGAAGGCTTTGCTTATCGAGGTTTAGGAAGAGGAGCTTGGAAAAATTGAAAAAACTTGGAGTAGCAGTGATAGGAACCGGATTTTGGGGTAAAAATCACGCACGAGTATACAAAGAACTGCCAACGACCAATTTGATAGCAATTTGCGATGTTAATCCTGAAAGAGCTAAAGCTATTGCAGACCAGTTTGGGGTAAAAGCCTACACCGATAGTACTCAAATGTTCAAAAACGAGGAAGTTGAGGCAGTTAGCGTATGTACATGGTCAACCATGCTTGCAAAAGAGGCGCTTAAGGCGCTTCACGCAGAAAAGCATGTTCTAGTGGAGAAGCCAATGGCTACTAATACAAAACAGGCGGAAACCCTCCTAAAAACAGCCCAAGAAAACGGTTTACATCTGACCGTTGGTTTTCTTATGCGATTCATACCTGGAATTCAGCAGATAAGAGAGTCTGTAGAGAATAAGAAAATCGGGGAACTGGTATCAGCTGTTGCAAAAAGGGTATCTCAATGGCCTGAAAGAATAGGTGATGTTGGGGTAGTAAAAGATACGGCCATACATGATATTGACGTTATGAGGTATATTTCAAATGAGGATCCAGTTAGTGTTTATGCAAAAACGGGGAATATGCGTCATAAGCAATTTGAGGATTACGCTCAGATAATGCTCACATATGAAAGCGGAAAAAGCGCGTTTATAGAGTCTAATTGGCTCACGCCATATAAAACAAGAACGCTTAACGTTACCGGAAGCGATGCTATCATGAGACTAGACTACATAACTCAGGACTTATGGATTGAAAACGCGAAAGAAAGCTTGCAGCCTAGATTGCCATTTGCTGAGCCATTAAAGATGGAGCTCCAACACTTCTCAGATTGTATTTTGGAAAAGAAAAAACCTTTAGTGACTGGTAATGATGGAATAAAAGCGCTTCAAATAGCTATAGCTGCGCTTCATTCTTCAGCTAAAAATACTGTAGTAAAATTAAAGTAAGAAAAACTGAAAGGTGGTTTAGCCTTTCAGGTTGAAAGGTTTACCTTCAGCTACTATTTGAGAAGGAACTTTGTCCTTCCATTTCTTCAAAAAAGGCAAATCTTCGTTTTGCTTTCTCAACTCATCAGGTAGTAACTCGGGGATTTCTTCACGTATCGGGTACCATCGTAAACATTTGGGGCAGACAATTAAGCCTTCAACTACTTCGTCTTTTTCTTCAAAAACATGAAGCTCAAGTGGGTGCTGCTTATCAATTGGACAAGCGAGGAGTTCCATCAGTTTCCGTTTCATCGCAATTCACTTAATCAGAATATCATATTGACATGTTATTAAAACTTATCAAATCCCCTGATGTTTATGTCAGCTACGATTTGATGCCAATTAGGACCTACTTTCCGAATTAAGCGTATTAAATTGATTTCGAAGTCTACATTTAAGCGGGAGAGTTGCGGAATTAGTTTAAGCTTGGCGTTTTTTATTGGATCTTCATTCTTTTCTGCATGTTCAAAGCAATGGTAATGAATCCAACCACCCGCGGGTTTGAGGGCAGATATAGCGGAGGGTAAGTATTCAAGAGCTTTTTCAGGCAAGGGCATTATTACACGGTCAGCAACTCCTTGAAGGTTGTTTTGAATTATTGCTTTTGAATCACCTTCTAAAGGGAGAACTTTTCCGTAGACGCGGTTAATTCGTACGTTTTCTTCCATGTATTGGACCGCGGTGGGGTTGATATCTATTGAAAATACTCGTGCCGTGTTTACCTTTTTGGCAATTATGATGGAGAAGCAGCCAACCCCTGCGAACATGTTTACAATTACCTCGTTGGATTTGATGAGTTGCGCAATGCGTCGTCTTTCACCAGACAGTCGGGGAGAAAAATAACAAGTCTTTAAGTCAACGGCAAATATGCAGCCAGATTCCCTATAAAGTGTGTGAGTTTTATTTTCACCAGCTAAATGGATTAGGGTGCGTATTCTATAGTCGCCACCAATTGAACTTGATTGGGCTAATACGGTCTTCACGTTTTTATGACGACTCATTATCTCGTTCGCAACAATTGAGGCATTTTCTGTCGATGAGTCAATTAGCTTGATAACTGCAATTTCTCCTACAATATCAAAGGAGTTGTAAACTCCAGGAGAACCGTTTGAGGTAAGAATGTAAGGCAGGCAGTTTCTTAGTTTCTTTTTCAAGCTTTACCCTTCATTAGGTATTACTGCACTGGAAATGTTTAAAAGCAAAAAACTTTTCCTTTGTAGAAGAGGAAGCTTTCATGGAAAAAACAGGAATTGTTTATGAATGCATGCGATGCGGCGCAAGAGTTCCAGCTGAAGAGCTTGAGCTTCGCGGCGGAGAAACAAAATGCATAATTTGCGGTTATAGAATTCTGAAAAAAATTAAGCCACCAGTTGTAAAACGTATACAAGCCAAATAAAAAATATAGGAACGCGCCAAAAAAGGCGCGATGCACGCTTTTTTTATTGCAGCCAATTAGTCAATAGAAGTCTTTGTCTCCGAACTTGCGAAGAGCTTTGCCTTTAAGTCTTACTGGCGCGTCGTCAATGTCTTCAAAATCTTTTTCGACTGTTTGTCGTTTTACTGTTTCTCCGCATACCGCTTCAGGAAGTAAGCGTCTTTTCATGCACAATGAATAAGTGCATTTTGCTACATTGCACATTTCTTCGGTCATTCTACACCAGACGCCTTCTCGGCGATAGATTGTAGAATTATTACTGCATTTGAAGGCTGAACAAGTCGGAGAACAAGCTTTTTTTGCTTGAGCCAATAGACATAACCTCGGTTCTAATCAAGTAGAATAACGTTGCATTGTTTCAGTAGGATAATTGGAAAATTGAATATAAACTTTTTTCCAATAGAGTTGGGGCTACTCATTTTGACTTTCACTTTCTTTCTTTTATTTGCTGAGCTTTTTCTTTCGGTAAATTACAATTATGGCTAATACTATAATCGCTATTGCTATTATGATTAGGGTTGCTAGCATGCTTATTCCTATGAGTAGACCACCTACAGCAACATAATTCGCCATTGCTAATTGTACAGTAGTAGGTGAATTAACTTGTACGCTTTTGGCTACGTAAGAGTTTTCATTTCCAGAAAGATACGCGGTTATTACAAGAGCGCCGCCAACAGCATTATCAAAGGTAGCGGTTCCATCACTTTGTGTAATTGCCAAGCGTTCGGGCATACCTGAGCCGCTAATTTTTACGTTAACGTTTGATATGGGATTTCCGAAGTAGTCAACAATTTTTACTGTTACTTTAAGGTTGTAAAGGCCACAGATGATTTGGCTTTCAGTGTCACTGAAAACGTTGATTGTTGTTTCATTGAGTAAAGTATTGTCGGTGGTGTAGACTTTGACGCGATATTGTCCAAGCGTTACTGGTATTCTGAGAGTACCTGTGTTGTCTGATGTTCCGCTATAGAATATACCGCTTGATTGTTCATATAACTCAATTCGAACATTAGACAGTACGACGGAATTTGAATCAATGGCTTTCAGGGTTAGAGTTTTTTCGGGGCAAATAATGACCACTTGGGTGTTTGGTTGTTGGGGTAAGGTGTTAAGGGTATTGTTGTTAGAATTGAAAACTACGTTATATTTTGAGGCGTTAATTATATAATCTGCCTCTGGGAGCGTTGAATTGAAAGTATAAAATCCTGAAAGGTTTGTTTTTCCAGAAGCAGTGCCTGTTTGTGTTCCGCCAGTTCGGTTTATGTATTGATAGCTAAGGGTCAAATCTGTATAAGGAATTAATACACCGTTTTTGTCTTTAACAATAACTTGTAAATTGGTCAATTTACAGAAAACATCATAAGTACTGTTGCCAGTTGGAGAAATTGTTAACTCATATACCTTAACTTGGTTCCAATATGCAGCAACAGCATAGGTACCGGCTTCAAGATTAATTGCGGTAATTCCGCCGTAGTATGATGTCCCGGTATAAATTTTGTCATTTGACTGGTCACTAGCCTCGATTAATATTCCATCTACTGGATCGCCAGCTAAGTTAAGTGTGTAGAATTTTACTGGATACCCAGGAACTTGGAATGTTTGCGTATCAAGTATTAGCTTTGCAGTATTCTGAGGAGTTATAGTTACATTATATGTTCCAACTGCCATGTTGGCTGGGACTTTCCAAGTAGTATGTATAACACCTTGACTTGAGGCAGTTACTGTTTGGGAAAAAACAGAATTGCCGTCTTCGTTGGTGATGGCTACTGTTGCGGTTTGACCGGATTGATAGCCAGTAGCATTAATTGTTACTGTTTCTTGTCGATGGTATTGAGTCTTATCTGTGAAACCGATTACAAAAGTTGATTTTCCCAGACTTTCAGTAGCGTTGAAAGATGCAGTGTATGTTCCTGCATAGATAGTGCTTGAGCCTGAGGGTGTAAAACTGGTGCTAGGGTAAGTGATCTGGGCTTTTGCTGTTCCAGAAGAAGAGGTAGTTAAAGATACCATCTGAGAGTAGGTGCTGTTAAGAAGTGCAGGGGGAGTTACTGTTACGTTGGCGGTGTAATGGGTGTTGGGTTTTCCGCCTGTGATTGAAACGTTGAGAACTAAATTAGTGCCTTCTTGAAGCTGTCCTGGTGAAGGGGGAAGAACAGGGTCAACTTTGTAGGCGGTGTTGACCGAGAAAGGATAGGTGGTATTTGTAGCGTAATAAACGTCTGTAAGGGTTATGTTGTAATCTCCGGCAGTGAGTTCAGGTATGGTGAAATTTGAAGCTACATAAAATCCAGATGCAAAGTTACTATCAACAAGGGTATCGTTAAAGTAAGCTTTGTATTCTCCAGATGTTCGATAGAGGACCGCGTAAACGGTTATTTCTTGACCCACATTGGCTGACTGTATGGAGGTATAGCCACCTCGTTCAATGACTTGAAGGATGCTAAAGCCTAGTGCTCCATCATCGCCTTGAACTGACGGTATGGGTGTGAATAATAGAGTTGTGCTCATGAGAATAAGAAGAGTTAATGCAATAGCTTCTTTTTTCAAACCAAATGTCCCCTGTATGCAGTTTCTAATCGCGGTTGAACATCTACTATCTGAGAACATTTTAAACTTTGCCTTTTATTGTTAAAATTATCGGTTTTAGTCTGAAACTGGCAAATCAACAAAAGCTGTTTATTTGCGTGACTGTTTTATTAAACGCTTTTTATTATGTAGGTAGGACGGCAGCAGGGATTTGGAAAGCTTGGAGAATATAGTACCATCATCTTTAATTCAGATTTTAGAGAAACAAAAATACCATTTAGTCGGTAAACATTCAGCGGTTAAAAGGTGCAGATGGTTCTACGAAACGATGATTCATGATAGACCATGCTATAAAGAGAAGTTTTATGGAATTAAGACCCACCAATGCATTCAGATGTCTCCGGCGGCTTTTTTCTGCACCCAACAGTGCTTATTTTGTTGGAGAGCACAAAATGGCGATCTGCAAATAAAATGGGATGAACTTAATTTACCAGAATGGGATTCAGCAGAAGAGATAGTTCAAGGAATTTTGGCAGCGCAAAACAGAATTTTAGGCGGCTATAAAGGAAACCCAAAAACGATTCTGCAGAAATTTAGAGAGGCTCACAGACCTAGACATGTCGCAATTAGTTTAACAGGAGAGCCTACACTTTATGATCCGCTCGGAGAGCTACTTCGGACACTGCATGTTAAGGGATTTACAACTTTTTTGGTGTCAAATGGGACAATGCCCCAAAAACTTTCAAAGCTATCTGAGGAGCCAACTCAACTATACATTTCTGTATGTGCGTCTAATGAAAAAATGTTTGAAAAAGTCTGCCGACCTCAGATACCGGGGGCATGGAATAGATTAAACGAAACCCTTGCCTTAATGCCGAGTTTTAGGTGCCCAACAGTAGTTCGCATGACACTTGCAAAAGACCAGAATATTGATGATATTGATGGTTACGCAAAGCTTGTGGAGAAAGCAGATCCAACTTATATTGAGGCAAAAGCGTACATGCATGTTGGCTTTTCAGGTTTAAGGCTAGGCTTTGATAGCATGCCCAGTCACAAAGATATCCTCAATTTTGCTTCAGGTTTAGAAGAAAAGACAGGATATAAGATTGTTGATGAATCAGCTGAGAGCAGAGTGGTTCTATTGAGTAAAAAAGGTAAACCGAATCGCTTTACTAATGTGTAGAACATACACATTCGCAAACAATTCAATTTCTAATATTTTATATTGATTCAAAAATGTATTTTTAATAATACTGAATGGAAGGGTTAAATACCAATTTCTTGTAATACCCGACCATTCCACTAGGAATTAAATTATGTGAGAGAGGATGAACTATGGTTAGTGATGGAAGAGGAAGACTTTTCAGAAGAAAAGACGGAAAATATCTAGTCTATTTGCCCAAAGATTTAGCAGAAGACAGCATGTTTCCATTCAAAGGAGCCGACTCCATATTTGTTAAAGTTGGCTTCAAGCTTGGAGATACAAAATTAGTCGTTGAGAAATGGACTGGCCCAGAAGAACCGCAACCGGAAGCCTAAAAGAAAAACTAATAGGCTAATTTCCAACTTCTATTTTTATTGTATTATTCAAAAAGTAGTGGGTATGAGATTTGGCGACTTTAAAAAATTTATTAAAAGAAGTAAAAAAAGAACTAACGGCGAAAGAGGAAATGCGTGAAAACGCACAAGATAAAATGCGAAAAATAACAAGTCTCTCTAAACAGTCAATATTACTGAGCCATCAAAACAGGATGGAGGAAGCGGATAAGCAACTTGAAACAGCCAAAACTTTAATCACGCAACTTAAAGAAGTGTCAAAAGAATATCCAGCCATAATTTACGGGGGAATGTTTAGTGCCGCACTTCAAGAATACTCAGAAGCATGCATATTCATCACCTTAATCGAAAAAGCACAATTTATCACACCTAAAGAAATTGATGTCCCACCAGTAGATTATGTACTGGGTTTAGCGGATGTTGTGGGCGAATTTAGACGTTTAGCACTTGATGCCTTACGAGAGGGGAACGTGGAAAAAGGGGAACAATGCCTTCGTACAATGGATGAGATATACGTTGAACTAGAGGCACTGGATGAAGCCTACATGCTGGTCTCTGGGCTTAGAAGAAAAAATGATGTCGCAAGAAGAATAATCGAAGCTACCCGAGGCGACTTAACCCAAGAAGTACGAAGAAAAGCATTAGAAGACCACTTAAAACGCTTAGAGAAACAACTCGAAAAACAAAAACCTCGGAAAAAATAAATCGATACCTTTCATTGCAGTTGCGTTCTCAAATGCAATAATCAAACAATAACTAAAAAATATCTTTTACAAACTCTCGAATAGAATATCACAAAAACCTTAATACTTCAACCCTAGAAAAAGCAAAGGGTGAACACGATGGAAACAGGAGTAAAGCAGGAAAAAGACACAATAACAAAGACAGAAACGGAACCAGAAGAGATCACCTTTGAGGAGTTTGAAAAGCTAGATTTTCGTGTAGGTAAGATCCTTGAGGTCGAAGCTATTCCCAAATCAAAGAAACTAATGCGAGTAGTGGTTGATTTTGGCACTGAAAGAAGACAAGCCGTAGCAGGACTCTTACAATACTACAAACCGGAAGAGCTGGTGAATAAAAAATGCGTATTTCTCCTTAATTTGAAAAGACGCATGATGGCAGGAGTAGAATCTCAATGCATGATATTAGCAGCAGAAGATAACCAAGGAAAAGTTGTAGTGCTTCAGCCAGAGAAGGACATCACTGAAGGAAGTAAAATCGGCTAAATCAAAACACACCCAATCATAGTCAAACAAAAAACCAAAAATAATTTTTTAGGAAAAGTAAATTAGGACAACAGACCACGTTAACAATGCCTTTACCGAGGAGTTATCCATGACAACTAACGAAGAAACCCTCATGTGGGTCGAAAAATACCGACCAAAAACCCTAGACCAAGTCGTAGGCCTAAAAGACATTGTAGAAAGCCTAAAAGCATTCATGAAAAACCCCAAAACCATGCCACACCTAATGCTAGCAGGCATACCAGGCACAGGTAAAACGACCATAGCTCTCTGCATCGCAAGAGAACTATTTGGGGATAATTGGAAAACATTTACATTAGAACTCAACGCATCCGACGAAAGAGGAATCGACACTGTACGCGACCGAGTAAAAGACTTCTCACGCTACAGTAGGGCAGCATTCGGAAATGTACCCTTCGCATTAATCATATTAGATGAAAGCGATCAGATGACAAGCGCTGCTCAAACCGCGTTAAGAAGAATCATGGAAACCAGCTCACGCACAAGCAGATTCATTCTCATATGTAACCAATCAGGGAAAATCATTGAACCCATCCAAAGCCGATGTGCAATATTCCGATTCTCCAAACTAGACCGAAAAGCCATGATAGAACAGTTGCATTACATCGCCAAAAAAGAAAACGTTACATTATCACCGCAAGCAGCAGAACATTTAGTAGATTATGCAGAAGGCGACTTAAGACATGCTATAAATGCCCTGCAGACCGCAGCAGTCTATAAAGATGGAATAATAGATGAAAAAACTGTGCAAACCGTAGTTGGCGAAGTCAGCGGTGTACAAGTTCAGGTTATGATTAACAAGGCCTTAAGCTGTAACTTTATCGAAGCCAGAAAAAAAATGTACGAACTGATGGGTGAATTTGGCTTTTCAGGCTCAGAAATTGTCCGTCAAATGCAGCGTGAACTGTTCAAAATGTCTTTTGTAACTCCAGAACAAAAAGCTGAGCTATCAAGCATAATAGGCGAATATGATTATCGCCTTACTCAAGGCGCAAACAGCGATATACAGTTAAGCGCATTGCTTGCCCAATTTGGTAAAGTTGGTCAAGCATCAAAAGGGGAAAGTAATTGAGCAATGACCTCTTATGGGTCGAAAAATATCGACCAAAAAAGATAGCTGAAGTAGTAGGTAACGAAGAAGCAAAAAACGCGTTTGTTGAATGGTTGAATAATAAACGGCGGACCAGAAAAGCGGTCCTGCTTTATGGACCTCCAGGCGTGGGAAAAACCACCTTGGTTAATGCTGCCGGAAACGAATATGGTTTTAGAATTATCGAAATGAATGCTAGCGATACCCGCACCGAGAAAGCCATCAACAAAATAGCTGGACCTGCAACTTCATTTGTAGCATTAGATAAATTCTCAACCCAAAGTAAAGGTAATATCCTATTTTTAGATGAAGTGGATGGCATAGCAGGCAACGAAGACCGCGGAGGCGTAGGAGCTATTATAAAAATAGTCGAATCCTCGCTTGTCCCAGTTATAATGGCTGCTAACAATCCGGATATTGAAAAGCTACGTCCACTTAAGAAAGTCTGCTCATTAATTAGATTCCATCAAGTACGCCTGCCACTTATAATCGCTACTTTGCGTAGTATCTGTATAAAAGAAGGAATAAAAGCCGAATTTGAAGCCTTAGAAAGAATCGCCCAGAAAAGTCGTGGCGATGTAAGGTCAGCGATAAACGATTTGCAAAGTGTCGCAGAAGTAGGTAAAGTGCTCACCTTGCAAGATACTTTGATGATAAGTTTTAGAAATAAAGACATCGGCATGGATGAGACTCTGAAAAAATATTTTTCGGCAAGCTCTATTTCGGAAGCGTCCACGTTACTAAGCTACTCTAGTATAGATTATGATGACTTTCTGCTCACGGTAAGCGATAACTTGCCCCGCCGTCACACTAACCCTGTTGACCTCGCAAAAGCATACAATTTTGTTTCCCAGGCAGACGTTTTTAGGGGTAGAATCGGTGTTGAAAACTGGCACCTGCTTAAGTATTTCTTTAACTATATGGCAGAAGCGGCGGCAGTTGCACCTGAGTCCTTTAAACCATTTGAATTTATTTCTCCCCCGATCAAAATAATTACACTCTTTTGGACAAAAAGTAAACGAACCATCTTAGAGAACATCTGTGGCAAAATCGGGCAACAATGCCATATTAGTCGTGCAAGAGCAAAAACCGATTTCGTACCTTTCCTTAAAATAATCTTGGCTAAACAAAAGACAAGCTCAATTATTAGTTGGCTTAAGCTAGAACCTGAAGAAGTAGATTTTATTAATAAAATGAACAAGCTTTAGGAGACAAAAGGAAATGGTGGTTCTTAATAAAAAAGCGTTCAAGCTTCCGCGTGTAGAAAAAGACAAGTTCATTCTTCTTATGCGACTAGGATTAGCATACAACCGTGAACAAGGTACCTACGGAATAAACAGCTACAATAACATCGAAAAGCTATGCGACGCCATAGCGAGCATATTGAACGTTGATAAGGTAAGCTTCACTCAAACTTGTACTATTTGCGGTAAAGATTTTGCATGCCAAGATTGCAAATACAATGACCTCTGTGAAACCAAAGATATGCCTTTCCAATGTGTGTGTACTCAATGCCTGACTGAAGATAAAACAATTAAAGAGTAGAAAGCCAACAGACAGAGAGCTTCGAGCACATATTTCATTTACCAAGGGAATAATTCATTTTCAAGCATACATTTTATTGTACATATTATTAAATAGAAAGAGATGAACATGCAGGGTATTCAGCTGAAAAACTTGCATAAGGAGATATTGTATGTACAACTCGCCGAAAGAATTTATAAATTATGTCAAAGAAAAGAACCCGAATCAACCTGAATTCCATCAGGCAGTTACCGAGGTAATTGAGTCAGTCTGGCCTACAGTAGAGAAAAATCCGCAGTACCAATCAGCTAAAATCCTTGAACGTATCGTCGAACCCGAACGCGTTGTGATGTTTAGAGTAACCTGGACAAATGACAAAGGCGAAGTACAAGTCAACAAAGGTTACCGCATCCAAATGAACAGCGCCATTGGACCATACAAAGGTGGATTACGCTTTCACCCAACCGTCAACCTAAGCATACTTAAATTCTTAGCTTTTGAGCAGGTATTCAAGAACTCATTAACCACCCTACCAATGGGCGGTGGCAAAGGCGGTTGTGACTTTGACCCCAAAGGCAAAAGTGACGCTGAAGTAATGCGCTTCTGCCAAAACTTCATGATTGAACTAAACCGAGCTATTGGTCCTAACACAGACGTACCAGCAGGCGATATAGGTGTTGGAGGACGAGAAATTGGTTTCATGTTCGGCATGTACAAAAAACTCCGTAACGAATTCACCGGCGTCTTGACAGGCAAAGGCCTAAACTGGGGCGGAAGTTTGATCAGACCAGAAGCCACAGGCTACGGTGCAACCTACTTAGCCGAAGAAATGCTTAAGACCCGCAAAGAATCCTTCAAGGGCAAAACCGTGGCCGTCTCAGGCTCGGGAAACGTTGCACAATACACCGTTGAGAAGGTTAACCAGCTAGGCGGAAAGGTAGTCACCTTATCCGATAGCAACGGAACTATCCACGACAAAGATGGTATCACTGATGCAAAACTCGCGTGGGTCATGGATCTTAAGAACAACAAACGTGGACGCATCTCTGATTACGTAAAGAAGTACAAGAGCGCTGAATACATTGCAGGCAAACGTCCGTGGGGCGTAAAATGTGACGTTGCATTCCCAAGCGCAGTCCAGAACGAAATCAGCGGCGACGACGCAAAGACCTTGGTCAAGAACGGCTGTATCTGTGTCTCAGAAGGCGCAAACATGCCAACCACACCAGAAGGCATTGAAGTCTTCCTTAAAGCCAAAATCCTCTATGCACCAGGAAAAGCCGCAAACGCAGGTGGAGTAGCAACATCAGGCTTAGAAATGTCACAAAACAGCCAAAGACTCTCCTGGACCAGAGAAGAAGTCGACGAACGCCTCCACAACATCATGAAAGCAATCCATGCAACATGCGTCAAATATGGTAAAGAAGGCGACTTCGTCAACTACGTCAACGGCGCAAACATCGGCGGCTTCGTCAAAGTCGCAGACGCAATGCTAGACCAAGGCATCATCTAAACAGTATAACAAATAAAAAAGGCACGTCTAAGTGCCAAACACTTTCTTTTTTCAATAAAAATATAACCGCTATTTCTAAAATTAACCCGAAATAATCATAACGATAAAGAAAACAATAACCCTAGCAGATTAAAGAGAACAGTTAATTTGTTTTTAGCCCCGCAAAAAGCATATAACAAACCTGATACCGAATACTCGATAATAGAAGGCTCTGTTTATGCCAGCATCCGTCCATTCAAATTACAAGAAACTCATTGAAAAAAGCAAGGATTTAGTAGTTTTAGGTTCAGCACAAGCAATAATCAGCTGGGACATGGAGACGATGATGCCACCTAAAGCTGTTAATCTGCGTAGTGAGCAACTCGCACTATTGAGCCAAATTAATCATAAAATGAGTACATCCCCCCAAATAGGGAAACTACTCAATAATATACTTCAAAACTATCAATATGATTCACTAAATGAAATTGAAAAACGTAATGTATACCTCATTAAGAAGAACTATGACGAACAAACGAAACTACCCACCAAACTCGTTTCCGAAATAGCTAAGCAACAAGCCATCACCATAAACATTTGGAAGAAAGCTAAAGCAGCTAAGAATTTTTCCATGTTTAAGCCAGAATTGGAAAAGCTCACCATTTTGAATAAGAAAGCAGCTGAAATTCTAATGAAAGTCAAAGAGACAAAAACTGCATATGATGCGTTGATTGATATTTTTGAACCCAAAATGACTAGTGAAACAATTGCAAAAGTATTTGCTAAACTCCAAAATGGATTAGAAACGCTGTTGGAAAAAATTGAAAAATCACCAAACTGCCCCAGTACAGATGTGCTCCGTCAAAAGGTTCAGGTGGAGAAGCAAAGAGAAATTGCCAAGATTCTTGTCGACACTCTTGGCTACGAGGTCGGCACATCGAACGCAGCCGGAAGAATCGATGAGACAGAACATCCCTTTACCACTGGGTACTACGATGATGTACGAATAACTACTCATTACTATCCAGACAACTTTGCTAGTTCGATCTTTAGTGTGTTACATGAAACGGGACATGCTCTTTACGAGCAAGGATTACCTCAAGAATGGAAGTATCAGCCTATAGGCATCACCTGTAGTTCAGGAATTCACGAATCTCAATCTCGATTGTATGAAAACATCATAGGACGTAGTACCGAATTTTGGACAGCTGTTTTCCCAAAACTGAAAAGAATCGCATCACCTAATCTTGCAACCTTGGAGCTAAACAAGTTTATCCATTCAATTAACGCAGTTAAGCCATCAAAAATCCGCATCGAATCAGACGAAGTCACTTACAGTCTGCATATAATCATTCGATTCCAACTCGAAAAAGATCTTTTCGGAGACAAAATCACTGTTGCTGAACTCCCCTCCGTCTGGAACCAGAAATATAAAGAAATTT
The DNA here is from genome assembly GCA_963701765.1 of Candidatus Bathyarchaeota archaeon. Taxonomy (GTDB): domain Archaea; phylum Thermoproteota; class Bathyarchaeia; order Bathyarchaeales; family Bathycorpusculaceae; genus JADGNF01. The sequence continues at coordinate 335,270 of CAVPBD010000004.1, forward strand.
TAGGGGTAAAAATTGAGAATGATTCTGAAGGGGTAATGCAGGATACACATTGGGCAAGCGGATTATTTGGATATTTTCCAAGCTATGCTCTGGGCAATATTTACACTGGACAAATAATCAACGCAATTCATCAGAGTAACCAGAATTGGCGTGATGAACTCAAACAAGGATCTTTAGACACAATTCGAAAATGGCTAAACAACAACATCTACAGCAAGGGTAACCTTTACGATCCTGCTGATCTTATAAAGAAGGTAACCGGAACAGAATTAACCGTCCAACCGTACCTACAATATCTACAAGAAAAATATTGCGTGCTCTACGCTTTCTGATTTTTCCGGCTTAGGTACCAATTATAAAAATAGAAAACAAATATAGCTATAATACCACCGACAAACAGAATCACGCCAGTCCAACCTACGAGTTCGTTGTAATAATTAGCTCCAATTAAAAACAAGAGTATGCCTAAAAAGATTAAACCTAAGCACAATAGGTCTGTCCGTGACACGTTTTAATTGCTCCTTTAAAGCGACGTAAAGGTTACACCACACGATATATAGATTTACCGATAGTAATAACCTTAAAAAAGTTGTTCTTAGAAAAGAAAATATTGTTTTACCGATAAGTACACCACTGATAAACTCTATGGAACAAGAGTTATAAAGAAACTTCGCCAAGTCGCTAGAGACGCCTTCATGTTCTGAGCTAAAGATGCTGGAAATAGTAAAAGTTGAAGCAGAGTCCACACAGAATAAGCATAACAGAAGATTACATATTCTTTTCTTTTTGTTCTTTTTTAGAATAATTATGAGAAAATTTTTAGCGCTAAGAACGCTAAAAAGAAGATTATTCCCGCGATAAAGAAGGTCGGCATATAATTCAGCGAATCGGCCAAGTAAGGTCCCAAAAAGGAACCGATAGCGCCACCTAAACCAACCAGTACATCAAATACACCACTTTTTCCTGAAGGTATGAGCTCCATTGAGAGAGAAAGCATTAGAATATAGTACATAGCGTAAGCGAAGCCTAACGCAATCAATATGATTCCTGTAAAGAGCGTGGGGGAGAAAGCAAACTCGATTGCCCCGACTAACATGAAAACTAGTAAACTGCGAATAAGCACAAATCGAGGCATTTGTTTCCTTACATCCATTGATCTTGCGCGTTGGCCAATTAGGAAATAGCCTGCCATGGCACCAATTGAATTTAGAGTGTACGCTACGTAAACCATGCTTGTTGGCAGATTCAGACCTTGAGAGAGAAAAATCGGTAGAGGAGTAAAGAAAATGCTTGTAGCCAAGGAGAATAAGATAATGGCTAAGGCAAAGCCTCTAAAACTATCCTGTTTAAGACTGCCATCCCAAGTCATTCCGTTCCAAATCCTATTTGTTGATTCGATTCCTCGATAAGTGAAATCAATTTTTTTCTCGATTCCCACAAGACGTCTTTCAAAAATTATCAGCGGATCAGCAATCATTAAAACCGACAGAATAAAGGCAACCACGCTTAAACCGCTACATAAATAGAAAGTATAGGTAGCGATTACGCCAAAACTTAGAGTAGAAGCAAATGCAAATAAGCCAATGCCTAAACCTACAATAAAACCTATCTCGGTGAGACCCTCGTAGAATGCGTAAGAGCCTTCCCATTGATCTCGACTGTAATGTTCGGCAATCAGTACGTTTTTTGGAGCTTCATGGGACACGTGCAGCACCTGCATTATAACATAGAGGGCAACAAAGACAACTATGTTTTGAGCAAAGGGTAGCGTGAGAAGGAAGAGAATAATAGCTGAAGATAGGAAAGAAAGAAGGATGAAGATTTTGTATCGTCTTGTTTTATCACATATGTAACCCCAAAAGAAGGAAGCAGGTATAGTGCAAAAAAGGGCTATTGAAGTCATTATACCTAAGGCAACTAGAGGCCCTCCAAATATACTGGCATCATGGAATGTAACCACGTATAGAGGTAGGAATACTGAAAGTAAACCGAACGCTATTTCGTGGAAGAAGAATCCTAGCCGCCACATAGCAAAGAGCACATTTCAAAGAGACATTAATACTTTTAGCTTAAAGAATTGGAAAAAGAAGGCTTGTCAAAATTTAGCTATTCTTCAGAACATATAAAAACAGAATATAATATTTCGAGATGTCTTATCCTATGCCACCCGGTTCGTGACAAACCTACGTCTAAAACCTATATTTCCGGCTAAAGGTTCTGATCTATCTTTTTCCTGTCTTCGGGCTGCAGCTTTTTGAACGCCGGCGACGGAGGCAACTCATCTCTGCGAGTTTTTCTTGTTTCGCTCATGGCGATTTCTATGCCTTTTATGCTTAATAATTGTTTAGCTAAGGTCTTCCACAAACTGACCCCCATAGAGGCAGAAAGCCTTTCCGACAAAAAGTTATTCATCAGAACATAGAAAAAAACGGATAAATGGGAAATTGGATGATTTGTCGGAGAAAATTGGAGATCCGTTAAGGGATGGTGTGGTGCGTTTGAATTTTGAGTGTTTTTCTGACCCTGAGAAAACGCTTTATCGGAATATTTGGAGTTACGAAGAACACGGTGACCGTTTGCCTGCGGAGGTTTTGGAGGCGAATAAAGAGTTCATTTTGAAGACGAATGAAATCACATTCAGGTACGTCATTAATGATCTAAGATTTACTCTGCTCTGCTTTTTCGGAAATCTGGAAAACGAGATAAACAAGCGGTACTTCAACCTGCACTTCACAACTTCTTTGCCGACTTATGCGAAACCTCTAGGAGAATAAATAAGCCATGATCGAGGATTTAGCGCTTATGCAAATACTGAGTTTGCGCATATGTTTATAGAGATCCTAAGAAGAGTATGAATTATGTTTTCATATGCATTAAAGGAGATTAGGCGTCGTAGGCTTCGTACCTTTGCTAATGTTTCAGGTTATGTTATTGCAGTTGCTTTTCTAATTATTGTGGTTTCGCTTGCTCAAGCTTATGTGGTTGTGGCAAATGGAACCTTAGAGGGAATTGGAACGCATTTTACAGCATATATTCCGGCGTCAGGTATATGTCCTTGCCAGCTTGCCGAGGTAGGACCTTACTTTAAGAATGTGTATACGCCTACATTTAATGCCTCTTTAGTTGAAAGTGTTAAACGTCTTCCAGGTGTAGCTGATGCGGCACCTTGCCTTGTGTTTAGGTTTGAGAACTTGACAATATGCGGTATTGACCCAGATGCGGTTGCAACTAAAACAACTGCGGTTTCACCTGACGAGGTACTAAAAGGAAAAGGCAGATACCTGCAATCGAGTGATACTAACCAAGTGATGGTGGATGAGATATTTGCCAATGTAAATAATCTCAAAGTTGGGGATACATTGAGCGCTTTTAAGCAGGAATTCATTATAGTAGGCGTAGTGAATCCATCTCTTCACAGCAAACCTGCAGGGACAGCAAACATTTATGCCCCACTTAAAACGGTCCAAAATATAGCCAATTACTATGGAGACTTGTACAATTTTGCTGTCAAGGATATTAATTTAGTACTTGTTGAAATCTCTGCTCAAGGAGACTCCTCCTACATTAGTGCAGTTCAAAAATCTGTCCTAGACACTGTAGAATCCTATGGAGGTCGTCCAGGCGCAGTAGTTGGCTACCAATGCGGGTTAGTAGCTAGAGAAGTTGTTTCAATTAATGAAGTAAGCGCTTGGACAATATCTGCCGTGTTGCTTATTAGCGTAGTACTCTTTTCTTTAAAGTCACAGTTTGGAACAGTAGTTGAACGCACTAAGGAAATTGGTATATTAAAAGCCATTGGCTGGACAAATGGAGACATAACTTATCAAATCCTCTTAGAATCTCTTCTACAAGCTGTAGCGGGAGGAGTTATTGGCATAATTATAGGCAGTATAACAGTACTTCTATTTCCCCAATTCTTTACCTCAGAACAGAATTTACAACTAGCAATATCGTTAACCCTTGTAACTCTTGGAATGCTTGCATCAATCATTGGCGGAGCCATAGCAGGTATCATACCAGCATGGCGTGCAGTTAAACTTCAACCTGCAGATGCATTAAGACGCTATTGATGTGAAAACATGATTGACCAAAATAATCCATTAATACAAATTCAAGCAGTATCCAAAATTTATCAAAGAAAAAACAACCCAATTATTGCTTTAGACAAAATTAATCTTGAGATTAATGAAGGCGAATTTTTAGCTCTTATAGGTCAATCAGGAAGCGGAAAAACCAGCCTACTTAACTTAATTGGAGCCTTAGATCAACCAACCTTAGGGAAAATTATCTTCAAATCTAAAGACCTAGGTGGACTCTCTAATAGTAAACTATCGCTTTTTAGACGTGAACAAATAGGATTTATATTTCAAACATTTAACCTTCTACCCGCTTTAACAATAGTTGAAAATGTAGAGTCTGCCCTAATACATTCAAAGTTGTCACAAGCTGAAGTGAAAACCAAGGCAGTAAATGCGCTAAGTCAACTTGGATTAGAAGACAAACTAGATATGTTTCCATCTGAGCTAAGTGCAGGTCAGCAACAAAAAGTTGCTATAGCCAGAGCGCTTATAAAAAATCCTTCAATAATTCTTGCAGATGAGCCCCTGGGCGAAATGGACCCTATAGCAGGTAAAGAAGTCTTAGACAAGCTAATTGAACTTAACAATAAATTAAATATAACAATAATAGTAGCAAGTCATAACTTAACCTTAGAAAAGATTGCACAACGTGTTATATTTCTTAGTGCAGGAAAAATAGTCTTAAAAGAACAAACACCATATCAAGGCAAATACATTCAATAGTTTAATATTAAAATGAAAAAGTGGGCGAGCTCACTTAGTATAATTATTTTTCCGCTTCATCATGAATATAAGCACGCCTACCAAAATAGCGATTATAATTGCTACAGCAATTGCCAAGTATAATGTTGGAAAACCTGCAGAGCTCTGAATTGACCAAATCCGCATATCCGGATCACAAAGGTTAGAAAAATATGTACAGCCCAAAGTGACAATTTCAACTTTCCCATCTTTATCAACATCCCCCGTAGCTAAGTTCCACGCACATGCGCCTTCATCTATGGTCCAATCATTACTATATTTTAATGTCAAAATTGTGCCATCCCAATTCCAAACTGTTAGTTCCGCACGCTCAGGCTCGGTAGCTGTATTGGCAAAGCTTCCTTTCGCCCCAACTACTCCGCTAGTTACTATCTCTATTTTGGAGTCTCCGTCAACATCATTTAATGAAAGACTTTTGATTTCTGTAAGATAATCAGTGACCCATTCTTTACTTATTTCTAAAGAGAGAACTCCCCCGTTCCAGTTCCAGACTCTAAGTTGGGCATTAATGTTTTCACCATCATAAGCAAACCCGCCTGTTACAATCTCAACTGTACCATCGCCATCTACGTCGGCTGTTTTTAGGTTATTAACTATGGTATTGCCCTGCACACCACCAGCAATAGTCAAAGCATAAACATCTTGCTTTAACTGCCATTCCACACTTGATTTAAGAGCTAAGCCTATATCCCCATATTGCCATATTCGAAGCTGCCCACTACTGTTTTTAAGAAAATAAGCATAACCTGAGGTGATAATTTCAACCTTGCCATCACCATTAAGGTCATCAGCATAAACAGAAGTTGCACTAGTAACATTAGAAAGACACCACTCCACGCTATCTTTGAGGATTAGCTGGTTTTCTTTTAAATTCCAAACATTAAGTTTAGCACCCGCATATTGCCCACTTACATTGAATCGCCCAACTGAGAGAATTTCATTTACCCCATCCTTATCTACATCTTTAACAAAAACATCACTTGTAGAAATCCCTTCAACCCTTGCCTTTAATGACAAAGATGAGCCATCCCAGTTGCAGACTTTTAATGAAGAAAAGGTTCCTGTTTCGTTTCTAATGTTTCCTGAAATCATAAGCTCAACTTTTCCATCTCCTTCAACATCGTTGGCGTAGACGCAGTTGATGTTGCCAGGCCAGTTTTGCTCATATTCAAGCATAAGACTTTGACTATTCCAAGTCCAAATTCTCAAAGGTGCCTCCCTAGGCGCAGTAGTACCGTCTGAAAGCATATCATATGTGGAGCCACCTGTTACGATTTCAACTTCATTGTCATTGTCAATATCTCCGACAAAAACATTATGTGTTCCCGCGATGCAAGTTCCGCCTATACGATAAGTTTCCCAGTGCTTTTCTGCCTCTAGCACAAAATCATCTGATTGACCTTTAACCTGTTGGTCTACAAACAAACTTGCACAAATAAAGACAAAGCAAATGCACATGACCCATACAAAATTTTTACGACTCACAGATGGCACCACAAGTACGGTTAATAGAAAATCATAATAAACTTTTCTGAGAGCGCTTTGTGTTTAATTAAAGCTACTGCGCTATTGGTGTTAGCCAAACAAACATAAATTCAAAAGCTACAATTGAACAATAAGCAAATAGGCAAATTTTTTGGAGGTAAAATATGAAAAACCTAGAGAATAAATTTTATACAATTACTTTGATTTTAGTTCTGGCTTTTGCCTCTTTACATTTATTGCTAAATCAAAACCAACGGTAACATTCTCGTGATCAAGAGAATGCTAAGGCACAAGAGCAGCCAGAACACAATGAAGTACATCCACACAATAGAATTCAAAGAAGAAGACTACGAAGAAACAGTAGCTACAACACCAGAAGAAGTTCGGCAATTAGGCAAAGCAGGCTGGCAAAAATACGACGAAATAACTATAAACGGAACCCAGATGCATTTCTACAGAAAACCCAAACGTTTCGGCAGCTTAAAAAATTCTCTAGTATAAAATAGATTTCTTTGGGATAAATCCTTAATAGAGAGAGTTCCACCTTGATACTGCGCTAGAGAGTTGACGTTAAATGGCAAAGTTCAAGGTAATAATATCTGACCCTCAAACGGGAACTTCAAAGGTAGTTGAGCTTGAAGAAGCCCGCGCAGTTCCATTCATCGGAAGAAGAATAGGAGAGACAATGGATGGCGCAGTAGTTGATTTACCAGCTCATAAACTACAGATTAAGGGTGGATCAGACAAAGACGGTGTACCCATGAAGCCAAATGTTCATGGTGGTGTCCGAAGAAAAATCGTTCTAAGCAAAGGTGTTGGATTTAAAGGCGGCAAGAAAGGCGAACGAAGACGTAAGGCAGTACGTGGAAACATAATAACTGATGAAATTGTACAAATCAACGCAAAAATCGTTGAGCAACCAAACAAACCAAAAACAGAAGAAGCAAAACCGGAAGCTCCAGCAACAACACCCCAATAAGATGGGCAAACTTATTAACTTCCCATCAACACTTAATCCTTTTAATTCATAGATACTTGTGGAAAGTAACATGAGCAGTGAAAATAAAGGCTTGCCTAAACAACCAGAAGTTAATATCGGAACAATTGGTCATGTAGACCACGGAAAAACAACTTTAGTCCAGTCCTTAACCGGTGTTTGGGCATCTCGTCATAGCGAAGAGCTGAAAAGAGGCATCACAATAAAGCTTGGCTATGCTGACCTGCCCATCTACAAGTGCCCAAAATGTGAAACCCCCAAAAATTTTTCAACTAAACCTGTTTGCCCAAACTGCGCAAGCCAAACTGATTTTGTGCGTGCCATAAGTTTTGTCGATGCCCCAGGTCATGAGGCACTAATGGCGACCATGCTTTCAGGCGCAGCCATTATGGATGGAGCGATACTTGTCATTGCAGCTGATGAACCTTGTCCGCAACCACAGACTCGAGAGCATTTAGCGGCAGCGGAAGTTATAGGTATAAAAAACATAATTATCGTTCAGAATAAAATTGACATTGTTGACGAGAAGAGAGCCCGTCAAAGTTATCAGGAAATCAAGAATTTTGTTAAAGGAACTGTTGCTGAGAATTCTCCTATAATTCCGGTTTCAGCACAACGTGGATTAAACATTGATGTCCTGCTCAAAGCCGTGGAAGAAATAATTCCCAGTCCAAAAAGGGATGAAACCAAACCACCGTTTATGTATATTATACGTTCCTTCGATGTTAACAAACCGGGAACCCTTATCGAACAGATGGAAGGCGGAATAGTGGGAGGAACCATTGCACAGGGTAAATTCGCAGTCGGAGAAAGCCTCGAAATCCGCCCAGGAATCATGACCGAAAGAGAAGGCAAAACAGTACACGATCCACTTATCAGCGAAATAGTAACCTTGCAAGCAGGAGAACAAAACGTCCAAGAAGCAGCCTGCGGAGGACTGGTCGGTGTAGGAACACTATTAGACCCCGCTTACTCAAAAGCAGACGGATTGACCGGTAATATTGCAGGAAAATTGGGTATGCTCCCACCAACACTAACAGAACTAATTCTAGAAACCCACGTCTTAGAACGCGCAGTTGGAACAAAGGAACTCTTAAAAGTTGAAAAAATCAACCTCGATGAACAACTATTGCTCCATGTAGGTGCAGCTGTAAACGTCGGAAAAGTGACCGCGGCAAAGGGCAACCTTATCAAAGTTAAATTGACTAGACCGGTTTGTGTTCTACCAGGCTCCAGAGTTGCAATAAGCAGAAAGATTACTGCCAGATGGAGACTGATAGGTTACGGACTCATCACTGAAAGACCGGGCGGCAAACTCTAAGCAGCCCCTAATTAACTTCCGATTTTTTCAAGTAGTTATTGGCTTTTTGTAAAACATCTCGGGCGTTTTTGAAAGTTAACTTTTCCATTGCACGTTCATACGGTAACCATTCAAAGCCAATATGTTCAAAAGATAACTCAATTTTTTTATTAATAGTTTCCATAAGGAAGAAGACAACTTCTTTGCGTATATTAGCACCTTTTCGTTTGTAGAAATAATAGATTGGTTCCTTGAAGCCATCAATAAAGTGAGCATCAACGATACCTGTTTCTTCTCGTAATTCTCTTACTGTCGTTTCTTGCTCAGTTTCGCCTTTTTCTACATTCCCTTTTACAAAATCCCAGTGACCAGCCTCATATCGAAGGAGAAGATAAATTATCTCTGAAGTGTTCTTCATATACACTACCGCACCACAGGATTTCTCATTCAACATAACTAATCACCAGTTCATTCAATATGCTTACTTTAATAGGCTATCCCTTAAAAGTAATTCTGAATTAAGCCATAAAAACAGTTTTCCTAATAAGAGTCAAAAGCCTAACTTCAAAAGAATAAGAGTTTATTCTAATCTTTCAAGACCCTTTTTAAAAGAGAAACAAAAAAATAAAGCCTAAAAAAGGGACAGCGATTAATAGTTTTAAATTGGCTCAAGAAAACAATAAGCGAAGCGTTGTCTTTCTAAAGTAATAATGAAGGTTATAAACAAAAAATGGCTATAATTACACCAACCGGAAAACAACCGCTTAAGATAATCATAGATTCGAATGCGTTATTTATTCCACTTCAATTCAAAATTGACATATTTTCCGAACTAGAACGCCTAATTGGTAAAAACTTTGAGTTGATTCTAATATCCCCAATTAAAGAAGAACTACAAACTTTAACTGAAAAAAGTTCCCCTAAAACACGTAAGAACGCAACTTTCGCATTAAGCATTGCCGAAAAATGTAAGTATGTAAAAGTTAGAGGCAAGCCGCTTGAGCTCACTGATGATGCAATTTTAAGAATTGCGCGTCAATGGAACGCGCCAGTTTTCACTAATGATAAACTCCTACGGGAGAGGCTAAGAGATATAAGTGTGCCAGTGATTTACGTTAGAGAAAAATCACGTCTAGAGATTGACGGGATGATTTAAAACATGTTTAAACTAATCACTCTTCAGGATACTATCCGCATTCCGCCTGAGACTTTCGGTAACCCACTGGAAGCAGTAGGCCGCGAACAAGTAAGGTCAAAATATGAAGGGGTAGTAGATGAAGACCTAGGATACGTAATAGCCGTAACCAAAGTAGAAGTAAGCCCAATTGGAAAAATCATTCCTGGTGACGGCGCAACTTTTCATAAAGTAAATTTCTCTCTATTAGCATTCTACCCAGTAATCCAAGAAATAGTTGAAGGCGATGTAGTAGAAATCGCTGACTTCGGAGCTTTCGTTCGCATAGGTCCAGTAGACGCATTACTACATGTTTCGCAACTCATGGACGATTTCATTTCCTATGACGAAAAGCAAGGAGTACTCTTAGGAAAAGAGAGTAAGAGAAGACTTGCCACAGGTGATCAAGTACGAGTCAGAATAACAGCTGTTTCACTAGGCAGAGCAGGAAGCTCAGGTAAAATCGGTGTAACTGCGAGACAACCGTTCCTCGGAAAGCTTGACTGGCTTAAAGAAGATTTAGCAGCAAGCAAAGAAACAGCTGATAAAAAACCAGAAATAAAAGAAAACAATCCAACAAAGAAAGAAGGAACATAGATGAGCGAGAGAGCTTGCGCAAACTGCCATTTCATAACTAAAGAAAATGTCTGCCCGAAGTGTAGATCAACCAGCCTAAGTGAAGACTTCGGAGGCGTAGTTGTTGTTTTTGACCCTGCTAACTCGGCTGTTGGCAAGGCTATGAAAATTAAAGAGAAAGGCCGCTACGCATTAAAAGTTAGATAATCCGAAAACTAATTTTTTACCGACAAAGTTATGAGCGCTATTCATCAAATATAGCGCAAGTTAGCGCTTGGTTGAGAAAAATGGCTGTTCTTTACCGTGTTTCGCCTAAAATAATCTCAGAACTAAAAGATCCTTTTGGAATGTTAATTGAGGGCTCTCCTGCAGAAACAATGAGCAAACTCAAGGAAATAGTAAAAAAAGAAGAACCGCCCAAAGTAATCTCTGTCGGAGACATTGTTTCGAGGAATCTTCATTTAAATAAAATAATTCCTCAATTGTCAATTACAGATAATAAAAGCTTAAGAAAGAAGCTGCCACCACAGGTTTTTCCGGATAAAAGCCTCATTCAAGTTAAAAATCCTCGGGGAACAATAACTAAAGAATCAATAGAAGCAATAGAAAAAGCACTAAAAGAGAATAAATCGGCACAAATAATTGTTGATGGCGAAGAAGACCTTCTGACACTGATTACCGTATTGAAAGCTCCTGAAAACACCTTAGTTATTTATGGGCAACCAAACGAAGGAATAGTTGTTGTGAAAGTAAGCCCTGAAAAAAAAGCTAAAGTTACGAGAATCTTGGAAATGATGAAAATATCAGAAAAATAAAACCGGGTAAGTGGATACTAGGCGCTGTAATCTCGGGAGGTAGGTTTTTGGTTTGGAGCTTTCCCCGCTTCAGGTATCATCGGTAGAGGTATTGGAGGCGGAATGTTGAGGATTCTTGACACCAGAATTGACTCGGTGAAGACCACATTTGAGATAGATTGCAATATTATTTGGGCGGGAGGCTTTTTCTGTTCATATTCACGAAGAATCATATCAAGTTCATTTTTATCGCCTTGAACATAAGCGCTTCCCTTGAGACTCATCTGTGCTATAGAAGGATTATAAGTTATAGTTAAAACAAATGGGACCTCAAGTGACTCGTCTGCTTTCTTGTCTATACTAATCACGTTTATGTTAGTACTTATTTGAATATTCGGGGCAGGTTTCCGATTATCCCAAAAACGATCAGCTGAAATGTTTGCTATTGAAACGTTTACTCGTATCATTCCCAAACCATCAAAAGGATAAGGGGAGAATCAACAATTTAAAACTGCTGATATCTAAACAATTAGGCACGTTTGTATCTTGTGAAGCCACAGTGTCCGCAAGTGAATCTGTCGTGGTGATCGGCCATGAAGTATCCTGGACCGCAACGTTCGCATGTTGGACGAAGTCTTGCAACTTTTTCGCCTTCGATCTTGTAGATGGAGTATATGCCTTTTTCTTCTTTCTTTGCTTTCTTTTCTGCTTTTGGTGCTGCTTTATCTGCAGGTTTTGGTTTGGCTTCTTCTTTTTTAGGAGCATCGGTCTTTGCTGCTTCTTTTGGTGGCGCTTCTTTAACTGGTGCTGGTTTCTTTGACATGTTATGCTTTTGCTCCTTCGGCTGGTTTTTCTGGTGGACTGTTCCTCTTCATAATATAATCGGGTTCAATAATCTTAGCCTGTTCAACTGATTCGTAAGTGTTTGCAACACCAAGGGTTGTATTTGTGCCAGTTAAGGTTCGCATTTTTTTGATAAAGACAAGTTTGTCACTAACCTGCAATTCAGAGGCGATGGATCGCTTTATGTCTAGGCGAACTGGAGTTTTCCCCTGGTCATGTTCTACTTTGAATTGTACCTCTTTTCGTTTCAAAAGAGGGTTTTCTTTTTGGGAGATTATTTTAATTTCCATGTGTTTCTCACTCGCGTAAGTAGCTAATTTTACTTTAGTGGTACGTACATTGATGAACGAGATGCACCGATACCAGGAGTACCGTGTCGAACGGGTTTGTTGGTTATTGCGAATTCGCCTATGTAGTGACCGATCATTTCAGCTTTGATTTCGACGCCTACAAACTCTTTTCCGTTGTGGACATTGATTTTTGACCCCACCATTTCGGGCAGGATAAGCATGTCACGTACGTGAGTTTTTACTGTAGTTTCTTTTCCTTTTTTGCTTGCTTCTTGGGCTTCGCGCATCTTTTCAAGGAGTATACGTTGTTCTGGTGTTAAACCTCTTTGGAGGCTTCTGCGTTGTCGGGATGGAAGCAGGTTTATGAATTCATCCATAGACATGCCTTGCAAACTGACGAGCGAATGACCCCTGTAACTGAATTCTTTTGGCATTTTTTCTCATCCTTTTTGTTGATTTTTAGGTGCTATAAACTTTCTCCTATTGTATAGCCCGTTTCTTTTTCTGACCTGGGCTTCGGGCAGCGATCAATCCGACTTTTTGGCCTGGTGGTGCACCGTGAGAAGTTGTTGTACATCTGCGAGCGCTTCTCTTGCTGCTTCCGTATGGGTGAACTGCGGGAACCATTTTACGTCCACTGCATCGTGGATACTTGTGACCTTTGGCTTTCATGAGGTGGAATTTTTCTCCAGCCTTCAGGAAAGGTTTGTCTGTGCGGCCAGCAGCTGCGACAACACCAATAGTTGCCATGCAGTAATCGTTAACATATCTTGTACGCCGTGATGGCAGTCGAATCATTGTACCTTGTGGAGTGTGAGCTACAACGGTTGCATATGCACCGGAGGACTTTGCTAATTTGCCTCGGTCTCCAGGACGGAGCTCAAGATTTGACACCAAAGTGCCTTCAGGAATTTTTCCTAGAGGAATAATGTTTCCGACGTCAGCAGGAGCTTTTCCGCCTAGTTGAATTTGTTGTCCTTCGTGGGTTCCTTCAGGAGGCACCATGTAACAAGTGCTACCATTTTCGAACTTGACAAATGCCAAAGGTGCACCACGTCCAGGATCATGAACAAAAAAGTCTATTACCCCTTTTACTGCTATTTCAAAAGCTTCTTTGGGGGTCATTGCTGGATATTGGGCTGCAGCGACACGTTTATGTGTTGATGCGCGATAAGTTGAACCGCCACGCCCTCGTCTTTGTACACGAATTCGTTTTCCCATTAATCATACTTCCAGTATATTTAGAGGATTCCAAGTTTTATTGCTACATCTGAAGCTTTGTATTCGGGAGTGAGCTTAACGAAGGCTTTCTTTTCACCTTGCGGAGTAATGAGCATGGTGATTTTTGCTACTTTAACTTCGTATAGTTGCTCAACTGCTTTTTTCACATCGATTTTGCCAGCCTTCAAGCTGACAATAAAGATTAGTTTGTTGTCTTTTTCAACCATTAGGCTTGCTGATTCAGTCATTAGTGGATAAAAGATGACTTCGTTTGGTTCCATTATGCGTTTTCTCCTTCACCGAATAGCTTTTCTAGTTGATCTATGGCCCCGCTCGTCCATAATGTCAGCCGTCCAGGATGTGTCCCAGGGGCTAGAAGTTCTGCGTTAAGATTTTTTACCATTACCACATCAACACCCGGAAGGTTACCTGCTGCATCAACAAGACCTTTATTTTCGGAAACTACTATAAGGGGACCTACTGCTTGCTTCATTTTTCTACCCCGCCGCTTGCCTTTTCCAGCGCGAACCTTTCGGCTATCTCGAACTCTGGAGATATCAGCCAGTACACCTAATTTAGATAAGACTTCTTCAACTTCTTTGGCTTTTGTTAAAGTCTCAAGGGCATTTTCAACTATTAATGGAATTTCTAGAACTGCTTCAATTTTATGTCCGCGGGAAGCTACAGTTTCCTTTTGTGCTGTTGCTGCTATTGCAGAAAGCAGAGCAAGGTGCTTCTCTTTTTTAGGGATTTCTTTAGTAATTCTTGTTACTGCCTTAGGGGGATGTGCTTGCCTTCCGCCTACGGTTCCAGGAGCGAATGCTGCCCTGCCGCCACCGCCTTTCTCACGTGGAATACGAGCCATAGCCATGCCAGTACCACGGGATTCAGCAGAAGTCCGTTTTCCAGCCATTGGGTCTCTTCCTTGTGGCTGGAGTCTGTGAGATTGAATTGAGAGAACAGCCCGTTTGATAACATCGGGGCGGAGAGGAGTTTCAAAAATAGAAGGAAGATCTGTTTTTCCAGTTGGCTTTCCTTCAAGATTAAAGATTTGCGCGTTTCTTTTAGATAGCATTATTTTTCACCGTTATTTTCCTTGTGGAGATTCGAGCGAAATATGAGTTATCTGTGGTGGTGCTTCGATAGCTTCTCTTGGTGGGCGTGCTGGATATCTGAGTTTGATTGTACGCTTTTCTGTACCAGGAATGCTACCTTCGATTATGATGTATGAACTTCTAAGGTCGCCGTATCGTATAAAGCCGCCCTTAACATTGACATCTTTACCTTCTTTGCCAATCTTAAGGATACGCTTGTTATATTCGATTCGCTGGTGATATCCCATTTGGCCTGCACGTGGAATTGAGTACATAAGGTGGTGGGGGTTCCATGGACCTAAGGTTGCGATACCACGTTTTGTTTTTCTGCCTTTAGCTTGCAGTTTGGTTACTCCCCAACGTTTAACTGGACCTTGGAACCCTTTTCCGGTTGTGATAGCGCCTATGTCGACAAATTGACCGCTCTTGAAGATTTCTTCAGGAGTTACTGTTTTACCCAGCAGGTTCCTTGCATAGTCTAGTTGTTGCTGAATTGTGCCTCCGCCGATTTCAATTTCAGTTATTTCTGGCTTCTTTTTAGAAAGATTTGCTTGTGTTGGCTGTGTTGCAACTATTGCGCGGATATTCGTAGTTTCTGCTAAGCCTTCGTTTATTTTCTTTAGCATCTCTTCAGTATTGAAGTTTTCAGGTAAAACGAGGGCACGTTCGAGATCTGCTGGGGGTTCTTTCATCCAGCATTCAGTTTGCTGTTGAAGACCATATGCATTATGACTGTAAGTACGTATTCCGCAGAGAATTATAGGAGGTGTTTCGATTATTGACGCTGCACGCATGACCTCTTTTCCATAGTTTGGAGAACGCTTTCTGTCCTCTATTGTGAAGACATAAGTCATACCTGCTTTGTAACCTAGGAATCCTAAGAGTCTAGGTGTATCCGCGTTAATTTTCGGCCAATAACGAATTCTCGCAACTGGCTTTTTAGCACGGTGCCTAGGTAAATAGGCTAGTGAACCATGTTTTGGAGCATGATGTTTTCTGTGACCCATCTTACTTCCGCTTCGCGAAGGTTAGCAATGAGAAATTAGAGTTATAAACGTTACCGTTCAATATGATGTTTAATTCACTCTTTTTCGCCCTATTGTTTTGAGTCGCGAAAAATGTCTATCTTTACATGAAGGTCATAGGTAAGATATAAAAGAATAGATAAAAAAAGGCGGAAATACGGTCATTAGGAAATCTTAGCATATTTAGCTAAGAAAAAATCGCGTTTGGCAAGATTTCCAAAGTCTTAAATCTACAGCCAAATAGAATAGAGAGAATTGTAAAGCTTTAGGAGATGGAGAATTTGATTCTTGAAAAAAGTAAATTTTTAACAAGAAACAAGAAGTTAACGACAATCGCTCTGATTCTATTGCTGACATTAAGTGCGGTAGCAATGACCTTTTCTTTTACAAGTGCGGCAGTTCCAACTCCAACATATGCTTTCATAGCAGCAAATCCAAATCCCATTGGGGTAAATCAACCATTACAAGTTTCTATGTGGCTTGCTGATCCCCCACCAACTGCATCAGGTGCAGAGGGTGACAGATGGATAGGCTTCACCGTAACCATCACAAAACCTGACGGAAGCACAGAGACTAAAGGGCCGTTTACTTCAGATGCAGTAGGTGGTGCATATTTCACCTATTATCCCACAATGACAGGAACCTATACGATGCAGATGCGTTATCCGGGCGGACAAACCATGACAGGCTTCAGCTTCTTTACCGGAGCCTTCGATAATACCTACTTAGCAAGTGAGAGCAATGTATACTCAATAACAGTTCAATCACAAGCCATAACCACTCCCGAAGGACCACCTGCTCCAACTGGCTACTGGACTAGACCAATTTATGGGGAGAACTTTAATTGGGCAAGTGTCGGAAGCAATTGGTTAATGCCTGCTTGGGATTCAATGTCTCGAAGTTTTGATGCAGGTTTTGCAATACAAAAGGAAGGCACAGCACCCAACACTGCACACATACTCTGGACTAAAGATTTAAGCTTCGGCGGAATAGTAGGCGGAGAATATGGCACAGCATTCTTCCATGATGGTCGATCATACGAATACTGGTTCAAACCCCCAGTAATAATCAGCGGAAGACTCTTCTACAATGACATCTACGGAAACGAAGGATCCAACTTTGGCTCAGGTACAGCTCAACCCACAGGTTGGAACAGTTTCAGCTGCGTTGACATGGAAACTGGAGAAACAATATATACTATTCAGAATGAAGCTATTGCATTCGGCCAAATCTACAATTACATATCACCCAATCAAGCTGGTGCATTTGCATATCTATGGGGTACAACTGCAACAGGCGGGTACAGAATGTATGACGCTTGGTCAGGCAAATGGATACTGGATATAGCAAACGTAACAGGCGGAGTACAAACCTTTAGTTCTGATGGCAGCCTTATAAACTACAACATCGAAAATGGCAAACTTACATGCTGGAATTCTAGCAAAGCCATTCCACCACTACCCGGCGGTGGAGCTAACGACTGGATGTGGCGACCATGGACCTTTGCAGGTCAAACACTCGACGGTAACAGAGGTATACAATGGTCAGTACCAGCAAAAGGCGGCGCTACTGAAAACATTGCACCACTCTTCGGTCAAGCGGGAATGTTCGATGGACAAGGCAACATTCTATCAATGGAAAACGGAGACACATTCTATGCTTATAGAATGACTGATGGAGCATTCCAATATAAATCTACACTACAACCCCCAGCAAGCATACCTGCAGCCAAAGCTAGCCTTACAGGCATAGCATCTTTCCTGAATACTTATGAATTTGAAGGAACCTACTACGAATTCGTTAAAGCCACTCTGCAATGGCTCGCATACGATGTACGTACAGGCGCATTCAAATGGGCAACCGAACCAAACACCAATCCATGGAGCATGTACGGCACATCAGTGGTTGAAGCCTATGGTAAATTCTATGCAGGCGGCTACGGTGGAGACCTTAATTGCTACGACGTCAACAATGGAAATCTATTATGGACATATAAGACTGGAAGTGCAGGTTTCCAAACACCATACGGTTTCTGGCCAATCTACAGTGGCCTAACAGTCTGTGACGGCAAAATCATCTTCACAACCAGCGAACACGGTAACGGAGTAGGAACATTGTACTCTGGCGAGAAATACTATGTAGTTTGGGCAGACACAGGAAAAGAAGCATGGAGTATAGACGGATGGTTTGAGCAAGGCGCAATCTCAGACGGTAAATTAGTCTCCCACAACTGCTACGACAACAAACTATACGCCTTCGGAAAAGGACCTAGTGAAACCACAGTCTCAGCCCCATTGACAGCAGTAGTCAAAGGAACATCAATGATGATTACAGGCACCATCACAGACCAGTCACCAGCCAATATGGGTAAAGCATGTATTTCTGACAACAACCAAGCAGCATGGATGGAATACCTACATATGGGTAAAACCATGCCCTCCGTGACAGGTGTACAAGTAAAACTGACAGCCATTGGCTCAGACGGCAGTTCGATTGATATAGGCACAGTAACAAGCGACGCATCAGGTCTCTTCAAGAAGAGTTGGACACCAACAGCTGAAGGCGAATACACAATCGTAGCAACCTTTGATGGATCTCAAGCATATGGCAGTTCATTCGCAGAAACAGCAATCGTAGTTTCAGCAGCATCAACAACACAACAAACAGATAATACAATGCTCTATGCAATTGGTGCAATAGCAATAATCCTAATCATAATAGTGCTTATACTATTGCTCCTGAAGAAGAGATAAAACATAAAAAAATACCCTCTTTCTTTTTTTATATTCTTAGGTTTTAATTGAATCTTGCTTTTAGGAGAATTAATTTCTCGAAAAAAGGCAAAGATTGGGTAGCCACAATCTCTGCTTTTAGATTATTAACAGCGAATTTTTCTACTGTCTCGTCTATCCTTGTAAGGGTGGATTGCATAAACAAAATTTTACCAGACTCTTGAAGGTATTTAGGAGCTTGAGAAATAAAGCGGTCCATAACCTGCCTTCCTGTAATACCGCCAGCCCAAGATCGACCTAGCCAAAAATCGGTTTCGTTTTCCTCGGAAGGAACATAGGGTACATTAAAAAGGATTAGATCATAGAGGGACTGGCTATTAAGCGATGAGAATAGGTCGCTCTGTATAAAATGAATCTTATCATTAACCCCGTTGAGCTTAGCATTTTGGTTTGCGCAACGAAGAGCATGAGGATTTATGTCGATTGCTACAACCTCACGTGCTTTTCGGGCAGCAATAATTCCTAGTATGCCGGAGCCAGTTCCCATATCCAGTACATATTCGCCATGGGATACAGTGAGGTTCTCGGCGAAAAGGAAAGAATCTTCTGCAGGTTCATAAACATCTTCATAAATTACGAAGGAAAAATCGCCGAAAAAGGCTTTTTTATTTGACAAGGGCATTTGCTAATTCCCCGAATTCTTCAGGAGACAAATCTCTTGCACGCCTTTCTTTCAGAGTAAGTGAAGAAGCGATCCTTTCAGCCTCTGCCTTGGGAACTTTATATTCAGCTCTTACGAAAGAGGCGACCGAATTACCTACTTTTTTGTTACGCTGGCTAAAAATCCACTTTGTGAGTCTCCTAAAAAAGCCAACATCCTTCACTTGGAATGGATGTTCTTTCCAGGGCTTTAGTCGCATAATAACAGAGTCTACTTCTGGTTGAGGATAAAACATCCATTTTGGCACTTCATCTAGTACTTCTACTTGGAAGTATGGAAAGGTTATGACTTTTAGCCATCCATATTCTTCACTGCCTACTTGAGCAACTAATCGGTTGGCAAACTCTTTCTGTACAACTATTATTGCGCATTCAAAATCATGGTCCGAAAGCCACATGAAGAGCTGTGAGGAAAGGTAGTAAGGGGGTAAGGAAACAGTCTTATTGAAAAAAGGAACCTTAACATCCAGAATATCGCCTTCAATCACTGATACATTAGGTAAGTCTTTAACCTGTTCAGATAGAATTTTCTTTATTTTGGGGTCCTTTTCGACTGCTAAAACCATTTTGCATTTGCTAGCTATAAATTTAGACAAGAAGCCTAACCCGGCTCCAGCATCTAGCACGATGTCGTTACTATTTAAAGCAGCATAAGAGCTAAGTTTCGGAAACAGAGAAGAATCAATCAGGAAATTTTGTCCTAAAAGTCTGTTTGGAGTTAGATTATTTTTTTGAAGTAATAGTTGGACTTCTTGAAGACTCATTTATGTCTTAATCAACCATGAAGTTAATGGAACCTAGTGAATAGGCGATATTTACTGTCGCCTTCAAGTTCTTCCATTACACGTTTGGTAATAAGTTTAACTGGACTAGGCAGTTCTGTTCGCTTCATAATGTCTTCATAGCTTTGGAAAGGCTTTTTGTCACGTTCGTTTATGACCTGCCACATGTACTTTTTGCCTATTCCCGGAATCAACTCTAAGGCATGCATACGAGGAGTGATAGCTCTTGCGGTGTTGAAGAAATTGACAAACCATTGTTCACGGCTGATTACGATTTTGCTAATCGCAGATGAAAGCTCCGATTTAGCTGCAGCGGTTAATTCTTCATAACTTATTCTGCCTATGATGTAAGTTACTTCTTCTCTAGAGTCTTTTCCAACATAGACACGGTCAGAGGGTTTAAGCATTAAACCCTCCTTCACAAGCGTTTCTAGAAGCGTGAAGAAGCCCTCGCCTACACACTGAATTAAAGCTCCCGCTCTATATCCGGCTCGCCCAGTGGGGCGGAAACCGGGTTTACCATGCTGCAGAAAATCCAGTACGTAAGCGTTCTCCTCGTATTGCTTCTCCATAGTAATCTCTCTATCTATACTTAGTTAATACTTAAAAATACTTGTGATTGTTGCCTACTTGACTACACGGCTTTGGTTCAAGAGGTCAACAATTGCGGCAAGCTTTTGGGTTTCAATAATTTTTCGACCACCCGCTAAGAAAACACGCAATTGGTCTACACTTTCAGGCATAGAATTTACTATCTGAACGGCCTCGATTTCATCTAAACCATATTCCTTGACCAGTGTCTCTAAGAGTTTCTCAGCGTTAGCAGCATCTACTTTCGAAAATTTAGACACATAATCTAATGTTCTTCGTTGAAACTGATCTAAATTAGTCTCACCGATAGAATCAAGTAATTGCTTTACTTGTGGTAAAGTAAGCTTGCTTTCGCTTAACTCTCGTTTTCCCATTTTAATTACCTTTGTATGGTTCTAAATGTTCAGTTCGGACAATAATTTGACGTTTTGCATTGCCTTGGGCAACACTTACGACATATCCTCGGCCTCGTTTGTCAATTACTTTTCCGATTTTTCCATGGAATCTTCTGTGAGGCAGACTCTTTTGTTGGGCAGAGTCTATCTTGATGATTACGTTTGCACCCATTACGTATTCATATAGAAATTTAGTTAGCTTTGGTTTGCCTCTTTCTCTAGGTCCTTTTGTCATGAGGCTGCGGGTTCCCGCGCAATATCCTTTTGATGGTTTCATTCATTTTTCACCTTGTTGGATCTTCCATAATTACATTTAAAACGTCAAGTTTTAGAGTCTTCGCTGGGTTTTTGAGTAATTCTGTAACGCTAGGAGTTGTTCTTCCTTCATCGCCAGACACCAATTCTTTAACGTAGAGACCGCCTTGACAACGTACTTGCGCCTCGGCCTCTTTAGGTGACACCTTCTTAACTTTAAGCTTATATATGTATCTTTCTCGGACTAAATCGGCTCGTCGATGTAAAACGCGTACCGGCGTTTGTTGTTTGATTGTGATATTGTTGAGTTTCTCTTCTAACAGATTCATATCAATGTCTGTGATGTCGTTTTGAAAAGCTATGAGAACACGATATTCTTTTTGGGCATTTTCGGCTTTTTTAATTTTACGTATTACATCCCTATTCGAGAAGCGAAGACGAGAAGTCTCAACTTTGTCTTTTGCACCCAAGTTAATAGTTTCTTCAATTTGCTTAAGGTCTATAGAACGCTTTTTGGGTTTTAAGATCTCGACAACAAACGGACGCCCTGAACCTAGCATCCGAGCATCAACATCTTCTCGCCCAGATGCATGAAAAGCGGTTTCTCTACCTTCCGCAATATCCATGAGTGGCTTAGAGATCAGCTCTTCAACAGAATCAGAGTATAATTTGCCTGTACCGTTGCATTCGCTACATCCCTTTCCTCTACAGTTTGAGCAGAACCATTTTGATTGGGGAATATCTCGAACCAGTTTTCGATAGCGACCTGCTACAAACAAAGGATTTATTTGTAGTTTTATATTTTCAGTAAATGGATTAATTATTATCATAATGTCTGGTTTTCGAAATTCCACAACTTTCCCAGTTTGGGCTTCCACTTTTTTTCCGAATAATCTACCAAACTCGTGCTTGATGCTTTCGCTATAACCTACATTAAAAGTTGCTTTAAATTCATCTTCACGTTCTACTACGATAGTTGGAATCTCGATACCTATTAGAAAGGTAGCAAATTCGTAGGGAGCTGCTTTTTCCAAAATTTTTTGCGATAAATCATCAACATGATCAAAGCGACCTTCACACAAAAAGCAGGTTATACCTTCTGTACGGGGGATTCGTTTCTTTAAGTGTTTTAGTGTAGCTTGAGCTTCGGAAAATATCCCGTTTGTCGCGAGTATTTTGAGCTTCTTTACACCTAAAGTTTCTTTTCTTGAGGTAGATTCACTAGCTTGCAAAGTTAAGCTTAGCTTTAGGGCTTGTCCGCGACGGCTATTCTCTAGTCCATAACCGAGAAGGGCAAATTGTCTTCCAAGACAATTATTACAGAGAGGATACTTCTCGAGCATCTGTATTGCTTTTTCTAAAACGTCCATATATTAAGCCTACTTGAAATCTTGGCCAAACCCTTTTCCACCCATACCACCCATACCTGGCATGAACGGGAGTTTTCCTTTTTTACGTTTCATCATTTTTAGCATCCGACGCATCATAACATATTGTTTTAGCAGTTCTTTAACGTCTTTTTCGCTTGTTCCTGAGCCCCGGGCGACACGTCTGACGCGAGAATAGTTGAAGATTTTCGGGTTCTCTTTCTCCGCAGGTTGCATGGATTGGATAATTACTCGCCATTTCTCGAGTCTACCTTCAGCAGTATTAAGCATATCTTCAGGTATATTCTGAGACATACCAGGGAGCATATTGAGAACTTTTCGGAAAGGCCCCATTCCTTTAACGGCTTCGAATTGTTCGTACATGTCGGTTAGGGTAAATTTGCCGCTAAGTATAGCTTTGGCTTTCTTTTCAGGTACTTTTATTTGGGCATCTTGAACTTTTTCAAGAAGTGTTTCTAAATCGCCCATTCCCAAGAGGCGACCAACATATCGGGAGGGCACAAACAATTCGAGGTCTTCTACCTTTTCACCTGTGCCGATGAATTTTATAGGAGCGCCGGTTGCTGCAACTGCGGAAAGTGCACCTCCGCCTCGAGCTGAACCGTCTAATTTTGTTATCAGAATTGATCCTATAGGTGTAGCTTCATTGAAGGTTTTTGCTTGGAGAAGCGCTTGCTGGCCAATTGTGCCGTCTATAACCATCATTATTTCGTTTGGTTTAACAATTTTCTCAAGGTTCTTCATTTCTTTAATTAATTCGTGCTCTTCCTTATGACGCCCAGCTGTATCAACTATCACTACATCTTTATCTGGAAACTGTTTTAAGCCCTCATTTACCACTTTTACGGCGTCTTTAGCTTTTGGATCACCAAAAATTGGAAGGTTTAAGCGCATTGCTAATTGCTGAAGTTGCGCATATGCACCTGGACGGTAAGTATCCGCACAAATTAACGCTGGTTTGAGCCCTTTCTTTTGGAAGTATCTTGCTAGTTTAGCAGCATGCGTTGTTTTACCTGAACCCTGAATACCCACGAGCATTAACACAAATTTTTTTCCCGCCTCCATCTTGAGTGGAACATTTTTCTCGCCTACGAAGCGGGTTAATTCCTCGTAAACTACTTTTATTACGTGCTCGCGTCTTGAAATTCCAGAGGGAACATTTTCTTTTAAAGCTCGTTCTTCGATACGTTTGGAGATCCCAAGAACTAGTTGTACGTTAACATCCGCCTGCAATAATGCCCTTTGGATGTCTCTTACTAGTTCCTTTACTGCAGCTTCATCTACTACTGAAGACTTGAAAATCTTTTTTATTGCATCAGTTAGAGAGGAGCCTAAACGGTCGAAGGACATTTGTGTCTCCAGCTTAAAACATCCGTAGCGCCTTTAAATATATATTGCAGTAAAAAATCACTACG
The DNA here is from genome assembly GCA_963701765.1 of Candidatus Bathyarchaeota archaeon. Lineage (GTDB taxonomy): Archaea > Thermoproteota > Bathyarchaeia > Bathyarchaeales > Bathycorpusculaceae > JADGNF01. Next base: position 359,188 of record CAVPBD010000004.1, read on the forward strand.
GCCTTTTCTTTCTTCAAACCGTAAGGAGCTAAAAAGACAAGATTCTTGTTGCGTTATTTCTTTTTTGAAGCCTCAGTTTCCCCATTTAGAGTTCTCTTCACTAATTCAGACGGCTCTTCATGCATCATTGGCTTCAAATAATACTGCATTATCGTAGGAATTAACCTTGATGGAAGAGAAGGAAGAATACTCCAAAAAGAAATGAAAATTCAATACATAAGCAATGCAAGTTAGAATAATAATAGTAATATTTTCTTTAAAAAATCGATTAAATGTTGGGATGGTTAAATCACAAACATCGTTCCTCTTTAAAGAGGAAAAAGCCTCACATAACAAAGAGGCTACTTTACTCTAATGATTTTTACTTTGCCTAGAATCTTCCAGTATTCGACTTCTCCGCCGGCAACTATTTTTGATTTTGGAACATCTTCTTCGTCAGGGAAAGGTGCATCTAGGTATTCATATGTTTCGAGATCCATAATTTGAATGCCTCCGGGGTTAACAGCGAAAACTTGCCCGGGTCTTTTATCTATAATTGGAACCTCTGCACCATTGTCAACGGGTTTAACGAATTGCCTTTTTTGACCATCAAATACGCCGATGGCAACGATTCTTGCTTTGGCGGAACCATGTTTTCCAGGCTTAGATTTGGTAATATCCATTATCTTGCAAGGTTCGCCATCTATCATCATATAGCCTCCGACGCGTAATTCTCCAACGTCCATTGGTTTGGTCATGCTCTCACCAAATATCTTATCAATTACAGCAATTCTCAACAACACCCATATATAGATTAAGGTATCGGTATTTACTGATTGGTGGAAAAATTGTTTAAAAGCGTCGGATTAGTCGCACGCTACGATAAAAAACAAGCGTTGACCTTAACCGGCGAGTTAGTGAACTATCTAAATAGCAAAAATTTACAGGTTTACATTGAAGATACACTAAAAGGCAAAGTTCGCACCAGTGCAAAAACGGTTCCATTAAAGGAAATGAATACTGATTTTATAATTACCATTGGCGGAGACGGAACTATTCTTCGTGCGTGTTTGGCGCTACCTAAGCCTGAACCACCGATTATTGGGATAAACATGGGTGTGAGAGGCTTCCTAACCGAAGTTGAACCAGAATCTGCTTTCTCTGCAATGGATAGGATACTAAACGGAGAGTTTAAAATCGAGAAATGCGCAAAACTTTCCGCTGTTGTAAATGGAGAAACAACACCTGATGCGCTTAACGATGTTGTTATCGCTGGTCGAGAACCTTCAAAGATTGTTTATATACAAATATACAAAGACGATAAACCAATCATGCAATGTGAGGCAGACGGATTAATAGTTTCAACACAAACAGGTTCTACAGGGTACTCTCTTTCAGCAGGCGGATCAGTTCTGGATCCTGAAGTAGACGCAATAGTAATAACACCTATATGTTCATTAACAGTTTTTCGTTCGATAGTTCTTCCTGCACACTGCAAAATCACAATAGAAGCCACAAGATCAAAGGACATGGTATTTCTAGTAGATGGCAATTACCGTTTACCCTTACCGTCTAAAAAGGCCTCTTTGACTGTTTGCCGTTCAAAAAACGTCACTTCATTTATTCGTTTCAACGACGAATTCTATGACCGCCTCCAAAATAGGCTACTATTCAAGGGTCCACGATGAATACAGAAGACAAGAGTACATCAAATAAACGTGTAATGGTGCTTGACACCTCAGCTTTTGTTGGAGGTTTTGACCCCTTTTCAATTGGCGAAGAGCAAATTACCCCACCATTAGTAGAAGAGGAAATCAAAACCAACACGATGAGAAAAATACGGTTCACCACTGCCGTCGAGAGCGGAAGAATAAGAATTATTGAACCGGCACCCGAATTCGTAGATAAAGTCAAAGCAACCGCTACGTTAGCTGGTGATTCATTTTACTTATCAGAAACAGATATTCAAGTACTCGCCCTAGCATTAGAACTTAAAACCCGAGGGGATAATCCCCAAATAGTAACTGATGATTACTCGATTCAGAATGTCGCAAAAAAACTTGAATTGAAATTCGTTTCGATGATAACCTTTGGAATTCGCCGTTTCCTTAATTGGATCAGATACTGCCCCGCTTGTCATAAAAAATACCCCGCCAACTACAAAGAGACCACCTGCCAAATATGCGGCACAGAACTAAAAAGAAAACCCCAAAGACCATAAACCATAAATCATAACCCAAAACAAAAAGCCAACAAAACGCTAAATTAAAAAGTAGACCCAATAACGGAAGGGCGGTTATTGATTATAGAAGAACTAAAAGGAGGAACAATAGCAATCCTTCTATTCCGAAAATGGGCACCACTATTTGTTTAGCTTTTTGAATGCTCTTGTCTACAAGCAGAGTCAGAGGCTCTAAGGCTCGTTCACCCATAACACGTATTTGTGGAACAAGTATACGTAAAAAGCCTACTTTACATTTTTCTAAATTACTTTCAGCAACTTGAGCGCATTCTTTGATATAGGATATGAGGGTATCTTGATTCATGGCCTCTCCAACAGGATGGTAGCCACGTTGACCTCGAACTAAGGCGCTTACAGAATGGGTATCAGTTGTAAACACTTCGCCTCCATTAAAGCCAACTTGGACGATTGCAGAAAGAATTTTTTCGCGCAATCCCGAAATCATATTATTTCCATCAATTACAATGTAGGCAGTTTTTTGTTCACCTACTTTAACAATAAGCGCAGTTATGCCCCCAGCCCCCATCCCTTCTTTAAGGGTAAAGTCTTTTGGGTAGAAGCTTGAAGCGCCTATTTCAAAAGGAAAAGAAGCTTGAGAAACCGCCGTTTGTAGGCACCTGCGAGCCACAGCGCTTAATGTGTCCATAGAGGCATCAATTTCGGTTGATTCGGTTAAACTGTTATGAGCATTAATAATTATTGAGTCATCTAGACCAAGCTTTTTAGCTTCTTCACGTACGATATTGCCGAGTTCTTGAGGCAAATCTTCAGTAGTTTTTGGAGCAAGAGTAAAAGACAAAAGTGCAGTTCGCCCAAAAATTTGACAAGAAACAGTAACGAACCCTTCGCTAACTTGGACAAAAGGAGTCGCCATACCATTAAAAGCAGAAAACTTAGCGGCTAAAATTTTACTTATTATTTTTTGATTTTGTATCTGGGAAGCAGCATTACGTTCATGACCAAGCAACCCTAAAGGTACACAGACATCTCCACCGTATTCTTTTTCGAAGGCATGCTTAAGTAGAGAAGGTAATAGACTACTGCCGATATTCTTGAAAGGTCCAGGATGAACCAAAGGAACAATAACAGCAGCTTTAGTTTTTGATGAATCAAACTTTAGCAGAGAAATCTCCACATCGGCGTCTTCGCCAAGTTTCTCCAAGAACGCTTCTAAGGGAGCATTTTCAGAGGTTACCCAATTGAGCATAAACGCCCGAAAAAGAGCCATTGAGGGAAAACCATAGTCCTTCTCGCCTATTCGGTTTAGAAAATAAAGAAACAAATAGCCAAAACCGATAGAAACAAAAGAGCCAATTATTAGAAAAGGCAGAAACGCCATCAGAGGAACGCTAAGCGCACTCCAAAAAATCATAAACGGCACTATACAAGCAACCGGTTGAAGCAAAATAGAGATAAGACGACGAGTCGGGGTAGTTGAAGAAGTAGCAAAGAAAACAATGGTACGAAGAGTCAACACAACCGAGAACCCTAACAAGCACAGTTTAACCCAACCTAATACTCCAAACAGGCCGCCTAATGCAGCGCCCAAAAAAACAAACAGAAACCAAAAAAGCAATCCACAAAGCGAAAGAATCAAGGCACGACGAAGCACAAAAATCGGATCTTTAAGCACCAACTGACTTATCACTAAATCCGAGAAATAACTCAGGATAAGAAGAGCCATACCTAAAAGTAATCCAGCGAGAAGGCTTTGTGATGCTTGAAAAAAAACCGATGAAACAACACCGGTCAAAATACATACAAACGCTATGGCTAGGAGGGCTGTTTTTAGGGAAGGCAGAAAGAACAAAGACGAATAATGCCGTTGTGCTTTGCCTATTGACTGATTCAGAGGGACCTCAGCTGCCACAACTATCATCTCAAGCGAAGTAGGTGAATCCAGTATGAGGATAATAGCGTATTAAAGGATAGCGAAACAAAGAAGTGTTTCTTCACACGAAAGACACCTTCTAAACAACTACAGCCCACCAGAGATACCACATTAACATAAATTAGGCAAGAAAGTTACCTAAAACAACCAAGCCAACCGCGAAGCTAACATGAACCTGTCATCAAATACGCAGAGCAACCGTTTTATCGGTAAACCCCATATAATAACTAGTTTGCGAACATCATGCCAGACCAAACATTGCCCCCGACCATATTCCAGATGCTGGAAAAAAACGTGGGTAAAAAAATCAGGGTAATTTTAGACCCAACGTATGGTTTTGAGGGGACCTTAATGTCAGTAACAAGCGACCCGCCAGTAATTTGGCTCTCCGAAGCAGAAGCGATAGTCCTTAGATCAACGCTTGCCCAACCAATACCACAAGTGGCAAGCAGAGAAGAAAGAAGCGAAATCTGCCTAAACTTACAATCAATACAAAGAATAGAAGTCCTGCACGCCACAACGCCAAGACGATAAAACAAAAAGAAACACTTAGAAAATCTTACCCAAAATAGAAACTACAATCATGCCAACAGCTGCAATCATAAGAAATTCAGGCCTAATTTTTACACCTTCAGTCTCTTCCTCAAAGAAACGAAGCAACCCTGCACTAGCAGCAGGCATCGGACCCTGAGTTTCTTTCCGCTTTTTACTCATAACATCAACCCAAACACGAATCGACAAACACAGCTATAGCCATCTCCATTATTTAACATTACGCAATCAAACCAAAAAACCACACCCAAAAACAACACCCAAACCACAACAACAAACCCCCCACAACCAACAACAAAACACACAAAAACAACCAAAAACCAACATCAACCAACCCACAACCCACAACAAACAAACCCCAAAACACACCCCAAACACAAAACCCAACCCAAAAAACCTTCCCACAGTTGTCAAAAAACCCAAACCCCCACACCCACAACCAAACAAAAAAACAAAACAACCACGTATACAAAAGCATCAACAAAACACCCCCAAACACACTTTTAACCCATCACCCCAATAATACCAACAACAGGAGAACCAAACATTGCACATACACGAATTTCAACAAATGATGAAACGCCTCTACTTCCACCGCGACAGCCAAAGAGGCATAAAAGGCAACTACGAATGGCTAATAGACGAAGTCAAAGAACTAGGCGAAGCCCTAGAAGGAACAGACAAACAAGCAACCGAAAAAGAATTCGCAGACGTAATAGCATGGCTTGCCTCTCTTGCTAATGTAGCAGGAATCGATCTTGAAAAAGCAACACTAAACAAATACCCCAACAAATGCCCAAAATGCCAACAATCCCCTTGCGAATGCAAATTCTAACCTCAAAGACGCTTTTGCCCAAAACCAGTCAAAACCCAAACACAAGGCCTTTTCCCCTTTCTACAAACAGTCTGCTCAACCTCAAGACGACGCAGATGATACATCACAACATCATAAGTCATCGAAACAATTCCTGCAGCTACAGAAGCACTAACAGATTGCTTATCCAAAACACCTAAAATTTTTGTCCTAGCCTCTAAACCACTCTTCACATTCTTCATATTCTGCAAATACGCATTCGGATGATAAACGCCCTTAAGACCTGACATTACTATAGAAATATACAAGGTATCTCAAAAGCTTTAGTCTAACCAAAATCAAAAAGACTAGTCTGCTTAGGCTTCTTATTATCAAACATCGAATGAATTTCCTCAGTAATCATAGTAATTCTCTGGGAATAATATTTTGAAAGACCATACTTATCAACCAACTGCTGAGCAGGCTCAAGATACTTCTCGATACCTCCACGATAAACAGTAAGAATAAACTTACCACCACAAAAAGGACACATCCCCTGCAAAGGCAATCTACGAAACCGCTTATTACAAGACTTACACCTAAATGCCTGAGTTGAAAACGCACGCAAATTACCAGAAATATCCCTCATAAAATGCTTCGTTAACACTTTCAATGCAACATGGCGCACATCCACAGCCTCAATTCTTCGCCCTAACTCTAACTGCATATTCATCTTATCAATCATAGTCTTTAGCTGCGTGTAAGCACTCTCAGAATTACCCATATTAATATTGGAAACAGGAGTCGTAAAATTAAAACCTTCAAACTGCGCTTCAGTCCCAAGCCTATGACTAATAACATCCATCAAAGCACTAAGCTGCCGAGCTTCAGCTTTCTCAAGGGTTCTCCTATAAAACTCAAAAGGATAAACCGCATCAACATCAAAATCATGAGCCTGCCGCTGAACCTCCTTGGTATTGACAAACGGAATTAAAAGGATTGGAGCATCCATTATCCCACCTATCTGAGCAGGCAAAAAGCGCCTTGAAAAATTTAGCATAGTATCTAAAGCCAACATAATCGCGTCTTCATCTCCATCGCAATCTCGACGCTTTGCAGAATGCCAAAGAGGATGAGCATAAATTACCTTAAGATTTGTAAAACCCACTATACGACCTAAAATACCAACACAAGTGTGGGGGGCTAATCCGAAAATCAAATGGCCGAGAGTTTGGTCAGGAGTTTTAATATTATAATATGCGGGAAGCTTGTACACTTTGACCAGAAGATCATCTATGAAGGCAGCTATTTGCACAAAATATTCTGCGGCGTTTCGTGGAATAACAACATCTTGAACCTTGAGCTCAAGAATTTGGCCAGGATCAGTTAAAGGCACACCATAAATATCATGGGTATAGCCAAGTTCTCTGATTTTCTCAACTGACACCCCAATTTCGCCAGGCTTTATATGGGTCAAAGGTGCATTTGTCCCATCAAAACGAATTGTACCATCCTTATACACCGATAATTCATGTTTAGCGCGTAAAATGCCTTTTTCAATTATCTCAGGAGTTTTATCCTCATTTGTTAATCCTTTAACGCCGCGAAGCATTTTTGGAGACGAAATATCAAGTTTACGTGATGCAGTTTCAATAACCTCTTTAAAATTGAACGCTTGCCTTTGATAAGGTACTGCCTTTGCTTTACAGTTTGAACAAGCACTCTCTTTTAGAGAACGCCCACACCGGGGACAACTCTTTTCGTAGACTGTTTCACAGCCACAATCATCACATTTCACTTTAAATGTGTAGACCTTGCAATTGGGACACTTACGCTTAACAATCTCAACAAACGCAGGCCCTTTCTTTCCAGCTTCTACAAAATCGCGATGAGAGCCCCCAGCTAAACCAACTGGAAAAAGAACATGAACTAAAGGCTTCATTTCTCTATGCTTGGCCTTCTCAGGTCTACCCATACGGGCACCCACAAAAGAAGGCGCCTTATCTTTCACAACAATACCAGAAAGCAAACTTACGGCTTGGAGTATATCAATTGAAGCTGTATCAATAACTCGTGCAGTACCAAAGCCAAGAGAATACGCCAACGCACAAGCATCTTCATTTTCAAGAATAATTTCATTATTTAGAACTTTGTGAGGAACATAAATCCGCCTTAAGGCAGCACCAACAACCTCATCATAATCCCCGATAATCTTGTTAACAAAATCATTTTCACTCGCTACTTGTGATTTTGCTATCCAATTCTTAAGGGAAGTGAGTTCCTCAACTGATTTAAGATTAGACCAAAAAAAGACGTATCTAGGATGAAGAGGCACACCCAAATGCACAGATAACAAAAAGGCTTCTTTGGCAGTAAGTTGATCACTAAAAGGATTTGCCATCAAACGCTCTATTTTTCCTGAGGCGATTTTAGCCATTTCAGCTAATTTAGGTATATCATCATTAAATTTTTCTTTGAGAGCACATTGTAGGTCTTTAACCCACCATTCCTCAACATACCCTGAAGGAAGAAGACTCTTGTTAGTATAGAGAAAATCACCAAAACTAATCAAAATATCGCCTAAAAACAGGATTTTATCGATATTATCTTTTATTTCATTAAAATTTTCAAGAGTAACACGAACAACAGAACCATCTTTCAAACAAACTACTGGAGGTTCAAGCGAATCTACAGGCATAGAAACGCCTCCCTTTCCAGGAAGTTCTAATCGTAGTTGTGTACCAGCTGCTAGAAAATTCTCTACTACAAGCATAGTTGCAGGATGAATACCTACTGCTGAGAGACCTGTATTTCTGGACCTACCATACCTAAGTCTAAAGCCACCACGTTTTGAGGGAAAAGAGAATATTGGACGCCCAGCGATTACATCATCCATGAATCCAGCAGATTTCTTCTCCGACTTTTTCTTAAATTCGCGTAACCAATCCCAACCCTGAAAACCAATTTTCTCAACAATCACCAAAACTTTAAGAGCTCTACCCACGATTCCATCATTAACTACTCTTAAGGCGCCACCTCGTACGCGATTGGTTTCTATACGGGGGAGATTTCGATAACAAGAGACCTCAACAGGATCAGACTCGGTACCTGTGACTTCAACTGGAAGATAGTCAAAAGCTTTTTTCAGTTCCTCATCTGGAATATGATACTGAAATCGTCCCACGGTCCGCTCATACAACCGTAGCTCCTCAATAAATCGGGAAACTTCTTCCGGAGTGGGTTTATATCGATCAAGGTTAAGCTGCCGACGAACGAAATCACCTACAACCAAAGTTAAAGCTTGATCGGTGCCTCCAGCGGATCTAATTGGCCCCGCGAAATAGATTGCTAAATAACGTGATCTATCAAGGTTTGTCTTAATTTTTACCTGCGCAACACCTTGAATTGGAGCTGCAGTCAAGCCTTCTGTGAAAATTGCAAGTGCTGTTCGAATTGCTTGCTCAGCTGCTGCTTCAGGATCCATTGGCCCAAACGTGCCATCAATTATTTGTTCTGCCACTTTGAAGGCTATTTCTTCTCTTCCTACTTTTGTACTTAATTCCCTAATGCTATAGGCAACGCCTTTTGGACCTACAAGCCCTTCTACCAAATCAGCTATATCTTGGGCTAGGATGCATTCAGTCTTTAGTGAAGGATCAAGCCCTCTCTCGCGTGCATTATCACTTATCCGATAAAGGTTGCTGAGCTCGCGCTCCATCGTCTCGATGTATTTTCTATAAGCGCTACTCATGTTATTTGGCACGCTATTTCCTCGCAGACCACCAATGAACAAAGAAGCTATTTTGGCTTTCTAACATAAAAACAGAAAAACCCAATCTAATGTAGTAGAAGAATTAATGTAGAAATGAATAAGAAAATTTATAATTTGGCTTTTTTAATGCTTTTAATTATTTCTGCTATTTTTTGTTCTGAACCAACAGTTTCTACAATGTTACCGGTTACGATTATATCGGCACCTGCTGCTGCCGCAATATAAGCTTGCTCCTTAGTTCTAATTCCGCCGCCGACGATAAGAGGCCCGCTTATTACATTTTTTACGGTACGAATCATTTCAGGTGGCACTGGATTCGACGCACCAGACCCCCCTTCAAGGTAGATAAAATGCATGCCCAAATAGTTACCTGCGAGTGCATGAGCAGCAGCAAGTTCAGGTTTAGCGTACGGGACAGGTATAGCTTTACCAATTATAGCAGCTGTTCCTCCTTCACCTACAATGATGTAACCCATAGAAATTGGCTCTATCTTGTATTTCTTTGCCAAAGGAGCACCGAGAACTTGAGCGCCCATAATAAAATAGGGATCTACGGAATTTAATAGAGACATAAAAAACATTGCGTCTGCTTTATGGCTAATCCCAGTAATATTATTAGGAAAGAGAATTGTGGGGATTTTCGCAGCATCTTTGATTGCTTGGACTACAGTATCAAGGTGTTCTTGAGAAGCAAATGTTGACCCCCCAATCATAATAGCAGCAGTACCGTTTGATTGGGAGTATTCAGCTATTTTTGAGGCTTGAACAGCAGTGACCTTTTCAGGATCTATAAGGGTCATGTGGATTGAGCCTTCGGCGGCGATTTTATCTAGCAGGTATTGTTCTACGCGCCCAAGCATATAATGACCCAACTATATTCCTTTGGTTTTAGGTTCAGAAACCCTTCGTCCATATATTTTATCAGTGAACATGCAGTAAATGTCGACTTCACCTTGAGCTTGCTTTATTGGAAATTCTTCCTGAAGCCCACAACTGCTACAACCAACTACGGCACGGTTTTCCTCTCGTAAAATTTCCACGCGAACGGTTTCTTTTCCGCACCTAGGGCAAGAGAAGAACTTGGGTAACCGTTTTTTTGGAATATGAACAACTTTTTTCCTTCTTCGCCCCATTTAAACATCCTTCTGACCAAGATTATGCTTCTTTATTATTCATGCTTCTCCTTAAATACTTGCCTACAACCATAAAACAGCAAGGATAAGTGGTTTGTCTTGGAATTGACTCCTTCGGTTCTGAAACTTGATTGGGTGGATGTCGAAAAAAGAATCGAACGCTTCATCAAAAACTATGTAGACAACTCTGTCGTAAGTGGTATAGTTTTAGGCATGTCAGGAGGAATTGACAGTAGCACAGTCGCTGCCCTATCGGCTAAAGCGATTGGAGGAGACAAGGTCTTAGGTATAATGCTTCCAGAAAAAGAAACCCATAATCCTAAAGATATAGAAGATGCCCAATTTGTAGCAGATAAATTTGGGATAAAAGCACTCCGATTAGACATAACCTCACCTTTAGAAGAACTCTATAACGCAATACCTGGTTTTGACCACAAAGATAAACTTTGCAAAGGAAACATAAAAGCGAGAACCAGAATGATCGTCATGTACTATCATGCGAACAAACTCGGTAGACTCATTTGCGGCAGTTCAGACAAATCCGAAACAATGATGGGATACTTTACTAAATGGGGAGACGCAGCAGCGGATATGGCACCTATTATGGATTTGTATAAAACCCAAGTGCGAAATCTAGCCAGACATTTAGGTTTTCCAGAAGAACTAGCTGCCAAGCCCTCAACCCCGGCTTTATGGCAAAATCAACTAGCAGAAACAGAACTCGGTATTAAATACGAAAAGTTGGATTTAATTCTATTTGGACTTGAACGGTTTATGTCAACTCAAGAGATAGCTAGTCAAATCGATATTGAAGAGAAGCAGGTACAGGAAATTAAAGCAAGGTGGCTATCAGTAGAGCATAAAAGGCGCATGCCATTGACTATAAAAATCGGGTATAGAACAGTTGGCGCTGATTTTAGATTACCTTACAACAGTTACTAAAATAGAGAGGAAGGAAAGATGAAAGAGAAAATAAAAATAGCTCTTGCACAAATAAGCTGTAAACGCGAAAACAAAATAGAGAATATTAAAAAAATTATAGAGCTAACAGAGAAAGCGAAAACACATGGAGCAGACCTGGTAATTTTTCCTGAACTCTCTTTGACTGGATATATTATAAGAGACCAAGTTTATGAAATGGCCGAAACAATCCCAGGACCTTCAACCCAAAAAATCGAAGAAATAGCCAAAAAGACAAATTTACATATAATATTTGGAATGGCCGAACTAAGCCAAAAAACAAAGGCAACAGTATTCAACACAGCTGTTTTCATAGGACCAAAGGGATTAATTGGAAAATATCGAAAAATGTATTTGCCAACCCATAGTGTTTTCGAGGAGAAAAGGTATTATCGTCTTGGATATCAAGCTGCTGCATTCGATACGCCTATCGGAAAAGTGGGATTGTGTATATGTTATGACATATTTTTCCCTGAGGTAAGCCGATTAACTCGCTTATTGGGTGCGCAGTTAATTGTATGTATTTCTGCTTCTCCAGCAATTCGGAGAAGTTACTTTGAACTCTTAACAGCCTCAAGAGCCCTTGAAAATACCGCTTTTTTAGCTTATGTAAACCTTGTAGGCATTGAGGAAGGAATGCAGTTTTGGGGAGGAAGTCGGCTAATAAGCCCAACGGGAGAAATTATTGCTAAAGCTTGTTATGACGAAGAAGATTTTACAATTTGTGAGTTAAACTATAATGACTTAAAAGCTGTAGAACCCTTCATACCAACACTTAGAGATCTACGACCAGAACTTTTTGAAGAATTAGAAAAGGCTTCAAAGGAGCTTTAAAGCTAAAAATAGGCCCAAAATTTCCTTTTTTACCAGTTTTAACTTAACGCATAATAATTTGAAATTTTATCACAGATGCTCATCACATCATCACAGACGCATCACACTACCGTGATATCAAGGGTAATCACAACCAATCACTTGTGATTTTTACATTATCGATCGTGATTTCGACATGACAGGTGATATCACGAATCACGATAATTAAAATAATAAATTAATACTAGAAATTATACCTCATTTCGGATAATCTGAAAATAGCAGTTATAATGATGTATTAACAATAAATTGAACTGTTATAATTGCGCTATTTCAAGCAAGTGTCTAAAGGTAGCTTAATGCAAATGCTAGACTTTCAAGCAAACACGGGAATACTATGCAGATAAGTTTTAAAAAAAACCCCCCAATATTGGACAGAAAAAGCAAATGAATATCAAATTAAATTGCGATTTTACATAAGATTTGAAATTGAGTTCAAAAATCGTATTAAACGAATATTTGTGACTTATTTTTAAGATATTATATGGTTTTCTTAGGGATTAACTTTAAAATTTAGATTTTGTATACAAAAGTGTATTCGTTTGATATGTTTGAGGGAACGTCAAATTGAAGTTAAAAGACAGCGTAAATATGTGGCTAACGGGAGCAATGAACGACCCCATTGTTAAAATACTGACCAAAAACAGCCAATTAACTAAAACTCAGCTTGAAACACTTTTAATTGAAGTATTAGCCGAAAATATGGCTGGCAAAGAGTTAAATTATGATGAAAAAGCCAGATTACGCTTAACAAAGGCTAAACTAAGCCGTGGAGCCTTTAATAGAACATTAAAGCAGTCTAAAGAAAACGTAATAAAATCTATATATACAATACTTCTGTTGGGTTACTTAGGCGTTTTTGAGACCACAACTCTTGATCCTTATCTTGAAATGGCTAATAAACTGAAGGAGTATATGGAAGCTCATGAAGATATGCCAGAAGGGGAAAACGAACAAAAAGATCATCTTAAGCTAATAGAAATCATCAGAGAAGAGCTAGAAAATAGCCTAAAACAGCTATCTAACCCTTCAGAGAAGCGTATGTGACGTCACAAATCACGTCAAAAAGGCAGAAAACAGGCGGAATTCCGAAAAAAAGGCATAAAGACAGCTCAAATCACAAGAAATCACACATATCACAAAGCTTCAAAGAATAGAGGAGAAAGAAGTGGAAGAAGGACTTAATTATAGTGTTTTATGACAAAATAAGCCGAATTTAAGCTAAAGTAGAATGGGGGTTTGAAGAGAAAAATTGTGATGCAACTAATCACAAAAGTGTGAGGTGTGACATCATGTCGTATAGAAAAGAATAAATTACCATAAAGCTTAAATTAACCATGGGAAACTGTGATATGTGATGCAACAGTGTTGTTGTGTCACAAGTCACGCGAAAATCACGTATGAATCACGGTCAAATCACGGAGGTCATAAAAGTGGCAGGTGTTGTTGAATTTGGAATCTTTGCTCTTGTTATAGGTTTATCAGTATTAACTTCTTACGCAGCTATCGAATATTATCGGAAGTTGCGTAGAGCACAAAAGGAATACGAGAAAGCCAGAGATGTTGTTGAAGATATTGTGTTAAGTTTTAACAGAGAACTTAGAAGAGAAGCCGAAAAGATAGAGCGTGTGGCAAATAATGTTGAAAATACTAGCGTTAAGGCAGATGCGGGACTTAGAATGGCAGAAGTTTTTGAAAAAAGAATAGAACCTCTTGAAAATCAAATTCTATATATCAGCAATCAAGTCGATTCTGTAAATGCGTCTATGAATGCTATTACAGAAAATAATGCAAAAACAATTGAAAAAGTCTCAACTGTAGATTTAACCGCTGTAGGAACTATAAGCAAAATTGATAAAAAAGTATTTGATATTGAGGTTTCTCAAGAAATGCTAAAAAGCAAGATTACTGGGATAGAAATACGCTTGGAAGAACAAATACAAAAGCTATCGATTATCCCAGATACTAAAAACGATCTCTCACTTTCGTCAATATCAGTTATGCCCATTAAAAGGGACAAAGCCATGGCTTCATTAACAGATACTGAAGTTGCAGTGCTAGAGTTACTTTCAGCAGAAGGCCCAAAAACGGCACCTGAAATCAAAGAAAAGGTTGGACTTAGCAGGGAACACACTGCTAGACTGATGAAAAAACTCTATGAAGAAGGCTACTTAGAAAGAGAAACAGGAAAGTTACCTTTTAAATACAGTGTAAAGAAAGAAATGGAAAAACTTCTCAAAAAACCAGAATCTCAAACCATGACATAAAAAATAGGCAAGTATTTTTTCGAAACTTATTCCTTTTTCATAATAAGTTTTATATTAGATAAAGAATCTATTTCTGAATAGATTCAAAAGAGGCTTGCAGAGGAAAAATTATTTCATCTTTTGTTTTATAACTGCTTGTGGTGTGGTAGTAGCAATCTTATATTTTAGACTATTAGCGTTTCCTGTTCTGAGAAGATATCCTTTATTTGCCATACGTGAAAGGTAGGTTGAAATTGTGCTTAATCCTATAGGTTCTTTCAGTTCTTGTTCGTAAACGGCTTGAATGTCTTTTGATGAGAACCAAACTAGAGGAAAATTCTTCTGAACTACTGAACGAACTTTATCAAAAAGGGAAGTATTACTATTTATTTGTATGTTTGTAATTCCAGAAGTTGGATTTTCTTCAGGCATACCGCCAAGTAATTCAACTAAATCTAAAAGCCGCAGTGCCTTATCTCGCGTAATTTGTCCTTCAAAGGCAACGGTATAACGATTGCCTTCATTGTCGAATAGCTCTACGCGCATTTTCCGAGCTGGCATCTAAAGTAAACACCTATACGGCATTCACAACTTAACACTTCACACCTTATAGCTGTTATGGTGAATGGAGCAAATCTTTAAACTTTAAATTTTGGCTTAAATTAAAATAGAAGTATAAATTGCAGATATTTTGGGATTACAGGCTTCACAGTATTTTATTATGAAAAAATAGCCTTAAATGATAAATGATTCCTTATTTCCAATAGAAGCGGAGGGGTGCCTTATTCACAGTAAATACACGAGAATTGAGTCCTTTAATAGAAATTGGCTGCATTAAGGAGACAAATTGAACCTAATTTCACATGAGGTTCACAAAAATGTGAACAAAATCACTTAGAGATGAAAACAATTTTGAATTTAGAATACTTAATGGAAACATATAGTAATAATAAAGCACGCACTGACATTCATTAAGTTGTTAAATTTGTTAAAGATATGGGAAAAGATATCTGAGGACAGACACCCCTCCATTTCCTCTCGAAAATTTTGCGAAATACAACTAACCTAATGGCCCTGCAAAAAAATTGGACAATAACTATCTAAATCTTTAACGCTAATTATTAATATAGTTAAGTTTGTACTTCTTTCACAGAGTATTGTTTTTTTTAACTATTTCTTGCATATTCTTAAAAGAGTATTATAGAGTTCCAGTAGAAATTTTGGGGTGTGTCTGTCAATGATTGTTAGTTTATCACAATATTTTTTCATCTATTTTTAGGAATGTTATGCAGGCAAACCATTTTTTTGTACTGCATAGTTTATCTGTTCCACACGAAATAAAGGTGTTACCTCTGAAGAACCTGGAGGGTGATTGATGGGGAACCCAAATATATTAGATGACGTATTCGAAAAATTCGTTAATGAAGCTAGATTGTTTAAGGATCGCGAAGTCCTAAGGCATGATTATTTGCCTGATAAACTTCCTCATCGTGAGGCTCAGATTCGTGCTCTTGGCCAAGTGGTAGCTCCAGTTTTAAAAGAGGCTCGTTGTTCTAATATTTTTATTTATGGTAAAACTGGAACTGGAAAAACAGCTGTGGCTAAATTTGTATTGAGTCATTTAGAGATTAAGGCAAAGGAATATGGTGCTCCTGTCAAATTCTGTTTTGTTAATTGTAGAATGATTGGTTCAGAGTATAGAATTTTTGCGAGTCTTAGTCAAAGTCTGGGTTTGTCAATTCCTTTTACCGGTTTATCTGTCGGTGAAGTATTTGATCGATTTCGAAACGAGTTGGATTCTGCACGTACTATATTCATAGTTGTCCTAGATGAAATTGATGCTTTGATTAAAGATCGCGGTGATAGCCTTCTCTATGAGTTAACCCGTATAAATGAGGCTTTGAGTAAAAGTAAGGTAGCTATAATTGGTATTTCTAATGATTTGAAGCTAAAGGAATTCCTTGACCCACGAGTATTTAGCTCCTTAAGTGAAGAGGAAATGGTTTTTAGACCCTATGATGCAGCTGAACTACGCAATATTCTTCTGGAGCGTTCAAAGCTATCCTTTTATGATGGTTGTCTCTCTGAAGGGGCACTCAGTGTATGTTCCGCTTTAGCAGCTGCAGAACATGGTGATGCTAGACGAGCTTTGGACTTGTTGCGGGTTGCAGGGGAAGTTGCTGAACGTAATAGTTCGAAAACAATTACTGAGGAACATATACGCGATGCAGAAAAGCACATTGAACATAATCGAGTAGTTGACGCTCTGAAAAACTTAACGATACATTCAAAATTAGTACTTCTTAGTGTTTATCATCTAAATAAGGTAGGTAGCAGCAGTGGCACCACAGGAGAAATTTACGATGTTTATAATGAACTCTGCGGGCAAATAGGTATGAATTTGCTTACTCAAAGACGCTTAGGTTCCTTGATTAACGAACTTGATGTAATGGGTTTACTCAACTCTAAAGTAGTAAGTATGGGTCGTTATGGCCGTACTAAGAAGATTCGACTAGATATATCTCGAACACTTATCCAAGACGTATTGGGGACCGATGACAGAATAGGACCTATGATAGGCTATCAACCCCAAATACTTGCAAAAAATGCAAAAACAAAACGATAGGCAATTACCCATAACCTCTCAATTTTGAGAGTCTACTTGATTTTTTAAAGAAATGAGAGTACTGTGACTTCTAAAGTTTGAAGGTTGACTACTGGTACTTTTCCTGGCGTGGGGATTAGTCCAAGTTTTGCCATATAGTCAGTTTGTTCTTGCCATCCTCCTGAGTTCACAACTAAAACTCCTCTGTGATTACATGCGCCATAGACATGTATGTGTCCGGCGTGAAAAATATCTGGAACGTGATCTATAACAAGGTAGTCTCTATTTTCAGGTGAAAAAGTGGTTTTTCCACCATATATGGGTGCTAAGTGGCGGCATTGCATAAGTAGACGCATTGCTTTTTCTGGGTGTGCATGGTCAGTACCTGGGACGGTTCCGATTATGTCGTCTAAGCTTCTTCCGTGGAACATCAAGATTTCTACTCCGTGTAAGGTGATTGTACAGGGGTTTGATAGGGAGTAAATTCTTCTTGTTCCTTGGAGACTTGGCATATAGTCCTCGGATATGGCTGGTTGAGGTAATGCCTTTCTTGGTGCATCGTGATTACCTGGCGAAACTATAATTTCGATATATTCAGGTATTTGCGCAAATAGTTTTAGGGCTAGTCGATACTGTTTGTGAACGTTTCTTACATTTAGTTCTCTTGCTTGGCCAGGGAAAACTCCAACGCCGTCAACTACGTCTCCTGCTACAAGAATGTATTTTACTCGTCCTGCGATTTCTTGCATTTGTTCGTTTCCATATTTGCCATTTAGCCATAGCAAGAATCGCTTGAAGGCTTCTTTGTTGAATTTGTTACTACCTATATGAATATCTGATGTAAGTACTGCGTAGATAGGTTCTGAGGCTCTTCTTTGAGGTTTTTGTCCTATCTCTGGGAAAATTATATCCTCAGCGAGGAAAAGTTTTCCTGGCGTTTTCTTTACTGCTATACAGACTACTTGGTCAGGTAGAAGTTGTTGGGCTTTTTTTTGGACTTCCTCAGATGCTTTTGTGGGTACGAGAATAGTAGCGCTTGCGTTTAGGTCTTCAATGGTGATGAGCAATTGTTGTTTGGCGTCTCTTTTTTCGGTTACCATGCCGATTATTTTCAACTTTGTTTTTGGAGGTGATTTTAGTGCTTCTTGTATGGGTGTTGCTGATTTGAGGTCCATTCTCTGTCTTAGTAGTTTATCTAATCGTTTGAATCTGTCTTGGAAGTATAGGAGGAACTCTTCCATTGTCCCATTGGAAGTAAGTTTTTCGGTGCAGTCTTCCATTACGTCAATTTCTGATTTTACATATTTTGCATATGGGTGAAAAGCTCCTGACGCTTCCGAAATCTGCAATTGGTCTTCTAACCTTTTAGGTTCTTCTATCGTGATTGAAGGTTGCAAGATTTGTGTCTCGTTTTGGGGTTCTGGTTGTTTCAGAAGCGGTTCTAGGAAACTTTTTTGAATAAAAAGGGGTTTTTCTTGTGTTTCTTGCATTTTTTGGAGTGCTTTATTCATTAGGTCTTCAGGATTATGGATATTGGATATGGAGCTTAGGAATTCGAAGGCTTCTCTATCTATTTGGTAGCCTGCCGCTATTGTAATTTCTACGGCTTTTTGAAGCCTTCCTAAGCTGCTCATAATTTGAAGTTTCTCCAGTCTATCTTTTTAGATACTATTATATAGCCTTCTTCTTTTTCGCCTATTTGTTCTGTTTGCTTTTTTTAAGTGCAATTTCGCTGTTAGCGCTGCGTGGATGGCGTCAATTTCGTGGTTTGATAGCGTTTGGGTTTGAAGTGTTCCTTTTAATCCTATTTGTTTTAGTTTTTCTTGTGTAGTTCGCCAGTCTTTAGGAGGAAGTATCTGTAATGCATTTCAAGTTGAGGTAAGGTGGACTTCTATTCTTCTATGCTTTTTCTGTGTAATTAGCGTATTTAATTTCACAGCTCGTTGGGTGAGTTCTTTCATCTGTGGAAAATTTGGTGGTAGAACTCTGTACCCGTGTTTTATCATTTGTCAATCGGCGTTTCTGGAGAAGCCGCTTTTTGGGAAGCTCAACGGGGCATAAATGGCTATAAGGCTTGGTTTATTGTTTTCTATGATTACTATTTTTGTTCGTCGGTGTAGGTAAGTTTTGTTTGTAGGTTTTTCGTTTTAGGCTTGCTATTCCGCTTGGGTTCTTGTTTAATCCAGCTAAGTCTAATCCGATTATACAATAGGTGTTAGGTTGTAACATTTTCTTCAAGTTTATATACGCCTGTAAATTCTTAGATATTGCTTTCCCTTTAGCGGTACTTTGTATTAGGGTGTTGTTTGATGGCTGATTTGCGTAAGGTGCAACGTACTCCAACTGGCACTTTTTTTGTTTGTTTACCTCGTGATTGGTCTAATGAGCATGGTTTGAAAAAGGGGGTTTTAGTCGCTCTTAATAGGACCAGTGATGGTAAGCTTTTCATTGATCCTCAGTATAATAATGAACCGATTCCAAAAGTTACGACCATATTTGTTGGGCCTTATTTGGGTCGTGAAATTATTGGGCATTATCTTTTAGGTTCGGATACTATTCGGATTGAGTCTAAAGAGCGTATTGATGTTGATGTTCGTAGCACTGTTAAGTCAACTGTGGCATCTTTGATTGGGTTGGAGATTTTTGAGGAGAATCATTCTCAGATTGTTTTACAGTGTCTTTTGGAGCCTTCGGGGTTTCCGCCGGAAAAGATTCTGCGACGAAATTACGCTATTGTTGCAGGGATGCATCGTGATGCGCTTAACTCCTTTATTGATGGAGATTCACAGCTAGCTAAAAGCGTTATTGCTCGTGATGATGAGAACAATCGTCTCTATTTTCTGTTGGTTCGTATTTTGCGCACTATACTTCAGAGTCCTGGGTTAGGGGAAAAGCTTGGTTTGACTACGATTGAAGGTTTAGATTATCGTTTGGCGGCGAGTCTTGTTGAAGCAATGGGTGATGCTTGCGTGCAGATTGCTAACAAGGCGCTGGAGCTTGGCGGTACTAAACCTACTGAGGCTTTGCGAAAGTTGCTGGCTGATTTGCAGCTGATTTGTTATGCTGCGCATGATCAGTCTTTCAAGTCCTTTATGAATAGTGACATAAGTATGGCTGAGAATGTGCGGCAGATGCGCGCTAAGGTTGGCGCTTTAATTTCTGGGATTGAGCAGGTTGCAAAGGATCAGCCGTTTGAGGTTATGCCTCAAACCTTGGCTGTAACCGCTTTTTTGAAGCAGATTTTTGAGTATAGTGTGGATTTGGCGGATCTTGTGGTGTAAGTTTTCTTTTTTTTGTTTGTTTTGTTTTTTGTTTGGTTGTGGGTGTGGGGGTTTGGGTTTTTTGACAACTGTGGAGAAGGCTTTTTGGGTTGGGTTTTGTGTTTGGGGTTTTTTTTGGGGTTTGTTTGGGTTTGGTTGTGGGGGGTTTGTTGTTGGTTTTTGGTTGTTTGGTTGTGTTTTGTTGTTGGTTGTGGGTGTTTTGATGTTTGGGGGTTGTTTTTTTGTTTTTGGTTGTCAGGTTTGGGTGTTGGAAATGTTTTTAGTGTGGCTTTGTGATTCTTTATTCGAGCCGGGGTGGCGGAGTGGTTATCGCGCTGGCCTCGAGATCCAAGCTGCACAAGTTGGGCCTGTGCTTTTGACAAGCCAGCCAGTGGGCCTTTGGCTCGCAGGGGTTCGAGTCCCTTCCCCGGCGCCACCAACATACTTTTGGACAAATCCCCCGCGGTCAGATCCTTTTGGTCTTCGCAAGATTTTACCCCTGTTTTTCTTGATGCTTGCGCCGACGAAAATACATGACTCTGTGCCCAGAACAGCAGTAACGAGCCTTCCTGCTCTTAGCTTGGAATGGATAAAAACAGAATATGCATAATCGCTCATGCTTTACTGTTTATCCTTCGTCAAGTAGGTAAAGCGGTGTCTAGATAAAAACTTTCCAAAACCGTTACAAATCACCATTATAAAAGCTCTGTTTATCGCAAAAACCGCAATTATTTGTTAATGCGTTAGTTGTTGCAAAAAGGCTTGGAAAGACTCTGAACGTGGACAGTGAATTCAAATCCGCTTGAAATCATTCAGTATTATTGCTTTTGCCTTTTGGCGGAAGGGGCAGCGTGGTTATGATTGCATCTCGTGCGAATTCTCCGTCCGTGGCTGGTCCAGCATACTTTGACGCTGGATGGAAGAATGTGACGAAGGCTTCATAATCATTGAGTTCCCAAATTTGCGTTTGACCCTCAGGGGTTTTGATTATATTCTGTTTCGTTCGGATATCGCCGTAACCTTCAAAAAGAATGCAGGCGGGTGGGAGGACATAAGGTGAAGGAACGAGCGGTATCGGCGTAGTCCATCCGGTAAAAAGAGCGTTGCCGTGAATTCGCACCTGGAGTTCATCTTTTTTCACTATCTGAATGTTTTCAATGGGGAAAGAATACGGAAAAAGAGCTTTACGCGCGTTCCCCGCTAGGGGGCTGTCAGTTACCACCGCCGCTAAGACATACTTGCCACTATCCGCTGTTCCAGGTCGCCAATAGATTTTTAAACAGTCTTCTTGTCCGAAAGATGATTGCTTGTTTAGGTGTGTGATCCAAATCATGAAGTCAGGTAATTTAAAGTCCGCAGGCGGGTGAACAACTGCTCTTGCCATGCTCCCGTAGTTGACTACTCCTTCTTTGAGGTAATTTCTGAGCGGATATTTCTTGGCACTCAGAATCTTACGCAGCACATCTTTTTCTGTTATTTTTGGCGTTTTTCCTTTGATACTAAAAGCACCTGCAACTCTTTCTTCTTGGCTTATTGGTTTCTCAAGAAGGGGCGCAAATGAAGGAGTGGTGCTTCCCAGTATTGCTTCCAATGTTACTGCAGACGGAGCGTATGATTTTTTCCAAATACCTTCTAGCATATTTCGTGTTTTTTCAACTAATTCCGGGTCGTTGGTGTAGAATGCTCGGTCAGAATCGGCGGTCTGATTTGAGTTTTCCTGGCTTTCAGAGGGCTCAGCAAACTGGAAAAGCCCTTGACCATCAACAATTGTTGTTCTTCGATGAATGCTGGGAACATGTCTGACCTCGCAGCATTCCGGAAGCTGTAAAGCAGCATTCAGGTTTTCACCCATAATAGGCGCCATAATCTTGACTGTAACATCCTTTTCAGTCCACTTCCTTAGCAGTTTCGAATTTCTCAAGAAATCTACAAGCCCTTCCGAAGAAGTCATAATCAATATCTCTTCTTTGGCAGACCAGATGGCTTCTTCGTGTTTTTCCCTGACCGCTTCCGCATCTTCAATTATCCTCTTTTTCGCTGAGGGTTTGCCTGTTTCAATCTCACCAATTTTGCTTTCCAACCCAACTGCGTTATGCCACAAGTCTTCGAAAACAGTGTTGAATGATTGCACAAGGGCTTTGCAGTTTGTTAAAATGCAAACATCGTCTTGAGCACTTTTGTTTTCAGTTGAGACAGGCGAAATGAAATAGAGAATTTCTTCGCTGTCTCTAATCACCATTTTCGGAGACAACTGTAGTCCCAGCGCGGGGTTTTTTGCTCTGAAGCGAAAGCCATTTTTTGTAGTTCTTCTGATTACAGTCTTTAAGACGTTCAAGTTTTGCCTTGAGACGTCAGTTAGGAAGCGATATTCAATTTTTGGGTTTGCGGCGGACTCTTGAACAGAGTCGAATAGACCAAATTGGTCAGCACGAACTATACCAGTCATGGATGTTATCATCGAGAGTTTATGCTTGGTTTCTCTGATCATCCGTTGTATCTTATCAAGAATCTTGTTGTTTCCTTCGATAACTGTGAATTTCTCTGGTGTAGCTGCTATTGTGGGTTTACTGATATTTTTCCAGTCCTCAAGCAAGTCCTGTTTTGATTTTTCAATGACAATGGCTTCATCATGCTTTGCTTTAATAAACGACTCCAAGACGATTTCGAATTGGACAATTATGAATCGTGCAGGCGATTCAAGTGTTGGCTCAACTAAACCCTTCGACTGTAAGCTTTTGAGAATTCGGTAAACATCTGCCCTGTGTATCCGCAAGCCACTAATTATTTCTCTGCTTCTGATGACACCATGTTTCGCAAGGAAAATGTAGATTTCAATTTCCTTTTCTGTTAGTCCAAAACTGCTGAGAATTTTTTTCACTTTTTCGTTGCTCAACTAGTTGATTCCGTCCAAAGTGTAGGCTGGAGATGCGACTAGCCCAATTTTAAGTAGGCAAACTTGGATATCTGCTTTTTGAACGTTCAATTCAGACTTTAAAAGGGGGTGAAAATAGATTGAAAATAGAGAAGTGTTCGGTCTTAATTCTTGTGTTTTTAATGCTATTCATAGCTGTCGCGCCTGTATTTGCAGAATCACCAAAAAAAGTCCCCGTATCATTGTACGTTAACGTTAAGAAAGCGGTTGACACAGAGCCAGTGAAGGTATGGACTTCGGACGACGGCATAATACATAAACAAGGAATCATAAGAACTGTCGCTATTGGGACTTCACCTGCCTACAATGTTGTGCTTTCCATAGAAGGGAAAGAACCGATTAGTGGCGGAACAATCTACGCAGTTGTTGACTTAATGGAAAATAAGAAAACTGGGTTGCTTACTAATCATTATCATCCGTGGATAGTGGCGTTCGAGGGAGGCACCTTTGAAGGAGTAAACACGTGGACATGGGACAAGATACCGCTACTCCCACTTGACTTCGACGGGCATGCTGTGCTTCAAGGGACTGGAGTTTTTGAAGGGCAGAAGCTGAGTATTCAGATGGATACTGCAACCACATGGTCAGGCTACCTGTTGATTCCCTAATGAGACAAGATATCGATTGCTATGCGAGGAAGTCTGCGAGAAGATAAGGAGACAACAC
The DNA here is from genome assembly GCA_963701765.1 of Candidatus Bathyarchaeota archaeon. GTDB lineage: Archaea > Thermoproteota > Bathyarchaeia > Bathyarchaeales > Bathycorpusculaceae > JADGNF01. Next base: position 383,092 of record CAVPBD010000004.1, read on the forward strand.
AATTCACAATTCCCTAGTTTCTTTTAGAAGATAAACGGATCTGAAGTTTCGAGAGTGATATGGGTTGAGTCATGAACGAGTGCTTGAAGCTCTTGTCAGGCTTGGGCTTTCAAACGATGATGCAGAGGTTTACATTTATCTTGCCAAGGAGGGTCCCCATGAAACACAGAACATGGCAAACGCCTTGAAGATGTATAAGGACCAGCTTAGTTGGAGCTTGAATCGTCTCCAAACTAAGGGAATCGTTAACGCAACCAAAGATCAGGCTACACTGTTTAGTGCTCTCCCTTTTGATAAAGTGTTGGATCTTTTATTGAAAGTCCATTTGGAAGAAACAAGGAATGTGGAACAAGACAAAACGGAAATCCTATCTCAATGGAAAACGTTGACTGAGAAAGATTCAGCACTATAAGGGAGCATGTTTGATGAAAAAATTATTTATCCAATGAACAACATAGAAGGTTTACTGCGGAGCGATTTCTTCATAAACTCTGAACCCTCTGCAGGTAAAAACAATATTGCCCCAAATCAGAAGAAGGAAAACCCTCAGCAGGGAAGTTATTTGTTCCAATTTTAATGCTTGCTTTTTCGTCTACGTGGATAATTGAGTCTCTCACAGGAGTATTTCTGCTGGATGTTACGGCTACGTTTTTCGGTTCACCCAACCCAACATCAATAGCTGCCACAGCTCAGTTAGTCACAATCTCAAGTGTTGTATCGGTCATTTTTGGATTATGCTGGGCGCTTTAAGCGTTAGATTCAACCACAAGAAACTGCTACTGCTAGGTGTATTTGGTGTAGCTCTGGGAACGGCAGGTTGTTTTTTAGCCCCCAACTTCTCATTCATGCAAGTCTTCTTTCCAATCGAAGGAATCGGAACAGCAACAGTCAGCGCCATGTCTTTTGCGTTAGTGGGAAGATTTTTGCCCTTGCGCAGAAGACCCAAAGCCATAGGATGGATCCTGGCAGGGTCACCGATTGCGGGTCTCGCAGGCGCTCTTGTAATTTACCTATTCTTTTCAGGCGCAGGAAGCTGGCAGTCTTTTTTGCTGTGGTTCGCATTGCCTTTCTCGTTGATATCTTTAGCTGTCGCGGTTTTTGTTGTTCCATCAGCACCTCAAGAGCCAAAGATAACCGGAAGAGAATACTTCAGCAGTTTCAAACATGTTTTCTTAAAGAAGTCCGCTGCTGCATGTCTAGTAGGAACTATGTTTAGAATGGCTGCCCTTACATGGGCTACAGTGTACTTTGCGACTTTTATCAGAACGCAGTTTAATTTGTCTCTAGCTTTCGCCGTTTTAGTTGTTCTTGTGGGAACAGCAATCTCTGTTTTAGCCGATGTAGCGGGTGGCTATTTTGTGAACCGGATTGGGCGAAAACGTCAACTTGTGTCAACTCTGGTAATTTCCAGTATAGCCTTAGTGGCGGTGGCATTTGTGCCCGACTTGTGGGTTGTCTTGATACTCAGTTGGGTTGGGGGCTTCATTTTTGGAGCAGGATTTCCCGCGGGCACCAGCCTGCATCTTGAGCAAGTACCTGAATTTCGCGGGACAATGATGTCTATGACGAATGTTTTCGCGACTTTAGGCATGGGCTTGGGCGCCGCTTTGGGCGGAGTTGCCCTTGTGTTGGCAGGCTGGACAGGCCTGATTCTCACTTTCGCTTCAATGCAGCTAATAGCTGCTGCCATCTTCTTCTTCCTAACTAACGACCCATGCAGAACACTCGACATAAAGAAAGCAAATGGAATTTAGAGTTATTGTCTGGGCAATTGAAGTAAGGAAGCTCTATTTATCGTGCATTGAAACTTGTGCTTTAGTACCAGCCGGACTTGAAGATGGAGGGATTACCGTCATTATCATGTCTCAGCTATTGTTCCATCGGTTCCTGGTCCTGCATATTTTGATTCTGGATGGAAGAAGGTTACAAACGCGTCAAAACCATTACCTTCGATTATAATCTTCGTGCCAGAAGGCATTGTAATTGTATTTTCAGCAGTTTTCAGCTTGCCGTAGCCTTCAAAAAGCAAAGCGGCAGGCGGCAGAACGTATTTTGGAGGAAACAAAGATATTGGCGCTGCCCAACCGGCAAAGAGCGTGTGCCCATGCATCTGTATCTGAAGCGCATCCTTTCTCAGGATCTGACAGTTTTGGGCAGCTGGAGTTCCAGCAAAGCTTAGCTTCCTACGTTCCAGACCTTTGGAGTTATCTCCGAAGACAGCCACAGGCACATAAGTGTGACCTTTCGGAGTTTCAAGCCACAAATAAACTTGGAACCAGTCTTTAGCTCCAAAAGAAGACTGCTTACTGCAATGCCAAGCGGATATCATCATGTCAGGTAAATTGAAGCTGCTGGGCGGATGTATAGCGCATGTTCCTCCACACCCATAGATCCGCACTACGTCTTTTGACAGGTTACGGACAAAAGATCTCTTCGCAGTCATTATTTTGTTTAGAATTTCCTGTTCTGTGAGTACTCCCGCTTTTTTTCTACGCCCAGCGCCATCTTCTGATAGGCGCTGTCTTTTTAGAAAACGACATATTCATCCTCGGAAAGCGGCGGAGTAATTAATCTCTGAGGGTTAATTAGTTCATCTAAGGTGAGGGTAGACGGTTTGAAAGCGTTCTTCCAAATATCATCCAGCAAACTTGTTGTTTTATTAACATATTCTAAATCATTTGTGTAAAAGCTGTTTTCAAAACTCAATAAAGGCTCATTTTCCTTATCTGAGTGTACGTTTCTGGACTGGAAAAGGTGCTTACCGTCAACGATAGTTGTTCTCAAATAGCTCGTGGAAACATGCCTAACTTCGCAGCAAGAGGCTAGTTCTGGGCCGCTTCAAAGTTTTCCCGAGTCACGGGAGCCATGATTTCAACAGACAAACCTCTTCTGACAATGTCCCTAAGCTGGTCGATCTCCCTCCAGGTTTCGATTAGACCTCTCGCAGATGTTAATATTGTGATTTTGCTGCTGGCTTTGTCAATTATTTCCTGCAACTTTTCCCGTGCCACAAGCGGGTCATTGATAACGTATGTTCTTGCCGTTGGCTTGCCCGTCTCGATCTCAGCTATCCTATTTTCCAGAGGTGTCGAGTTTTTCCAAAGATCCTCGAACACTACCTTGAAGGAGTTCACTATTGTTTTGCTGTTTGTCCATAGGCATACTTCATCCCGATCGCTCATTCCGATTTCCACGTCTTGGCTAAGGAAGAAAGCTATCTCGGTGTTGTCTCTGATTAGCATTCTAGAAAGCGGCTTTAACCCAAGCTCAGGGCTTTTTCCCTCAAAATTTGAAGATATTTTGGATATATGTGTCAGAAGTTGTTTCATAGGCTTTAGATTTTCATTTGTCAGCTCAATGAGGAGCCTGACTTTGACTTTTGACCTTGATGCCTGACTTAAAGCGGCTACGAGTAGCCCTTGATGCTCTACCGACATTAGACTCGCAACGGTTGAAATCACTAAAAGTTGACTACTTGTTTCTTCAATCATCTGTCGAAGACGAGGATAAATGAAGTTTTTACCCTCGATCACAGCGAATTTAGGCGGTTGATATGCAGCCTCGGTAATTGCGATTGACTGCCAGTCCGATAAAATCTGTGTTTTGTCCTGCTTAATCCTTTGGGCGTCCTCCATTGTGGTCTTGATAAATAGGTCCAAGAACTCTCTCGAAGGGTATTGCAGAGAATTTTGCTGGGTGCTCAATAGTAGCGTGTACGACGCCTTTGCTCTGAAGGTTTTTAAGGATGAGGTACAGGCGTTGTTTTGACATTTTTAGGGCGTGTGAAATGTCTTTTGTTTTTTGGGGACCTCTTTTTCCAAGAAAAAGATAGACTTGGGCGTCATATGGGGAAAACCCCAAATTTTCGAGAGTTCTCAAGATCTTTTCCTGACTCATACAGCTCAATTTCCAACTCGATTTTTTTCTGTGTAAGCTTCTCTACTCTATAGTGAAGTCTATTGCTGGATTATACATAAAAAACTCTCTACAGAAACTCGATTCTCAGGATTTACCTCTAAGCGTAGAAACTATGAAGGTGAACTATTATTGTTGCATGTTGCTTTTTGCAAGCTGATAATTAACCCTTTTTTGCTTTTGCTAATTATTTCTGCTTGATCTACGCTGATCTTCACAAAAAGATGAAGTACCTCCTCCAAGGCTAAAGCTGCAAAAGTTAAAGGTTGCTCAGGAGTACTGATAATAGCTCCTTTTCCTTGCAGACTCTTAAGAACAGTAGCTATCTGTCTCTCAGTCATATGCAATCCTATGGCTATGTCTTTGACGCTTTGAGGACCAACCTTTGCAAGGTAAACGTATACTCTGGCGTCTGCTTGGGTAAACCCCATATTTTCAAGAATTTTCCTTATTCGTTCCATTGTTAGTGTAGCACTTCCAACTGCAACTACGGAGTTTAGAAGTTGACCAAAGAAGGGGGAAGTTTGGGTCAGTTAGCAAGTTTGAATTAAGGCGGATCGATCGCGTCTGACCAGGTGACTAACTCAGGCATTCTGGTAGATACTTGCATCATAACTGAGTTGCTAGCATGTCCTCCTCCAGACACTATGTATAATCTGTACATTCCCGAGTTTCCTGCTTCAGTAATTGCTGCCTGATAAGCTAAAGATTGCGAGAGAGGGACTATGCCATCTAAGGTTCCATGGATTGTTATGACAGGAATCTTTAGGTTTGTTGCGCTGTAGAGCGGGGAAATTTTCTCATATTCTTTAGGTTTCTCAGTAGGGGGTCCACCACATTCGTCGGCTATGTCTTCTGCTCTATTTGTCACGAAAACTCGCAGAGCTTCTAATGATGTGCAAGGATAGTATCGAATCGAGAATGGAATTGGAGGTGGAGGCGTAGGCGTTGGTCCTAAGGCTTCCAGTTCCACAGTAAGGGCTGCATCATTAAGATTTGCCCAGCTACGCTTGTTGTAGGAGTCTGTGAGATCCTTGGAGCCGCATACATCAAGAACTCCACTATAGAGGTCCGGATATTTTACTCCCAACTGCAATGCAACGTTCCCGCCCATGGATATGCCAATCAAAAACACCTTTCCTTCGACATCAAAATTGTCAATAACCCATTCGGTTAGCTGGTGTGTTCGAATAACCGCTTTCTGTATGGGATAACCGCCTTCTCCAAACGTTGAAGCCGCAAAGGCACCTCCACCATTTATCGTTGCAACAGAAGTTGACCTCAAGGAAGATACAGCTGGTTCTACACCGTCATTCCAGCCGTGGCAATAGACATACAGCTTTCCGTTCCAATTTTCAGTTGGGTAAGGAAAACGAAGAAAGAAAGGGGATCCATCAAGCTCGCCAACTACCTCTTGGTAACCCTTACTAGCTGGAGCTGGTGTGACTCCGTATATTATGGATAGCGGTTTGGCGCTAGCCGTGCTTACAAAGTGGATTCCTATAAACGATACCGAAAATAGGGCTAATATTAGAATTACAGAGAATAATCGCTTCTTCAATACATCTTTCACCTCCTTCAGTCCACAATTGAGAGACAGTAATTGCTAGATTCTAATGGCTTATAGGTTCTAGTCAATCCGAATTTTTACTACCTGATAAAACATCGAAAAGGGAGCACTAAGCAATAAAAAAGAGGGAAATAACTGGGAAGAAACGGCTTTTGTGCTTTTATCCGCTCTTTCTCTGGTGTCCGAATCCAACCTCCTTTGCAAAAGCACCGAGGGTTTGGTTGGTACTTTCTACAGCTCTCATCTCAACTGTTCCACTATTCCTCTCTGAGTTCTCTTGATTCACCTTTCGAAATTCTGGCAAATATCTTTCCTTTCATAATATCATGTTTTGAGAATTGCACGTGAAAAGTATGGTAGTCTCTATCAAAGAAAACCTCAAAACCTATCAAAGCTTAGGAAAATCAACAAAAAAGAAAGCTTCTCCTTTTAAAATCTACTCTCCATTTGTAGCTAATGTGCCCTGATACGCTGCGTTTTTTTGCCCTGGTGGCAGGTACAAGGGAGTTGAAAACTGCGATGTTGACTCTTTAATTTGAACGGTTAAAAGCCTTTACGATTATATCGCATACACAAAAGACTTCAACTTAGTTCAAATAAAATCTTCGTTGATAAGAAAACAGCCCGAGTTTATTCCTTTCATGATCTCTTGAAACATAACATTAGCATCATTATTGCTAAGGGAATCAGAATATAGTCACCTATTGCTCCAGGCGGAGTATGAGAAACTATCAAAGGTTTTACCATACCAATTAAAACTCGCCCAGAGTACTCAATTATGATGAGCATATACATGAAAGGGATTAGACTCTTATAGCGAAAGAAAACTGCAAGATAAACAAGCCCCATCAGAAGCTGTGCCAAACCCCAGAACGCAAACATCGAGATAACGTTAGAACCCCCCTCAACAGACGTGTTTATTCCTGCTATACTACTCGCTCCACCATCAGGGGCAAATATGTGAACGCAACTTCTCGCCAAAGTGAAAACCGTAATTAATGCGAATACTATAACTGCAATTCTGTTACCTCGAAAACTATTATCCAATTGTTTTGGAAAAACTCTAATTCTTTCCTCTTTTTCCTTGTTCATACTAATTTCCTTCCAAAGCGACTTTTGATGTGAAAATGTCTGACTATTTTTTAACCTTGTTTGTTTTTGTAATCTGTTCTAACGTGGCTCTGTAACAAGTAAACGACAATTATGATACTATATGGGATTTCGCCAAAACCCGCAAACATGGGGATACCTGGCACACTAGGCAAACCTAGCATCTTTAATGAATCGGCAACGATTACAAAGATGCTAACTGCCAAAGTTCCATACCAACCCCAGTTCTTCTTAAACCACACACCAACGGCAAAAAGCAAAGTCAACAAACCATATAGAAAAGTGTAGAAATAGTAGACATCCCCCAATGAGAAAATAAAAGATGAAGCGTCATTAGAGGCAACAAGAAGCCAAACCCCAAAAACAACATGTATCAAGCCAACAATTAACTGAACAACAACCAACACTACTATGCCAAAAAATCGTCCCCTGAAGCTCGGAGGATGTAGTTTACTCATTTATAGCCAACTTCTTTTTCCCAATTTTATGTCTTTATCGGATTTTCTTCAAGGAATCGGACAAGTTTGGTGGCAAGTATTTCACCTATATCTTCTTGAATAAAATGACCAGCATCAAATCGTTCATGGGGCTGACCCTTTGCGCCTGGAATATGTCGGGTTAACTTCTTCTGATTGGTTTCTGATCCCATACCTGTCAAATCATGTTTTCCGCCCAGAAACAGAAAAGGCTTTCTAAACTTACCCAGAGCATTCCAAGCAGATGCATTTTGGTCCTCAATCGCTGCAACCATTGAAGGATATGTCCGCACCGCAGCCTTGTAAACCATACTCGGATAAGGGGCATCGTAAGCTGCTGCCTCCTCAGGTGCCAGTTTGTTTAAAGCCATTGCGTTAACTACTTGGCTAGGAGTGAAATTGGGTGCAGCAAGCGAGTAGAGGATCCACTTCTGGAAGTGGGCAATAAAAACAGATCGAGAAGTTGATGAGGCTTGAGGTCTAATGTAGTCGCCGAGTTCACAGTTTATCTTCACAGGATTTGGAACTCTGAAAGGATTCATGCCTTTGGGTATCATGGGAAGCATTGTGTTGGCTGCCACTACTCTGGCAAAAATATCAGGCTGGTCCCCGACGATTCGCAGTCCCATTAAACCACCCCAGTCTTGGCAGAACAAGGTAACATCTCTAAGTTCCAGAGCACCAATGAACTTTTTAAGCCGTTGAATATGTAACTCGTAAGTGTGAAATGAAAGGTCTATGGGTTTATCAGATCGACCCGTTCCAATAAGATCAGCTGCAATCACTCGATAGCCTGCAACTGCTAACGGTGGAATCATTTTACGGTATAAATAAGACCAAGTTGGCTGACCATGAAGCATTAAAACTACTTCACCGTTCTTGGGTCCCTCATCTACATAGTGCATTCTTAGTCCTTCTATCTGGGTGTAGTGGGGTTCAAAGGGATATTGAGGCAGATTCTTAAATCGATTCTCAGGAGTACGAACAAAGCGGGTTCCCGCTTCTGTTTCTAGAATTTTTGCGTCTTTGTCTTCTGGAACACAAGTTGGCCAATCTGGAGAATCGACCAATTTCCAATCAGGTTTGCCGACAGGTGATTCGCCGATACTTTTGTCAATTGACCGATTAATCCACCATTTTACAAGCTTACTCATGCTTTATTCGCGCCTTTTTGTTTGTGTTGCTCAATAAGTTTTATTGTGGTATCTGCCCATTCACTGGCTGCTCTGTGAAGATGTTTTCCCAAAGAAAGTGTTAGCAGAGCAAAAAAGAGCCTTTCACTATCATTCAATTGTGTTTTCATTTCTTTTTCGATAGATAAAATATTTTCAAGCTGAGCGGTGTTTCTTGTCTTGAGTTCTTCTATGTGTTTAATTATTTGTTCTTTGGGTACTTGGTCGCCTAAATTGATTTTGAGCAGTACTTCGAACTTGAAGGTTTCAGGCTTAGCAGGCTCCATCAACCAGCTTCGGAGTTTTGTTATACCTTCGTTGGTGATTGAGTACACTTTTCGGTTCTGTTCCCGTTCGTTGGTTTCTACCTTTTTTGTTATTAAGCCTTCTTTTTCAAGAATTCGCAATGTGGGATATATTTGGCTAAAGCTCATGTCCCAAAAAGACCCCATTCGGGTTTTGACTAACTTGTGAATGTCATATCCAGTTCGAGGCTTATTGCTTAAGATGCCAAGTATGACGTATTCTGTGGTGTTCTCTTTCATGGCTGCTCAATTGTGATGTTGTCAATCAAACATATATACTTTATTTCATATATAAAAAAGATATATATAATTGACTTTTTATAATATTTGCCATGCAACACTTTAAGAAACTCTGGCCTCAAAAAAGATGGAAAAAAATCCTGCTAATAACCCTCCTCGCGCTAACAATCACCGCAGCATCACTTCTAGCCTATGCAAGCGTTGGAATGAACAACGACGTCATAACTGACCTTGTAGTTAAAAATCCTCAAGGAACCAAAACCGCACTGGTGCTATACCATCCTGGACTAAGCTCCTTCTCACACGACATCGCCTACGCCTTCGCAGACGGCCTTGTCTCAAGCGGTTGGAGAGTGGAAATTGCAACACCAAGCATAGAAGCACCTACAGATCTCTCCAAATACAGTTTACTGGTAGTTTCAAGCAACACCTACGCCTCAGACCCTGACAAGCCAACAATCCGCCAACTTGAAAGAATAGGAGACCTCAACGAAATCCAAACCGTGCTTATGACTTTAGGCCTTGGAAGTGCGCAAGGAAGCAAGCAATCACTGGAAAACATAATACAAGCGCATAATGGCACCGTTGTGGAATCCCTGCTTCTCTATAGTATGGCTCCAAACGAGGGAGGAAAAAGCGCAACTGAAATTGCAGCACAGGCAGCCCAACAAATCACCTAAAACAGCCACAAGTTTAGGTTTCGAGTATTTACCCTCATTAGTAAGTTTGGTGCGGGTAATTATTCTCCCTTTTCTAGTATACTCCTTTATCTTCGATTTCACATTTGCCGCATATACACTTTTTCTTTTAGCAATAGGTACTGACTTCTTAGATGGTTATCTAGCCCGAAAAATGAAGTTCGGGTACAAAGTTTGGCGCATATTTTGACGCCACAGTCGATTTCATATTCATAATCGGCATGTTCCGAATCTTTGTGACTGCAGAATTGTATCCTTATTGGGTATTGCCGCTCATGCTCTTTGCATTTGTGCAGTTTATGATTACCAGCTCCCTCAAAAAAGAAATCTACGATCCAATCGGCAAATATTATGGGAGTCTGCTTTACGGTGCAATAGGGTTAACGTTGCTTTTTTCAGGACAATTATTCTACGACGTAATAACGGTCAGTATTGTTACGGTTACCGCTGCATCATTTTGCAGTCGTCTCGCGTATTTTTTCCATTCCCGAACCCGAATATATCATACTTCTTTTAATTTTAAACAGGAAACCGAAGGAATGTAAATGAAAACGCTCTCTCGAATGGGATTTGGACAATACTGGTTGTTTGGATCATTATGTTTGGCAATTCCAGCTACTATCTATACTAGTTTGTTTGTTGAAATTCTGCCTTCTCTCCAAGCGGTGATGTGGGCTTTGACAACGGTATGGCTTTTTGTTGCATTAGCAAACATAATTCCGAAATTCTCAAATCGCTTTGTCGGATGGTTGGGATTGGCCTTTGGCGGCATATTTCTATTACTGGATGTTGATTTTATTTACACACTATCACAGATACGTGCTTTGCGCCCAATTTTGGCTCCCATCTTCGTTTTTCTTGGTCTTTTAGTCGTGTACATGGCAATTGGAATATTCTTCGCGTATCGATTAAGTCGGAGAAGCGAAAATTCTAGGTCAACCACAATAAAATTCAAAAAGACTTTGATGGTTTCATTAGCCCTATACCTTGTTGTTCTGCTAACTTTTTATGGAGCATTCGGTGTCGTCCTCAATGCCAGTGCATCCCAAGCGAAAACAAATAATGAGGCTTTCATTGCCAATAATCAAGCCGCGCACGATGCAGTTGATGCTCAGTTCAATCATTTCAATCTATTTGTGAACGGAGTAAAGTGGCATTACGTGCAGTCGGGAAATCCAAATGGAACGGCAATTCTTTTCCTTCACGGACTACCAGAGTCCTGGTACACCTGGCGATACGTACTGCCTCTGATGAATCAGAGCTATCGCCTAATAGCAATAGACATGCAAGGATACGGTCAATCCATCACCCCTGGCAATAATTATGAATTGAAAAACATAGCCAAAGAGACTGTGGATCTGATGGACAGTTTGAACATCACGAAATTCTATGTTGTGGGCCATGATTGGGGTACCTTGGTAGGGGAAGTGTTAGTGGAGCAATATCCAGACAGTATCCTTGGATTTGTCCGAATGTCAGGAGGAACACCCATCAATGCGAATCTCTCTCCCACAATCGATAATCCACAATTCATCCTATTCACGAGTCCCCGTATGGGAACACTTTTCATGCAAGACGCACAGTGGTTCGTTAATTCAGTCTATCTTCCTCGATTAGTCAAACCGTTCAGTGAGGTTGATAAAATGTATGTCACTTACGAGTTTTCGCGTCCGGGTGTAGCACAGAACGTTCCACTTTACTTTATGCCCCAGAATCAGCAAGAGTACCGCAATGCTAACAATCGTCTAATCAACCAAAATTGGACATTCCCGATTCTGCTGTTGCAAGCGGATCAAGATTTCTCACAGCCAAAATCCTCCTTTGACGGATTAAACACAATTGCTCCACAATTAAGCTTGAAATGGATTACCAATGCGAGTCACTTTGACTGTTTCGATCAACCTGGAGAAGTGGCAAATGCAATAAACGGTTTTATTAGATAACCTATACTTTAACTTTGTCTGATTTTTTCCAACGTTTTGAGTTGTTTCTATGTTCAGAATCAGGCGTGCTCTATTCCCATTTTCCGTCTGTTTGCTTAAACTGCATCTGAACCACACGGCAATCCTCACACCAAATCCGACTCATCTTCAAAACAGGACATTCATGGGCATCTTTGGTGTAATGACGAATTTCCCTATTACACACGTGAGGTGCAGTTAAAAGACTACAAACTCGTCTTCCGTTGCAGCTATTCTGACTACCGCCTTTCGTAAAAATAATAATTAATTTGAGCAAATTTGAGTTGGCTTGATAAAAAAGGGAAAGTAACTGCGGAAAAACGTATCGAGAGGTGATATCGCCTCATTCACGAGTGTTCGAATCCCTTCCCCGGCGCCACTCTGTTCTTTGTGGAGATTTTTGGTTTTGTTTTAATTAAAGTAAAGGATAGGATGGTAAACTAAGGGGTTCAATTTTTGTGTTTATTTAGAAAAATTTTGTTGTGTTTGACTTTTTTAGAAGCCAAACATTGATTTGGATTTCTTTTCGGTGCCGGTTTCTTCTTCTTGGTCTGCTTCTTGTATATGGTGCGCTACATGTATTGCTAGGCCGGTTGCTGCGCCTGCGGATAGTCCGAGTAGTAGGTTGTTGAGCCAGGCGAAGTCTTGGGAACTCACTAAGGCTAATACTACGAGTATGTCAAAGCCTATGGCTATCACGAAGTAGCCGTAGCACCATGTTTTCATGCTTACCCCTCTTGGCTGGTTAATACCGATACCGACTAGCATGCCAAACATTATCAGAAAGCCAACTAATGCGAAAATTAAGTCGTAAACCATGTCCTTCACCTGTCGAATAGAAATAGTTTCCTTTGCGCCTCTTAATAGTTTATCGGGGTATTCTGCTTTTTTGTCTCAATTGAGTCTGCGCGGATTTTTGTTGCATAAGACCGTTACCTTTTTTACTCCATCACCTGTGTAGTTCTTTTTAAGCTGGTGGTTCAGGTTACACACTATAACGAAAGGCATTGCCATAAATGGGCGCTTCTCCTGCGAGAAAGACGCGCAAAACTAGACCAACTTCTTCTTGCTTTGAAGAATGGTGATTTTTCGAGCGCAAATCGTCTGTTTCAGGAGATTTTCTATGGTGCTTCTGGTCGACAAGCTGAACCTGGTATGTCCGGGTCTTTATTGTATCACATGGCAATGGTTACCAAAATGGAGACTGAGACCCGCTTTCTCTTAGATGAATTAAGTATGCCGCAGCCGAATATAGGTGGAAATTTATCGCGCTTTTATGGTGACTTTGCCTCTGATGTTACGGATCTAATCAAAGAAACTGTGGTTATTCAAATTGATCCTCAAGATGTAGCATCAAAAAAACCTTTAACCACCGACGAAAAAATCGATTTGTTTGTTAAATTAAACCAAGATACCCGTGCCATATATGGTATGATTAGTAACAAGGATTCAAACGCGGTTAACGCTGTCGAAGCGCTTTTTCGTGAATGGTCTAAACAAGTTGTCGAAATGCGTTTGCGCCAAGAATATGAAACAATAAAGGGGCTGCTGACTCTTTCGGAGCTAGCTAAAACTGTTGGTGTTCCACGTATTAGTGCTGCTATGGAAAAGGTGCAGGATCGCTTTGGGCAGGAAACAGTAAACATCGCTTTGGAAGTTACTCTTAAAGTTGGGTTGCGTAGGGAAAAGCTGCAGTCAATTATGCTCAGTGATCACTTCATAAACTATACCATGAACATGGACAAATTGGATGGGAAAATGGAGTTCCTCAACTGCCCCATACACGGCGGACACAAATACATCGGCAAGAAATTAGGAATATCTGATGAGGTGGCCTCGCTGTTTTGTACCCACTTCTGTTTTGCTCATGCTAAAGCAATGCTTGAGACCGTGCTTCCGTTCACGTTTGCGTTAACACAGCCTAAACGTATGGGTCCAGATGAAACCTGCGAATATTACATGAAGCTGGGCGCCTCTCCAAAAGCAGCAGCAAACTCGGAAAAATTTGTTCCTCTGATAATATCTTGGAATGTTACTAGAAAATGCAATCTGGAATGTTCTCATTGCTACATAAATGCCTCTACAGAAAAGCATCCTGAGCAACATACTGATGAGTTAACCACTGAAGAAGCAAAGAAAATGATTGATCAAATAGCCGAGGTTAGCCGACCCATGCTCATACTAAGCGGTGGTGAACCATTGCTCCGCAAAGATATCTTTGAAATAATTCGTTATGGCACCGAGAAAGGTTTGAAAATGGCTATGGGCAGCAATGGCGCTCTAATCGATGCCTCAGTGGCGAAGAAACTCAAAGAAGCAGGCATCAAAACAGTCTCTATAAGTTTGGATTCAGCTGTTCCTGAAAAACACGATGAATTCCGAGGCGTTAAAGGATCATGGCAAAAAGCTATAGACGCTATAAAAGTGCTACGTCAAAACAATGTGCTTGTTCAAGTTAACACAACCTTAACTCAACAAAACTATAATGAAATCGACGACATTCTGTCTTTATCTGAGAAGTTGGGAGTAGAAAACTTCCACCTGTTCTTCTTAGTGCCCACTGGTCGAGGAGGAAAAATAGCTGATATTTCCTCCGCGATGTATGAAGATATGATTAAGAACACCTTTGCAAAAACAACCCGACATAAACTTAACGTTAGACCCTCTTGTGCACCGCAATTCATGCGCATCGCCAAAGATCTGAATCTGGACATGCGACAATGGATACGCGGTTGCATCGCGGGTATGTACTATTGCAGGATTTTTCCCAACGGCGAAGTCACACCTTGCCCATACTTGCCTATTAAACTTGGGAATATTAAAGAAAAATCTTTCAAAGAAATCTGGTTCACCTCAGATATATTCAAAGCTCTACGTAATCCTGATACTTTAAAAGGTAAATGCGGTGCATGTGACTACAAAACCCTATGCGGAGGATGTCGCGCACGAGCATATGGACTTTCAAGCGACTTTATAGACTACTGCGGAGACCTACACGAACCAACCGAACTAAAAGGAGACTACCTTACCGAGGATCCCTGGTGTGTTTATCAACCAAAAAAACCTTAATTTTTCCTTTGAGTTGTCATAAGTAATCTGACTATGTATTTTAAATCCGTCAATACTATAAACCTCTAGTACACTTTATTGTCCTTAGGAGGGTGTATCAATCTCTCAACCGGAGGAAAGAACCGAAAACAAGGTATTCATATGTGCCAACGTCTCTTGCGGCAAGACCTTTACTCGTCCAGTTAAAGCTACAAATGTTAGAGAGTCTAAGGCGCCCTACAATGCCTGTCCATATTGTCTAACAGAAATAATTAGCACCCAGATTCCTGCTATTGTAGAGGATTTGCCCAAAGAAGAAGAGGTACCTGAAGCAAGCGTAGCCGTTACTGAAGTAACCGAAAGTATGTCGTCTGATACTAAGTCCTCTGATTCTAAATTACCCGGTTGCCAGAATCATCTTGGGTATCTTGGCGAAAGGTCAACGAAAGACATCCCTGATGAATGTTTGGTTTGCTCGGCTATAGTTCAATGTATGCGCAAAGGAAAGGAATAAGTCGGTATCTCATGAGACACACATCTATTTTTGAACCCATGATGCGCTTTCTAGTTTTTCTAGACAAGACTAGGAGATAAGTAGTTGTCAGAGACTGTCGCTCAAGAGGCTGTTCCGGGCGTTCTTACTTCTGCCGTTCCTCAAGTTAAGGAACTGAACGCTGAAGCAGTAACAGCTATGGCGACAGGTTTTCTGAAACGGATAGGTCATAAGGGTACTTTAAAACCAAAACGGGTTTCTCTGGAAGAAAATCTTTACACAGTTGAAGTAGAGCTGAAAAAGTTTAGTGCTACCATCAAAGTTGATAAAGAAACTCGTCAAATAAAAGAGTACGATGTGCAGCCGAAAAGCGAGGAAAGCTCAAGTATGCTTACCCCGAAAAACTTGATGATTCCTTTCATTGTTTCTTCCATAGTCTGTGTAGGCATGTACTTTTGCTTTAAACTAATGGGTCTGTAAAACGCATATCCGCTAGATTAGTAGTTTGATATTGTTTGATAAAGAAAAACTTTAGATTAAGAAATTTTGGGATATAGAGAAAAGAGTAGAGTTATTATTTGTCGCTCTTTTTCTTCTTTTCAGGAGCTGCGCTTGCGGTAGATTCTTCTGCCTTTATCTCTTCCTTCTTTTCTTCTATCTCTGTTGTGATTTCTTCAATCGGTTTTGGCGGGGGGGTTGTTGCCATTGTCCAACCTATCCATGCGCCAATAAGAAGGATTGCAATGAATGCAATAAAGACAGGTATAACTACAGCATAAAGTCGGGCAGTATTGTCAGAAACGTTCATGCCTAATGGACCTGTAATCCAATTTGGTGCGATGATTAGGATTGTATAGCCTATTGCTATGATAACGCAGACAGCAAGTATTGCTCCACCTATAGCTTGATCTTTACTCATAATAATTCACCACTTTTTATAGAACCAGTTTATAGTCTTAGTCCTTTTAAAGTTTACCATGATTTCTGATATGTGCCTTTGTTATGTAGTGCCCATTTCCCATGTTGAAAGGTATTTTTCTTGTTCTGCGGTTAGTTTGTCGATTTTTATGCCCATGGCTTTGAGTTTTAGTTCGGCAACGCTTTCGTCTATTTCTTTGGGTACTGTGTAGACTTTTGGTTGCATTTTTGCTGATTTGGCTATGTTCTCTGCGCATAGTGCTTGGTTAGCAAATGACATATCCATGACTTCTGATGGGTGACCTTCTGCAGCTGCTAGATTTACGAGGCGACCTTCTGCAAGTAGGAATATTTTTTTGCCATCTTTTAGTGTGTATTCTTCTAAGTTGGGTCGGATGGTTCTTTTTTCTGTTGTCAATGATTCTAAGTCTTTTAGGCTTATTTCCACATTGAAGTGTCCGCTGTTTGCCATTATTGCGCCCTCTTTCATTTTCTGCATGTGTTCTTTTCTTATGACATTGATGTCGCCTGTAGCTGTGATGAATATGTCGCCTTCTGTGGCTGCTTCTGCCATTGGTGCTACGCGTAAACCATTCATTGCAGCTTCTAATGCTTTGGTGGGTACTACTTCTGTAACTATGACATTTGCGCCTAATCCTTGAGCGCGCATGGCGATGCCTCGACTACACCATCCGTAACCACAAACGACGAAAACTTTACCTGCCAGCAGGGTGTTGGTGGCACGTATTAACCCGTCGATTGTGCTTTGTCCTGTTCCATAACGATTATCAAACAGGTACTTAGTGTAGGCGTCGTTTACGGCTATTATAGCGTATTTTAGGCTTCCCGCCGTTTCCATTGCTCTTAAGCGGACTACGCCTGTGGTTGTTTCTTCTGTTCCGCCTTTCACATTTTTTAGGTCTTCTTTTCGTTTAGTGTGTAAGGTGCCTACGAGATCTGCGCCGTCGTCAAGGGTCATTGATGGTTTGAAATCTAGAACCTTGTCTATGCAGGCGTAGTAGTCTTGTGTTGTTTGACCTCTCCAAGCAAAAACGTGTACGCCTTCATTCGCTAATGCGGCGGCAACATCATCTTGTGTAGACAGAGGATTAGAACCGCAAATGGCTACTTTTGCGCCTCCTGCAATGAGTGTTTCAACTAGTACTGCTGTCTCTTTTGTTACATGGAGGCATGCGGCTAATGTAAGATTTTTGAGTGGTTTTTCTTTACTGAATCTGTTTTTGATTTGGGTTAGAACTGGCATGTGCGCCATGGCCCATTCGATTTGTAAGTGGCCTTGTGGGGCTAATGACATATCTTTTACTTGGAATTTTTCCATTAAGTTCCCTCTTTTTGAGAAGAATGTGTAGGCTACTATTTAGAATTTCCCACCTTTTTCCGAAGGTGTTTTAGTTAGAAAAGCTTAATTATTCCTTGTTTGAACCTAACTTTGAAAGTGAAAGTATATGAAGGAACCTTTTGCCAAATTTGTCAAAGCCGAATTTGGACCCCGAACTTTGCTGATTACTTGCGGGTTACCCGCTAGCTATAAAACTGAAACTTCCGAGGAGATTGCCAAAATCAAAGGCTATCCTATTCTTCGTAGTGACTTAATCCGTTTGGAAGTTCTAAAAAATGAAGACGTTTTTGACGCTAAAGTTGCGGGAAATATGAACAAGCGTCTTTCTGTATATGATGAAGTATTTCGCCGCGCTGACGAGCTTGCTGGAAAAAGCGAAGCTGGTCTGATTTTGGACGCTACCTTTGTTACTCAGGATTTGCGCAAGCGTGCCGCGGAAATTGCAGCTAAACACAACCTGAACTTCATTATCCTTCAGACTAGTTGCCCCCAAGAGGTATCAATATCTAGAATTATGCGACGAACTAAAGAGAAATACGAGTCTAATGCACTAACAGAAGAGGCATATCTTGCCAACAAAAACAAATTCGAACCCGTCAATATCGATGACTTAAAGAAAATGTATCCCACCCTAAAAGTGACACACTTAACCATAGACACATGTCATGATGAAACCGATCGTTGGTTCGTAATTGGTATGGAAAAACGATAACTAGGCTATTTCAATGATAATTGACCTGCACATCCACTCGAAAAGCTCCGACGGCAAACTCCCTGCTATAGAAATCTTTAATGAAGCTAAAGCCAGAAACATTAGCTTCATGTCAATCACTGATCATGACTCCAGCGGATGCCAAATCCAAGCCGTTGCCTTGGCAGAAAAGGCGGGCATTCAGTATATCACAGGCGTAGAGTTGAACGTGACTTTTTCGCACCCCCGATTCCGCGAAGGTAAACCAATATCGCTAGACTTTTTAGGTTACCAGTTTAACCCGGAAAACGGGGGCGCTAAAGATGAAGCTTGAGGAAATGGCGAAGTATCGAGAAGAACGAGCTGCAAAAATCCTTGATAATCTAAACGGGGAATTCGAGAAGGAAGGTATTCAAAAACTAACTAAAACCGACCTTGTGGCGATTGAGGCTTCAGTTGATGGCGTTCTCGGCAGGCCTCATATTGCGGACTATTTGGTGAAGAAGAAAATTGTAGCGAACCGGCAGGAAGCTTTTGATAAGTATCTCGTGAAATGTGATGTCCCAAAATATCCCCTCTACCTTGAGGAAGCATCAAAATTGATAAGAAATGCGGGGGGAATACTAGTTTTAGCTCATCCTAATGATCCACATGGAACTTCACTATCGGCTCTAACCCGGCTTTTGCCTGAACAAACGGAAATAGTGCAAGAATCCATGATGCCATTCATCGACGGCATAGAATGCTGGCATTCAAGAAACGACCAAGCAACCACTCAGCATTACGAGAAATTCTCCAAAACCAACAACCTATTAATGACTGGAGGAAGCGACTGCCACCAAAAACCCATAATTATGGGGACTGTGCAGATTCCAGATGATGTAGCCAACCGATTCAATGTTAAGCGCTCTTTCCATAGTTAGCTCAAAACATTACTATTCTTTTAGAATTTTTCTGCTCTTCCCGATATTTTCTTTTATTACTCTATCTCTTAGAGATTTTCCGCATATGCAGTAGCTAGTTTGAAGTAGGCTTTTGCTTCTTCGGTGGCTGCTTTCTTTTCTTTATCGCAAACGTTAGGATCGCTGAGTTTGAAGCTGGTGACTTTTCCACGCACGTACGCTCTATAGCACTTATAGAAGGGCAACAAATTCCTTAGTTCTTGGTCGCCTGAATACTCAATGTATTTCTTGACGAAGAAGTCCGCGAGGTCTGCTCTTCCTTTGAAGTCTAAATCCATCGCCAGAAATGCCATGTCTGAAGCGATGTCTCCGTATCTGAATCTTTCATTGAATTCAATGGCATCAAAAATATAAATGCGGTCAGTGACAAAAATATTTCCCGAATGAATATCTCCGTGGCAATCTCTAACTTTGCCTTGCGTAATCCTCTTCTCAAAAAGAGCCTTGTTTTTCTCCATGAATTTTTCGACGTGATTGTGAATTAGTTTAAAATCGTCTGTAGTTATTGTTTCTCCAACTGCATTTTGGGTTTGTTCAAAATTTTCGTCCCAGTTGGTTTTAACAGTTGTCAATGAGCCGAGGGTGTTTATTTTTTCGTTGGTTTCTGCTTTTGAATGGAAATCGGCTATTATTTTGGCTATTTGGTCAATGAGCTTGTTTTCTACTTTGTTCTCATCAAGAAGTTTGGTCATGATTTTTTCTTGAGGCATCCGCTTCATTTTTAAAGCATATTCAACAGTTTCTCCTGGACCATTAATTTTTATGCTGTTTGATTTGTTGATGGGTACAACCTCAAGGTACATGTCCCCGCAAAGTCGCCTGTTTAATTGCAACTCTTTCTCACAGAAGAAGAGTCTCTTATCAAGAGTGCTGAAATCTAGAAAACCAAAATTTATGGCCTTCTTAATTTTGTAGACGAACTCTTTGGTTAGAAAGACGAAGGATATGTGAGTTTGGACCATTTCTATGTGGTTTGGGTTTTCTTGGTAAGCTTCTGGCGTCATTAAGGCGTCTACAACTTGATTCTGAATTTGCATGTTGAATACTTCCTTCTAGAGCTGGTTCTTTTATATGTGAACAGACTTCGGCGGGCAATATAGAATTATCGTAAACTGACCAGACGTCTCTAATATATAATTCTGGAATTAGATGTTAAATACACTTAACCCAAAGTTATTCTGGACGATAAAAAACATTAAAAAAAGCAGATTTAAAGCAAATATTAATGGTGAAAAGGTTGCTCAAGAAAGACATTTGAAGAAATTGACAAATGGTTCGAGTAATCCGCTGCATAAGTTTTTGCCAATTTACTGTGCGAAAAACGGTTTTATTTTTTGATGTAGGCTAAAACCGCGTCAGCTTGTGTCTTTGAAATGCTTTTTGTTCGGTAGAGAACTTCCACTATGTCTGAAACCTTTGCTAAAGAGTGAACTTGGAAGCCCATTTTTTCTAGGTTTTCTTTACCGCCTTGTTCCCTGTTAACCACGACCAACAAGTGTTTTACTTTAGCACCCAGTTCTTGTAGCGGCTTTACTCCTTCCACTTTGGATAATCCTTCACTCACAACGTCATCAAAAAACAGAACGTTCTCGCCTTTGCTTACATCTGCGCCTGCGATTCTGCCTGTGACGCCATAGGCTTTTGCCTCTTTCCGAATTATGATGCATGGTAGATCCACTTTGCATGCGATGCTTGGGACAATCAAGGCACCTTTAAGTTCAATTGACGCCACTTTGTCTATTTTTTCTGAAACCATAATTTCTTTTATTTTGTCGGCGGCTGCTTGTGCTATGAGGCAAAGTTCTTTTGGGGAAGAAAGTAATCGTGCCATATCGATGTAGTAGGGGCTTGTTGCACCTGATTTTATTTGGAATGTACCAAATTTTATGCATCCGGATCTGTAAAGAGCACCTGCAATCGTTTCTGCCATAGTAGTCATTTTGGTTTCCCAACTGTGAGTGGTTGCTCCATAATTTAACCCTTTATCTCCCCCTTTGTAGGCAAGGGCACTTTTTATATGGAAAATTCATGTTTCTACAGTATCAAAGAGGTAACTGGAACCGTTAGTCTCAAATGTGGCGGATACAAACAATATTTTGTTCACAATGTCTGATTCCGCAAAAAATATTTATTGCTTCGTTTCTGGTAAGAATTGGAAGCTATCGTTAGCAGAGCTAGTTTCCTACTTAGAAGCTAGAAACTGTATATTTCAAGTTACGGATTTTTCTCGTTCCTTCTTCACGATAAAAACTGAGCAGCCTCTGGATGCTTCTATTGTTGATGATTTGGGAGGAATTCTTAAAGTTGGCAGATTCAACGCGCTTATTCCTACTGAGATTGTGTCTGAAGCTTTTCTTAAAAGAAATAAACAAGCCAAAACCCAGCTTGAGCAGTGGCTTCCTTTTGATGTTTTAGCTGAGAAAATCCCTGCGGAGGCTTCGGGGAAATCTCTTTTTGGTGTAAGCGTTTACTGGGCAGCTGAGTTGTCTTTTAATGCGGTTGGAATGAGAATTGACCATTTTCTGGGTAGTAGCCTCAAAGATGAATTAAGAAAGCAAGGTAAAAAGACCCGGTTTATGGGTTTTCCTCGAGATAGAGGACAACCCCAGCTTACTCCTGTTGAGGTTCTTAAGAAAGGGTTGGTTGAAACTAACGCTGAATTTCTTTTCTGCATAGGGAAAAGTCAAACCTCAATAAGTACAACCTTTTGCGTGCATAACCCTTTTGAATTCCAAAAACGTGATGTAGAAAAGCCCGTTCAGAGAAAAATATTTGGTATCTCTCCTCGAATAGCTAAGATTATGGTGAATCTTTCTCATTGCACGGAGGGGAAAGTTTTCCTTGATCCCTTCTGTGGTGTAGGCAGCGTATTGCAAGAGGCCCTGCTGGCAAAGGCAAAAGTTATCGGGCTAGACATTAATCGCTGGTGTGTAGAAGCTGCCAAAACAAATCTCGACTGGCTTAGCCAAGAGTATTCGCTTAAAAACGCGGACTATATGACTCTACAAGGTGACTCCCGAAAATTAACTATGAAAATCCGTGAAGGCATCGATTGTATAGCTACCGAACCCGATTTAGGTCCTGCGTTACGCCAGATTCCAACTGAGTCATATGCCATAAACCTTGTTGATGATCTTGTGCCCCTTTTTAGTGATTTTCTAAATGAAGCATATGAAATATTGAATCCTAATGGGTATCTGGTTCTTGTAACTCCCTACATTAAGACGCGTGTTGGAAAACCTGTTCGAATGAAAATCGAAGAAATGGCAGTAAACGCCAGACTACAGCCGGTGCGGTTATACCAAAAGGATTTCTTTGAGAACAAGCCTGTACCCCCATTAACTGATGCGTCTTCGTTTATGGATGTTGATGAAAGACACATAATTGGTCGCGAAATCAGTGTCTTCCAAAAAATATAATTACTAAAATGAGGGCTTATTGGCCATCGTATTTTTCGAATTCGTTGTTCATTATGCTTAGTTCAACTTTTGCTTGTTCGAACATTTCGATGGTGTCTGCATCGGCGTGATAACGTTTTTCACAGACAACGCGTTTAATGCCTGCGTTAATTATCATCATTGCGCAGGTTCTGCAGGGTGTCATTTTGCAGTAAAGGGTTGCGCCTTCTAGAGGTATTCCGAATCTTGCTGCTTGGATAATGGCGTTTTGTTCTGCGTGAAGGGTGCGTACGCAATGCTGGCTGATTTTGTCGTTGAAGTCGATAACTTTTCGCATGTCGTGTCCCGCTTCGTCGCAATGAGGTAGTCCTGCTGGAGCTCCAACATACCCAGTGGTCATTATTCGCTTTTCTTTTACGATAACACAGCCACATTTTCCGCGGTCGCAAGTAGCACGTTTGGAAACGGCTTCACAAAGATCCAAAAAGTATCTGTCCCAATCAGGCCTTATAGTGTTATCCAGTATTATCCTTCCTGACTATTTTTAAAATAGTTTGCAATTCGAATTAATAAAGATGTACAACATATTGGTTTCTTTAGGCTATTTATGTTAACTTGTAATGCCCAAATTCAGTTATCACCCTAAAATAAGCTGCTTCTATGCCAAGTTTGTATCAACCTAGCTAATTACGCCTCTTTAATGAAAGAATGCTACAAATCGTTTAAATATCGCCTGCAGGTATTCCTTAAAACCGGGATATTTAATGAAAGCTCGCAATTACGGCCCCGTTAAAGGACAGGCTTACACTCGCAAAGAGTATATCAAAGGGTTCCCTCCTCCAAAAATTGTCAAGTTCACAATGGGTGACACAAAGGCTATCTTTGATTATGAAGCAAGGCTTATCGCCCTGCAACGTACTCAGATTCGCCATATTGCCTTAGAAGCTACCCGTGTAGCGACCAACCGCGTCCTGATGGACAAACTAGTTAACGATTATTATATGCAAGTTCTTCCATTCCCACACATAATTCTTAGGGAGAACAAAATGATCTTTGGCGCTCACGCAGATCGTCTTCAGCAAGGTATGCGTCGCTCGTTTGGTAGAACAATTGGTACAGCTGCCCGAGTAGAACCTGGCCAAGTGCTCATCATAGTGAGAGTCAAAGCAAATGCTGTTGAAACCGCAAAGGAGTCTCTAAAACGCGGAATGGCAAAGTTGCCTATTCCTTGCAGAGTAGTCGTAGAAAAAATCGCTAAGGACGAACCTGAAGAAGAAGCTCCAGAGAAAGTTGACATAGCTTAGGCCTTTTAAAACCGAACTATGCTGCTTGGTCTTTGACAGTATATAATTGGCTGAGCGTTTCCTTTTCTTCTTTTTATTACGTCTTCTTAGGATAATTGTATTAATGTTTCCTTGGAAAACTTTTGATGATTTACTTTCTTATATGCTCTTGAATTAATTGAATGATAAAATAAGGTTATTCTATTTTTGAGGTTAAAAAAGGAAAAATGAAGCTCAGAAGAGCTGGCTCTTTTTGAGAGTTTATGCTTATGTTTATGTTGAGGGTTTTAGTGTTTACTTTTTTTCTTTGATTGCTGCTTGTGCTGCGGCTAGTCTTGCTATGGGTATGCGGTAGGGTGAACAGCTTACGTAGTTGAGGTTTATCCTGTGGCAAAATTCCACTGAAGTTGGTTCTCCTCCTTGTTCTCCGCATATGCCTACCTTTAGATCAGGGCGCGTTTTTCGTCCTCCGTCTATGGCAATTGTCATTAATTTTCCAACGCCATTAATGTCTAGTACTTCGAACGGATTATCAGCCAGAATCTTTTCTTGATTGTACATGGGTAGGAACTTGTTTTCGACGTCTTCCCTTGAGAAGCTGAATGTTGCCTGTGTTAAGTCATTGGTTCCAAAGCTGAAGAATTCAGCTATGTCCGCTAATTTTTCAGCACGCAAGCATGCTCGCACTACTTCAATCATTGTACCGAACTTGAAAGGAACAATTACGCCATAGTGGTCTTGAACTTGCTTCATAATGCGCTGAATCATTACTTTTACTCGTTTTAGTTCTTCTATTGTGCAGACGTTGGGGACCATGAGTTCTACTTTAACTGGAATGTTTTCTTTGACGAGTTCGCTGGCTGCCTCTAGTAAAGCTTGTATTTGCATTTCGTAAATCTCTGGGTAAGTAATTCCTAGTCTTACGCCGCGGTGACCTAGCATTGGGTTAAATTCTCTTAGAGTTAGTATTTTGCGTAGTAGGTTTTTCTTCTTTTCAAGTTCAGCGGACTGAAGATTTGATAATTCTTTGAGTGCAGTTTCAGTGTTGTTAAGGGATTCTCCAATCTTGGGATCAATTGCGCGAAGCGTAGCTGGTAATTTTGTTACACTGTCAAGTGCTGGTTGAGCTTCTTTTAATGTATCAATTTGGTGTTTGACTTCCTCTTCCAAGGGCAAGAATTCATGCAATGGCGGGTCAAGCAGTCGAATTGTAACGGGGCGCCCTTGCATCTCTTTTAGAATACCCTTGAAGTCTTCTTTTTGGAGGGGTTCAAGTTTCTTTAGAGCTGCAACGCGTTCTTCAAGGGTTTCTGCTAAAATCATGTCTTGGAATAGTCCGATGCGGTCAGCGGCGTTGAACATTCTTTCAGTACGGCACAAGCCGATTCCTTCTGCGCCGAACTCCACTGCCTTCTTAGCATCTAAGGGTGTATCTACGTTTGTCCGTACGCCAAGTTTTCGGAATTCGTCAGCCCATTTCAAGATGGTGTTCATATCTTCAGAGATTTTGGGTTCAACCATCGGGACCTTGCCTAGCCAGACATTACCTGATCCACCGTCTATGGTGATAACATCACCCTGAACGATTTTACTTTCACCTATGGTTGCGTATTTCTCGAATTGATTAATCTTAATAGTGCCTGCACCCGTTACACAAGGTTTACCCATTCCTCGGGCAACTACCGCAGCATGGCTGGTCTTTCCGCCTACCGAGGTAAGAACTCCTTGAGCGGCAAAGAATCCGTGAATGTCTTCAGGCTTGGTCTGTTCTCTTACAAGAATAATCTTCTTTCCCAGTTTGTTCTGCACTTCAGCCTCGTCGGCGTCGAATACTACTTCACCTGATGCGGCACCGGGAGAGACACCTAATCCGGTTGTAACTGGTGGGGCTTTATATTTTGGGTCTACTTGACGGTACATTAGCTGGACCATTTTGGATGGATCAAGCCTAAGCAAAGCCTTCTCTTTGCTAATTAAGCCCTCGTTAACCATTTCAACTGAGGTCTTGAGTGCTGAAGTCATGTTCATTTTAGCTGAACGGGTCTGAAGCATGAAAAGTTTCGAATTCTCAACGGTGAATTCCATGTCTTGGGCTTCTTGGAAGTGGTGTTCCAAAATTTGCCTTACTTTTAGAAGTTCTTGATAGACTTCTGGCATGAATTGCTGCATTTCCGAAATAGGTTTAGGTGTTCGGATTCCTGCTACAATATCTTCGCCTTGTGCTTTGTCAAGATAATCTCCGAAAAGCTCGTTTTCACCTGTAGCAGGGTCTCTTGTAAAGGCTACGCCGGTTGCGGAATCGTCACCCAAATTGCCAAAAACCATTGTCTGAACATTAACAGCCGTTCCATTAGCTACGCTAGTAGGTATCTTGAATTCACGTCGATAATCTACTGCTCTTTTACCATTCCAAGAGGCAAATACTGCTTCTATGGCCATGAATAATTGTTCATAGGGGTCTTGTGGAAGAGGTTTACCTGTTTTTTCTTGAATTATGCGTTTGAAAATTTCAACTAATTTTTGAAGATCAGCTGATTTAAGCTCTGTATCATACTTTGCCTTTCTTTCTTTCTTAAGATCCTCCATGGCAACATGGAAAACCTCGCTGTCTATGTCCAGGACAATAGAGCCAAAAAGTGAAATGAATCTTCGATAAGAATCCCAGCCAAAACGTTCATCGCCACTCCTATTTATTAGTCCTTTTACTGTCTCATCGTTAAGTCCTAAATTGAGTACAGTGTCCATCATCCCGGGCATTGACACTGCTGCTCCACTACGCACGGACACAAGTAGTGGTTTATCAACCTTACCTAACTCTCGGTTCATGGCCTTTTCAACTTGAGCCATCGCTTGATGTACTTGGTCAATAAGTCCTTTAGGAAGCTTGTTACCGTTGTCAAAGTATTCGAGGCATGCTTGGGTGGTAATCACAAAGCCTGGTGGAACTGGAAGCTTGATTTGTGTCATTTCGCAGAGCCCAGCACCCTTGCCGCCTAGGAGTTTTTTATTTTTTCCGTCTCCTTCTGAGAAAAGGTACACATATTTGGTTGCTATTTCGGGTGATTTTTGGTCTGAGTTAGAATAGCTTTGGCTAGTTTTTTTAGACATGGCCACTTCCTCTTCTTCAGACTATTTTTCCTAATCAAATAAAGATTGTGTTGCTAAACTATTTACTTTAATTATCTATATGCTATGATGAGAATCTCCTTTGAACGCATTGTTTTTCTTTATTCTTATTGTTGCGGGGAGGAAAAAATAACTTTTAGTATTCCTTCAACGCTCTAATTCGTCTGAAGATTATTTATATTAAGGTAATTCAAAAATGTAACCCTTTTCTTCTTCTTTAGCTTTATTCTATTCATAATTCAGTTTGAGGCTGTAAAAGATGAAAGGCTTCGATTTTGAGGAAGAGTACATCAAGCAGGAAATAACTAAGTTAAATGCAAAACGTGTTCTTTTGCAGTTACCCGAGGGTCTAAAACCTGAAGCTCCGCGATTATCTAAACTTATTGAAAAGATAGGGGTGTTGCCTATCTTGTCTGGGGATCCTTGTTATGGTGCATGTGATGTGGCCGCTTCAGAGGCAGAGGATTTAGATGTTGATCTCATTATACATTTTGGGCATGCTAGACTACTGAAGCATGAAAAAGTTCCCACTCTCTATTTGGAGGCCAGGGCGACTGTGATTGTTGATGATGCCATTGTTAGTTCTCTTCCTCTTCTCAATGGGTATAACCGAATAGGTTTAGCGACCACTGTTCAGCATGTACAAACTCTTGATGCGGTTAGAGAAATCCTTACTCACGCGGGGAAAACAATTTTTATAGGTGATGCAGGGCGTGTAGTTTATCCTGGGCAAGTGATAGGCTGCGACTATAGCAACGTAAAATCTGTTGCCGCAGATGTGGATGCTTTTCTTTTCATAGGTGGGGGGCGCTTTCATGCATTAGGTGTCGCATTAGCAACCTCTAAGCCTACTATTGTGGCCGATCCTTATGCGAATTCAGCATATGCTCTGCAGGACGAAGTGCAGAAAATCCTAAAGCAACGATATGTGAGTATCGAAGAAGCAAAGCGCGCAAAAACTTATGGCCTACTAATTAGTTTGAAGCCAGGTCAAAAGCACTTTGATGAGGCAATGAAAATTAAAGATAGTATAGAGAAGATGGGTAGAACTGTTTGTCTTTTAGCTGTTCGGGAGATTTTGCCTGAAGTATTAATGGAGTTTCCCACCATAGACGCTTATGTCAATACTGCCTGTCCTCGTATATCTCTTGATGACGCATCAAAATTTGAAAAACCAGTTTTAACGGCTAATGAGTTTAAGGTGGTTACCGGAGAGTCTACATGGGAGAACATACTCAAAAAAGGCTTATTCGAAAACTAGACCTAGACCTGTTCCTATCCGAAATTAAGCCTCATCCTTGTCCTGATGCTTCGCTTGAGCAATATACTACTTCGGAGTCTGTTGCGGCATCAATGCTCTATTCGACTGCTTACTTATTTGGCGATATTGCAGGAAAGCGGGTTTTAGATTTGGGGTGCGGAACAGGTAGACTTGCGTTGGCTTGTGCTTTTTTGGGTGCAGAGTCGGTTGTAGGGGTTGATATCGATAAGATCGCTATCACTGTTGCTGTTGAAAACTCTGCAAAAGCTTCCTTAGAAACAGACATGGAGTGGGTTGTGGGTGATATTGATGCTGTAGTGGGGGAGTTTGATACAGTGGTTCAGAATCCTCCGTTTGGGGTGCAGAGGCGTGCTGCTGATAGGAGATTTTTAGAGAAGGCTCTACAGGTTGGTAGCACAGTGTATTCTCTGCATAATCATCCATATACCGATAAGCAGTTAATTGGTAAGCTAAAAGCAGGTGGGGGGAGATTATTGCAGGTTGAGGCTTCTTCTTTTCTTCAAAGCTTTATTGAGGCGCGAGGTGGTAGAGTGGAGGCTGTTTTCGCTTTGCCTTTTATTATTCCACATATGTTTGATTTCCACAGTCGAGCAAAACATGAAGTTGTGATTGACTTATACATAATCCGAAAATCCAAATGACGCTTGTTTTATTATGCAATGTTACCGGTTGGTTAATCAAAAGGTTTATTGAGCAGCTTGAAATCTATGAAATGTACTCGTTCAGCGAACGTCTCTATATCGCTTGTGTTTCATGGTAAAGGGAAATTTATGGCATTGAAAGCATCTGAACAAAGAAACGGTAATTTGGTGTTGCCCGGAGAGCGTTTGGGCGTAATTGAAGAGTTCATTCCGGACTCAGGCACCTATGTTAAAGACGGTATAATCTACTCAAAGATTGTTGGGCGCGCCTTGATGGATATGCTCAATAAACGTGTCTCCGTATACCCTCTAATTGATGGCGCTGTGGTTCCTAAGCTTTCTTCGATAGTGGTAGGTCAAGTTGGAAACGCGCAGACTGATAATGTTCTTGTACGCATTTTTGAAGTGGGTGCAAAGAAAAAGATGTCTGGGGTTTTCAGTGGGATCTTGCACGTTTCAGATGTTTCTGATCGATATGTTAATTCGATGAATGAAGTCTGTAAACCTGGCGATATTATTCGCGCTAAAGTCATAAGTGAGAAAAACCAAATTTTCCACCTAACAACCGCTGATAAGAATTTAGGCGTTGTACATGCTTTCTGCTCAATATGTAGCAGCGTACTTGAACAGAGTCGGCAAGAGATGCGTTGTACAAAATGCGGTAATATTGAAAGACGCAAGACATCGTTCGACTATGGAAAAGAGGAAATATAAAACACGAGGAATGAAAAATGAAGGTAAAAATATTGAAACGTGTCGATAATGAACTTAAAATAGAAATTGAAGGTTCAGGACATGGCGTTTGCAACTTACTACAAAAGCATCTTTTAGAGAACAAAAATGTTGACCAAGCTGGTTATGATGTACCTCATCCTTTAGCTTCTAATCCAGTAATTTACGTTAGGATGAAAGGCAAAGCTAAACCTGAAGATGCTCTGCTTGAAGCGGCTGATAGTGTACTTGAAACTAACGCAGCTTTTGGCAAGGCTCTTAAAACTGCTCTCAAAGCATAATCAGATAGTTTATCCCTTTAGTTTTTGTTTTCTTTCTTTTTCGTTATTCTTTTTGATTTGGTAGTTCTGGCTTTTCAGGTTTTATTTTCTGATTTGGTTTTTTCGTTAACCTTATAACTTGTCTTAACTTTTATCAGCTGAGGAATAATTTGAGTTCTAAACGTTTGCGCGTTATTAAACCTGAAATTCGAGTTTTAGGGGTAGATGATGGCAAATTTGTTCCCCACTCTGAAGGTCAAGTGGTTGTTGTGGGGGTTGTTTTTAGAGGAGGGTATTGGCTTGAGGGGGTTATGAGCACCATGATAACTGTGGACGGTTTTGATGCGACTTCTCAAATATGCAGTATGATAACTTCTTCGCCTCATTATCGGCAGCTTCGGGTTATTTTTCTGAATGGGGTAACATTTGCGGGTTTTAATGTTGTTGATATAAAGGAGCTTAATTCGAAAACTGGGCTTCCTGTGGTGGCTATTACCCAGAGGCGACCGAATTTATCTCAGGTCCATTTGGCGCTTAAGAATTTACCTCTTAGTGAAGAGCGTTGGCAAGCGATTTTAACGCCGGAGACATCTTTGAGATAAAAGCTCAAAGAGGCAGGCAACAAGTATATGTCGAAGTTACTGGGATCACGAAAGATGTTGCCGAAGAGATAATAACGTTAACTTCTACAAGAAGTAATATCCCTGAAGCTTTACGTGTTGCACATCTAGTTGCTTCTGGTATAAGTCATCTGGAATAAGCCTATATATAACATAGTGCACTAAGTAACCTAAAAAGTTAGAAATCATCCAGCCAAGAAAATACGGGTAATGGAGTATTAAAAGATGGAGTTCTGTCCAAAGTGTGGATCTCGCCTTGAACCTAAGAAATCTAAAAGCGGTAAAGAAACCACTTTAGCTCTTGTTTGCGCTAAATGCGGATATAAGAAACCCGAAACAGGCAAGAAGGTCGAGCCGCCTAAAGTCGGTAAAGTCATTCAGCATAGCCCCCAGCAGCTTGTAGCTGTGATAGGAAAAGAAGAACAGAAACTACGAACGCTTCCTACAGTAAGAGTCGAATGTCCTAAATGTAACAATAACACCGCTTACGTTTGGCAAGTACAGACAAGGGGCGCTGATGAATCTTCAACACAATTCTTGCGTTGCACAAAATGCAATTATACCTTCAGAGAATACAGTTAATCTTTTTTTC
The DNA here is from genome assembly GCA_963701765.1 of Candidatus Bathyarchaeota archaeon. Lineage (GTDB taxonomy): Archaea > Thermoproteota > Bathyarchaeia > Bathyarchaeales > Bathycorpusculaceae > JADGNF01. The sequence goes on from CAVPBD010000004.1 coordinate 413,945, forward strand.
CAATTCTACTTTTTAAAATTCTATTGTTGGAGGGCAAACTCCAACTGGGCAAAAGTACTTTCTTGAATTCATATTAAGCCAAAAATTCAACAGGATTTTTCAATAGAATTTACCATTCAAAATTTGAATTGCCTGTCGCAAGTTGGATAACAAACGAGAGAATAAAACTTAATGTTGCTCCCAAGATTAGGGCTGCAATTAATATCTTTTTTGGGCTTTTTATTCACTGCATATGAGGTTGTTCTAAAGACGTTAAGTGTCGTCGAATATTTGTGAAAAAATTGTGTTTCTGGAACATGAAAACCGTTTTCTGAGGGGCTTCCGAAGATACTTTTCATAGTTAATTTTCATGTTTTCCAAAAAAATTCAATAAAAAAATTGAAAAAAGGGAGGAATAAATTAGGCTGATTGCCCCACTCTCTCTGATTATCAGGTTGGAGGTGGTGGCGGTGGCGGCTGCGTGGTTGCTCCGAAGGGTTGTTTAAATGAAACGACGGTGGTTCCTGCCATGCGGTCGAAATATTTCTGTCGGCGATCTTGTCCGGGTGTAACTACTCCCAATAGCCAGTCTATTAGAAGTATTGGCCAAAAGATTTTGCTGATATTGCGCATGAATGCTTTGCCAAAAACGGGTTTACTGCCATCTGTCATTTGTGCCTTAAGACCTATAAGCTTCTTTCCTATCGATGAGCCAGAGGAAGATTCCATAAATGCAAAGTAGATTACTTCGACTAAGCCGAAGAGAAGCGGAAATATAAGCCATGCTGCCCACCAAGGCGCAAAATTCCAGTAATAATTCAATACACCGTATCTTGGCCAGATTAGGGGTTCAATGGCAAGCCAGTATATCAGGTATATCGGGATGCCGATTATTACGCTATCAATGATGTATGCTATTAAGCGGTAGAGCCAGTGATTCATGTCTAATTCTGAACTTGGGGTTGTCATTTTTTCAGCTCACTATCTACTTTCAGAGCTAGGGGTTATTATGATTTTCTATCCCTATCGCGGCTGTAAATGAAATCTACATATGAAAGTTTATTATACCTATATTATCAAATATTCGCATAGGTGGAGCATTTGTCCAAACCACAAAAAGAAAAAAACATAACTAAAGACAAACTAGTAGGTATGAAAGTTATCAACGGTGATGGAAAACTCGTCGGAACAGTCAAAGATGTAGGTTTTATAGTTGGAAAACCCGGAATCTCCCTTAGTATTGAAAGCAATACTGGTGAAACTTTAGACGTCTCTTGGGAAAACATTCAAGGCGCAGATGACTTTGTGGTTCTTAAGCCAAACACTCAAGAAGTAATTGATCCTTCTGCGATGCAGCAAGTTCAACCAGTTGCGCCCGTTCAAGCTCAACCGGTCCAGCAAGCAACGCAAAATCAGGCATCGTGTCCAACTTGCAAAGGTCCGCTAACTTACATTCCTCAGTACCAGCGTTGGTATTGTTATAAATGCCAAAAATACGCCTAAACAATATTTAGGTATATCTTTTTTCTTTTTTCTATTTAGAGCTTTTTTTGTTGTTCCTGACTTTTTGTCAAAGGACGAGTTGTAGTTGGTTGATGAAAAGCGTTAGTACGTTTTTTCAATTGTGGATAAAGTTTGTTGTTGGTTGTATTGGTTTAAAGTGGATGTTTTCGTGTTTTTGGCTTAGGGCTTATTTTTTTTCTGCAACTGATGTTTATTGGGGTGGTTGCGGTTTGAATGATCTTTCTAGGAGGTCGTCGCGTCGTTTTAGCAGTTTCTCAAATTGTTCATCTGTGATTCGGTCTTCTACAAGCATTTTGAAGATAGTGCTTGAGATTTTACCCATTTCTTCTTGGAACTTTACCTTTTGATTATCGTACAAATCGTAAACAGTTACCATGCTCTTGTAAAGTCGATGATATAGTCTATTTCGACGCCACAATATTCTCCCCCGAAAAGCCGTTGCTGTTAGAACTAAAATTGAGGCAATTGCTGCCCATCCTCCTGGAGTAGTAAACCAGACGTTAGCTATTTCGCCGACTACTTGATTGAACGTTTTTGGTGGTGGTCCGCTTACAACAACATATTTATCTGGATATTTGTCACCTTGGAAAATTACAAATGATGCCTTGTTTGTCTCGTTGACAGTCAAGTCTGAAGGATTTGTTTCAATTATCCGAGTGCCATCGGGCATGTTTATGTCTATAACTTGTTGAATATCAAAGGTATAGCCTCGGTAGTCTGGAGAAACACCAATGCTGAATGTGTAGTTGCCATTGTGTTCTGATAGAATGTTTGCGGGGGCTTCAAACCTTAAATTATAGTATGTTCCTGTTGTACCCCAATCTTCGTAAAACTCCCAAAGCTCCAAGTTACCAATCGAAACGGATGTCAAATCAAAACCTGTTAACCAATTTTCCATTTTTCCTTCCCCCACAAGGTATTCTGGGACATGAGTTATGTGGAACCATGTCCATAGCTCTGTAGTTTTACTGGCTTGATCGTATGAAATTTTTACTTTAGTAGTATTAATGTCTACACCATACCATTGGGTGTCAATTCCCCAAGACAAGTCAAGCCATAAGCTGGGGTTATTATTGAGGGCTAACTCAAAACCATCAAACGAATTAAAACTCACATCATAATATGATTCTGCCGTTCCCTGTACCCGCGACCAGTCAAACTTCTCATAAGTCGAAACGAAGATGTCATTTTCACCTACTAGGCTTTCGCGAAGCGAAGCATAACTCCATGAGCCACTAGCTATCCAAGATACTGGCGCTGCTTTTCCTCCCTGCTCGGCCCATTTAACTTGGCCTATTGATGGATTAATCTCGTCATACACATACCAGACATTTTTGTCTACGCATTTGACCTCTGATGGTAAGAACGCCACTATTGTTAGTAAAAGAATTAAAGAAACTAGAAAAAAAGAAATTACACGGTTTCTTCTCAACTTTACTCTTCTCCTCAGCATCTATTAATTGCATTTGCGTTTGCATAAAAAGTCTTCTTAACACCAATTGAAGATAAACAAACGGTCTCCTCCAAAGCGTTATTATCCTTTAACTCCTTGAGTCTTATGCTTCATTATCTTCTGAAGGATTTGCTGAAACATTCTATTTTTAGTTTAGAATACTTTTATCTATAAGATTAATGCTTAATTGCGTAAGTCTTTAAAGCATAACTGCATATGCAATAAGAGAGGAAAACAGGATGTTTAAGCTCAAAGTCACAGACGCCAAGCTTCTAAGAGATATGTCGACTGCAATCTCTATTCTTGTTGATGAAGCAACCTTTAAAATTGAACCTGATGGCTTGAAACTACGCGCCATGGATCCTTCCCGCGTTGCCATGATTGATTTTGAATGGCCTAAAACAATCTTTGAAGAGTATGTCTGCAGTGAACCTGCTAAGATGTGCATAAACATAAGTGAACTCCTCAAACTGCTTAAGCGTGCAGGAAAAGATGAGGCAGTAGAATTATCTTTAGATGATGCGACTGGACGCTTACAAGTCAAAATAAGCGGCAAATACAACCGTAACTTCACGATGCCTACGCTTGAAGCTTCCGAAGAAGAAGTACCCACCCCAAAAATTACCTTTAATGTAAAAGCTAAGACCACCACCCAAGGCTTAAGTCAAGCAATCGAAGATGCCCAACTTGTCAGCGACCATGTCCGAATCGAGGCTGACTCTGAAAAACTTACTCTGAATGCTACTGGTGATTTGATGGGTGCAAACATAACACTGCAGAAGGGTAATGATGCATTGCTTGATTTAGAGGTAAAAGAGGTATCAAAAGCTACTTTCAGCCTAAGCTATCTATCTGAAATAATCAAAGCTGCTTCAGCAACATCAGACATCGCCACCCTAGAATTCTCAACTGATATGCCTGTACGCATTGACTTCCAGCAGACTAAAGAAGGAAAGCTAACATTCTTCCTAGCACCGAGAATTGAAACTGACTAATGAGTAACTTGGCATGTTCTTGGAAACGGTTAAGTTCACTCAGAACGACCTTGCCAAGTACCCTTTTTTAAAAGAAACCGCTGAATATATGAAGCTGTTAGGTCTTAAAATCGAGGATTTAACCAACCCTGAGCTTGAAAGGATTCTGCATCGTGCGCAGGAGCGGCTTGAAAAATCTGTTTTGTTTATTTCCACCGGTGAACGTTGTGAAAACGATGTGGAAATTCCATCCTTTCCCGTTGCTATCATGCTGGCAATAGCGACCAAGAATAGTTTTATCAAAAAACGTTATGCCTTAGCTGAGGCAAAACAGGCTTTTAGTTATCTGCAAGCTGAATCAAATGAGCGAATAATCGCAGTTGCTAAAAATTTTGATTGGAATATCACTTTAAATAAAGATACTAAAATCCCCTTTGAATTGTACATTAGTGTTGCTGATTATTTAAGAAATGTTACTCACCTGCGGGATGAAAAGTGGAAGCTTGTGAATCGACTTTTATCAAACGGTAGAGTGTATCTTAATCAGCATGATATTGCGCGTTTGCTTGAAGAAGAAGTTCAAAGACGTATCGAAAAAAGACTAGAGGCAAGTGAGGTTCCAGCTTTTTCGCTTGAAATAGAGGCAATTGCACAGCATATTACATTATTAGCGAAGGAAAAGATTGGGGAATCTGAAATGGAAGGGTTCCCAAAGGTTGTATCTCAACCTGCTTTTCCCCCTTGTGTTGTAGCGCTATATGAGGCCGCCTCTAACGGTCGTCATCTTTCGCATGTTGGTAGGTTTACTTTAACTTCTTTTCTTGTCACAATTGGCATGCCGCCGGAGAAGGTGGCTGAAGTTTTCAAGACTTCTTCTGATTATAACTCCAGATTAACACGTTACCAAGTTGAGCACATTGCTGGCTCCAAGGGATCAGGGACTCGCTACACTCCCCCAAGTTGTGCCACACTTCAAACCCATGGAGTATGTGTTAACAGCGACGATTTATGTCGTCGAGTCCGTCATCCGTTGAAGTATTATCTAAGAAAGCAGCAATCTGCGCGTTGAATCATTTACTTAGGTTTGAGGCTGTTTTCTGGGTGGTTACTACGGTATAATGTTTATTAAATTTAGATTCATACTTGAAAGGTGAAGGCGCTTCGGGATGCAATCCACGTTAACTGGTAATTTAGGTTTTACCTCAAAAGTAGGTGTGGTTCTCCCTACCTATTGTGAAGCGCAAAATATTGAAAAAATAATCACCGAAATCTCAGACTTACCTCTTAATCTCACCATATTAGTTATAGATGATTCTAGTCCTGATGGAACAGCTGAAATCGTAAAAAAAATGCAAGACACTTATCCCTCTCTCTTATTGCTTATTCGATCCCGAAAAGGTGGGTTGGGAACAGCAATAACTGATGGATTCCGCACTTTTCTAACCTTAGAGAATGTTCCCGAATTCGTAGTTACTATGGACGCTGACTATTCACACAACCCCCAAGATATGCCTCAGCTAGTATCAAGTATGGGTGAGGGGTGCGATTTAGTAATCGGTAGTAGGTATTGTAAGGGTGGCAAGACTGCAGGTTGGCCTTATACAAGAAAAATTATTAGTCGAGGAGCCAACGCTTTAGCCCGCTCAGTTCTGGGGTTGAGGCTTCATGATTGCACAAGTGGCTATCGATGCTACTCTACCGCCTTTCTTAAAGAGATTCTGCCTTTCTTACATAGCCAAACTTATGATATTCAAATTGAAACCGTTAAGCAGGCTCATTTGAAGGGATTCGACACGCAAGAGATTCCTATTTTATTTATTAATCGTAAACGTGGCAAGTCAAAACTTTCCTTTGTGGAAATCGAAAACTACCTCTCCTACCTATTCAAGAACATGCTGCGTAGGTAAATCTGCTGGCAATTAATAGGTACAGTTTTTCTCGATTTGTTGAAGGTGATATCTTTAAGAATTATGGATTGCTAAATAGCCAATATGCTCTTGCTTACTCTTTGCCGTGATATTAAATGCCGAGGACATCACTTATGAGGCAATCATCAGGCAAATTGCTCCTTTTTGGGTTTCTAACGCTTCTGGTGCTGAGCATAGTTTTAGGTATTATGAGTTTTTATCCATCCGCCGGTGTGGGAAAGTCATCGAGGGTAATTATTGATGATTCTTTTAACTTAACGGCGAATGAGACTTTTCGGCAAGGAATAGGTAGCTTCTATGGAGACGAAAACATATCCTTAGCTATTAGTAGTAGCGATGCCAATTTTCTACTTAATTTTACGCTATTAACCTATAATGGTCCTCAATACAACATCACTTTCGCGGGGGAAATTAACTATACTTTTCCTGCGGGTGCTGATTACTACGAAGCAGCTTTCACAACAAATTCCTCCAGCAATTTGATGCACCTGCAGGTAAATGTGCTTTATCCGACAGTTACTTACCCTTTCTCTTGGCTTGCATTACCTGCTAAAGCATTGTTCCTCTTTAGTTGGGCAGTGCTGATGGTTCTTATTCTAAAACCTGAAATCAAAAAATCCTCGCGATCATCATCAGAAGAGGTGCCTGTAGCTTTACCTGTGTTGGGGTTGAAGAGTTGTCGGAAACTCCAAGCATTAGTCATTTTGTCGTTAGTGTTTTGGATAGGATTGCTAGCCGTTAATACCTATCCGTTAGGGACTTTTGAGAACTGGTATACTGACAGCGCTCGGAACTCATATTCGGCTAATCTGTTTACAAAAGTTGGCTTTTCGGTCTTCAATACTCCGCTTGGGCACCTGTCCAGTAGCGATTTCTCGTTTTACAAGTTTGTAACTTGGCCTGAAATGCCCCATCTCTACCCCCTAGGAAGTATCTTTTTGTATTTGCCTTTTGGAGCGTTGCTTGAATCTGGTGTTACTCAATCTTTGGTGCTAAAACTGGAGATTACTCTTTTTCTGGTAGTTTCTCATTTATGTCTATACTGGTTTCTCAAAAGGTTCTGGAACCAAGATTTGCCTTCCATTTTGAAGGCTCTTAGTATTTACATATTCTATATCGTGCTAATAATCTACGCAGCTAATGGACAATTTGAATCAGTCGCGCTCATCTTCTCCATGCTTGCTTTGGCTATGTTTTTAGACAAACGCTATGATATGTTCTTGTTATTTATTGCGATTTCAGCTACTATCAAGTATCAGGCAGCAATTTTCCTAGTTCCGCTTATACTGGTAGGTTTGCTGCGTCTATTTCAGAATTCCTCGCTTTCGGCCATTTTGAAAAATAAAGCCATCTTGGTTGCTGCTGGTTTGGTTGGACTTGATTTGTTCACGGCTTATCTGAGTCTTCCTTTTCTGATGGAAGCGCGCCCTGAACTGGTTATGAACGTAGCGAATGCGTTTAGTCCTCATGCGCAATCATCTTGGGGGCTGCAAGTTTTTGCCGTTTTTTTGGTTTTAAGTGCAACCCTAAGCTTGACTGTATATCTTCTAAATAAGAATCGATTGATGTCCTTATTCGCGTTGTTTTCGTTGTTACCCTGCTTTACTTTACCCTATTTTCAGCAATGGTACATGCCATTCTTTTTCGTCTATCTTTTAATTCCCCAAAAGAAAAACTCCCTACAACTTGTTGTGATTTGGCTACTTCTAATAGCGTTTGTACTTTCCTTCGGCGGCTTATCTTACAATCCTGTCGCAATTCTGGATAGAATCCGTCAAGTACTAAATCTGTAATATAGCAAATTGAGTGCCTTATTGTTTTCCAAAAGAGCTTAATTGGTATTCTACTAAAGTAGCATTCACTTTAACAATTGTTGGCAAGGGGGAGATTTGTGATGTCTTCGCGGGACTTTGTTTACGAAAAATTCAGCAACTACTATAGGCGCTCCTCCGCCGTTTTTCCTTCCCCCGCACTATTTAGTCAACGGGAGTTTGCTTGTCTTCTCTTTAAAGAGCGGGCGATGGTTCGTCACAAAGCCTTCACTGACCCTAAAGCGCTTGGGCTATTCATTAGAGATCGAATTCCTTCGGATGTTTACTACTCTTGTGCTTACTATGAAAATCCGAGTGCTGAGATGGATAAGAAAGGCTGGTCGGGTGCGGACTTGGTTTTCGACATCGACGCTGACCACATACCAACCAGCTGCAACAAAATTCACGATGAATGGACTTGTAGCAACCCGCAATGTGGATTTAGTGGAAGGGGTATAACTCCCAGCGAATGCCCAAATTGTGGTGAATCAAAGTTTTCAAATAAGACTTGGGCATGTGATTTATGTATTGACTCAACAAGAGTAGAAACTCGTAAGCTAATTGACATGTTAGAGAATGATTTTGGTTTTTTAGAAAGTGAGATTCGCACTTTTTTCTCTGGACACCGCGGGTATCACATCCATGTTGAAAATGAAGCTATTCGTATCGTTGGACAGCATGGCCCGAAAGGAGATAGTTGACTATGTCTCTGGTATAGGTTTGTCCCTTTCTTGACAAAAACCGCGAAAGAATATTTCCACCTCACGAAAACAAATGCCGACTAAGCCTGTATTTGTATTGAACGATTATGGCTTGGAAAGGGCGATTAAAGCGGGGGATTCGTAGATTTGTTATGAATCGGCAACAGAAGAGGATTTAGTCCAATAGCGGTCTTAATTAGAAAAAGCGCTGACGCAATGTTCAACAGTAAAGAAGATATTTTAACGCGGTGTTTTGAAGAAAACCGTTGGAGCTGGTATTAGTGGTGTCGGATCGGAAAGCATGGATTACAATAGCCGAATATGTAAAAAATCAGGAAGCTGCGCAAATTGACACGGTTGTCACCAGCGATATCCATAGGCTTATTCGGGCTGAGCACACTTTGCACGGAAAAACAGGATTGTTGAAAGTAGAGTTTCCGGTTAAGGATTTGGACAGTTTTGATCCGTTTTCGGGAGCAGTAGCTTTTAAAGAGGGTAGCGTTAGAGTGTTGGTCTCGAGTGCTCCTGAGTTTAGGATGAGTGGAGAAACCTATGGCCCTTATAAGAATCAGAAAGTTGAGTTGCCGACTGCGGCGGCAGTGCTGCTTATTTGTAAGGGTAGAGCTGAGGTGCTAAGCTGATGTATAATGAATTATTTGCCGCATGGAAAATCGAAACTGAAACCTCTGAGCTTGGCTCTTTGCCGTCTGACTTTTACGCACGTATAGTTGCCTATCTGAAGACTCTTAACGAGGCAAACATTGCATCAGCAGAGAAGAGCGTGAAAGTAACATTACTAGCGCATGAAGCAGTTAATGCTAGACATATGGTTGAAGAATTGATTTCGGTTCGGTATCGCAAAATAGTTAGGCAAATTGTTGCTGGCCAAAAAGTACCTGCGGAAAATTTGGCTATTGAAGAAGCAAGTCTTTATAGTCACCTTAGCCCTTCCGCGGATGATTACAACAAATTTATTGCCGCTCTTCTTTCAGGTCAAACAGCTACCTTAAGCGATGTTCCCTCAGCAGTAAAGGCTGAATCAGCAAAGGTTGAGGAACTAAAAGTGGAAGCTATCCCTCCGCCCGCTAAAGCTGCTCCAGTTGCTCAAGCTGAGACTGCGGCCGCTTCGACGCCGTCTAGTAGGCGTGTGGCGGTTCGGTTTTTGAAGCCTGTTCCTTCTATCATTGGTGCGGATATGAACAGTTATGGTCCCTTTTTGGTTGAGGATGTGGCTTCCGTGCCTGAGTTGAACGCGAAAATTCTTGTTAAGCAGGGTTTAGCGAAGCTTGTTGAGCTTGCGTAGGCTGCTTGGTTTTTCTTATTTTTTTCCAGAGTTTTTGACTAAGTAGGATTATGACTGGGTAAGATACTATCCATGCCATGGCAAATAGGGGGCCGTAGTAGAAGTGGAACATGTCTATGTTGCCTCCGCTCATGTCGATTAGGAATATGTTGACTATTCTTAGGGAGTTGATGATGTAAGTGACGGCTGCGCCGAAGATGAAGTAGCCTAGTTTGCTTTTCCAAGAAAGGTTCATGCGCTTAAGGAAGAGCAGAATTATCACGGTGAATATGAGAAAGCTTTCGATGCCTGCGCAAGGCCAGGCTATCTGGAAAGTAGATGAAGCGCCCGTCTGCAGGTTCGTTGCTGTTAGAACAGGCATGTTACCTTGCAGACTACTTTGTTCATAACTTATGTTTGTAGAGTAGCCCATCATGTTTAGGAAAGTAGCTGCTAACGCAGTTGTGGTGGGTACAAAAATCTGGAAGGGCGTAAATTGTCCATAGGGAAAAACATTATCGATAGTGTATAAGATCCCAACTAGAACAAGGAAGAAAGTGGGGACAAAAAAAGCCTTCAACCCCTTAATCCCAGCGGATAGCCACATGATTAGGAAGAAGAGCAGCGCAAAAACCAGATACTCTGTGGAGAGGGGCATTGAGTCTGCCCACTGAACGCTACTTTGGGTAGCCCAGTTCGTGATAGCTCCATTCAATCCGCCGTAGTAGGAGGTGGCAACATAGAGTGTCGGAAGCACCAAAGACAACGCAAAAGCAGTAGTTCTAAGCGAAAGAAGCTTGTTAAGTTTGGTCGCCTTTATGGTTTCCCAATCTAAAATCAGTTCCAATCCTATCAGCCAAATAAAGAAGAGTTGGAAGGTTCTGCCTTTCCACATCAACTCAAACGATGGTGCATCTAAGAAATATAACCAAAGAAGCGGCACAGCAAACGACAATAGTAGCAATATCTTAAACAGTAACCCTGATTTCGCCTTAACTGCCTGTGAAATGCTTAATGCCAAACAGCCAAACCTCTGCATTAATATCATAATAACGACAGGGGCGTTCTAAAAAAGAGTACGTAAAAGAGACTTCAAATTCTGCATAACTATTCCAGAGAAGGAATAAAAGTGACCCTCTGTAAGGAATTTTGCTAGATTGATATCTATGCGTTGGCTTGGGGAAGATGGTAGTGTGCTTTACGAGGGCAGCTATGTTACGAGGGGGTTTCTTCTTTTATTATGCAGGTGTGGTATAGCTGTCGTTGCGCCTGGTGTTCTGATGTGGCATAGAAAAATCAAATAGCTCTTTTCTTTTTAGTTTCTATAAATAGAGGAGGAATAGTAGGCTTTGCGGTGAGCTAGTTTTTCGGGGTTATTGCTTTTGTTGATCTTTTTGGATTTGTTGAATGGTTTGTTTTAGGGGTGGGAGGTTGTCTTTGATTGTTTGCCAGATGGTTTCGGTATCTGTGCCAAAGTAGACGTGGATGAGTTTGTCTCGCATGCCGCTGATTTCTTTCCAAGGGGTTTGCGGGTATTTGGCTTTAATGGTATTAGGGAGGGATTTTGAGGCTTCGCCGATGATTTAAATGCTGCGGACAACCGCGTTGACGGTTTTTCGGTCATTGATAAACTTTTCATAAGTCATATTGACAACAAACGTTTCGGTATCATTTATCGCGTCGATGATGTCTTGGAGGTAGTCGCGTATGTCGCGGCGTTTCATATCATAATGACTTCCTGCATTATGTGTTCGCCGATATATGGTTTGAGGGCTTTTTTGGACACTAGATCCACTTTCAATCCTAAAAGATCAGAAAGGTGGTTTTCTAGTTTCATAAATTCAAAAAGCCCGACAGGCTCTTCAAATTCCACAAGGACATCCACATCGCTGTTACACTTTTGTTCGCCCCGCACGTACGAACCGAAAACGCCTATGGTCTTCACTTTGAATTTATCTTTCAGCTCGGTTTTATGCTGAAAAAGCGTTCGGCTAATGTCCTGAACTGATTTCATATTTTAGAATATATACCTTCATAACTTTAAGCCTTTCACAACTGGCTGTTGTGAGAATAAAAGATGTGGGATGATTTGTTTGACTTCCTATAAGAAGAGTAGTCTGTGTTTGTCTTTAAGTAATAGGTGATTCTGAAATGACGAAATTTGCTTGTTTTTGGCTTGGTTGGCGAAAAAAGTATAAGAGGAAGGTATGTTTCCTTAATGGCGCTGGTAAGTGATAAATAGTGAACACTCCCAAAGAAGTAAAGACGTACTGTCCGAAATGCAAAATTCATCAAGCTCACGCAGTCTCTTTATACAAAGCAGGCAAGCGAAGAGCCCTGGCAAAAGGCGAACGAGCCCACGCACGCGAAAAAGAAGGCTACGGTGGACAAAAGTATCCACTTCAAAAAGAGTTCGCTAAAACCACAAAAAAACAGACCTTAAGGCTCAAATGCAAAGTCTGCGGTTACATGAGACACAAAGACGGCATACGCCTAAGAAAACTAGCCATAGTATAAAATTAATCATATTAACGGAGGAAAAAAGAATGAGCGAATGGAATAAACTCATACCCAAACCAAGCAGCAGTTTCGTGCGAGTAAAATGCCCCAAATGCGGCAACGAACAACTAATCTTCAGCCATGCAGTTAACCAAGTTACCTGCAATGTTTGCAGTGTTGTTCTCGCTGAACCATCAGGCGGAAAAGCTATCCTGAAAGGCGACGTACAAGCCGTCCTAGAGTAGGATAGCAAACATGTCTGAGCATAAGCCCGAATGGCCCGAAGTTGGCGATCTCGTAATTGCTACAATAGAAAACGTAATCGATTACGGAGCCTACGCCAAACTCGATGAATACACCAAACGCGGCTTATTGCATGTCTCAGAAATCTCTTCTTCTTGGATAAGAAACATCCGCGACTTTGTTCGCGAAAACCAAAAAATGGTCCTAAAGGTTCTTCGTGTAGATGCAGAAAAAGGCCACATAGACCTCTCCCTAAGACGAGTTACAAAACGTGAAAGGATTGAAAAAACCAAATCCTGGAAAAAAGACCGCAAAGCCGAAGCCCTTCTAAGAAGCGTGGCAGAAAAACTCCACTTACCCGCCGAAGAAGTCTACCAGAAAGCAGGACTTTTACTTGAAGAAAAATACGGCTTATACGAAGGCTTCGAAAAACTCGTCAAAGAAGGCCCCGAAGTCTTAACCAAACTTGGCGCACCGCAGGAAATGGCAACCGTTTTTGCCCAAGTCGCAGAAGAACGTATCCATGTCAAGATGGTCAAGGTCAGAGGAACCATCGAAGTGCGTTGCATGAAACCCAACGGCGTAACATGCATCCAAGACGCATTCACAACCGCCAAAAAATCAGAAAAAACCCGCGACTCAAAAATCGAATTCTACGTCAACGCTGCCCCAAAATACAGCGTTGAAGTCTCAGCGGAAAACTGGAAACGCGCCGAAGACATAATCCAAAAAGTCGGCCAAAATGTAGTCACAAACGTAATCAAAGCAGGCGGACAAGGCTCCTTTAGACGGGAGAAATAATCGTGGTCTGGCTGCTTAGAAAATGCGAAAAATGCGCTAATTATACACTAAAAAAAGAAGTCTGCCCCTACTGTGGAGCAAAAGTACACACACCCCATCCAGCTAAATTCTCGCCCGACGATAAGTATCTCAAGTACCGCTTAGCCCACAAAAAGGAGCAGCAGACAAAATGAAAACCACCTACATTAAGGAATTCAAACCCATCGAAGCGCATAATCCCATCCTGATTGAAGGGCTCCCCGGGCTCGGATTAGTCGGCAAAATAGCCATGCGTTACCTCATAAAACAACTCAAAGCCGAAAAGTTCGCCTATCTCTACAGCCCTCACTTCCCTTACTTTGTACTAGTTAACAAGAAAGGCAGAATTCGCCTGCTACGTGGCGCATTCTACTTCGTAAAAAATCCCGCTGGACAAAACGACATAATACTTTTCACCGGCGATAGCCAATCCCAAACTATCGAAGGCCAATACGAAATAGCTGAAAAAATGATCTCCTTCGCTAAAAACCACAATGTCCAAGCTATTGCAACAATCGGTGGCTATCGTATGGAAACCAAAGAAAAGCCCAAAGTTATCGTCGCCGGCACCAACCAAGATATTCTAAACAAAGCCCTTGCAGCAGGAGCAACCATAAGCCCCTCTGGCAGCCCCATAGTCGGCACCGCAGGTTTAATACTTGGCTTAGCCCGATTCAAAAAAATCGACGCCCTATGCCTACTAGGCGAAACCCGCGGCTACCTACCCGACCCGCTAGCAGCAAAAAGCGTCATAGAAGTAATAAAATCGCTATTCAACTTCAACATAGACCTAACTAGCATGGATGAAGACATTAGTAAAGCAGATAAAATGGTCACTCGGCTACAACAAATCGAAGCCAGTAGAGTTCTGCAAGCAGAAGAGACCCGAAAAGAGGAAGACAAAAAAACAACTTACATCTCTTAAGCGGCAAAAACCTTCTCTTTAACTATATCAATAGTTTTTTCAGCTGCATTCCCCTCTCCAAAAGGAGACCTCGCAGGCAACTCAGACCTATTTTCCAGTGCCTCTCTAAGGGCTGATATAATATTGTGCTTTTTGGTTCCGACAATTTTGGCAAATCCCGCTTCCACCGCTTCGGGACGTTCCGTCGAAAGCCGCATAACCAACACAGGCTTTCTTATAGCTGGCGCAGTAGCTTCCTCCTGAATTCCGCCTGAATCCGTTAATATCAATTCGCTTTTCTTCATCAACACCAAAAAGTCCAGATACCCCAGCGGGGGAAGAATCTGCACATTTGGCAACTTCTTAACCTGCGCATAAAGACCATTCTGCTTCAGTCGCTTTTTGGTGCGTGGATGCATTGGATAAACCACTGGCAAAGGTGATTCAGCAAACGCTCCCACAAAATTCTTTAAAACCTCAATATTATCAACGTTCTCAGCTCGGTGGGCAGTTGCCAAAACGAACTTCTCAAAATGGATCTGCTTTAGTATGTCTGATTTTCTTTGGGCAAGGGGCAAATGCTCATTTACCGCATCAATAACCGTGTTGCCGGTCACAAAGATTTCGCCCCAAACCTTCTCAGCCTCCAAATGCGCCTTAGCGGTCTCAGTGGGTGCAAACAAATAGGTCGAAAGATGATCCGTTAAGCGTCTGTTATGCTCCTCAGGCATGCGTAGATCAAAACTTCTCAACCCCGCCTCCACATGACCCACCGCTATACCCCGCTTATTAGCTGCTAACCCCGCAGCCAAAACAGTATTTGTATCCCCCTCAACCAAAACAATAGCGGGTTCTGTTTTCTGGAGCAATTTATCCATCTGAACCATAATGCGCGCAGTTTGTATTGCAGGCGAGGCAGTTTTAACTTTAAAAGAATAATCCGGCATGGGCAGTTCGAGGTTCTCGATGAATTGCTGAGCCATATTATAATCATAATGCTGACCACAATGAACAAAAACAGTTGGCATTTTGCGTTTTCGTAGCTCTCTTAGGATAGGGGCCATCTTGATAATTTCTGGTCTTGTGCCTGTAACTACAATCACTGGCTTCATACTAATTCATTTGTGACAAACTGGTATTAGTTGCTTACGTCGAAAAAGGAAGAGGGAGGTTAGGTTTTCTTTAAGCGTCCCTCGCCTGGTTCATAGAGGGTACCTTCCCGCAGCAATTGGCCTACCATGCGTTCAATTTCGGATCTTGACAGCTTATGCTTTGACTCCAGCATGCTCACAAGCGCATCTTTTTCGACTGTGCCGGTTTCTCTCTCCATTTCTACCACTGCTGAGAGGACGATTTGGAGTTTGTCTCGAACACTCTTAGGTTTGCCCGTCATAATCAGATCTATATCAACTTTGTAGGAGGACATGTCAATGCCTACTTCTTCTAATGATCGCTTCATTAGCGTAATCGCGGCATCCGCATCCTCAGCAGTTACTTCTTTTCGTAGAGCGGCGCGGGCGCGGGCTTCCGCAACTCGAACCAATGATTCAAGCTGACGGGCCGTGATAGCTACCGGGGAACCTTCGGATTCGCTTGCGGTACGCATAGCCAAATAGAAATCGCGCAACTTGTTTAGTGCGCCATCGCTTAATTCTGGCCGAATTGATTTGGAGTAGCTGATGTATTTTCGCAAGAGTTCTGCATCAACCGGGGCTTCAACCGGGCTTTTGCCTCTTTGGTGAATCTCTAAGATGTGCTGAGACATTTTCAAGTCCGCTTCTTTGTTCGGTACATCTCGAAGCACAAAAATTATGTCAAATCTTGAAAGAATAGTTACCGGCAAGGAGATGTTTTCCGCCACCGTTCGATGAGGTTCGTATCTACCTAATGCTGGGTTGGCCGCTGCAAGAACGGCTGTACGGGCGTTTAGGGTGGCGACGATTCCTCCTTTAGCTACCGAAACCGTATGCTGCTCCATGGCCTCATGTATCGCGACTCGGTCTTCAGGACGCATTTTATCCATTTCGTCAATACAAGCGATCCCTTTATCGGCCAAAACGAGGGCGCCTGCCTCAAGACTCATGCTTCCGCCTTTCTCACGTATGACGGCGGCGGTTAAACCTGCGGCGGTTGTTCCTCTGCCGGAAGTGTACAACCCTCGAGGCGCAATTCTGGCCACATACTGAAGCAGTTGTGATTTGGCTGTACCTGGATCACCAATTAGAAGCGCGTTCATTTCTCCTCTCACAGTCATGTCTGGAAGACTTCTCGACACCCCACCGCAGAGAAGATACAAAATGGCCTCCTTGATATGTGCATAACCGTAAATAGAGGGAGCAATTGAGCTCAGCAGTTTTGTGTGAACTTTGGGATCTTTTGAGAGCGCGAAGATTTTCTCTTCTTCTTCTGGAGAGGGCGGGCTTGTTTCAGGTTCCTTACCTAAAACCTCAACGCTATTCGCGTCTAATTGAAGAATAAACGTTCTAAGCTTCCCAATACCCGGACGTGACGGCGCAAAGGCTTGAACAATGCCTACAATAGAGACGTGATCTCCTGGTCTGGCAACATCAACTACTTCATCACCGATCAGCTTAGCCGCTAAGGTTCGGGGGAGCTGACCCGGTGGTAAGTCCTCTGGTCTTTCCTGAAGCCGCAGATCTTGGGAGTCAATAAATTTGGATTCTTCCTGAACAAACTCAAACGGGCCATCTTTACCGCAGTCCGCACCAGCACACACGGTAGGTGCTTTTAGAAATTGCCCCTTCTGCTCTATCTCATTCATGGTTCCGCAGCGTTTACATTTGAACACGGCTTTCATGACCATGGGGCGTACTGGCGTGGCGCGTACAATGATGGCTTCTATCATGACCAGTTTAGCCATCTGCTTAGAACCGAGTTTACGCAGCTGCTCATGACCCAGCAGCTTCACCACACGAACAATTACTTTATCAATCTTCTGAGCATATTCAGAATCTTCGATTCCCAGTTGCGCATAAGCCGCACTATTTGCATGCTCTAAGAACGCTTCTGGCTTGCCGAGCAGAGTCTCAGCTAGTTTTTGGTCAAAAGAGAACAGGTCCTCAAATTCAACGATAATTGACTCTTTGCCCTGTATTGCCATTTGACCGATTCTTTGACGGTACTTCTCTTTCTTGAAAAACTCAAGGAAACGCTCTTGAGGATCTATGGTCTGTTCTTTGGCCATGCTGCTTAACCTTCATTTTCATGTTTAAGTATGCGAGTTCGCCACTCCTTGATCGCTTTATTAAGTTGCTCAAAGAGGAGTTTTTCTTCGGTTGTGAGCTTCTTTACGATCTGGTCGGTCTGAGTTGGACCTGACGCCAAAGAAACTATCTTCTTTAACCTAGAATTCACGATGTCCCAGGATAACTGGTTTGCCTTCTCGTACTCTTGCACCCTCTCTGGCTGTCTAGTCGTGGTACTTTCAATTTTAACATCTGAGAGGTACCTGCGAAGTCTAGGGTAGAAGTCTTCGGAGAGCTCCGCAATCTGTCCCGCCGCCTGAACACGTTCCTTCCACTGAACCTTATACAGTTTAGTTGCGTCCAGTTCATCGTCTTCTCGAAAATGCGCAATCCCCGCCTCAACCAAGACGCAGCCTATCCAGTGATACACTTCGTATTCGTTTCCTTCCTCCAAGGGACCAACGCTTAACCCTGCCAGCTTAATCTGGGGGTAATTCTTATTGGCGATGATCTTAACTGGAGAGTTTTCGAAACGAAAATCCAAATCTTCAAGCTTCACTGGCATGTTTGTCCCCTCACAGTCCGTTAGCTTCTTCTTTTCGGGGTTGAACAAATACGCCGAAAGCGGTTTTAAACATTTGCACTAGAACTTTTCTTTTAAGCAAAGGCTCTCTTATGCAAAAACAAGCTCAAGAAATCGTAAACGAAACTTTATCTCCGGGCTTCGCTTGGAGCAGGCTAGCCGCGCTACCTTGATTTATAGCAATTTCCAAAAAACTTTGACTATCAACAAGCAGTAGCGGCTCTAATTGCATAACATCGGCATAGGTTTTCAAGAACCTTACCTGCAGCTGATTATGTGGTAATTCAGCCTGCACCCTATCCCCTTCAGTGTAAACTATTTCCTTTGCATGTATGTTTGTTATTATGTTACCGAAGTCGTCTACATGCAGAATTTCACCTATCACTTTTCCGTTCTCTTTTTTGACCTCTGCAAATGGCGGCTTCACAATATCTACCACTTCTGCGCCAAACTCCTCCAGAGGCACCCCCTTTGCCAGATAGGCAGCAGCAGGAGCAAAAACATCTCTACCATGAAAAGTAAACGAAACCTTACTTAACATCAGTTTTTTATTGGTTATCTCAAAAACCCGCTTTATGCCTTGCATTTGAGCAGCCAAAACCAATAGACCATTATCTGGACCAACAAAGAAACCCCTTTTTGTCTCAACTATTATTGAGCGTCTCTCACTGCCCACTCCCGGATCCACTACTGCAATGTTAATAGTATCTTTAGGAAAGTATGGTGCTGCAGAAGCTAACGTATAAGCGCCTGAACGAATGCTAAATTTTTCTACCGCATGAGTTATGTCTACGATCTGGGCTGTTTTGCATAAACCCAAAAGCACCGCCTTCATCTCCGCTACATAAGGATCTCTTAAACCAAAATCTGTAGTTAAAGTGAAAAGCGGCGCAGACATCACTTAGCCTCCGTGCACTACAGGAACAAAGACCACTTCGTCCCCGTTCTTTACCTTGGTTTTTAATCCATTTAGAACGCTAATTTCTTTCCCGTTTACAAGAATTAACGCGTTCGTCGTCGGGGGGTCAAGATGCTCATCAAGCAAGTTCGGCCTAAGCGCAGGTACCTGCTTAGTCAGTTTGTTAATTAACTCGATTAAGGTGCAGTCTTTGCTTTCTAAAGCAAGCTCATTAGCCTTAGAATCCCGACGTAGAGCACCTATGAACTTTAAAGTTATAGCCATCTGGCCTTCAGCTACCTTATAAAATAATTATCACCGATATATCATTAACATTTGTCCCCGTCAACCCTGTAATAATAAGATCATCTAGTCCAGAGAAGAACCGGTAAGAATCATTATCCGCTAAGGCTTTCTTAGCATTCAATCCTGCCTGTTCTGCCCGAGTGATAGTAAAATTATCCACAATCGCCCCTGCCGCATCAGTAGGACCATCCACCCCATCCGTACTCAAAAAAGCTAACACGCAAGTTTTAGCATCCCCAAGTTTTAATGCTGCCGATAATGCCAGCTCCTGATTTCTTCCCCCAACACCCCTTCCCCTAACCGTAACCGTTGTTTCCCCACCTGCAACAATACCCAATGGTTTAGACAAAGGCTTACCCAAAGAATTAGCATCAAGAGCAATTGACGCCAAAAACCTTCCCGCCTGTCTTGCTTCTCCCTCCAAGGTCGTCGATAGCAGATGAACATTCAAACCCTTTGACTTCAAATAATCAAGCGTACCCAGAATAGCTGTCCTAATGTTTCCTAAAATTACGTTATAGACTCTTTCAAAAGCGGGATCAGCTGGTTTGGGGGTCTCCTCAATAATACCCTTTAATCCGTCTGATAGAACCTTACGAACAGAGGCTGGAGCGTTTGTCCACAGATTGTATTTTTCCAGAATATTTTTTGTATCTGCAAAGGTTGTGGGATCAGGAACAGTAGGTCCCGACGCTATAGCGTCTAACGGATCGCCTATCACATCGGAGAGGATAAGGTTCAGTACCGTGGCAGGGTAAGCTTTCTTTGCCAGCCATCCCCCTTTGAAGGCGGAAAGGTGTTTTCGAACAGTGTTAATTTCCTGTATGGGCGCGCCGCTTTTTATCAGCGCATTTGTCACTGTTTTTTTATCTTCCAAAAGCACGTTTTCCCGAGGCAGGGGCATAAGGCTTGACCCACCCCCTGAAATTAAACAAATCACCAAGTCCTCTTTGGCTGCTTGTTCCACTATTGCCATTATGCGACAAGTACCTTCTACTCCCGCATGGTCAGGAACAGGATGCCCCGCCTCACTGATCTTTATTATGCGGGTTTCTTGTTTGCTACCGTAAGGAACGTTAATTGCGCCAGCAGTTATGTGGTTACCTAACATCTCTTCTAACGCTTCAGCCATTACGCCACCGGCTTTGCCTCCACCAACAACCAAAACATTCCTATACCGATTCAAATCAAAAGAACAATTCTCCACAGACAAAATCGAATCTTTCAGAGAAAGTTTAGCGCGAAGTAATCTTTTAGGATCCACCGCGGTTAATCCATATTCGAGACTTTCCAGGGCTAAGGTTCTAGCTTTCTGTAATAGAGGAGTTTTGCCGTTCTCTATGAGCTGGGTTTTATTTTTTATCTGAATCATTTTACCGTATCCGTAACGCCTCATTATTTTCGGCTACAAAAATTTTAGCAAGTGAAGCCTAATAAACAATTTTGTACACCCTAAGTTGGGGATGTTTTGACCAAGCCCAAAGTGTATATTACCCGGGCGTTACCCAAACGCGGCTTAGATTTAATAATTGAAAATCTTGATGCACAAGTGTGGCCCCAGTATGCGCCTCCCTCTAGAGAGGTGCTGCTTAAGAATGCCCAAGAAGCCGATGCTCTGGTTACTCTATTAAGCGACAAAATAGACGCCGCCCTATTTGATGCCGCACCCAAGCTAAAAATTGTCGCGCAAATGGCTGTAGGCTTCGACAATGTTGATCTCCGGGAAGCAACAAAAAGGGGAATCTACATCACCAACACGCCCGATGTGCTAACGCAAACAACAGCCGATTTTACCTGGACTCTACTGATGGCTATTGCAAGACGTGTTGTGGAAGCAGATCAATATGTGCGTAGGGGTAACTGGGAGGTAGCTTGGCACCCTGACATGATGACCGGCCGAGACATACACGATGCCACTATCGGCATCGTAGGTGCGGGGCGAATAGGTCAAGCCATAGCCCAAAGAGCACATGGCTTTAACATGAAAATCCTCTACTCCAACCCCTTGCCTAGACCCGAACTTGACGCAATAGGCGCCAAACAACTAGACCTAGATGGGCTTCTCAGATTATCTGACTTTGTAACCCTACATGTACCCTTAACAAACGAAACAACGCACTTGATTAACGCAGAAAAACTTGCCCTTATGAAGGGAACCGCCTACCTAATCAACACCTCACGCGGGTCGGTCATAGATGAAAAAGCCCTCTACCGCGCATTAAAATCAGGCAAAATAGCAGGCGCCGCAATAGATGTCTTTGAACAAGAACCCACCCCAAAAAACAACCCCCTACTTGGACTAGATAACATTGTGGTGGCTCCCCACATATCAAGTGCAAGCATTGAGACGCGTTCAAGAATGGCCGAGTTAGTAGCACAAAACTTGATTGCGTTTTTCAGAGGCGAAAAACCACCCAACCTCATTAACATTGAAGTTCTAAAAACACAACCACTAAAGAAGATAGTATAACCAATAAGAAGCTAGTTTTCTATTTTTTCTTCTGTTAGAGTTTCAACAAACTCGGATGCGACTTGAATAAGGGTGTCTGCTTGCTTCATCATGAGTTCGCCGTTGATTTCTTCTATTTGTCCAAGCTGTTGAACTGTCTCTTCGATTTCGATTAGAAAACGTAAAATGGAGTCGTTTGCAGGCTTGGGTTTCCCGATTTCTTCTCTGATAAGAATTTCAATAAAAGCGGGTTCGCCTAAGCTGTAGTAAATTGCGTTTCGTGCCTTTCGGATTGCTTCTAATACTAAGCTGGGGGCCATGTAAGGTATCTTTCGAGCTGCCTCAAGTTCAGCTTTGGCTTCACGAAGGTACCGAAGCGCCCATCCACGCCTGTATTCGCTCATCATAAAGGTTTTCCGGTTAGCCCTACTCTTCGTCTGTGTCTTCTATTACTTCGCCTTCATCCACATTCTGAGCTTGATTGAGCTTGACTGTGCGTGTTATATAACCTGCAGTTTGGTTTCGTACCCTAGTTGTGGTGCCTTCTGTGAGTTCTTGAACCATGCGTTTGTTGTCGTCAAAGGTAGTGGTGAATTTGTCTGGAAAGCGTCGAATCAGCTCTTTGGATAAGCGTTTTATCTGTTCCGTCTTTACTTTTCCCAATTAGTTTCCTCCGTATATACTACTTTTAGTCTTCAACGCTTGAAAGCGTAAAAACCAGTTCTCAATAGAAGAGAGGCTTAATTTAAGCTTACGCCTCCATAACCCCTTTTGTACTGAAAAACATGCAAGAAAGATGATTCAGCTAACTTTTACATCAAAGAAAGTTTCAAAATTCTTGATTATTTGATCTGCTACTTCCTCTGGTTTCATTTTCTTAATTTCAGCTACCGCATTAATAACAGTGCTCACAAAGGAGGGTTTGGTCATTTGGCTGTTGAAGGGTGATTTTCTGAAAAGAACTGGACCATCCGTCTCTGTTAAGAGGTGGGTCAAAGGAGCTTTCGTTACTACCTCACGAATGCCATTTGAGTACACAACTGGTGGGCCTTCAGTTATGTAATAATCATGATCTATGGCTTCGTATAATGCGGTGAGCGGATGGCTGAACCAATGCAGGAGGACATGCTTCAGATTATATGATGGGAGCGTTTCTACTATGTATTCTGCGGTACCTCTTGAATGAATAATAACTGGTAAATTCAGTTTTTCAGCCAGCCGTAGCATTCTGTCAAATACCATAAGTTGTTGTTCCCAACTAGCCTCATATTTGCAGTCTAACCCAATTTCTCCAATTGCGACAATAGATTTGTTTTGTCTCTGATCGGAAATTAATCTGATTGTTTCTTCAAGCTCATTTTCCTTAAGAACATTCACGTTCCACGGGTGAATACCTAACGCCACATACACCCATTCGGGGTATTTTCCAGCTAGCCTTAAAGATTCTAAACTTGTTTGATAATCACTTGCGTTAGAAACTAGCGCTACAACACCTGAAGTCTTGGCTTCCATCACAATGTCGTCTGTATGTCCTGCATATTCGGGATCAGAGAGATGAATATGTGCATCCACTAGCTTCATGTGTAAAGACCTAGCCCACTATTACCAAGCGGATGGCTTTTAAAATTTTCTTTTATAGACAAAGAAATGAATGTTAAACGAGAATTTAGCGGACTTAAGAACAAAAAAGGTTAAATATTGCTTTAAAATGAAAAAGAAGCTAAAGAGGGTCTTTATGGCCGATTTAGAATTAGCAGTAGCTCCCATGCACAGATTGTGCAAGAAAGCAGGTGCTGATCGCGTAAGCGAAGCAGCAGCAAAAGAACTCGCAAAAGCCCTAGAGGAAATTGGCGTTAAAGTCGCCAAGGAAGCCTTAGACTTTGCCATGCACGCAGGAAGAAAAACCATAAAAGCTGAAGACATCGAAATCGCAGCAAAAAAAGTCATGGGCAAATAAACAAGTTCCCCTTCTCTCTTTTTTGTTGAATCACTATTTTTCTATAAATCAATGCTATCGAGAAAAAATACAAGTTGCGCATAAAATAGCAATTAATTATATATAACAAACAAGTTAATCAGGGATAATTAGGTCTACCATTGGCAAGAGGGAACTGTTTTAATTACGGACCTTAATTCGATTCAAATAAGAATTCTTAAGGATTTACTAGTTGATGGTCGGAAAAGTTGTACTCATATTGCCAAGGAACTATGTGTAACAAAAGAAATTATTTACCAAAACTACCGCGAACTAGAGCAAGCCGGAATAGTTACTGGCGCCACTATTCAAATTAATTATAAGAGTTTTGGTTACAAAGCAGTGGCAGCATTATTAGTAACTACCGAACCTTCGCAAACCTTCCCCCTGTTGATCTATGTCCAAAAAATGCCTGATATATACGTAGCTTATCAACAAGGCCCTGGTGGAAGCATACGTATTGTAGTAGCGTTGAAGACTTTCCACCAACTTGACGAAATTAAGGATGCGATTAAACAGCGATTTTCAATTCTTGATTTAAAAACCGCAATATGGACAGACGTAAGAGAAATGACTACAAATCTGGCTGTATTCTCACAAAAATTAACAAATAACCTGTCTGAAAAAGACATGCGCATAAAAGCGCCAATATCAACTCCGCCTCCAAAAGGTCCTGCAAAAATTGATGAGATTGACTTAAAGATAGCTGACTGGCTCTCTATTAATGGTCAGATTCCTCTTAGCAAAATTGCAGAAAATATAGGTGTCTCAACCAACTCTGTTGTTAAACGATATAACAACCTCAAGAAAAATGGGGCTATAAAAGTCACTATACAAATTGACCTGAGAAAAATCGGGTATCGTGCTTTAGCAATTTTTTTCACAACTTTTGCGTTAAAAGCGGATCCATCTTTAATAATTAGCCAAATAGGGCAAATACCTGACATAATCAATATAATGAAAACCAGCGGAGATTACGATTTAGCAGTTTACGCTATGATAAAAGACATTGATCAATTACTTGCGATTCAATATGAATTTACAAAAATAGCTGGTATTGCAAAAATGGATCTTGATCTTGGTCCGTTAATGGGTATTTGGCCAACCCCTCGTCAATACATCTCAACTTTCTAAAAACGAACATAAAATACTTTCATCAACATTTCTGAACAAAGATTTCTTGTGTAACTGCTACTTGTGAACTGATAGAGTGGATATTTTAGCCGAAATATGGCGACAATATAAGAAATGTTAAATTCATAAGCACAAATAAGAAATGCGAATATGGACTAGAAAATGGGTGTGTTGAACGTTCGTGAGATAGACGCAAGGATTCTAAAGACTCTGCTTCGAGATGGGCGAACAAGTTTTACTAAAATAGCACAGGATAACGGAACAACAAAAGATCGAATTTGGAAGCACTATACTCTGATGGAAAAGAAGGGTATTATTGTTGGCTCAACCATCCAAATGAACTACGATTCTTTTGGCTATGATGCAATTGTAACTATGCTCATCGACGTTGAAGCTCAACAAATAGATAGAGTGACCGACTACCTTAGCAAAATAACCGAAGTACTGGCTTATCGTCAATATAATAGTCTCTATAATATTAGAGCAGTAGCAATACTCAAGAACCTAAACGAATTAGATCATGTAAAAGCCGCAATCAGAGGGCGTTTACCGACTACTGCCTTAAGAACATACGTTTGGACTGCCGTGAAAAACATCCCTGAAAACCTGAAATTAATGCCTTATCTGATACCCATGGATAAAACAACCGAATCATGTCCGAAGTTATTAGCTCTTTCTAATTTAGTCCAGAAAAGTAAAATTGATGACTTGGACCTGAAGATAGTTGAAAAACTAACGATAAATGGGCGCACTCCATTTAACGAGTTAGCTAAGGATTTAGGCGTCTCAACCGATACTATATTAAAAAGATACCACAAACTCAAAGAGAATTGTGCAATAAAAGTTACAATTCAAATTAATCCTAACAAAATTGGGTATTCTTCCATTTTGGATTTTAACATTACTTTTGCGTCATCAATTAATTCCTCTTCTGTAATTGAATGCCTAGTAAAAATTCCTGATGTGATAATAATCACCAAAACCAGCGGAGATTATGATCTTCAATTGACAGCGATGATAAGAAATGTCGAGCAGATGTTTAGTTTCCAAGAAGAAATCGCTAGGACACCTGGTGTCTCAAAAATCGAGGTCAGTACACGAAAAATCCCCGCCAAATGGCCTTCTCCCCAGCAGCACATTACAACATTTTAAGAAAATGATAGTTTTCTTTGATTAGATTGTTGTTACCTTTGGATTTTTTAGTTTGCTGCTAGGTTGTTTTGGAGGAGTCCCAGAGAAACTGGAAGTACTCGCGAGCAAAGCCTACTAATCCAACATGGTTGCTCCATATGATTAAGCTAGGCTTGTCTTCTTCGCCTAAAAAGAGCATAGCTTCTTTATCGTCAGCAATTACTCCACCCCCGAACATATGATCGCGGAAGCGTAGCTCGTTTAGACCTGCTATTTTCTTTAGAGCCTTCCAGTCCTCACTTTTACCTGCCGCCATAAGCTTTACTTCAACCGTTTTTTTTACGCTCGATAGAATTTGATCTGCAGATTCAATTATCGGCTTAGCAAATGTGGGCATAGCAATCATGATTTCTTTGTTAGCTTTCTTGAAAACTTCCTCTAACTTGACTATTATCGCGTGTTGACCATGTAAAATCAAGATATCCGGGCGTTCAACTAGCTCACGTTTTTCGTAAAGTGGCTGTAGGGTTTCTGTAATTGCCTGTTCCCACACTTGATATTTGTCGTCAAGTCTACGTTTTGTAAATGTGGTTGCTTCTAGGGGGGATGTAGGGGAGTATTTGAAGGGACGACTTTCGCTGCTTTTGACCCACCCCTTCTCTTTGAGAGCGTTTAATACATCGTAGATTTTACTATAAGGCAATTTAGCTTCCTGACTAATTTCCATGGCAGTTAGTTGTCCACTTTCAAGCAGGGTTATGTAAGTATCTATCTCATAGGCGTTTAAACCCATTTCTCGAAGTGTACCTTTAGTATTTTCATCTACCGGCAATGTCTTTCCCCTTTTTCACCGTAGTAAACGTTTGGAAACCTTATTATTTATTATAGCTGCTACTTTTAAAACCACTACTATTTACAAAAGAAACTAGTGAGTATATATGAAAAATATTAAGAGTACAAAGTCCATCTGTCCAGAATGTCTTAAAGTTTTAGACGCAACAATATTTGAGGAAGATGGCAAAGTTTTCATTAAAAAGGAATGTATAGAGCATGGACCTGTTAAGGAGCTCTACTGGTCAGATTACGATATTTACATGAAGGCAGAAAAGTTCCGCAACGATGGCACTGGTATAGAAAATCCGAGAACTAAAACCCAAAAAGGTTGCCCTTATGACTGTGGTATTTGCCCCGAACATAAATCACAAACAGCATTAGCCATTATTGACATTACAAATAGGTGCAACCTCAAATGTCCAGTATGTTTTGCTAATGCGAATTACGCTGGATACGTCTATGAACCTAGCATGGAACAAGTTATAGCTATGCTTGAGAACCTACGTTCAAATAAGCCTGTGCCAGTTCAAGCTCTTCAGTTCAGCGGTGGAGAACCCACAATCCGTAAAGATCTTCCAGCCATGGTTCGTAAAGCCAAAGAACTCGGTATAAACCACGTTGAAGTAAATAGTAACGGTTTGCGTTTCGCTGAAGACGTTGAATATTCTAAAGAACTTAAAGCAGCAGGCGTAAGCACCATCTATTTGCAGTTCGATGGTTTAACATCTGACGTGTACAAGTACATCCGCGGCGTTGATTTGCTTGAAATAAAAATGAAGGCCATCGAGAACCTTCGTCAAGCCGGGTGGAATAGCATTGTTCTTGTTGTTACCCTAGTTAAAGGTGTAAATGATAAGCAACTGGGGGACATCATCAATTTTGCAGCTAAAAACAGTGATGTCATTCGATGCATTAACGTTCAACCAGTTTCTTTGTGCGGACGTTTACCCGTTAATGAAAGAGAAAAAATGCGAATCACCATTACAGACTTCATGCACGAAGTTGAGAAACAAACTAACGGGGTCATTAAAACCAGCGACTTTTACCCTGTACCAATAGTAGTGCCTGTCTCTAAAGCCGTCGGTGCCATCAAAGATAAACACTATATAGAATTTACAACTCATCCACACTGTGGTATGGCAACCTTCGTTTTCATCGAAAATGGTAAAATTACACCAATAACACGCTATGGCAACATCGAAAAATTCGTTGCCACTCTCCAAAGCGTTTACAATGATGCAGCCAAGGGTAGCAAAAACAAAGCTAAGATCCGCCTTGTCGGTGCAAGCCGCCATATCAAATTTAGTTTCCTCCGCAAATATGTGCTAAAAGTCTTGCTAAACGGCGACTACAAATCATTAGGAGACTTCGCTCGCTCTGCAGTCCTAATTTCCTCCATGCACTTCATGGATCCCTACAACTATGACATTGAACGAGTACAACGATGCGTCATCCATTATGCAGTACCTGACGGGCGTATCATTCCATTCTGTACAATGAACAGCATTCACCGAACAGAAGTTGAAAAGAAATTCGGAATACCCATCAAAGAGTGGCAGAGTAAGCATAAGGTTGAAATAAGTCAGCCAATCTAGTTCACGAAACAAGTGATAATCATGGGTGGAAAAAAGAAAATCGGCATGAAACAGATGGAACGCCAGCAAGACAAATCTGACGACGAGGCAAAAGCGAAAGAGAAAAAAGATAAGAAAGCAGGGCCACCAAAAGAGAAGAGAACAACTATCAACGTGATTCCTCCAGACGCAAAAAACGATAAAATCGTTGCCGAAATTAAAAAGATGCCCGTTTTAACACCATACAATGTCGCTACAAAATACAACGTCCGCATAAGTGCAGCTAAAATATTCCTACAGCAGCTGGAACAGAATGGTGTAGTGCAATTAGCTTCAGGCAGCCATAGTATAAAAGTATACAAACCATGCAACTAACCGTTTCTTTCTATCTCTATATCATTTAACTATTTTTCATTATATACCGCTATACTTTAGGTAATCTATGTTTCTAAACTTGATTCTGAAAAAGTTAAGTGAGGAACCCGTTCGGTTCCTAAACCGTACTATTTAGGTTATGTTATTTGCTCAATTCGGATTCTGGTTCCGCTTTTAATATGTTGGAAAATTTCTAGGTTATTTGTTATCTTCCCCATTATGCTTACTGGACTGTATGGTTGCGATTTTCCGTAGAAAATACAAATCGCACCACCCATCGGCCAAAAAGCGATTGCTCCTGTTTCTACGGTTGGCTTAGCTTTTTCCTCGCCCATTTTAATGGGGATTTCAAAGTAGATCTCTTCCTTGTATAGGGCTGCACGTCCTTCTAAGGGCATTTTTCGGGCTATAGTATCTACCGTTCGTGGGGCCATAAAACGGACTAGTTCTCCTTCTGCCTCACCTAGCCCTTCTATAAGGAATTTTATTTTTATTCGGGAGACTTCTTCATTACTCATGTTCCTGTCCTTCTTTTTAAGAAAACCATTCTCGCAATCTCTTCGAGACAGGCTGTCATAATACTTGAAGTTAATATTTAACTCTTACAGTCAGTTTCGCTAACCATATCCTTTTCTTCTCATCTGAGTAGAAATGGAAACAATCTAAAGCTTTTGTATACCCTATTGTCTTGAGTAAATGCCTAGAAAATATCCCTGAACATAGATCATTCTAAAAATGCAGAATTCTCCAAATCCAAATTTCGGTTTAATTGATTAAAAAACTATAAAGGATAGTTTGTTTGCCCTGTTAAGGTTAAAACAGAGGCCTTCTTTTTTCTGATTCGACCCCTAGAGTTTGTTAGAGCGGTTTATTTTTTTGGTTAAGCTTACTCTACGGCCATTTCTTTTGTGGTCTTATAATCGATTACCACTCTGCTACCTTGAGCCCTAAAGTCAGCATTCAGTGCCGAGTCTCCAGTATCAACCTTTAAACTTTTCAGGTGGTCTAACTTGCTTTTGGTGGCAATCACAACAATGTTGTCTAAGCCAACTTGGCGGATTACTTTGGAACTTATCTGCTGGTTTCCTCTGCCAAAAATGAAGCCTTGACCACCAATAGGCGTAACGATAATTCGGGTCACCTTGCCTTCTATGGCTTGCAAAATCTGTTTTTCATTTACGTCTCTTGCGATTATTTTCTTGTTCTGGAACAGGTCAACTCCTAAGAGGGTTTTTTTCTCATCCAATAGGTCTGCAATGGTACGTGTGGTTGTTCCCGGAGCAACAATGTAGATGATGTTAGGCTGCATTCCCTCGATTATGTAGACTGCAATAGCTGCTTGGTTCTCCAATTCGTTTTCAGTCATTGGACTCGCCATCTTGTTTCCTTGTATTAAATGTGGCTCAAACGGGCTAAGCATGTACCCATAGAGTTCTGCTGAGAGACGCCCTTGCCGAAATGCTTGCTCATCAACATCCATAACTTCAGCTTCCCGAAGAGGTAACCCCTCCCACAGAAACCGAATTGCGACTCTAGCCGCCGCCTGAGGACTAATAGCGAATAAGGCGCTATGCATCTTCACACCAGTGGGAACGCCTAGCACTGGTACGTTCTTATCGACGGCTTTTTGGATGTCTCGGGTTGTACCGTCACCGCCACAATAAATTAGTAAATCAACCCCTGCCTCAATGATGCCTTTGGCAATGCTCTGAGTGTCCTCTGGAGTTGTTTCTTTTTTGTCTTTCCCGATAACTTTGTAGCAATAGCCAAGTTTTTCCGCTTCGTTTTCTCCCATTTGACCCGCGCCGACAACAAGTTTTAGATTTGCTTTGACTATGGATAATTCGGTTAGGAAGGTTTCTGCTCGTTGAGTTGCTATAGGTTTAGCCCCCAATGCGATTGCTTGTTGGAGGATTGCTTTGCCGTCTGTGCCTTTGAGTCCGACGGCACCGCCCATGCCTGCTATTGGGTTTATGATGAAGCCGATGGTTTTAGTTGGGATAACGGGTTTAGCTGTGTTCAAAGTAAATCATGCCTAGTATAGATGAGGTTTAATAAAAAGAAAAATAAAATAAAGAGATAGAAGAGGATGCGAAGTTTAGCCGATGTATTTCTTTGTGACGTCGTTGAGCCATGGGTAGAGTTTTTGCAGTTTCTGCATTGACTCTGCAACTTTGGCTGCTGGATACTCGCATGGTTGCAGTCTTCCGTTAAAGTATTCATCGTACGCTGACATGTCAAAGAAACCATGACCAGTCAATACGAACAGCAACGTTTTTGATTCATTTGTATTCTTGCATCGTAGCGCTTCGTCGACAACGGCTTTAATTGCATGTGCTGATTCTGGAGCTGGGATTATGCCTTCGGAGCGTATGAATATTTTAGCAGCATCAAAGGCATCCACCTGATTAACCGCTAAAGTGCTCAGTTTTTTCTCTTTTGCTAACACACTGATTGTTGGTGCAATGCCATGGTAGCGTAGTCCACCTGCGTGAATTGGTGCTGGCATAAAGTCATGCCCCAGCGTGTGCATCGGCACGAGCGGAGTAAGTTTTGCTGTGTCACCATGGTCATAGGTGTATTGCCCTCTAGTGACTTTGGGGCAAGCAGTAGGTTCAACTGCGATGAACTCGGTTTCTTTTGGAGCTTTCTTTGAAACTTTATCGTAATAGAAAGGCCACATTAGACCTGAAAAGCTGCTTCCACCGCCTATGCATCCGTAGAGTGCATCTGGGTAATCGTCAACCATTTCAAGCTGTTTTTTAGCTTCCAAACCTTCCACCGTTTGGTGCAAACAGACATGGTTAAAGACGCTGCCAATGGTGTAGTTTGCTTTTTTACCTGTTTTTTCGCTCTCTAAGGAGTCTTCTATTGCTTCACTGATTGCAATACCTAGTGCGCCTTTGTTCTCCGGGTCTTCTGCAAGGATTTTTCTTCCAGCAGCTGTTTTATTGCTTGGACTAGCATAAACTGTTGCGCCGAAAGCGTTCATCATCATTTTACGGTAGGGTTTTTGGTCGTAACTTGCGCGTACCATGAAAACGGTTGCTTCTAAACCGAACATTCCAGCAGCGAATGATAATGCTGAACCCCACTGTCCAGCTCCTGTTTCGGTAGTTACTCTTGTTATGCCTTCTTTCATGTTGAAGTATGCTTGGGGGACGGCGCTGTTGACTTTGTGGCTACCTGCTGGGCTTGTGCCTTCATATTTATAGTAGATTTTTGCGGGGGTTTTGAGTGCCTTTTCTAGTCTGGTTGCTCGGATAAGTGGTGTAGGTCTCCAGATTTTGTAGATTTCTCTTACTTCATCTGGGATGTCTATCCATCTTTCTTGGCTAATTTCTTGGCCGATAATTGCTTTTGGGAAGATTTTTGGGACGATGCCGACGCCCGGTTGTCCTGTTTCCGCTTCAATGAATGGAGGAAGCGGGTGTGGTAGGTCGGGTACTATGTTATACCATTGTTTTGGTATGTCTGATTCTTTGAGCATTATCTTTTTTTCGGGCATGCTAATTCGCCTTCAATTGGTAATAAGCGTACGTTAAAGTTTTATTTAAGGCTTTGGTGTATACTTATGTACATGGGTGAATTATTATTAACAACACATTTATAGCCAAACACACAAAGTAAACCAAGCGAAAGAAAATGTGGAACAAAATCAAAGCTCAACTCGAAGAATACCCTGAACGCCTAAAAGTTGCTCGCGTCCTAGTCGAAAATGGTCTAAGCGTTAAAAACCAAAAAATCTACCTCAACCAAATTGAAATTCCGCCTGTACGCATAGCCCGCGTAGCAGGGGTAGACCGACGTACTGTAATTGAAACTTTAAGCATAATTAGAGACAACCGCGAACTTGGAATAATCTTTGAAGGAATCCGTTCCGCAGGTCACTCACTCAAGGAGATCGCCAAGCACCTAAACTTGGGTGTTGTAGAAATAACTCCTGTGGATGCAAGAACTCATGGAATCTTGGCTAATTCTGCGATGGTTCTGAATAAGGGAGGTTTGAGCATCCGACAAGCGATTGTGGATGATCCTGAATTATCACCTGAACCAAAACTCACATTCATAGTAGAACGAAAGATACCAGGAGAACTCATATCCGAGCTACTCACAATTAGCGGCGTAGCCAAAGTTTCAGTATACTAGTTCCCTGTTGCCGATGCGACAAATATGCATAAACTTGGCAAACTGGGAATTTTTATTACGTAAAATCATGCTAGTATAGTTAGTTTTCTAGAAAAACTTATATGCCTACACTGTTTTGTTGTTGTTCGCATTAAAGGGGTTTATTGGATTTGTCATCAAATGCTCAAACTGGTGGAGTGCCAGTTCTTATATTAAAAGAAGGTACAGATCGTTCTCGCGGAAGAGAAGCGCAACATACCAATATAACTGCTGCAAAAATTGTAGCTGAAAGTGTTAGAAGCGCGTTAGGTCCAAAAGGCATGGATAAAATGCTTGTTGATAATTTTGGTGATGTAACCATAACCAGTGATGGTCGTACCATACTAGATGAGATGGATGTACAAAATCCAGCGGCAAAAATGCTTGTTGAGGTCTCAAAAACTCAAGACAATGAGGCTGGAGATGGAACAACTTCTGCAGTCATAATCGCAGGAGAACTCCTTAGCAAAGCCGAAGAATTAGTTAACAAAAACATTCATCCAACCGTAATAATTGACGGCTATAGACTAGCACAGGCAAAGGCTCTTGCAACTCTTGACAAAATAGCCATGCCGGTTGATTTAAGCAATAGCACCTTTCTTAAGAAAGCGGCAATTACGTCGATGGCAAGCAAACTTGTAGCCGAACACAAAGAATATCTTGCTGATATAGTTGTCAAAGCGATGCTCACCGTTGCCGAAAAAGAAGGAGTTACTTACAAAGTGGATGTTGATGATGTGCGCATAGAGAAGAAAACCGGCGGATCTCTCAAAGACACTAGTCTCATTAACGGCATTGTAATTGACAAAGAAATCGTGCAATCAGGTATGCCAAAAAGAATAGAAAAAGCCAAAATCGCTCTACTCGATGCTTCTCTTGAAATCGAGAAAACCGAATATGATGCTAAACTTAACATCGAAACCCCTGATCAGATTGAAGCCTTCCTTAAGCAAGAGGAAAGCATGCTCAAAGGCATGGCCGATAAAATTGTAGCATCTGGCGCAAACGTGGTTATATGCCAAAAAGGTATAGATGATTTAGAACAACACTTTCTTTCCCGAAAAGGCATAGCTGCAATCCGTAGAGTTAAAAAATCCGACATGGAAAAACTAGCCAAAGCAATAGGTGCAAATATAGTAAGTAATTTAGATAGTTTAACATCCAAAGACTTAGGTCATGCAGCACTAGTAGAAGAACGTAAAATCGCGGAGGATAAAATGACCTTCGTCGAGGGCGCTAAGAACCCTAAGGCAGTAACCATCTTAATTAGAGGTTCAAGTCCGCGCATGAACTCAGAAACAGAGCGCTCAATTCACGATGCATTATGTGTCGTTCGTGACATAATGCAAGAGCCAAAAATAGTGGCCGGTGGAAGCGCTCCCGAACTCGAAATGTCTAAAGTCCTAAAGCAATATGCAGAAACTTTATCTGGAAAAGAGCAACTTGCAGTTAAAGCATTTGCCGAAGCACTAGAAGCCATAACAATAACACTTTCCGAAAACGCAGGCTTAGATCCTATTGATGTACTCTCAGCTTTAAGATCCAGACACGAAAAAGGCGAAGTCTGGGCTGGAATTGAAGTCCTGTCTGGCAAGCCTCAGGATATGTCCAAAGTAGGAGTGTTCGAACCTATCACAGTAAAGAAGCAAATAATTAAATCAGCCACAGAAGCAGCAATGCTAATTCTTAAAATCGACGATGTAATCGCCTCTCAAAAAATGAAATCACCTCCAATGCCACCTGGCGGAGGAATGCCCCCTGGCATGGGTGGAATGGGCGGTATGGGCGGAATGGGAGGTTACTAAAATGTCAACTACCTCAGAAAAAGTTGTTGTTGGCCCACCGAAAGTTACACGCTTTGAAAAAGCCCGCATAGTTGGAGCACGCTCTCTTCAAATTTCCATGGGCGCACCAATTCTCCTAGTTCTTGATGATACTCTTTCAAGTGGCGGAACAGGTCTAAATAGCCCAATCGAGATAGCCCTCAAAGAACTTGATATGGGGATTCTTCCCATAACCATCAGACGCACACTTCCTGACGGAACATTCCAAGATATCCCACTCAAGTGGCTCGCAGTATAACTTTCCTCTCATTTTCTTTGAGTTTTTCTTTCGCTTTTTCTAAAGTTTCCCGTATTTTCGTCCAATGCCCACCCTGCCAATAGACTGCTTCGCATTTGAGGCACCTCCAAAATACATCATAATGTACAAGTGTATTTTTTTCAACCTTGTTCTCAATATCTTTTTTAGGCACAGATTGAAGTTTCGTGTTGCATTTTGGGCAATGCGAATTTTCTAAGTCAATGTTTAACTGTAAATTGAAACGATGGGCAAGCTCTGAAAGTCTCTCAACCTCAGTGGTACCTTCCACATAAAATGTATCAAGACCATTAGCTATGGCCCGCTGATACAGAGCGAAATCCCGTGTTAACAATACCCTTTTTTCCTCTTTTGCTATACTCAATAAATCCGGATCACCAATGTCATTTGAATACTTTACATCATGACCCATCATTCTAAGCCAGCGAGCAAGTTTTCCAAGCATACCATCTAAGATGAAATTCACTTTTGCTCTCTCCGAGCAGTAACTACGCTTCCCGCTTTAGTCGTAATTTCCTGCTCATCCATAACCAGTTGTCCATTAACGAAGGTTTTCATTGGCTTACCTTGAACTTCCCAACCGTTAAAAGGTGAAAATTTCGCCTTAGAGTGGAACTTCAAAGCATCTATCTTATATTTTTCATTATAATCGACTACAACCAGATCAGCGTTCTTACCCTGCTCTAAATATCCCCTATCTTCTAAGCCAAAAATCTCTGCTGGCTTCTCTGAAAGCAACCTAACCGCTTGAGATAAGAGCAGTCTATTCTTATGTACCATTGTTAGAATCAGAGGAAGTGTTGTTTCTAGACCCGGTATGCCCACTTTGGTATCCCAAACACTGCGTGTATCTTTCTCTTCTAATGTGTGCGGTGCATGGTCTGAGCCAAACATGTCAATGGAGTTATCAGCAATACCGCTCCAAAGAGCCTCCGCGTTCTCTTTAGTGCGAAATGGAGGCATGGTTAAGGCACGTACTCCCAGCTGCTTATAATCCATATTAGACAACAATAAATGATGTGGCGTAACTTCGCAAGTCACACCCATTATTGTTTTTTTCGCTTCAACAATAGCTTTCAAGCCATTCTTGGTAGAAAGATGACAAAAATGCAGACGTGCCCCTTCGATTTTGGTAATTATTTCCAGGAGACGTTCAATTGCTTTAAGTTCTATGTGCTCATCATGAGCTTTAAGAAAAGCAGCCATGTCCTCTCTCTTAGCCCGCTTCAGCATTTCTATTGTTTTTTTAAGAGTCTGATGATCTTCGGCATGAACAGCCACTGGAATATTTAGCTGAGCTGTTTTCCTAAATGCCTCTCTTAGCCCTTCATTATCGTCAATATTTAATCCGCCAACTTGCTCGGCAAAAAAGAGTTTAAAACCAACCGCGCCTGCATCGACAATTTCTTTTATATTCTCTAAATTAATTGGGAATTCAGAGTAAAACCCAACGTTTACAAAAATACGATCCTTCGCCAGTTTCATGCGGTTACGCAGAGTTGTAGGGCTCATAGTTATAGGCGAATTATTTGGCATATCCAGAACTGTTGTAATTCCGCCTGCGGCTGCTGATGCAGTTCCAGTGGAAAAAGTCTCTTTGTAAGCTTTATCTTCATCCCGCAGGTGCACATGCGGATCTATTGCGCCGGGTAAAACCAGTTGATTGTGTAGGTCTATTTTTTCGTCGGCGTTAGGCATTTGTGCTTCTTTACCTATCTTGAAAATCTTGCCTTCTTCAATTGCTATGCAACAATCCCATATTTGCTGTTTTAAGTAGGCTTTGGCGTTTATCAATACGAAATCTG
This sequence comes from Candidatus Bathyarchaeota archaeon, assembly GCA_963701765.1. Classification (GTDB taxonomy): domain Archaea; phylum Thermoproteota; class Bathyarchaeia; order Bathyarchaeales; family Bathycorpusculaceae; genus JADGNF01. Next base: position 450,599 of record CAVPBD010000004.1, read on the forward strand.
CAATCAAGCTTAACACCGCTTTCTAAGGGTTGAATAACAAGGGCGCAAGGTGGTTTATTTGCTTATTCAAAACCAAAAAAATAACTAGTTAAAAATTAAAAACGGAAGGGGGGATTTATGCTTCGGTTTCTGCTTCTATGCGGCAGTCTTCGCATAAGAATTGCCCGTTTTTATCTTTAAGACCCTCCGAATAGCTACCACACTGATCACAATGACCTGAGAGAGGCGTCTCTTCTGTCTCCACTATTTCCTCAGATGCACCTGCGCCTTCGATGCGTGATTTCTCTTGAATTATTTCTATGAACTCAGGCATCACACCAAGTATGTCTTTACTAGATATTAGCCCGACAAGGTCACCTTTGTATATTACTCCGAGTCTACGGATGTCAAGTCTGCTCATTCTTCTAGCTGCATCACTTATGGTTGCTTCTGGATCTATGGTCGCTAGAGGGGCAGTCATTATGTCTTTGGCTTTGACGGTGGCAGGTTGGAGGTTCTTGGCTAGAACACGTACAACCAAGTCTCGCTCAGTTATCATACCCAGTGCTTTACCATCTTTGTTGCTGACTATGACGCATCCTAATTTGTTATCGTTCATAAGTTTGGCGATAGTGTTGGTTGGGACATCTTCAGAAGTGGTGACCACTGGGCTGCTCATTACATCTTTAACGAGCATTCTTGTTCTTAATCCAATTTCAGACATCTAATAACAACCTCGCTGTTTAGCCAAGCTTTAACTTACATGTCAACAAATAAGAAAGCGCAATTTAAGAGTTTGCTACCCCATATTGGTTATCAGGTTTAGGTTGAATTGTTGGAAAAAGCTGAATTGCCCATGTAGATAGTGATGTGTCTTTTTGAGCGCCCTGGGTTTCTAATCTACGGGTATTAATTATAGATAACCAGGTCTCAGTTAGCAGTTGGGGGTAATCATGTTTTTTAGTTGAACATAAGAGCAAATATATAAGGTAGTAAACTAACTATTGAAACGAATAATTAAAAGAGGTTCAATTAATTGCCATCTAAAAGAAAGAGCCGAGGAAGATCAAAAGGAAGCAAAGGTAGCAGCAGCTTAGTTCAATGTGCCAATTGTGGGCAGCAGGTGCCAAGAGATAAAGCCAAAAGGTCCACACGACGAGTATCTTTCGTAGAACCCCAACTAGCCAAGGAGTTGAGAGCGAAAGGAACTTACATTGCTTCTTGGGTAGACACAAAATGGTACTGCATATCCTGCGCTGTTCACCGCGGTATCGTGAACGTCCGAGCGGAAAGCGAAAGACACTCACGCGCAAAACGCAGATACTAAACTAATTCATTTTCTAAAATTCTCAATTTTGTTTTCCTTTTTTCAACGTTCTATAAACATGTGTTACTCTTTGGATCACTGTAAAGTTTGTTAGTACTGCGAGAACTATGATTCCTATGTTGAGGGCAGGCATCCAATAAATGGCAATAAGACTTACTGCAGCAATTATGATAATACGTTCAGGTCTTTCTACTAGGCCAATGGATTCCATTTTTATTCCTATTGCTTCTGCTCTAGCTCTGCTGTAACTAACCATTAACGAACCTACTAATGCTATTAACCCAGCTACAAGATTGCATAATCCACTAATTATTATCCCTGAAAGTATGAATGCGTCTGCGTACCTGTCTAGCATTGAATCTAAAAATCCTCCAAAGGGACTAGCTTGCTGATAAATTCGAGCTATTATGCCATCTAAAGCGTCACAGAATCCTGACAAAAAAAGCAAAATCACCCCTAATAATAGGAATAGTGGTTGTTGTGTTGTCGTAACTGCATAGGCTACTCCGGCAAGTAATGATAAGACAAAACCCATTATGGACACTATGTTGGGAGTTAATCCCAAGCGGTGGGCGATTCTTGCTTCTGAGGCAAGCATTTGTTGGATTTGTTTTTTTAGTTTGGTAAGCAAGGAGGTTCTTTATTTTGTATGTTAGTGCTTGTTATTAAGGTTGGGCAGTAGTTCATCTTAAAAATAGACGTGGGTCGAATCTGAATCCTGATAGGGGCATGTTTTGTTGTTTTGCTAAATTTGTTTTTCCCAATCTTGATTCGAGTTTATTAGGTTTAACTATTTGTTCATTTTTGTGTGTTTTTGCACTAGAACTTATAAGGAAGATATCAAAATACATATTTTTAGTAACGCTATGTCGCGGATAGATGCAAATAAACCCGGCAACGTTACACAAACAACAAAAAGGAGTAAAATAAAATGACCGAAAATGCAGACGTTATATTCATCGGAAACAAACCGCCAATGAGTTATGTTCTGGCAATTATAACCAGTCTCTCATCTGGAGCGTCTAAAGAAATAACCCTAAAAGCCCGAGGACAAGCAATAACTACCGCGGTCGATGTGGCTGAAATAGCCCGAAACCGATTCGTAAAAGAACTCAAAGTAACCAAAATCGCCATCGGAACAGCCGAAATGCCACCACGCGAGGGAGAGACCAAATCCAGAATGGTTTCTACGATGGAAATAACCCTAAAGAAATAAGCCAAACCGAGCAAATCAAAATAGAGACCAAACAAAACAAATTTCATTTTTCTTTCATTTTTAATCTGATTTATTATTCTCTATCTTCTTGGGCACTTAGAGTTTCATATCAGTTTTCTCTAGTGAACTTCTACAATGTTGGAGGATCAGTATCCTAATTTTTTAATTTTGATTTAAAGTTTTTATCCATTCTTTTTTATGTTGTTAATATTTGTGTACAGATTTTTCTGGAAACTTTAATTTTGAGAAGAATCGAACAAACGAAGATGGTCATTAGCTTTTCATGGCAAGTTTAAATAGCAAATTCATGGTAGAATTACCTATCCGTTTCGTGAGAAAAATGTTAGACATAAAACTTATTCGAGAAACTCCAGATGTTGTTCGAAGTAACTTAGAAAAAAGAGGTAACCCCGAAAACATCAAGCTGTTTGAGGAGCTTATTGCTTTAGATAAGCAATGGAGAGCTAATCTGTCTAAGCTTAATGATTTTCGTCATAATCGCAAGGTTTGCACTACCGAAATTGCTACCTTAAAGAAAGCTGGTAAAGATGCTACAGAAAATCTGACTAAAGCGCGGGCTATAGATGCTGAAATCACGGGTCTAGAAAAAGAAGTGGCGCGTGAAGAAGAAAGAACCCATCAGCTCCTTCTGACTTTGCCAAATTTGATGCATGAGACGGTGCCTTTTGGTAAAGATGATCATGATAATGTTCAGGTTAAGAATTGGGGGACAATCCCGCAATTCAGTTTCCCTGTTAAGAACCACATCGATTTAGCCACTGCTTTGGATATTGTAGATGTTGAACGAGCGGGCAAAATCGCAGGTGCAAGGTTCTTCTTTTTCAAAGGTGCCGGGGTTCTTTTAGATATGGCACTGATGAATTTTGCTCTAGAAGAAATGAATAACAAAGGCTACACCTTAATTGAGCCGCCTTATTTTATGAATCGGCAAGCCTATGAGGGGGTAACCTCTTTAGGTGATTTTGCGGATGTTCTCTATAAAATCGAAAATGAAGACCTTTTTCTTATCGCCACTTCTGAGCATCCGATGGCTGCTATGTATATGAATGAGGTCTTCAAGCTGGACAATTTGCCACTTAAGCTTTCAGGCTTAAGCACATGTTCCGAAAAGAAGCTGGAGCACATGGAAAAGACACTCGTGGCATATTCCGTACCCACCAATTCAACAAGATAGAACAATTCATTTACTGTACTCCTGAAGAATCTTGGCAGATGCACGAAGAGCTAGCCAAAAATGTGGAAGAGATGTTACAGAAACTTGAGCTTCCTTATCGCATGGTAAATGTGTGCACGGGTGACTTGGGTACGGTTGCGGCTAAAAAATATGATTTTGAGGCTTGGATGCCAGCACAGGGTGATTATCGCGAAGTAGTTTCCTGCAGTAACTGCACTGATTATCAGGCTCGCCGGTTAAACATTCGTTATCGGGAAAAGGAAGGTGCTCCGCCAAAAGGTTTTGTTCACACTTTAAACTCAACGGCGATTGCTACTGGTAGAACTATGGTTGCCTTACTAGAGAACTATCAGCAAGAAGACGGTTCGATTCGTATCCCTAAAGTTCTACGCAAATACATGTGTGATATGGAAGAGATTCGGTTGAAACGCTAAACCTTTTAATATCGCTTTGAGAATGTGAGATGCGCGTTCAGAGGATTAACATGTCTTCGAAAACTACTAAACATGTACGTGATAAATGGCGTAGCAAAACATGGTATATGATAGTGGCGCCTCCGTACTTTGGCAATGTTGAGCTAGGCTCAGTGCCAGCAGCAGAACAAGATCAACTTATCGGAAGAGTCGCTGAAGCTACACTTTACGATATAACAGGCGACTTCTCTCACCAATACTTGAAAATGTTCTTCCAAGTCAATGAAATAGAAGGAAAAACAGCACGCACCCTATTCAAAGGCCACGAATACAGTCGTGACTACCTAAGAAGCTTGGTGCGCCGAAGAACAACTAAAGTAGACGGACTCTTCAACTTAACCACAAAAGACGGTTATAAACTAAGAATTGCCGTTTCAGCACTAACACTATCTAGAATAAAGACTTCCCAGGAAAAGACCGTCCGTCAAATAATGGCTAAAACTGTCAAAGAGAAAGCTACAGCTTTAACCCTTGATCAATTCGTACAAGAAATGGTCCTTGGCAAAATCGGTTCAGATATCTACAACGAATCCAAACTAGTTGCGCCCCTAAGACACGTAGGGATACGAAAATCCAAACTCGTCGGTCAACCAATCAAACCAGCAGGCCAAAAGACAACACCCCTAGCAGAGCCAGAAGCTGAAGCAGCAGAAGCTCAAGAAGTCGAAGAAGTTGACGAAGCTAATGAAGTCGACGTAGAAGAAGTCGAAGAAGAAACCGAAGAAGAATAAACTCCCTTAAGGTTTTTTAAACCTTTAAAATTTTTCTTATCTTTTAATTATATCCTTTAGAATTGTGTTTTCTATGCGAATCCGTTATTAGTTAATCTGCTTTTGAAATCTTGGAGTAGTGGTATATTTGACTCATCATGCTGGTGTTCATGAGAAAGGTACTTTTTCTCTTCAAAATCTAATTGAGAGTATAAAGAAAAATGAGAATTACGCGAAAGCTGGTGCGGTGTGTCTTTTTATAGGCGTGACTCGGGGTGAAACTATAGAGGGTGAGAAAGTTGAGAAACTGACCTTAGAGGCTTATGAAGAGAAAGCTAATGAGGTGCTTGAAAATATTTGTGAGGATTTAACAAAGAAGCCCGGTATAGTTGATGTTCAAATTCACCACTTATTAGGCGATTTTAATGTAGGTGATGATTTAGTTTATGTTTCAGTATCGGGTTCTCACCGTACACAAATTTTTCCTGTTCTGCAGGAGGCTGTGGAGCGCTATAAGCATGAAGCTCCAGTTTTCAAAAAAGAGCAAACCATCAGCCAGACGGGTACTAAAAACGAATATTGGGTATCTGAAAAACAAAACAACAAAAACCCCTAAATTGTGTGTTTTTTCTGCTTTTAAGAGGAGCGTTCACTTCAAATATATGCGATAGGAACTTACTTTCAAGGTACGCTCAGGTAGACCGTATATGATTACAGCTTTAGCAGGTGGGGTTGGTGCTGCACGATTTCTCAGCGGGCTAGTAAAAATTGTTGATGAAAAAGACCTCTCAGTGATAGTGAACACCGGAGATGATATGGAATTATATGGCTTGCATATCTCCCCTGACGTAGATATTGTCACCTATACGCTTGCTGGTATTGTGGATAATCAGAAAGGTTGGGGAATTAAAGGTGATACTTTTCATTTTCTTGATTCAATAAAAAAATTCGGGTATGAAACCTGGTTTAACCTGGGTGATCGAGATTTGGCTACGCATATATATCGAACCCAACGTTTGAAACAGGGTTTAACCCTCTCCGAGGTTACAGTTGAAATCACTAATGCATTGGGAGTTAAAGCTAAGATTTTTCCCATGTCAAATGAACGATTTGAAACCCACATTACAACTAAAGAAGGATCTATCCATTTTGAAGAATACTTTGTAAAAAGAGGTTCAATTGACCAAGTTCTAGGCGTAACATTCCCAGGTTCAGATAAAGCCAAACCTACCCCCGAAGTAATAGATGCTATTAAAAACGCCGAGATAGTGCTAATTTGTCCCAGTAATCCGATTGTTAGCATAGGTACTATTTTAGGGTTAAAGGGAGTTCGTGAAGCACTAAAGCAAACTAAAGCTAGAAAAATTGCGGTGAGCCCAATAATTGCTGGTGCTCCCGTGAAAGGGCCGGCGGATAAGTTGCTTCGTGGTTTGGGTCTTGAGGTTTCAGCGTTTTCCGTGGCAAATCTCTATGCGGATTTCCTTGATGCTTTTGTCATCGATTTTGCGGATGCTTCTGAGAAACAGCGCATCGAGCAACTTGGACTAAAAGTGAAAGTAACAAATACAATAATGAAAAGCTTACAGGATAAAGTTCAGCTTGCAAAGACCATTTTAGCCAAGTAATCTCCTTTAGACTTATGATTTTTCATATATAGTCTAAGGTGTTGTCTATATATTATTTGGGAAGTGTAAATAAAGTCTAATACGTTATCTCCGCTAAAATGCGAGACAAAATACCTGCTGATGAGTAGTTGGGATTCGCATCTTTGGCGTGTGAGGAAAAATTGAAGCAGAATATAGAAATAAAAACTCAAATCGATAATAACAAGGAAGATCTTGTGGATTGGTTTCTTGCAATCGACGGCTGTCTTGCGTAGAAAATTGTTGCTCAAATCCAGTATCTGGTTTGGGTCATAATAAGGGTTATATCTTAATGGATGCAGAGTAATGTAAAGGAGATTTGTCTGTGGAAAAGCGAAGCTACGATTGGTTCGAAAAACGTCATCGAACAAAAGGCTTAGAGTTAGCTCATGATCAAATATCCAAAGCCTTTGACACAGTTACATTGCTGCATAAAGCAGCAAAGAGCTTTTCAGATGGAGACCTAGTTGAAACTAAAATTTCTCTTCAGACTCTCTATGCTGCAGAGGAAGAAGTTGACAAACTACGAATTGAAGCGTTCAAAGAACTCTCCAAAGGCGCTGCACTAGTTGCAGATTACCGTGAAGACCTACTGCATCTGGTAAAAAGGTTAGATACGATGGCTGATCATGTAAAGGATGCCGCAAGATGTCTAGAAATGCTTGGCGAAGCAAAAATTCCTACCGAATTAATGGATAAAACCTTATTCATGACCTCAAAATTAGTTGAAGCTGCTCAGGTTCTCCGTGAAGGCGTAGAAAAGATATCTTCTAATCCCAACGAAGCAATAGGTGAAGCCAAAAAAGTAGAGGCCATCGAATATGCTCTTGATCAAGAGTACATCAAAACCAAGGGGCTATTTGTCAAGTACGGCAAGGAAATGAACTGCGGAGCATTAGTCATATTCGACGACTTAATCGAATTCATGGAACACGCCGCAGACATGTGCGCCGACACAGCAGACTACGTAGTCATACTCTCAAGCAGAGAATAAAACCAATTTCTCTACTCTATCCCTCTTCTAATTCTATAACCGAGAATACTTTTTAAATTAGTAAAAGGAAGTGGCGGGCCCGCTGGGATTTGAACCCAGGACCTCCGGCTCCGCAGGCCAGTGTCATAATCCGTACTAGACTACGAGCCCACACGACGAGATTACTCTAATCGAACAATATAAACGCTGATGTTAAAGGAAAAATAATCACAACGTACCAAGCTTAAAAATTATTCTGTCATAGGAAAGAATCATCTGAACAGTTGGCTCTACTTTGCTTCTATTATAGAGAAGAAGAAAAAATATTCATTTTCTGAAAAAATGCAATTTTTTCTTCTTTTGATCGTTAACTACCAATATAATTAGACCTTAGAAGAACAACAGCTGAAAAATTTGCGTGTTGTTCTTCTATTGAGGTGGTTAAGGTTTGGGGTGTTTAGGTTTTGTTTGTTGCTCTTTGTAAGGCGGCAATTACGTTTTGTTTACCCATGGCTAGTACGTACGGTCCGAGTTTGGGTCCTTGTGGGGCATCCATTAGGATGGTGTAGAGTATTTTGAAGAATTCGCGTGGTGGTAGGTTGTTGTTTTTGGCGGAGTTGAATATGCCATTTTGTATTTTGTCTGGGTCATCTTCGCTTTGTAGGACTTGGATGAGAGCTTCGATAGCGGTTTTCTGTTCTGCTGTTAGGTTGATGGAGGTTTCTTTGATTTCTTCAAAGTCTTGGGTCCAGTTATCGGCATATTCGATTCGCAGTTTGAGGTTTTCGTCTGGTTGCTGGTTCTTTTGCAAGTAGCCGTAGTTTTGGAGTTTTTCGGCTATGAATTGTTCTTTACATTCTTTGGGCGCCATCTTAACTAGGAACGCCATGAGATTATATGGTACATGAATACTTGATTTTGTTGGGGGCTTCATGGTCCAGCAGTACAGGAATAATCCCCGAAGTTTAGTGAGGTCTTTTTCACCGACCTGCTTTTTACCAAAGTAAGCATCCTCTAAGACGTCTAGCTCGTTCATGTAGGCAGGTATATCATACACGTCTAGAGTGCGCGTACCAACGAACCGTTTGAGCATGAGCAGAAGTAGCGACTGAGGGGAGCCATAGCGGAACCAAACCTGAGGCGTGAACACATTACCCGCGGATTTGCTGATTTTCTTTCCACCTTTGTCTAGAAACATTTCATACTTTGCATGGTTTGGCGGCTCAAATTCGAGAACTTCCTTACAGATACGATCGTTAATACGAACAGAGTCAGCTATGTCTTTACCGTACGCTTCAAAACGTATATCTAGGCCTTTCCATCGGGCGGCAAATTCGCTTTTCCAAGTAAGTTTCCCCTCACCAAGAGTGATGTCGGCTTCGCCTTCATGTCCACAGCCTTGGATAAGTCTGCCTCGGATTTCTAGGCCTTCGCATTTATAGGTGACTTTGTCGGTTTTAGGGTCAAATTTGTAGGCTCTTGTAGTATAGAGGTGGCCGCATTTTTCGCATACCGCAAAATAAGGCAAAACCTCGGTGTAGGTCTCTTGGCCCACTTCTTGCTTAACTATTTCGCCGACTTTTTTTGCGTTGATGAGTATAGTTCGGATTTCGTTTAAAAGTAGCCCTTTTTTGTAGACCTCATTTGCTGAGTAATACTTGTATTGTATACCGCATTTGTCTAAGGCTTCTAGCAGCAAAGAACTCATGTGTTTGCCATAGCTTTCATGGCAGCCAAACGGGTCAGGTATAGTAGAAACTGAATAACCTAGATACTTTTCCATATCCTTGGGAAGACCCGCTGGAACTTTGCGCAGGCCGTCTTTATCATCACAATACGCGATAAGTTCAGAATCGCATTCCAGATTCTTCAATGCTAATGTGACCGCGTAAGAACGTGCCGCATCGCCTAGGCTACCTATGTGGGGAAAGCCTGAGGCGCCAAGACCCATTTCAGTGCGGACTTTGTCCATGCTTCTGCCCAGTTGCCGCTCGCGTTCGATTACCTTCTTAGCCATCATGTCATACCATGTGCCATGGCCGATAGTCTCTTCACTCATACACTAAGCCTTCTGCAACAGTGACTGTGCATTGAAATAAAAAAATGTTTAGAGCAAAAAAGCGCTCACTTGATAATTATTTGTTTTTCAACGCTTCCGCAATAACTATGACGCCAAAGACCAATAGTATTAGCGCCACTGAGTATAGCCAATTGAATCCCGCAATGTACCAAGCAACGCCGATTGCGATTAGAATTAAACCCATACTTATTGTGCCAAAAGTGCTGCGCGCATACTTTTGCGTGTTTGAGCCTCGCATCAATGCTAAGGTAACTATCCAGCTGCCAAAAAGCACTAAGATAACTGGGGCTACCAGATTGTCTCTAATAATGCCCGTCACATAGAGCAATATCGCAATAACAAGTATTATGAAGAAAGCGCCTATGGTGAGTAAGGATCGTCTAGCTTCTGTCAATTCAATACCTCCTAAGCTGAAGAAAGGTACATTTGCCTTTTACTTTTAGGTAGAAATCCTTTTTCTCGCTCATTTTCTAATCTCCGCCCTATTAATAATCGATGATAATAAAGGACTCTTTTAAAGTTTTTTTAAGCGAACTGAGCTTAGAATTTAGATGATGGTATATCGCCCTTAAGGGCTGTTCCCGTAGCACCGTCAATTATAAGTTGATACACTTTGCCCTTGTACTCGTATTTGATGAACCAAACGGGTGCATGCAAGTAGACCATCTGCTTTAGTTCAAGCTCAGTTTTCAACTCCACGATTCGGTCTACATCCTGCTGGAGAAGATAGCGATTCTGGTCTTCAATTTGTTTACGTCCAAGCTCCAAGGCATTCTCACGATCGATTTCGCTATTTAGCAGTTTGGCAAAGCCTTCAATTTTCCTAAAATCGTAGGGGATTTTCCCTTCTAACGGAACTACATATTCACGTGTTGGAAAACCCGACGCTTCTCTGGCTAGCACGAGCCAATCATATTCTTTCTCAATTATGCCTTCTTTAACTATGGCTGGAGCTATGCGTTCGAATATACCCTTGTAGGTGATTTTAGCCTTTGTTGAGATTACCCAGAATGGCAAATAGACCAGATTCTTCTCGACCAATTTTGCTTTTCTTGCAAGATCGCCTGGTTTTAGAAAACCCCCCATCATCCAACTCTCTATGGGTGCTTCGATGCTTGCTTGATCGTATTTGTTTAGAATAAGGGAATGCTCAAAAGTGAATGCTTGGCCAGTTTCAATAACTGTAGTGAAGCCGCAGTATTTGCAGGTGGCAATTATTTCGCCGGGTTTGAAGTCTATTGGTCCGCTGCAGTGACTACACCTTATACTCTGGGCTACTGCCATAATTAGGCCTTCATATGTTCCCGTTTTATGATTTCTCTTGCGACTATGACGCCTGATGCTGAGGCTTGGATTAATCCTCTGGTGACCCCTGCGCCGTCTCCGATGGTGAACATGTTCTGAATCTTGGATTCTAACGTGTGGTTGAGTTGAAGGTGTGATGAGTAGAACTTTACTTCTACACCGTAGAGAAGCGTATCTCTTGAATGAACTCCAGGTGCTATGATATCTAGTGTTTGGAGCATTTCTCTTATGTCTGAGAGATATCTGTAGGGCAAAACAAAGCTCAAGTCTCCTGGGGTGGCGTTTTTGAGCGAAGGTGTAACTATGCTTCGGGCAAGACGTTCGGGTGTTGTTCTGCGACCTGAAACTAAGTCGCCCAGACGTTGGACCATTACTCCGCCGCTTAGCAGGTTTGAGAGACGCGCGATATATTTACCGTAGGCGATCGGTTCTTTGAAGGGCTCTGTGAACGAGGTGCTCACAAGTACTGCGAAATTGGTGTTGTCTGTTCTTCTTTCAGCGTAGCTACCTCCGTTTACAGTTAAAACGCCATCGTATGATTCGGTGGTGACTTCCCCATAGGGTGATACGCAAAAAGTTCGAACCATATCGTCAAAAAGCTTTGAGTAGTAAATGAGTTTTGGCTCATAAAGCACATCGGTTAATCTTTCCATCGCAGTGGCCGAGACTTCAACTCGAACACCTACATCTACAGGATTATTCACCGTTTTAAGACCACGTACCTGAGCTTCAGTTTGTAGCCACTCTGCACCGCCTCTACCTGGAGCAACGATAACATATTTGCCAGTGATCTTTTCTCCACTTGCCGTTTCAATGCCTTTAATGGTGTTGTTTTCAACAAGTAGACCTTTAACGTTTGTTTTAGGCATGAAAGTTATTTTATTATTCAGTTCTTTGCGCATTAGACGTAAGGTGTCTGCGCATTTTTCGGTACCCATATGACGAACTTCTTGTCTTACGAGTCTTAGCCCTGCTGCGGCGGCTTGGCGTTCGATTACATCTACTTTATCTGTGTCTCCGCCGAAAACTTGCTCACTTGCACCGAACTTTAAGTAAATGTTATCAACATATTTGACCAGCGAGGTAAGTTCCCCATCTGAAATATACTGGTTTAGCCATCCGCCAACCTCATTAGAAAGTGTAAGTTTGCCATCACTGTAGGCACCGGCACCACCCCAGCCTGAAAGAATAGAGCAAGGATCGCAGTGGCGGCATTCTAATCCTCGGCTCGAAGGGCATTTACGTTTATCAATTTCTGGACCTCTGTCAAGAATTAGAACATCAAGCTTGTTTTTTTCCGCAAGCTCTAATGCTGAAAATATACCGGCTGGACCTGCGCCAACGATAATTACATCGTACTTCAAAGGGCATTAACTCCTTGGAACCCAAAAGTAGATGCAGTAACTAGCATATATTATTAGCGAAAAATTGCTAAAGAAATTGAATCATTCTCGGCGAATAAACCCCTTACCGTTAAAATAGAAGAGACGTTTGATGTTGTTTATTCTTCTGTATAAGGAATTAGGCAGATAAATTTCAGAGTCGTTTGACCACTGTTTTTAAACTGGTGGCGTTCATTTGGCGGAACAAAAACGGTGTCTGCTGGCTTGAGAGGAGTAGTTTTTTCTCCATCAAAGAGTTGCCCATTTCCCTCTAAGAACGAAGATTTCATGCTCCCAAGAATGACTATGAAGAGGTGTGTAACCGTTTGGTTCGACTTCAAAAACCCTCATGGCAAAGTTCTTTGCGCCCATTTCCTTAGTGATGAGCCAACGAACTTTAACTTTTACGGCACCTTCGGTAATAACATCCTCCGCCTTTACTGAATCATAGCGGAAAACTTTGCTCATAGTGTTTTGGTCCAATTTGAATAATTATATTGTTAATCTTTTATGGCCTCGATGAAACTCATGATGTTCCACAGTTTAACCCGCGTGTAGGCAGGCATGTTTGGATCCTGTAAGATTTCATCTAGAATTGATATTACATTTGAGGCTCGCACAGCAGGTGTATATTCTCCACTTTGTAATGCGTTGACCGAATCTTTTGCTGCACGTCTGATGTTTCTTGGTGTGGTGCTGTCCTCGGAAACTTGTCCCAAAACAACTAGCGCTTGCTTTATTCTTTCTTCGTATTCCTCAGATTTTTTCTTTCGTACCATAAGGTAGCCGGCTACTGCATGTCGCAGTGAACCAACTTAATAAGCGTTGATACCTATTTACTTTGGGGTCAAAAAATGCAACCGAAAACAAACGATGATTATATTAAACGAATGGCTGATTTGCTTCGCCAAGGTGCAACTCTTACCGATTTAGCTTGCCCCGTTTGTGTTTCACCCCTGTTTAGGCTCAAAGACGGCACTTTATGGTGTGGCAAAGATGAAAAGCAAGTCGTAATCGTGAAAGAAGGGGAAGAACCACCCAAACCTGTAGGTAACCCGGCTATGGACAAGCTTGAAGCTACACTAATGACAAAACTAGAAAACCTTCAGGACAAAATCCAGAAAACTGACAACGCTGAAGAACTAGGCAAATTAACCGCGGCGCTTTCAGAAATTCTTGATAGTCTTGAGAAGATAAAGCGAATGAAGAAGAGCTAAATACACAATGCTTGGGTTATACGAAAATTTTCCTCAAGGCGTCCACCTAACAAAAACTTATACTTCTGCCCTATCAAAAAAGGAATCCCAAGAATACATTATCAAAACTATTAAAGAAATAAATCGCAAAAACCTCACTTTCGAAGAATTGGGTAACCCCGAAATACCCAATTCAACGGTAATTTTTGAACTAGGCATAGCCGAAGCTCACTGCTTCAACTACATGGATAAAGAAGAAACGCAAAAAATACTGAACATAATTGATGCTCAAGCCTTTAATATCTTAGATTTTTTCTGCGTTATCCGCTATTACAAGAACACCTCACCGAAGAAGACGCCTCTAAAATTTGATTACTACATGATACGGATAGCTTTTGGCAAAGATCGTACAGTAGAGTTTCAGATTTTCCATGAACGCGGTCCAAGATACATCGCCCCCCGAGACCTCCTAGCCTTCATGGTGCACAAAGTTAATTCTGCTGCTTCAAGAAACATCTTAAAGCTAACCGAATCTTAAGTCCGAGTTTTCAAAAATTTCTTCACTGTTTCAAGAACTTCTTTTGCGACCTCATTTTTGGATTTATCGCCATCAATGCGGATTAGTTCTCCTTTCTTGACGAATTTGAGGTATATGTCCCGGACTTTGGTTTGTGTGTTAAGGTTCTCCATTATGCTCTTCTTACGTCTTAAGCGCTGTAACACAACCTCGGGAGCTACGTCTATAAACAGCGCTAAATCTGGCTTTAGAGCAAGCTGATTAATTGTCTCTATCCATTCCAAATTCAGTCCTGCGCTTCCTTGATACGATAGCGATGAGTAGATGTATCGGTCAGAAACCACCAGTTTTCCTTTTTCTAACGCAGGCTGCACCTCTTTTTCTATATGATCAATGCGATCAGCCGCAAAAAGTAGCGCTTCAATGGATACCGGAGACCGCTTTTCACCATAGAGGATGCATTTTCGGATAAACGAGCCAATTTTGCCCTGACTCGGTTCTGCAGTGTAAACGGAATTGTGGCTTTCACAGAGTTTTTTAGCGAGGATTTTTGCCTGCGTAGTTTTTCCTGAACCATCTAATCCTTCAATGACGATGAAAACGCCCTTTTTGTTCACTTCAATCAACCCGACCTGCGTGTAATGGTTAAGCATTAATGAGGGACGCATAAATATAATTTGACAAAGGGGACAACGCAAAATGCCAAAAGCATACTGGGGCGAAGTCAAAGATCCTGTACATGGATATGTGTACATTACTGAATCTGAGAAAGAAGTCATGGACTCCTATCCTATGCAGCGGTTGCGCAGGCTTAGGCAACTGGCAGGTTCCGAATACGTTTATCCTGGGGCGAATCATACCCGCTTTGAGCATTGCATAGGAGTTATGTATCTAGCCGGTAAGGTGCTGGAAAATCCTTCTATCAGTCGTGTGGTTAGTGATGAGGAAGCCGAAGTTGCCCGCATAGCCGCGCTGCTGCATGATGTTGGGCATGGACCTTTTTCACACGTATTTGAACATCTCTTGCTTAGAGATTTAGACCAGACCCATGAAGATATCACCTCTTGGCTTGTAGAGAAAAGCGAAGTCGGCGAAAAACTCTCAAAGATGGGTTACAACCCCACAGAAGTTGGCAAGCTTGCTGTGGGCAAGTTGCATAAACCCAAAAAAGCCTTCCTAGATCAAGTGATTAGTAGCGCGGTGGATGTAGACAAACAAGACTTCATCGTAAGAGACACATTCCACACAGGTGCAGAGTATGGCTTTATCGATGTTTTTAGACTCATCCACGCCTTAGACGTTTTAGGCGAAAACTTAGCCGTTGAAGTAGGCGCCCTATCTGCATTAGAGTCCTTTGTCATTGCCCGCATAGAGTCTTTTAAGAGCATCTATTTCCATCGTGTTGGTAGAGCTGCCCAGATAATGCTGGCAACCGCAATGGAGAAAGCAAACGAGGAACTCGGATTAACCTCATTTAAAACACCTGAAGAGTACCTGGCTATGGATGATTACACTGTTTGGGCAGCATTAAAAAAATGCGAAAAATCACGCCCCATACTCGAGAACTTAGAACGCCGCAAAATGCTAAAATGCGCCTACGAACGAACCTTCTACGAAAAAGATACCATGGTCTCAAACATTTTCAGCCGTGACACATATAGAAAGCAGGTGCAAGCAGAAATCGCGCAGGCCGCGGGTGTAGAAAGTGGCGCTGTAGTGATTGATGTACCTACCTTGCCGTCAGTTCCATATCATAATTCAGCGGTTATGGAGCACATGGAAATTCCTGTCTTTAGCCGAACCCAAGCAGGCGAAAGAACCCTTTACCGGTTAAGTGAAATCTCCAAGATTTTTGAAACCCTCAAAGGCTTCATCAATATCTTGCGCGTCTACACGGATGTCGAGAATCGAGAACGCGTAGAAAAAGCAACATCAAAAGTTCTTGGCAAAATTCCTGCAACCGCAAAGATTTCATATTAACCAGCATATACACTAATAATAAGCAAATAACTAATTCGCGCTTAACCCTTAACTGAATAGAAAGTCGGGGCGGAGAAAATGGAAAACAGTACCAAAGATAAAACTAAAAATAAAATAATCAAGGTTAAAATCAACAAAAAAGCACCAGAACAAGCAACGCTTTTCACATCCAACGAAGTTAGGCGGTTTGTTAGCGAATTTGTTACCTCTTGGATACGCGGAGAAATTGTTATTCGCTTCCCGACGGCTGCTGAATTGAGCAAAAAGAATCCCTTAGCAATAGCGTTTCCAACTGACCCCTCAGTTAGTCAAGAGCTTAAGATCAAGGAGCACTACATTGATTTGCTCTCGGTATGCGCTGGGATTAAACCTGCCTCTACCTCAGAGCAAGATAAAGCCATTGCTGATGTATTTCGGATGCTGCTTATGTTCCGGTCCGCTAACCGAATTGAAGGAAAAATCCCCTCTGCTGACCTTGAAAAACGAGTAGCCAATATGGAAGAAAAAGTGCAATCAACAGGTAAGCTAGTTGACCAAATAACAGGATTTTTGTTTAAACCTAAAGAAGCACCCTCTGAAGCACCTAAACCATAAATGGAAGGGTAAGGTTTATTCGAAGGAATTAGTATTTTGGTTGTGCTCTTCTTAAAAGACGTGCTCCGGTAGTATAGTCCGGTCAAGTATGCTGGCCTTTCGAGTCAGCGACCCGGGTCCGAATCCCGGCCGGAGCACCTATTCAACTCTTTATAGATTATAACCAGCCATGTGAGATTGTTGATGGGGTCGAGGCGCCTTTCTTTTGTTTTTCTGGTTTTTTCTCTTTATTTTTGAAGGCATTGATTTTAACGGTGTTTTTTTCAAGAGCAACCCAGTGAGAACCATTCAGGTTTCGGTGATAAATGAACTTGTTAACTATTCGCTCCAGTTCCTGAGGTGATGCGGTTTCCGAATCTGAAACCAGCTTGTTCTGGGCTGGTGAAAATTGAATTTTCAGTTTAGTATTCAAGAAAATAGCTAGATGCTCCCTTTCTTCGCTGAGGTCACCTAAATCCACCTGCAATTTGTGTCCAAAGAGCAAAGTGTATCGCCATATACCTGCAAGGTGGTTCTAGTATTAAAAACATGCGAATTACCGATAACATACTGCTTAATGTTGGGTGAAGGAAAATTTACCTGCGCAGTGGTTTATCTTCTTTTGAAGGACTTAACCTTTTAATAATCTGAGTTAGAAAGTGGCTTTAAGCGTGACTTGATGACTAGGTACAATGCGTTGCCTCTTGCTACACGGTTCTGGCGGCCTGATACCGATTACCTATCTGCTATAGTGCATGCCATTGAAAAGAGTGTTAGGGATGGCGATTTTGTGGTGGTTTCTGAGAAGGCGCTTTCCACTGCCCTTGGCAATATGCTTGATGAGGACAAGTTTGTGCCCAGTTCTACCGCAGGAGTTCTTGCTAAATACTGGATGCGCTGGGGTTGGGGTTACGGTGTGGGGGTACTCGTTGGTTTTGGGCAAAGGCTCCTGCGTAGGCTTCGCGAGTATCCTGTCGAGTCAGGTAGTCGACATAAGCAGGTTGCGTTACGGCAGTCGGGGCTGATGCAGGCATTGATGTTTGGGTCTGAAGCTGGTATAGACGGATCCAATTTACCCTACTCACTAGTAAGTTTACCTCTTCTGGATTCTGAAGTGATTGCCGAGCAAATTCGCCGACACATACGACAGAGTTTAGGGAAAAAAGTTGCTATAGTGATTGTAGATACCGACAAAACCTACACATTTCACAATTTCCACTTTACTCCTCGACCAAAGCCCCTAAGAGGTATCAACTCCGGGGGCAGTATTATATCATATGTTTTAGGTAGATTGTTTAAGCTTAGAAGGCGTCCGACACCGCTTGCAGTTGCGGGATGCAAAATGTCCGCTGAAACGGCGTTGACCATAGCAAATGTAGCTGATCGCGCACGTGGTCCAGGTTCAGGAGCAACCGTCTGGGATATGGCTGCCCGATTTAAAGTGACTGCGACTGGGGTAAGTTGGGAAATGCTTGAAAAGATAACACATAAGCCCATCGTTATTGTACGCAAAGCAGTTGATACATAACCATACTCAACTTTTACTATCTCAGACAAAGACCGTGACTGCTACTTGATCTTTATCTTTTAATTTGAGGGCTTCACGCAAATAGAGGGGCGCTATGATCTCCAAAATATTTTCTGGGTATCCTTCAACCTGAGGAATTACCACAGCGCATTCTAAACCATTGATAGTCGCTTTAAAGACGGCGCCAAAGCAATAACCCTCTGCAGGATAAATTTGCATAGGTTTTTTCCCGATAAGCTTTTTCCTCTGGGGTGTGTTTTTTTCTGAGAGTTTTATATTTAGTGTTCCTGGGTATGCAGTATAACCAAGTTTTTCTTGAATTTGCTTTTTAACCCAGGGCAGTTCGAGATATTTTTTACCGTTACCTTGCCCGGAAGTTATGGTGCCGTTAAACTTGACTTGGTTCAACGGTTACAACCTTAACAAAAAAAGTTGTTTGATTCTGATGGATAATTGTTAGTTGTAGGGTGTTTATTTTTGTTCTTTAAGCCATTGGGTAACTTTTCTGAGCATGCCATTTGTGGATATGTCGATTACTGGGACTATCATTTTTTCTTTGGTTTCTATGGTTGGTTCGTATTTTGGCATTAGTGCATAGCCCACGAATGTCCAGTAGACTTTTCCGCTTTCTATAAGCATCTTGGCAACTGCTGTATTTGAGGGTGGCAATGGGAAATACAGGAAAACTACTCCTTCAGCCCAGTAAAGACCCGCTAGTTTACCGCCTGCTATAACCGAGGTGAAGCGTGCCATGTCGTCGGGTGTGGTGAAGCGTGTTTGTTCCATTATAACGATTTCTTTAAAGGGTTCATACTTGATGTTTATCTCGCTTGCAATTTTGCTCATAAACACTCAACACTTATTGAACTAGTTTAGGTGTGTCCCCTTTTAACCTTCTCATGGCTAGAAAAAGTTATAGCATAGTCGTGCATTAAGGCTTGCATCAGAAATGGAAGGTATTTGATTTGCCAGAAATTCGCGTTGCACTTATAGGCGTGGGCAACAGTGCCTGCGCTCTTATCCAAGGAACTCAATATTATAAAGACGCCAAAGATAACACCACAGTTCCTGGACTCATGCACGTTAACTACGGCGGATACCGCATCAGAGACATCAAATTCGTCGCCGCCTTTGAAGTTAACAAAAACAAAATCGGCAAAGACCTCTCCGAAGCCATCTGGGTTGCACCCAACTGCGCTGAAAAATTCGCCGACGTTCCCAAATTGGGTGTAAAGGTTTCACCGGCACCTATTCTAGATGGTGTAGCTCCTCACATGCGAGACGTCTTTAACGTTTATGACGACAGCAAATACGACAAAACAAACGTCGTTAAGCTCCTAAAAGAAACCAAAACACAAGTACTCGTGAACTATTTACCCGTTGGCAGTCACGATGCGGCTCGCTTCTATGCACAAGCGGCCATGGATGCAGGATGTGCTTTTGTTAACTGCATGCCCGAATTCATTGCCTCAGAGAAAGAGTGGTCCGACAAATTCGTTAAAGCAGGTTTACCAATACTTGGTGACGATATTAAGAGCCAAGTAGGCGCCACTATACTCCACCGCAACTTAGTGCGGCTCTGCCTGGACCGTGGAGTTATAGTTGACGAAACCTACCAACTAAACCTAGGCGGCGACACAGACTTCCAGAACATGACCGTGGAAAATCGCCTCAAATCCAAACGCATCAGCAAAACCCAAGCAGTCACAAGCCTGGTTCCCTATGATCTGCCCACTCGCATTGGTCCATCAGACTTTGTTCCATTCCTTAAGAACAAAAAAATCTGCTACATCTCCCTCAAAGGCCGCAAATTCGGCGACCGCCCAATAAACATCAGCGTTAAACTCGAAGTTGAAGACTCACCAAACAGCGGCGGTGTCGTTATCGATCTAATACGCGCAGCAAAAATAGCCTTAGACCGCAAAATCAGCGGCGCACTACTGAGCATGCCCTCATACGCATTTAAGCATCCCCCAATACAGATTCCAGACTCAGAAGCACAACAAAACACAGAAGATTGGATTGCAGGCAAACGCGAACGTTAACTGTGCCTTTCTTCTCTTTTAGTTTAAGCAATAAAAAGTAAAAGTTGGTTGCCCGTATATTCGGGCTTTCTCTGTTTAGTCTTCTAGTTCTTTCTGGATTGCGTCTACTTTCTTGGCAAGCTCGTTTACTGTGGCTTTTATCTCTGTAAGCTCATTTGACATCTGAATCTTAGCCTTGGCTTGAGGGC
Source organism: Candidatus Bathyarchaeota archaeon (assembly GCA_963701765.1). Lineage (GTDB taxonomy): Archaea > Thermoproteota > Bathyarchaeia > Bathyarchaeales > Bathycorpusculaceae > JADGNF01. The sequence goes on from CAVPBD010000004.1 coordinate 470,909, forward strand.
TTTCTTGTCTCATGCCTTCTTAGCCCGAAAGTCAAACCGAACGATACTATGAAGGCTACTCCAACTAAGAGTAATACGATTATGTTGGTCCATAGGGTAGCTCCCTCGACGTAAAGGTACATGGCGGAGATTATGGCTATGGCTATCCAGCAGCTTGCGACTATTGCGGCTCTACTGTCCACTGTTTTCCACCTCCCTCTTGAGAATTTGCGGAGAAACATGTATGTCAAAAGGTTTTAGTTCATAGTAGCGGAGTGCTTTAGCTTCTCCTTCGGCTAATACTATGCGGCTTTTGACTATGCCTGCTTTTTCAAGCTTCTTGAGATGCACCTTTGCTAGTGCTCTGCTTACTAGAAGGGTGTTGGCGATTTCATTGAGGTACATCTCTCCGTTAGCAAGTACTGCTATGATTCTTAGTCTTAGCGGGTGGCCTAAGGCGTCAAGCTTTTTTGCGAAGTCATTTATTGTTGACATGTCCATGTTCTCTGTACTGCTTTAGTTACATGTAATCAAAAAGTTACATATAAGATTTGCTGTAAAACTCTCATGAAGACTTTTAAGGTCGATACTAAACAGATTATTCGCCAATAAAAGGTGCAAATCCATGGTGAACGTTGAAAGCTACGAAGTACCTGAAGGTCTCTATTACACAACAGAATTCATCTGGGCAAAAACCGAAGGCGACAAAGTCCGAATAGGATTAACAGACTATGCCCAAAGACGACTTAAAGAAATAGTATACGCTGAGTTACCCAATGTGGGAACTGAGGTAAAACAGGGCGAATCTTGTGGCACTGTAGAATCGGTAAAAGCCGTCTCTGATGTGGTCGCTCCAGTAAGCGGAACAATCACAGAAGTCAATGAAGAGGTCCTATCAAAACCTGAACTCCTAAACGATGACCCCTACAATACCGGCTGGATTCTTATCCTTAAACCGACAAATCTGCAGACCGAACTGCCCAGCTTGATGGATTTCGAAAAAGCGGTAGAGTGGCATAAGACCCAAACCGAATCGAAGTGAAGGCAATAAATGCCTGCCAAAATAGTAATAATCGGAGCCAGTGCTGCAGGCGTTGACGCAGCCTCTGCTGCCAGAAAAAACGACCGTGCAGCCGAAATAACACTTATAACTCAAGAGAAATATGCAGGCTACTCGCGCTGTGGCTTACCTTTTGTAATCGGTGGACAAATTCCCGACTTCAAGAACCTAATTGTTTATCCACCTGCCTATTTCCAAATGCTTAAACTGAACCTAAAAACCGAAACCACCGTCAAGGCAATAGACACTAATGAGAAAACCGTTGTTATAGTCAAATCTGAGATCACCGAGACAATCCCTTACGATAAACTTGTTATTGCAACAGGGGCATACGCATCTATGCCTCCTATAAAGGGAAACGGTAAATCCGGTATCTTTTCCCTACGTACAATAGAGGACGGTGAGAGAATAGATAAAGCCGTCAAGGATGGCGCAAAAACCGCAATCATAATGGGCGCTGGATTAATCGGTCTTGAAACTGGCGTTGCCTTGATTGAGCGGGGATTGCAGGTAACTGTAGTTGAGATGTTACCCCAAATCCTACCAATGATGCTTGATGCGGATATTGCAAAACATGCTCAAATTTACCTAACTGAGATGGGTATGCGTATCTTTACGGGAAAACCTGTCGAAGAAATTGTCGGCAAAGAGAAAGTAACAGGTATTGTTGCAGGTGGTGAAGAGATAACTGCTGATATAATCATGAACGCTTTTGGAGTAAAAGCAAACACCACTCTCGCAGCACAAGCTGGAATACCAATAGGCGAATCTTTAGGCATAAAAACAAATATGGCCATGGAAACCGAAATAACAAACGTATATGCGGTTGGCGACTGTGCCGAAACCATAAATTTCATAACCCAAAAGCCAATTTGCGCGCAACTAGGTACTGTAGCTGTTAAACAAGGAAAAGTGGCTGGTACAAATGTAGCGGGCGGAAACACCGAATACATCGGCGCTATAGGCTCAGCGGTAACTAAACTTTTCGATATGCAAATCGGAGTAACTGGCTTAACTGAAACAGCAGCGCAGAAAGCTAAGATTGAAGTAATCACAGCAACTGCCAGTTCTAAGACAAGAGCCGAATACTACCCTAACGCATTACCCATAAAAATCAAACTTATTGTTCGAAAAGATACCCAAGAAATTGTGGGCGCCCAGATAATTAGTGGCGAAGAAGTTACTCAACGCATAAATGCTCTATCTTTTGCTATACAAAAGCATATGACAGTAAGAGAGCTATCAAAAGCTGACACTGCATATGCACCGCCATTGAACGAAACCTGGGAACCTATGATTACCGCCGCAGAAATAGTCCTCATGAAACTGCGATAACTTCCATTTTCAATTTTTTAACTAAGAGGCGTTTTGCTATCTTGCTTAATTGGCCATTTCAGCCTCTTGAAAGCGGCGTTTTTCTTGAAAGTTTTAAAAATATATGTATCTGAAAGTGTATATAGAAAATTTTGTAAGAAAATTATTTAAACTATGGCCAAAGAAAGATAGCTCCATAGAAAAAAATGACATGGGTGATTTTGAGTGACGATTAAAGTAGGAATTAACGGATTCGGAAGAATCGGAAGACTTCTTTATAGAGCCGCCATCGAAAGAAAAGCGGACATAGAATTTGTCGCCATTAACGACCTCGCCGACGCCAAAACCAACGCGCATCTCCTCAAATACGACTCGGTTCATGGTAGATTCAACGGTACAGTCGAAGTAAAAGGCGATACAATTGTTGTTAACGGCAAACCTCTTAAAGCATTAGCCCAAAAAGACCCTGCTGCTCTACCTTGGAAAGACCTCGGCGTATTCTTAGCCGTAGAATCAACAGGCTTATTCACTAACCGTGAAGGTGCAAGCAAACACCTAGCAGCAGGCGCAAAGAAGGTTCTAATTTCTGCTCCAGCGGAGAATCCGGATGCGACATTCGTTTTGGGAGTAAACGAAAAAACCTACGACCCAATTAAACACAACATAATTTCAAATGCATCCTGCACCACAAACTGTCTCGCACCAGTAAGCAAAGTTTTAGATGAAAATTTTGGGCTCGAGAAAGCCTTCATGACTACTGTGCACAGCTACACTAACGATCAAAAAGTACAAGATCTTGTGCACAAAGACCTCCGACGTGCACGCGCGGCCGGATTAAACATTATCCCAACAAGCACTGGCGCGGCAAAAGCTATCGGTTTAGTCCTACCTGCATGTAACGGCAAAATGAACGGCTTATCTCTACGTGTCCCTACTCCTGATGTTTCACTTGTGGATTTAACTGCCGTTCTTAGCAAAGATGTAACTAAGGAAGACATAAATGTAGCATTCAAGAAAGCAGCTGCAAAATCAATGAAGGGCATAATCGAATACACCGAAGATCCAATTGTCTCAAGTGATGTTCTTCATAACCCATACTCAGCAGTCTTCGATGCCCAAGCAACTATGGTTCTAGGTGAAAAGAGCAACTTCGTCAAAGTGTTTGCATGGTACGACAACGAATGGGGCTTCAGTTGCCGCATGGTTGAGCTAATCGAATTGATTGGCAAGAAGGCAAAGCTCTAATTCCGAACTCAAACCTTAAAAACAAAACCAACCTTTTCTTTCTTAGTTACCGGGAGAAATGGTGAATTGGCAAAATACCAAACACTAGACGATGTTAAAGTAAAAGGCAAAGTTGTTATTGTCCGCGTTGACTTTAACAGCGAAATCAATCCGGCAACCAAAAAAGTTGCCAGTGATGTGCGCATCCGTGCACATGCAGAGTCAACAATAAAAGAACTCTCAGAGAAAGGCGCAAAAGTAGTAATTTTGGCACATCAAGGACGTAAAGGCGATCCAGATTTTACTTCATTAAAGGAACACGCTGAAATCCTAGGTAAAATCTTAGGCGTTCAGGTACAATTTGTTGATGATGTTTACGGAGAAAAGGCAAAAAGCGCCATAAAAAATCTAAAATCAGGACAAATTCTTGTTCTGGACAATGTACGATTATTCGCTCAGGAAACCAAAGAAGGCGCACCTGAGCAGCATGCAAAAACTGATCTGGTTCAAAATTTGGCGCCTTTGGCAGACCTGTTTGTTAATGATGCTTTTGCAGCAGCCCACCGCTCACATGTATCGATGGTGGGGTTCACCGCAGTCTTACCTAGCGCTGCTGGCCGGGTTATGGAGCGTGAGCTTGTCTCATTAAGCAAAGCACTTGAAAAACCCGAGCATCCCTGCGTCTACGTTATGGGCGGCGGGAAGGCAGATGACGCACTTGAAATCTCAAAATATGTCCTAACCCATAACATAGCTGACTATGTTCTCACAGGTGGAGTCGTAGCGCAAATCTTTCTTACTGCCAAAGGTTACGATTTAGGTAAACCAAACAAGGATTTGATAGCAAAGAAAGAACTAACCGGTTTTATTCCTGGAATAAAAATACTTCTCAAGCAATACTGCGACAAAATTATCGTGCCTATCGACATTGCAGTAAATATTGCCGAAAAACGCAAAGAAGTTCGTGTCGATGATTTGCCTACGGAGTATCCAATTTTCGATATAGGATCCAAAACAGCTGAAATCTACGGCAAATACATTGCCTCAGCCAAATCAGTTGTAGTCAGTGGACCTATGGGTGTATATGAAAACAAAGAATTCGCAATTGGCACAAAAAAAGTCTTCAAATCGGTAGCAGACTCCTGTGCATTCAGCTTAGCCGGTGGAGGACATACCATATCTGCACTACAAGAGTTTGGTCTATCTAGTAAAATCAGCTATGTAAGCACAGCAGGTGGAGCATTAGCAGAATTCCTAATGGGCAAAAAGCTTCCGGGTGTAGAGGCGTTAGAAAATTCAGTGAAAAAGAAAATATCTTAATTTTCCTTTTCTATTTGTTTTGTTGATGCTTTTGTATACAAAAAACTTGAACTTAGATAAGATTGTCTTTAATGGCAAATTAGAAATAAACCTTACATGTTATTTAGATGAGAACAAGAGGCGAATTTGTTGACTGACATCGTGTTTGTGTTTGAGGTCCATCAGCCACATAGGCTTCGAAAGAACCTGTTTTGGGAGAACAAGGTTTTTAGACGTGTCAAAAAGGAAGACTTGTTCAACTATTATTTCGATAATGAAGTGGATCAAGAGATTTTTGAGCGTGCCGCAAAGAAATGTTATTTTCCTACTAACCAAATTTTGCTTGAGCAGATTGATGCCCATCATGGAGAGGAGCGGCAAGTTAAAGTGTCGTTTAGTCTCTCCGGGGTCTTTTTAGAGCAATGTGAACGGTTTAACCCTGATTTATTAGACTCCTTTAAGCAGTTGGCGCAAACCGGGTGTGTAGAATTTCTTGATCAGACTTATTATCATTCTATTGCCAGTCTTTATCACGAAAAAGATGAGTTCCTTAAACAAGTAATTCTACATCGTGATACAATAAAGGACCTGCTGGGTTTTACGCCTAAAGTTTTCGAAAATACCGAGTTACTTTACAATAACACAATAGCGAAGTTAATAGAAAGTCTTGGATACAAAGGCATCTACACTGAAGGTGTCGAAAGGATTCTGGGCGAAAAATCCCCCAATCATCTCTACACACCTAAAGGTACAAAGAAAATCCGCCTACTGCTGCGAAACTATAAACTTACTGATGACATCGGCTTTCGTTTTAGTGCTCGATGGTGGAATGAATGGCCACTTACCGCTGAGAAATATGCACGTTGGATTGCTGATGCCCAAGGGCAATGCATAAACATATTCCCCGACTATGAAACTTTCGGAGAACACCACTGGCCTGAGACAGGTATACATGACTTTCTAAGACATCTTCCTGATGAATTGCTAAAGTATGATCACCTGCGGATGGCTACTCCTTCCGAAGTTATAGACAAGTATTTGCCTTCAGGGGAAGTTGATGTTCATGAAAGCGGTGGGACCGTTTCCTGGGCTGATGTTGAGCGTGATAGCAGTGGCTGGCTGGGTAATCCTATGCAATGGGCATACTACAACAACCTGCAAAGACTTGAACCTCTAATTCATGAAGCTGATGATCCAGAATTTCTGCGTTTGTGGCGATATTTCCAAACAAGCGACCATCTTTACTATATGTTTGCCGCTGGAGGGGGACCCGGAGAAGTGCACTCTTACTTTAGCCCCTTTGAGTCTCCGGTTCATGCTTTTGTAGCTGGCGAAATGTCTCTTTACGATTTCGAAAATCGGGTAAGAACTGCGATTATGGTTGCGAACGAACCTTTTATGTTCTATACTGGTGCTGGCAAAGAGAATTTTACTGGTGCTATGGCATGGAGCCTAAAAGGATTCTTAAAAGCACTTCAGACTGTTGATATTAAGGCGATAGAATTTCATACTCGTAGAGGTGACTTTGAGAGCTGGATTCAGCATTCTTTACAGGATGAATCCCTTTACGAACAACTTGAAGCGATAAAAAAACTGAAGTTAAAAGATGAAGATCTTAGACGAAAAACAGTGTCAGTAGTCACGAAGCGATTCAACGAAGCTAGTAAGCAAGTTCAGGCAGCGACAAGGTTATTTTAGCCTTGTCTGAGTGCACATGCCTTTATTAGGCTAAAATCCTGAGTATTAGTGAGCTGTGAAGAGGCAATTGGTATGAGAGATGAGCTTCCGTTTCCAGAAAAAGTTCTACAAACATTGCATAATCTATGCGCCACTGCAGCTGATTTAGCCCGAAGAGGCGAAGAGGTTGCTCGAATAATCGAGCACGACCAAAATGAAATCGAAGGCATCCTTGACAACTACAAGTGTGAGGGATTCGCAGAAAGCTTCTTTGACAACGAAGGAAAGAAACGCTACTATCTCACTGGAAGAGGCATAATTAAAGTCTGTTCTCTCTTTACGTAGTGAAAAAAAATGCGCGTTATTCTTTTTTCTTGGGAATACCCCCCTAGAATAATTGGGCGCCTCGCAGAATACGTTAATGCGTTAGCTATTCAGCTTGTAAAAAATAAAATCGAAACTTATGTTGTTACTTATCATGACTCTATGACTGGTACAAGTGAAGATGCTAACGGGATAGTGACTGTTAGAGTTTCAAATCCTGTTCGTACTCATATAGGGGTATTAACTTGGGATTTAACATTAAACCAAGAAATCGAACGTGCTGTAGCGACTATTTACTATAAAAAAGGAAAACATATTGATCTTATAGACGTTAATGACTGGCATTTCATACCTGCAGCCGTTACGTTGAAAAACGCTTTGGGCATACCCTTTGTATATTCAGTCGAAAGTCTGGAAGATCATCGTTCCCCTACAACAAATTCTGCGTTCAATATGGCCATACGCGGTATTGAATGGCTAGGTTTTTTTGAGGCTGCACATGTAAGCACAAAATCGGAATGGATGAAAAGCGAGATAACTCGAATATATCAGGTTCCAAAAGAAAAAATAACTGTGACTTCTCCAACAACTAACTCCTGGGTAAGCAGCATTTTAGCCATATACCAGCAGGTTTCAGGAGACGAAAAAACGCAATGAAACACCCCTTAACTGTTATGATGCTAAGCTGGGAATACCCTCCAAGAGTAATAGGCGGAATATCCCCCCATGTTAATTTCCTATCAAAAAACTTAGTAAAAAATAATGTTAAGGTACATGTTGTTACTTGCGACTTCCCAGATGCTCCCTCCCATGAAGTCATAGACGGAGTAGAGGTTCATCGAATTGATTCTTACAAGAATCCCTCCCCTGACTTTGCCACCTGGGTTTATCTCATGAATCTCAATATGCAAAAAGAAGCCGCTACTATCGCTGCCAAATTACCCAATCCGATTGATGTTTTTCACGCCCACGACTGGCTCGTAGCAAATGCTGGAATAGGTTTAAAACATATTTTCCGCAAACCCCTCATCGTCACTATGCACTCTACTGAAATCGGACGCCGAGAAGGTCTCCACACAGACACCGAAAAGATGATTCATGAAACAGAAGCATGGCTCACCTATGAAGCATGGAAAGTCATATGTTGCAGTGGTTATATGGTTCAACATGTAAAGTGGGCTTTTGGTCTTCCTAACGATAAACTCGTTATGGTTCCTAATGGTGTTAATCCTCAAATTTATACCGGATTAGAGAAACAAGACCTTAAAGATTTTAGAAGTAAGTTTGCCCTCCCCGAAGAAAAGCTGGTTCTATATGTAGGTAGATTGGTCTACGAAAAAGGGATACATATCCTGATAAATGCTGTTCCGAGTGTGCTATCTAAAGTTGATGCCAAATTTGTTATAGTCGGGAGCGGTTATATGAAAGATCAGCTCTCAACTATAGTGCGAAGTATGGGGCTAGAGCACAAGGTTCTATTCCAAGGCTTTATGGATGAAGAAAATCTGCTTAAACTCCAAAAAAGCGCAGATGTATGTGTTGTCCCTTCAATGTTTGAGCCCTTCGGAATTGTTGCATTAGAAGCTATGGCCGCAAAAAGTCCAGTGGTAGTTTCTGATACTGGAGGCTTATCCGAAATCGTAAACCACGACGTAACAGGCGTCAAAGTATACCCCAACAATGCAGACTCCCTCGCATGGGGCATAACCAAAGTTCTGCTTGACGGTAACTTTGGCAAATATCTTAGAGAAAACGCCTACAAGATAATGCTAGAAAAATACGATTGGAACAAGATTGCTCAGCAAACCAAGCACATTTACGAGTCTGTTCTAGGCGAATACTCAAAAAGCTTCTGGGCATAAGGAAAATCCTAATTCTCTGCTATAATTAAACAATCGAGAATTTTTCTAAAATATATAGGGTAAACAAGGATTAGGGAACGTTAGCTTTTATCACATTTTTTAGGCAATAAACCTCTTCTATTTATCCAATACCACATTAGAAAAGAGCCTCCGGCAGTGGAGCCTATCATTAGAATAAGATACCACCAGAGGTCTTCTGGTCCGTATACCCAAACAGTGTTGCCTAACATGGTGGCTATAGTGTTCGGGATTAGAACCGCTGTGCCTACTATAGCTAGATAGGCTGCGAGCTGGGCAAAACGGTTATTCAGTATGGTTAATTGGTTGTTAGCTATCGTTAGTTGATTATTGTAAATGGCTTGTGTGGCTTCTATTCCTGAAGCTAGCACTTCGGACATGTGCTCGGATAAGCCAAGTTGGCTTTTTACTTGGTCTACCATGATGCTGACCCCATTTAACAGTCTTTCATCATCTGTTAGTAATTCAGCATCGCCATACCGCATAGCATGAAGTACATCCACACTTTCCCATAGACCATCCATGTAAATAATTAACGCATGTTTCATTTCGTAGATTTTAGGCCCTAATTGAGCTTTGTCAGTTTTAGGATCCATAAGATCTTTGTTGAGATCATCTCCGAATTCTTCAATTACTCGCAGATGTCTAAAGTTACTATCATTATTTGCGTCGATAATGCGTGATAGAAGCATGGTTAGTTTATCACGAGGTATAGCTTCCACAGGAATTTTCCGTAATATAGCTTCGGAATAGCGTCTTAATCTGATAAACCGTTTATCTACCATTCGCATATGCACTGTAAAAACTGTGTTCTTGTTAATCATAATCATTAGCGAATGAGCCTTAACCTCGGTTCCGCGAATTTGTATAGAAGGAAGCCTCATCCACATTTCAGTATCAAAGTCTTGATAATTAAGCTGATTCCCGCCACCGCTCAAATACGAAACAAACGGTTCGCTGAACCCCATTTGGGTCGCTACTGTAGGTAAATCTGTTTCTGGATTATCTGTGATGTAGTCTACCCAGGAGACAACTGAGGCATTAATCAGTTTTATGAAGGTTGCCGGGGATTCAGCTTCCTGCTTGAATGTTTTGCCTGAAGAATCCAAGCTTGCACAGAACCAACGTTTCTGTGCAAGATCTGGGACTAAATTATTGGTCGAAGTTGATGCTTGAAAAGAAGTTTGCTCTGATGATGCTTTAGGCTGTTCGGATTCTTTCATTTCTAAACCCCCCCACGAATGCGGTTTTTTAGGCATTCACATTAGTGTTACTTCACACTTGTAGGTAAATATTAGTTGTGCTCAATTCTATAATTTTAGCCCTTCAACTGCCTTACCTGCATAAAGGCTTAAGTTAATAATTACGGATTCATTTGGGTTAAAATAAGTCATCGTTATTTTCCGATGACTTTAACGTTTTCGACCAGAATCCATGGTGCTATAAGTTGACCCATTTTCCGTTCATTATTCGCTACAACACTTACATTTTTTAGCAATTCAAATATGTTACCCGCCAGCATTACTCCCCGACTAGTGTGGTCTATTTTGCCTTTCTTGATTTTCCATGTTGGGGTTGCGACTACCGAAAATTCTCCGCTAACTGGATTGCTGCTGTGCGCACCTTGTAGGTAATATATCAACAAGCCATCGTCTACCTCATGCATCAACTCCTCTGAGGTTCTGGTGCCTGGCATTATGTGGAAGTTTGTGGCCTCTATGCTTGGTGTAGATAGGTATCCTGCTCTTGAGGCATTCCCTGTGCTTTCTTTGCCCTGTTTCTTAGCGGTATAATTGTCATATAGGAAGTTTCGTAAAACGCCTTTTTCCATGAGCAGTGTCTTTTGGTGAGGTACACCTTCAGCATCGAATATTCCAGTGTGTAATCCTCCTGGTAGTAATCCGTCGTCGTATATGGTGATGGATTCAGAGCCGACTTTGTTTCCGATTTTATCTTTGAAAGGAGATTGATTTCTTTCCACATTATCCGCTTTAACAGCATTAATGAAAGTGTAATAAAGCAAATCCTGGAGCGCAAAAGGTGTTAGTATAAGATTATAGTTTTTGGTTTCAATCCTCTTAGTTTTTAGCGAAGAAACTGTTAATTTGGCGGCTTCTTTGCCTACCCATTCAGGATTAATATTATATTTTCTTTCGGAGTTGAATTCAAAGCAGACTGGGGTTACAGTGTTTCCTTCATTAGCTAAAGTTGCTATGCTGCATTCGATTATGGTTCCTTCGTCAAAACCTATTATCCCATTTGAGTTCGCTATTGCATTTGCTACATAGCCTGCTCCTGCTCCGCCTTCAACGGGAAAAACTCTTTTGTCTACTGCAGTTGCAGCATCCAACATACGGGAAGCTATGGAAACTAAATCTTCAGCGTGTAAATCTAAAATTCTATTATCTACCCCTTTCTCTACTTTTGCAAAGGGTTTCTTTTCCGGTAGTCCCTTCCAGTTTTCGTCTGCCTTACTTGCTAAGGCAGCACCTAAGGCTTTTTGAATTGCGGCTTCCACGGCTTCTGGTTTTGAGGTGAGGTTTGTATAAGCAAAACCTATGGCTTTTTTGACTTGGACACGTATACCTATACCTTTGTCTATTATTCGGTTGGTTTTGGTAATTTGTCCTCGTTCTATTCCTACGTTTGTGGCGTTTCCTTCGTATACAAAAGCTTCGGCTTCTGCAGCTCCACTATTTAGGGCTGTCTTGACGGTTTTTTCGGCTAAACTTATCATGTCTTCTTTTTTAGGCACTGCCACCAACTGTCACCTCACTGATTCTAATGTGTGGGCCACCGTTTCCTATAAATGCGATTTGACCCTTACCACATCTTCCTGCGCTTAACTCAAAATCCTTACCCACGGCATCCACCTTAAGTAGAGTCTCAAGTGTATTGCCGCTGATTGAAGCGTCACGGACTGTTTCACCTAATTCTCCGTTCACTATCTCATATGCTTCTTGAATACCTACCTGGAAAGCGCCATCAAGATTAGCTTGGCCCCCTCTAAAACTCTTGAAGAAGTAGCCAAATTTTACGCCTTCAAACAGTTCTTCTAAAGTGTGATCTCTAGGGGCCATGTAGGTGTTACGCATCCGAATAATTGGCTCTGCTCGAAAATCTTCAGCACGCGCATTACCGGTAGGTTCCGCGTTGCATTTTTGTGCTGTTTCACGGTTATGCATCAAGCCTTCCACAACTCCGTCTTTTATCAATAGGGTCTTTTGGGCTGGTATGCCTTCATCATCATACTTGAATGAGCCAAACGCCCCATTTATTGTGCCGTCATCATAGAACGTGACCAAATCCGATCCAATTTTACGACCCATATTGTTTGAGAGCACACCACCTGCTAATGCTATGTCTGCCTCTGCCAAGTGACCGAACGCTTCATGAACAAAAACACCTACCACATTAGGTCCAAGCACAACCGGAAAATTACCTCCCTTCGGAGATTTAGCATTTAGCTGACTAATCGCCCGTTTCACTAACCTGCTTCCAATTGCTTCGGGCGTTTCAGCATCAAAGATTTCGTATCCTGCTGTAGATCCAATTTCTTCTCGGCTAAAGGTGAAGACCCCGTTCTGCAGGGCGGAAGCGGTTATTCTCGACCAGACATAGAGTTTTTCCTGTTCTATGTACGAGCCTTCGCTGTTTGCAAAATAAGTTGTACCCGTCGCATCTACATAATCTATTGTGCAGCTTTTTACGCGCTTATCTGTTTTAAGCGTTACTTGGTTTATTTCGGAAGCCATTTTGATCTTTGTTTCGATGCTTACTTCTGAGGGGGCGTTTTTTGATTTATTCTTGACTTGGTCTTCTATGGGTTTGGTTAAAGCAAGTTTTATTGGGGTCTTAAGTCTTACACTTGCCGCTTTTGCCATGGCACAAGCATCTAAAATAGTGTTCGTTAAGGTGTCAATTTCTAATGAGCCAACTGATGCAAAGCCCCAAGAACCATTAACAAGAACTCGCAATGCTGCTCCGCTTTCGATACCTTGTTTTGCAGCTTCGACACGTCCTTCTTTCATCGTAAAACTGGTTTTAGAGCGTTCTTGCACTCGTGCCTCTGCGTAGGTAGCTTGGTATTTTTGGATTGCTATTTCCGTTACTTTAGATAGAATGTCCTTCAAGAATTTTTACCTCCGAACCAATTCAATGTAAAATCTTTTTTCCATTCCTTTTCCTTCTTTATGTGAAGTCTTCAAGTTATTTCGATTTGTTAACCTTATTTGGAGCGAGGCGCAAACTTAGATAGAATACTTTCCAGTCCTTTTGCAAATAGGTCAATATTATTTGCGAATTCAGATCGAGGTAGACCGTATTGTTCTTCTAAGTACTTGTATATCAGGAGCATATCTCTTTCTCCGTACGTCTGCCGCAGAATATCCTCTAAGATTTTGAAGACTGCCTCTGGATTTTTTACGGCTGACGATTCCATATCTAGCTCAACACACATATCGTGCCGTTAAAACTTTATAAGATTTTATCTGTCCTTTTTGAACGCACCAAAAATATACCAAAAGTGCAACCAAATTTTTACCAAAAGTCCTGCAAATTCGATTGTTTAATACTTGTACGTGGTTGTTTGGGGACTTGTGTAGCAGTTTCTTTGTTAAGAACTATTTTTCCATAAATCCCATCATATCCCGGAGTAACTCTGACGGTGCCTTCTCTTACACTAATGATAGCGTCTGCAATAGCAAGATCAACAACAGTACAAAGTTCCTCTTTTGTTGAATCTATTAACACTGCATACTCATTACCGAACATGTTTATGAGCGCATTATATTCTTTCCAAACTGCCTGCGTTGAAGGTGAATCAACGTTTAATACCGCTGAAATAATCTCTGAAAGTGGCAGCAACCGCATAAAACCCGGAGCGCTTTCAGGTTTGTATTCTATAGATCTATCGGCTAATTCTTCAACTCGCTGTTCTACTCCCTCGGTAAGTTTTCTGCGGCAAACCGGGCAAATATTCGCCAGTTTTCGGGCTTCCTGCGCCGAAAGAGATACATTACAATTGCGATGCCCCGTCCAGTGGTATTTGCCATATGCTGGATCGGTTTCGATTGTGAATTTGAAATGTTTGGGGTCTTTGGTGTAGATTGCTTCCTTAATCCCTTTGTAGGTAGGTTGTTCAAATTCGAAGACGTTTGCTTCTCTGCCCATGCGCCAAGGCCAAAAACTGTGACTATCACTATTAGAGAGTAAAGTAAACCTGTCAAGTTTACTTAGGCGCCAATTCATAGGCGGGTCACTACTAAGACCTGTTTCTAAAGCATGAATATGTTTGATAGTATCTTGATAGCAGTCCTCGATATTGTCAAAGCCACTAAACGCGCCAAAAACGCTAAACCATGGCGTCCATGCATGGGCGGGGAAAATCACGTTTTCCGTTGAAACCTGCATGACCTCTTCAACTAATTGGGGAGCGGTCATGTTCAATATGGGTCTGCCGTCTGAGCTAAGACTGCCGTATTTGCCAAGTTTTTCGTTAATCTGAACTACCTGATCTAAGCTAGGTGTTAGAATGACGTGGTGGATTTTTTTTGAGTCATTTTTATAGTTAAAGATGGTGCAGACTTCGGTGGTCAGCATAAAGCGGATTTGCGATTCTGGGGTGCTTGTTAATTTGTAGAGTCCTGTGTCTGCTTCAAGTGTTAAGTCTTCCTGGATTTCTTTAAGCCATTGTGGATGAGTAAAATCTCCTGTGCCTACAAGCTGTAAACCCTTTATTTTTGCGTAGCGGGCAATTTCTTTAATGCTCATTTGTTGACTTGTAGCTCGACTGTAACGACTATGAATGTGTAGGTCAGCGATTATCCGGATTTTCTATATCCCCCGTGAACGATTCAGAACTCTTCTTAGAGTTAGTAGTAGGTTGGTTTGGCTTAACTTAAAAACCTATCACGATTCAAGTTTATGGGGTGAAGGTGTAGTTCGTTTCGGTTATAGTTCCGTTTTGCCAAGTACCCTGCCATGCTATAATATCCTTTTGGGGGGTTATCTGTGAGATAAGTGAAATGTAACTTACCGTAATACTGTATATTGGATTAGGATACACGGGATATCGCATCGTGACATTCCATCCGTAACTTTCATAGTTGTATGTTTCTGAGCCTAAAATCATCGCTTGCGAAATTCTTCCTCCAGTCCACATCAAGGTCTGCATGTACGGAGTAGTCTCAACGTGATTTGTTTTAATATAATCCATAACCGCTTCGCGCACTCTTTCTTGCGTGGAAAAACCTCTCATATCCCTGAAGGTGTAGTTTGTTTCTTTCATAGTTCGGTTTTCGCAGGTTCCCTCCCAAGAAATCCATATATCAGTAGCAGAGTAGTTAGCGGTGATTGTGTATATTGGGTCTAAAACTACTGAATACTGAATTGTAACCGTCCAGTTCGAACCAGTGTAAGTATAGGTTTCTGCGCCCACAAGACCTTCAGGAGTCGCTTTTCCGCCAGTCCAAGATAAATTCACCATAAACTCCAAAGTCTTACTATGATAAGTTTTGATGTAATCCATTGCTGCATCACGAATTTGCTCTTGAGTTAAGGGCGCTGGTGATGAGGATGGAGACTCTTCAGGTGTAGTAGACGGGGAAGCTGTTGGTGAAACTTCAGCTGTCTGAGACGTTTGTGGGGTGGTCGAAGGTTGAGGAGTTTTGGCGGGATTATTGGTGTTAAGAACTGTCCAACCTGTATAACTCACAACAAAAATAGCAACAATTGCCACAACTACCGCAATTATGAGATGTACGCCTCAATTTTCCACCTGTTTTTATTGGATACGATGAATACCTATATAGCGTCTTCTCCGAACCAAACATGTCCTTTGTGCACAAAAAAGAGATTTGGGTGGAATATGGTTTTTATTTATTGGTCATTGAGCAAACGTATAATTTATTTCTGTTATAGCTCCGTTTCCGAAGGTACCTGTCCAGGTGATAGTCGTAGGGTATAGAGATGATTCCGGCTTCATTGGGTACATTATAGTTTACGGTTATTTCGTAAACTGGGTTTGGTATCACAGGGTACTGAATGGTTACTTGCCAGCCGTTAGCGTTGTAAGTGTATGTTTCTGCGCCTACAATGCCTTCGGGTGTTGTTCTTCCGCCTTTCCATGATAGGTTGTTTGTGAATTGTGCTGTTTCGGGATGATTGTCTTTTATGTAAGTTAATGCCACTTCACGTATGTCTTCATGAAGCCTCAACTTAGGCATGACTTGAGGGGGGCCTTCCTCTTGTGAAGCTTGTTGAGCGTTTACAAGTGCCCAGCTAATTCCGCCAACAATAGCGAAGATTGTTACAAATACTATTAGTGACTTGATTTTTTCTTGCGCCATACTTTATTTCTCCGCTTTCTCATTGTGCAAAGAATCTTATAGCGCCATGCCTTAGAACAGAACGTGCTACTTTTTAGGACAGCATGTACTAATCTTTTTCAATTCCATCTTAAGAAACAATTATCGCTTCTATGGTATTTGATTGTACACTTTTGGTTATTTGCAGAATCTGCCATCATCTTTGGTTGTAGGTAGGTCAGCAAGTTTTTTGTTAAACCAACCAATTTTCCTTGTTTTTCTATTATCAAACTGCGGGATATAGGGTTTGATATCTAACAATGGTGTATTATCAACAATGTCTACCTCTTCGATATGTAAAATGTTATTTTGGATTTTTATTAAGCGTACTGTTGATAACCCAATAGGGTTTGGTCTGCTTGGCGCGCGGGTAGCAAACACCCCGTGTAGATTTTGATCAAGAAACGGTTTTACCCTTAAAGAGTAGCCTTTAACCAAATTTAGGTGATAAAGAAGAATTATGTGGGAAAAGCCTTCCAGGTCCATCAAGCCTTCGGCAAATTCAGGATTTACTTCGATTGTTCCTTTTGTCCCTTTTGACACAACCGCTTGAATTGGCACATTTTTTGGCTCTTTAAAATTTGAATGAATAACCCCAATTGCCCTGTAAGTTATAGTACTCATCTGAGTTCCCTGCTATCTGATATTCTTGTTAAGCTTTGGAATTATTTGAAGTTTCAAATTAGAAGCTCCTGCCTTCTAGTCAAAGCAACACTAATTTCTAACAAAAAATTTCTAATTAGTTTATGAAATTAGTTAAGCCAACTGTTTTAACCATTTTGATTGCTTGTGCGGTTTCATCTTTAGTTAGTGTTCTGCGTAGTTCCGAAATTTCGTTTGCATGCCATTCTGGTCTATACTGGAACATTATATTAACTCTGGTTTCGGCACCTAGGTTTTTGGCTATCCATTCTAAGGTTGGTTTTGTGCAACATTCCAAGTGACTTGGCAAAACCAATATCCGTATAATTAGTTCACCATGTTTTTTACCTTCCAAATGATTCGATGTGCATACATCCCAATAGTTAAGTGCTTGACTGATTCTTTCAGCGCACTTTTCAGGACCATACTTGAAATCTAACAAATACACATCGACTAAGTCTGCCAAAAGCTGAGCGGTCTCTGGACTATAGTAACTGTTAGAATTCCAAACCACTGGAACATTCTCTTTCACATACTGAAAGGTTTGCAGCCACTGTTGAAGCCATGGAGTAGGCTCACCGCCAACAAGGTTCACATTTCTACACCCGCCCAATCGTAACTGATCAATCTCAGCTGCAAGCGCAATCGGCGCGTATCTTTGGCTTTTTTCTGCCCATTGGGAAATGGTCCAGTTCTGGCAATGACTACACCGAATAGTACAGCCCATTGTGAAAATAGTCCCCGAAGGCACAAGTTCAGGTTCTTCTCCAATATGAACAAAAATGCTTGATACCGCCACGCTGTCATTACAACCACAGTAGCCCACATTTCCTGCTGTTCTATCCACATTGCATTTTCGTGTGCAAAAACAACATTTTTGCATAATCCTGTTTGCAATTTCGAGTTTCAAATCAAAATAGGATTTTTCTGAAGATAGACAACTATTGGAGAAATTGGTATTGTCTGCTTCTTGTTCTATCCTACCGAATTCTTCCATGCATTTAGCGTGCTCTTTCCAAAGCAGCTCTAATGAATCTTTTTTATCAAAGGATGCTGGTGTCTTCTGAGCTATCTTAAACTTTGCAAGTTTGGAGTTTTTTGCAACGGCAAAGTATCGGGATAGACTCTTTTTCACAAGCGGGTCATCAAAGACAGAGGCTGCTTCTGGTCGCAGAATTTTCCACATTGCCAGTCTATAAGTAACCTTTGATAGGTGATATATTAAAACAGGGCGTAAGGAAATTTTGAGCTTACTTGATGGAGTTTACCTTTAATTGGGATGTATTGTCCGCATACTGAGCACTTCATATCTGGTGTGAGCTTCCATTGAGTAATTTCAAAACTGTACCGTTTAATTATAGGTTCGTCGCAGTTGGGGCAATAGGTGTTTTCTGCAGGATGTCCTGAAACATTTCCGATATATGGATAGTTTAAACCCAAATTTTTGCAGGTCATGTATGCTTTTTCCAGGGTCTCAATAGGTGTAGCAGGCGTTGTTGTCATCTTATAGTCAGGGTGAAAACGTAACAGATGAAATGGTGTATCTCTTCCCAAGTAATCTTTAACCCAAGTTGCCATTTCCTTAATTTTATCCATTGAATCTCCAATCTTTGGGATTACCAGATTTGTGATTTCTATATGGACTCCGTGAAGTTTTAGTTCTTTAAGTGCTTCATAGATTGGTTTTACTGTTGGAACCGCGGAGGTGCTCTTGTAGAAGTCAGGATCGCCTCCTGCTTTAAAATCAACTGTAGCTGCATCCAGAAATGGTGAAATGGTTTTTATTGCTTCTGGGGTTAGGTATCCGTTGGTTACGAAAGTGTTGAATAAACCCGCTTGTTTTGCAAGCTTGGCTGTATCTAAGGCGTACTCCATGTAGATGGTTGGTTCTGTGTAGGTGTAGCTTATTCCTTGGCAGTTCCTTTCCTTCGCCGTTTTTACAATATCTTCAGGCGAGAACTTTTTTCCTGATATTTCCTTATCTTGGCTTATCATCCAGTTGTCGCAAAATTGGCAGCGGAAGTTACATCCAGCGGCAGCAACCGACATGACGTATGATCCGGGGTTGAAGTGTGAAAGTGGCTTTTTGCTTATGGGGTCAACGCAAGCTGAAACCGCTTTGCCATAGTTTAGTGTGAATAACGTGCCGCCTCGGTTTTCTCGTACCAGGCAGAACCCGGTTGCGCCATCGCTAATGCGACATCGTCGAGCGCAAAGGTTACACTTCACTTTACTGTTTTTTTCTCTCTGGTAGAGTATCGCTTCATGCAAAGACGTTTTGGCTTCACCTTCAGTAAGAATCTATAGCATCGACTAACAATAAAATATGGGTATGTTGTTAAAAAAATTATGCGAGTGTTTAACACTCAAAGTCGTAGTGGAAACAGGTGTCTTTTCCGGTGTGACAAACGGGACCTTTCTGCTCTACAACATATAATAAAGCATCAAAATCGCAGTCTGCAGCGACACGTTTGATTTTTTGTGTGTGGCCTGAGGTTTCACCTTTCATCCAAAGTTGTTGTCTGCTTCTGCTCCAGTAGTGTGCAAAGCCGGTGCTCAAGGTTTTCTGTAGCGCTTCTTTGTTTGCGTAGGCTAGCATCAGCATCTCTTTAGTGTTTGCGTCTTGAACAACAACGGGGATGAGTCCTCCATCTTTTTCCAGTCCAGCTTCTCTATCAGATTTGATACGGTCATGGTCTAATTGTCACCCCCATCTTTCGTAAATACTCCTTTACAACAGGTACGGGGTAATTGTTATAGTGGAAAACAGACGCTGCTAAAGCTGCATCAGCTTTTCCCTTTGTGAAGGCTTCTAAGAAATGTTCTGGTTTTCCAGCACCACCGCTCGCAATAATCGGTACATTCACTCTTTCCGAAATTGAACGCGTTAATTCTAGATCATAGCCATCTTTTGTGCCATCGCAGTCCATTGAGGTTACAAGAAATTCACCCGCGCCTAGCTCCATGGCTTTCATTGCCCACTGTATTGCATCTATACCTGTGGGTTTTCTGCCACCATAAGTATATACTTCAAACCAAACTGGGCCATCCGCGGTTTCTACTGTAATTTTGTCTTTTTGTTCGGTCAGATTCCTTTTTGCATCTATTGCGACAACTACGCATTGTTGCCCAAAAATATCCGCCAGCTTTGTTATCAGATTCGGGTTTTCTACCGCTGAAGTGTTCACAGAAACCTTGTCTGCTCCGCTGCAAAGAATTAACCTTGCGTCTTTTTCGTTACGTATCCCACCGCCAACAGTGAATGGTATGTTTATTGCACGTGCCACGCCTTCAACTATGCCTCGCAAAGTCTCACGATTATCTGAAGAGGCAGTTATATCCAGAAAGACCAATTCATCTGCGCCTGCATCCGAATAACGCTTTGCTAACTCAACAGGGTCTCCTGCATTCTGAAGCTGAAGAAAATTTATACCCTTAACGACACAGCCGCCAGTTACATCTAGACAAGGGATTATTCTTTTCGCTAAAGGCATGCTTATGCTCCGTTGACTGCTTTAATGGCCTCTGTGAGTGTGAATCTGCCTTCGTAAAGTGCCTTACCTACGACCACACCTTTAACGCCTACCCGTTTGAGCGCAATTAAATCGTTTACTCCACCTATACCACCGGCAGCGATTATATCTACACCTGGCGTTTTGCTAGCTTCATTAAGTGTCTCTAGATCTGGCCCTTGTAATGTGCCATCTACAGCTATTGATGTTATGAAGAAGGTTTTAACATTTAGAGCGAGGAATTTGTTCATAGCTTCTTCTATGGTAAATGAGGTGGCTACCTGCCAGCCCATCATCATAACTTCTCCCTCTTTATTGTCTAATGCTACCATCACGTGTTCTGGACCAAATTTATTCAATATCCGAGTTATTGCTTCGGGGTTGGTAAACGCTAATGCGCCAAAAATGACGTGGCTAATTCCAGCTGATAGGAGCTTATCTGCAGCTTCACATGTTCGAATTCCCCCGCCAACTTGAATTGGCAAAGCCGTAGCTTTTGCAATTTCGGCAATTGTGTGTAGATTATCTCCTCTGCTAAACGCCGCATCCAAATCTATAATATGGATTCTTTCTGCACCTTCCGATTTCCATTTCAAAGCGACTTCTACAGGAGTTCCTAAATGTTCATAGATTTTAGCGGTGTTTGGATCGCCACGTGTTAATCGAACGACTTTTCCCTTCATCAAATCTATCGCGGGAATAATCTGTATTTTATTTGTCATTTCGATATCATCCTCGCAAAGTTTTTCAGAATTTTCAAGCCAGCCTCACCTGATTTTTCGGGGTGAAACTGCGTACCGTAGATGTTCTTCTCGGCTACTGACGATGTAAATGTCTCCCCGTATTCAGTTTTGGTACAAATAATCTCTTTCTCAGCGGGAACTGGGTAAAGAGAGTGCACAAAGTACACGTATTCACCGTCATTGACGTCGTCGAAGAGTTCGCTTTGCTTTGTCATGTTAATTGAGTTCCAGCCCATATGCGGCACCTTAACTGGTCCAGTTAATCTTACGTCTTTGCCTTTAAAAAAGGCTAAGCCTTCCCCTGGGCCTTCTTCGCTTGCCTCAAAAAACAATTGAAGCCCTAGACAAATCCCCAGGATAGGTGTACCTGAATTTGTGATGTCTATTAGTTCTTCTTTTACTGGTTTGAGGGCTTCTGCTGCGGCTGAAAAGTTACCCACACCTGGCAAAGCTATCGCATCAGCACCTTCAAGTTTCTGATTAGGTGTTGCTATCGTCGCCGTTAATCCTGTCTTTTCAAGGGCAACTTTAAGGCTAAGCAAATTGCCCACGCCATAATCGATGATGAGTATCTGGGGCACTAGATTACACCTTTAGAACTGGGGATTCCTTTTCTTCGCGGATCTAAAGCTATCGCTTGCTTAAACGATAGAGCAAGAGCTTTGATGGCTGCTTCTGCTTTGTGGTGATCGTTACCGCCATATTGGACCCATACATGAATATTCGCGGTTAGTGAAGTGGCTAGGGTTTCGAAGAAGTGAACTATATCTTCAGTTGCCATATCCTCAATTTTCTTGCCACGTAGTTTAAGGTCAATAACAGCATAAGGCCGCTTAACCAGATCTATGGCCGCAAATGCTAATGCCTCATCCATTGGTACCGCAGCGTATCCGAAGCGGGTTATGCCTTCTCTGTTGGCTAAGACTTTGTTTAGGGCTTCCCCTAAACCTATGGCTAAATCCTCAATTGCGTGGTGCTTAAGATCACCCCTCACCTTGGCGGTAAGGTCAATTAGGCTGTGTGTAGCAAAAGAAGTAATCAAATGATCAAAGAAAGCGACACCTGTTTCAACCTCGATTTTTCCTTCACCATCTAGGTTCACTTTTACTGTGACTTCGGTTTCACGAGTTTTTCGATTTATCTCATCGGTTCTCATGATTCTTCCCTCATGTATTCTTTTAGAGCTGTTAGGAGTTTGGTGTTCATTTCTGGTAACCCAACTGTAGTTCGAAGACAGTTTTCGTAGTTGAGAAGTCTTCCCAGTTTTTTTATTACTAAGCCTTTTCTAAGGGCTGCTTCATAAACCTGCTCATAGGGTTTTTCCGTACGGAATAGTACAAAGTTCGCTTTCGAATCAAACGCTTGTACACCTGGTATGCTGTTTAGCTCGTTTACGAGTTTTCCACGCTCGGCTTTTAACGCTGCAACAGATTCCCGCATCAATCCAATATTTTCTATCATTTTCCTACCCATACTCAAAGAAACAACATTTACTAGATAAGGTGCTGGCATTTTGTCAATTGCCTTTGCCAGCCTTGGGTTCGCCACCGCGTAACCAAGTCTAAGGCCGGCTAAACTGAAAGCCTTAGAGAATGTTCTTAGAACAATCAAGTTTTCATATTTATTTATCAGTTGCACAACAGAGTAATCAGCATACTCAGCATAGGCTTCATCAACTAGCACTATACCGGGGAACTCCTCGATTAAAGCTTCAATTTCTCTTGGCTTAAGCTGACTAGCCGTCGGATTGTTAGGTGAACAGAGATAGAGCAATTTCGCGCCTGGAGTAAACTCTTTTCGCATTCTTTCAATATCTACCGAAAAGTCGTCTTTAAGCGGTATCGCTACGAATTTTGCGCCTTGATATTGGACGCAGTACTTGAAGACTGTGAATGTTGGTATGAAGGTGACCGCGGTATTGCCTTCTTCGAGAAAGATTCGTATTACCCTTTCCATGACCTCATCACTAGAGTTGCCTAGAGAGATGCACTCAGGGGGGACTTGAAGGTATTCGCTGATTTTCTCTTTGAGCTTGCTTTCTTCTTCTTGGGGATAAATTCTGAAGTCGCATTCTTCTGCAACTTCTTTTAGTAGTGGGATAACTTTTTCACGGGGGATGTAAAGGTTCTCGTTGTAGTTGAGTTTCACGATATCGTTTGGTGATAGACCATATTCCTTAGCTATTGTTTCGTTTGTCTTTTCCGCATTGTAGCTTTCAGAGCCCTGAAGTTTGGTAAGTTTTTTGTCTAACCAGTTTTTGCATGCTGAGTTCATTTTTCAAACCTCGCTTCAACCGCTTTATAGTGATTAGGTAGCCTTTCTGCTGCTGTTAGGATCTGTATGCTGTCTTTTACCTTAAGCAATCCTTCTTTTGTGCTTTTAACAATATTGACTCTTCTAGTAAAATCAAGAACCGATAAGCCTGAAAAGGTATATCCAAAACCTCCTGTAGGCAACACATGATTGGTTCCACTTCCATAATCGCTTAAGGCAACAGGACTATATGGTCCAAGCAAGATAACACCTGCGGATGTAATTTTTTCAGCGATATCCATCGAGTCCTTAGTAATTATTTCTAAGTGTTCAGAGGCAAATATATTTGCTAATGCAACCAGCTCGTCGTTGTTTGCGCATACAATTATGAATCCGTACGATGATAATGATTGCTTGATTATTTCGTTTCGTTCCGCTGAAATAGTCATATCTTGCAAGCACTCTTGAACTTTTTTAGCTAACGTTTCAGAGGTTGTTATTAATCCTGCGACGCTATCAGTGCCATGCTCAGCTTGGCTAATCATATCTGCTGCAACAAACTTGGGATCTGCAGTATCATCTGCGAGAACTAGTACTTCACTAGGTCCAGCAGGCATGTCAATGGCTACATCTTGTGAGACTAAAACTTTAGCCGCAGTGACATATTTGCTTCCCGGACCAACAATTTTTTTAACAGACTTAATCGTCTTGGTGCCATAAGCTAATGCGGCAATCGCTTGCACCCCCCCGACTTTGTAGATTTCATCAACCTCACAGATGTCTGCAGCTACCAAAATCAATGGATTAATTGTACCCTGTGATGTAGGCGGTGAACATACTACAATTCTGGGTACACCAGCCACCTTTGCGGGAGTTGCAGTCATAACAACTGTGCTAGGGTATGCTGCCAATCCACCTGGAACGTAGCAACCTACGCTTTCAATAGGACGCAAAGTAGCTTTTACAGTGATGCCTTCTTTAGTCGTTTTGAGTGGTTGTTGCTGAAGTGTTAGTTTATCGTTGGCGGCGAGTTTTTTTTGCATTAGTTTGAGGGCGTCAATTTGCTCTTTGCTTACGACTTTGTACGCAGTTTTGATTTCTTCAGCGGTTACTCTTAGATCCTTAACTGAGAGTTTTGTTTTGTCAAATTTTTCTGTGAATTCTAATAGAGCCTCGTCGCCTTTGCTCTTAACCGTAGATACTACATCTTTAACTGTGTTTTCAAGCGTTGAGCTGTCTTTTTCATTTAACGCTTTTATTCTTTTGAACCAATCTGGAGGGAGAGTTGATGTTTTCCAGACTTTTATTCTGAGTTGGTTGGACATCGTCCTTCTTTTCTCCGCGCTATCTCGTCTATGCGCCAGTACTTGTCTTGGTTCATAAACTACTAGTCCCTGTGCAAGTTTGCGTATCTTAGGTAAGAGTTCTATTAGGCAGTCTTTTTCGATAACTGTGTTTACGCTGCACCATGTATCATCTGCAAGGGGGGCGATGGTTGGGTTCTTAAGTGCGGGCAGTTCGGTGAGGAGTTTTTTGAGGTTTTCTTTTTTGACATTCACAAATATGTGGATTCTCTTAGATCCGTCTACGACACCTTTGAGAAGTGCTACTATATCATAGATTTTTTCTCGTTTTTCCGGATCTTCAAGAGCTTTTTTATTTGCTATGAGTATTGCTGCTGACCTCATTACGGTGTCAATGATTCGAAGATTGTTTGCTTCTATTGTCGTACCTGTTTCTGTTACATCCATTATGCAGTCCGAGTTTTCTGGTGGTTTTGCCTCTGTTGCACCAAATGAGAGGAAAATTTTTGCTCGAGGGTTGTCACCTTTTCTCCACCAAGGAGTAACAATCATGGGGTCTGCATCTCCGAAGCGCTTTTTATATTCTGGAGTGTTTTTTACATATTCTGAAGCTATGTTAAGATACTCTGTGCTGACCCGGAAGTTTTTCCCTTGACTCCAGATTTCTTCCATAAAGCCACCTAACGTTGTGTTTTCTTTAAGGCTTTTTGGAACTGCGATAACTAGTCTGATTTTGCCGTATTCAAGATTCTGCAGAATTTCCACATCAGCACGGTTTTCTCGGACCCAATCCTCACCAGTGATGCCGAGGTCTTGGAGGCCTTCAGAAACGAAGACGGGGATTTCTTGGGGTCGCAGGACTTTCATCTCTATTTGGGGGTCGTTTATGCTAGGGCGATATGTGCGGTCTGTTACGCCAATTTTGAAACCTGATTTAGAGAAGAATTCCGCTGTTGCTTTTTCTAGGGAGCCTTTTGGTATGGCAAATTTTATTTTATCCATTTTTCATCACCTAAATTTTTTATTAAAGTAGAATTTTTCAGTCTGTTCGCTATTTGTTTTTTTGTTTTAAGAAGCTTTAATTTCTGAGAGAGTATGCGTATTATAGAATAAGTTTTCGTGTCTAAACGAATAGTTTTTCGATTGCATTTATTGAGAATGAACGCAATCGCCTTTGGTGAACGCAATCCCTCATCTTTCTCACTAAACGCACAATTTGGCGCGTCTTTCTAATAAAGGTATCTTGGCTAATTAGCGATTTAAAGTTTAGTAGACACCTCATGTGGTAGCAATGTTTAGGCCTTTCTTTATTTCAAAAACTATCGGTGGAACACTTGTTCTGATGTCTACCTCTATGTCTAGTAATCCTTCGAGGATTCCTGCAAGGATTTCTGATTCTATAATGAACGGTGTTTTTACTAGCAGGTATTTGTCTTTAAGGTAGAATTCGCCAAAACCTTGGATTCTCAGTCTTTTAAATACACTTTCCCAGTTATTCGGCGTTATGGTTCGCGTGTCCAAAGTTGTTTCCATTGCGACTTTTAGCGCAGAACCCATTGTTTTTCCGATTTGTCGCCCTTTCTCTTTAGGTGTTTGTTGAATGAGAATGTTTAATAGTTCAACGTTCACGAAGGCGATTCTGCTAATACCGTAATAGTATTCTCCAGGAAAGCGCCAGTCATAAACCATCAAGCTCTTGTAGATATCAAGCATTTTGCTGATAAGCGGCTTAATTCCTTGTTCTTTACCCTCTCGAATTAGTGAGTCTATGTATTCTCTTTCTTCTTTTTCCAGTATGATGGTTGTTCTTCTTGCGGCTTCTTCTATGTTTGGAGGCTGTGTAGAAGCATTTTTCCTGTTGTTTTGCATACTTATTATACCTGTAGATATATTTTATATGTTTTTCTAGAAGATTAGACTTGCCGAAGAAGACTTAATAACAGCCTAAAAGGATTCTAGAAAATGCCGATGACGAACTTTAAAAAGCTGAATTTATGATGCACCCTGGGGTATCTGAGGCAAAAAAATTAAGTGATTACTTTCTTTTGCACAAGGAGTCGCATCATTACTAATCCAACTATGAATAGAACAAGTCCTATAGCGAATGAGGCGGCAAGGTTCACGTTTAGAACAATTGCTAACCCATATATGATGTAGGTTGGTCCGGCGAAAATCAGGAAAGCTGCAATTATAGTTAGGAGTATCTTTCCGAATTTTGAACTTATGAAGCTTTTGTTTTCTTCGTTTTCTGTCATGCAAACCCTTCTCTGCGTTACTTTTAACTAATGTGTTTCCTGTAATCCTTCTTTTATCTCTTTTCCTAAAACATTCATCAAAAACTTGAATGTAAGGAAACTTGCATTGCGATCTGTCTTAAAACCTGTAGTGGCGCCTAATAAACAGACTCCATCTACTCCTTTTTCCTTCGCTAATGCTAAAGTCAAACCCGTTCCTCCCACTATTTTACCCCGACTATAGATGACAGCGCCTTTGTCTATGAATTCACCTGTAAGTTTTGGTGAAGTGCTAGCCACATAAACTTGGGTTTTCTCTTCTGTTATTGGCACTCCTCCGATGGTGATGAGAAATTGGCACCCGCATTTTTTAGCATAATCCACAATTTCATTGCAAACTTGATAATGAGCCAAGACATCATCAAATGACGGCTGAGTTTCGCCTGTCATTATTATAAAATTAGAATTATCTACAGTCGCATAATAGAAATCGTATCGAGGAAGATGGCAAATACCCTTCGAACTAACGGCCACATAATCCGGAAAACTAGGTGAATACAACTCCGCGAAAGGTTTTGCTCCAAAATTTTTTACGAGGAGTTGTGCTACGATTCTTCCAATATTACCAAAGCCTGGTAATCCTTGAATGAAAATAGGATTTTCCAAAGATGGCTTTGAAATCTCGTGCAGGTAAGGCTTATCCATTACATGTGTCCTCAAAGTACCAATGAATGGTCCCCACTAAAATGTTTTTGCGATTTAGAAAAAGAAACTATTAATAATCGGTAGCGAGGTAGTATTCAAAGAACCTGCACAATACATGGGCAGAAACTGCAGCGGGGTGGGGTAGCCAGGATTAACCCGCTGGGCTCATAAGAGCAGTGAATTCTGCTCAGAGATACCCAGAGATCAGTAGTTCAAATCTACTCCCCGCTACTCAACAAAATTCTTGATTTTAATCCTAAAACCTGGTTAATATTCTAATACACTGTTTGAAGAAGTCTCGGATAAAGTAGATTTTGCTAAATAATTAAAAGTAAAAAAGTTTGGTGGTAGAATGCATTAAGCCCTTTAGTTGCGGTCTTATGCTTTCCCTTTTTCTTCTTTACCGAAGTAGGTCGTCCACTTCAGTTTGCGTGCATCTCGGCCAAATAGTAGAGAGCTCTTCTTGCATTTACTTGAGTCGAACCAGAGTATGGTTCCATCATTCTTGATGTACATCATGCCAGTGCCGGCTGGGAATTCGTTACCGCAAAATGAGCATTTTCTGTTTTTCGGCATTTAAGAGTCCTCTCTTTATCTGTTAATTTTCTTTGCTTCTCGCTCTGTTTCTCTGAGCATCAGGAGGTCTTGTACTCGCACTGGACCTTTAACGTTGCGTGTTATTATGCGTCCTTTGTCTCTTCCTTCAAGTATGCGCACACGAGCTTGGGTAATTTCCCCTGTTACACCTGTGCGTGCAATTACTTGGATAACTTCTGCGGGCGTTAGTTCTTCAGCGGCTGCTCTCTCTTCTTTGCTCATTACTGAGAGCCTCTTTTCATTTGGTCAAGACGTGAGATGATTTCTTTGATTAAGCCGGTTGCTTCTCCTTCTTTTATGATGCATGCGGAAGCGGCTGGGACATCAATGCCTAATGCGGCGCCGATTTGTTCTTTGCTTGGAACAAATACGTATGGAATTTTTCTTTCATCGCAAAGCAATGGTAAGTGTGCAATAACTTCTGGTGGTTCAACGTCTTCAGCTATAACAACAAGTTTCGCTATAGCCCTTTCAACGGCTTTTGTTGCTTCATTTGTTCCTTTTCTTACTAAGCCTGTTTTTGAAGCGATTTTTAGGGCTTCATAGGCTGCATCTACAACTTCTTTTGGAGCTTCATATTTTACATAGAATGGTTTTGACATATTAGCCTCACCCTTTTAAGGCACAGTTCTATCCACAATTCATATTTATGAACGTTTCTACTGAAAATTTGCTGATGGGACTTCTATATGACGTGTTTTGCAGAAAACTTTATATGGTGAACCACGGTGAAGATGATGTTTTTCGAGAGGGGAACATGTTGCAGAGATTGGGAAAAGTTCTCAGCGTGACGCCGTCACAGAGTATTGTCGTAAAGCTCGACAAGGTGCCCAAGGTGGGCTCAGCGGTCGTTGACGAGAACCTGAAAGTTGTTGGTAAAATCTTTGATATAATCGGACCCGTTACATCCCCCTATGCAGTGATTAGATCTTCTGTTAAAGACCCTGAAAAGCTAGCTAATAGGCAGTTGTATGTTTCCTCCTCGAGAAAGGAACGGAGCTAAAAACGAATGAGTGGAAAAAATGAGCTGCACGAAAATGTAGACTCGACTCCCCAGACGCAACGCTCAGAACCTCAAAAAGTTCAAGTCTGCCCCGAGTGTAGTAGCACAAGGCTCATGCGTGACTATGAATGTGCTGAAATAGTATGCATGGACTGCGGTTTTGTAGTTACTCAAAAAATAGCTGACAGAGGACCCGAATGGCGAGCATTCGACGACGAGCAAAGATCTAAACGAACCCGAGTCGGTGCTCCATTAACCTACACTATACATGATAAAGGTCTATCTACAACGATTGATTGGCATGATAGAGACATCTACGGCAAAAGTCTCTCGCCTGGACAGAAAGCTCAAGTTTATCGCTTACGAAAATGGCAGCGTCGTATTAGGGTCTCAGATGCAACTGAACGTAACTTGGCCTTTGCCCTCTCGGAAATTACAAAGATTTCAAATAATCTTAATCTGCCCAAAAATATTCTGGAAACTGCTTCAGTAATATATCGAAAAGCTGTTAAAGAGAAACTAATTAGAGGACGCTCAATTCAAGGCGTAACCTCAGCAGCATTATACTTGGCCTGTAGACAATGCGGTTTACCACGCACACTAGATGAAATTTCTCAGGCATCGACGGTACCAAAAAAAGAGGTTGGCAGAAGCTATCGTTTTCTCATAAAAGAACTTAACTACTCAATTCCACCCCTTAAGCCCAGCCAATACATAACCAAATTTAGTAATCAATTAACAATGCAAGGTAAAGTTGAAGAAATTGCCCATAAAATTCTAGCCTCCGCTAAAGAGCTCAAGCTTACTTCCGGGCGAGGTCCAACTGGTATAGCAGCTGCTGCAAGCTACATTGCTTCTGTTTTAACAGGTGAAAGAAAAACTCAGCGGGAAATAGCCGAAATAGCACAGGTCACCGAAGTCACCATAAGAAATCGATACAAAGAACTCGTCGAAAGACTGATGTTCCAAATCAGCATATAGTCGAGAATATACTCCCTTACTTTATTTTTAATAATCAAACCTAAAACTTTTCAAATCGATTTAGCAAACTCATTCACTTTGAAACCTGCAACTAAGAAAAAGTTGAAAGAGCAAAAATGTTATAACATAAATAAATGAATGGTTTTGAACAAGAAGGACTGAAAAGCATTGAGTATCTGTCCCCATTGTAGTGCTAAAATAATTGCGGCATCTAAAATTTGGCCCGTTTATTCAACAGACAACAAAGAATCAACAGCAGAACCTGATTTTTACATTGGCACTTTTCAATGCGCAAAATGCGGAGCCAAATACAATGGAAAAATTCTGGCTCAAACTATGTCTGGACGGACAGTAAATGTTAAAAACAAAGCTGAACGAATTATGCGCATACACGGTGAGCTCATGCAAACAATTAAGTCTTTGAAGGAAAAAATAACCAAGTTACAAACCGAAAAATCTAGTTTGATGAGTGAGATTGAGACACTTAGAAAAACTGCTGAAGCGCGCGTCTCAACACTTGAATCTGAAGTTGGTCAAATGCGTGAAGAAGCGAAGTCTCTACGTGAACTATTAGGTAACAATGAACCAGCTATAATTACCGCTCCTCCGAGCCAGCCAGTTTCAAGTTAAAGAAACTTATTTCTGATTAGCATTCTTTTTAAGCGTGGTTTTTTAACTATTGAATCATGCCGTATAAATTCACCTTCGATATTTCTAAGACATCCCATCACTTTTTCACGGAGCTCGCTTTAGTCGGATATCAAAGAGGTATGCATAAGGCAGTTTTACGGACTTTACAAGATATGATAAGGAAGTTCAAAATTCAAGAAGCCACCGGACTTAACCTCCAAGATGCTGTTATGGTAATTCAGGATTTGATTGATATGGAGGCCGTAAATATTATAGAGCGCAAAAAATTTTTAAACACTCACAAACGTGCCCTTTTTATTCCCCATTGCTCCAGAAAGTACATGGATAGTCGCTGCAAGGCTATTTTTGAATCAAGTTTGCCTTCCTATGTTTGCGCTCACTGTTCACCTGACTGCGTTGTCAACAAGGCCGAACGAATTGCAAAAGACAAAGGATATGACGTTTACATATTGCCTGGGGGTTCATGTGTACCCAAGATTTTAAATTCGAAAAAGTATGAAGGCGTGATCGGTGTTGCCTGCGGAGAGGAGGCAAAAATGTCGGTTGATTTATTAAAAAGTATGAACGTGTCCAGTCAGGCTGTTCCCTTATTGAAAAACGGCTGCGCTAACACAACTTTCAACATCGAAACACTAATTAAAACACTATAAATGAAAAAGAGAATTTTTTCTATTTTACTTTACTAGTTCTCTCTTCTTCCATCTCAGGTTTTTGCTGTGACATTTTCTGCATTTTGTGGCTGTTGAAGCATTTCTACCTCCGCAGTCTCTGCAGATTTTCATGTATAACCTGGCTTTCTGTGCGATGGCTTTCTTAACTGGATCTAATATCGGCATTTAGTAACCTTCTTTTCGGGGTTATGACTTTGATAGTTATCTGTCAAATATACCTTTTGCCTCAAATCCTCCTGAACTACCCAATTTTAGTTATTGAGATAGCATCTGAGCAACTAGCTTGGGTACATCATTAGGTTTCTGAGCAATTATTACACCTGCGGCTTCTAAGGCTGCTATTTTTGATGCTGCTGTACCTGTTTTACCCATTATTATGGCACCTGCATGTCCCATTCTTTTTCCAGTCGGGGCAGTTCTTCCAGCTATATAGGCAACAACGGGTTTGGGGTATTTTTCTTCGATTATGTATCGTGCCGTTAGCTCTTCGATATTACCCCCAATCTCACCAATCATTACAACAACTTGGGTTTGGGGGTCCTCTTTAAACCTCTTCAAGATATCGATGAAGTTTAGACCTGTTACGGGATCACCACCTATCCCCACACAAGTAGATTGGCCAATATTTTCACGGGTAAGAGCTGCCGCGATTTCATAAGTGAGTGTGCCGCTTCTCGAAACTAATCCTATATTACCCTCTCTGAAAATATTCGAAGGCATAATCCCTAGCAAGCATTTTCCGGGCGAAATCACCCCCGGAGTATTTGGACCTATGATTGTAGTCTTTGCCCTTTTTGCATGTGACAAGAGCATTATAGTGTCTTTAATTGGCACATGTTCGGTGACTATTACTATGGTTTTGATCTTGTTTTCTATAGCTTCAAGAGCTGCCTCTGCTGCGAAGGGTGCTGGAACAAAAATAATAGATGTATCCGTCGCGTGTCTTTCTTTTGCTTCTCGGAGGGTATCATATACAGGTATATTATTGATTATGCTGCCTCCTTTACCGGGGCTGGTTCCAGCAACTATCTTTGTTCCATATTCTTTCATTAGTTTGCTATGAAAGCTTCCTTGGGTTCCTGTTATGCCTTGAACTATCACTTTCGAGGCAGCATCAACCAATATCCCTATTCCTCATGCCTCCTTTGTAGCTGTTTCGACAGCTTTCTGAGCTGCCTGTTCCATATCGTCAAAAACATGTATGTTGGCCTGGGTTAGGATTCTTTTTCCTTCTTCTTCGTTAGTACCCCTAAGCCTAATGATAAAAGATTTCACAGATAACCTATTTCTTACCTCTACAATAGCTCGGGCAACTTCATCACAACGAGTTATTCCACCCAAAATGTTAACGAATACAACTTTTACTGCAGGGTCTGAAAGGATAGTTTCTAAAGCAGCAGTTATCTTCTGTGCTGATGCTCCTCCGCCTATATCCAAAAAATCCGCAGGCTTTCCCCCAAAAAAATTAACCATATCTAAAGTGGCCATAACCAAGCCAGCTCCGTTTCCAACTATGCCAATATCTCCCTCTAGTTTGACATATTCTATACCATTTTTTCTTGCTTGGGCTTCTTGGAGTGTTAAGTCTCTTTGTTCTCGGAGGTTTTTTTCATTGTATTCTGGGTGCCTAAATATCGCATTATCATCAATTATAATGCGTGCGTCAGCAGCTACGAAAATACCCTCGGAATTTTCAACAAGCGGATTAATCTCAACCAATTCTGCATCATAATCTACAACTATCCTGTAGGTTTCTTCAAAAATTTCCATCAGAAGACTCAATTGGGTTTTAGAATATCCCAACTTCTGAGCAATTTGTCTTGCATGAACCGACTGAAATCCCAATTGCGGATTTATTGGCATCTTCAAAATCTGCTGGGGTTTTTGGTCAGCAATTTCTTCGATGCTTATGCCGCCGGTGGCTGAAGCGATTGCGACATAGCAGCGATTGAATCTGTCCACCGTTATGCCAAAATATAATTCTTTTTTAATGCAAAGTTTCTCTTCGATTAGAAGCTTTGTTATTTGTATATCTTTTATCCTGCTGTTTAGTAATTCTTGAGCGATTTTTTCTGCCTCATCAGGAGTTTTGGCAAATTGTATGCCGCCTGCTTTTCCTCTACCTGCAACCAAAACTTGAGCCTTAACTACAACTTCACCACCCAATTCAGCTGCTATCGTGCGGGATTGTTGACTGGTTGTTGCTGTTTCGCCCTTTGGGGTTAGTATGCCGTATTTTTTAAAGATAGTTTTCGCTTCATTTTCATAAAGTTTCAAAAAGAATTATCCCCATGTGTTGATAATAGGAGGGGACTTGTTTCTTTAATTTTTTACTATATACCTATTTGATGATTTCGATGGTTACGTAGGAGCGAGTGTCTTGAATGCCATCTATGGTATAGAGTTTTTTGAGGGTTTCATCCATATTTTCCCTCTCAATCATTATCAGAGCGTCTATGTCACCTGCGATGCGGAATGCTCTAGCAATGGCGAGTTCTCGAATTTTCTCGTAGACTTGGATGCGTTTGGTGGGCAATACTTTGATTAAAATGAAAGCAGGCGTTGTAGATACTCCTAAGGCGTTAAGTCCTTTTTCAGTGACATCTATGAAACCTCTACCAGTGCGGATGTATCCTTCACTTTTGAGTTTACGCAGATGTACGTTTAAGGCTTGCCTGCTGATTCCTAACTGCTTAGAGAGTTCATCCTGCTTAACACGCAGTGTATAGGTGTTGGTGGATTTACCTTTGTCATAAAGAGTTTTCAACAGTTGAACTGAACGTTTGGTTAATGGTTCCACAGTACATCAGCCTTTAACATTACATTGTGTTAAATTAAACCTTTACAATAGTGAAGTTGCTTAAGAATCTGGTGCTCGCAACTAAGAAGCTTCCTTCTAATTTTTCTACCTTAAAATATTTTCCCCAGCATGTTAAGTTAAGGGATTTGAACACTCTTTTAGTTCGAATCACAAAAAACGGGTTAAAATAAGGGCAAAATCAAAAAATAGCTCCAAAATTCTCTGGGAAAATACAAAAACTGCCACCCCGATTTGTCAACTAATACACCGCAACATATTTATTAGCCGAAAAAAAGAGCTTAAGAAGCCCAATAAAATAAGAACTAGGAGTGACACGTTAGCCATGTCAGAGACGACAGAGACTAATGCAGTGCTGATCGGGAAAAAACCAGTTATGAACTATGTCCTCGCTTGCATAACACTCTTCCACGGTGGCGCCAAATACGTTAATGTCAAAGCACGAGGAAAATCCATAAGCCGAGCAATAGATGTTGCCGAAGTCGTGAGACGTAGATTCCTGCCTGATGTAAAAGTTAAAAAAATCAGTATAGGAACCGACAAGCTTACATCCCAAGATGAAAGCGATGACCCAACTAACGTAAGCACAATTGAAATAACACTAGAACGATAAGTTCTCCCTATTTCAAGTTGAGCAAGTAACGCACTCCTCCAAAATTAAACTATCCGACCTTACGGAAGGAAGTCTTCTCCATGAAGACCGAACTATGCAGTTTCTGTTTAAAGAGCGGCATGCTATGCCAAAAGTGTTCAGCTAAAGTTAAGGCTGGCGAAATAACAAATTTAGACTTAAAAATTGCTCGCCAGCTTCTTTTGTTGGAAGAAAAATACCCCTCCCTCCAGAATGTATGCTTCTACAAAGCTATTGATGCTAACAAAACCCTAGCATTAATTGTTGGACATGGTGATGTTCCAAGGCTTCTAGGTTACGGGGGAAAAATAATCAAAGCCTTAAGCGAAGAAACCAACAAGTCCGTTCGTATTCTAGAAAACGGTGTTGACGACCGTAAGTTCCTCGAAGATCTTTTCACCCCTTTAAGTATACTAACTATCAACACGATTTGGCTTCCAGATGGTACAACTGAGACTCGTGTAATTCTTAGAAGGAAACGCGGTGCGCAACTTCCATTCGATTTAGCCGCTGTAAAAGAAATTGCCGGCAGTATCCGAAAAATGAGTCTGCGAGTCGAATTCGCCGATTAACAAAAGGAGACATCCACTTATGACGCTTGATTCCTTGGGCGACTGGGTCAGAACATGCTATACAGATAAAGTTAATCCCGATATGGATGGACAAGAAATCACTCTTTTTGGATGGGTTCAAGAAGTACGTGACCTTGGTGGGATCCGATTTATTATTCTTCAAGACCGTGAGGGTACTCTTCAAGTCACTATTTTAAAGAAAAAAGTAACCCCTGAAGTTCTGTTAAAATCTGATGTATTGCAAAAACGCTACAGCATAGGCGTTAAAGGTATTGTGAAAAAAACCACTATGACTCCTCGAGGTATTGAGGTTCTCCCGAAAGAAATCAAGATTTTCAATACCGCGGCTGAACAGTTACCTATTGATATCACAGGCAAAACTCCGGCAAATATCGAAGTTCGCTTAGACGCCCGCGCCCTTGACCTTGCAATGGAACAAAACGCGGCTGCATTCCGGGTTCAACATCACGCCTTAGTTGCTATACGGAATTATTTATTCGAAAAGGGTTTTCTAGAAGTTCATACTCCAAGAATAATTGCTTCAGCTACTGAAGGTGGAGCTGAGCTTTTCTCTGTAGATTACTTTGGCGATAAAGCCTACTTAGCTCAAAGTCCACAGCTTTACAAAGAACAATTGACTATGTGTCAGGAAAAAGTTTTCGAAGTTGGACCTTTTTTCAGAGCAGAAATGTCCCATACGAGGCGGCACCTGAGTGAATTTGTTTCCGTGGACATCGAGCAGGCATTTGCAAATGCTGAAGATGTTATGGGTCTACTTGAGCAAGTAATCCATCATACATGTAAGACTGTCAAAGAAGAATGTGCTAAAGAGCTAAGTATATTGAAATACAAAGCAACCGTCCCTGAACTTCCATTCAAGCGCTTTACTTATGACGAAATTCTTAACGATCTAAAAAGTGCAGGTGTAACTATTCCTTGGGGAGAAGACATACCTACTCCAGCTTTTCGGACCTTAGGTAAAGAACGTGGTTACTATTACTTCATAACTGACTGGCCTACGCATGCCAAAGCCTTCTACATCAAACCCCGCGACGGCAAGCCAGAACTATGCGAAGGTTTTGATCTTATGTGGCGATGGATCGAACTAGTTTCAGGGGGAACAAGAATCGCTGATAAAAACCTCCTGATGCAGCGAATGAAGGAAAAAGAGCTGAATCCAGATTCTTTTAAGTATCATCTTCAAGCATTCGATTACGGTATGCCCCCTCATGCGGGATGGGCAATTGGTCTCGAACGACTAACCATGGTGCTAACTGGGAAAAAGAACATACGCGAAGTATCGCTTTTCCCTCGAGATCGTGTTCGATTGACCCCTTAATTTTTCTATGCAAAATCCTTCTCTCCCTTTCTATTGCTTTTTGAAAACTAAATTCCATACCGCTCGTCAGAACAATTTTCATCATTTTTGGTTTGGTTCATGGCTTTTTATCTGAAAATGTACTAAAAGCTCATAAAGCACCCTGTGCAGTATTGCCTTCTGCAGGGGAATCTAACATAGGCTGTGGTGTCTTTGGAGCAATAAACTTCGAAAAAGAACCAGTCTTCTCGTTTGTATACTGGGGTCTCCGTGCTCAAAATCATAGAGGACACCAATCGTATGGCTTCCTGACTCTTGATGAAGGCCAATTTCACACTTACAAAAGTCTTGATTTAGTACCAAAAATCAAAACAAGTGCTCTGCATGACTGGTTTGTTCAATTGCCCGGAAGCATTGGTATCGCAAATGTTCGATACACCACATCCGGAAAATGTGATGACGAATCAATAGTTCAGGGCACCCAACCTGTTGCTGCACAAGCGAACGGGATAAAAATTGCAATATCATTTAACGGTAACATCGTTAACACTCTTAAGCTTAAACAGGAAATAACCCAGCACTTCCCCAACTTTACCTGCATCTGTGACTCAGATTTAGTCTGTAACAAGTTGCTTGTTGAACTTAAGGACGGCAAAGATCTTGCCTCAGCAGTAAAAACCGTTATGCTAAGCCTAGATGGAGCATTTTCTGTAATTGGGGTTACAGGAAATGGCGATTTCTTTGCCTTCAAAGATCCTCATGGAATTAAACCTCTTTGTGCCGGCCATAGCCCCGATCACTCCACATTTGTTTTTTCCTCCGAAACCGTCAGCTTGGACATAAATGGGTTTGAGCGTGACTTTGAACTTGAGCCCGGCGAGTTGGCAATAGTCACAAAAGAAGGTTTTAA
Organism: Candidatus Bathyarchaeota archaeon; assembly: GCA_963701765.1. Lineage (GTDB taxonomy): Archaea > Thermoproteota > Bathyarchaeia > Bathyarchaeales > Bathycorpusculaceae > JADGNF01. The sequence continues at coordinate 508,578 of CAVPBD010000004.1, forward strand.
GCGTCAACAGCTTATCGAAAAACCACGAAAGGCATTTTGTGCATTTGAATTCGCTTATTTTGCCCGACCCGACTCACGCTTCAACGGCAAATATGTTTATGAAATTCGCGAAGAGTTCGGCCGTAATATCGTTAAAGAATTTGCCAACATCGCAAAAGACGCAGACATTATCCTTTCCGTTCCCGAAACTGGAGATGACTCCGCTATGGGTGTTCATGAAGCTTCCGGATTAAGATGGGAACGTGCTAGTCGACGTCACCGTTATGTAACTGAACGGGCCTTCATATTATTAAACAATGATCGATATTCAACTATAGATAGGAAAGTTAACATTCTAGGCTCTAAAGTAACTGGAAAACGAGTCATAATAACTGAAGATAGCATAGTAAGGGGAGACACAACCAAAGTTATTATAGAAAAGTTGCGTAAGTCCGGCGCTACAAAAGTTCATATGTTTGTTACTTTTCCGCGTATAATTTCTCCATGTTTCTATGGCATAGATATGAGTAGTTATGGGCAGCTTATTGGCTCAACCCATGATGAAAAAGGAATCGCCAAAATAATTGGCGCAGACAACGTATGTTACCAATCGATAGAGAACATGGTAAAAGCTATAGGCTGTAACAAAGAAGAGCTTTGCCTTGGCTGTATAACAGGTAAATATCCTACCCCCATTGCTCAAAAAATCGCTGATGAAATGAAGCAAAAATTCCTTCAAGGCCATCAGGAAAACGGCAGAATTTACGAGACCGGCGATGCCTCTCAAAGTGTTCAATGGTAAAACCATTTAAGCATTATAGTTACTTTCTCTAAACCAAGGTTGTTCCCTAAATGGAGAAAACAGGTGTACTAGTCGTTTCATACGGGGCAAGAGAAGCTGCCATTGTAGATGCTTTAAGCCGAAGCCCAAACCACCAAGTTGAACTTTTCATAGCTGACAAACAAAGAAATCCCTTCAATATTGAAAAAGCTACCAAACACGTCGTAATACCTGATTTGAATGTTGAGCAAATCTGCAAATTCGCACAAGCTAACAAGGAAAAAATCGATTTTGTAATTCTAGGCTCAGAAAAACCCATAATTGACGGCATCCGAGACCTGATTGAAAAAAACACTGGCATACCTGTTATTTGTCCTAAACAAAAATATGCAATAGAAGCTAGCAAAGTTGAACAGCGTCTGCTTTTCGAAGAAATTGCACCTGAAGCAAATCCGCGGTTCAAGGTTTTCGACCCAAAAGATTACTCAAGCGTTGATGAAGTCAAAAAAGACAGTTTACAAATGGCTTGACGAGCTAAACAACCAAGTAGCGGTGAAACCTGATAAGCCAACCGCGGGCAAAGGTGTAGGTGTCTGGGGTGACCACTTTAGCACTCGAGAGCAGCTTTTTGAGCACTTTTTATCAAATTACCAATACAGCGCCGTCATAATCGAGGAGAAAGTTGACGGAGAAGAATCCAGCTCCATGGCTTTCTGCGACGGTAAACACCTAATCCCTCTCCCTGATACACGCGATTATAAACGCGCTTTTGACGATGACAAAGGACCCAACACAGGCGGCATGGGCTCTTACAAAGATACTAAAGATTATCTTCCCTTCATGACTTCGGCGGATCGGGAAACTGAAGTAGCCATCGCCCAAAAAATCTTTCAAGGTTGGAGCAAAAAAATAAATGATGATACTGCCCTACGCGGAGTGCCCTTGTACTTAGCTTTCATGCATACACGTGGAGGACCAAAGATTCTTGAAATTAACAGTCGCCCCGGTGATCCGGAAAGCATTAACCTTTTCCCAATCCTTAAGGACGATTTCGTAGACCTCTGCTTTAAGATGATAGAGGGAAACCTTCTTCGTGTTGAGGTTGAGAAATTCGCGACAGTTTTAACTTACAAGGTTCCGCCTAGCTACGGCGGATACGCAGAAGTTAATCCCAAATCACCTAACCTTTCAGATGCTCAAACACCGGTTGATCTCTCCGCAGCTTACGCTTTGACCCGTAAATATGGTGATAAAATCCGAATATACCCCGGTTCAATGGAATTTAGAAACAATAGCAACTATGCTCTCAAATCAAGAGTTGTGGGTGTGTTGGGTATAGGTGAAGATATCGAAGCTGCTCGCTTAATCAGTCAAGAAGGCGCCAAAATTATTAAAGGCGGGGGACTTTGGAACCGAACTGACATTGCCTCAAAGCCGCATATCGCAAAAAGTATGCAGCATATGAAGCAATTGAGGGCGTAAATGGTGAAGAAAATCTTTGTTTCCGACTGTGAAGGTCCAATAAGTAAAAACGACAATGCATTCGAGATAGTAGCGCATTTTGTTCCTAACGGTGACAAACTTTTCACTCTTATAAGCAAATATGATGACGTTCTTGTGGATGTGGTCAAAAAGAAGGATTACTCCGCAGGTGGCACGTTAAAACTTATTTTGCCTTTTCTTAAAGCCTACAATGTTACGGATAAGCAGATGCAGGAGTTCTCAAGGCAAAATCTAATCTTCATAGCTGGTACAAAAGATACTCTTTGCCATATTATGGATTTAACTGATGCCTTTATCGTCAGCACCAGTTACGAGCATTACATTAAAGCTCTCTGTGAAGTCCCGAGTTTCCGTTCGAAAACACCTATTGCACCAAACTCAAACTTGACAGATACATAATCACTTTGCAAGAATCAGAGAAGCTCAAAGAACTCGCCCAAGAAATAGCCACAATGCCTATGATGACGATTCCTTCCGATGCAAAGGCGATTTCTGATTTTTCAGTTATTGACCAAGTAACCATTAAGCGGCTTGATGAGATTTTCTGGACTGAAATTGCAGACATGAGTTGCGGTAAAATCTTTTTCGAGGTAGTAACTGTTGGAGGTGAACAGAAAGCCGAGGCCATACGAGATATTATAGCAAAGCTGCACATTTCTGCTGCAGATGTCATGTACATAGGCGATAGCATAACTGATGTTGAAGCTTTCCAGCTCGTTCGGCAAAGTGGTGGTTTAGCGGTTTCCTTTAATGGAAATAGTTATGCGGTTAAGAACGCTGAAATTTCTGTGCTTTCTGCGAATAGTATTATTACGGCGATGATTGCGGATGTCTTTTGCAAGCATGGTAAGGACGCAGTTATTGCAGTTGGTTAAGAGCTGGAATCGACGAGTCCTAAAACGAAGCATCATGAATCCCGTTTTTGTTGGGTCAACTTTTCAGCGTTATATCCTAAGGAGTTGCCGAAGGTTCAAATACCTGCGGCGTCGAATATGGAAATTATAGTGAAAGAGAGTAGCGAGTTTAGGAAAAAGGTAAGAGGTCAAGCTATAGGGAGACTTGGATAAAAATGGTAGCAAAACCAAAATCTAAAATTGAAATTGTAGATACTTACGCTGAAGCGTTTGAAGGTATTTTTTGTAGAGCAATTATAACCGCAGATGACGAGCGGACACTGCGAAGTGCCGCTTACGATGTCACTGCTACACCATCCGCAGTCATTGGCAGAATTGAAGGTGGAATAGAAAGGTGGCTCAGCGAAAAAGAGACTCCTGACAAACGCAAAGGCGCCCTTGTCCAATGGTGGATGGGCGTAAGAGCCAACAAACCCCTACCCGACCAACTTGCAAAGTTTGAAGCTGAACTCTCATTCAGAATACGCCAAGATGTACTCGTTAAACCCTTCACAGCGATATTTGATGCTCTGCCTAATCCTGAAGGCAAATTCGATATGATGGAACGGGTTGGCCACTGTGGTGACGGTCACGAATGGATCGAGAAGCGCTACGGGCGAGAAGTCATAGTCGTACCCCTCATGACCCCCGACTTTATCATCGAACACTACCTAGGCTACACACACGGCATAAGCGGTGCAAACTTCTGGTTTCTCTGCAAAACCAAAGAAGCTGTTCTAGAAGCGGGCCAAAAAGCTCTTGACGCAGTCCAAACCGTACCCGGTGCAATTACAACATTTGACATTTGCTCCGCTGGATCTAAGCCTGAAACCAACTTTCCCCTCATTGGTCCAACAACTAACCATGAATGGTGTCCATCATTAAAGCAGAAACTGGGCAAAGTCTCAAAGGTTCCGGAAGGAGTAGGCTACATTCCTGAGCTAGTTATCAGCGCCATGAATATGGATGCGGCGAAGGCTGCTATGAAAGCAGGTATCGAAGCAGCTATGACAGTCAAAGGCGTCATTTCAATATCTGCAGGTAACTATGATGGCAAACTAGGCAAATACAAAATTTTCCTACGCGAGCTGTTCACATGAACAGTTTCGGCGTTGTAGGTTTTGGTGCGCTTAACGTAGATAAACTCTTCAAAGTTGACCGATTAGCTCATGCTGAAGAAGAAAGCTTCGTAATCAACGAAGAAGAAATTTGTGGCGGCTCAGCAGCGAACACTATTGTAGGATTAGCCCGTCTGGGTATTAATGTCGGATTTATCGGAAAAATTGCGATGGACCGCGAGGGCGACCTGCACCTAGCAGACTTCAGTAAAGAACATGTCGACACCAATGGGATTATTCAGGTCAAGAAAGGTCACAGTGGCAACGTCATGGGTTTTGTGGATGCAAAGGGTGCCCGAGCATTATATATCCAATCAGGAATCAACGACACAATAACTCCTGAAGAGGTCAACATGAACTACATTTCTCAGGCACAGTTCCTGCATCTGTCTTCATTTGTTGGTGCGCTTTCTTTTGAGACCCAAAAGAAAATAGTTGAAACCTTACCCGACAATGTCAAAGTTAGCTTTGATCCTGGTATTCTTTACATGCGAAAAGGTATAGCCCAGCTCGAATCGATAATTAAAAAGAGCTATGTTATGATGCCCAATAGCATCGAGTTGGAACTTTTAACTGGAGAAAAAGACCCCAAGAAGGGTGCAGCATTTTTGCTAAAGAAAGGTGTTAAAATAGTAGCTGTTAAGATGGGTGCTTCTGGATGCTATTAACTAACGGCAAAGAAGAGCACATTGTTGAGCCATTTAAGGTGAAAGTCGTTGACACAACTGGTGCAGGTGATGCATTTTGTGCTGGCTTTCTCTATGGGTTACTAAATAAAAAGAGCCTTAGAAAATGTGCAGAGATAGGTAATTTTGTCGGTTCAAGATGCGTTATGAAAATGGGAGCACGGCCGGGTCTGCCGTACGTTAAAGATCTAAAGCTTCTTGGCTAAATGATTAAGTAAGCCGTCGAAAACCAGTTTTCCGTCCCCATATTGGGGCATATTTTTTTGGCTGGTCCAGTTGGGTTGTTGCCACCAGTAGAATGCACGTTCGGGGTGAGGCATTAAGCCGAATATTGTTCCTTCTTTGTTGCATATGCCTGCAATATCGTGGAAGCTTCCGTTCGGGTTCAATGGATATTGTCCTTCGGCGTAGTTACCGTTTTGGTCGCAGTACCTGAAAACTGCCATGTCGTTGTCATAGAGTTTTTCTAGAAGCTTTTCTTCCTTTTCTTTAGGGAAGAGGAATCGTCCTTCGCCATGTGCAATTGGCATTTGTAGGACTTTACCATGAGGAATTTTGCTTGTGAAAACGCATTTGCCTTTGTTGTCGTTTTTAAGGTAAATCCAGCGGCATTTGTAGCCTTGACTGTTTGATGCTAACGAGGCTTGGGGGTATTCGCTGATGCCGTCAAAGCCGGGGAGCAAGCCTTCTTCGACAAGAACTTGGAAGCCGTTGCAGATGCCTAATACGGATCGGTTATCATCGATGAATGTGCGTAATTCTCTGCCAAGTTTCGCTGATATTAATCGAGCCAAGATTACACCTGAACGAACGTAGTCGCCATAGGAGAAACCGCCTGGAAAAACCAGCACATGATAGTCTAAAAGGTTCTTCTGTTTAACTACTTCGTTTAGGTGAAGAATATCAGTTTTTAGTCCCAGTTCTTGGAAAGCGCGTGCGGTTTCAGCGTCGCAGTTTGTTCCGCCTACCCGCATAACCAATACACGTACATCTTGTAGTTTCATTTCTTTACGCTCCACTGCTTAAGGTTCGTTTCCAGCTTTCACGCAAATCAGCAACTGACGCATCAACTACTGCGTTAGCTCCTTTTAGACCCTTGATGGTTAAGCTGGGGTTTTTGGTGACTTTACCCATTTCAGCAATGATTTTACCCTTCATTATTGTCTCAAAGGTCTCTTTGTCTTTCTGAGCAATTTCTACCAGGAAGCGGCTGTTTGATTCTGAGAATAATGCGAAATCGTTTCGCTCAACAGCTTTTGCTGGTAGCTTGTTTAAGTCAAGATTCATACCGAAGTTGCTTGCTAGAGCCATTTCTGCTGCCGCAACTGCTAACCCCCCTTCTGAGAGGTCATGGGCAGCTTTTACAACGCCCTCATCTATAGCTTTGGTGAAAGCATAGTAGGTTTTCCTTGCTTTGACTGCGTTCAGCTTTGGAATTGAATTGCCCAAATATCCTTTGAGTTTGTAGTATTCTGAGCCGCCTAATTCGTTATAGGTATCGCCTATGATGTAGAGCAGGTTGCCTGGTGCTTTAGTGTCCATGGATACTGCTGAGCGTATGTCGGGAACTATACCGACAGCGGTGATTAGCAGTGTCGGAGTAACTGGGCCAAGAGGTGATTCGTTATAGAGGCTGTCTTTTCCTGATATGAATGGGGTCTTGAAAGCAGTAGCGATATCGTAGCAGGCTTCGCAGGCTTTAACAAGTGAACCGAGGCGTTCTGGTTTTTCCGGGTTACCCCATACGAAGTTGTCCAAGATAGCTATTCGTCGTCCACCAACGGCAAGGTTGTTTCTTATTGCTTCATCTATTGCGGAGGCTGCCATCCAGTAGGCATCGATTTTACCATAGTTGGGGTTCATGCCGCATGAGATGGCTATGCCTTTCCACGAGTTGTTTAGCGGCTTCAAAATTGCAGCGTCATTTGGTCCTGCATATTCTCCTTGAAACGGTTTAAGGGTGGTGTTGCCTTTAACTTCATGGTCATAGGTACGTACGACGCTTTCTTTGCTTGCAATGTTTGGGGCGGAAAGTAGTTGAAGGAGTGTTTCAGTGAGGTTTTTTGGTTCAGCGAATTTTGGTTCTTCGAGTTTTGGGGTTTCGATCTTCGCGGTTTTGGTTACTTTGGTAGTTGTAAAGAGCAATCCCATATCTAATTCTGCTACTGTTGTGCCTCCGTAGCAGAGTCGTAAAACCTTTTCTTTGGTAAGTTGGCCAATTGCGTTAGCTTCAACGTCTTCGGTTTCAAAAATCTCCAAGACCTTTTGCAGATTCTCCGGGGCGACAGTTAAGAACATTCTTTCTTGAGATTCGGAAACATAAATTTCCCATGGTGCAAGCCCAGTATATTTGAGAGGCACCTTACCTAAATCAACTGTGACACCGCAATCGAACCTATCGGCTGTTTCACCTACCGCCGATGATAGTCCTCCTCCGCCTATGTCGGTTGTTGCTGAACCGAGTTCGAGATCGCGGATTTTCATCATGGCTCGGGTTACTTTTTCTTCTTCGATAGGGTCGGCGATTTGTACTGCTGGTCGGCTGACTTCTTCGGATTTTTCAGTGAGTTCTGCTGAGGCGAAGGTGACGCCATGGATGCCGTCGCGTCCTGTTTTTCCTCCTGCTAAAACTACGTAGTGTCCAGCTTTTGCTTCTTTTTTGTATTTTTTAAGGGGGAGTAGGCCGATGCAGCCGCAATATACGACGACGTTGCCTGTGTAGGATTCGTCAAAGTATATGGCCCCGTTTACTGTAGGGATGCCCATGTTGTTGCCATAGGTGCCTATGCCTGCGGTGACACCCATGTAGATGTATTTGGGGTGTTTCATTCCCGCTGGTAGTTTGTTGTAATCATAATTTAAGGGTCCAAAACCCAGTACGTCGGTGCATGCGATGGGATCTGCCCAAACGCCTAAGATGTCGCGAATTACTCCACCTGTTCCTGTGGCTGCACCGCCGAAGGGTTCTACGGCGGAGGGGTGATTGTGAGTTTCGACTTTGGCGGCTATTGCATAGCCTTTGTCGAAGGCGATAATTCCTGCGTTATCCTCAAAGACGCTGATGCACCATTTAGGGTTGATTTCCTTGGTGGCTTTCGATATGTAGGTTTTAAAAAGACTGTCAACTTCTTTGCCCCCTTCAATTAGGATTTTGCCTTTGAAGGTTTTATGGCAACAGTGTTCGCTCCAAGTTTGTCCCAAAATCTGTAATTCTACATCTGTGGCATTACGTTTCTGAGCTTTAAAATATGCTTGAATTTGCTTCATTTCCGCAAGGTTCAATCCCAACCCTTGTTCATTGCTGATTTCAACCAGCTGCTTGTCTGTTGCAGTAGCTAAGTTGGCTTGATGCATAGTGAAGGGTGTGTTGGCGCGGATGTAGAGGCTCATTTCTGCTCCTCAATAACTATGCAATAATTATCTTTAGTTGGGTTTGCGAGAAGCCGTTTAGCCATCTCTTCAGCTTTCGCTTTAGCGTCTTGGAGGTTAGACGCTTGAATTTGGATACTATAGCTTTTACTAACGTTTACAGCGCTAACTTTGTAGCCGAGTTCTTGTAAAAGATGTTGTGTGGTGTTACCTTCGGGGTCAGTATGACCAGGTTTTAGGCTAACTTCAATTTTGGCGCAGTATATCATAGCTTAACTGTTAAGCGGTCGAGATTTAAACTCTTTTGCAAACAATCTGACAAGTTTCTATGCTAATTTTAGCTTCTTGCCCTGGTGTTTGATTGATACCTGAGGTGTACTCATGATTTTGCCAATCTGCTCTGGCTTAGCATCAACCTTCTCTAAGACATCAAGTGTTTTATCCGCGTCTGCTTTGGCTACGATTATTCCAAAACCCCAGCCCATGTTAAAAGTCGTGAACATTTCCTCATCTGTTATGGTATAACCTAATTCAGTGGCGGTTTTCTGCATTAAGCCAAAGATAGGTTGAGGCTTGAAGTTGTCAAATTGGAAGCCTATGCCCTCGGAAAATCTGGCGAGATTGTTGAATTTGGTGTAGGCGTCTCCAGTGATGTGGACTGCACCTTTGATTTTAATCGCTTCTGCGGCTTTGAGGAATTCTTTAACGTAGATTTTGGTCGGCTTTAACATTTCGCTGATTACATCGGTGTCGAGCTCTTTGGGTTTGTCGTTGGGTTTGTATTTTCCGCCCCATTGTTTGAGCATGATTTTTCGAGCGAGTGTTATGCCATTGCTGTGCAGTCCGCTGCTGGGCAAACCTATTATGACATCGTCGGCTTTGATGTCGCAACCTGTGATTACTTGGTCTTTTTCAACTTGGCCAATGGAGGCAACTATCATGTCAAAACCTGCGCCTTTAGAAATACCATTTATGATTTCGGCTACATCGCCGATTTCCCCACTCACTACGGGGCACTCAGATTGCTTGGCGCCCTCCACGATACCCGCGAGCCATTCCTTAACCAGCTCAGGATTGCTCGCTTGAGCATGAATATTGTCCGAAATAGCTAATGGGGTTGCACCTGAACGAATAACATCATTAACTGCCATTGCTACAGCATCTATGCCTATAGTGTCGTATTTGTTTGCTAGTTCTGCAAGAAGAACTTTTGTTCCCACACCTTCAATGGTCAAGTCTAGGAAGGTGTTTTTTGAGAACTGGAAAATGTTGCTATACGGCAGATGCATTACGGGTCCGAAGCGGCTAAACTTGTAGGTCTCATTAAGCATATCGAGAGCCTTTTTGGATTCATGGCGCTGTTCCCGGTTAACTCCTGCGTCAGTATAGGTGAAGGTTTTAGGCATAGACACTTTCTCCTTGCACGCTAACTGTGTGGCTTGGTGTCTGATAACGATTTTGTTTACAACCACCTGTTTATGGAAGTTTGCGGGGTTTTTTCGGTTGTTGGTGTATGCTTTTGTATACAATTTTGATAATTAAATGTCAATTTATTAATATTAGTTTCTTATTTTTGCTACATTATTTTCTTTTCCTTATTGCATGCTTTGAATAAGGCTTGTGATATGGCAAAGTTTTTGTGTCTAGAAGTAGATTAGCCGTTGATTATCGTGAATGTGTCCAAGTATCATATTTACATAAAATACGAAGATTCAACCAAATCCGGAATACGCTTCAATATTTCTCAAGAGGAGCTTGTGCGCACATTTGTTACCCCTTTTACTGCGGGGCAGCCGTTTTGGTTCATGGGAAAATTACTCAATCCCCTAAAAACTGTAAAAGTTGTACTCTTTTGGTCCTACGAAAACGCTGATAAACTTATATTGCCTAATCATGAATCGCTCGTAATCTGCAAAGACAAAGAGTACCTCATGGAAAACATCCTCAAAGGAAAAATAAAAGGAGCCTACATATGCACAGAAAAGTATCTTCCACCCACTCAGAAAAACCAAGTGTCTTCTTCGAGTCCTGTTTCAGGGGTACCAGCAAATATTCGGAGACGCATTTTCTTAATTTCGGGTTCAGATGAAGAAATGAAGCAGGCAACCGCTAAAGCAATAACAAAGCTTGGTTTAGCACCTGTAATTATGCGCGAGCAGCCTCGCCAGGGTAGGAAAATTGTTGAGTGCTTTGAAGATTACTCTGATGTTGATTTCGCAGTGATTCTGTTATCCCCGACGACTATACCTTCTCTAAAGACGATGCTCCAGCAAAACGTGTTCTCCGACCAAAACAAGACGTTATTTTCACATTCGGATTCATTTTAGGTAAACTCAGTAAAAGCAAAGTATTAGCATTTTATAGAGAGTGTGAAAATTTTGAGGCGCCTACCGACTACGAAGGTATTCGATTCATCGCATTTGACGATCGCGACAGCTGGAAACTCGCCCTTATAAGAGAATTAAATGCTCGTGGCTATAACGTAGACGCAAACGCGATACTGAAATAGACAACAACTAATATCCGCAAAGAGCATTGACAGCAAAGTTTCTATATCCAATGAACTATCCCTATGCAATAGCCACAATTCATCATCAGGATAGTTGCGGTCTTAGTATAGCCTGGCTAGGACATCAGCTTCCCAAGCTGACGACCCGGGTTCAAATCCCGGAGACCGCACTCTAAAATCCAAAAAGAATTATCTTTGAATTTTAAATTGAAGAAAATTGATTGTATTCCGATTATTATTGGCTAGTGGTAGCAGCAACGAATAGTTTATTCGTGATGGTTGGTAGAGCCCCGGCAAACTAATTTTATCTTTTCTTTGAAGATTTATTTAGTTAGTGCATATTCCTGTTTTATTTAGAAGAACAACAGTTGATAATTTTTATTTTTGTTGGGGGCTTGTTTTGGGTTGATTTTTTGATTTGGGGCTTGTTTTTTGGTTAGGCTGCGGCTGGATTTGGCGTAAAAAGGCTGTGTTAGTCTTTTTTTGGCTGGCTATTAGGTTCTTGCTTTGTGGTTTATTGGGTATTTTTTGGTTGTGGGGGGTTTTTGGTTTTGTAGTTGGTTTGTATTTTGTTATGTTGTTTTTGGGGGTTTGTGTGTTTGTGTTGTACAGTTTGTTTCTTGAGGTTTTTGCGTTATGAATTGGTTGGTATTATTTTGTTTTTGGTGGTGTTTCGGGTTTGGTTATGTTGTTTTTTGGGTGGTTGTTTGGTTTGGGTTTGTTTTGTGTATGTTTGTGTTATGTGTGAGGGTTTATATCGGGTTTTGGTGTATTGTGTATAATGTCGCAATATGTCTGATTAGGGACATATTGTATTTGTGTAGCACGCAGCTACAGTTTGGTGTATGAGTATGGCAAACAACTATCAGAAAGAGATTCAAACTAAACTTACCAAGGGCTTACTGGATATGATTATCCTTCAGTTCTTGGATGTGTGTCCGATGCATGGTTATCAGGTTATCACGAAGATCCGCAAGTGCTTTGGCGTTTATTTTGGGCCTAGTACGGTGTATCCGTTGCTTGGTAGTCTTGAGAAGAAGGGTTATGTTAAGAGTTGTTGGAGTATGGATGCTGAGCGTCCGCGTAAGGTTTATGAGCTTACCAGTGATGGTCAGGCGGTTTTGAACTTTACTGAGGGCAGCTTGGGCTTGATCTGCCGTACCTTAAGCAACGATAGCAACAGCAGCAGTAAGATCGCTATCCAAGTCAACCTCCCCCAAAAACGCCACATCTAACACTAACCCCTACCCCCAAAATAATGAAAGCTACCTTTAGCTTTTTTTAAATAAAACAAACAGCATAGACAATTTTTATGTCTTTTAAAAAGAAGAAAAAGGTGTTTTGGATTTTTATTTATACGCTATATGCTTCTGTGATGTATCTTCGCATTACCCATTGGGTCTCAAAATAGTATGCGATTCTGGCGATTGAGTTTTTCATCAGCCCAATCCAGGTGTCTTTCTTTCGGTAGTAGGTTGGGGCAATTAGGTATTCTAGTTTACTGTACAGATCATGTAGCTCTAATTCTCTTCTTTCACTTTCAGCAATTAGCTCATCAGGGTGCGGTCCTATACCCCATCCTGTTACACCTTCTATGCATCCTTCAACCCACCAGCCATCAAGTATGCTAAAATTTATGACGCCATTATGTGCTGCTTTCATGCCGCTTGTTCCTGATGCCTCCATAGGTGGAAATGGAGTGTTAAGCCATACATCTACACCTGAGGTGAGCTTGGCGGCTATGTCCATCCTGTAATTCTCGAGGTAGACAACTTTTATTTCGTCTTTAAGGACTTTTGCGTAGTCGTGTATTTGCTTTATCAATTTCTTGCCTTCAGTATCATTTGGGTGTGCTTTACCCGCAAAGACAAGCTGAATTGGACCTCTGTGATCTACTTCTTTTAACTTGCGCAAGTCAGAGAAAATTAGATTTGCCCGTTTATACCCAGTCGCTCTCCTGGCAAATCCTATAGTTAAAACTTCAGGATCCAACTTTACACCGTTACTTTTTTCTACGTACTCAATCATGTCTTTTTTTGCCAAAACGTGAGCGTCCCATATTTCACGGTTCGGGATTTCAATAGCTCGCACTAGCAATATCGGTTCAGTTGACCAGCTGGGGATGTATTTATCAAAAAGTTCTCTAAAATATCGGCTTGTCCACGTATACGAATGGACCCCGTTGGTAATTGATCGAATGTAGCGTCCGGGGAATAGTTTTTTTGAGTATTCTACATGGGCTTCGGAAACCCCGTTAATGTACTTGCTCAGATTAAGGGCAAGATTTGTAGTATTTAGAAAGTCATCGCCTGCGTACTGCTTTATGTCGGAAAGAGAGTATTCGTTACCTACAACTTTCTGAACAACATCGTATGGAAACCTATCAAACGCAGCTCCAACCGGAGTGTGTGTTGTAAAAACACACATGTTTCGAACTTTTTCTGCATTCATGTTGTTTTCTCTAAGCAACTCTAAAGTAAGCAAGCTGGGGTGGCCTTCATTCATGTGATATCTCCCAATCTTGAACGGTAGTTTTCGGAGAAGTTTTATTCCACCAATTCCCAGAATAATTTCTTGCTTAAGACGATACAGCTTATCTCCTCCATAGAGGTGGTCTGTAATTTTTCTATCTTCGGGAGAGTTCCCTTCTATGTCAGTATCTATGAAAAGAATCGGTACCATTCCGCCTGTTGGACTCTGGTATTCATAAAGCCATCCCTGGACCTTAACTGGTCGGCCTTCAATTGTGACTGTAACTTTGTTTGGAAGTAAGGTCATGGTTTTTGATGGATCCCACTCGTCAGGTAACTCCTGTTGTTCTCCTTGTTCAGTAATTTTTTGTCTAAAGTAGCCTTTTCGGCTTACCAGCGTTAAAGCTACCATTTGTAACTTTAAATCTGCACTAGACTTGACAATGTCTCCTGCTAAAACCCCTAATCCGCCACTATAGGTGGGGATGTCGTTGGCAATTCCTATTTCCATAGAAAAATATGCGATTTTGGGATCTTCAACAAAATGTTGCCTACAGTTCTGACTGCAAAAACAATATTTTTTGCCTCCAAAACTCTGACAAACTAGCTCCATCCGCGCTTCAGGGCTTTCTACATCTAATTGGATTCCGCAAACAGGGCATCTTAGCAAAACAGGCTTTTCCATTCAAGCATCCCGCAATGTTAATCTTATTCTTCAATAACATGTTGGACCGAAGGAATAAATGCTTCGAAAAATAGCCAATTGATTTTATAGTCCAATTCAGGTTGGCTTCTATTTCCTTTGATTATTTGCTTTCTCCGAAAGCCTTATTCATCCAATCTGAGGCTTCTATGATGAGGGAGAACAAATGAGTGCCTCAAAAGAGCAGCTTATTGAATTCTTAAAAAAGCAAATTGCTAACGAAAATAAAATCGTCAACTCAGTTAATTCTGGGCTAAAAAACATCAATAATCCCCCTGTTAAGGCAGTTCTGAAAGGAATTTCTTTGGACTCTGTTAAGCACTCCGAACTTTATGCTTCTGCAATTGTAATTTTGTCAAAGGCATCTCAGGCAATGACACAAGAAAATCTTGATGAGCAGCGTATGCTTGTCGAGAAGCATATTCACCTTGAATCTGAGCTTATTGAAAAACTTGAAGAAATGCTGCCTAGTATAAAAAACAAGAAAGTCGCTTTCTTACTAAACTCAATCTTAAGTGATGAACGACGGCATCATGAACTTCTCAAACAAGTCCTTGAAATTATCGTTCGTGGTGAAACCATAACTGAAGATGATTGGTGGAAACTCCTTTGGGAAGAAGTTCCTTTTCATGGCACACCCGGCGGATAAGTTTCTCCTAGTCCTCTTCGATTCTTCCTTTTGAAAAAGGAATCTCGTTGTTTCTTTTAATTTATTGACTGGGTATCAACGTCAAAATTAAGAATAAAGATGGGAGTTGGTGTTTTGATGTTTAAGAGTTTTCTTTGCATTTAGCGAACTGTTCGGAGAAGCTTTGTGTTTGTTCAACTAGTTTGTGCAGTTCATCTAATAGCCATGCTATACGTTCGCCTTTTTCAGTCAAAGCGTATGTTTTGGGTGTTTTTCTTGCAAAGACCAATTTTTTGCCCTTTAACCCTCTTAGGTACTTGTAGGTTCTGCGTAGTGAGAGCTCAGTTTTTTCGGAAAGCTTCTTAGCCGCAATTCCTTCCTCAGCGATGTTTGATGTATACTTTGTTTTCGGTTTGGCTTAGTTCTTCTTTGCTGGGGTCGCGTTTTGATTTGAAGAAGAATATGTAATCTCTTTCTTCAGGGGTTTCGATAAGACCTGCCGTTTTGAGTCTTTTTAGAATTCGAGAGACAATTTTCGAAGAGATTATTGATTCTATTTCCTCAAAGGTTTTGGGTCCGCTGAATAATGATTTGAGGATATTTTCTTCATAGCATTCGCTTCGTGCGGGTAAAAAGTTCGCAAATTCCGGTAGGTTTTCTAACAGTGTGTTAAGTCTTCCGCCGAAAGTTGTTGCGTAAAACTGCTCTTGAGACTCTGCTGCTAGTCCCATATCCAGTAATGGCCGCAAATATTCTTCTGAGAGTGTGTCTTGGCTGTGAAGGTAGCCGGTTTTCTTAAGTTCTTGTTGCAGTTTTTCTAGCGAGTATCTTCTTCTTACTATGGCTTGTAAAATCTGCAGTCGTGTATCGTTTTTGAGTACGTTTAGAAGGTCTTTCATGAAATTTGGATTTTCCATTGTTTCACAAAGGCGCCTTAGTTCGTTGCGAAGTTTCCAAACATTGCAGCTGGTTATGCATTCAAGGGGTGTAACGGGTTTGCAGTTTTTGCATTCTTTATCCAGCGTCATGAGTACCTCAGCAATGCCTTGGCTTTCTGCATCCCGATGTCGGGTAGCTATATCTGCCTTTTTCATGGAACCATCCTACTTTTTTCAGAGCATATGCAACTGACGAGAAAAGTGGTGAATTCGATGTAGACGTGGTCTCCTGGAGCCTCGTCAGACATACGTCATAAAAAATGACATACGGCATGTTTATATAGATTTTCCCCAGAAAATACAACATCTGGTGGAAAATTGCTTACGCCCTGCGAAGTCGCGGTTAAAACAGTTTCGCCTGCAATACGGGCACTTCTTGCACAAACCCTCCTTAACCAACATGAACTAAACGAAACACAGATCGCAGAAATCCTAGGAATTAGCCAATCTGCGGTTAGCAAATACAACAAAAGAGTCCGAGGTACCGCCATATCACTAGGAGGCATTTCCGAAGTACAAGGAATCGTAACCCAGATGGCATCCATATTACGCGCTCAACCTCTCCAAATAGCTCAGCAAACGCAGATTATGGAGCTTTTTTGTAAAGCCTGCATTGTCATAAGAAGTAAAGGTCTTATGTGCGTTCTCTGTCAGCAGAATCAAAAACCCAAAATAGAAAATTGTAGTTTTTGTAACAAGCCCTAAATGAAGATTTATTAAATCTCTAATCTAACCTATTCTTCTAAAAAGGGGCATCCACTTGTCTGCACACGACGAAAATTCCGTTTTAGACCTCATCGAGAAAGTAACAAAAAGCGTTGTTAACATAAGCATAATGCGCTTGGTTCAGAATTTATTCTATCAAGCCGTTCCAGTTGGAGGTATGGGGTCAGGAACAATAATTGATGCCGGAAAAGGACTTGTTTTAACCAATAATCATGTGGTTGGCGGAGCCCAAAAAATCAACGTTACTCTCTGGAACAATGAGGTTGTCGAAGGTACAATAGCTGGCTCCTGTAATATCCACGACATTGCGGTCATTAAATTAAAAGCGGAAAATCTCCTGGCAGCTGAACTTGGAGATTCAGATAAACTTAGAGTTGGTCAAAAAGTCTATGCCATCGGGAATCCCTTTGGATTAACAGGCGGACCCTCCGTCACTTCAGGAGTAATAAGTGCACTTAACCGAACAATAGAGACTGAGCGAGGACTAATCGAGAATCTGGTTCAGACGGATGCTGCAATTAATCTGGGAAATAGTGGAGGTCCATTAATAGACATGGACGGCAAAATTATAGCCATAAACACAGCCATCATACCTTATGCGCAAGGTATTGGTTTTGCCATCCCGATTAATTCTGCAAAACAATGTAGCAACGACATAGTAAATGAAGGTGCTGCAAAAAAACCTTGGCTGGGCATAATCGGATTAAGTCTAACTAAAGAAATAGCACGATACTACCGATTACCAGTAGCCCACGGTGTAATTGTTACTAAAGTAGCTGAAGGAAGTCCTGCAGAATTCATAGGAATGAAAGGTGGAGATATTATTCTAGAGATTGACAATGTTGAAACGCGCACAATTGAAGAATTAGTTAGACAAATTCACAAAAAGAAAATTGATGACATCATTCGCATATTCACACTCAGAAACGGCAAAGAACAATTCTTCGAGCTCAAACTTAGCGCCTCCCCATAATTTTATCAATAATTTTTATTAGCGTATGCTGGTTTCTCTCTAATTGTAATATGACATGATTCTGTAGGTGAATTGCATTGAGCTGTGAAGACATTAAAAAAACCCTCACAAACTACAAGGTTATTGCAATTGTAGGGCTTTCAAAAGAACCTGAAAAGCCTAGTTTTCAGGTAGGTTTGTATTTGAAGGCGCATGGTTACAAAATTATCCCAGTTAATCCATTTGCTGATACGATTCTAGGAGAAAAATGCTATAAAACCTTACTCGATATCCCAATTAATGTCCAAAGAAAAATTGAAGTTGTTGATATTTTCCGACGATCTGAAGATATTCACCCCATTGTTCAGCAGGTAATTAAATTAAAAAAAATGTATGGGTCACCTCATGTAGTCTGGATGCAATCTGGTATAGTTAATAATGAAGCGGCACAAGAAGCCAAGAAAGCAGGGTTAGTTGTAATAATGGACGAGTGTATGAAGAAAAATCACCGGGTCCTGAATAAGATCCCCGAAAACGATTCTTGATTATATTAGATTGAGCAGTAATGATGCGATAGTGGCTATCACAACTATCGCTAAGGTTTCTAGTAAAGTGATTTTCCAGTGCACTCGAGTTTTTCTTGAACGATAGCGAACCAAAAATATGCCCGAAATAACCGCAACAACCGTTAAAGAAACGATTAAGTTAAAGGGATTTGGCAGCACAATGTATGCAATTATCGGTATACTTCCAGCTATGAACGTGGTTACTCCACATATCGTTGCAGCATAAAGATTCGATCTATGGATTTCTTTATCCAAAATCAGAAACAGCTTCTTAACTAGCATTAGAGATTTGTCGCGTTCCGCTTTATCTGGGATGTCACTTAAGCTGTAATTCATAAGATTCTGCAAAGTCAAAATATCTGCTAAATCCCCAGTGATTCCGCCCAAAAAGAAACTAGAAAAGTTGGTTATGGCAACCGCTGTCAAGGTCAAGAACGCGGCGAAAATTAAAGAATTTGCAGAAAACAGTGCAACATTACCTGTGAGAAATGAAATTGCTGCTGAAAGCACAACAACTAGTCCTGTTGTTGAACCATCAACTAGACCTGCAACAATCTCTAAGACGGGTTCTTTTTTTAGTAAAAGGCTTTTCCATTCTCTGCCTAACTTATATCCCTGCTCAGTTAGCAAGACTCCATTATCTGACTCGGTGATAAGTCCCTCAACCGACATTTCTTTTAATGCCTTATCCAACTCGCTTATGTTAACGCAGGCAAGGCTTGAGCATACCCTATCCAAGCCTTCGTTTGATTGCAACCTTTGATGTAGGTTTGTCTTTACTAAGAAATAATAATAAAATTACTCTAATAACGTCTGGTAGCTCTTGAATCTCAAAGGCCACTTAACAAGTCACCAATTCAATACTTATAGATACTTTTGCCGAAATAATAACGTTTACAACCCTTTTTCTCTCCCTTCTTAAAGTAGTAATTTGAGGTAATTTTAAAGCAAAAGATAATTTGAAAACTTTATATTACAACCGAAGCTACAGGTTTATTGATCGCTATGTTTTTGGGGAAAATAAGAAAACGTGATGGTAGAATCGTAGATTTTAACGCTGAACGAATCGAGAGTGCAGTGCATAAAGCTTTTCTAGCTGTGGAATTAGGCGACGGCGGAAAAGCAGAAAAAGTAACTAAGAACGCGGTCAAAATTTTAGAAGAAAAATTCAAAAACCAAATACCCTCTGTTGAAGACGCACAAGATGCGGTCATAAGGGTTCTAAGGGAGCATGGATTTGAAAAAGTTGCTTTGGCTTATGAAGATTTTAGGAAAAAGAAAGAGGAACTACGCGCCCTTAGAAGTCTTTTAGGTATAGAACCTAAATTGACAATAAACGCGATGGAAGTGCTTAAAGCTCGATACTTGTTACGAGACGAAAAAGAAAATATCTTAGAGACACCCACCAACCTTTTTGAGCGCGTTGCAAAAGCCATAGCCAAGATGGATACAACCTATGGTGAAGATGCAGCGGAAAGTGAAAAAACATTTTATGAAATGATGGCTAAACTTGAATTTCTTCCTAACACTCCCACACTATTTAATGCAGGTACTCCCTCTGGGCAATTGTCTGCCTGCTTTGTTTTACCCATCGAAGACTCACTTGACAGCATCTTTAGCGCCCTAAAAAACATGGCCTTCATCGAAAAGACCGGCGGAGGGGTAGGATTTGATTTCTCAAAACTACGACCCAGAGGCGATATTGTTAAATCAACCAAAGGCGTAGCTTCAGGACCAGTAAGTTTTATGCGCATATTCGATACCGCGACTGAAGTAATCAAGGCGGGCGGAAAACGAAGAGGCGCAATGATGGCCATTCTAAGAGTAGATCATCCTGACATAATGGAATTTATAACCGCCAAACAAAACCCGACATTTCTATCAAATTTTAACGTCTCAGTGGCCGTAACCGACGAGTTCCTCAAGGCTAAGGAGGAAGATAAGCCCTATTGGTTAATTAATCCTCGAAACAAAGAAAACGTCAAACAACTCAAAGCCAAAGAAGTCTGGAATATAATGGCACAATCCGCTTGGGCAAGCGGCGATCCGGGCGTAGTTTTTATTGATGAAATTAATCGGCATAATCCGACTCCACAAGTAGGAAAAATTGACTCCAGTAATCCCTGCGCCGAACAGCCATTGCTTCCTTATGAAAGCTGTAATTTGGGTTCAATTAATCTTTCAAAAATGGTGGAGAATGGAGAACTTAATTGGGAGAAGCTTCGGGTTACGGTGCGAAACGCGGATTCATTTTTTGGATAATGTTGTGGATGCGAACGTTTTTCCTTTAAAGGAAATCGCTGAGATTACTTTGGCTAATCGCAAGATTGGTCTGGGCATTATGGGGTTTGCTGATATGCTAATCATGCTCGGTGTGCCCTATGACTCTGAGGAGGCACTTAAGATCGGCGAGCATCTGATGGAATTCATAGAGAAAGAAGCGCATAAAATGTCTCAGGAAATCGGTGCGAAACGCGGATCATTTCCCAACTTTAAAGGTAGTATCTGGGAACAAAAATATCCTACTTTCAGAAACGCAACCCTGACCACTATAGCACCTACGGGAACTATAAGCATAATTGCCGGGTGCTCTTCTGGTATAGAACCAATTTTTGCCGTATCTTTTATGCGAAATGTCTTAGGTGGCACTAGACTCTTTGAAACCAACCCTCTGTTCGAGGAAACGGCAAAAGAAAAAGGCTTCTACAGTGCTAAATTGCTTGAACAAACAGCCCAAACAGGATCTGTCCAAAACATCAAGGATATACCTGATGAGGTTAAACGGGTCTTCGTAACAGCCTTGGACATCGAACCTGTATGGCATATTAAAATGCAGGCAGCTTTTCAAAAGAATACCGACAACGCCATATCAAAAACTGTCAATTTACTTAACCAAGCAAAAGTCGAAGATGTCCGCGCAATATTTGATTTAGCATGGAAACTCAAATGCAAAGGAGTCACCGTCTTCCGGTATGGCAGTAAACCTGAACAAGTCCTCTATGTAGGTGAAATAAAGGCCAAGGACGGCAAATTCGTCTCTGCCGAGTCAGAATATGCAGGTGGTTGTCCTTCCCAGAATTGCACGTTTCCCGCATAGCTCATTCCAAATATTATGGTGACAAAACATGGGTTACATCTACCTATACATTGGCACAGGTGGAGGAAAAACCACCAACGCAATAGGCTTAGCCTTACGCACAATAGGGCACAACAAAAAAGCAATCATTATCCAGTTCTGCAAGTGGCGAAAAGACATAGGAGAATACCTCATAAAAGACAAACTCGCTGGATACTATGAGATTTACCAATTTGGCCGAAAAGCATGGTTAGGCAAAGAAACCAAAACCGTCGAGTTCGGCGGAGATAAGTTCAAAATCGAAGCCATCACCAACAGAGACAAACTCCAAGCCCAAAAAGGTTTACGCTTAGCTGAACAACTCATGACTCAAAAAAAACCCGGCTTGCTTGTTCTTGACGAAGTTACATTAGCTGCCCATCTGGGTCTTTTAGACGTAAAAGAGGTCCTTTGTTTACTTGATAAGATACCCAAAGAAACCACCGTGGTAATGACGGGAAGATTTTCTCCACAAGAACTTATTGACCGGGCAGATTTTGTAAATGTAATTCAGGACGTTAAAATGCCAAAGTCCTTTCAAATAACCGAAGGCATCCAATATTAGTGTTAACAAAAAGGAAAGAAGATTTTGGTATTAGGCTTTGACTAGTTTGGCAATTTGTTTGCCTAGCTCAAAGCATTTTTTCAGGTCTTCTGGTTCGGGTATGTACTTTATTTCTACTCCTGGTTCATGTACTTCAAAGCCTGCTTTGCGTGCCATTTCTGTCATGCCTCGTACTGCTCCGCCTCCCCAGCCGAAAGAACCAAAGAAGCTCCAAATCTTGTTTTTCGGTCTAAGCCCCGTTAAGTAGGTCATAAAGGATCCTATAGTTGGGAACATTCCGTTATTGAGTGTAGGTGAACCGACTAACACAGCTTTTGAATCTAAGATTTCAGTTGCAGCTTCGGTGTTTTCTGATGCCCGAAGCTTCAGAAGCTTAACTTCTACGCCTTCACTGATTACCCCTTCAGATATAGCGCGCGCCATTTTGTCAGTACTTCCCCACATTGTATCAAAGACTATGGCGACTTTCTTTTTGGTGTTTCCTGCACTCCAGTTCAAATAGGCTTGGATTATTTTTGTTGGATCTTTGCGCCAGATGATTCCGTGGCTAGGGGCAATCATTGAGATTGGTATGCCCATCTGAACTACTTCTTGAATTTTACGGGTTATCTGAGGTCCCAAGAGCATTAGTATGTTAGCGTAGTAGGTTTGGGCTTCTTCCATTAGAATGTGTTCGTCAACTTCATCATCGAAACGTTGACCTGAGGCAAGGTGTTGGCCGAATGCATCGTTGGGCATCAGAATTTTATCTTCAACGATATAGGTGAACATGCTGTCTGGCCAGTGAAGCATAGGTGCTTCTAGAAAGCTTAGCGTATGTTCTCCAAGTTTTAGGGTTTCTCCTGATTTTACGGTTTTAATGTTAAAGTTGGGTCCATAGTGTTCGATTATAGCGTCTTTGCCTCTTTCTGAAGTTATTATAGTCGCGTTTTTGGCAACTTTCGCAATCATAGGAAGGCTACTTGAATGATCCATCTCCACATGGTTAACAATAATGTAGTCAATTTTTTCGGGATCAACAATTTCGGTAACGTTGCGGAGCAATTCATCACCGAACATATATTTGACGGTGTCAATGAGAGCGGTTTTCTCGTCACGGATTAAGTAGGCATTGTATGTGCTTCCCCGTTTTGTTATGTATCCGTGAAAGTCACGTATGTTCCAGTCGACCACTCCAACCCAATAGATATTATTTGCTAAAGTTACTTTGGCTTTTTCCATGTTCTTCTACTCCATAGTTTTTTCTTTTTTTAATTTTAAGTTATAGATTATTTTAACTCCAGCCTTCTCAAACAATATGCCAACAGGGCAGTTCTTTAGTGTCACTTCGTGAAGTCTTTGGATTCTATCTGCAGGGGCATCAATATCTAAGAGTTATGTCAAAAGTTTCTTCTGTTATGGTGCCTGCCTCCTCGGATTTAACCGCTTCAACTTTAACGTCACAACCTTTTAGTGGTAACCTCATTTTCTGGGCTGAATTGGCACAAATTGTGGCATAACATCCAGCATGACTCATAATGCATAATTCAAGAGGGGTCGGTCCCAAACCAGGACTAGTCGGGCTTGGTTGGTCTGTGATAGAGGCGTGGGCTCTACCATTGTCCAGAGCAATTTCTAAGCCCTCAATTAAAAGAGCTCTTGCATGAAGAAGCTTTGCCAATACTTAGTCCTCTCCATCATTGAGGCTTACATGTTTGAAGGTTGATAGGTTTTTCTTATCCATAACTTAGCAACTCCAACTTTACCTGTAAAATAACAAAAAGTTTTTGTTGCGCCAAGTTTATATCGGTTTCGTAAAAAATCTGCGCACTTTTCCCTTAAATAAAAAAGCGGACTTATTATTTCATAAAGATAATATGATAGATTGTTAGAATGTTTAATGAAAAATATGTTCTGCAAATTGGCTGGTTTTTGGAGGTATACATGGTATGAGCCTATTGCCTGATGATAAAAAAGAAAGTATCAGAAACGAATTTAAGGAAAAACTCATTGATCCGGTAAAAATCGTTATGTTTACTCAGGAGGTTGAATGCAAGTTCTGCTCCGACACTCGACAACTAGTTCAGGAGATAGCTACTTTGAGCGACAAAATTTCTGTTGAAATATACGATTTCTTAGTAGATGTCGACAAAGCGAAGATGTATGGTATAGATAAAATTCCTGCTTTAGCCCTAATAGGTAAGAAAGACTATGGCGTACGTATCTATGGCATTCCTTATGGCTATGAACTACAAGCCTCTCATTGATGCTTTAGTCATTGTTTCAATAGGCAAAACTAATTTGTCGGATAAAACCAAAACCATACTTGCCGATATAAAATCACCTGTCCACATTCAAGTCTTTGTCAGTCTCACCTGCCCCCACTGTTCAGCCGCTGCAACCATAGCCAATAAATTTGCTGTAGAAAACGATTTCATAAAAACCGATATCATTGATGCTTCTGAATTTCCTCATCTGGCCCAAAAATACGCTGTTATGGGGGTCCCTAAGATTGTTATTAACGAAAAAGTCGAATTCACAGGTGCTTTAAATGAAGATCTTTTTGCTGAACATGTCGTGCTAGGTGCTTATCAAATCTAATTAAAAGAGAAAACAAATTGTGTAGCTGGTTTTTCACCAGCAATTTTCATTTTTGGGTTTAGTGGCCTCCACAGCCGCAACCACATGAGTGATTTGTACCGCCAGATGAGTCTTTAGCGAATTTAGCCGGATTCTTATCAAAGGTGTTCTTGCATGAAGTAGCGCAGAAATAGTAAGTCTTGCCATTGTAGTCAGATTTCAATTTTGCGGTTTTTTCATCAACGTTCATTCCACAAATTGGATCTTTTGCCATTCAGATTCACCTCCTCAGAGTCATGTATTTTTTAAGTGTTATACTTTTCGAACTTGAACTTAGCAAGCTTTAGCAACGCCGAATTGCTGACTACCGTTAAGCTGCTTATCGCCATAGCTCCAGCCGCCCACATCGGATCTAATAATCCAGCTGCTGCAATGGGAATCATTACAACGTTGTAGGCAAATGCCCAGAATATGTTCGTATTGATTTTGCGCATCGTTCTTTTGCTTAGTTCTATGCCTAAGGCAACATCTCTTAAGTCGTCTTTGATTAGGACAATGCCGCCGGTTTCTTTTGCTATGTCAGTTCCACTTCCAATTGCTATACCTATATCCGCTTGTGCTAGCGCTGGTGCATCGTTGATTCCATCACCAACCATAGCCACAACTTTCCCCTGGCTTTGCAGCTTCTTTATGACTTCTGCTTTCTGCCAGGGCATTACATTCGCTATGACCTGTTCTATGCCCAACTGTGTTGCAATGGCTTTGGCAGTTTTCTCGTTATCACCTGTTAACATGGTAACATCTAACTTCATGCTCTTTAATTGTTGAATAGCTTCAACCGCGTTTTCTTTGGCTGTATCCATCGCAGCAATGATTCCGGCAAGTTTTCCATCTACAGCTAGTATCATGGCGGTTTTACCCTCGCTCTCAAGTTTTACCATATCTGCTTCAATCTCTGCAGTTGGAATATTGGCCTCCTGCATTAGCTTACGGTTTCCAAGTAGTACTTTTTTACCCTTTACTATACATTTTACGCCTCTCCCCGGCAATGCTTCAAAAGTTGTTGCCTCGACAAGTTGGACTTGGTCCATTTCCGCTTTGTTCACTATTGCCTCCGCCAAGGGATGCTCTGAGCTTTTTTCAGCTGAACCGGCAAACAATATTACTTCTTGTTCGTTGAATGCATTGTATGCTAAGATGTCAGTTACTTTTGGTTCTCCTTTGGTGAGAGTACCTGTTTTATCGAAGACTACGGTGCTGAGTTTTCTGGCTTTCTCCACATATTCGCCGCTTCTCAAGAGCACGCCATATTCTGCTCCTTTACCCACTCCTGCCAATATGGCTGTAGGAGTTGCTATGCCAAGTGCACAAGGACAAGCGATTAGAAGAACTGCAAGTAAAGCAAGAAAAGCTTTGGAAAAGTCCACGGTGATTAACCAGTAGATGAATGATATGGTGGCTGCTGTGAAGACTATGGGGACAAACTTTTCCACGATTTTATCTGCGAATTTCTGAACTGGTGCACTTGAGGCTTGTGCTTCTTCAACTAGATGGACAATTTGTGAGAGTGCGGTTTCTTCGCCGACTTTAGTTACTCTAAATTGTAGCGTGCCGGTTTTGTTAATTGTTGCTCCGATAACTTCGCTTCCAGCATTTTTCTCAACTGGTATGCTTTCTCCTGTTAAAAGCTTCTCATCTACCGACGAGTAACCTGAGGTTACTATACCGTCTGTAGGGATTTTTTCTCCTGGTTTTACGATTACTACATCGCCTATTTGAAGTTCGTCTAATGTGATTTCTGTTTCTTTTCCCTCTCGAAGGACAGTTGCTGTTGTGGGTTGTAGTTCAAGGAGTTGTCTTATCGAAGCTGCTGATTTGCGGCGTATCATTTCTTCGATGTATTTGCCTAGTAGCACAAAAGCCAAGATACCTATCGATATTTCTAGATATGATACTCCATGTGGATCAATTGCAGGTAGGAACGTGCTTATGGCCCCATATATCCAACCTGATATTACGCCCGTTGCAACTAAAACGTCCATGTTTACTTTGCGGTTTCTAAGTGAAAAATATGCTCCTTTGATTATACTAAAACCCGCAATCCATACGATTGGAGTTGAAACTATGAAAATTGCCAAGCCATAGACTGTTAACCCGCCAGTCAATTCAAAAAACATCACTGTAGCGACTACAGCAAATGCCGAGAGAATCTTTAGACTAGCTGCTGATATTGCCGCTAATAGGGTAAGGGTTACTCTACGTTTCATAGCCTTGAGTTCGCGTTCGGGGGCTTCGTATACGTCTGCGCATTGTTGACTGCAGAAGTAGTACCATCGGTCGCCAATTTTTCGTTTAATGGCGGTGTCTTTGTCTACGGTCATTCCGCATACTGGGTCTCTTGCTGTTTTGCTTGAGTCAGTATTTTTGCTTTCTTTCATTCCGCTCGACAAGTTGCTCTCTTCTCCTGTTCGTTATATTTATTTACTTGGTAACAATATAAATGTATCTGACAAAAGATATATCTAAATTCCATGAATCATACAAAAATCCGCGCTTGTAGGCTCTTTTCTTAGTTAACAATTGTTTTAGGGATTGCAGGACTGCCGCAGATAGCCTTTTTTTTGGGAGAAAGGAGAAAAGGCAGGAAAAATAATTCCTCTGCGAACAGTCTTTCTGCCACCCTCCCGAAAGAAGATGACTAATGCTTTTGATGTAGAATCAGCGAAGTCTATAGTCGTCTTTGAACTATGAAGTCTCTATTCTTAACTATCGCTTTTGTATAATACAAGTTTAAATGTATCCTATAAATATATCTTTACAAGATAGGTCAGACCTACATGTCCAACCCCGAAATCAATAAAATCGTTTCAGACTTCTCACGTGTCTATATAATCACAATACTCTATGAACAACCCTCCCATGGTTACGAAATAATCAGCAAATTCAAGAAAGTACTAGGTAAAGACATTAGCCCTAGCCTAGTTTACCCCTTTCTCAGACAACTAGAACAAAAAACTAGTTAAACACACGCTAAAACCCATTGGCGCCAAGAAAAAGAAGGTATTCGAACTTACTCCAGACGGCAAAGTGTTTTCAGAGCAACTCTTCAAGCGATTCTCAGAACTCATAAGTGTCGCACTAGAACCAAGCCTAGACGTCTGTGCCCATTGCGGCTGCAAAGTCTACGAAGGGGCACACACAGAAATAATTAAAGGCAAAGAACTCACTTTCTGTTGTTGCCACTGCGCAGCCTCATACAAACAAAGTATAGGCATACAATAGATTGCTATTCTTTGTTGTTAATCAAAAGACATTACAAAGATTCTGCGGGGTTCTGTTCCTATGCTTGCTTGAAGCGTGAATCTGCCTGTGCTGATAAGAATATCATAGACTTGTTGTGCTGTTAAAGTGCTGTCATAGTACGTTCTAGGTGTTTCGTATTCGTAAAGTAGGGCATATTGTGTGTTATTTCCCTCACATAGGTCGATGAGCTCAGTTACGTTAAAGTCTGGTACATAAGCATCAACTGCAAATTTCGGATACTGAGTCACATTATTCTGATGTATAGTCTCAGCGTTAAGGTAGAACCAGACCATCGCTTTGTTAAAATAATTAAGCGGACAAACCACCATTAACGACTGATTCTGGTTTAAATCTTGGGCTGCATAAATTGTTGCTTCTTCTATCGGTACTTGAATCTGGTCTCTTTCCATCCAGCTATATGCATTATAGCTGCTATAGGAAATTCCTGTTATAGTAAACACTATGAGCATTGCCGCTGCAAATTTCGCTAGGCTTCTTCGGGTAAAACTGAATTTAGTTATTCGCCAAATATTCTGAAGCTTTTCATAAGCCACTACAATAGCACTTGCGCTAGCTATTGCCAAGACTGGAAATAACACCGTAACATAACGCCATTCTCTATTAGGAATCGCAGTAAAAATCAGGTAAACCACAGCAAACCATAAGAGCAAAAACCTATCCTGCGTCTTCCTTCTAAGTGCAAATAAACCGATGCCTCCAAGTCCTGCAACATAAAGCAAAGGCGAAATCGGATGAGTATTATTAGCTGCCCAAGTCATCTCGACTAAATAGTAAATAGGCAACGGATACCGTATGCTATACGCTGCTTTTTCTGCAGTGCCAAATTGAATTGCATAAAACCATATCCCTAAGAGCCCCGAAATTAAAATTGCAGAAACCACAACCACAGCAATGCTGATTACCACTATGGTAAAAATTATGCGGGGACGTCTGAAATAGCTGGCGATTTCCTTTTTCAGATAATCCCTTTTCCAGAAAAACATACCCGCTATCACAATTATAGGTGCCAAAACAAGCATCTGGTATTTTACCGCAACCCCTACGACTATTGCGGCAGTAAAGATTATTTGATCTCTTTCTCGATTCGTCTCTAACCAGCGAAAGAAAAAGAACATAGCAAAAGAAAAAATGAACATAAGCAAAGTTTCAATCATAGCCATACGTGAAGCCCAAACAACGCCTGGCATCACTCCGAAAAAAATCGCTGAAAGTAATGCCGTTTTGGCTCCATACATTCTATTTGCGATTGCATAGATTACCAGAATTGTGAGCGCTGAGAAAGTTACGGCTACGAATCTGCCGGCGAACACGCTTGCGCCCCCTCCTATAATAAAAAACGCGCCTGTGATTAAATCAAACACTGGAGGATAGAAGGAGTTGGTCCATATCCAACGTTCAACCTGCCCTCTAGACATAAGTAATCCGCCGACAAAGTGCTCCCCTTCATCCCACATGATCGACTTGTAAGCTAAATTTATCGAAAGACAAATTACGTAAATTACTATAAAACACAGTAAACCGAGTTTCCACCTGTCAATTTTGTCGGTTAATTTATGAAGGAAACTCAACTTCTGCCTTCTCCTTTCTGTACGTATACTTTGGATTTGTACGTATATTTCGGAGTAGCTAATAAACTATGGTAAAAACAAATAGCTACTTAGAGTAAAAATTGTTTTCGTTGCCTATCTTATTATTTATAAAACATAAAAAAGAAGATGAAGGCAGTTTGGACTATGCTTATTCTACTCGTTTGATTATGTGGTACCCAAACTGTGTTTTGACAGGACCTGAAGTTTGACCTTTCTCGAGTGCAAAAGCAGCAACTTCAAATTCTTTGACCATCATTCCTCTTCCGAATGTGCCAAGATCTCCGCCTTTCTTACCTGAGGGGCAAAGAGAAAGAGCTTGCGCGATGGTGGCGAATTTCTCTCCTTTGTTTAGTCGTTCAACTATGGCTTTTGCTTCTGATTCTGTCTTAACCAGAATGTGGGCACAATGAGCTTTATTGCCTGGCATAAACTAAGCTAAGAGCTATTTTGTTTATAACTCTTCTTCATTTGTGTTGACTTTTACAATATCTTTAATTGACGCAACGTGTTTCTGCTTTTTTATGCACGAATGGGCATTAGCTGAAGCGACAATTATTGCAGCTACGCAGATAGCCGAGAAAGCGAACTTAAAGCAAATCACCGAGGTAACCATAAAGATCGGTGAAATGCAACAAGTAGAACGCTCTATATTCCGTTTTGCTCTAACCCAACTCAAACCCGCCAGCTTTAAAAACGCCAAATTTAGGATAATTAAATCCAAAGCTAAACTAAAATGTCACAAATGCCAAAATATTTGGCTTTTTGGGAAACAAAAACTTAGACAAAAACACAAAAGAAGCCATACACTTTGTTCCGGAAGTTGCACACACTTACATTAAATGTCCAAAATGTGGCAGTCCAGACTTTGAAATTATAGAAGGGCGAGGAATCTGGCTTGAAAGCGTAAAAGGGGAAAAATCTCTTTGACTGACCCCAGAATAAGCGTAATTGATGTTAGATTAAAAAAAATAAGACGAATCATTGCCGTTTCAAGCAGTAAAGGCGGGGTGGGCAAGACTTTAGTTGCAACGACGCTCGCTCTTGCCTTATCCAGACGCGGATACAAAGTGGGTCTTTTTGATTTGGACTTCACAAGCCCTTGTACTCATATCCTCTTAGCTACCAAAAATGTGCAGCCTACTGAAGAAAAAGGGCTAATCCCGCCTATAGTCCAAGGTTTAGAGTATATGTCTCTGATTTACTATTCTGGCAATCAGGCGGTTCCCTTACGAGGCGCAGAAACCTCAAACGCGCTGATTGAATTACTTGCGGTCACAATATGGGGTGAATTAGACTACCTTGTTATGGACATGCCTCCAGGTTTAGGTGATGCAGTCTTTGACTTAATTCGGTTAATTCCTCGAATAGAATTCTTGATAGTAACAACCTCTTCACAGCTAGCATTTGAAAGCGTAAAAAAGCAGCTCTCCCTGCTGCAAGAACTCAAGGTGCCGATAATTGGCATTATAGAAAACATGAAAATAACCGGATCAAAAAATATGCAGCAGCAAACTCAAGCCTTAGGCCTAAAGTTTCTCGCAGAAATCCCTTACGACTTAACCATCGAATCTGCAATCGGCGACCCTGAAAAGCTCCAAAAAACCCTTCTAGCCCAGAAAGTCCAAACGGTAGCGCAAACAATATGACCCTAATTTCACAACCTAAGTATATTTAATAGAAGAGACCACCCGATGCCTCAGATTAAAGCAATAATCACAGATTACATCGGCACACTAACAAATGCCCGCTTCTATACTTTAGATGCCTCAATGAATAAACTCCACCAAGCCCTATCAGACTCAGGTTTTCCAACTGATAAGCAACAATTCTTAGCGTCTTATGCTAAAGCGCACGAAAAATATCGACTTATCCGATATGGTGAACTTCGAGAGGTAACAAATGCTATCTGGGTGTCGGAGGCTTTATCAAACCTAGGATACGATGTTGCCCCCGAAGATTCCTGCATGAAAACTGCGCTCAACGTTTTCTTCCAAGACTATGTTGATTCACTTGAGCTTCGTCCTTACACAAAAAAGCTCCTTAAAAAAATAAATGCGGTTTGCAAGCTCGGGTTATTATCAAACTTCACCTACGCTCCAGTCGTTTATTCTAGCCTAAGAAAATTAGGCATTGCTGAATTCTTCAACACCATAGCAGTTTCAGGAGAAAATGGCTGGAGAAAACCCCACCAAAAAATATTCCAAGATACCCTTCAACGATTGCAGGTAAAGTCTGACGAAGTAGTTTACATCGGCGATAGTCCAATGGAAGATATAAAAGGTGCAAAGGCAGCAGGGCTCCGAACCATCTTTGTCTCCTCCCAATTCTACAATATTAACGACTTATATTGTAGCAAACAAAAACCTGATTTAGTGATGACCGACCTGAAAGAAATCTACTACAACTTCTCCCAGCTCACAAATATTTAGATAACAAAATTCGATTTTCGGCACTTGTTATTTTGTACAACAGTTTGAGTATATGAATTTAAAATTCAGATGTCTTATATATGCAGAAATAAGTAGAGTTCGTAAGGTGTAAGTGGGTGCCGCGAAGACGAGCAGTAAAAATTTTGTTGTTCCCTATCATAGCTCCAATCCTTCTAACCGGGTACATGCTTTATCTGGTCGGCGATTCAAAAGCAAGAACCATAAAACGAGCAGCAGCCCCTGTAGCTAAATTGCACAAATCAAAAACTGATAACATCGAAATGGGCTTGATGCAAGAGCTAAATGAATCACAAACCATTTCAACATAAAATTTCCATCTTTTCTCATTCAATTTACGCTTAATGCTAGAATATGGAAAGACAAAATTTCGAAATTATCTATGCACCTAATCCTTTGAAAATTAGTTATTAGGTTAATTTCCGAATAATTCTTAAAGTGCTGATATTAACTTACATTCTGTTGAGTGTGATTTTGTATGGAAAGTTGGGATCTCATAATTATTGGCGCGGGCGCTGCTGGATTGACCGCTGGTATTTATGGCGCAAGAAGCGGACTTAATACCCTTCTTATTGAAGAGAAGATGGCTGGCGGAACAGCTGTGGATGCTCCTGTTGTGGAGAATTATCCCGGTTTTCCTCATATTTTGGGAGCTGAATTGGCTGAGAAAATGGTTCTTCACTGCAAAAAAACAGGGGCTATAATTCATGAACTCGAGACTGTAACTGGTTTAGATTTCAAAGACGAGTTGAAAATTGTGAAAACTAGTCAAGCAGTATATCAAGCTAAGGCGGTGATTATCGCATCGGGTGCCCATTATCGCGAAATAAATGTGAAAGGCGAGAAAGAATTTCGGGGAAGAGGTGTGAGTTACTGTGGTGTTTGCGATGGACCTTTCTTTAAGGGCAAAAAAGTGCTGGTGGTTGGTGGTGGCAACTCAGCATGTACCACAACTTTGTATCTTTCTGGTTTAGCTGCCGAAGTATCAGTTGTGCACCGTAGAGATTCATTCCGAGCTGAGGATGTCGTGGTTAAAGATATGGCTGCTAAAGCTAACGTTAGGGTTATTTTAAATACCGAAGTAAAAGAAATCAAAGGTGAAAAACTCGTTACAACAGCAGTATTATCTAATACTCTGACAGGGGAAATTAGTGAGATTCCTGTTAACGGTGTTTTTGTTCAAGTTGGTGAATCGCCTAATAGCCAATTTGCCAATGATACAGGGATCAAACTTGATGATAATGGACGCATAGAAATTGATATCCATCAACGAACAAATCTGCCGGGAATTTACGCGGCAGGTGATGTGACGAATCATCCAGTGATGCAAATCGGTACAGCGGTAGGTCAAGGAATAACCGCGGCGCTTGATGCTTACAGCTACATTAAACGACCATATTATAAGAAGTAGGGCAAAAACATTATATCGCCCAAACCTCCTTTTGACATTTTCATAAGCAGGTTTCAAATGCTTATAGTGTTCAATACACTGAACCTTCCATGAGGTCACTTAACATGAGTGAAAAGTGTCTCGCTGCAGTTAAAATTAATCAGGATTTGTGTAGTCGTTGTTCCGTATGCTATTCTCTTTGCCCCTTTGAGGCTATAACTCGAGAGGCTGAAACAGGTAAAGTAGAGGTAGACAACCAAAAATGCCAAGTTTGTGGTATATGTTATAGTGCATGTCCTGTTACAGCCATAGAAATGGCATACTACGATTACAATAACTTGCTTGACTACGTTGATAACATACGTAAAAAAGTAAAAAGTCATACCCTAGTTATGATGTGCCGAGGAAACTCGCCTTCTGATGGTGAAATAAAAGATATCCTTTCAGAACAAGGATTAGCCATCAAAAATTACATTCCATTAAGGTTACCTTGCGCCGGGCGTGTTCCAACAGACTTTGTATTTAAAACTCTCAATTCGGGAATACAAAACATAATTTCAATTCAATGCGAAGATGCCTTCTGTCGAATGAAAGAAGGGACAAAAATCAACACTCGAAGGTTTCTACTCAGCAAAAGTGTACTTCAGCAACTAGGATACGACGATAATGCCCTAAAGGTAGTAAAATTCTCCCGTAAAGCAGTCTGGGAAACCGAGGAATGTGTGGGCTGCGATAAATGCGTCTTCATATGCCCCTATGATGCAATAAAAGTTGATGCTTTCTCCTCCCCCAAAGTAGTCTTAGAAGACTGTGTCGGATGTGGTGCATGCCAACTAGTCTGTCCACACCATGCTATCCAGGTTAAAGGGTTCGAATTCGAAAAAGTTCTTGATCGCTATGCCAAATCCGCAATGAAACTTAAAGCACAAAACCACAGACCGGCTGTATTAATTTTTAGTTGTCAATGGGCTGAATATCCTGGACTAGACAATCCCAATAGTGTACTCAAAGGCAAAAACGCTGTAGTTTTAGAGGTTCCCTGCTTCAAAGGTTTAGATCCTGTTCACGTAGTGAATGCTCTAAAGTGCGGATTTGATGGTGTTATGGGTGTAGTTTGCTCTCCTGATGACTGTAAACTTGAAAAAGGTAAAGACACCGCCGAACGCAACTTGGGCGTTCTCACTAATGTTTTAAAGAAAATGAATCTGCTTGATCGCTTCGAGATGGTTGAATTATCACCCAGATGCGAAGGTCAATTAGAATTAAGATTCATAGGCTTCTACAATAAAATTTTGGCTGTGCCTCAATATGTCCTAAACACGGAGGCGAATTAAACGTACAAAATAATAACTAAAAAGCAACTTGCTCACAAAGAAACTCTCTTCGAAGTTGAAGCACCCGATATCGCCGCAAAATCTCAACCAGGTCAATTCATAATAGTTATAGCTGATGAAAAAAGTGAACGTATCCCCTTAACCATATGCGGTTATGATGCCAAAAAGGGTACAGTCTCCTTTGCCTTCCACGAAGTTGGTAAAACAACAAAAGATCTAGGGATGCTAAACGAAGGCGATTCTATACTAAACGTTACCGGTCCATTGGGAAATCCCTCAGAGATTAAGAACTTCGGTAAAGTTCTCTGCGTCGGGGGTAGCATCATGATCGCTCCGTTGCTTCTGCAGATTAAAGCTCTGAAAGAAGCAGGAAACCATGTGACAACCGTTTTAGGCTGCCGATCTAAAGAGTTCTTGTTCATGGAAAACGAAGCCAAAGCCCTAAGCGATAAAGTCTATGTAGCATCTGACGATGGCACATACGGATTCAAGGGTTTAGACTTTCTACAAGATGTACTTGCAAAAGAAAAGTTTGACCGCTGCGTAGTTTTGGGCCCTGTGGTTATGATGAAAAAAGTAAGCGAAATCACCAAACCCTTCAGCGTTCCAACTATTGTCACCTTAACCCCTATAATGATTGACGGCATGGGTATGTGCGGGGTTTGCCGAGTTACAGTTGGAGGCAAAATGCTCTTCGGCTGTGTTGACGGGCCAGAATTTGATGGCCACCAAACAAACTTTGAGGAGCTAATTCAGCGTCAACGTATGATGCTTCCTGAAGAACGCCTAAGTTCAGTATTATGGGAAATGAACGGAACAAATGGAGGCTGCAAGTGTGGCAGAAACAAAGCCTAAACCAAAAATCAACAAAATAGCAGTAGAGATGCGTAAACAAGAACCCAAGGAACGCGCTAAAAACTTTAACGAAGTTGCATTAGGATATACCGAAGAGGAAGCCCAAGCAGAAGCTAGTCGCTGCCTACAATGTGTTAGACCCCAATGTGTCAGCGGATGCCCCGTAAGTGTACCCATTTCTGAATTCATCAGTTGTATTAAAGAAAAGAAATACGCCGAAGGCATTGCAGTTATAAAGACCAAAAACTCGTTACCTGCAGTCTGTGGAAGGGTTTGCCCACAAGAAGAACAGTGCCAAAAAAGATGCGTTGTTGGAAAAATTGGTCAGCCAGTAAGCATCGGACGCTTAGAGCGCTACTTAGCTGATTGGGAACGTGACAATGGTTTCCAGCTTCCACAGAAGGCTTCGCCAACAGGTAAAAAAGTAGCTATCGTAGGTGCAGGTCCAGCAGGACTCACCGTTGCAGCTGATCTTAGTAAAACTTGGACATGAAGTAACCATGTTTGAAGCCCTGCATGTCGGAGGCGGCGTGCTCGTTTATGGTATCCCCGAATTCCGTTTGCCAAAAAACATTGTCCAAAACGAAGTATCCTACATCGAAAAATTAGGCGTAGATTTACGTTTAGGCAACCTAGTTGGTAGAACACAAACTATACCTGAACTCATGAAGAACGGGTATGAAGCAGTTTTCATCGGTAGTGGTGCAGGCTTACCGCAATTCACCGGATGCCCTGGAGAAAATCTTGGAGGCATTTACTCAGCTAACGAATTCCTAATCCGGGTTAACCTGATGAAGGCTTTTGCGTTCCCAGATTATGACACCCCCATACGCATCGGAAAACAAGTAGTCGTCATAGGCGGCGGAAACGTAGCTATGGACTGCGCCAGAAGCTCAATGCGCCTAGGCTCACATGTATGCCTACTCTACAGACGATCACGCGACGAATTACCTGCCCGACATGAAGAAATCGAAAACGCCGAAGAAGAAGGCCTAATTTGCAAATTCCTAGCTGCACCCTTAGAATTCTACGGTGACGAAAAAGGCTGGGTCAAAGCCATGAAATGCATCGCCATGGAATTAGGCCCTCCAGACGATAAAGGTCGCCGAAGCGTCAAATCTGTTCCCGGCTCAGAATTCACTATGGACGTTGACACAGTTATCATTGCAATCGGCCAAACACCCAACCCCATCATACAACGCACCACTGATGGTCTAATATCTGACCCCCGACACGGCACCATAAAAGTTGACGAAGTAGGAAAAACCAGTCTAGATGGAGTCTACGCAGGCGGAGACGTAGCTACAGGTGCAGCAACTGTCATCAGCGCTATGGGTGCAGGTAAAAAAGCAGCCCAAGCAATGCACGAATACCTAACAAACAAAAAATAAATTTCTGCATAATTCTACCCCTTTTCGGGGCCGTTTTTGTTTTTTTAGAATTTGTTGATCTTAAACTGGTGGAGTTTGTATCCATGTGCTTATTTTTCGGGCGGCTGTAAAACTTGCCCAAGCTAGTGTTCCAACAAGTTTATCGTCCTGGGGAGAGTATTTTTTAAAAGTTGAAACAATGTTTTTGTCTATTTCATACGGGGCTATTGCGGTCAATAATGCGAGGTCTGCGGCTGCCTGTGTGGCTGTGTCGAGCTTGCTGATTTCATCCTCGCTCCATGCCAAACTTAGTTCTGAAGTTTGTCCATGCCATACATCAACTTCCTCTTGAATGTATGCTCTTACAGCGGGCGGTAATACATAATCGCCTACTTTTTCAATTGCGGAGCTAAAACTTGCATACGCCCTGGCGATATTGGGTGCTGGTTTTGCCCAACGTAGATCATTTGGTAAGTCTGCTTTAGGTAAAAATCTTAGTGATTCTCCAACGTTCTTTGTGCGATTAACTGCACGTGAAAACATTCTACTGGCAATTTGTTTTAAAAAATTTTTGAGCCATGACTGATTAGACGGTAAAGGTGTATCGCTAAGTAGTACCTTTGCCATACGATTGATATAGTGGTAGAAGACAGCTGTGCCGATTATTTCCGGTGCTTCTTGTCTTGAAAATGGGGGTGACCGCAGAAGGGGCGATGTTGGTGTATTTGTTGCGAGAGCCCACTCGACAATCAAGCGCATCTTCCCATCAGGTATTGAGCTATATTGTTCATTACTTATAGCTTGGGCGGTTTTCTTTTCTCCAATAGCAGTTAACATTATTGTATGGGCGTCCACGCAGTAGGGGCATTTGTTTGTTTTTGAGATAGCCGCCGCGACTGCTTCTTTAATTTCTCTAGGTACTTGACCAACAAGCTCGGTTTCGCGGCATACCATCCAAGCTCCCGCTAAGAGCTCAGGCATAGGTGAATGCATCAAAAAGGGTTCTGCGATTTTACCAAAATCTTCCTTAATCTGTAAATAAACATCCGCAACTAATCCCTGTGCTGAGCTTGGTTTAACGGGCTGAATATACTTTATCACTTTAATGCTCCCCTTTTAGCAAAAGAGGCAGAAGAAGAAAATATTTTCAATCTTAGAACCATATTTGGCTATATTTACTCGATTTTCAAATAAGCTTTGCTATTTCGCAAAACACCCTATACTCTGTTTTTTCAAAAGTGTTATTACCCTTATAATTCTTACATAGAACCGGCAAAGTCTCCATGCGCAAACAAGAAAAAATCAAATCAGAATCACATTCGACCTCTTTGGCTATTAGTTCAAGTTATCCAAAGATACCTCTTTTCGAAATCCTCTCACAAACAGCAAAATTGCATCCTGGCCAAACAGCAATAGTCTACCTAGAAAAAAATATTACTTACCTTGAATTAGACTTGCTTTCAAATCAATTCGCTGCGTCTCTTAAAAAAATAGGTATTATGAAAAGTGATCGGGTAGCAATTTTTCTTCCTAATAATCCTCAGTTTATAATCGCCTATTACGGCATACTCAAAGCAGGCGCTGTGGTTACTGCTATAAACCCTTTGCATCGAGAACGCGAAGTTGAACACCAACTTGCCGATTCAGAAGCTAAAGCCATCATCACCTTAGACTCGCTTTATCCAATTGTTAAAAATGTACGCCAGAAAACCAGCCTAAAAACCATCATAGTTACCCGTTCAGATGAATACACCAACAAAACTGACTACAGCTGCATTAAAACCGAGAACGCAGACGTTTGTGTCTTCCAAGACCTACTTAAAACCGGCACTTTAACCATAAGAGTTACCATTGATCCCGACAAAGACTTGGCTGCTCTGCAGTATACTGGAGGAACTACTGGTATAGCGAAAGCTGCTATGCTTACTCACTCGAACCTAATCGCCAACGCTCTGGCATTTGCTGCTTGGATAAAAGGTGCTACTGCAAAAGAGGTCTTCCTGACGACGTTGCCGTTGTCCCATATTTACGGTCTGACCACTAGTCTAAATGTGCCTGTTGTTTTGGCTGCTAAGATGGTGTTGCTTTCTCGGTTCGACTCCGAAAAAACTTTTGATGCCATCCAGCGTCATAGAGTTACAGTTTTCTGTGGTGTACCAACTATGTATCAAACCCTGCTTGCCCACTCCGAGCGGCAGAAGTTTTGTTTATCTTCTTTGCGGGTTTGCATTTCAGGTGCCTCACCGCTTCCAGTGCAACTCCAAAAGAATTTCATACAATCTACAGGTGAACTTCTCATCGAAGGCTATGGATTGACTGAAGCTTCACCAGTTACCCACTGCAACCCCGTGGATGAGTCTTTACGAACGGTGAATATGGGGTCTATCGGCTTGCCCCTACCTGGTACTGATGCTAAAATTGTTGATGCCGAAACAGGCGCTAAAACTCTACCCGCAGGTGAAGTGGGCGAATTGGTTGTTCGAGGTCCACAAGTGATGCAGGGCTACTGGAAAAACCCCAAAGAAACCGCCCTTGTGCTGCGTGACGGCTGGCTCTACACAGGTGATCTCGCACGCACCGACGTTAATGGCTACTTCTACTTAACCGACCGCAAAAAAGACCTCATCAAACACAACGGCTATAGCATTTATCCTCGAGAAATCGAAGATTTACTCTACGCGCACCCTGCGGTCAAACTCTGTGCCGTCATTGGCAAATCTGACTTAAGCTCAGGCGAGGTCCCCCAGGCGTTTGTGGTACTCAAACAAGGCATCCAAACATCCGAGCAGGAACTGAAAGATTTTGTTAACCAGAAAATCGCTCCCTACAAAGCGCTTGATGAAATAAAATTCCAACAAGATTTACCTTTAGGGTCGGCGGGAAAAATCCTCAAACGACTACTCAGAGAACAAGAGATGCGTCCTTAATGGGTGGTAGTCAAAATCTATATGAATTCTTCTCTTCTACTTTAAAGCGAAGGTCTGGGTTTGCGAGTAAAACTCAACATTACAGGCATCGTTCAAGGTGTAGGTTTTCGCCCCTTCGTTTACCACACAGCAGTCAAACGTAGTCTGTCTGGATATATACGGAATCGTGGTGACGCAAGCGTAGAAGTTCTGCTCGAAGGTCCAGATGCTGCAATTGATGGTTTTTTGCATGATCTACAATCACAGAAACCTCCACAAGCCCGCATCTACAACCTTCAAAAGAGCTTGCTGGAGGGTAAAAACGAATTCGCCAATTTTACGATTATGCAAAGTTCTCAACTGGCTGAGCATTCAGGTTCGGTGGTTCCCCCTGATATAGCAATCTGTAATGACTGTCTACAAGAATTACGCAATCCCAATGACCCGCGCTTCGAATACTTCTTCATAACCTGTACCAACTGCGGTCCACGATTCACAATTATCGAACGATTACCTTATGACCGCGAAAACACTACCATGCGGGAATTCCCTCTCTGTGGATTCTGTAAAAAAGAATACGAAGATCCAGCTAACAGACGTTTTCATGCCCAAACAGTAGCGTGCCCAAATTGTGGACCAATAGCCTACCTAACTAATCGCGAAGGTGAATTTGTAAAATCCAATGATCCTGTTCGTGAAGCAGGCAAACTCCTCTCCGAAGGAAACATAGTCGCCATCAAAGGCTACGGTGGATTTCACATAGCTGCATCTGTAACTAAAGAAAAACCCTTAGTTACTCTTCGAGCCTCAAAGCACCGTCGAAATAAACCATTTGCGGTGATGGCACATAATCTGACCGCTGTTACGTCATTTGCCGAGCTGAACGAGAAGGAGCAAGAATTGTTATTCTCCCCCGCTCGGCCAATAGTTCTATTGAATAAAAGTCTCCGATACAATCTTTCTAAATTGGTCGCGCCGGATTTACACAATATCGGCGTTATGTTACCTTATTCTGCGATGCACTATATGCTCTTTGACCATATAGACGATGGCGCTTTCGTGATGACCAGTGCCAATCCGGCCAATCAACCCATAATTAATGACAATAGTGAAGCTCTCAAAATACTAGGTAAGACTGTGGATTATTTTCTGTTTCATAACCGAAAAATCGCTCAACGATGTGACG
The DNA here is from genome assembly GCA_963701765.1 of Candidatus Bathyarchaeota archaeon. Lineage (GTDB taxonomy): Archaea > Thermoproteota > Bathyarchaeia > Bathyarchaeales > Bathycorpusculaceae > JADGNF01. The sequence goes on from CAVPBD010000004.1 coordinate 549,040, forward strand.
ATTCAGTTCTACGTGTCCATGCTGGCCGGGATGTTTTCGTTAGGCGAAGCAGAGGCTATGCGCCAGCACCCATAATGCTTAAGGAAAAGGCAAATCGCTGCGTTATCGCTTTAGGTGGCGAACTCAACAACACCTGCTGCATTCTAAACGAAGACAAAGCATTCCTAAGCCAGCATATTGGCGATGTGGAAAACATCGAAACCCGAAGCTTCCTTCAAGAAACTACTCGACATCTCATAAACCTAACTAACACACGCATAGATGCAGTTGCTTGTGATTTGCATCCCAAATTCTCTACAACCTATCTTGCAAGAGAACTTGCCAAAAATAATAACTGTGAACTAATTCAAGTGCAGCACCATCACGCTCACATAGCAGCACTTATGGCTGAACACAACCTGAAAGAAATCGTGGGAATTGCATGCGACGGTTACGGTTATGGAATCGACGGGGCAGCATGGGGCGGTGAACTGCTCCTTTGTTCACATGGCTCGAAAGACTTTAAGCGGTTAGCTCACCTTGAATCACAGCCTCTTCTTGGTGGTGATGTGGCTACAAGATACCCCTTACGTATAGCTGCCGGAATTTTAGGCAAAAAAACTAACGTGGATTCATGGGTAATGCAAAACAGCAATCACTTACCCCATGGAGAAACCGAAGCCATTCTCATACTAAACCAACTTAAAAAAATCAATTCTGCTCCTGAAACGACAAGTTTGGGTAGAGTCTTGGATGCCGCTTCAGCTATCATAGGTGTCTGTTTTGAGCGGACCTATGAGGGAGAAGCTGCAATGAAACTTGAATCCATTGCGATAAGTGGCAAAGACGCTTTAGGTCTATCTCCTGTAGTGTCTGGGAACATGCTGGATACCTCTGAGCTTCTTTTAGCAGTTTTTGAAAACCGCGCAAAGCTCTCCAAAGCCGATTTGGCTTATTCAGTTCATGCCTATTTGGGAAAAGGTTTAGCCGCTTTAGCAGTTGAAAAAGCTTTAGAGCAAAATGTAAAAACAGTCGGCTTCTCTGGTGGTGCAGCGGTTAACATTTTGCTTGCACAGATTATGCGCAAGACAATTGAGGCGGCCGGTTTGCGGTTTGTGGTGCATGAGTCGATTCCTCCAGGTGATGGTGGAGTTTCCTTTGGGCAGGCAGTTGTGGGTGCATTTTGAGGTTTTTGTACCAATTTCTTTTTATCACCGTAGCGCTTCGGTTTAGGTGTTGATTCTTATGTGTTTGGCAATTCCAGCACTCGTCACCACTATCAACGGCGATAAAGCACAAGTAGATTTTGGCAAGGGGGTTTTTCGGGAAGTTAACGTCTCGCTTGTTGAGGTTAAAGTCGGCGATTACGTTCTGATCCATGCGGGATATGCCATACAGACTCTAGATAAGAAAGATGCCTTAGAAACACTCAGCTTATTTAACGAAATCCTTCAAACAGGACAAGAATAAGGAGATTGACCTAACCATGGTGCAGAATTTCCGCGATCCTGACATGGCAAGGCGCATAGCAGAAAAAATCACCTCTCTTACCCCTAAAGATAGGGTCATCAAGATATGCCATGTATGCGGAACTCACGAATGGACTATATCCCATTTTGGCATACGTAGTCTATTACCTAAAAATATCGAGGTTATTGCTGGTCCCGGATGTCCAGTGTGTATTTTACCTGCCTCTGAAGTTGATGCTGCTATTCAGCTATCCAAGAAAGGAAAAGTAATCACATGTTTTGGCGATGTTCTTCGGGTTCCAGGTTCAAAGGGTTCGCTTTTGGACGCAAAAGCTGATGGTGCAGATGTAAGAATAGTTTATAGCACAAGCGATGCTGTCAAATTGGCGGAAAATGAACCTGAGAAAGAGTTTGTGTTTTTCGCCGTAGGATTTGAGACAACTGCGCCTTCCACAGCAATCGAAGTGGGGAAAAAGCCAGTGTCGAATTTGAGCTTTTTAGTCTCACATCGGACTGTTCCACCTGCAATGGAGTTGCTTGCGAAAATGTCTGATCTTAACCTGAATGGGTTCATCGCACCAGGTCATGTGAGTACAATAATCGGGGTTAGGCCTTATGCAGTTTTTCCGGAGCGGTACGGGTTACCCACTGTAGTAGCTGGTTTTGAGCCTTTAGATTTACTCTTTGCTGTCTACATGATTGTTAAGCAGATAAGTTTAGGCAAGCCTCGATTAGAGAATGAATACACACGTGGAGTTCAGTGGGAAGGTAACCAAAAAGCCCAGAATCTAATCAGCAACGTCTTCGACGTTATAGATGGAAAATGGCGAGGATTAGGCACTATTCCTGCTTCCACACTAGCTCTAAAGCAAACATACGAAAGTTATGATGCTCTACGCAAATATCGCATTAAGCTCGTAGACGGGGTTGATTCTCAACCTGGATGCCGATGCCACCTTGTGGTGATAGGGAAAATAAAACCCGACTCATGCCCCCTATTCCTACGTTCATGCACACCACAAAACCCTATAGGCGCTTGTATGGTCAGCATGGAAGGCACATGCCGTGTATGGGCTAAAAATATATCCACGCCTATCAAACAGAAGATATAATCTGAGCAAAGGAACATGCCTTTCCCTTCCGGTTTAAGAATTGTTTAAGATTGCAACGACAATGTTAAAAGCGATTAATAATAAATTAGTTACAAAGGCTCAAAAAAATAGAGGTGTGTGATTGTATAGTCAACAGTTAGCTATCCTGCAACAGATGATTGCGAAATTAGCTAAGAAAGCTAATTTGTCTATGACTCCTGAGTTGCACATCTCTAAACGTGAGAGGTTAGCTAGTGTTAACATTTTTCAAAGACGCATAACGGTTGGAGAAAACCTTCTAGACCTATGGCGAGAAGGGAAATTTACCGATGCAGATGTTGAAGCTACCTTAGCTCATGAGGTTGGCCACCTAATGGATCTAAGTAGAGAATCTCATTCAGCAAGTTTTAGGAACTTTATCTTTGCAAGCATATGGTTCGTTTTTGGCATATTTCCCTTTGTTGTATACGCATTTTTCCCCTTTTTAGAAATCCTGGCGTTTTCAATTATATTCGCCACCTGCTGGGGTTTTTCGCTTCCCCGAATACTAAGACGAATAGACGTCAACGTCGAATTGCAGGCAGACAAAAATGCTGCATTATACCTAGTTGAGCCTAAAAAATTAGCAGACGCATTAACAAAAATAAACTCTCTTAAAACTTCAACAAAAACACTTGGTCTAATGACCATGGTTGGCAGTTTTGTTGGCGTAATAACTCACCCCTCCTTCAAAGAGAGAATAAATCATCTCAACAACCTAACCCCTATCTATGAAGCTTAAAATCTATAGTTTCTGGAAGTCTAAACCGCAAGCATTTTATGCCTAAAGTAATGTTCTTTCAGGGAGAACCACATTTGTGCCTTCGTAGCCTAGCCCGGTGGGGCGTTACCTTGGTAAGGTAATGGTCGCGGGTCCAAATCCCGCCGAAGGCTCCACATTCATCTAATCGAAATTCTTCTTTAGTTCAGTTTTATTATATGCGAATCCTGTGATTGTTTTAATTTTTATATACGTGGTATGCCATCTGAATACGGAGGATATAATGGCTCTCGACGACCCGTTAACCATCGCAGTTATAGCGTTAGTGGTAATTATCGCAATTATCGTCTGCGGAGTCGTCATTTTTAGTATGCGACGTCGTGAGAAAAAGCCGCAGAAAACTGTTCCGTCCAAAGAGTCACCTCTAAGCTATGAGCCTAAATATCTCTCCTCTGCCAGTTCTTCGTCGTTTCGAGTTAGTAAAAGTGTTGCGGCTACTGATGCGATTCAGGCTAAAGATGAGTTGCGTATTTTGGATTTGGAGCGGGAAATTCTTGGTGATGCTATTCGTCATCTATATGAGGCGCATGCTGCAGGAAAAATTAACGAAGTAGAACGAGAAAAACTTGCTAGCAACTATAAATCTCGTATGATGGCCATTAAAGATTCCATGGCTAAAGACGAGACTATTGTGGCGCTTCATGAGCTTGAAGGTATGCAAGAGGACCTCATGAAATTATTCAGCGAACGTTTCGGCGAATTAACCGGTAAAGTCGAAGAGCTGCGAACCCGTATAGACATCAAGCCCGTCAAAGAAATTAAAGTTCAACCTATCAAAACCCAACGTCCCGTCGTACCTGATCAACTTGAAACAGACATCGAAGAAACTGAAGAGGAAGCCGAAGCCAAGGATTCTGAAAAAGATGCCGAAAGTAAAGAAAAACCCAAAAAACCCAAAAAACCCCCTGCTGAAAGACAAAAAACTGAAGCGGAACAACGCATTGACGCAATACGTAATCAAATCGATGAAGTCATGAATAAATTAGGACAGATGGAAATTGAAAGCTAATCCCCTCTTAAGTCCGATTGAACAGGCAAAACAAAAAGCGGCCATAGCTGCAGTGAACCATATAAAAGACGGCTATGTAGTCGGCTTAGGCAGTGGCAGCACAGCTGCATATGCCATAGCTGCCTTAGGTGAACGTGTAAAACAAGAGAATCTTCACATCTGGGGTATTCCTTCTTCTTATCAGGCTTTTGAGCTGGCGGTTCAAAATAAAATTCCAATAACAACCCTAGAAGAGCACCCGATTGTTGATGTAAACATTGACGGTGCAGACCAAATAGATCCCCACCTTAACCTGATCAAAGGCATGGGCGCCGCATTGTTAAGAGAAAAAATAGTTGCGACAGCAGCAAAACAAACCATAATAATCGCTGACGATAAAAAATACGTCCAAGTCTTAGGTGAGAATAATCAACCTGTTCCAACTGAAGTTTTGCCCTTCGCAATTGGTCTGGTCCAACGAAAAATTGTTGAGATGGGCGGAAAACCCGCATTCAGAGAAGCTAAAGGCAAACTTGGTCCACTAATTTCCGACAACGGTAACGCCATCATGGACATAACTTTTGGTCCAATACAAGACGCAGCAAAACTAAACCAAGAACTGAAAATGATTCCAGGGATAATAGAAACAGGACTTTTCATCAACTTAGCAGACATCGCCTATCTTGGAGCAGAAACAGAAGTAAAAAAGATTCAGCGAAAAATAAAATAGAGCTTTTCGTCACATCAAAATTCTTCACAGATAAATTTTGAGCTATTTTTCTCAAGATTATGCCAATGACTATTAAGGTCTGACTTAGTATTGCTTTGGCAACTACGGAGTTTGCTACTATAAACTAAGTGGCTTAATACTCAGATGTTGACATAGCAAAGAAAACTTTAATTAAACTATAGTGTATTGGAAAGGCGAAGTCTCAAGAAGTGCTCATACAGTGGAGCTTCAAAAGACTAGGCGAAAAGGCTTGCCGGGGTAGCCTAGCCTGGCTAGGGCGCCAGACTCATAATCTGGAGATACAAGGGGCTAAACGCTCTATACCAGAGGTCGCGGGCTCGAATCCCGTCCCCGGCACCAATATACTCTAATATTAGACTTTTTTTATTTTCAAAACTATTTTGGACCCTTCAAATTGAAGTCTTCCCTGACTTCATATTACTCCTCTCCCATTGGTTGTAGGTAAAGTCTTTATGATGTTATGTAGTATAGGTTGATGAAGTTGAGGTTTCATGGCTTATAGTGTTGATTGGTTGAAGATTCTTTTAGAATGTAAAGAGAATGTAAAAGTGCACATACAGCCACATCTGAAAAGTATCAAAGACCCCCAGCCTGATTTGGGTATAGGCGCTGGTGGCGATAAGATGAAGATGGTGGATTTGGCGGCGGAGAAAGCCATCGTCGAAGTTATAATAAAAAATGGTGTATCGTTTACACTAATCAGTGAGGAGTCGGGAATTAAAAAGTACGGAACAAACCCTGATGAGTACTTCATTGTTACCGATCCAATAGATGGAACAACCAATCTGACACGCGGATTACCCTTCTACTGCTCATCTATAGCAATTTCGCAAAACCAAACGCTGTCAGGGGTTTTCGCAGCCATGGTCACTGACCTATACCACGGCACAACCTACACCGCCGAAAAAGGAAAAGGCGCCTACCGCAACGGCGAAAAAATCAGTTACATCTTCAACAGCCTCGATGCAAGAAGCAGTCATAGGCTTGGACCTGAACACATATAAAGTAAAGGAAGTGGCACCTCAACTGATAGATTTAATCCAAGTGACCAAACATATCCGACACTTTGGCGCCAACGCGCTAGAGCTATGCTATGTCGCCGAGGGCTTAACAGACGGATTTATAGATATCCGAGGTAAAATTAGAACCACCGACGTAGCCGCAGGTTTTCTGATAATCAAAGAAGCAGGCGGTTTAGTGACTACACCCAAAAACGAGGTAATAGATGTCAAGCTTGATCCTAAACAGCAGCTCAAATTCATTGCCTCATGTAATCCAACAATCCACAAGACTGTCCTAAGTTTGGTAAAACCACCGAAGTAGCGAGAACTATGTTTACGCTACTCATGCCCTACCCCGCAGCCCTGATAAAAACAGCTAAAACAAAATCACTCGTTATCGCTGATCCTCATATAGGCTGGGAGACCTCTCTTCAAAACAAAGGCATCCATGTTCCTAGTCAAACCCAAAAAATGACCAAAAAACTTCTTACACTACTCTCAAAATATCAACCCGACACATTGCTGATTCTAGGCGATGTCAAATACACAGTGATTCACTCAGAGTTTGGTGAATGGCACGACATACCCGAATTTTTCAACCAAATCAAACAACACGTTGCCAACATCAGCATAATTCGCGGCAATCATGACGCAAACCTTGAATCCCTACTGCCCCAAAACGTAATAGTGCAGCCTGCGAGCGGTATTACATTAGACGATGTAGGTTTATTTCATGGACACAAATGGCCATCCCCCAACCTGTTATCCTGTAAAACGTTAATTATGGGGCACCTTCACCCTGTTGTTGTATTTCGTGATCCAACTGGTTTTAAACTAACTCGCCAAATATGGATGAAAATAAACTGCAACACCTCTGCTCTAACCAAAATATTGCTTGAGAAAAACAACATAAGAATCGAAAGCACTCCCGAAATAACCCTAAAAAACCACTGCCAAATTTCCCCTAAGACCACACAACTCTTCATAATGCCTAGCTTCAATGATTTCTTAGGTGGGCGACCAGTAAATGAAACAGGCCCTGGTAGAAGAGATAGCGAGGAATTGATAGGACCCGTTTTGCGTTCCAAAGCGGTCGATTTGGATAACTCTGAAATTTACCTCCTTGACGGCACTTACCTTGGGACCTTAAATCAGCTAAGAAAACAATAAGCAAATTCAATAAAAAATAGGTGTTTCAAGAAGAACTCGTTGTCGCATTTTCATTTTTCAGAATTTGTGGGATAAAATTTATTGGAGCGTTTCACGAAGCCTAATGTGGTGATTTAAGTTGTCTTCAGATGGCGATTTCCCTGACGAATGGAGTAGACGTCGTCGTCCAACGTCTCCGTTCGATAAAGATCCTTTCTTTGGTGATATTGACCGCATCTTTAGAGAAATGGAAAAAATGATGGAAGAAGAATTCAAAAGCTTCACCGAAAAAGTTCCTAAAGAGTACGTAAAGGAACGCAAACTCCCTGATGGAAGTACTGCAAAAGAATTCGGTCCATTTGTCTACGGTTATAGTATGAAAATTGGACCTGACGGCAAACCTGAAATCCAAGAATTTGGTAACATCAAAAAAGGTCTCAAAGGTCCCCCGCAGGTAAAAGAAGAACGCGAACCCTTAGTTGATGTAATGGAAAGTAACGGCGAAATACGCGTAATTGTGGAACTGCCGGGTGTAGAAAAAACTGATATAAAACTTCACGGAACTGAGAATACTCTTGAAATCAGCGTAAACATATCCCAATGCAAATACTACAAAGAAATCCAACTTCCAAAAAAAGTCAAAATTAAAGAGGCAAAATCCAGCTACAAAAACGGCGTTCTAGAAGTAATCCTGCCAAAAGCTGAAACCTTAAAGAAACCTAAAGGCGAACAAATAGATATAGAGTAATCCCCTTTTCTTTACATTATTGAAAAAGATAAGCACAAGTTTGGGAAAAAATGGCGGATAGTGAACATAACAAAAAAGCGATACCTGCTAATTCAGCCAGAGAAAATTGCGAAGCTATAAAAATAAATGAAATTGACATTCTCAACGCTATATGTCGTCAAGCAAAAAAAGAAGATAAACTCAGTGGCAAAAATCTCACTGACCTTTACGATCTTTTCGGGCAACGCTTCACAAAAGCGCTAGAAGCTCTTAAGGAAAACAGGGTTAAAAAATACGGTTTCAAACCTAGCAACCGAACTGTCTGGATTGTAGTCGGCAGAGAACGTGACTATCTACTTATGCCACAAGCCGAGTTCTGCACATGTGATGACTTTTATTTTCGAGTACTTGACAAGCAAATCCACCTTTGCTATCATTTAATCGCGCAAAAAATAGCAAACAATCTAGGTTGGTTTGACGTCATAAACGAAAACGACGAACTCTACGAATGCCTAATGGCGGAGTGGAAAAAAGCTACAACTTAAATACTCAAACACCAATGAATACAGTTCAGCAAAAGAGGAACATCATATGGACATAGGTGGATACTTCCAAATACTCATCGGCGCTCTAATGGCCGCCTCATTCGTCACAGTAGTGCTTATTCTACTAAACGTCTATTACGGGAAAGACGAAAACGAAGACGAAGAATAATTCCAAATAGTTACTTTAACTAATATCCAACTCTTCTTCTTACCATAATAACTATAACCAATTTTATTGTTCTCAGAATAATTTTAGCTAGAAACAGTATGCCAATTTTAAGAACTTGCAGCTTTCACGCATTAGCCTTTGCTATGCCCAAGTTTTCCTGCAAACAATTTTAAACCAGCACCAAAGAATCTATTCATGGCGGCAACTTAACCAAATGACCCCGGAAGAAACCATCCAGCAAATTCTCAACCAGCGACCTGAAATTAGCAAAGAACAACTTTTCTCGAGGCTTTCAGCTGTAAGAGACATGACAGGGGGGCTAATTGCAGATGATTCCCTTTTGCGAATGATTGCTGCCGAATTAGGCATTGAAGTACCAAGAGAAGATGGAACTTTTAAACCCCGACTTTCACTGGGGCACATGGTTGTGGGGTTAAACAACGCTACTGTTACAGGACGAATTGTGGCAATCTATCCGGTAAAAACATTTGAAGGAGAGAAATCAGGCAAATTAGCAAGTGTAACAATCGTCGACAACGATGGATCTTTGCGTGTCATATTGTGGAACGAAAAAGCTGTTTTTGTCGAATCAGGAGAACTAAAAATTGGGCAAATCGTAAAATTCGCGCATGGGTACACTAAAGCGGACCGCTTTGGGATTCCTGAGCTACATATAGGTGATAGAAGCCAAATCGATCTCAAACCGCAAAATATCCAAGAAGAAGATTACCCCTCTCTGGACAAATTCGTCACGAAAATTTTAGAAATTAAATCTGAACAGAAAAACATTAACTTGGAAGGAACCGCAACTGAAGTTTTCAGTGCCACACCTTTTACTAGAAATGATCAAAGTCCCGGAAAGGTCTTACGATTCAAACTTTCTGACGGAACTAGCCAAATCTTAGTAGTGGTTTGGAACGAAAAAGCCGAAGAGGTTGAATCCAAACTCAGAAGGGGATCCAAAGTGAGCATCGTTAACGGCAGAGTAAAATCTAGTCAAAAAGGAGATTTGGAAATTCACGTTGATTTCTCAACATACATCAGCGTATCTGCGCCGATTATGCATAAAATCAAACTTTCAGAACTATCTGAAGATTTCGGAGATGTATATGTAGAAGGTGAAGTCGCTAGTTTACCTTTAACTAGAGAAGTTAAAACCTCTAAAGGCGAATTCGTTAAATTAACCGCTTTTGAGCTAAGAGATGACACAGACGTAGTTAGAGTTACTGCCTGGCGAGAACATGCCGAGACAGCGAGTACTCTACTTATAGGCGAAAAAATTTTGTTGGAAAATGCGTTTGTTAAAAGAAATTATGAAGGAAAAATAGAGTTGTCGACAAGAACAGCGACAACCATAAAGCGAATTTAATTAATTAGGATAGTCGGGCTTTTGCTGCTATAGCGTCTGCAATTTGGCTTGTGGTTGCTGTTCCGCCGAGGTCTGCTGTTAGGATTTTGCCCTCGGAGAGTACGTCTGTTATTGCTTTTTCGATTTTTACAGCGGCTTCTTTTTCGCCTAGGTAGTCCATCATCATCGATGCGGCCATTATGTTCGAGATAGGATTGGCGCGGTTCATGCCCGTGTATTTTGGTGCTGACCCATGGATGGGTTCAAACATTGCATAGTTGTCGCCTATGTTTGCTCCCCCTGCTAATCCTAATCCGCCTACAACTTGGGCTGCTTCATCACTTATTATGTCTCCAAACAGGTTTGTGGTGACCATTACATCGTACAATTCTGGTTTTTTGATAAGTTGCATGGTGGCAGCGTCAATATGTAAATCATCTACCATTACGTCTGGGTGCTTAGCTGCTACTTCTTTGACTGCGTCTTTGAATATGCCGTCGGTTATGCGTAGAATGTTGCCTTTATGGATGTAGGTGAGGTGTTTTTTGCGTTTCTCGGCAAGTTTGAAAGCAAACTCTGCTACTCGTAAGGATGCTTCTTTAGTAATTATCCTAAGAGCAATACCTACGCCTGGAGCTAATAGAAATTCTGCGCCGCTGTAGAGTCCTTCAGTGTTTTCTCGGACAACTACAAAGTCAAGGTTGGGTTTTAAGGCTGCAATGTTAGGAAAGGTTTTGCATGGTCTAACGTTAGCATAGAGGTTAAATATTCGGCGTAAAGTTACCGCTACGCTTGGTGGAGCACCTGCTTCTTCGGGTGTAGTCATTGGACCTTTAAGGCATGCGTCTGTTTGCTTTATCATATCTAAAGTTACTTTGGGTAGATTTGTTCCAAAGGTTGGGATGCAATGAGCACCTGCTTCGCCATAAATAAGATCTAATTTGAAGTCTGCTTTTTCCTGAACTGCTTCTAGGACCTTAATGGTTGCCTCGGTGATTTCTGGGCCGATTCCGTCCCCTTTCAGGACGGCTATCTTGTAAGTTTTAGACATGAACTTTTCACTTCCCTGTTGGTGAGTAGATATTTCTTTCATTTATCAGCGTTTCTATCACTTTGAATAAATCACGCATTAAACTTAACAAAACCATAAACAGCAGTATAGGCACACTATATGCAGTAAAAAATGTCTTAAAAATCCAATGTAAACAAATATGATATGTTTAGATTTTTTTATCTCAATAAAACCTAAGGAACACGGCTTTTTTGCTTACTTTGAGCTAAAAAATGATTATATTTATCAGTATTTCATTTAGGGTTGAAGCTGCAGTGATATCTGATGCCTCTGTTTTTATCTAAAAAGGAAGTATTGCTCTGGATTAAAAGCGGTGCGAAAACAATCGAAATACGAAAAGGCAATCCTAAACGTGGTGATACCGCGTTTTTCTCATCCGGACCCAAATAAATTTAGGTTGCGCATAACAAAAAGGGAAACGGGCAAAATTACCGATTTAATCCGAACAGATAATTATAATTCAATCATCCCCACCGCAAAGACCCTTGAAGAAGCCATTGGGTATATCCAGACTCTATATGGAACTGACAAAGGCGTTTTTACTGCATACTACCTATTGCCGATAAAACAATAGAAAATTATCCCGAAGAGGTTTAGTGGTGGTGTGGCGTAGGAAAACCCAATAGTTTTTATTTTTAGTAGGTATTCTTTTGGGGAATGTTATATTTTTGGCATTAAAAAAAACGCTGATTTATTGTTGATTTTTGATAAAAACTTAACTATTAAGCGGGATTTCTTTAGCCCAAGGGGTTAATTTCGTTTTTTAACTATTACCTAATAGAGCTTTTTTCCTGTGATATTTTCAATTGCTTTTTACCAACTCCGAAGAATTATCATAGTATTTGTTTTCATTATGCCTTCTACACGGCGGATTTTATCTATGCATTCGTTTACTTCATTGACGTTCATTGCTCCAATGATTGCTATAATGTCGTATTCGCCCGTGACCTCGTAGATTGTTTCTACATTGAGTATTGTCTGGATTTTTTTAGATACTTCTTGGGTTGGGTAGGCTGGGTTTATAGCTAGTAATACTATTGCTTCTGCGCCTTCAGTAACACCCACTTTTACTGTAAATTTTCTAATTACGCCCGAATCAGATAGCATTTGGATTCTTTTTCTAACAGCTCCTTCGGATAATCCGATTTTTTTACCAATGTCTACAAAGCCAGCGCGCCCTTTGTCTTTTAGTATTTTGATTATTTCTTTATCCTTTGCATCCATCCTATTGACCCCGTATAAACTTGGGGGTAGAAAAATTTAACGATTTCTGAACCTACAGTTAGAAATTAGTGCGTTTTCCGTCACATTATATGCTTGAAGGTGCTTTTTTCGAAACTACCTTGGTACTTTGGGCCTTTTTGTATGTACTATTTGGGACATTAGAAGTCTTTGTTGTTACAAATAAGTCGCAATGTTTAAAAGATGGGGGGGTATCTCACAAAGATATTTCCTATAAAAAAAACGTGAGAACAAAAATGGTTGAAATCATACCCAATTTCGAAACCCATGAGGTGAAAGCTATGAAAGCTAAATGTCCCGATTGTGACGCAGAACTCGAAATTCCACATGATGCATCAAAAGGAGAAATTCTTAGTTGCCCTAGCTGTGGATTAGAACTTGAGGTTAAGCAAATAACTTGCGGTTGCGTCGATCTTGAACAGTTCACTCATGAAGGAGAAGACTGGGGCGAATAAGAAGTATTTACCCATAAGATCCTTTTAACTGTGAATAAACTAACCTCTTTATTCTTTATTTAAAATCTTTTTTGGGGAAGGAACCTCTGATGACTATCGGACTCCTTTATGAACACGCAGAAAACGACGAAAACGGAATCAAACTCACTGCTGAAGAACTAGGCATAAACCTAACGATTGTTCCTTTCCGCAAAATCGCCATATCCATAAGCAAAAACGGCTACAATATTGCCAGTAAAGGAAAAAACTTCACAAATATCATCAAAGATATCTCTGTAATTCTCAATCGCGCCCAAAGCAAAAACCGCAGACTATACGCTGCTAATACCATGGAACTGTTAGGAAAAAAAGTAATCAACCCCCACTCAATAGAATACCTCTGTTACAGCAAATTTCGTACTCTTCTGCACTTTTGGGCTTTGGGACTACCTATTCCTAAAACAGTCTACGTTCCATGCGATCCCTCTGAACCAACCAAAGATGGCCGAGTAATCCGCAACGAGTCTGATATCGCAGATCTCTTCCAACAGGAAATAGGTCAAGAAATAGTAATCAAACCAGACGCGGGTACACACGGAAAAGCAATTGTGCTTTCAAAAACCCGCGAAGAACTCATAACCAATATCCAAAAAACCGAACCCTCAATCATAAACCCCATCGGGGTAGTAGGTCAGGAATTCATCCAAAAATGGTTCTATGACCTACGCATAATAGTAGTCAAAGAGAAAGGCAAGGCTCCTTTTTGCCATCCCATAGCCCTAGCAAGGGGTGGATTTAGCGACTTTCGCACTAACACTTTTCTAGGAAACCTTGTTTTTGACGCAAAACTTCCCCTAACTATTCAGGAGCTTGCAGTAAAATGCGGCAAAGCTTTAGGACAAGAAAACAAAGCATGGGTATTTGGTCTAGACGCCATGGTAAATAGTCGCAAAAAAATGGATGACGAGACTGTGAAAAATGAACTTGCCAAAGCAGCCGATTCCTTTGGTGGAGTGAAAAAAGTTCAAAAGGACGAAACTCGTCTGCGTGATTTCAAAACATGGAATAAAAAGCTTGAACAAGCAGTCCAGGATTACAAAAATACCGATCCATACGCGAAGGTTAAAAATATAATCGAGCAACATATCGAAGATAACAAAGACGGGATAGTATTCCACGAAGCAAACAGTTGCCCCGACTTCTGGGAGAACACTCGCCTAATAACAGGAATGAATGTGGCTATTCCCCTACTAAAAGGAGCTCAAAGTTTAGAATAATAATCAAGTTTCAAGGTGAATAAGTATGAAGCGAATAGGAATAATAGGCGGTACAGGATACGTAGGCAGCGAACTACTTCGTATACTCCTTCTCCACCCCCAAGCAGAGGTAACTATGGTTACTAGTCGTCAAAGTGCAGGAGAATACGTTTTCAATGTCCACCCTAACCTCCGAGGATTAACCCAACTAAAATTCGTTCCCCAAGACATAGCCGAACTAAAAAAGAACTGTGATATAGTCTTCACAGCAACTCCACATGGCGGATCAGTAAACCTTGTTCCCAAACTTCTTGAAGCCGGACTCAAAGTTATTGATATGAGCGCAGACTTTCGGCTCAAAAATCCCGCTGACTACGAAACATGGTATGGCTTCAAACACACCCAAACAGAGCTTCTCAAAGAAGCAGCCTATGGCTTACCCGAACTGCATCGTGAAGAAATCAAAAAAGCCCGACTTGTCGCATGCGCAGGATGCATGGCAACAGCAACTATACTTGCCTCAGTTCCACTTATAAAAGCTGGATTAGTTGAGAAAAATCGCATAGTCGCAGACCTTAAAGTCGGCTCTAGCGGTGGCGGAAGCAAACCTACCTTAGCTTCTCATCATCCTGAACGATTCGGGGGAGTACGACCCTATCAGGTCGTAATGCATCGCCACATAGGCGAAATTGAACAAGAACTCACCGCACTCAGCAATGAACCTGTCACAGTGTCTTTTACGCCACATGCTGTTAACATGGTCCGCGGAATCTTAGCAACCATTCACGCTTTCCCCAAACAACCACTCGCCCTAAAAGATGTTTGGAAGACCTTGCGCGCAACCTACGAAGGAGAACCATTTATACGGTTAGTCAAATACCAGAAAGGTCTCTACCAACTCCCTGACCCCAAAGTTACCCTCGGAACAAACTTCTGCGATATAGGCTTCGAACTTGACCCCCACACAAACCGCCTACTAATGTTCTCCGCAATTGATAACATGGTAAAAGGTTCCTCAGGACAAGGCGTGCAATGCCTCAATCTCCTCATGGGAATAGATGAAACAACCGGACTAAAGAGCACCGGTTTCCATCCGATGTGATAGCTATGTTGATCGTTATAAAAATGGGAGGAAGCATCCTCAAAGAAGGCGCCTCAAGCGACCTCATCACCGACTTAAAAAGCGTACTTGCAGAAAATCAGGCCGTCTTAGTTCACGGTGGAGGAGTTGAAGTAACGGAAATCGCCTCCAAACTTGGAAAAGAGCAAAAATTCATAATCTCACCGGAAGGTTTCCGAAGCCGATACACAGACAAAGAAACCATAGAAATCTACTCCATGGTCATGGCGGGAAAAATTAACAAACAAATAGTCCTTGCTCTACAGAGCCAAAACATACCCACCGTCGGTTTATCAGGTTTGGACGCGAAGATTTTACAGGCAGAACGTAAAAAACGCATAATCGAAGTTGACGAACGCGGCCGAAAACGGGTCTTAGATGGCGGGTATACAGGAAAAATAACCAACGTTAATACAGACATAATCCATCTTCTACTCCAAAAAGGATACACACCCATCATAACACCTATCGCGATAAGCGAAGAATGTGAACCCCTTAACGTCGATGGAGACCGAACAGCAGCCGTAATCGCAGGCGCTCTAAAAGCCGACCGCTTAATCCTACTTACCGATGTTGAGGGTTTAATGCTCAAAGGTGAACGTATTCCCAAAATTGGAGCTATCGAAGTCAAAGAGGTGCTCTCCAGCATTGGAGCGGGGATGAGTACTAAAGTCCACGCTGGTATTGAAGCTCTAAATGAAGGGGTCAAAGAAGTAATAATAACCTCAGGTACAGCGAAAAACCCAATATCTTCAGCTTTGAAACATGAAACTGGTACAGTGATAACTAGTGAATGAGCAAGAAATTATTGACACTCGAAGACAAGTTAATGGCGAATGTTTACTCCAAAAAACCCATAGTCCTCACAAAAGGCTCGGGGGCTTTGGTTTGGGATATAAACGGTAAAGAATACATCGACTGCACTGGCAGCTATGGAGTAGCCCTACTCGGCCATTGCAACCCCAAAGTAGTTGCTGCAGTATGCGAACAAGCCCAAAAACTAATTTCCTGTCATGCTAGCATCTACAACGATAAACGCTCCGAGTTTCTCCAAAAACTTATCAACATAGCACCAAAAGGATTGAACAAGGCGTTTTTATCTAACAGCGGTGCCGAAGCGATCGAATGCGCCCTAAAACTCGTACGCAAATATACCGGTAAACCCGAAATCATAGCAGTCATGGGCGGTTACCACGGAAAAACCATGGGCGCGTTATCAGTAACGTGGGAAAAGAAATACCGCGAACCCTTTCTCCCTCTCATACCAGAAATCAAACATGTAGCTCCAGATAATCTTGACAAAATCCGCGAAGCTATAAGCGACAAAACGGCCGCGGTTATAGTCGAGCCTATCCGGGGAGAAGGCGGAATCCGAGTCACACCCGAAGGCTATTTAGCAGGTTTGCGGAAAATCTGCGATGAAAAAAATATTCTACTAATTCTCGATGAGGTCCAGACCGGTTTTGGCCGTACAGGAAAGCTCTTCGCATGTGAGCACGCAGGAATCATACCTGACATATTATGTCTTGCCAAGCCAATCGCAGGTGGATTACCTATCGGTGTAACTCTAGCCAGAGAGAACATAATGGCCTCCTTCAAAGGCGGCGAACATACCACGACTTTTAGCGGTAGCCCACTGGTTTGTGCAGCAGGATGCGCCGCTATCGATGTACTAGTTGAAGAAAAACTGGTAGAAAAAGCAGCAGTTAATGGTAAATACTTCAAAACAAAACTTGAAGAACTCCAAAAAAAGCATAGCTCAGTAAAAGAAATTCGCGGCCTAGGTCTAATGCTTGGAATTGAACTCAAATGCGAAGTACTTAACATTATTACCAAAGCTATGGAACGCGGTGTGCTTGTCCTTAACGCCGGACGCACGACCGTTAGATTTCTGCCGCCGCTGGTTATAACAAAGGAACAAATTGATAAGACAATAACCGTGTTAGATGCAATTTTAGGGGAAGAAGAAAATGCAAGAGCAAGCAATCCGGCTACTAACTAACCTACTGGGTATATACAGTCCATCCGGCAAAGAAGAAGACATAGCCAGCTTTTTAGCTGAGGAAATGAAAAAGCTCGGTTTTCAAGTAGGAACTGATGGCATAGGCAACGTAATTGGCGTTTTCGGAGAAGGTGAACCAGTCATCTTCCTTTGCGGTCACATGGACACCGTAGCTGGGCATCTTCCGCTACGCGTTGAAGAAGGCAAAATTTATGCTCGCGGTGCCGTAGACGCCAAAGGCCCTCTGGCAGCTATGGTTATGGGTGCAGCCCAAGTCGCTAAAGAACCCAACTTCAAAGGCAAAGTCTTAATCGCCGGTGTTGTCGAAGAGGAAGCTACTAGTCGCGGCATACGCCATATCATAACTCAGGGAATCAAAGCTGACTATGCCATATTCGGCGAACCCAGCGGAGCAGAAAATATTACTATCGGCTACAAAGGGCAAATCGTGCTCAAAGTAGTCTGTAAAACAAAAACAGGTCACGCCTCTACACCTTGGCTTTACGAGAATGCCCTCGAAAAAACTTACGAGCTTTGGGGACAAATCAAAAACAGTTTTCCCCCTGTAGAAAAACAAGATAGTCCCTTCAACGTAGTGAGTACTTGTCTGACAAAAATCAATGGAGGACAGGCAAACTCTGTTATTCCATTCGAAGCTGAAATGTTTCTTGATGTCCGTGTCCCCCCACAGTTCACAACCAAACAGGTTTATGACGAAATTAAAAAAGTAATAGATCAATACAAAGAATCTAATCCAAAAGTGTCTGTAAAAGTAACAATAGTAGATTCAGTAGAACCATTCGAAGTGGATAAAAGCTCCCCCCTTGTGCGTGCATTGTCTATATCTATTCGCAGAGTAATCGGTAAACCCGCGACGGTATTGCGAAAGACAGGTACAGGCGACATGAACATCCTAGGCAAAGCTATGAATGTCCCCATAGTCACCTATGGCCCAGGTGACTCTCATTTAGATCACACTATAGACGAACACATAGTAATAGACGAATACCTTAACGGCATCCAGGTATACAAAGAAACCATTCTAAAACTAAGCGAAATGCACAACAAAAATTTAACTATCAACGCAGATAGTGCCTGACAGCAATATTAACTAAAATTTTTTATTTGTTAATCATTCAGTTTTGCCTTTGCTTTTATGAGTCTGCTTGAAGTAAGTTCAGTTAAGACCGCCAAATCTTCAGTTGGAAGATATCTGCTTGCTGATTCATCGTAAAGAACTGTTAGAGATGCAGGAAATTCTTCTTTTAGCCATAGAACATACAATAATGGAATTCTGTGCAGTGCAGGTATTTCTACCGCGACATCGCCAAAATCAAGGACTACCCCGTTTAGCAGCTTCGCGGCCTCGATTAATTCGGTTGGTGGGCAATCCCCGAAAGCTTCTGTTATAGGTTCAATAGCTCTTTGTAAGTAAGTTCGCTCATAGGCATGTCCACCTGGCAAATCCGCGTACTTTATTAGTTTACCCGATTTTGGAAGCAATCTCCGCTGTGGCAAAATGAGATAGAATTATGGATATAATTTGGGTTTCAAGAGCTTCCGGGATCTTATTTTCAGAAAGCAAATCTAACAGTTCGCCTGTTTCTAAGTTAATTGCGTAACCTAAAGCGTAGTAAAGATTATCTTCTTCTAATTTGACTATACTCGAAACTTTCTTTAGTTCTTCTGGTTTAAGATTTAACTTCACGAGTCAGCGCCCTCTCTTTGCTGCCTCTGGAATAATTTAGATACCTCTACTATTAGTTATTCTTTAGCAAAAATAAAGAAAGGATTAGATTTTGTCGAGTTTGAATTCTTCATGGATGGCTTTGACAACAGCTGTTGCGTCTTTTTCTTTGACAACAAAAGATATGTTCAGTTCTGAAGAGCCTTGAGCGATCATGCGAATGTTTATGCCGTTTTTAGCCGCGATTGCAAAGATTCTTGAAGCCATACCTAATGTGCCTTTCATACTAGCCCCCATTACAGCTACTACTGAAACATCGTCCTCTGAGCTGACTTCACTGATTAAGCCTCCCCTGCCCAGTAACGCGATTTCAAGGTTGCTAATTGCTCTGCCCAATAGTCCGCGTCGGATAATCATCGAAATGTTTGCCTCTGAGGCAGCTGTGGAAATCATCATAATATTGATGTTATTCTTCCCCAGAACATCAAAAACTTTGGAGTAACTTCCTGGCGCCCCAACCATACCTGGACCATAAACGTTAATCATTGCAACATCTTTAATCATCGCGACGGCTTTTACCGCTTCGACTGCTTTTATCTTTGGCTGATTTGATATGAGTGTTCCAGGATTTTCAGGGTTAAGAGTGTTCCTTATGCGAACCGGAATGTTGTCTTTCATAACCGGCTGTAGTGCACGTGGGTGCATAGCTTTGGCCCCGAAGATGGCCATTTCTGCGGCTTCCTGATATGTAAGTTCAGGGAGCATCTTTGCTGCTGGGACGATTTTAGGATCAGTGGTTAGTATTCCATCTACGTCTGTCCATATCCAGACTTCATCAACCTCTAATGCAACACCTAATATGGTTGCGGTATAATCTGAACCCCCGCGCCCTACTGTAGTTATTATGCCATCCTGATTTGCAGCAATAAACCCTGTTACAACTGGAATTGTATTCTTCTCCAGTATAGGACTTAGTCGTTCGCGGACAAGATGAGTTGTGTAGTTCATTAGCGGGTTAGCTTCGCCAAAGTTTGAATCAGTCACTATGCCAGCTTCTTTGCCGGTGAAGCATTGAGTTTCAACTTTGTGATCTTTTATTGCCCCCCAAACGATCGGTGCAGATAGTCGTTCCCCAAACGAAACTACGTAATCTTTGGATTTTGGTGTAAGTTCACCTACATAGCATATGCCCGTTAGGACCTTTTCTAATTCAACGATTGTCTTTTCAGTAATTTGGGTAACTTCTTTTTGGATTGCTTTGTGGGTAATAGCTTTTGAAATAGCTTCAACGTGTTTCTTTAGAAGTTCTGTGGTGAACGCTTGAACATGTTTTTCATCACTTTTCTTCGCTTGGCAAGCAACTTCAATAAGATCATTTGTAACCCCCGCCAGAGCTGAAACTACTACAACTATTTTATTGCCTTTTTTAGCATAATTAGTGACTAAATCTGCTACATGGCGTATGTTTTCGCCGGTACCCACACTGGTACCGCCAAACTTCATTACGAGCTTCATTTTTAGGACTCCAGGTTATTATTTAGCAGTCGGTTTGCTAACTTATGTCTTATGTCTAAGAGGTCCCTTAAAACTGCACTGGCAGTCTCCATACCCCCAGCCCCTCTGCCTACGAGGGTTTGTTCACCCGCGAATTCGGTAGAGAAGGTTACAGCGTTAAGCACTCCGCTCACACAAAGAGGATTGTTTTTTGGTATTTCTGTTGGCTTTACGGTTGCTTTGCCATTGGCTATTGAACCTATGAGTTTGATTGTATTGCCCCTCTTTGTGGCTTCATCAAGGGCTTCTAATGATACTTCGCGTATACCCGTTCTATCGACATCTTTTAGGGTTATTTTCTTATTTAATATCCAATTAGCCAGAATGACCACTTTACAGGCGGTATCAAATCCATCAATATCCATAGATGGCTCTCGCTCGGCGTAACCAAGCTTTTGCGCATTTGCCAATGCATCTTGGAAGGTTACGCGGTTTTGAGACATCTCAGTTAGTATGTAATTGGTTGTGCCGTTTAGTATGCCTCGTATGGCGAGGATTTTATCTCCTGCGAGGCATCTTTTAGCAAACTCAAGCATGGGTGTTCCACCGCCGACGGTGCCGCTGAATCTGAAGTAAACATTGTTATACTCGGCAAGTTCTGTGAGAGCTGGCATAGCTAAGGCTAAGGGTCCTTTGTTGGTTGTAACAACATGTTTGCCTGTTTTGAAAGCTTCAGTTATGTGCGAAAGAGCAGGTTCACCGTTTTTAATGTTAACGGGGGTAACTTCTACAACTACTTCTGCTTCAACAGATTCAATAACATCTGAAGCTGACATTCCCGGTTTTCCGAATTCAGGATCTGCAGATATCGGATAACCTCGTTGCTTAATAGCTTCCAGATTATCAGGGCTCAGACCTCTTGGATCAATAACTGCGCCATCTATGTCGGCGATGGCAACAATTCTTGGATTAAAAGCGTAATTCGTAACCTTTTCTGCGTACCTGCGAGCAAGAATGGTAGTTACGCCCTTTCCGACTACGCCATAGCCAACTAAGATAATTCTCATTTTCACATTCACCTTGCATAAGCTACTGTAGCTTGGGATTTCAATCCTAAAGCCTGCTCAATAGCTGATATTTCCGCGTCCACCTCAACTGGTTTCTCGCATTGCTTTATAGCTGTATCTGGGTCTTTAAGCCCATGCCCTGTAGTAATGCAAACTACACGTTCCTCTCTCTTGATAACTCCGTTCTTAACCAGTTTCTTTAAGCCTGCAATAGATGAAGCACTAGCAGGTTCTACAAAGATGCCTTCAATTCTGGCAAGCGTTAATTGGGCATATAAAATCTCTTCGTCGGTAACAGTTTCAGCGGTGCCATTTGATTCTTTAATAGCATTGACAGCTTTTTTCCAGCTGACAGGTGCTCCAATTCTAATTGCCGTTGCTATAGTTTCGGGGTTTTCGATAGGTACAATTTTATCACTCTTATTTTTGATCATTTGAGCAATGGGCGCTGAGCCAGCTGCTTGTATGCCGGTCATTTTTGGTAGCTTCTTTATGTAGCCAAGTTTATAGAATTCCGTTAAGCCTTTCCAGACTGCGCTGATGTTTCCCGCGTTACCAACTGGTATTATGATTCTGTCTGGTGCTTCATTGTTTAATTGTTCGCAGATTTCATAGCCTAATGATTTTTGGCCCTCAATACGAAATGGATTGATTGAGTTAAGCAGGTAAATGCTTTTGTGCTTTTCAGCAAGTTTAAGTACAAATTCTAAGGCTTCATCAAAGTTTCCCCGAACCTGTAAAACCTTAGCTCCGTGAATCATCGCTTGCGATAGTTTACCATACGCGATTTTACCTGAGGGAATTAGCACTGTACATTTTATTCCTGCTCTTGCGGCGTAAGCGGCTAAACTTGCGGATGTGTTTCCTGTTGATGCACAGATGACATGTCTTGCGCCTAGTTCGACGGCTTTGGTTACGCCAACGGTCATGCCTCTGTCTTTGAAGCTTCCGGTTGGATTTTCGCCCTCGTTTTTAATCCATAAGTGTTTGAGCCCAAGTTCTTCGCATAAGTGTGCTGAGCGGTGTAACCCAGTGCCGCCTTCGTTTAAGGTTACAAGTTTTGTGGTTTCGTGAATTGGCATGAAATCGCGGTAACGCCAAACTGAAAGAGGTGCTTTTTTCCATTCACTGCTTTTAGTTGCCTCCTCAATAGTTTTAAAGTCAAGTTTTATTTCTAAAATATCTCCGCATTTTTTGCAGAAATAAACAATTTCATTTATGTCATATTTGGCTCTGCATTTTATGCATTCTTGATGGGTCACTTTCTTACTCCTCCATTATATGCGCGCCTCTGCCTGGTTTTGTGGCGATGGCTGTGGACTCATAACCAGCTGTTTTAAATCCTTCTTTCATAGCTTCCGCAATTCTTGTCGCATCAGCTTTTCTCTTATTTAATACAGCGATAACTGCAGGTCCAGCACCGCTAATCGTAACCCCACATGCACCTGCACGTAAAGCGTTTTCCTTAACTTGCATATACCCTGGAATTAAAAATGCTCTAGCGGGCTCTACTATGGCATCACACATAGACTTGCCGATTAAGTCAACATCGCCCATTGCAAAACCACTAGCCATAGCCGCAGCTTTCCCAACGTTATGAACCAACTTTTCAAGTGGCACCATTTTAGGAACCACTGCTCGAGCTTTGGCGGTTTTACCTGTGGGAATATCCATATGAGGGAAGGCTACGCAAACTTCCATATCTACTGGAGCTTTCAGCTCAACAATCTCAACTGGATTGTATGACCTAATTATCACAAAGTTTCCGCATACAGCCGCTGAAGCATTATCTGCGTGCTCAGAACCTGCGCTGGCAATTTCGCCTTTAGATGCAAACCGAACCAGTTGTTCATTTGTCAAATTGAGATTAAACATTTTGTTTAATCCATAAGCTACTGCCGCGGCGGGAGCCGCACTGCTACCTAATCCTCTGCCTGGCCAGATGCCTTTCTCTATTCGAATGGCAACGCCGTTTTTAAGTGAAAACTCTTTAATCATCAAATTCGCAACTACGCCTGCCGTGTTTCTTTCAGGTATAGGTGAGATGGTTTCAGCTGATAAACCAGAAATCCTGATCTTGATTCCGCTAGAGGCGATACGAGTTATCGTGACCTTATCGCTGGGTTTTTCTATGGCTAATCCAAAAACATCAAAACCTGGGCCTAGATTGGCGCTTGTCGCTGGCGCCTTTACAGTGATTTGATTTAGTGACTGCATGATTTCAACTCTGAGCTTGCAGAATTATTCTATTGCGATTATTAATACTGTTACGTTTACTCATCTTTTAGCCCATAATGTTTGATAAGGTCTCATATGCTTTGAGGCTGTCTTTTTTCTCGACAACTATGATTGTTTCGGTCCAGCAAGAGATGAATTCGACGATGTTGACATTTTGTTCTGCAAGCAATGTCGTTAGGAAGGCGACTACTCCTACGGTTGCCTCTAATTCCTCAGGGGAATTGACCACTATCATAGTGCAATTATCATGCTTTACAAGAGTGCTGATTCTTTCTGGTAGATCTGCTCGGTCAAGAAGGTAAACGAATTTTCCTGGTAAGTCTACTTTCATTCCTGTACTGTTGGCGATTTCTTTAGCAGTTATAATTACACTTTTGCGATCATAGACTGCGATGCCGCTGCGTTTTAGGAGTTGAAGAACTTTTTCTTCTCTTTTCTGTTTGCGCTTTTGAAGTTCTTCAGAAAAACGTCTTAGGGCGGCTTTTGTAGCTGTTATATTGCCTGCTTTGAGCTCAATTTGGATTTGTCGGGCCAGTTCACTAAGATTAACTATACCTTTCTCTAAGGCTTCAAGCAAGTATGGTTTGTTTCTGAGGTAGTTCCGTACGTCTTGGGCTGTTGTCATGATACAAAAATGTATCAATTAGAACATTTAAAGCTTGTTATGTTACAAAGAAGTCGTAAAGTTTAAAAACACTGTCTGTGAGGTAAGGGGAATAATTCATATTTCAAAAATGGGCGAGCAAAATATGACTGAAAAATTTGTCCTAGCCTACTCCGGCGGATTAGATACATCCGTTATGATCAAGTACCTTCAAGAAAAATACAACGCAGAAGTTATTACTGTAACTGTAGACGTCGGTCAACAAGAAGATTTGGTTGCCGCAGGGAAAAAGGCAAAGAAACTTGGCGTCTTTAAACACTATGACATCGACGCCAGAGAAGAGTTTATCATAGACTACGTTTTTCCGGCCATAAAAGCAAACGCCCTCTATGAAGGAAAATATCCTATAAGCACTAGCCTATCTCGCCCACTTATAGCAAAGAAAATGGTTGAAGTCGCCGAAAAAGAGGATGCGACTGGTCTAGTCCACGGCTGCACAGGTAGAGGTAATGACCAAGTCCGTTTTGACGTCACTCTTGGTTCTTTGGCACCTAATAAGAAAATACTTGCTCCCGTACGTGACTGGGGCATGACTCGCGATGAAGAAATAGCCTATGCCAAAGAAAAGAATATTCCAATTTCAACCGACTCCAAGAAATACAGCATAGATGCAAGTTTGTGGGGTCGAGCAATTGAATGTGGCCTTCTTGAAGACGCAGCCGCTGAACCTCCTGAAGATGCATACACATGGACAGTCTCAGCTGAAAAAGCCCCCAACACACCCGAATATGTAACTATAGAGTTTGAAGCAGGTGTCCCAGTTTCAGTTAACAATGAGAAACAGAAACCTGTCCAACTTATCCAAACCCTTAATGATATTGCAGGAAAACACGGCGTTGGGCGAATTGATCACATCGAAGACCGCCTGGTTGGCATAAAATCACGCGAGGTCTACGAATGCCCAGCAGCAACCATAACCTTAGAAGCTCACAAAGATTTAGAAAAAATGGTCATGACCCGCCATGAAGTTCTCTTCAAACAACAAATAGACGCGGAATGGGTCTTCCTTGCCTATGCCGGTCTATGGATGGATCCCCTAAAAGAAGACCTAGATGCTTTCATAAACAAATCACAAGAAAACGTAACTGGACAAGTTAGACTAAAACTCTACAAAGGCGGACTTCAAGTGGTCGGTCGCTCATCCCCTATGTCGCTCTATAACAAGAATCTGGCTAACTATAACATCAAGACTTCCTTCAACCAGTCAGACTCTAAAGGTTTTATCGAACTCTGGGGTCTTCAGACCAGGATGCATAATGTCTTGAAGCGTTCTGCAAAGAAAGAACAAAGGAACCGAGTCAAAATAAATACATTATTAGCGAGGTATAGATAACGTCCAAAATACTCCATGGCGGTAGATTATCAAATGTACGCGAAGACGTTGCAAAGTTCACTTCATCAATAAAAGATGACGCTCGCCTGCTTAATGCGGTAATAGCCATCAACAAAGCTCACATAGTTATGCTAACCGAACAAAAAATTATCTCTGAAACTGATGGAGCCAAACTTCTCTCCGCCTTAATTAAAAACTCAAACATGACCCTAGACGCTTCAATGGAAGATGCACATATGGCCGTAGAAGAGGCGGTCCTTAAAGAAGCAGGTGTGGAAGCAGGCGGAAACCTTCACATAGCAAAAAGCAGAAACGACCAAGTCACAACCGCCATACGTATCCAACTGCGCAACGAACTTATCGCTTTAATGCGCTCAGTAGCACATGTACAAGATCACTTCGCAGAAGTTGCAGAGGAGCATCAGAAAACAGTTATTCTGGAGTATACTCACCTACAACCTGCACAGCCTGTAACTTTCGCTCATTATCTGCTTTCCTACTTTGATGCTCTGGAGCGCGATATGCAAAGACTCCAAAGCGCTTACAGTAGAGTTAATCTTTCCCCGCTTGGAGCCGGAGCTTTAGCTACAACAAGTTTCTCAATCAACCGCGACAGAACAGCCGAACTCTTGGGCTTTAAAGGTCTAGTAGAGAACTCAATAGATGCAGTAGGTAGTCGAGACTTCATAACTGAAACCCTATCAGCACTTACTTTAATCGCTTTGAATCTTAGTCGTTTCGCTGAAGACCTAATCATTTGGAGTTCGCCTGACTTTGGTGTAGTAGAACTTCCTGATGAATTCACTTCTACAAGTAGCATTATGCCTCAAAAGAAAAATCCAGAAGTTCTTGAAGTAATCCGAGCTCGAGCAAGTTACGTATTGGGCAACTTTGTAACTTGTGCGGCTGCCGTAAAAAGCTTACCTTCCACATACAATCTTGATTTCCAAGAACTTACACCCAAACTTTGGGATTCTTTAGACATAGTACGCAGTTCACTAGATATGATTCATAAGCTTGTACCAAAACTCAAAGTCACCAGCGATGTGTCGGAAAAAGCCTCAAAAAGTTTCGTGGCGGCTACTGAACTAGCTAACCTACTGGTCTATAAATACAATGTTCCCTTCCGATCCGCCCACAAAATTGTAGGTGTACTTGTCAAGTCGCTTATAGAGGCTAAAACTGATTTCGCAGCTGCTACACCCAAATTAGTAGAGAAAGCAGCCAAGGAATCCACAGGCATTAAGCTGATTATTAAATCAGAAGACTTAGTTGAACTCGCAACGCCACTTAAACTGGTTGAAATGTGCAAGGTAAAAGGTGGACCAGCACCAACTGAAGTTAAAAGAGCATTGGCTCAAAGGGAAAAACAGTTGTTCACAACCAAATCCAATATATCTAAGATAGACAAGGAACTTGAAGAGGCTGAAAACAAACTGGAATCCATAATCCAATCATTTCTTCCCGCGAATAAAAGTAAAAACACAACGTTTAAAAATTCAACCTGATAGGTAGAATAGGGCTTTGGTCCAACAACTTTACTCCACGAAGAACAAGAAAGCGGCTCTGGTTTTAGAAGACGGCGCCATTTTCCTCGGAAACGGATTTGGAGCAACAAAAAAACTCTCTGGTGAAGTAGTATTTTCAACCTCAATGGTCGGTTACCCCGAAGCGCTTACCGATCCATCATACAAAGGACAAATTTTGTCTTTGACTTATCCACTTGTGGGCAATTATGGTGTTCCGGGTAACGATTTAGATTTTGGGTTGCCTATTTATTTTGAATCAGATCGCATCCAAACTTCCGGTCTTATTATTCAAGAACTATGCGAATCACCACACCATTGGGCATCAACACGCACACTCGATAAATGGTTAGCAGATGAAAATATTCCTGGAATCAGTGGAATTGACACAAGACGCCTAACAAAGAAACTAAGAACACACGGCGTTATGTTAGGTATTTTAAAAGTTTTCGAGGAAGGTGAAGAACCTAACCTTGATGAGTTGCTTAATCAAGCAAAAAAAATTCCCGATCCAAACCTGACTGATTTGGTCAAAGAAGTTTCGGTTAAAGAACCGGTTCATTACAAAGTAGAAGGTAAAAAAACTGTAGTTCTAATTGACTGCGGAGTCAAAAATAGTATTATAAGAAACCTCCTAAAGCGAGGAATTGATGTTATTCGTGTTCCCTACGATTTCTCAGCTAAAGAAATAATGAGTTATAATCCAGACGGCATCTTCATAAGCAACGGTCCGGGCGATCCAAAGAAATGTGTAAAAACAATCGAAAGTGTTCGGCAACTTGTTGATAAAGTGCCTCTGATGGGTATTTGTTTAGGCGCTCAAATCCTAACACTATCTTTAGGTGGAGAGACCTACAAATTAAAGTATGGTCACCGTAGCCAAAACCAACCCGCGTTAGATCTGATGACAAACCGATGCTACATCACTACCCAGAACCACGGATATGCAATTGACACTGAATGCTTCTGCAAAACCCCCTTAGAACCTTGGTTTGTGAATGCTAACGATAAAACAATCGAAGGGGTCCGACATAAGAGCAAACCTGTTTTTGCAGTACAATGGCATCCTGAAGCATCACCAGGACCTTACGACACTGAATTCCTATTTGATATTTTTAAGAAAAACATGGAGGTTCAATAGATGCCCAAGTTTGACTGGATTAAGAAAGTTCTGGTTCTCGGAAGCGGTGCTATAAAAATCGGGGAAGCTGCAGAATTTGATTACTCGGGAAGTCAATGTCTCAAAGCCCTAAATGAAGAAGGCGTCGAGACGGTTCTAATTAACCCCAACATAGCTACTATCCAAACTGACCCTAGGCTGTCGGGAAAAGTATACCTGCTCCCAGTAACACCTGAATATGTAGAAAAGGTTATCCAAAAGGAAAAACCCGACGGGATTCTTCTAGGCTTTGGCGGACAAACAGCCTTAAACTGCGGAATTGAGCTGGCAAAACAGGGTATACTAGAAAAATATGGTGTTAAAGTCCTTGGTACCCCTATACAGGCTATAGAAGACACTGGTGATCGAGAACGTTTTAGACAGGCGATGCTCAACGCGAATGTCCCTCCTTTGAGAAGCAAATCCGCTACAACCGTTGGGGAAGCGCTTAACGTAGCTAAAGAAATCGGATACCCCGTCATCCTTCGCGTTGCGTACACTTTAGGCGGTAAAGGCGCAGGTGTAGCCCATAATGCTTGGGAGCTAAAAGAAATCGCAACCCGTGGCATAGCACAGAGTAGAATTTCCCAGGTTCTCGTCGAAGAATATGTAGGTCACTGGAAAGAAGTTGAATATGAAGTCATGCGTGACTACGCCGATAACTGCTTAATTATTTGTAACATGGAAAATTTTGATCCTATGGGTGTGCACACAGGTGACTCAATTGTTGTTGCCCCCTCGCAGACCATGACCAATCGTGAGTATCATATTATCCGCTCCGTCTCCATAAACGCTATACGCGCTTTGGGTATAGTTGGCGAATGCAATATCCAATGGGCTTTGAATGCCAAATCAGAGGAGCATCGTGTAATTGAAGTTAACTCGCGAATGTCTAGAAGCTCGGCGCTTGCCAGCAAAGTCACTGGGTATCCCTTAGCTTACATAGCCACTAAACTGACTATAGGTTATACCCTTCCAGAACTGATAAACAAGGTAACTGAAGTAACAACTGCGTGCTTTGAACCTGCATTGGACTACGTTACAATAAAAATCCCCCGATGGGACCTGCAGAAGTTCAAGTATGCAGACCGTCACATTGGTCCCCAGATGCGTTCAGTCGGCGAAGTCATGGCCATAGGGCGATCCATGGAAGAAGCCCTGCAAAAAGCTGTTCGTATGCTCGACACGGGAAAAATTGGTCTAGTTTGTAACCCTGAGGATTCAGAACCTGAACCAATCGAGCGCATACGCGAGGTTCTAGCCAATCCAACCGATGAACGCCTCTACAAAATAGTTAAAGCTCTAAAGATGGGCATCTCCATAGAAGAAATTTACCGCTTAAGCGGAGTAGACCCATTTTTCCTAAATAAAATTCAAAATATAATAAATATGGAAAATCAGTTGCGAGCTTTGCATCTTATTGATAGTGCTGCAAAAGAAATCGTACGCGAAGCAAAACGGATAGGCTTTTCTGACGAACAAATTGCTATCTGTACCAACACCACCGAACCTGAAGTCAGACAATTTAGAAAAACCGCTAATATAATTCCAGCAATTAAACAAATCGATACCTTGGCTGCAGAGTGGCCTGCAAAAACAAATTATCTCTACATGACTTACAGTGGCGACGAGGATGATATTGAACTAAGTAAAAATAAAAGCAAAGTCATCGTTCTCGGCGCAGGAGTTTTTCGTATCGGCTCAAGTGTAGAATTCGACTGGTGTGGGGTTAACACAATCTGGGCGCTGAAAAAATATGGCGTTCAAGAAGCAATTATGGTCAACTACAATCCGGAAACTGTCTCTACCGACTATGATGTTTCTGACAAACTCTACTTCGAAGAACTTACCCCTGAAAGAATTCTCGATATTTACGAAAAGGAAAACCCTCAAGGTCTTATAGCCAGCGTAGGCGGGCAAATTCCCAATACCTTAGCTATGAAGCTGGCGCGTTTTGGCGTCAAACTATTAGGCACAACTGCTGAAGATATTGACCGCGCAGAAGACCGCTCAAAATTTAGTGAGCTTTTAGATAAACTCGAAATCCCCCAGCCTGCATGGAGTAAACTCGCATCTATCGAAGGCGCGAAGCTTTTCGCAGAAAAAATTGGGTACCCAGTTATTGTACGTCCAAGCTACGTTCTTTCTGGTTCTGCTATGCGCGTAGCCTACGACGAAACCTCTCTAGAAAACTTCCTCAAGTTAGCCGCCAAGGTAGGTCGAGATCATCCTGTTGTCATCTCTAAATTCGTGGAAGGCGCCAAAGAGGTAGAAGCTGATGGCGTTTCCGACGGGGAAACATGTCTTATAGGCGCAATTATCGAGCACATCGAAAATGCAGGGGTACATAGCGGCGACGCCACAATGACTATTCCTGCCCAAACACTTACTCCCGATATTCTAAAGAAGGTTGAAGAAGCCACTCAAAAGATCGTCAAAGCTCTCAAAATAAAAGGCCCTTATAACATCCAATACCTTGTCAAAGATGGTGAAGTAAACGTTATCGAATGTAACTTACGGGCTTCCCGATCCATGCCTTTTGTAAGCAAAACCCGCGGTGTAAACCTAATTGACCTTTCTACACTGGCAATGCTAGACAAGAAATTTAGCTATGCACTCAAAACTTGCGAATTACCCCCAATCAATCATGTAGGCGTTAAAGTACCTCAGTTCAGTTTCATGCGATTAAGCGGAGCTGACCCAGTGTTAGGTGTTGAAATGCTTAGCACCGGCGAAGTTGCCTGTTTAGGAGATAACTTTGCAGATGCTTTCTCAAAGGCACTGCAGTCTGCGGAATTCCGAATGCCCCCAAAAAATGGCTCAGTGCTTATAACGGTTGGTGGCGATGAACCGAAAAGACGCGCTGTAGATTTAGCCAAAGCCTTCGAAGAAATGGGTTTCAAAATCTATGCAACTAAACATACTGCAGAAATTATGCGAGCAAACGGCGTAAACAGCGTTCAAGCATTATACAAAGTAAAGGAAACTACCGCAAACCCAAACATTCTTGATTATCTGCAAGACCGCAAAATTGATCTCGTTATCAATGTACCCATGCCTAACAAGCGCACAAGCTACACTGACCTGTTAACCGACGGCTACATTATCCGAAGACAAGCAGTAGAATTCAATGTGCCGGTCATTACAAACTTGGAATTAGCTTCTACCCTAGTCAAAGTTTTGAAGGCAAAAAACCATAACGGCGATAAAATACGCTCTCTAAACGAATATATGGATGCACTACCCTGGAAATTCTGGTAAATTCCTCTTAAAATCCTCATTAGAGTATTAGGGGTTAAGTAACCCCCCGTTATTTTTCTTTCAATTACGAATGTGCTGTTTCTTCGTTTTATTTCCTCTTTTGTTTCTCTTAATTGTTGTTTTTATCAATAATTATTGCTTATCATATGCTGAATTGCACATTTTTCTCATTTGCTTCTTGTTTGATAAGAAGAACCCAATTTTTCTTTGCTTATACTGCGTCTTAACAACTGTTAAATATTACATACAAACAATAGAGCAAAAACAGGAGAAATAGGGAGGAGATTAATTGATTATCCAAAAAAATAAGATGTTATTATATACGTTTGTTTTGATTTTGATGTTGCTTTTTTCTGTAGCAGCAGTAGGTATTCAATCCGTTAGTGCACATGACCCCCCGCAGAACATTAACACTTTTGCATATGTCAGTGCTGCGCCCAATCCAATTGGTGTGAATCAGCAAATGATAATCTATATGTGGCTTGACAAAGCACCTCCAACCGCATCAGGCGCGTACGGTGACCGATGGAAAGGATTTACATTGACTATCACAAAACCTGATGGAACAACCGAAACCCAAGGACCATTTACTTCTGATCCAGTTGGCTTCGCATGGCTAAACTATTATCCATCACAAATTGGCCAATACAAACTTAGATTCGACTTCCCCGGACAAACCCTAGCAGGAGAAAATCTTGATCCCTTTAACTTCATCTTTGGCGGAACAGAATACATCGGTGATTACTACAAACCCAGTTTCAGCGAAGCTACTTTTATGGTGCAGGCTGCACAAACAGAACCATACCCGGATGCTGCTCTTCCAACTGGTTATTGGGCCCGTCCGATAAATCCGGAGAATCGTAATTGGTGGACTTTCTCAGGAAACTGGCTAGCTACTCCAGAAAATCATGTTGCTAGATTCACTTTTGGTCCAGAAACAGCACATATTCTTTGGACAAAACCCATAACTTTCGGTGGTTTAGTCGGAGGTGAATTAGCCGACAGCTCCTATCACGATGGGGACGCATATGAAGGCAAATGGTTCCCACCGGTTATGATAAACGGCGTATTATACTATGATAAATACCCCTCTAACTTTGGAATCCCAGGATATTACGCGGTAGATCTGCGAACTGGCGAAGAAATATACTACAACAACAATACCCGTATAACCCTTGGACAAATATATGACTACAACAGCCCCAATCAGCATGGCTCCTTTGGATACTTATGGAATGTTGCCGGTGGTGGCTTCTTCGGCGCAGGACTTGCAACATGGACCGCATATGATGCCTTCTCCGGGGACTGGTGGTATACCATAACCGATGCCCCTCCTGCACCATTTGCTTTCACCTCAACACCGCAAGTAACATACGGTGATGATGGAAGTATACTGATTCCAGTACTTGACACAGTTACTCATCGACTATCTCTATGGAATTCATCGGCAATACCTGCCTTGCTAGGCGGCGCAACCGGTTCTAATGCTTGGACTTGGCGACCATACGGTAAAATCGTGAACGGAACTACAGGCTATTCTTGGAATGTAGCTATCCCCGCGGACATAACTGGCAGCATCAACTTCATTTATGATGACATGGTGGTTGGTTCATCAGGCTTAGGCATGGGCGGAACAGGCTTCACCTTCATTGACACCACAAGCTACACAGTATGGGCTTTAAGCATGAAACCAGGTGAGCAAGGAAAACTCCTCTGGAAACAAACCTACTCGTTACCCCCCGGCGTAATTAGCGGAGTAACCCTAAATATGGGTCCTGCAAGTAAAGAAGACGGTGTTTTCACCATTCGTTCTTCGCAGACAATGCAATGGTGGGGCTTTAGTCTAACCGATGGGCACCTTATGTGGGGTCCAACTGCTTCCCAAGTAGCTTGGGACAGCTTAGTTGGTACACAAGGCTACATTGCATACGGCAACTTGTACTCAGGCGGCTATGGAGGAATACTTTACTGCTACGACGTTCAAAATGGCAATCTTAAATGGTCATATCCTCTTAGCGATCCTTACTATCTTGAAGCAAAATGGGGTGGCAATTATAACGTTGCTAACATGCTTTTTGCTGATGGTAAAGCTTACATATTCTCAGGTGAGCACTCTCCTGATGATCCTAAAGAACGCGGTTCACTGCTTCGATGCATTGACGCTTACAGTGGTGCTGAACTATGGACAATACCTTTCTACGATCCGAGTTGGGCAACAAATCCAGCAATCGCAGACGGTATATTAGTGCACTTTAACGCATATGATAACCAAATCTATGCTTTCGGCAAAGGCGAAAGCGCCATTTCAGTAGAGGCACCAATGACCGCTGTAACTAAGGGAACAAATGTACTCATATCTGGCACGGTCACTGATCAATCATCAGGCGCTAAAGGTACACCAGCTATTTCAGATGCAGACATGACTGCTTGGATGGAATATCTATACTATCAGCAATCTAATCCGTCAAGCGCAAAAGGCGTTACTGTAAAGTTATCCGCTGTTGAGCCTAATGGCAACAAAGTAGACATAGGCACTGTGACAAGCGACATTACTGGTCAATTCAGCACTCTCTGGTCACCATCTTCTGAAGGAATATACACAATAGTTGCTACATTCGAAGGTTCAGGCGCTTACTATGCATCATCAGCTCAGACATCGTTAGGTGTAGTTTCATCTTCAGGCTCTTCCGGAGACATTGCAGGGCTACCAATAGCTGCATACGTGTTAACTGCCTTAGTCGTAATAGTTGGCATAATCTTAGCCCTTCTGTTCTGCAGAAAACGTCAATAAAATCCCTCTCTTTTCTTTTTTTATACAAACTTGTTAAAATTCAGTTTAAAGACGCTTAAATGAAACCAGCAAAACGTATTAATAAACCAACAAACCTTCCACTTAGCTATTGATTGTTGGAGGAATCCATACTCAACCCCAATAATAATTCTCGAACAATCGAAGAGATTAATGAGAAAATCCGAAAAGGCGACGCACAAGTTTTAACCGCTGAGGAGATGAAAAAACTTGTTGAAAGTAGCGGTGTTAAGGTTGCCTTCAAAGAAGTTGATGTTGTTACTACTGGTACTTTTGGTGCCATGTGTAGTTCTGGGGCAATTATTAATTTGGGCCATTCTGATCCTCCGATTAAGATTGATAAGGCTTGGATTAATAATGTGCCAATTGCTCATCCCGGCGCGGCAGTTGATCTTTACATCGGAGCCACCGCTATGTCCGAGACTCAACCCGCAGAGTATGGTGGAGGGCATCTAATAGAGGATCTTGTGAACGGGAAAGAAGTTGAGCTTACGGCGAAAGCTTTTGGAACCGATTGTTATCCCAGGACGCAGCTTAAAACAAAATTAACTAAAGATGATCTTAACCAGTTTTATCTACTCAATTTCCGGAATGGGTATCAACGTTATAATTGCGCTGTTAACAGTCGCGATGAAACCATCTACACGTATATGGGCAAACTTCTGCCTGGCATGAGAAACGCCACCTACTCGGGAGCGGGTGAACTCAATCCTCTTATGAATGATCCTGATTATGAAACCATCGGACTGGGAACCCGTATCTTCTTAGGTGGTACCCAAGGTTACGTTATAGGTGAGGGGACACAGCATGATCCAAAGAACCTTAATGGAACTATAATGGTCCGCGGTAATGCAAAGAAAATGGCCACTGAGTATTTGCGAGGCGCATCTTTTACAAGATATGGCACTACACTTTACGTTGGTATAGGTATCCCAATTCCAATCTTGAACGAAGGTCTTGTGAAAAAGACAGCCATACGTGACGAAGAAATCTTCACCAATGTAATTGATTATGGTGTGCCGCGTAGGGATCGCCCAAAACTTGCTAAAGTTAGCTATAAAGAACTTAAATCTGGAACAATAACTGTAAATAACAAGAAAATCAAGGTCAGCTCGCTTTCTAGTCTAAAAACAGCAAAGAAAATTTCTACTACTCTCAAACAATGGATCACCGATGGCGAGTTTTTCTTAACATCTCCAGTTGAACGGTTACCCGTTAACACCGTTTTTAGACCCATGAGACAGACTGAAACCACTCCGTTTGTTATCAATGTCATGCAGAAAGCGGTAACTTGTACAGAGAATGAGGAAGTGCGAGCTATTGCAGAACGCATCGTAACGAAATCAGTTAACCACATAATCGTTATTGATGCTTCGGGTAAACTTACGGGTATTGTAACATCTTGGGATGTTACTCGTGCTATGGCTCAGGGTAAAAAGGCGTTAGTGGATATCATGAGTCGACATGTGATTACCACTAAACCAGATGCGCCTTTAGAAACCGCTTCAAAGAAAATGGATCAACATAACATCTCCGCTTTACCGGTAATTGATGATCAGAAAAAGGTGCTAGGAATAGTAACCTCTGAAGATGTCTCAAGACTGTTGGGGAAATAAAACATGGTTCGTGTTCTTCTTAAATTCTCAGATCGCATGGTTGAAGACCCAATAATTTCTAAAATTATCCTTGAGCTAAAGATACCCATCAACGTAATTACCGCGCATATTGATTCAAAGGGCGGCGAGGTTTTAGCCGAAGTCCCCTCAGATGCTTTAGATAAAGTGATAAAGGCTTTTCGCAAAAAAGGCGTTAAGGTTAATTTACCTAAACTCATCGAGGTCGATCAGGAGAAATGCATCAGTTGCGGTTCTTGTATCACTCTCTGCCCTGTGGAAGCAATCACAGTTGAGCCTGATTCTTCAGTGGTTTTCAATAAAGAGAAATGTGTGGGTAGCACCTGCAGTGCTTGCGTTGATGCTTGTCCTGTAGCCGCAATCAAATCCGTAAAACAGAACAACTCCGATCTATCAGGTTCGCATTAAATTATCAATAGCACAATGATGAATGATTTGTTCAAAGAAACCTTCTCTTTTAAAGATTCTCAATGTACAATAATTACTGACAGACAAAACGGAATTACAATAGCTCAAGAATCAATTAAGAGAAACCGACAACAACTTGAAGAATTTATTAAAGAGAATCCCAAATTCCTCTGGACTCTAACCCCTTTCCCTATTCCGTTGTCTCCTCCAGTGGCTAGGTTGATGGCTGAAGCTGCAGCGAAGGCAAATGTAGGCCCTATGGCTGCTGTAGCGGGGGTATTGGCAGATTTAGCAACAAAAGACATGGTCGATAGTGGTTGTGCTGTGGCTGTTGTGGAAGATGGTGGCGAAGTCTCAGCGATATCTAATGTGTCTGTTGACATCGTTGTTGTTGCGGGCGATGAACCTCTGTCGCGACGACTTGGTTTTAGATTATCCGAGTTTCCCATTGGAGTGGCAACAAGTTCGGGTCAGTTCAGTCACGCTTTGAGTTTTGGTGATGCTGAAGCCGTGACGGTGTTTTGTGGTAATGCTGGCTTAGCGGATGCAGCTGCGACGGCGGTCTGTAATGTAGTAAAAGGTGAAGACATAGATGCAGCCATTACGCGTGGTATTGAATTGGCAAAGGGTATTGTTGGTGTTGAGGGAGTGTTAATTTTTTACCATGATCACGTGGGGACTTGGGGAAAGATTCCGCAGATAATCGAAGTTGACCCTTTATCTACTGGCTAACCAATTTTTAGGTTTTTTTGGTTTTTATTCGTTGTTTTTTGGCTGCTTTTTCCGAAACGCTTTTATTTTTGGCGGTCTGTCTGTTTTGACAGATTCGAGGCTACACTGATGGATTCGATAATGTCTGAACGTGTCGGATTTTCTTATTTCTATAGCTTCGAGTACAGCTTTTATTATTTTAGCTATTAAACCTGGAACAAAGTTTGAGGTTCTGGGTTTGGATGGTTGTTAAAATGAAGCCTGAAAATTGTGGAAAAAAAATTGTGGTAAAGTTCGGCGGTTCTAGTTTAGGTGAGCCTGAGCGCTTTTCAAAAGCCGTTGCTGCCGTAGTAGCAGAAGCTAAACGTGGCACTTGCATCGCGGTTGTCGTTTCGGCCATGGGCAAAACCACCGATGTTTTACTAAACACTGCGAAAAATACCTGTAATGGTAAACTTGAGAAACACGACTTAGACGACATCTTATCAATGGGTGAGCGGACTAGTGTGCGAATTTTTGCTGCCGCACTACGGACCAATGGTGCCGAAAGTCGCTACTTTGATCCATTAGATAGCGATTGGCCGATAATAACTGACAATTCATTTTCTAACGCAAACCCGCTGCTAAGTGAATGTGAGAAGCGGGCTAGGGAATACGTGCTGCCGGTAGTAGAAAAAGGGGTAATCCCCGTTATTGCCGGCTTTGTAGGGCGAACCAAAGAAGGCAAGATTACAACTTTAGGTCGCGGAGGTAGCGACACCACAGCCTTTCTGCTAGCAGAAGCCCTAAGAGCTGATGAGGTAGTGTTGGTTACCGACGCCGAGGGTATTATGTCAGGCGATCCTAAAGTTGTTCCTAATCCAAAAAGACTGTCCGAAATAGACGTGAACATGCTAGTGGGATTAGCTGATTCAGGGGCAAAATTCATTCATAGCAAAGCTTTAAAATACAAACCCAAATCCATCAATGTCCGAGTTATCAATCAGGCTCATGGCGACTTAACTAAGGAGGGTACCATAATCACTGGCGCACTATCCACCGAATTAGGTGTATCTATAGCTTTTCCTTCCCAGATAGCGGAGATAACAATTGTTGGGTATAAAGTTTCTGAGAATCCAAAAGTAATTGAGGAAATGGTTGCTAAAGTTAACGCGCAATCCTCTCTATTGGGTATGTCTGTTGACACAAATTCCGTCATCTTATACGTTGCACAGCAGAACAACATTGATGCGCTTTTCAATGATCTACACAAGACTATTTTGGCTCATCCTGAAGCAAAAGCTATGGCTGTTAAGAAAGATCTTGTCTTCCTTAAGACTAGCGGAGTTGGATTAGAAGAGACTCATGGCATAATCGGGAAAATCTCCGAGGTATTGCGAGTCAACGGAATAAACATCGCTGGCATTCTCACTATTACATCAAGCATTCTGCTATTTGTAGATTGGAATGCACGCGAAAAAGCCCTTGAACTAATCAGAAACTCCTTAAGGAGCCACTAAGAATAACCACACAAGAAAACAGAAAAAATGCCACAGGGTGTATAAGCCATGGACCAAGGTAAAAAACGTCGATTAACACGCATCTTCCAAGAAGATAACCGCACCGTAGTAGTTCCCATGGACCATGGAGTCACTATAGGTCCCTGTTCGGGCATAGAAAACATGCAAACTATAGTTAATCAGCTTCTAAAAGGCAATGCTGATGCAATAGTTGTTCACAAAGGCATCGCTAAGCGCGTTAATTTTGGGTCCGCAGGGCTTATCGTTATGCTCTCGGGCGCAACCAATCTTAGTCCAAATCCAAACAAAAAAGTTCAAGTATGCAGCGTACAGGAAGCAGTGCGACTTGGCGCTGACGGTGTTTCTGTGCATGTAAACGTTGGAGATTCCGACGAAGATAAGATGCTTCGCATCCTAGGTAAGGTCGCAGACGAGTGTGACCTATATGGAATGCCCCTGCTAGCTATGATGTATCCTCGAGGTCCAAAGATTCAGAATGAGCACGGCGCTGAAGTAGTAGCTCACGCTGCACGATTAGGTGCAGAATTAGGCGCTGATATCATTAAGACAAATTACACTGGAAACATCGAAACTTTCAAGGCCGTCGTAGAGGGTTGTCCAGCTCCGGTTCTAATTGCAGGTGGACCAAAAGCCAAAACTACCAAAGATACTTTGCAAATGACCTTTGATGCGATGAAGGCGGGAAGCTGTGGGCTCTCAATCGGTCGCAACGTATTCCAGCATGATAACCCCGCTTTGATGGTTAATGCCTTATCGGCTATAGTTCATAAAGGGGCTTCAGTTCAAGCCGCACTAAAACTGCTAGGTGACTCTGAGTTGAAGCAGCTCTGGATCCAAATAGACCCACATTCACCAGAAAAAGCTAAACTTGAGAAACTTGCATCTGAATTAGGTGACGCGATTTTAGAAGAATCACAAGCAATCATCACTTCCGATAAGCAGATCATAACTGTACTTGAAGGCTTTGATGCTGACGCTATCCGAGAGCTAAAGCGTGCAGGAAAACAAGTAGCCCTAAAAATTACCATAAAAGGCAAACAAGATGAAAACAACGCAGCCAAAGCGGCCGAACTCTTAGCCGATTATATAATCATTAATTGTCTTGATTGGCGAGTTATTCCCCTTGAGAACCTCATAGCTAAAACCCGTGGAAAAGGCACATTATTAGCTGAAGTCGGGAATGCCGAAGATGCTAAACTGGTTTTAGAGGCGCTAGAGCTGGGAACTGATGGGGTACTTTTGAAAGTCTCCAATTCTGAAGAACTCTCTAAAACTGCCGCAGTTGTAAAGCAACAAGCCCAAAAAATCTCTTTGACTTCCGCAAAAATTGTTGCAACTTTAGCAATCGGTACTGGCGCACGTGCATGTGTTGACACTTGCGATCTTATGACATCTGGTGAAGGTATTATTGTTGGTTCCCAATCTGCTGGTCTCTTTCTTGTAGAAGCAGAAGTACATGAGAACCCCTACGTAGCATCGCGACCTTTCCGGGTCAACGCTGGTTCAGTTTCTATGTACACTTTGGGTTCACTGCAAAACACTCGGTACCTTTCCGAATTCAAAGCAGGTGACGAAGTTATAATAGTTAATCGTGAAGGAAAAGCTCGAAAAGCCAATGTAGGTAGAGTAAAAATCGAGTTTCGACCTCTTATGCTCATTGAAGCGGAAGTTGAAGGCAAAAAAATCAAAACTATCCTCCAAAACGCTGAAACTATCCGATTAGTAACCCCTAAAGGTTCTACCCCCGTAACTGAACTTAAAATCGGAGATGAAGTTTTGGTCCATGTTTCAGCAAAGGGTGGGCGACACTTTGGGGTTTCAGTAACTGAAGAAATGGTGATTGAACGATGACCATCCGAATCTGTGTTTCTATTCTCCCCCAATCTATCACTGAAGCTTTACAGCTTATTAGAAAAGCAGAGGAGTCTAATGTAGACTTTATCGAAGTTCGACTCGATTATCTAGAAAGAGGTAGTCGATTAGCTGATTTAACTGCCCGCCAAAAAATACCTCTTATAGCTGCCGATAGGTCAATAAGGAACAAAACCGAAGGCCAAGCAATATTGCTCAATGCGGCGAAAAGCGGCTTTCAATATGTAGATATTGATTTGGCCAGTCCTAAACTTCAAGCGTTTATTAGTCAGGTAAAAGCCACAGGCGCCAAATGTATAGTATCATTCCATGATTATGCAAAAACTTTAAGCACACTTGAGCTTAATCGGATTCTTGAAAGAGAAGTCTCCAGCGGTGCGGATGTGTGCAAAATCGTAACCACCGCTACTAGAATTGAAGATAACCTTACCCTGTTACAGTTCATTCAGGCTGCTCCCGTTCGAAAAAAGCCAGTATGCTTTGCGATGGGTGAATTAGGTAAAACTTCCCGACTCCTATCTCCTGTATTTGGGGGCTTCTTTACTTTCGCGGCTCTGGAGCTAGGTAGTGAAACCGCTCCTGGGCAAATGACTGTGCAGGAAATGCGGGCTGCTTACGAGTTACTGGGACTCTAATGAAAGCAATCCTCTCTGGAAAAACACAGCTATACGGTGTTATAGGAAATCCTATAGTTCACTCCCTAAGTCCTGCGATGCTTAATGCCGCATTTGAAGCATTAAATATTGACGCAGTCTTCTTAGCTTTTAAAGTCAAGAGAGATGAGATTAAGAATGCTCTTCAAGGTATGCGTGGTTTAGGTATAATTGGATTTAATGTAACTATGCCTCATAAGAATACAGTAATTCCATGCATAGATGAAGTTGATGAAACCGCTAGGTTTCTTGGTTCAGTGAATACAATATTTAATGATAATGGCAAGTTAAGAGGCTTTAGCACCGATGGTATCGGCGCCCAACGTGCATTAGAGGAAAACGGTGTTGCACTTAAGGGAAAAAAGGTTGTTTTACTCGGCGGGGGCGGTGCAGCAAAAGCCATAGCATACACATTGACCAAAGAAGTAGATGAGTTAGTACTTCTAAATAGGACTCCTGAAAAAACAAAGGAGTTATTTGAGGGTTTGAAGCGAACTTTTCACAAGAAAATCACTGCAGACCTCTTATCCTCTAATGCTCTTGAGCAAAACATGAAGAATGCAGACATACTTATCAACGCAACTAGCGTGGGTATGCATCCTCACACAGCACAGAGTATAGTTGCTCCTAGACTGCTAAAATCTGGTTTAACTGTTATGGACATTGTCTATAACCCAATTGAAACAAAACTGGCCAAGGAAGCCAAAGATGCTGGCGCCCGCGTAATTAGTGGCTTAGAGATGCTTGTTTATCAAGGAGCTGCCTCTTTTGAAATCTGGACTGGTCAAGTTGCACCCGTCAAAGTTATGAGACAGGCAGCACTAAATCAGCTTCAGCAACGGATGAATAAAGATGCAGGGGAAAGCTGAAGCGATAGCTCACGGGGCAGCCACAATAGTAAATGCTATAGCTACAGGTGAGGGCGCTGCTTTTGGGGTTGATTTGTGGACTAGAGCTGAAGTCAAACTAACCAACGAACCAAACATAATCGAAGGGGAAATTACTTCTGATCCTACCGAAAGCACTGTTCTAATTGAGCGTGCGGTAATGCGTGTATTGCATTATTTTAATGTGGAAAATCATTTTGGTGCTAAAGTTCGAACTTTTTCGAATATCCCTGTTGCTCGTGGACTAAAAAGTAGTAGTGTAGCTGCAAACGCCACTGTTTTGGCAACCATTGCCGCTCTTGAAAAAACAATAGATGATCTGGCAGTGGTTAATCTGGGTGTGGATGCTGCTTTTGATGCCAAAGTTACCGTAACAGGTGCTTTTGATGATGCTTGTGCTTCTTACTTTGGGGGTGTTGTGGTGACTGATAATTTGAAGAGAAAGCTTGTTGAGCGTTACAGCTTGCCTTCAGGTTTATCAGTTCTGTTTTATGTTCCCTCTGAAAAGGTGTATACCATCAACTCTGATGTTAATCGTTTAGCAGCAGTTGCGTCTCTTGTAAAAATTGCCCATGCTGAAGCTATCAAGGGCAACTATTGGACTGCCCTTTCACTTAACGGAGTGATTTATTCTTCTGCATTAGGATATGATGCTTCTGTTGCTGTGGATGCTTTAAGCGCAGGTGCGATTGCCGCTGGTCTGTGTGGTAAGGGTCCTGCTGTGACTGCAGTGGTTGCTGATGACAAAATCGATCAGGTTAAAGCAACGATACAGCAGCATAAAGGAGAAGTTATTCAATCACAATTTAACCATGAGAAAGCAAAGGTCGTAGCATAGTTTGACAGATGCAATAATCAAACAAATTGAAAATCTCAAAGGTGAGGTCTGCGCACCTCCCTCCAAGGCATATACCCAGCGAATGCTCATCGCTGCATCACTTTCACAAGGAACCTCTAAAGTCTCAAATCCTTTAATCTCCGAAGATACACAGGCGACTTTACGTGCTGTAAAGGCGTTAGGATCAAAAATAGTCGAAAACGAAGACAACTGGATTATCACTGGTGCTAAAACTCTTAAAGGTGCAAAAAAACCCATCGACTGCGGAGAATCTGGCGCTACTCTACGTTTTATGATTCCAGTTGCTGCTTTGGCTCTTGGACCTTCGGTTTTTGCTTTAGGAACTGGGCTATCAAAAAGACCAGTAGATCCGCTGCTACGTAGTCTTAACCAGTTAGGTGTTGAGTCTCATGCTGAAAA
Organism: Candidatus Bathyarchaeota archaeon; assembly: GCA_963701765.1. Classification (GTDB taxonomy): domain Archaea; phylum Thermoproteota; class Bathyarchaeia; order Bathyarchaeales; family Bathycorpusculaceae; genus JADGNF01. The sequence goes on from CAVPBD010000004.1 coordinate 592,384, forward strand.
GATTGGTCGAAAGCTAAGGATTATTGTTGCAGGCGGCGGAATCCGCGGAGGAAGAACCTCTATGCCCGGTGATATAAGTAGTCAATTTGTCTCAGGACTAATGTTTGCGTGTCCTTTAGCAAAGACTGATACCCAGTTGACCTTAACTACACCTCTTGAGTCCATGAGTTATGTTCTAATGACTGAAGACGTTTTAGGAAAACACGGCGTCCAAATAGCAATATCGGAAGATTTTAGTCATGTGAAAGTTCCTTCTAAGCAAGTTTATACCCACTGTGATGGGATAGTGCCGGGGGACTTTTCGTCTGCTGCTTTTCTTTTAGCTGCAGGAGCGATAACTAACTCGGATGTTTGTGTGAAGAATCTTGATTATGGCAGTGTGCAGGGTGATAAAACTATTCTGCGGATTCTTCAGCAGATGGGTGTTGAGTGTAGAGTAGGCAAAGACCGAATTCAAATAATTGGCAAAAGCGACGTGCTTAAAGCGGTGAATCTTGATGTCCGTGATATACCTGATCTGGTACCAGTTTGTGCCGCCTTGGCATGTTATGCGAAGGGTACTTCAAAAATTCATGACGCTCAACGACTTCGACTAAAAGAATCAGACAGGTTAACTTCGCTTTATACCGAATTAAAGAAAATGGGCGCAAAAATAGAGATGGATGAAAGCAGTCTGACCATAAAAGGCCCATGCAAATTACGCGGAGCTACTATAGATTCACATAACGATCATCGGATTGCCATGGCCTGTGCGGTTGCAGCCTTAGGCGCTAAGGGTGAAACAGTAATTCAGGGAGCTGAATCTGTTCGAAAGTCTTATCCGCAGTTCTTCTATGATTTACGTAAAATAGGAGTAGATGTTGTTGGCGGGGAATTCGACAGGTAAAGAATTCACAGTTACTTCGTTTGGCGAGAGCCACGGTAAACAAGTGGGTATCGTTATAGACGGATGTCCAGCTGGTTTGCCCTTCTCAGAAGCCGATGTCCAGATAGACTTGGATCAGCGGATTCCGATGCAAAATCCAGAGCTTGTTTCTGGTAGAGTCGAGAAAGATGCTGTGAAAATTCTTTCAGGTATTTTTAACGGCTTCACTACAGGTGCTCCTATATGCATGGTAGTTGACAATAAAGAAACAAAATCAAGCGACTACGAATCCATTAAAAACTTGCCCAGACCCGGACATGCAGATTACACTGCCAAAATCAAGTATGGCGGCTTTAACGATTATCGAGGCGGCGGGCGCTTCTCAGGGCGCGTTACAGTAGCGCTCATAATGGCAGGTGCCTTAGCTAAGAAGTTACTGGCTCATTTCAAAGTTGAAGTCTTAGCTTACACCAAAACTATTGGCAAAGTACAATTGAACAAAGAGATAGGGTTTGAAGAAATCCGAAAACATAGATACGAATGGGCAGCTAGATGTCCTGATTTAACTTGTGCCCAAGCAATGGAAGAGACTATTTTAGCTGCAAAAAAAGAAGGCGATAGCTTAGGCGGAATAATAGAGTGTATTATTCTAAATGTTCCCTCTGGGGTTGGGGACCCGCTGTTTGATGCTTTAGACTCTGACTTAGCTAAAGCAGTTTTCATGGTTCCTGCAGTTAAAGGGGTTGAGTTTGGGGCAGGATTCAGTGTTGCACAGTTGAAGGGTTCTAAAGCTAATGATGCGTTTGAAATACAGAAAGGTCAGGTTTCAACTACGACAAATGTTTCAGGTGGAATTCTAGGCGGAATCTCTTCTGGAATGCCTATTGTTTTCAGGGTTGCCATAAAGCCCACCCCATCAATTGCGATAGCGCAGAAATCGGTTCACTTATTGGAGATGAAAAACTCTAAGATTAAAGTTGGGGGTAGACACGATCCCTGTGTTGTGCCTAAGGCTGTTCCTGCCCTGGAGTCTGTTGTTGCAATCACTTTGGTTGATCATATGATTCGTAGCGGATTTATTCCAAAAACTTTGAAGGGAAAAGCATAATGGATGATCTTAAACAATTACGTAAAAACATTGACTCTCTTGACGATCAGATTTTGCAATTGCTAAGTCAAAGAGTGCAGATATGCAAGGTTATAGGCTCAGCAAAGAAAGCGCAGGGTCTTCCAATTCAAGATGCGCGTAGAGAGAAGGAAGTTTACCAAAAAGTGAAAGCGAAAGCTGTCAACTTAGCTCTTAGTCCAGTTCAAGTTGAAGCAGTTTATCGCGAAATAGTTAATATGTGCAGTTCAGTTCAAGAATAGAAAGAAATTAAGCTAAACTCTTAACGGAGAGTTTAAAATATGCTGTATGAAATAAACGAGAAAGCCCTAAAACTTGAAAGCGAAGGAAAAAAGATCATCCGCCTAAACCTAGGCGATCCCGACATGGCCACGCCACCTGAAATAGTTGAAGCAGCCTATGCTTCAATGAAGGCAGGCAAAACCAAGTACTCCTCATCTTACGGCGAGCTAAAACTGCGCCAGAAAATCGCTGAGTCCCACGGCGTAAAACCAGAAAACATTGTGCTCACACCCGGCTCCAAATGGGCCATCTTCGTCACTATGTTTCTAACGCTCAAGACCGGCGGCAACATCATCATACCCACGCCATACTGGACAGCTTACGATTTAATCGGCAAAGCCCTTGGCGCTAAAACCAAGCTGCTGCGTACCGAAATGGAAACCGGCTGGAAAATTGACGTCTCCAAGCTCGAGGAGTTAATTGACAGCGAAACAAAAATGATCATACTAAACAACCCTAACAACCCCACCAGCAAAATAATTGAGAGCAAAACTCTTGACGAAGTCGTAGAACTAGCCAACAGGAAAGGCGTAACCATACTCTCCGACGAAGTCTATGGGGCAATCGCGTTTAACCCAACTAAAAGCATACTTGACTACGGCGCCGACAGTAGACATATTGTTAGCAACGGCTTCAGCAAGACCTTCACCATGACCGGTTGGCGCATTGGCTACATAGTCGCCAACAAAACCTTCATCGACAACGTTGTTAAACTCAACCAAATCACCTTCAACAACGTCCCCGTCTTCATCCAAGAAGCCGCCCTTAAAGGCATGGAACTCCATAAGCAAATTGCCTCGAACATCAAAGCCAAGTACAAAGCCCGCGCTGACCTCGCAAGTAAGAAACTCAAAGCTGGAGGATTCAAATTCACAGAACCAGACGCACCATTCTACGTGTTCCCAAAACGCGACGGTTTAGACGGCGTAAAATTCACCCTCGACCTACTCGATAGAGGCGTTGCTGTTGCACCAGGCTCATCCTTCGGCGACTACCAAGAGCACTTCCGAATCAGTCTCACTGCACCCGACGACCAAATCGAAGTAGCCCTGGATAAAATCAGCGAGGCCGCCCAGTAAATGCGAACTGCCGTTCTTGGCGCGGGAAAAATGGGCGTCTGGTACGCAAAGTACCTAACAGAAAAAGGCGACACCGTAATTCTCGCAGATCGAACGGCAGAAAAACTCGCGCGCCTTAAAGGCGAACTGAACGTGGAAACAGCTGGCTTCGCCGAAGCCGTCAAAGGTGCCGATCGCGTCCTAATCTGCACATCTATCACCTCTTTTGAAGAAATCGTAAAAAAAATCGCCCCCTCAACGCACAAAGGCCAAATAATCATGGACGTCTGCTCCATCAAAGAGTATCCTGTTAACATTATGCACCAGTACCTCAAAGAGGCTACAGTTTTAGGCACTCATCCAGTATTTGGACCGGGAAGCAATGGAATAGCACACAAAGCCTACGTACTCACGCCTACCAACCCAAAAGAACAAGCCTTCGCAGAACAATTCAAACAGTGGCTCGAAAAAGAGCAAGCTCACGTCTTCATAATGGCGCCCAAGGAACACGACGATCTCATGTCTATTATTTTGGGATTACCACACTTCATTGGTTTAGTTGCTTGTGAAACCTTGCTTGCACAAGAAGGCTTTGCAGAATCCAAAAAACTCGCCGGAACCACCTACCGCATGCTATTAACTTTAGCTGAAGCTACCGCAATGGAAACGCCTGACCTTTACGCTAACGTGCAAACCAAACTAGTAGGTTTGGGTAAAATGGAGGAACTCTTCATTGTCAACGCGCAGGAATGGTTGGATTTGATGAAAAACAAGGATTCCAAAGAAATAATGGCAAGAATGGGCCGTCTCCGAGCCAAACTCGCCAAAGTTGATAGCGACTACTGCAAAAGCTACGAGACAATGTACAAGATGCTTCAATCAACCGAAGAATAGTGTAAATCTTTTTAACTTTATTCAGCTTTTAGGTCAATTCAACCCTCAAACGTTTTTGGGGATATTTATGGAAAACTGTGCTAAATGCGGAAAAGAACTTGCTTGGAACGAACAGCAACTAGTTTTTTGGAATAAACAGCTGAAAAAGGGCTATATTAGATGGTGGGTTTTAGGTTCATCCAAGTTTGGAAAACAAAAAAAATTCCCCGAATATACAGGGAAGAAACTTTGTCAAAACTGTGCCATAAACGTGTTCGAAGCTGCCTTCTCCGATATGCCGACTGTACAGATTAAAGGAGAGGATTTTGCCGATTTGAGACAATTTCTCAAAGAAAGTGGCATTATTATGTCGGCTTTTAACTGTCCAAAATGCCACAACATGAACGACATCCCGGAGACCGGCAAACTGCTAATCTGCAAGCACTGCGGCAACTCAATTAAGCCAAAGGATATTCATGAAAAAATAAAAGAACTAACGAAATAGGGCAGTCTATATGACTCTTGGGTAAGACCCTAAGATTTTAACGAATGTTGCGTACTTTTCTAGTGCTTGTAGGGCTTCTGTGCATCGTTTTTCGGTTCGGTGACCTTCAAAGTCTAGGTAAAAGTTGTACTGCCATGCGGTGGTCTTGGTGGGTCTGGATTCGATTCTGGTTAGGTTGATGTTTCTTGACGCGAACTCTCCAAGGGCATGGTAGAGGGTTCCTGGGGCGTGTTTAGCTGAGAATATGATTGAGGTTTTGTCATCACCTGTGGGTGTTGCATCTTCATGCGAAAGGACTAGAAATCGAGTGTAATTTGATGGGTTATCTGCGATGTCTCGGGCGAGAATTTTCATGCTATGGAGTTCGGCGGCTTTTTCACTTGCAATGGCGGCGGCGTTGAAGAGTTCTTTCTCTTTGATGATTTTGACGCTTCCGGCGGTGTCGTAGGCTGGTATGATTTCCCATTTGTGTTTTTCAAGGTAAGTACGACATTGTGCTAATGCCTGAGGGTGGGAGTAAATAGTTTCGATGTCTTCAAGTTTGGTTTGCGGGTTGGCGATTAGGACATGAGCGAGTTTTACTGCAACTTCACCGCACACTTTTAGATCATAAGCAAGGAACAAGTCGTAGTTTTGGTTTACGCTACCTTCTATTGAATTCTCAATTGGAACAACGCCATTTGGAACTATACCATTTTTTACGGATTCGAAGACCTCTCGGAAATCTTTGCAGGGAACTGGCTCAACTTTGCGGCCGAAGAATTTATAGACGGCCATTTCACTATAAGCGCCGGTTTCTCCCTGATAAGTTACTTTCACTTCTTATTTCCCTGCTTTCTGTTTTTTATTAGGCATTTGTTAATGCCATTTATCATAGCTTCAACGCTAGCCATTACTATGTCTTCTCGGGCTGCTCTTGCGGAGACTATGTTGCCTTTATCGTCTTCAACTTTTATGATTACTTCTGCTACCGCGTTTGAGCCGCCTGTGATGGCTTCTAGGCGGTACTCGTTTAGTCTAATTTTTTCTAAACTGTTAGTGAGTTTTGTAATAGCTTTTAGGACTGCATCTACTGGACCTACACCTGTTTCTGCTGCGAAGTATTCTTTTCCGTCTAAAGTTAGTCTAACTGAAGCGGTGGGGATTACTTTTATGCCAGTCATGACTGCTAGGTCGCAGAGTTCAACTATTTTTTCTTCTTTTATAACTTCTCCCATAACTGCTGAGGTGAGTGCTATTAGGTCGGCATCTGTTACCATTTTGCCTTTGTCACCTAGATTTTTAACTCTTTGAACGATGTCTTTGATTTGTTCTTCTGTTGGGTGGATGCCGATTTCTTCGAGTTCTGCTTTGATGCCGCGTGCGCCAGCTAGTTTTCCGGCTACGAATTTTCTTGTTCGTCCTACGGCTTCGGGTTTGATGGGTTCGAAGGTTAATGGTTTTACTGTTACGCCTCGGGTGTGGATGCCGGATTCGTGTGCGAAAGCGTTTTCGCCTACTATAGCTTTGTTTGCTTGGACAGTTATGCCTGTTAGGGATGCGACCATTCTGGAAGTACTGTATAATAGTTTGGGGTTGACGTTTGTTTTGTATTTGTATAGCATTTGTAGTGCCATAACGACCTCTTCTAGGGAGGCGTTTCCTGCTCTTTCGCCTAAGCCGTTTATGGTGGAGTGTATTTGGGCTGCGCCTGCTTCAACTGCGGCTAGCGAATTGGCAACTGCCATGCCGAAGTCGTCGTGGCAGTGAACACTTATGGGAACAGTGACTACTGTATTGATCTCTTCAATTAGTTTGCCCATTAATCGTGGGGTCATTATGCCCACAGTATCGGGCACGTTGAGCCTATCCATGCCTGCCTTCTGAGCAGTCTGGCATACCTGCTTTAGGAACCCTAACTCTGAGCGGGTGGCGTCCATAGGTGAGAATTCACATTTTGCACCATGCTTCTTGACGTATTCAACTGATTCTGTTGTTGCTTTCAGTACCTGCTCTTGGGTCATGCCTAGGGCATATTTCATTTGGACTTCGGAAGTAGAGATGAATACGTGCACTAGGTCAGCGTTGGTTTCAAGTGCAGCGTCTATGTCAGTTTTTATGCAGCGCGAAAGGCTGCAGACCTCGGTTTTTAGCCCGGCGTTGACGATTTCTTTGATGACTTTTTTTTCGCCTTCTGAGGATGCAGCGAAGCCTGCTTCGATGGTGTCCACTCCTAGATGGCTTAGTTGGCGGGCAATCTCTATCTTGTCATCTAAGGTCATGGAGGCGCCTGGGGTTTGTTCGCCATCTCTTAGGGTGGTATCGAAAATGCGAATAGCTTTCTGGTCTTTCGAAGTCATGTCTGTGAACCAACTTGAGAGGTTATATAATTTTGACTATAAAAGGAAAGGGGTTAAAGGGTAGCAGCTATAGCTTCAGCCATTTGCATGGTTGTGGCTTTGCCGCCTAAATCAGGAACCAACATTGGAGTTTGCAGCGTTTTAACTACTGCGGCTTCTATGGCGGTAGCTGCTTGGATACATTTGGCATCGTTGTATTTTTTGCCTAGCCAGTCCAGCATCATCTTCGCTGAAAGTATCATCGATATTGGGTTTGCGATGTGTTTGCCTGCTATGTCTGGTGCTGAGCCGTGAATAGGTTCGAATAAGGCGAAGTTTTCGCCTATGTTGGCACCTGGCGCCATGCCTAAACCACCGATTAGTTGAGCTGCTTCATCAGACAGGATGTCGCCGAACATGTTGCAGGTACATAAGACATCAAAGTCTTGGGGTTTGCGGATCAGATGCATGGTTGCTGCATCAACGTACATTTCGTTGTATGCTATTTCGGGGTATTGTTTGGCGGTTTCTCGGCATACGCTTGCGAATAATCCGTCGGTGACGCGCATGACGTTGGCTTTGTGGATGGCAGTTACTTTCTTTTTACCGTTGCGTACTATGGCTGTTTCGAAGGCTCTTTTGGCGATGCGTTCGCAGTTTTTGCGGGTAATTACTCGCAGGCAGATGGTTGTGTCGTTGCCTATGGTATATTCTAAGCCCTTGTAGACGTCTTCGGTGTTTTCCCTTACGAAGATCATGTCTATGTCTGGGTGGGCAACTGGTGCTCCTGGGTACGCTTTTAGTGGGCGTACGTTTGCGTACAGATCAAACATTAATCTTAATCTAACTATGACGTCTGCTGCGGTTTCTCCTACTGGACCTTTTAGACACGCGTGAGACTCTTTGATTATTTTTAGACTATCTTCCGGTAGAGCAGCGCCTCGGTTTTTTAAGCAGGTGTCTCCTGCTTCGGCCTGGATCATGTTTAGTTTTATGCTGAATTTCTGTTGAACTGCATCTAGAACCTTTAAAGTGGCTTCAGTTAGTTCGGGGCCGATGCCGTCTCCGGGCATTAGGGCGATTTTGTATTCTGTCACTTTGTTTTCAGCCTCTTGCGTAAGTTTTCGATTAGTCCGCCGTCGGAAAATATCTCCATGATGAAGGGTGGTAGTTTGGTTCCTTGCATGGTCTTTTTTGTGGTTAGGTTTTGGATTTTGCCTGCTTCAAAATCTACCGAAATTTCGTCGCCTTCGCTAACTGCAGTTGAGATGCCTTTGCATTCTATGACGGGTAAGCCTATGTTTATGCTGTTGCGGAAGAATATACGTGCAAAAGATTCAGCTAAAACGCATTGTACGCCTGCGTATTTTAGGGCTAAGGGTGCTTGTTCTCTGCTTGAACCGCAACCAAAGTTTTTAGCTCCGATAACTATAACGCCCTTAGCGGCTTTTTCGGGGAATTTAGGATCTAAACCTTCCATGGCGTGTTCTGCTAGTTCTTTTGGATCAATTAGGGATAGCCATTTTCCGGGTAAGATGATGTCTGTGTCGATGTTGTTTCCGAATTTTACTGCTTTTCCTTTAACTTGCATTTTTTATGCCTCCGCTTTTCTGGGGTCAGTTAGTTTTCCTGTTAGTGCTGAAGCTGCTACGATTGCAGGTGAAGCTAAGTAGACATTGGCTTGTGGGCTGCCCATTCTGCCGATGAAGTTTCGGTTTGAGGTGCTCACGCAGGTTTCTTTTGAAGCCAGTAAGCCTATGTGTCCGCCTAAGCATGGACCACAGCATGGACCACAAACCATGGCGCCCGCTTCGGTGAAGATATCGATTAAGCCTTCCTTTAGTGCTTGGGAGTAGACTTCTTGGGATGCTGGGATTACCAAGGCGCGGACGCCTGTTTTGACTTTTTTGCCTTTTATGATTTGAGCAGCTAAGCGTAGGTCTTCTATTCGCCCGTTTGTGCATGATCCGATGAAGGCTTGGTTAATTGGGACATTGCCTACTTTGCTGATTGGTTTTACGTTGTCAACTGAGCTGGGGCAAGCTACTTGGGGTTCTAAATCTGAAACATCGATGTTAATGGTTTTTGAGTATTTTGCGTCGGGGTCGCTTTTTAGAGATTCGAATAATCCTTTGGGTATGGTTATTCGGTCTTCTAGGAATTTGCGTGTGGTTTCGTCGGGTTCGACTATACCGTTTTTAGCGCCCATTTCAACTGCCATGTTACACATGGTCATTCTGCCTGCAATGCTCATCTCTTTCATAGTTGGGCCTGTGAATTCTAGGCTTTTGTAGATGGCTCCGTCAACGCCTATCTTTCCGGTTAGATGTAGGATTAGGTCTTTTGGGGTGATGTATTTTTGGAATTTTCCTTTTACATCTATCCTAATGGCTTCGGGTACTTTTAGCCACATTTTACCGGTTGCAAAAACTGCCGCTGCTTCGGTTGAACCAATTCCCGTGGAGAATGCACCGAATGCACCATATGTGCAGGTGTGTGAGTCAGCACCTACTATGAGCGTGCCCGGGGTAACGTGACCTTTTTCGGGCATGACTTGATGACAGATTCCACCTTCACCTACATCGTAAATGCGGATTTTTTGCTCTTTAGCAAAGGCTCGTAGCATTTTGTGTAGTTCTGCAACCTTTACGGATTCGGCGGGGATTTGATGGTCTAGAATTATGACTATTTTTTTGTTATCCCAGACTTTTTTTACGCCTATTTTTTTGAATGCTTCGATGGCTAAAGGTCCAGTTAGGTCGTGGACCATTATAACGTCGATGTTTGCGTCCACGATGTCTCCTGGCTGCACATTGGCTTTTCCTGATGCTTTAGCCAGTATTTTTTCGGAAATGTTCATTTTTTTGCCTCTTTTGATTTTTGATGACTTTGAGTGCTTCTTTTGATGCTTCCCACTTTTCGGGTAAAGGGAAGTTAAGTTTTTCTCTACATAATCCGCTGTTTTGTATGGTTTACTGGGTAGTCCTGATTTTTCGCTTCGCTAAGGGTGGTTGCATCCAGATTAATGGGTGTGGCCGAGTGTGATTAGGCTGTAGTTTATTCTTCGATGTTGATAGATTTTGGTCCTCTGGAGAGAGCCGTCATGCCTGTTCGGGCGATTTCTATTATGCCGAATGTACTCATGAGGTTTAGGAATGCGTCTATTTTGTCGGGCGTTCCAGTGATTTCTACCATTAAGCTATCAGGGGCGATGTCTACTATGCGGCTTCTAAAGACGTCAACGAAGTTTATGATTTCTGACCTGCTTTTTCCGTCTGAGACGGTTACTTTGATAAGTGCTAGTTCGCGGCTTACCATGCTTTGTGGGTCTAGTTGGCTGACTTTTACGACCTCAACTATTTTTTTAAGTTGTTTGACTACTTGGTCGATGGTTTTTTTGTCGCCTTTGACGCTGATGGTCATTCGTGATAGTCCTTTTTGTTCTGCTAGGCCGACTGAGATGCTGTCGATGTTGAAGTCTCTTCGGCGGAACATGTTAGAGACGCTGTGTAGTACACCGGGTTTATTTTCGACTATGGTTGCTATGATGGCTATCTCTTTTTTCTCGTTTTCCATTTCTCCATTCTCCATCTGTTATAGGGGACCTTAAAGGTCTCCATTGATTACTTCTTTTAAGCTACTTCCTGGGGGTACCATAGGGAATATGTTCTCCTCAGGGGATATGGGTACGTTGATTACCGTGGCTATGTCACCTTTCATAGCTGTTTTTACAGCTTTAGCGAATTCGTCAATAGACTGAGCTTGCAAACCTTGGGCGCCGTATGCTTCAGCTAATTTGACAAAGTTGGGGACTTTTCCTAAATTAACGGCAGTATATCTTCGTTTGTAGAGCATACGTTGCCATTGCGCTACGTTACCCAGTACGGTGTTGTTGAAGACCATTACGATAACTGGGATGTGTTCTTCTACAGCACAGGCGAGTTCTTGTTCGGTCATGATGAAGCTTCCGTCTCCAGCTATGTCTATGACTGTTCTATTTGGGCAGGCGACTTTTGCGCCGATGGCGGCTGGGAAACCAAAACCCATGGTGCCTAGTCCGCCTGAGGTTATGAATGTGCGCGGTTGTAGAGCTTGGAAGAATAGTCCCGCCCACATTTGGTTTTGTCCTACTTCTGTTGTGGCGATGGCGTCTGCGGGTAGTATTTCACGGAGTTTTTTTAGAAGGGCTTTTGGTTTGAGGCTTTTGCTTTCTTTGTCATTGTTGTTGTTTTGTAGTTCTTCTTTTATTTCTTTAACTCGTTTTGCCCAAGGGGTGTCTTTTTTCTTTTTAAGTTGGTCAATTAAAATGTTGTAGAGCATTTGTAGCGAGCATTTTGCTTCTCCAACAATGGGTAGGTGAACGGCTATGTTTTTCTCGATTTCTGCTAAGTCTATGTCAATATGAATTATTTTTTTATCTTGGCAGAAGGTATCGTTTGTTGCGCAGGATCGGTCGGAGAATCTTGTTCCTACAGCCAGCAGCAAATCTGCTTCTATGACTAGTTTGTTTGCTGCTTGGGTTCCATGCATACCGATGTCTCCCAGCGAGAGGGGGTGGTTTTCCGGGATAGAACCTTTTCCCATCAGTGTGGTGACTACTGGTATCATGAGGAATTCTGCGAGTTGGAGCAGTTCTTGTGAGGCGTTGCCGCTTATGACTCCCCCGCCTGCTAATATGATGGGTCTTTGGGCTTCTAGAAGCATTTTGGCCGCTTGTTTTAAGCGCATTTCATCTATGGTACATTGGGGATTATATCCTAGAAGTTTGGGTTCTTGGTTGAAGTCGATGTCGGCGATTTCGTTTTGGATATCTTTAGGAAGGTCTAATAATACTGGTCCAGGTCTGCCTGTGGTTGCTATGTAGAAGGCGGTTTTGACCATTTTTGGGATTTCTTTTACGTTGCGGACTTGGTGACCGTACTTTGTAATGGGTGTGGTTATACCTACGATGTCTGCTTCTTGGAAGGAGTCTCTACCTACCATGTAGGAGGTGTTGTGACTGTAAGCGGGTACTTGGCCTGTCAGGGCGACTACTGGGGAAGAGTCCATGTATGCGGTGGCTATGCCAGTGACTAAGTTTGTGGCTCCCGGTCCTGAGGTTGCCATGCATACTCCGGGTAATCCGCTGGCTCTTGCATAGCCGTCTGCAGCGTGAGCAGCACCCTGCTCATGCCTACTCAAGATGTGCCTGATTTTTGAGTCGTGCAGGGCGTCGTATATGGGGAGGACTGCGCCTCCTGGGATGCCGAATATGTTTGTTACTTTTTGGCGTTCTAAGGATTCTATTAGCGCTTTTGCTCCTGACATTTTGGTCATATTTTTAGCACCTTCGGTGTTGAATAATTAATATTTTTTCGAGATATTTTGGTTGGATTTGAGAATTTATTCGGGAAAGAATCTGATGATTTAGAGGGTTGCCTAGTTGGATTGGACAAAACGACGAACGAATAACTGATTGAGGTGGCGATCCCTCACGTTCTTTCCTCCGTGGAATAAGCTTCTTTAAAATAGCCTGAAATTAAAATAAAAAGATTGTGGTGTTGGCGGTATGTACTTTTTCTTCTTTAGTGGATGGATGTTGGTTATTGATTGCTTTTTTATCCGCTGGTTTTGTTGAGATATTTGTTTTTGCTTCTAGACCGGCTTCTGGTGTATTTTGAGGTTATTGGATTACTATTTGGGTTCCGCAGTATTCGCATTGTACTGTTTTTTGTCCTTTGAATACTTCTCGGGTGTATGGGGCATGGCAGCGTGGGCAGGTAACTATTTGCTTAGATGGTGCGGCCATTGTGGCGTTTCCTTTTATTTTGGCTATGTCTTTGTCAGCTTCTCCAGTAATTAGGTAGTCAAAGAAGGTTCTTATGGTATCGGCTTCTCCTCCTTCTACGTCGAATTGGGCTTCCGCTTGTCTGCTGTCTGGCTTAAATCGAACATAAATACCGGTCCAAGCGATGAATCCGACTCTACCTTTATTGATCTCCTGTATTGCGCCGATGGGCTGATTAATCGTAACTACGCGTTCCGTCTTCTTCTTAGTAACGATGAACAATTTCTTTTCTCAGAACAATCTCTTTTTTCGCTTCAAAAACAAACCTTTGATTGGTAAAGTATAAGGTCCCATTACTTTTTTCGCCAGTCATGATTTTTCCATCAAAAGCTAAGACAGGGCTTTCATCTTCTTTTAGCGGAAAATTGGCTTGACCAAAAAGATTCAAAGTTCCCTCGGCCAACTTCAGATTTCCGTCAATATCATTCATTGTTGAAAATAGATCTCGGATGGGCGCGTTGACTTTGTCGGCTTCTGAACTTGCCTTCGCTCTCATCGAGGAGGCAGTCATCGACAAGCTTCCTGCCATAGTTTGGCTAAATCCCAAGTTCCCACTATCTATTTGACTTCTTAACGTTCTTGTTTGCGCTTGCAGGTTGTTAACTTGGGCGGTTAAGGGTTCAACATAAGTTACTAGAGCTTGTTTTACGGTTGGAGCTACTTCACTCCATCTTCGGGTGAGCTGCTCTACGTCTGATTCTAAATGTCCAATTACTGCATAACCGCGTCCGCGAATTGCTGTCAATCTGCCTGGGAGCGAACCAACAGCCGAATCAAGAGACGCAATATTACTTCTCGCCTGGCTAATCGCAGAAGATGCTTGAGAAATATCTGATTCGATTGAATAAAGTCGAGAATACATAGCTTGTTTCTGACTATCAACTTGGGACGTAGATTAACCCTCCAACCAATATCACTACATTAGCTTCTTATAATTTTAGTATAGTCTTCTAAAATATAAGCGCACGCATAACAAAAAAGCTCAGCTGAAATTAGATTAAGAATTCTTGACTTAGACATCATATTGAATCGAATAAAATTTGCGTTGTTGGAAAAGTCTTCAGAGGAATAATCCAGCGGGCGTACAACACGACATGTTTTTTAGGTAAGACCGCTTGTGTTAATTTAGTGACCAAAATGTCATTTATAGATAAAGCAAAGAAAAAATTAGGATTAGGAGACAGCAATAAAGACGTTGAAGAAAAAGTAGCTGATGAAGCGAGTTCAAGCACTGTTGACAAAGTAAAAGGTAACCGCAGCACATTAGATAAAATTCAAGATTTCTTTACAATGGGCTATTCAACAAAAGAAGACCTAAGAGAACTCGATAAGAAACTTCGGGACGGTTATTATGAAGAATTCAAAGCAATGCGCCATAAATGGGAGGAAATCTCACTAGCAGCTCTTAAGGCAAAACAAAGCAATAAAGACGATTACAAAAAAGTTATTCAGGTTATGGATAGAGTTGAAGCAAAGATTAACCGAGCAGACTATGGCTATGCAGGATTAATGGATCGCAAAGGAAGCATAAAAGAAAATGCTCTTAGGAAAAGTCTTTGACTACGACAAAGCTCTAGGTGATCAGATTCAAAGCTTAAAGCTAAGCATCCAAGAAGTCTACAGTTTAGTTGAAGCTGAGAGCTGGAGCGAGACTGCGCCAAAAGTACGTGGTGTGAAGCTTTCGCTTATGGATATCGAACAGAAATGGGATGCAAGAGAAAAAGAATTTAGACCTTTGGAGGTATAATAAAAAATGCCGATAATTGAAAAAGTATCATGGGATAATGCTGGAGCAGACGATATCGCTTACAGATTCCCCAATCTAAGTCTAAAATTCGGAAGCCAAGTTATAGTTAAAGAAAACCAATGGGGCGTATTCTTCAGAGACGGAAAAGCCTACGATGTCTTTGGACCAGGAAGACACACCATAACAAGCAACAACGTTCCCTTATTGACTGCAGCGATTCAAAAACTTGGTATAATTGGCGAGATTTTCAATTGCGAAGTGATTTATGTCAGCAACAGTCAGTTCAAAGCCAAATTCGGTGGAAGCGCTTATTCCGCTCCAAGCGGTGACATAAAATATCAAGCTGAACTAGGATTCTTTGGATACACTCTTTACAAGGTAGAGGAACCGAAAATCTTCGTGACCGAATTCTTTGGCAACAGAAATGCCAGCACTTCAGATGATATTGCAGACTACATTCGAGGATTCATCAATGAACGCGTAATCGACGAATTCGGTGATCAAGACATCTTTAACATCGTAAAGAACGTTGACGACACAACCGATGCATGGTATCTCTAAAAATCACCGACGAAGCTGCTCGAATAGGACTTAAAATCATCGACTGCGTTTTCGAAGGCGTAAAGATACCCGAGGAAGCAAGACGATTCGCATCCGGAATGGGCCAACAAGCCATGACTATGCAATATATGAAAGAGACCGCTTCCGAACTTAAAGACTCCCAAGGTGGAGGTGCTGCGGCAGCCGGTTTAGGCGCAGGTATAGGTCTTTCAATGCCTTTCATGATGCAACAACAAATGCAGCAAGCAAATATGCAGCAAGCCCAACAACCCCAACAAGTTATCCTATGTCCGAGCTGCGGAGCAAAAAACCCGACAACAACCAAGTTCTGTGGAAGCTGCGGAACTAGCCTAGCACCACCAGCCAAAGTAATATGCCCAAGCTGCAAAACCGAAAACCCCGCAACAATGAAATTCTGCGGCAACTGCGGAAAACCCTTAGCAGCCCCAGCTGAAATCGCATGCGCCAAATGCGGAACCAAAAACGCACCAGGAACTAAATTCTGCGGCAACTGCGGAGAAAAACTATAAACTCCCCCCATTTTCCAAATAAGACCCGGCAACGGGTCAGAACTTTTTATTTAAAAAGTCAAAATCTGTTGGTTTTTGTGCTTTCTTTTGCCCATTTTTTAGCTTCTGCTAAATCTAATGCATTTGGGTCATCGCGTCGGGCAATACCAAATGTTGCCCCAAGACATTTGAAGCAATTATCCAGAAGTTCCTGATTTTTCACTTGCAAGTACTCTTTTACACGATTAAACGCCAACACTTCACTTTTTCCGCCCCCAGCCCAAGTTAAGAAAAGCGCAAACTGCCGATTACTATCCCTAAAATTCTGAGTTTTAAGATAACCCAGTAAATCTTTACTAGGTTCCCCACCGAATATACCCGTCCCAATAATCACCATGTTAAAATCGTCAAGAGGTAAAGTTGAAGGAATAAAATCCTTGCCAATTTTAACCGCTCGGCACTTTAATTCCGAAGAAATCGCAAGCGCTACCTTCTTGGTTTACCTGCGAAAAATAAGCAACGATTGTTTTTTCTTAGGTGTTACCTTCCAAATAAATAATTCATTAATAATTTAATAAAAGAAGAAAAAATACGATTTTTTGGAAAATAGCCTATTTTTTCTTCTTCTAAGCTAGAATTTGCTCGCGGGATGCCTTATTGTTGTCACGGACAACTTGCTCCCTGAAGGGGTCATCTGTTTTAGATTTTGGTTTGGTGTTGCCAGATAAGGAAGGCCAAGGTGATGATGCCTATGCTTGAGGCGATTGATACTATACAAGTTACCTCTTTAGGCAAGACTAAAATTGGATTCTTAGTGAAGGGTATTAGCAAGAATATAATAAGTAGCATGAAAGCGATTCCCATCTTAGGAAGCTTCAAGTAATCACCAACAGCTAATTGGCAAAGCCTCTTTTAGCTCTCCCCCGAGAACACTCTGTTCTCCGAAAAGAACAGCTAAAACTGAGCATTAAAAAATAAAGAAAATGCTTGGAAGTTTGTTGGTTTTATGGTTTTTTGTTATCGAAGTTTGTGTTGCCGTTGTAGGCTATAAGTACGTTGATACAGGCTAAGACTGCGTCCATACTGGCCATGACGATGTCTTCGCGGACTCCTCTGGCGGTGGCTGTTTTGTTTCCTTTGCGCATGTGGACTTCGACTTCGACCATGGCGTCGGTTCCGCCAGTTATAGAATTAACGTGGTATTGCTCAAGTTGGATAGGTTCGGTTGTGGTGATGGCTTTTTTGACCGCGTTTATAACTGCGTCGACTGGACCTACACCTGTGGCGGCTTCAGTGATTTCTTTTTGGTTCACTTTAAGTCTCACAGAAGCAGTCGGGGTAATTTTGTCTCCGCTCATTACTGTGACTTCTTGAAGTTGGATGGCTTTGGGTTTTGCTAAGCCAGTAACTGCCTCAGCGATAGCGAGCAAATCAGCATCTGTGACTGTTTTACCTTTATCACCTACAGTTTTAACTCGAGTAGCAATTTCCTTAAGTTGGTCATCATTTGGGTGTATGCCCATACTTTTGACTTCGGCTCTGATAGCATGGCTGCCTGAATGTTTACCGGTAGTGATGCATCTTACTTTGCCGACGATTGCAGGATCGATGGGTTCGTAGGTTAAGGGGTTTTCAAGTAAGCCTTGAGTGTGAATTCCTGATTCGTGCCTGAAGGCATTTTCACCTACGATGGCTTTGTTAGGCTGCACCTGAATGCCCGTAAGTCGTGAGACCAACTGGGAAGTACTATAGAGCAACTTGGTTTTAATATTCAGCTTCAGCTTGTAAAGGGATTTTAATGTGATTACAATTTCTTCAAGAGCAGCGTTGCCTGCGCGTTCGCCTAGTCCGTTGATGGTTGCATGGACTTCATCTGCACCTGCCCCTAATGCGGCTACACTATTTGCGACTGCCATGCCGAAATCGTTGTGGCAATGCACACCAACTGGGGCATCTATTTTTTCTTTAATTTTTGAGAAGAACTCTCTTGTGAGTTCTGGAGTCAAAATACCCACTGTGTCGCAAGGAACTATTCTGTCAACACCAGCATTAACAGCGGTTTGGAAGACTTTGATTAAATAGTCAAAGTCAGAGCGGGTGGCATCTTCAGCTAAAAACTCCACCTCTAAGCCATGGGCTTTAGCATAAGTTACACATTGTTCTAGTAGTTTTTAGGATTTGTTCACGAGTTTTGTGAAGTTTGCAATCGATATGTAAATCCGAAGTTGGAATAATCATGCTTATCGTAGAAGCACCGCTCTTCAATACCGCGTCAATGTCGCCTTTTGTTCCTCTGGCGGCACTACTGATTTTCGCATTTAATCCCTGCTTGGCGATAAGTTTGACAGATTCCATTTCGCCTTCAGAAACCGCGGCAAATCCCGCTTCGATAACATCTACGCCAAGTTCGTCAAGGCGCTGAGCAATTCTTAATTTATTTTCAGGAGTTAACGAGACTCCGGGAGTTTGTTCGCCATCTCTTAGGGTGGTGTCTAAAATTCTTACTTGTTTTGGGAAACGATTAGGGTTGGATAAAGCAATTCCCCATTTTACATTCCTCGTTGATTCTTTAGGGAGCCACAAGCGCAGATATAAGATTTATGGTACAACGATTCATAGGCTAACTTTCCATAATGGCATAAGGATGATTTTTGCTGTAGTTATGGAATAGGTTCTTTATGGATCGATGTTGCTGCCGGCCTGTCGCGCATCTTCTATTGAAGAACTAACTTGATTTGATAACGCCAATGAGAAATAGAATATACCATTTGCATCTTCTACTTGTTGCTTTAAAGGTATGATGCTTTCTCCAGAATCTCCACCAGCGCAAGCGATAACTATTGTATTGATTCCATTGAGGTTACCTACCCTATCAACATATTTTACGATAGCTGATCCGGGTGTTCCACCATATACTGGGTAAGCGAGAACAAGTAGGCTATATTTTGAAAGCTCAGAAGGCGTCTGAGGACTTGCAGTTGTAATTTCTACTTGCCAATCAGTAGAAACCAGTCCATCAGTAAAAGCATAGGAAACATCTTTTGGAAAATTACTAAAACCTGGCTGATACACAACTAACGCTGTTTTAATACCGCCTGGATTAATAACTTTAACATCGCTAACGACCTCTCCACCAATTATTCCAGACATCAATAAACCTGCAAAAGCCACAAAAACAACAAGTAATATGATTATCACAATTCCAAACACAACAAGAATCTGTTTCCATAGTTTTGTAGGCCAAAGTCTCATTCGTTGCACCCGCAATCAGCTTTCAGGGTTCTTCTATTAAAAACTTATCTGCTATAAGACGAAATTCTCTGTAAAACATACAATTGCAGACATGACCATAGGCACATCAGGTGCGTTTTACCCCCATCTGTTCATTTAAGGAGCTATTTAATCTGGTCAAGGAAGTTGAGGATTTGCGACGAGCAAATTATATTAAGTGAAATAGGGAATGAGAACCCATGAAACCCTGTGTATTATACTTCTCGCGGACAGGAAACACCAAGCGTGTAGCAGAAGCCATAGCGAACCAAGTAAAAGCACCCCTTTTTGACATAGCCACATGTGATCCATCAGTCGTAACTGACCTATGATACTATATTCTTAGGAACACCTGTTGAAGGCGCTAGCCCCACAAAGGAAATCGTAGCTTTCATAGAACGTTTACCAAAATCTGAAGGTAAAAAAACTATCTTGTTCTGCACTTATCGCCTGTTCGGAAACGCCCGAACCATGAAAGCTCTAGAAAAGAAGCTGGTGGAAAAAGGCTACGAAAACATACTAAGTACCTCAAAGAAAGGTATGAAGCCAGACAAACCTGCCGATTTAACAGAGCTGCTAGATGAAATTAAGAAACTCCAGTAAATTCAAACTCCTAGATACCGCTACAAAATATCTTCTAGTCCCGCCTGAACTTTAAAGCGGGAATTGTTTTTTAGTGTAAAGTTCGCAAAAGACTTAACAGAGTCAGCTTCAATAATGTGCTACATCAAAATGTTTGATATTTAGAGTTAGGTGTGAAACATGAGAAGTTGTGATGTTAAAAGTGGAACCGAGCGGGCACCTCACCGCGCCTTGCTCAAAGCTTTGGGTTTAATCGATAGCGATATGGATAAGCCATTCATTGGCATAGCCAATAGTTATACTTCTATTGTTCCAGGGCATATTCATCTCAATACCATATGTGAGGCCGTAAAGGCTGGTGTTCTTGCCGCAGGTGGCGTACCCTTCGAATTCAACACTATAGCTGTATGTGATGGAATAGCTATGGGACACCAAGGTATGCGCTACTCATTACCCTCTCGAGAAATCATCGCTGACTCGGTAGAGATTATGATTCAAGCTCACCGACTCGACGGTCTGGTTATGGTTACTAACTGCGATAAAGTTACTCCAGGTATGCTCATGGCTGCCGCTAGAATGGACATACCGGCAATCGCAGTAACGGGTGGACCAATGGAAGCGGGACGTCTTGACGGCAAAAAAATTACCTACTCCTCAGTTCCTGAAGCACTCGGAAAAGTTGTCGCTGGAAAAATGACCGAGAAAGAACTGACACGTCTAGAAAATGCGGCTTGTCCTGGATGTGGTTCCTGCAGTGGCATGTTTACCGCCAACACAATGGCCTGTATGACTGAAGCCCTAGGTATGTCTCTTCCTTACTGTGCCACTTCACTAGCTACAAGCGCATTAAAAATGCGCATAGCCAAACAAACTGGAGAACAAATCCTCAAACTCGTAAATCAAAACCTCACCCCCTCAGCCATCCTGACTAAGGAAGCTTTCGAAAACGCCATCGCTGTAGATATGGCTCTAGGTGGATCGACTAACACTGTTCTACATCTTACTGCTATAGCCAAAGAAGCTGGGTTAACCTTACCTCTGAAGGTTTTTGATGAAATAGGCAGAAAAGTACCCCACATCAGTAGCATGGTTCCAAGTGGAATCAATACCTTAGAAGATTTAGATGCTGCAGGAAGTGTACCGGCGGTAATGAACCAAATCAAAAGTTTGCTACACCTGAATCTACCGACTGTCTCGGGCAAAACCGTGCGCGAAAACATCAAAAACGCCCAAGTTTTAGATGCTAATGTAATTCACTCCTTAGCTGATCCAGTTCACAAAGAAGGCGGCATAGCCATTCTCACTGGTAATCTCGCACCAAAAGGTGCGGTGGTAAAAACTGCCGGCGTATCAGAAAATATGCTTAAGCACAGTGGACCAGCAAGAATCTACGACTCCGAACAGGAAGCTGTAACCGCAATAAGAGCTAAGGAAGTGAAACCTGGGGATGTTCTGGTTATCCGCTATGAAGGTCCGCGAGGAGGACCAGGTATGCCTGAAATGCTCATACCCACCGCAACCATAGCTGGCATGGGGCTAAGCGAAAGCGTTGCACTAATTACGGATGGAAGATTTTCAGGCGCAACCCGCGGACCCTGCATCGGGCACGTAGCACCTGAAGCCTTCGAAGGAGGCCCCATAGCGATTATCAAAAACGGAGACACCATAACCATCGATATAGACAACCGCAGTCTTAACGTGGAATTATCTGAAACAGAACTCAAAAAACGCATAGCAGCTTGGAAACCAAGAAAACCCAAAATATCCAAAGGTTACCTCTCCAGATACACCCCAACCCCAACAGAATAATTAGACCTCTACAATGCGGCTTTGCCGCAAATCTTTTTGTTTCTTAATTTGAAGACTTGGAAATGTGTTTAAATAAAATTTTGTTCATACTTGTGGGCATGAGCCCCAGTTCAAATCGCAAGGTAAAGCCTTCTACTGCCAAATCCCGAAATAGAAACAGAAATCTGGCCATAATAGGTATTATAGTAATTGTCGCAATAGTGATTGTGGCGTATGTTATGCTTGGTCAAAATAATTCGACAACCCCTAATCCAAGTCCCTCAGCAACCCCTACTACCTCCCCTACTACCTCCGCTACAGGTACCCCAATTCCGACTGCCACTCCACTCACTTCTCCAATAGGCCAATACAGTGTAAACGGAACCCAGGTCCTCTTTGAAACATCTAAAGGCAATTTTATAATTCAGCTTCGAGATGACAAACCCATCACCACAACCAATTTTGTAAATCTGGTTACACATAGCATTTATGATGGCACCTTATTCCATCGTGTCATAGCAGACTTCATGATTCAAGGTGGTGTTAACGAAACTGCTAATCTGTCTACGATTTCTGATGAGATAGGTACAGACAACCACAACTTCATTGGTACCATAGCAATGGCAAAAACCTCTTTGCCTAACTCGGCAACCAGTTCCTTCTTCATAAATGTTGATGACAATAGCCAAATTGTATACAATGATGGATCTTCCTTTGATGGAACCTATACAGTGTTTGGTAAGGTAATTAGTGGTATGGATGTGGTTAATGCGATATCTAAGGTTTCAGTGGACTATAACGCATATGGCGAGAAAAGTGAACCTATGACAGATATCACATTAATCAAAGTAACTATTCTAAACTAATCACCTTCTTTTGTTTTTTTAGTTTTTTCACGTTTCTTTGTTTTTGTTGTTCCGATACATTTATATGAAGAATTATACATATGAAGATTTAATCATATAATTACTTGGAGCGTGAAACCGTGAAAAAAGGCCTAACCGCACTCTGCTACAAATTCTTCACCAACCTAGCAAACCCCACAAGACTCGCAGCATTAGAAAAGCTCGCAGAAAAACCCCTAAGCGTGAACGAACTCGCTGAAGCACTAAACCAAGAACAAAGCATGATTTCCCACAATCTAAAACCGCTGCTCCAATGCAACTTTATCTCAATAAAAAAACAGGGCAAAAAACGCATCTACTCCGTTAACCACGAAACTGTTGACGCCCTATTCACGGTAATCGAGAACCACGCCAAAAAATTCTGCCCAACCGGCGGAAAATGTCTCATAGAAGGAGAAATACCAAATGCCAGTTAGAAAAATAGTAAACATAAACGAATCCCTATGCAACGGATGCGGAGCATGCATCCCAAAGTGCCATGAAGGGGCCCTCCAAATCATTAATGGGAAAGCAAAAATCGTCAAAGAAATGTACTGCGACGGCCTTGGCGCATGCATAGGCCAATGCCCCCAAGGCGCCATAACAATCATTGAGCGAGATGCTGACGACTTTAGCGAAAGTGCCGTCAAAGAGCACCTAGCAAAAATAGAAGTTAAAAAAGAAGACAAAAAACCTGGTCCCCCTCAATGGCCAGTACAACTAAATCTGCTTCCTCTAGAAGCACCATTCTACAACAACGCCGACTTACTCATAACCGCCGACTGCGTACCCGTAGCTTGCACCTCATTTCATGATAAACTGATGCCTGGAAAACGCGTAATGATTGGTTGCCCCAAATTTGACAACGTCCAAGCCTACGCCCAAAAGCTCGGCGAAATCCTAAAACGTAACAACATCGCAAGCATAACTATAGCTCATATGGAAGTTCCTTGTTGCTCAGGCATAAAATGGATGGTTGATAAAGCCATTGAAGCCTCGGGCAAAAAAATCCCAGTAAAACGATACATTGTTTCCATCGGAGGTGAAATCTATGAGTGACGGACGATAAACCTGAATTTATGAAGAACCCTGACACCTGCCCTGGCCTAAAAGACATGCTTCGACCAACAATGTCTTACGTTAAATGTCACGTATGTGGCGCCGACATAGAAATCTGGAGTGATGAAGACAAAGCTACATGCGACAGTTGTGGCGCAGAATGGAGAAAACCTGATGAAAACGCCTCCTGCTTAAGCTACTGTGAATTTGCGGATAAATGTAGAGCAATACTTGCAGCGCGAAAACAATGAGATCCAAATATTCTCTTTTTCTAATTTAGACAATTTTTCTTTTATTAATTAAAATCAACTGTAAAATAACCTAACAACGCCAAACTTCCAAGCCTGAATTAGGTTGGATAGACAAAAACTCGGTTTGATAAGTAACCGGCGGAAAATTTTCAACGAAAAAACGCCATAAAAACTACAATAGCTCTTGCCTGTTCCCCTAACGGAACACTCCTGCTAAACTATTCGAACGCGCGTACTAAAGTATAGTGTTAAGTATGTCTTGCGTAGTATAAAATAAATTAGTAGTCAAATATGAGTACTAAATAAAACAACTTTGCAGTCAATCACCTTTAAACAACAAAAAGAAAAATTGGATTCTAAGACCTGATTTCCATTAAGGAACCACATCACTCCAATAAAAAGAAAAAGATAAACCGAAATGTAAATTATAAAAGAGGTGAGAGAAAAGATGGAAAGAATACAGAAATGGAAGCTCTCGCTTGTAGTTGCATTTATAGTAATTATGTTTACAGCCAGCTTAAATGCAGTTCATGCAACTTTAATTATTAGTTCAGCTCTACCAGATTGGCTTGAGAAACAAATAACTTTAATGTATCCTAACGCAAGTTCAACCCAGTTAGATCAAGTTAGAACTCAAGTAAGTGAACAAATAGCCTTAAACCAAAAACGAATTGCAGAAACTAATGGTGCTGTTTTAAATTTCAAACTATCCACCATTACGTCTGGTAGTTGTATGTCTCAATACCTATACAATGAAGCATGGAATGGAGGAGTTGTATACAATCCTGCAAACTTGGAAGACCTAGTAGACTATACTTACGCAGAATTCTACACTCCAAACCTGAACCAAACCGCAGCCATAGTAGGACAAATGAGCAGCACCAATGCGGGTGGAGACGTTTACATTGCTAGCAAACTTGGACCTAATGGAGCTGGACATACTGGAAACATCTTTAATGTATGGGTAAGTAACTCCAGTGCCCAATATGGGGATTGGCGTTATCTTAGGTTCTGCGCAAGTAACAGTGCCTTATAGCTGGCCATCAGCCTATCTCTACATAGGCACTTGGACTGGAACTTTCAGTCACATCTCAGTCGGTGTCTTTACTTATGATGATGGCGTTCATTTATACAATGACGTATTAGCTGACAGTATTTGGGCCACAAGCGGATAATGCTACCACGACATAGATTAAATACCCGTATTTTTTATTTTAATTTTAAATTTAAATTCTCATATTATTTCTCTTGTAATTTATTGAAACTATGCTAGACATGCTTACATGTGGAAACGCGTTTTCTTTACGGATTGAGTTATTGTTAGTATTATGTGATGAGTCTTTTATTCAGTAAAACAATTCTTTAGAAAAAGCAAAGTCGATTAATCTGCGATGCCTCGCTGACTAGGATTAAGTTATTTAACCAGCGGCTGTTCAGTGATTCTTCCATTATAATTTTAAGCAAAGAGCCAATCAAGCGAATAATTATATGTTTAATTTGCTGTTCCTTTAGGGGAACAGTTTGTTCATAGATAAAAAATATGTAACAGAGTATTAGCTATATTATTGTGGATTCATTTGTATGAGGAACGCAATCACTTTAACTCTAATAATGATTTTAGGTCTCTTTGCTTCTTTATTTGCTGGGGCTCAGACAACTAACGCGGATTCTCAAATAAATACCCCTTTTTTTTCAGGAATTAACATATTATCTCCTTCAAACGCTACATATAACTCAAGTTTGCTAACTTTAAACGTTAGTATCACCACGCTAGGCGGCTCTGACATTAGACTTTTAATGAAATACAGCATAGATGGCGAGTATCGCGATATTATACCTGTGATTACACAATATCCTTGTGGTTCAATCATTATCGCCTTGCATAATGGATTGGTGCATTTGCCTGTGTTAAACGAAGGTTCGCATAAAATAACTGTGTATGCGGAATACACTTACCCTAATAACAACAAATTCATTACGCCATTTCCAGGGGAAATTACTCAGTTTTATGCCGAGACAGTTTATTTTACTATAAATGATGGAGATGTTCCAAGTATAACAAACCTATCGGTTGAAAATAAAACCTACAACCAAACCTATTTACTGCTTAACTTTACAATTAATCAACCAACCTCATGGATAGGCTATTGTTTAGATGGAAAGACAAACGTTACCATATTAGGTAACACAACCCTGGTGGGCCTATCTAATGGGTCGCATGACCTTGCAATTTACGCTAACGACACGGAAGGAAACATGGGAGCCACTAAAATGGTAACTTTTAACGTTGCTGTGTTGCCCTCACCATCATGGATGCCCTTCCAGTCGTTACCATCTCAGGAATTACAGGCGTCTACTTCAGTCCACTTGTTAAGTGAAACAACAGCATCAGTAAAAGTAATTTTAATTACAGGCGTTTCGGTAATAATTTTAATATCTATAGTGTTATTTTATCAAAAAAGAAGTAAACAGCACGACATAACCTCTTTTTAGATATCCTATGAATTAAAATTTTAGGGAAAACATCCCTTTTTCCGTCAATAAAGCGATAATTCCAGCCAAGCCTAGGCGACTAGTTCTGATTTATAAAGAGAAACAAATCCTATCGCTTAAAACGCTTAGGACTTAGGATTAGCTAGTTTCAGCCAAAGAATAGGGGGGCTATTTCTTTTTTTCTTCTTTGGGTTTAGAGCCGATTTCTACGACCGAAATTCCGATTTGGTATTTTTTGCCTCCGGCTACCATTTTTCCGGTTCCGTAGAAGCCTCTGCTGCCGGTTTTGAAGTCTTTCTTATCTAAAATAAAATTCTGTTTATCTCCAAGCAATTGGATAGTTGCCAAATTAACTTCTTCAGTCATTCAAACGTCACCATTTCTCTTATCATAGGTTCATCATGTTGTCCCTTTTCACCTTTTCTATTGTCTGCATTATCTAACTGATTATTCACAAGAATTTCAGTTCATTACTCTATCGAGTGCATCTATATTACTGATTATTGTAAATTTTATATCTAAACTGCTCTTTAATGATGAACCGAGGCATTAATGCATGAGACATAAAATGCTCACTCCGCTGGAGAAAAACATCGAACATTTCGCTGGCGAAGCAATCAGCAAGCAAGTTATGGCCGGTAGCGAGAAAATAACTGAAAAAACCGACAAAAAAATAACCGCTCTCTGGGTTAGGGGCGCAATGGAGCGGCTGGATTCTTTAATTGACGAAAAGACTCGCATGCAGATTATGGAGAATTGCAGTGAGAACTGCGCCAAAGTGAATAACAGAGTAATCGAACGCGGCAAGGCAAAACACAAAAAGTTTAAAACAAAAGATGAATTCTTGGCTGCAGAAATCCTAAAACCTAATCCTGGAACAAGACTAACCCGCGAAGGTAATGTAGTGTTTCAGTTCTATACTCCTAAAGCTTTCTCCCGACCCATGCGGTGCTACTGCGGACTCCTAAGAGGTCTACCCGAGGAAACAACTATTTCCTCTACCTACTGCAATTGTTCCAAAGGATTTGTAAAAAAATACTGGGAAACAGTACTTGAACAACCCATAACCGTTGAACTTTTACAGTCTGCGGTTTCAGGCGCATCCGAATGCAAATTTGCTATCCACCTCTGATTCCTCTTTATTATAAAAAATGGGTCAAAAATTATATTTTGACCTCAAAATCAATGCGAAATATATTTAATTAATATAGTGCATATGTTCTACAGTTATCGTTTACATTGATTTCATTAGAGAAAATTTATATAATCTTCTATAAGAAAATTGATAGTGGTTTAACGTGAAAACACGGCGGCAAATGCTATTTGCTATCTTGTTTGTCTTAGCTCTTGTAGTTTCTCTGGTCGCCTGTCTTTTGATTATATGTGAAGATTCTTTCCCACTTACTAACATCCAACCTATCAATTCATATCATCTGCTCGGTCCCTCTGGCAATGAAAGTAGAATTTTTTTAATCTCTGCAACACCAAATTATGGGACCTACCCTTATCCGGACGTTGAAGGCTTACCTGGTAAAATTAACATCCATATGGGTGACCCTTGCTTCATTCTAAATGTCACTATAAGAAATGATTACACTGCCCAAAATCCTTTGCCTTACGGAGGATTCGGAGATTGGAGTGCACAAGGAACTGCTTTTGTGGCTCTAACCGCAAAACTCTACGACAGCGAGGGCAAAGTCATTGAGACAACGAATGTGACGCCGCAGTATCCATCTGGTTCACAGTTTGATGCGCCTGAAATGCGCTTGGAAAGCGGTACAACATACTCATTCAACATGTACTTAGCGATTGCCAGTAGAAATGTAAATCAATTCAGCGTAGAATTGCAATATTTAAGCTCTGTCCCTGCACCCTAAACTATGCTTTAAGTTACCCCTCAATCAGGTTCATAGATAGCGTTTTTATGCTTATTTACAGTTTTTAATTGAATTGGTTAGAAATCAAAAAAATGGAATTCTGAAATCTGTTAAAAATTTTTTAACTCTTAGCTCTGAAAAATTTTGTGATTCAAACTTTATTCTTTTTTCATCTGCGCTATTTTTTCCCAAATGTTTGGGGGTCGATTTGTTTGAGTTTTCCCTCTTTGTCAATTATGTACATGTGGAAGTCGTATTCGTCGCAGTAGTTTTTGAGTTCTTGGTATCGTCGTTTGTCGCCTTCAAAATTTTCCTCTGTTACTATTTCACAAATTTTTTTCAGGTTTCCTTTGTGTGCTTCAATGTCGGGGGTAATTGATCCTTTTTTTGAAGGTTTTTCCCAGCCCTCAACGTTGGCTTTCACCTGCCAACTATCACGCTTGAGTTCGTCCGCAATGGTTTTTACCTGTTCATCATGTTTTGATTGCTTAGTTTTTTCTTTATTCATTATTTTACCAACCTAATTTTAGGTAGAGTGAAGAAGAAGGCTTGAGATCAAATTCTTCTTTACTGTATCTACTTTAGTTTATTTTTTTACGACTAGGACATTGCAGTAAGAGTCGGCTACAACTTTTTTTGAAACACTGCCTAATAGTATTGATACTTTCCCACCTAGGCCTCGGCTACCCACGACTATGAGATCAAAATTCTCCTGTTTGGCTATGGTCTGCAACGTTTTAGCTGGATTGGAGCTTAGTGTCATGAGTAAATCATATTTTATGCCTTCCTGGTCTAGCAGCTGTTTTGCCTCTTCGATGTTAGCTGTCGCTTTGTTCTCTGAGCTCTTCTCATAGACTGAAACAACTTTTACAAATCCCGAAAATTTTTTCGCGATGCTTACGGCTTCATCCAAAGCTTTTTTGGACTGCACCGACCCATCACAACCCGTTAATATTCTCATTTTATCAAACATAACTTTCCCCTGCCCGCACCACAAACACAACTAAATAAAAGATGCAAAAAGCTCCTTTTAAACTCTCCACGCATTAACTAAAGCATTAATAGAAAAATGGTTTTTCACTGCAAATATTGATCATTTTGATGTAAAATTATTGAACAGATTTTGTTTTTGCCTTCTACCATACCTTATGAAAGTTATGACAAGTTGAACTTTAGAGGGGAACGGACTTTTTGTGGTCATAGGATGGTTAATGGAGTTATACTGGGACTATGGCTGCTGTGACTCGTGTTTTTAGTTCTTTGTATTTTTGCATAACTTGTTCTTTAGTTATGGCGATTTCGGAGTTCAGTCTTTGTATAGACTCAGATACAAGATCTTTATTTTTAACAATGTCTCGCTCTAGTTTTTCTATATCTTGTTCGGCTTTTTGTATCATTTCTTCTGTGTTCTTTAGAGCTGATGCTTTGAGCTTTTGCATTTTGGCAATATCATTCTTAACATTAGTCCCTTTTTTACTTGCGTTAGTTTTGATTTTTATTAATCTGTCCAAAAACTCTCGCTCAGAGGTATCTCCCATATATCATGCCTCAAAAACTTATATGAGAATCTGGTATTTCTATTTTGGGCTACTATTAGCCTTCCAATGGAACATAATTACAGTTATTTTCGCATTCTGAGTAACAATATTCCGGCGATTAAGAGTATAATTCCTAAAGGAAAAAGCAGATATGGTAGCCATCCCAGAATAGGCACTTTAAACCCTAGCTGCAAATCGGCATTAACATTGCTTGACCCATCCGCATTCATTATCACCAGCATATAATATCCAGTTGTGGGGTCCCAATGAGGATCCCAATAAAGTGTTGAAGCAGTTTTTGTTGAAGTCGTTTTTGTCCAAAAAGTTAACTCGGAGGGTAATTGAGAAGGTGAGCCTTGATTCCTAATGATTGTTGCAGGGATCTCAATTTTTGCATAATAAGCTCTGACTTGCCACCGCCAATACTGATCGGGGACCTCAATACCAAATGAATTAACATAAGAAGTACTGTTGGCGTCGATAGTCCATCCTGCAAATATTTCCTTGTTTGAGTCAATACTTGTGATTACCCATTTAGTTTGAGCAATGTTTTCCATTCCAAACAAGCTATACCAACTAGAATCCCTTCGTATGGGGCCTAACGAAAGGGCAAATGCGTTTGCGGTAGTTCTCACTTGGTACTTCTCACTTAAGGTGTAGCCTTCAGGGTCGGTTCCTGTATTAAAGTATAGAACCAAAGCCCCTCCAATTAATGCAACCAAGGCAAAAAATAGAAGCAAAATACTAGCAAAAAGAATTATTCCTTTTTTCCTACTTGATTTATGGGGAGCACTCTGATCCATACTCAAGCACCTTTCTCCGAAAAAATCTAACCTATAATTACAATATAAGTCTTGTCAGCAAATCCAAAATTAAAAAAAATATTACTTATCATCACAAGTGAGACTAAAAGTTCTTTTTCCGACTAAGCCTAGCCCAGCTCCCAACCGGAGAGGGGGAGTGGGAAGCTGGGCTAGTGTCCTTACCACCTATTGATGAACTTCGTTAGTGCCAATGGGGCATTGTTCACAAGAAACGATTGTTTCAACGTGATTCTTTAAGCAGACACGGTTTCTTCGTAGACTGCATCTTTTGGCTGGTTGTCTTTGTTGTTTGTATTTGAGGATGCCTACGTCGAATTCCTTAGGGTCTGAAGCACCGTTAGGTAGCCAAACCTCAAGTGTTTCGTTCTTGAACAATTCTTGTATTCTCTGGGCATCTTTTCCAACTACTAGTGGTTGGAAGATGGTTTTTCCTCTTTCCTCAAAAAGCATAATTGTAACACATTTTATCTCCGGTTTTTGAAATACTACTTTATCCTCTTCCGTTTTGATTTCTTTTTGGACAGTGGTTTCTTTCAACCTCGCACCCTCCTCCTATTAGGATTAAAGGATTGTTTTGCAATAAAATAGTTCTTGTAAAGATTTCTTGTCAAAAGAAAATTTGACTTGAAAATTTTTCTTGACTTGGAAATAAGTGTTTTATAGATAAAGCACTAATTCTACTCTCGGTACAGTATTGCAAGGTGAACTGGGCTGTCTGATTCCGAGGAAGAAATTTACTCTGTAATGTTTAGTTCTCTGAAGCATCCCGCTCGTCGCAAAATCCTTAGAATGCTCTCTGAACGAACAATGACCTTCTCTCAAATACTAGAAGCACTCTCAATTCCTAGTTCTCACCTCACCTATCACATTGAAAGTCTAGGTGACCTCGTTGTTAAAAACAAAGATGGAAAGTATGGGTTATCAAGTTTTGGTAAAGCCACAATTTCAATTATGAAAGGCGCCGAGGAAGTACCCGAAACAAATGGGAAGCATTTCTCAGCGATTCCGATGAAATGGAAATCCCTCTATGCTATCCTTTTGATAGCCATTGTTCTTTTAGCCGGTCTTACTTTTGTTCAATACTCATCTTTTAATCAGTTATCTAGTGATTATACGACTTTGAAAAATGACTTTGAAACTCAAAGTCGCCAGCTGCAAGCTTGGAGCACAGCTGCAGACAAAGCAATGACCATAATCCGAAACGTTGCTCAGATTGATGCTTCAAAATACCAAGCTACCCTGCTTAGCGATACCGTAGAGGGTCGAGCAGATATGGGTGGAATAATCGAAGAAGTTATGAAATATTCTTTAATAAACAACCAAAGCAGAATCGAATTAACCCTCCGGTTTAGAGATAATCACTTCTCGTTACTTCAGGTAAATCAACTTGAGGGCTTCCCAAGATATCCCCTGCTATACACCCATTCGCAATCTAAAGATATCTTGGAAGCATCCAGAGGAATAGTTGAAAGATACAGATTATACATGAACGATTCCTACTTAGACGAAGCCAGTGCTTTACTAGCGTTAGTTAATCAAACTGACACTGAACAAACACTTGGCAATACCAAGCTTAAGGTAACAGCTTTTGGAGACTATGCCGAAGTACTGCTACTTTATACAGCGAACGGAACCGATTTCTCAGCAAAAAGCATACACCTAGTTTTTGAAAACAATATTCTTACAGATTTTAGTGATGACTGGTTTTTATTCAAAATCGGCAGTAGCCAAATAAGCGTTACTGACGAGCAAGCGGTTATGATCGCCAAGAATGCTGCAAAAAACTATTCTTGGACAGCCAACGGAACAATAGTAAGCAATTTTGAAATAGTTGACAACCCAGTCTCGGTCGAGTTTTATCCTCATACCCGAACCGAATCCCTAACCCTGATTCCCTACTGGTACGTAACACTGTACCTAGATAAAACATATGCTGGCGGAGTCACCGTAATAGCCGTCGGAATCTGGGCAGACACAGGACAAGTCGCTAACATCCAAGCCCTCGGTGACCGCGCCACAGCATAAATCAAACCCCACATACAAATCGGTAAATAACATTGCTCTACCTCATCACAAATCCAAAATGCTTAAAACTATTTTCGAAAAGTGTGCATAATCTCTTATAAAGGGATATATGGTGCGGTCGACGGGATTTGAACCCGTGATCATTAGCTTGGAAGGCTAAAGTCCTAAACCAGACTAGACGACGGCCGCATATATTTTTCTGGTTATTTTCATATTCTCTGCTTAATTTAAGGTTATCTGGACAAGTAGTTTGAACGCATTCTTGAATACCTGAATGAACTCTAAATGAACTAACTCATGAATAGACATTAAATCCTAAAACGATAATAGACATTATTAGACGGGGAAGGTTGTAATTAATCCTGTAGACATGGCGATGAATTTCGCTAATATTGTTAATCTTGTTGCGGTGTTGTTTCTAATGAGGGTTATTATTAAGGATAGAAATGTTTTGAAAGGTTATAGTGTAAGTGGGGCATTCTTAACTTTTATTGCGATATTTGGTTTTGAAATAGGATTCTATCTTATGGAAAACTATGTAAGTTTTGGACTGGGTATTGTTAATCTTACTTTTTGGTGTATAGCATTTATTTTTAGTTTTAGAAACCTTATGCGTGAAAGAAAAAAATAGAAAGTATTAAATTTCAAAATAAAAGAAATACGATTATGGCTTCTGAAATAGTAATTTCCTCTGCTAAAGCCTTTGAATTATGTAAGCTTCATAGGGAAAAAAATGGTGTACGAATGTTTAGTCAATGTTGGGGTTGCGTGCGATTTTCAAAAGATGATCCGGAGAAAATGTGTTTCTATAAGCCTCCAAAAAATGACGGCTGCAAACATGTCAACAAAATCTTTGAAGAATCAAATAAACAATAACGATAGGCTTTACAGTCTAGCTACATGTATAGAAAGAGGTTTTATTTCAGGTTATTCTTTGTAGGTTTTTAATTGACCTAATAGTTGTCTTGCGTTCGCTTGGAAGGTTTCTTTTCCTCGATTCGCATTTGAGAGACCATGGGTTTTGAGTATGTCTAAGACTATGTGTGCTTGCTGCTGTACGGCTTCTTTGCCAAATTCTTCAACTACCGAGGTAGGCGAATAAAACTGGCCTTCTTTAATATTGAGCTTAATTTGGGGTCTACCTTTATACATATAAATCATGAAATCGCCCTCATCCTTTAGCGTCACATTCTCCACTTTTACTTTAGTCTTGGCGAGAACTAGTCTAAGCTGTTGGGCAGACACGTTGGAATTAAATAAACGTCCGGACTTGTCAGGTTGCCAATGGCGGTTCATTTGTCTTTTTTCGCCAAATTTGTCTCTGCAATCTTTTTCTGTCTCCACCGGCGTAATCTTAACAAGATTACTGGGCTTTTCCTCTTTCTTTGCATTCAAATTCGCTTTGTCCATCCTGAATCCAACCGTTACCTATTGAATATCTAATTCAGTTATTCTAACACCAAATAACAAATAAAAAACTTTCACAAAAACAGATACACATGCTGGCATTATGTCTCTTTCAGATTGCAGCTAATAAAAAGTTCTGCTGACCCATAAATTTCCCTTATGCGTCTAACAATTAAAGTTGTAAGGAGAAATCATATGTGCAATTTATTTAGCAGAGCAAACCCTGTCAAAAAAATTTGACTTTTACATCTATTGCATTGAATGACCAATTCCTGCAGGGCATCTCCTCGGACCTTTGGTTCTATTAGCGAGTAAATTCTTTCCGTGGTGTCCTCTGGAGAAATTTTTACTTTACATTTCGGGCAAGAAAACTCTCCTTTTCCTTCAATTTTAGTTAAATCCAACACATGGACTGCCAGTTGTCTCAATTTTTTTCCTCCTTTCATAATAATCGCTTCTATAGCCCTCTTTCGTAAGTAAGCTATTAACCGTTTTTCAAAATCTCTCTCAAATCTTATCCAAATCAATTCCAAATCTCCAAAAAACAAACCCAAAACTGTTAATGCCAACATTACATTTTTGGCAATTTTTGGAAGCCTTAATATTGTATTGAGGATATTTGTCAAATTCTGATGGTTATGGATAAGATAGAGGCGTTGGCTGTTCTGCAGGAAATTAATAGTGCTTGCCAGAAAGGTTGGATAGTTACTTGCATTTCTCTAGATTGCCCCAGCTCGCAAATCTCAAAAGAGAATGCCACTAGCTATCAAATAAAAATGAAGTGCCTACTAGACGAAAAATCCAAATCTTGCCTTAAGCCTATAATGGAAAAACATAACTTGTCTTTGAATGAAAAAAACGGCTACATCACATTATTCTCTAAACAAAAATAAAAGTTAAAGAAAACCTCAAAAGAGGTTCTTAACATTTTCTATAACTCAGCTATTGTAGACCTATCCAGGTTGAGTCTTTGGGATCTCGCAGTTCAGCTGCTCTTATCAATACTTGCTCTGTTAGGTTTTCGCGGATGCATGGTGATTTTATGTGGTCAGTGGTTCGTTCGCCCAGCGGGTGTTCTCTATGGTCAGATATGTGATTCTCTATGGCTTCAATCATTTCTGTTAAAGTTGGAACCATCATGATTTCTTCGCCACACTCTGGGCATCTAATGAATTTATTCAAATTATTCGATTCATTTTCTCTTTTCGCATCCGTGTCCATCCGGCTCACCATAACCAGCGATAGTTCCGCTAAGATGCATTAAAGCATTCATAATATGCACATATAGCGAATCTAATTATGCCTAACAATATTTCCAATAATCATGACTGAGGTATTGTATTCTTCTCGTATTTCCTGAACCTTACGATACGCAAAAATAAACATATAAAGGTAAAATTTGAGACGTTTTTTATACACATCAACATGTTTTTTAAACAAAATACTTCAACTCTGGTTCTATAACTCCATTTCTGGCCGGACATTTATCTTATTCACACTTTTTACTGTTTTCGTAATTTTGTGTCGCATAGATTGCTAAAGTTGCCATTACTGCAAACCTGTACCAATGAATTTGGGTGAATACCCCATCCTATTCTTTGGGAATCGTAGCCTTAAAGATCCAAAAGAAACCTGCGGCTCAGGTGCAGTCGTATTCTGCTACATACTAACAGGCCTATTACCCATTGCGAAAGTCGTTCTTTCCATTATCCAAACTTTCGACATTTTCAAAATAACCGAATTAGGTCCTCTTCTGTTTTTCTTAATTATTAGCCATATAACCTGGCGCAAGAAAATAGTCAATAACTTTTTGCTTATTGCTCTAAGGCGTTTAGGATTTCTTGGGAAAAAACATCGATTTTGGAGTATACTTTCCAAACTATGAATGCTTCAACAATTAAAGTTGCAGCTAAAAAAGCAGAAAGAATCCAAGTGAGCCAAATAAAAATCGCTGCCTTATCTATATCAATATGACCTCCTATCTGAGCTAGCCATCCCCAAAAACCCGCTTCACCGACTGCGACATATAATTGCATGTCTATAGCAATCCAAACACAAACAGCCAAAAGCACCAAAGAGAAAACACAACCTATCAAGGTCAAGTTTATGTAACCTTTGGTAAGCTTCGATGTAGCTGTTATACTTGTTTGCTTAGTATCCCGCGTTAGACTGTAAGTGGTTCTTTTCTGGGCGTTTTTAGGCGAGGTACCCCATAGAGAACCCTGAATAACACAAACACCTGAAGGTTCTGATTCTGAAATTATTCGACACTTATTTTTAGCTAAAAGAGTCTCTAGTTTATTGTAGGTTTCTTTGATTTCTAAATTTAGGGTTTTTTGAGCAGTCAAGAAATCGCCCACTGACTATAAAAATGAAAAAGTGTTTAGAAGATATAAGCTAAATCTTGGCTTTTATCCTTAATTTCTTTTAGTGATTCAAACTGTGCTTCTACTAAGATTTTTAGTGCGTCAATATGTTTTCGGATGCTTTCAATCTCGTTTCCTTTTTGTAGCACACCTGACTTCGCGAGTTGATCATCCATTTTATCAACTGAAACCTCAAGCACCTTGACTTTAAACGCGAAAATCTGTAATGTATACATCAAGCTAAGTTGCGCCGACAATCGGTCAAGGCGGTCATAGGATATCATTCTGCCTATGAAAGCTTTGATCCTTTGCTCTTCAGTGGCGTCTTTAGCCTGAAGCACTTGTTCGTAAGCAGCTGTTTGTTTAGTAGCTGTTTCTTTACTTTCATCAAACACTTTCTGAGTACGCTTAGTTGTTCTTTCTAACAGTTCCAATACTTCATCCAAACCGAAAGTCCCCTCGGGTGCATCTACTTGATAACATGCCTTATTTCATGTTTTCCCTAAACCTAACCAAAAATAGTCTTTAAAGATTAATGCGGTTTCTCATCCGACCCAAATAATTTCCGTTCATGCGCTGACCTATGCTTTGAACCCAACCCATCTTGGAAGCCTGCATTTCGTTGGCGCTCTCTATTTAGAATCCGCGCATAAAGTTTCGAAGCTTTCGTTTTAGAAGGCACTTTTGATCGTAACGGGCGCACCGGAACAGGAGTAAACGACTTGGAAATCTCCATACTTGCTTTTTTTCTTGATCGTTTAACAGATAGCGTCCGGACTTTCTTGAAAACTACACTTCCTTCCTTAAGATGAACTTGCTGTACCTCCCAACCCGCATCCAACCACCCTTTGGCATGTGCACTAGATTTAGAGTTACTCCACCAAGTCTCATTCCTATAAGCTTCCATAGGTAGATTGCTCCCAATTAATCCATCAATACGAGCAAAAGACAACTTTACCCCATCAGTAAATGCTGCCCTAAACTTTAGATGAGCAGTTAAGCCTTCATATTTAGAGGTAATTCGTGGCGAAACTACCCGACGAGCACAATTCAAACATAACATCGCGCTGGAATCTCCAGTAGCTATGTCCGCAACCATGCAGTCCCAACAGAACAACTTTTTGCAGCGTTCACACTTCTTTAGACGACTAACAGAAAGAACTCTTTTACAGATACCGCATTCATCTTTCACGGCACCCAACTCCAAGGCAAACTCAACAGCGCCTGCACTACAAACAACAAAACACTAAATATTAACTTTAAACTCGAGTAATGAAAATTCTATAATCCAAAAAAAAGAAGCCCCTGCTAGAGCTCTTTTGGTCTTCCTATTCTTCTTAGAATCAGATTAGCAACAGCGGCAACAATCAAATCCGCTATAACCCATCCCCATCCTGAAAGAATACCTAAGAGCGCAAGAAAAGTAAAAACAACTAGGAGAACGATAGCCACTATCCCAACTATGTTCTTTTTCCTGCGCAGTTCCGCTATTCCTGCTTCGTCAGTTGAGTTCAAATATATCCCATCAAATTATCCTTTAACCACTGCTAATGGAACCATTCTTAGCAACTTTTGTGGCGATGCCAACTCTATCACTTACTTCTACTACAGCATCTACATTTTTGTAGGCAGAGTCTGCTTCTTCAGCTAAGACCATAGGACTGGCTGCGCGAACCACTATGCCTCGCTTTTCTAAGGCATTCTTTATGTCTCCACCCCAGAATTGTCGTTTGGCAGCTGCGCGACTCATCATTCGTCCTGCCCCATGCGCAGTAGAACCAAAAGTTAAGTCCATAGCTTTTTCAGTTCCTACTAAGACCCATGAGCTGGTGCCCATGCTGCCCGGGATAAGAACCGGCTGGCCTTTAGAGCGATAATCCGATGGAACATCTAAATGATGGGCTGGGAAAGCTCTCGTAGCACCCTTGCGATGTACCCAGACCTTTTTGTTTGCACCATCAATTTTATGGGTTTCAGCTTTCGCAATGTTATGTGCCACATCGTAAACCAGCTTCAATCCAAATTTCTCAGGAGCTTCATTATAAACCTGTTGAAAACTCTGGCGTACCCAATGCATAATCGCTTGTCTATTACAAAATGCATAGTTTACAGCGCATGCCATCGCTTGAATGTAGTCTCTGGCTTCGTCACTGCTTCCTGGTGCACATGACAACTCGCGATCTGGAATAGAAATTTTGTACTTCTGTGTTGCATGCTCCATGACTCGAAGATAATCTGAGCAGACTTGATGGCCGTATCCTCGGGAGCCACAGTGAATCATAACCATAACCTGGCCTTCATGGGTAATGCCAAAGGTTTTTGCGGTTTCAGGATTGTAAATTTTATCCACTTTCTGGATTTCTAAAAAGTGATTTCCAGAACCTAACGTACCTAGCTGTGATAGTCCTCGGTTTTTGGCAGTAGGTGAAACTTTGTCTGGGTTGGCATTTTGCATATTGCCGTGTTCTTCACAGTGTTCTGCATCTTCAGACCAACCTATCCCTTTGTCTACAAGCCATTGCACGCCTTCAACGGCCAATCTGTTTAGATCACTAGAGCTTATGGTGAAATCTTTTCTTCTGCTTCCTAATCCTGAAGGTACGTTTCGGAAAATGGCTTCTGTAAGCTGAGCGAGTTTTGGACGAATATCCTTTTCAGAAAGATTAGTTGACAAGAGACGAACACCGCAGTTAATGTCATAGCCTACTCCACCTGGGCTTATGACCCCCTCATCATAATCTGTTGCGGCAACGCCACCTATGGGAAACCCATATCCTTCGTGTCCGTCGGGTAAAGTGATGGCGTGCTTGTAGATTCCAGGTAACTGGGAAACATTGGCGCATTGTTGCAAGGTGCGGTCAGTTTTCATTTTCTCTAATAGAGCTGCGCTGGCGAAAACTATGCCGGGAACTTTCATTTCCCGTTTATATTGTGGAATGCACCAAGAATAGTCATCTATTTTTTGAACAGGAACATTTTCGTTAGGAGCTCGTCCTTCGTCTTCGCCCATAGTTAAACAACCACATAAAAAAGAAGATGCACAATATAAAACAGTTTTGACTTAAATTCTAATTATCACATCTGGTTTTTCCTAGCAAAATCAACAAAACCTTCTACACTATTCATGAACAGAGTTTTTCTATGCACCTGGTTTGTTTTAACTGCGGCCAGGATTTTTTCGCGCAATTCCTGCTTGATTGTTGAATCTTCACGAAACATTCTCTCTTGCGTGATTTCTATACTTTGGCCTCTTTGGATTGCGTCTCGAGAGATTCTTTGCCATTGCTGTATCTGAATTGCATATTTTTTTAAGCGGTTAATTGCATGTTGGGCTTTTCCGAAATGCGGATAATAGATTACTTTCGGGTTAAGGCTGATGAGTTTATTTATTGAAACCAACGCAATGTCCGGACGGAAAGGCGGAGGAGTAGTCGGAAGAACGGTATCAAACTCGCCCAGATAAGCACCTGCTGAATCACCTGGAAATAAACCGGCATTAAGAGGTTCAAAATAACTTAGATTATGTGAAGCATGTCCAGGAGTTTCCACAACTTTTAGTTTCACATTAGCTCCCACATTAAAAGTTGTATCTTCAGATGCAACAATCACTCGGGTTTGGGGGACCGGTTCTGGTTCACCTAAAATTTCTGCGACATAATCAAGTGTCTCCTTAGTCGCAGTCCAAAGTCTTGCAGGATCTATGAGATGTGGGGCACCTTTGGCGTGAACAAGGACTTTAGCATTTGGCAGATTCTTGATTAATGTTCCTACTCCCCCACTGTGGTCAGCATGCACATGGGACACAGCAACATATGCCACATCTTCAGGCTTAATCTTTAGTTCGTCTAAACCTATGAGCAGGTTTGGGATTGATGAGGTTGGACCACAATCTACTATGATGGCTTTTTCTCCTCGGAGAACATAGCTCGCGATAAGATTTCTTATTCCGCCTGTTCGTAGGTCTACCTGAAAAATTTTCTCTCCGATTTTTTGGGTGTGCATATTACTCCCTTGCCTGCTAAGCTGAAATAGAACGTTTCTTTTAATTGGAATAAACATTTCCTTTCGCAAATCGGATAATACGGGCAAAACTTAATTACGCATATTATTCATACCAGAGTGCGTTTAGAGGCGAAGCGACTGTGAACGCATTAATCTTTGGTGCACCTGGCTCAGGAAAAGGCACGTGCGCGTCGAGACTTCAATCCAAACTCGGCGTACAAGTTATTTGCATGGGCGACATCCTTCGGGCAATAATAAAAGACAACTCTCCTTTAGGAAAAAAAGTTAAAAACTATGTAGAAAAGGGCCTTTTGGCTCCTGATGAAATCGTCATTGAAGTTCTACAGAAAACTATCAATGACGCCCCCAAAAGTAGCGGCTTCATTCTTGACGGATTCCCCCGTACTGTTGCTCAGGCGGAAGCATTAGGAAAAATAGCTAAAATAGACACAATAATGATGCTAGACGTTCCTGCTCCAATTATTATTGAACGCTTATCCACAAGACGAACCTGCAAGAACTGCGGCGAGGTCTACAATACAAAGTTCTTAAAACCAAAAGTCGAAAACGTATGCGACAAATGTGGCGGCTCACTGTATCAACGTGCAGACGACAACCCTGAAGTCATAAAGAACAGGCTAGATGTCTACGAAAAACAAACCAGTCCTCTCATACAATACTACAAGAAAAAGAAAGTACCCTTAATCACACATAAAGTCACTGACGTAAATTCACCACCGGAAATAGCCGTTGAACACATGTTCTCTGAGCTAAAAAAACTAAAGCTAGCCTAAACTTAGATGTCTAAAAGAAAAATCAAACTCACTTTTTCTGCTTCTTTAATTATTTCCATTTGATGATATGTCGCTGCCTTAACACCTACTTTCTGCGGATGTTTCGCAGGGTCAAATTTTTCTCCCCAAACCGAGGCTTCAAGCTTAAAGTTCTCCTTATTATCTTTGATTTTGTGGACTTCAAATTTTGAGAAAAGCATATCACTTAACTCGAACTTCACCAATAGAGCTTCAAGCCAATTATAAAGCAACGCATACTCATCTTCCGCTTCAACCTCAACCGTCTCCTTAACTTGCGCGTTTACCTTATCTGTGTCAGTCATTACCTCAAACATAGCTAACGCAGCATTTCCAAATGCCTCCTCCAAACTTGCACCATAAGCAGCTATGAAAGCATCAGCAGTATGTTCCAGAAACTCGAATTTTCCTGTGCTATCCAAACCTAACCCCACCAGCTACAGATTAAAACATACCTATAAAACAGTTTCACATAAAAAATTCGCCCTGTTATAGAGTCCACTTATAGGTAGAGGTAAATGTTGTTGTAGCAAAAAGAAGTTGAGGGATTGAAAAATGGAAAAAATTGTTAGAAGGTTTTTTCGATTTTTTGAACCGCTGCAGCTGCGAGTTTTGCTGCGTTTTGGGCATCTTTTAAGCTAATTAGTCCTGTTGGGCTGTGGATGTAGCGTGCTGGAACGGATATGGTGCCGCTGGGGATACCTTGTCGGGTGAGTGCGATGCGGGCGGCGTCTGTAGTTCCTAGTAGACCTGTTTCGAGTTGGTAGTCAATTTTGTTTTCAGATGCTGCTTCCATGAACAGGCGTAGAACCTTTGGATTGGTCACTAAGCCTGAGTCGCTAACGGTTAAGGCTGGGCCTTTACCCATTTTTACTGTGGTGTCGAATTCTCTAACCCCCGGCACATCACCTGCAATGGTTACATCTAACGCTATACCTACATCAGGATCTATACCGTAGGCTGCTGTTCCTGCGCCTCTTAAGCCGAGTTCCTCTTGAACCGTACCAGCAGCGTAGACAGTGCAGTCAGTTTTCTCCAGCGCCTTAAAAGTCTCAATCATTACTGCGCATCCGGCTCGATTATCAAAAGCCTTACCCATAACCGCGTCTTTACCTATTTTCCTAAACGTCACATCAAAGGCTACGGAGTCACCAACTTTTACGCCCATAGCTTTGGCATCGTCTCGGTTT
Source organism: Candidatus Bathyarchaeota archaeon (assembly GCA_963701765.1). Classification (GTDB taxonomy): domain Archaea; phylum Thermoproteota; class Bathyarchaeia; order Bathyarchaeales; family Bathycorpusculaceae; genus JADGNF01. The sequence goes on from CAVPBD010000004.1 coordinate 634,423, forward strand.
TCTGCCCCTATATCGATAAACATTTCATCAAAAGTGAAGATTTTCTTGCGTTCTTCTTCTTTCTGAATGTGCGGTGGCTTAGAGCCTACCACACCTGGCAGTTTATTTTTCTCAGTGTAAACGTTGACTTTTTGAGCTAAAAGAATGCGATCATCAATACCGCCCATCTTTGTAAACTGCAAGAAGCCGTCTTTGGTGATGTTTTTTACCATTAAACCGACTTCATCCATGTGGGCTGCTAGCATGACTTTAGGTGCAGTTTTCTTGCCTTTCTTTATAGCAATGACGTTTTCTAGCCTATCCACGACGATTTCGTCTGCATGTGGTTTTAGCATTTTAATTAATAGTTCTCTAACTTCTTGTTCTCTGCCTGCTACACCACTAGCGTTTGAAAGTTTCTCAAGATTCTCAGCTAAAGACAATTAATAGCACTCCGAAAGTTACCACTACCTTCTGGCTTGCCAAATTATTAAACAGTTGTGGTACAAGATTGTCCGCGATATGGCGTGGTAATTCTTAAATGTTTCAACAGCGTGAAGTCCCTATCCAAAGGTGTAAATTAAAATGGCACAACCAACTTTCAAAACAGTTTTCATTTTCCTAGATACAGACAAATTCTGCAGCCCCTTCGACATGCTGGTTGCCCAAGATGTGTACCCTGACTCCGCAGTGTATAAATTCGAAAACGTTACAGGTGATGACGCAGGAAAAATTGTTTTCGACGCATTGTTCCCACGCGGACCTCTAGGCGCAGCCCACACTAAATTCTTCATCAACGGTAGCAACTTTGATATGGTCGAAAAAGTTGTCGCTGAAACCATGAAAGCTATGGCTTCTGCCCCATGGGGAAACAGCGTAATTGTTGACCCAAGAGGAGCATACACCACCGCTGCTGGAGCAGTCGCTAAAACCTTAGGGCTATCATTAGAGAAGGGCTTTGGTACTCTTGAAGGCAAAAACGTCACAGTCCTTGCCGGAACTGGACCAGTCGGCCAAACTGCAGCACGTATCTATGCCACAGAAAAAGCTAACGTAACTATAACCTCACGCAGTCTCGCCAAAGGTCAAGCAATTGCTGACAAAATTAACAAAGAATGTGGCGAAGCACGCGTTAAAGTAGTTGAAGTCTCAAAACCCGAACAAACCGCTGCCGCCATCAAAGACGCTGAAATTATCCTTGCTGCTGGCGCAGGCGGAATCCAGCTAATGACCGCAGATGACCTCAAGAAAGCCGGAAAAGCCAAAATCATTGGCGACATCAACGCAATCAAACCACTCGGTGTAGAAGGCTTAGACTCCAACGATGACCCCAAAGAACTCAAAGCAGGCACATTCGGCATAGGTGCACTCGCAATTGGCAAGCTAAAACTTAAAGTTGAAACCGACATGATTAAACGCGCAACCGAAGCAGCCTCTGGACTCTTTGACTATGCCATCGCATACGATATCGCTAAGACCCAAATTCTTAAAAAACTCGCCAAAGCTAAAGCAGGCGCCAAATAAACAAAAAAGCGCAAATAAAATTTGGCTGCCAAAAGGCAAATCCATTCTTCTTTCTTTTTCCCTTCTTAAAAAAATTTTAACCTAACATTTTGAAGATAAAAACTAAAAAAATAGAGGTACGCGAAAAGAAGCGTACTTTGAGGGAACCTTATTTGTAGATTTTTTCGATTCGTTCGCAGGCTTCTTTTATGCGCTCTTTGGGCTGTGTGAAAGTTATACGCGCGTAACCTTCACCATACTTGCCAAAACCGATGCCCGGTGTTACCGCAACGCCTACGTCTAAAAGTTTGCTGGCGAATTTCATCGAGTCGCCATTGCAGTTGACCCAAGTGTAGAAGGTAGCTTTTGGTGCTTCGCATTTGAGCCCGATTTTGCATAACGATTTTACGAGTAAGTCACGTCTGTCTTGGAGGATTTTGTTTGTTTTCTTAAGGAATGCTGGCGATTCTGCGCTCTTGTAAGATTCGAGGGCTTTAACGGCGACTTTCTGGGTGTAGACTGGGGGTCCGGAGTCGATTTGAGATTTAATCTTAGTTAAGCCACTAACAAGTTGCTTGTTGCCCACAGCGAAGGCAATTCGATCACCTGTCATATTGAAAGTTTTTGAAAGTGAATGGAACTCGATGGCAACATCCATAGCCCCCTCGATTTCTAAAATGCTGGGTGATTTGTAGCCGTCATAATTGACTTCGGAATAGGCATTGTCATAACATAGGATTATATTATTATCCTTTGCAAATTCTACCGCTTCCTGAAGGAACTTCTTATCCACTGTAGCACCAGTAGGATTGTTAGGGTAATTGAGAAACATCATTTTAGCTTTCTTTGGCTTCACTTTGGAGAAGTCTGGTTTGAATCCGTTCTCTTCCAATAATGGTAAATCTAATGTTGTCGCGTCGTTAAGAATAGTAGCCCCGTTCGCATAGACTGGGTATGCTGGATTAGGTGCTAAAACTGTGTCTCCGGGATTTACAAAAGCACGGGCAATATTTGCCAGGCCTTCTTTCGAACCCAGAAGCGCGACAACCTGATCCTGAGCAAGATCTAAATTGAATCTTTTCTTGCACCAATCCACCACAGCTTTTCGGAAATCCGGCTCGCCTTGACTAAAAGAGTAATTATGATTTTTAGGATTCGATGATTCCTCCTTTAGAGCATCAATAACAAACTGTGGTGGAGGAAGATCCGGATCACCAATGCTTAAAGAAATTAAATCAACGCCTTGAGCTTTTTTTTCGTTGATTTGTTTTTCTATTTCTGCAAATAAGTAAGGGGGAAGCCGCTTAACGCGGTCTGCAAACTCAAATGTCATGGGTTTGGTCATGGTTTTGAGGCTAAAAGAGTTTTCCCTCAAAAACCTTCTCAGCGGGGCCACTCATCAGTATGCTTGCACCGATTTCTATTTGCAGGTCGCCGCCTAGAAGGTGAACTGTGACTTTGTTACCTACTTTCTTAAGCTTGTTCGCAACCGCAGCCGCGGCACAGGTGCCTGTTCCGCAAGCTAAGGTCTCTCCACAGCCTCTCTCCCAAACACGTAGCTTCAACTCGTTCTTATTTAGAACTTCAACAAAGCCTACGTTGATTCTTTTCGGGAATGCTTCGTGGTTTTCAACAATCGGTCCCACATATTCAACAGCATAGTCACCTACATTATTGACGAATATTACGCAGTGAGGATTTCCCATAGAAACGCATGATACTTTGTAGGGCTCATCTTCTACCATGAGGTCTCCGTCTATGCAGGTGCCTTCGCCAATCATGGGCAAGGATTTTCTTTCCCAGTTCGGGGCACCCATATCTACCTTAACCGCTTTCACAGTATCTTTCTCTACCGTTAACCAAACATGCTTGAGACCTGCTGCTGTCTCCACACTGAACTCGTTCTTTTTGACTATGTCATTTTCGTAGCAGTATTTGGCGAAGCAGCGGATGCCGTTGCCGCACATTTCTGCTTCACTGCCGTCTGCGTTGAAAATCCGCATCTTTGCATCTGCCCTATTTGAATTAGAAATAAGAAGAAGACCGTCTGCGCCGACGCCAAATTTTCTTTCACAGAGCTTTTTAGCTAACTTTATTGCTTTTTCAGTGTCTATTTTTTCGTCTCTGTTATCTATCACTACATAGTCGTTGCCTAAGGCTTGCATTTTCCAGAACTTCATTATTGTTGCCACTCTGCAGATGCACGTTGACTGTTAATCAAGTCGTCAAATTGCTCTCGTTCTCGGACTACTTTGTAACGTGCATTATTTACTAAGACTTCTGCGGTTCTGGGTCGACTATTATATTGTGAGCTCATAGCGAATCCGTATGCTCCCGCATTCAATACTGCCAGTAAGTCACCCTCTTCTACCTTTGGTAATCGGCGGTCTTTTGCTAGTAAATCTCCTGATTCACAAATTGGCCCAGCTACATCACATTTTTCTTCGTCAGCAGCCACCAACTTGTTTGCAACTAGTATTGGATGATACGAGCCATACATTGTAGGGCGGACTAGAGTGTTAAAGCCTGCATCAACTCCGATGAATTTCTTGTAAGGCGTAGTTTTTATGGTATTAACCGTGGTTAGTAGAATTGTTGAGTCGGCTACGAGGAATCTGCCCGGTTCTACGTAGAAGTAAGGTTCACCTAAACCATACTGCTTAGTCTTGGTCTTGAATAAGGTTAGAACTTTTTCTGCGTAAAGTTTCAGATCTATTTCTTTGTCTTCGGGCTTATATGGAACACCGATTCCTCCCCCTACGTCTATAAACTCAAAGTTAACGCCCGTTTGCTCATGAATACGCTTAGCTATGCCCAATAACTTCTCAAGCGCTGCTAGAAATGGCTTAACATCAAGTACGCCTGAACCTATGTGCATGTGTATACCAAACTTCTCAACACCTGCACTCTTGGCTGCCGCGTAGGCTTTTATTGCATCTTGTTCCCATAATCCGAACTTCGTTTCCTTACCCGCGGTTATGACGTGATTGTGCGCCCCTGCACCAACTTCCGGATTGACTCTAAAGGAAATGATCTTTGGAACACCTATCTTCAGTAGTCTGTCTAGTTGTGAGCGGGAATCAATGTTTACGGTAACATTTGAATCAGCGAGGAATTTGAGTTCATCATTTCGAACACTTGTGCCAGTAAAGAGCATGCGTTCTGGAGTGAAGCCACTTGTAAGAGCCATGAACACTTCCCCTGGGCTAACTGTGTCTATATTTACGCCTTCTGTCTCCAAAATCTTTAGAATGGCAAGGTTGGAGTTAGCCTTCATAGCGTAATATATTTTGTTTTTCTGATAGTTCTGTGACAACGCTTCATGTAGGCGTTTGTAATTTTCCCTGATTCGCCGTTCGCTAATTACGTAGAGTGGGGTGTCAAATTTTTCTGCTAAATTTTTGGTGGATACTCCATCGATGAAAAGTTGGCCATTACGGCTTTCTAAGGGGCTATTTAAAGTGTACACTGAATTCTCACCTGTATCGCATTTCGTTAGATACTATATGCGCAAGGGTTATTTTTTAAGCTAACCCTTTTGCGACCAATAACTCAGCGCTGAGCACACCAGCACCCGCGCCCCCACGAATAGTGTTATGGCCTAAGCACATGTATTTGACCGACATTATCGGATCCTTACGCAATCTACCCACAACCACACTCATGCCATTGCCTGCGTCTCTGTCAAATCTAGGCTGGGGTCTATTTGCCTCCTTTCTTACCACAATTGGAAATTCGGGGGCAGAGTGCAACTTGAGTTTTTGAGGCTCACCTCTGAAAGTTGGCAAATGCTTCTTCAACTTCTGCAAGCGAAGGATTCTTTTCTAGTTTAACAAAGACCGATTCTAGGTGTCCATCTTTGACGTTGACTCGATTACAGCTTGCGCTAATTGGGAAGTCAGCATTTTTTATTGTTTTTCCATCGAAGTGCCTAGTAGTTTGTGTGCTTCCGTTTCCATTTTTTCTTCTTCTTTAGAGATGTAAGGTATGACGTTATCGATAATGTCAAGCGAAGGTACACCTGGGTATCCTGCACCACTTAGCGCCTGCATAGTTGTGACCATAAGCTGCTTGATGCCAAATTGCATAAGGGGCTTAAGTGTCATTACCATTTGAATTGTGGAACAGTTAGGGTCAGTGGTGATAAAACCCTTCCAACCGCGTTCCTTCTTCTGAATAGGGATTAAAGCAGCATGCTCTGGATTAACTTCAGGTATGAGTAACGGAACATCTTTTTCCATTCGATGTGCGCTAGCCTTGCTAAAGACTGCGTACTCTGCGGCAAATTCTTCTTCGACTGGACCGGCAAGATCTCCTGGCAAGGATGTGAATATCAAATCTACATTGCCCGCTTTTTTAACTGATTCAACCGTAGCGTCTGCTACATTCATTTCTGCAATCTCTTTTGGCAAGTTAGACTCCATTACCCAATTGCAGGCGTCTTTGTACTTTTTCCCTGCGGACTTTTCTGAAGCTGCAAGCACCTCGATTTTAAACCAAGGATGCTTTAGCAACAATTCTATGTAACGTTGTCCAACTGCTCCTGTTGCGCCTAAAATTGCTACTTTACGGTTCAAAGACTTTCACCTTTTACTCCTTAACTTTCTTTTATTTTCTTAAATAAAACTTTAATGGTGCATTTTTCACTATTTTTCACCATTTCAAAGCCCTAAAACAGTTGTCATACTGTAGACTCCTGCATTCTGTTGCTCACTTAACCATTCTGCTGCGTAGACAGCTCCTTGAGCAAGCACATTACGAGAGAAGGCTGTATGCTCAATTCTAAGCATCTCATATGGACCAGCAACTATCAGATCATGGATTCCTGGTACTCCACCTGCACGCATTGCGACGATTTCTAGCTCATCAGGGGTGCGTACGCTGATTCCTTTTCTTCCAGTAACCGTTGTTGTATAACCCCGCATATCTGCAACTATTTGTCCTAGCTTTACAGCTGTACCGCTTGGGGCATCCTTCTTTGCGTTGTGATGGATCTCACTTATACTGAAATTGTAATTCTGCGGAAACGCATTGAGAACCTGAGCAAGCTTAAAAAGAATATTAACGCCTACCGAAAAATTTGGCGAGAATACCGCTGGAACTTTACTAATAGTATTTCGGATTGACTGGTCTTGTTCTTCAGTAAAACCTGTTGTGCCTAAGATTATTCTTTTTCCAATGTTAACTACCTTGGGGAGATTTTGGATTTCTGCTGCAGGTGAAGTGAATGATATGTAAACATCAGCCTTTGCGCAGGCTTCAATGATTCTATCGGGGGTCATGATTTTTGTATCTGAATTTGCAAAACCAATCTCTCTAAGACTCTTGCCTATGTTAGGGTTGTTAGGCGCTTCGATAGCACCTACTATCTGGTGACCTTTGCTAGTCGCCTCACGAATAATGGCTTCTCCCATCTTCCCTGTTGCGCCAGCTACACAGAAATTAAGCGTAGTAAAGTCCCTCCAAAGTAGTGGCACTGTAAAGTCGTTCCTTTAGGTTAACGCCAAAGAAGTCTTCTATAGGCATAAGAATTTCAGGATTAGTCTCAAACACTTTCTTTGCTGTTGCTAGCACAATTTGCGCGCCATTGTAGGTCATTTTTCCGAGAGGTTGTCTGCACGGTCCTGAAGGCATACCTAAGATATTCATAAGAGTCTTGTAAGCAAGAGGATTTCGTGCTTTACAACTAGCCAGTCCATAAGGTGTTTGTTCTTGGGTTTTAACAGTGATTATGCTAAAAAGCGGTGCAAGAGCTTGAGCAAGTCTTTGTGCTTCCTCATCGTTGCCATCTTGGATGTAATGAACCATATCTGCTACTGCACGGGGCGCAACATTGGATGCGACTGAAATCACGCCATTTGCTTCAATATCGGGTGAAATCATCATTGAATAAGTTTTATCATCGTCACCTGAGAGAATATCAAAATTATCTCCACATATACTGCGGGTTAACTCCATATTCTTAAGATCACCTGTTGCTTCCTTTACACAACGAACGTTTGGAAACTGATCGTGGAGAATAGCTAAGTCCTGCGGGAGAAGTTGGGTGCCGGTTCGACCGGGGATAATGTAAGGGATTAACTGGACATTAGGGAATTCTCTTGCGATTGGTTCGATGTATTCTCTGCGAATCTCTAGGCTGCTAGGTCCGTTATAATATGGATCAACGAGCAAGACACATTTTACTCCTATGCGTTGGGCATGTGCGGTAGCTTCTATGGCTTCTTGGGTGCTATTGCTGCCGGTTCCTGCGATGGTTAACCCTTTGCTGTTGGTGTAATTGTAAACTTTTTCTATAACTTTGTTATGTTCATTCCAATCTAGCGTAGGGCTTTCACCTGTGGTGCCCACAGCCAAAACTCCGCTTACGCCTTCTTGAATCTGAAATTGAACTAGTTTTTGTAAACCCTCATAATCTACTTCGCGATTACTTCTCATTGGGGTTACGATAGCGGTATAACAACCACTGAATGATGTCATTTTGCTTCCTCTTTACAGCATTCTACTCTATGGAAGTTATTTAACTTTCCGTTTTCTTTAATAATATTACGAATAACGCAATAACAATCAATTAAAATATCCTCTATATGCTTGAATTACCACGTTTTCAGTAATTATCCAATAAACACAACCTTCAAAAATTTTTATAAGAAATACATACCCTCTTTATTAGGCTGAAGAATTCTGTAATTGGACAGATACAAATGCCCAATCACAATGACCATTCTGAAGAAACATTGAAGGCAGGCGCTTTGCTTTGTCCAATATGTTGCGTTGAATACATAGAAATCGAGTTTGACTTTGAAATTGATGACATAGTCCTGCAAAATGTAAAAGCACTCAAATGCCCAATTTGCCAAGAAGAATTATTCACCCCCGAACAATACGAAGCTATTCAAAAACGCATCCGCAACTCAAACCCGCACTAATCAAAAATTTTTTGAAAATCAAGTACTCAAAAATTCATCATTCTATGCATCAATTTAATTATTAAGTCGATTGGAAATGCTTAAGAAAAAGACTGCGATAAGCCTCTCAAGAGTTAGGTGGAATATATGGCTCGATTAATCGTGATAGCTTCATCCGAAGATACTGTGGCAGCACCCGGAAACAGACTATCCAATTACATTGCAGTTTCTGTAACAGACCTCAACGGTGAGCCCGTAACTGGACTGAAATCAGAAAACTTCAACATAGATCCTATGATCGTTGCACCTGGTGGTGCCCAAGTAGAAATCTCAACCGTGTTCGCAGGACGCCTACCTGGATTCTACTACGTCAATGTTGTCCCTGTTCATATGGAAACTTGGAAAGGGGGCATACATGTATTTGCAATTGCAGTCCAAAGAGGCGCAGACAAAGGACAAACAATAGTCTCCGTCCACATGGATTAGGCAGACTTCAAAATTTCTTCTCTATATCTATTTTTAATCCCGACCGATCATTCACCATATAGATTTTAATTGTCCATTTAATGCATCTTTACATTTTCAGAGCAGGATAGTTTCATAAAAACTCTTAAATTATACCAAAGACAACACAATCCAAGGTCTTACTCATGTCAAGTAGCAAATTACAGATTGTAAGCTATGATGATAAGAAAAAGAGTTTTCTCGTGAAAGCACCAGCAGGAAATACCATAGAAGTTATGGACACCTTTGCTGAAATGTTTCCACTCTGGGCAGGCAGAATCCTAATCACTGCTGAAAATGAAAAATGGGCACTCACTTCCGCAACAATTGCAACAGGCTTCGCAGTAAGCATCATCATGTCACCTGCCGAAGCAGGCATAGAATGCACTGTTCCTGCAGACCAAACACCCGACAAACGCCCAGGCGTACTTATTCAAATTTACAATCGTGACCGTTTTGAATTAAAGAATTCCTTCCTAACACGCATGGGACAATGCATATTGACTTGCCCCACTACCAAAGCCTTCAATGGTTTAATGGATACCAAACGTAAAATCGGAGTTGGTCGAAGTCTGCGCTTCTTCGGCGATGGTTTCGAAAAAAGAGCCATGGTCGGCGACCGCAAATGCTGGAAGATCCCAGTAATGGAAGGCAACTTCTACGTTGAAGATGCATTCGGAGTACAAGAAGCCATAGCAGGCGGCAACTTTATGATAATGGGAGAGACTCACGAAGCCACTCTAAAGGCCGCTGAAGCAGCTGTTGAAGCTATCCGTTCACAGGTTAAAGATGTTGTTTTGCCCTTCCCAGGTGGCATCGCCCGCTCAGGATCCAAAGCAGGATCAATGAAATACAAGCTCAAGGCATCTACATCACACACTTTCTGCCCCGCTATAAAAGATCAAGTGCCAGACACTGTCGTTCCACCAAACGCCGTTAGCGTCCTAGAAATTGTCATCAACGGATTGAATCTTACAGCCATAAACAACGCTATGCGCGTAGGTGTAGAAGCTGCATGTATGCCTGGTATTGTAAAGATTACCGCTGGTAACTACGGTGGAAAACTAGGTCCATTCAAGGCAACTCTAAAAGACGCCATAAGCGCAACATAACCTTCCCTTCTTTTACTTCGGAACTTTTATTTGATTAGATGTAACCTAACTTTGTAGTTAACCCAAAAAGCATATTAGTGAAAACATTTGAGCACCGCCAAAAAATCTAGCTTAGAATTATTCCGATTACGAAAAACACTCAACATGCTAGCCGATAAAGAAGGTAGCCACACCGAACTCATTACCATATATGTTCCTCCAGACAAACAAATCAGCGACGCCATAAACCTTCTGCGCAACGAATACGGTACTGCTAGCAACATCAAATCCAATGTCACCCGCAAAAACGTGTTAGACGCTATAGTTAAAGCTCAGCAGAAACTCAAACTCTTTAAAGATCCAGGTGAAAAAGGCATCGTGATTTTTACTGGTGCTCTTCTGCAGGAAGGCGCTGCGCCGGGAACGGAACGCATGGAGGCTTGGGTGATTGTACCTCCTGAACCAATTAAGATTTTTCTTTATCGGTGTGATTCACGTTTCCATACCGAACACCTTCAGGAAATGCTGCGAGAAAAAGAAACCTACGGTATACTCCTAGTTGATGCTTCCGACGCCACCATAGCTACGCTTCAAGGTAAACGATTGAATATTGCTCGGCAGATGTATTCCGGTGTTTCTGGTAAGACTCGTGCTGGGGGACAGTCAGCCAGACGATATGAACGTCTTCGAGATATGCAGCTTAACGAGTACTTCACTCGTGTAGGTGCACATGCCGATGAGATATTTTTGCCTATAGACACCCTGAAAGGTATAATCCTCGCAGGCCCAGGACCAACAAAATACGACTTCGAAAAAGGCGACTACCTAAACTACCAACTTAAAAATAAAATTCTCGATGTTGTGGATACTGCATACGTTGAAGAGCAAGGCGTTAAAGAAGTCGTAGATAAAGCACCGGAAATTATGAAAAAAGTCCGTTATATTGAAGAAAAAGAAATCATGCAAAAATTCCTCTACGAAGTTGGCCACGACACTGGCTTGATTACTTATGGTGAAGCCGAAGTTCGTAGAGTCCTCGAAATGGGTAGCGTCCGCATGCTACTGTTCTCCGAAGGAGTAGACCTCTCGCGTGTAACCATAAAATGCAGCGCTTGCGGTTACGAAGAAAAACACACCGTTAAAACACCAGAAATTAGTGCCTTCGAAAAAAGCCTTTCAGGTAAACCATGCCCTAAATGCCAAGCCCCCAGTTTAACCGTAAATGAAAAACAGGATATCGTGGATGACCTCGCTCAGATAGCTGAATACTCAGGCACAGAGGTAGAAGTTATCTCAACCGAAACCGAAGAAGGCCAAATGCTCAAAAACGCCTTTGGTGGCATTGCAGCTCTGCTACGATTTAAAGTACAGAGTTAAAACATTTTATAAAGTTTTCAATGCTTCTTCAATTACGCTTATTTTTATGCCTTTTATAAGTAGCTTTTTTTGTCTTGATGTTGCACCCGAAACTAATTCTATCTGACTATGAAAAATTTTGGTGAACTCTTTTATGAGTTCTTTGTTGACTTTGCCTTTCAAAGGTTCTTCAGTGCAGCGAATAACTATCTCGCCATTTTCCAAAGAGATTTTAAATTTTTCGGAGTTAGGCTTCACGTAAATTTCAATTATAGTACCCTCTTTTGTTTCCGTGGTCTTCATGCAGTTATGCACTCAGAACCGGATTTTCCATGCAAAGCCCAACTGAATTTCTTCTGTAAAGTTTTTGGATAGAATTTTTCTATGTCAAATTTGACTTTCTTTGCCCATTTCACATATGCAGTGGGGTCAATGTATGATTTTAGTGATGTACCTAAGTTGTATTCTCTGGTTAGCTTGGTTAGTTCTATTTCGCGTTTAGCTTTTTCAATGCGGGTTTCAAGGGTTTCAGTTTTTTTGCCTTCTTTTTTCTTCTGCTTAAGTGAGGCTTCAAGTCCTTTAAGGCTGGCTTCTTTGTCAGCAATTCGTTGGTCAAAGGTGGGTGGAATTTTTCGTTTATGGTTTGCTACTTCGGCTACTTTTAGGTTAGCCATTTTTGCTGCGTAGTTTTTAATGTAGTCTGGGTCTTCTTTGGTGACGCCGCTTTTTTCTAGTTCTTCTTTGACAGTTTTTGTACATCGCCAAGTACGAAAAACCTTCGCTGTTAAGCCTGGCATTTTCTCACTAAGGAAACGAGAAACATTTTTCGAGTCTATGCCTTCAAAGAGGTACTCTTTGCTATTCTTTGAGAAGTATTCAATGTTCTTAATTACTGGTAGCGGGGCTTTGACTTGTTTAACCCAGCGTACGGAGTCTTTGCCTAAGAAATCAAAATGCAGTATGTCACCTTCGATTTTGATGTGCTCAGATCTTAAAGTGATAGCACCAACTGTATCCGCCTCGTCTGGGTCTTTTTCATCGCCAACCCTCATATTTGGGTTCAAAATTAACCAGCAAACAGTGGCAACTTTTCTGCGATTTTCATCTTTAGCATTGAGATTTTTGAGTATATGATCCTCAATTTTCCCTATCTGCTTGCCAAGTGTTTCGGCTTTCTTAAATTTTTCCATTTCACGGTTTTGCTTTAGAAACGCTGTATCCGAGAACCAAACATATTTGATTTTTCCTGTAAGTTTGTCTTCCCATTTGGCAACATACATTTTGTTTGGTTCCCAAACAGTGTCTTTCCAGTTGCCTGTTGGTGCTGGCACATTTTTTGGAAGATTAAGAATAATGTCTTCCTCGACGTGGGCCTTCTTTCCATTTACCCCGTTGGGGATGGTCACCTCTTCCTGCAAAAAGACATGAAGGTTCAGCAGTCCAGTTGGCAATTTCTAATTTTTGTCCGTCAACTTCAGCGACCGCGAATTTGGCTTTGAGTTCTTCTCTTACGATTTTGCGTTGTTCAGCTTGCTTTTTCTTTTCTTCCTGGGTAAGGTTGAGTTTCTTGTTCTTTTCCTGTTCAACATAATTCGAAATTTGGGAAAAATCAATATCTTGATGAATCGAAGCGGTAGGATTTACTACTTCGTTTTTGCAGGTTTCAATTTTTTTAAGGTATCCTGAAGTGAAATTAGCCAATAATTGTAATGAAGGATTTTCCTGTTTTATTTGTTCAAGAAATTCGGCCATAAAATTTTTCATAAAAACACTATCTGGCGGAGAAGCGGCAGACTGCCTTTTTCGTATCCAGGCAACGGCCATTTGTTCACTTTTCGGGGTGAGTTTTATGGTTTGACCTTGAATTTTTATGCTGAATTCTTTAAAGTCGTATTTTGGAACATAAATTCCGTTATGCTTTAGGTTTGTTAAAACGTGTTTCATGCGTTGTGCATCTCTTGCTTTTTGAAGATTTTTGTTGTGTTTGCTGTTTGAATCTTAACTGGCATGCATATCTCAATCTCGCCGGTTTAGCTAAAGTGGAAACTTTGCCACTTTTCTACTTTTCATTCTTAGGAGATTTTCTTCCTTAAAAGCTTTCACCAAAACAAGCTTTTAACGATTTATGGGAATAACTTTGAATTCTTACTCGCTGCTCTTTTTTTCCTAAGTTTATTGTACACTTCTTCAACGTATCGGCGTTCTACGTAGCCTTTATGGGGGCGAAAACCACCTGAGAAGCCACCGGGGATGTGCATGAGTTCATGGATGAGGGTTTTCTCTTTTTCCTCATCAGACATCTTATCAAAAATCTCGGAAACAACCTCAATAGTATAGGCTGCGGGCATGTTAAGTACTCCCTGCCAGACCTTCCCTAAACCATGGATGCGTGCAATAGTACGTTTAGCTTTGGACCCTCGACTGCGTATGCAATAGACAAATTGTGGAACGACATGAAAAAATTCGCACTCTTGAGCTAATTGGTCTACTTGCTTTTTGATTTCAGGGGCGTCATAATATTTTATACGCATCCATTAATCTCCAGATAATACATCTCATTTAGGACCCAAGAGTTAAAGCTTCTTCTAACGCAACTTTTATTTAATAATTTTACTTCGGAGCAAATAATTGATGTATAATCATCATCGCAGTAGCTTTTGGAACTCCATCCAGAATATAGTGACATAACATACTACAAGCACTGTTAGCCAATCTACAAAGCTTAAGCTGGTTGTTTTTAAAGCTGAATTAAGAAATGGCAGATTTATTACAGCAACCAAGGTAACAACAGTGACAATCGCCCATAGCAGCATTAGTTTGTTTGTCAACAAACCTAATTTTTCTAAAGGCTCTTTTTCTGATCTGAAGTTGAGGGCTAGAAATATGTGTCCAATCATCCATGCAGCGAATGCCATGGTTTGCGATAGAGAAAGATTCTGCGTTTGATACCAAGTAAATAGGTAAGTGATTGATACTGCTGCGAACAAGCTTAAGGCACCTAGGATTAATGCTTTCATTAGGCTATGGTTAAGGAACTTCTCGTTTGGATTTATTGGAGGATTTTTCATAATACCAATCTCTTCAGGTTCTGCGACGAAAGTAGCTGATGCTGCAAGATCCATGAACAATTCAAGTACTATAATCTGAATAGGTGCAAATGGTAACGGCACACCCAGAACAATTGATAGCAAAAAGCTTCCGACTAAAGCAAGTTTGCAGGCAAGATAATATTTTATCCCCTTCTTCAAGTTAGCAAAAATCTTTCTTCCTTCCCTTGCAGCAGTTGCTATAGTTGCAAAGTTATCATCAGTAAGAATTATATCCGCGGCTTCTTTAGCAACATCTGTTCCACGAATACCCATAGCTACCCCAATATGGGCTTCTTTCAAGGCAGGCGCATCATTAATTCCATCACCTGTTACTGCCACAATTTCTCCATTTTCTCTCATTAATCGCACTAAACGCAATTTTTCTTCAGGTGTAGTGCGAGCAAAAATGAACGTATCTCTTAATGCCGATTTTAATTCGTCATCATTCATTTTGGTGATTTCATTTCCAGTTAAGACTTTCGCACTACGTATTCCCACTTGTGCTGCAATGGTTCTTGCTGTTTCAGGATGATCCCCGGTAATCATAATAACTTTAATTCCTGCTTCTTGGCAATCGCGGATGGCGTTTTTTGCTTCTTTTCTTGGCGGATCTATAAAGCCGACAATTCCGACTAAAACCAGATCTTGCTCTTTTTCTTGAATTGATATTATTCGCTGATAACCAAATGCTAGCAAACGTTGTCCTGTGATAGCCATTTCTAAAACTGCAGTTGCTAACTGTTTTTGTATTTCTTCGGTAATTGCTTTTTCTTGGCCTTGAATGAGTATTTTCGTTGAGTTGGCAAGAATTTTTTCTGGAGCACCACTAGCTAATATAATGAGTGAGTTGCCTCGTTGATAGATATAAGAAGCTTTTCTACTTTGGTTATCAAAACTTTGCTCATATTTAAGTACCCATTCCTGCTGTACCTGTTGAAGATTTTCTCCATTTTCTTTAAGGATTTCCAGAATTGCTTGCGCCATTGGATTAGTAAGTACTTGGTTAAGTGGTGCATCCTTTATAGCATCACTTGCTGTTAAGGCGGTTTTGAGGGCTTCTTTTTCATTCTGATTAAAATCCTCCCTTTGAGTGATTTTGCAATCAAAGAATAAACTTTTTACCTGCATCTTGTTCTCAGTTAGAGTGCCTGTTTTATCGGTCGCTATTACTGTTGTGTTGCCTAAGGTTTCAGCTGCTCGCAAACGTTTCACTATAGCGTTTTTCCTAGATAGGGCAAATGCTCCAACACCTAGTACCATCGTTATTATTATGGGCAATTCTTCAGGTATGACAGCGAATGCCAAGGATAATCCGTACAATATTGCTTGTTGTGGACTGGGTTGTATGCCTCGAAGATAGCTTAGAATTGGGATGAGTATGCTAAAGAACAGAGAAATCAAGATTAGAGTATTGGACAGTTGTTTCATACCTACTTGAAGAGGTGTTTTTGGCTCTTTAGCTGCTTTAGTTATACCTACAACTTTTCCTAGCTCCGTTTCTAAGCCT
Organism: Candidatus Bathyarchaeota archaeon; assembly: GCA_963701765.1. Lineage (GTDB taxonomy): Archaea > Thermoproteota > Bathyarchaeia > Bathyarchaeales > Bathycorpusculaceae > JADGNF01. Next base: position 650,360 of record CAVPBD010000004.1, read on the forward strand.
GTGGCTGTCACTATTGCTTGTGCTCGTCCTTTGATGATTATCGTTCCAGCAAAAACCATGTTTTTTTGATCACTAATACTTGTTTCCAAAGGTAGAACCAGCATGCTCTCTTTTGTGACAGGTAGTGATTCACCCGGTTAAGGAGGATTCATCAACTTCCAGACCTGCGACTTCTAATAGTCTGGCATCCGCTGGAACTATTTCACCTGATCTAAGTAGTAATATGTCACCTTCAACGATGCCAGTTGATTGAACTTCGATAAGGTGCCCATTTCGGAGCACTTCTGTTGTGATTGGAGCGAGTTTTTTTAAAGCGGAAATAGATCGTTTGGCACGGAACTCGTTTAATACCTCTATTAGAACTAAAATCGCCACAATCGTGATTATAGTTAAGGCGTCGGTTATGCTTCCCCATATACTATAAAGAAAGCCTAATGTTATGAGTATAAGAATCATAGGCTCTGTGATTTCTTCACGCAAAATGTTAAGGAAATGGATATCTCTCTCTTCAACAAGCTTATTTGGACCATACTTTGCTATGCGCTCTATTGCCTGTTGGGTCGTTAGTCCAGTTTGGGGATTAGTCTCCAAAACTTGAACTACATCAGATGCCGCCTGAGAGTGGCTTTTACCCATTTTATGCCGCCTAGAATTTCTTCTATTGCTTCAAGTAGTTTTAGGTTTTTGCTCCCAAAGAAGCCTTACAAATGCCTCGTAACAGATAATTTTGAGTATACGCCTCTTTTCTTTAACAAGAACTTGTTGTTTTACCCTGTTGCCTGATTGCGTATTTTATTGTAGACCTGTTTTTTCTTCTAGCTAATTAATTCCACATTTTTTGCTTACGGCAAAGATAAGTTGACTGATTAGAAGCTTTTAGACTCAGCCAAAAAGCCCTGCTTTGTAAAGTAACCGCTTCAAAATTGTTATCCTATTGGGCATGTGCAATAATTTGCTTGAATTTTTAATTCTTTTTAAAGAACAGGTGCCTATTACGCAAAACTTTATAACCGCGCCCTACGTTTTGCAAGGTAAAAGGTGCAATAAGATGAAATTCGGCACATACACTTTCCTACCAGATAGAACTGAGGGTTTTGACTTCCAATTATTCCGAGTTAAACCTGAAGTAGGCAGAAGAATGCCACCTCAGCCCGACATGTACAGCAACATCGCCATCTTTGGTGATAACGTTACTGCACGTAACCACCCTGACTGGATTTCCCAATCACCCCTTGGTCCAGCATGGAGGACTAACAACAACTTCAACGTCCGCTGGGACATACTCTGCCATACACAACCCGAACACAGAGCAGAACAACTAGACTACATCGAAGAAGTAGCGCGCAACAGCCCAGGCGTTTGGCTAAACAGCATCCACTTTGCAGAGCATGGTCACTGCACATGCCCACGTTGCCAAGAACTCTGGAAGAAAAGCGGCTTAAGCTGGCTAGAATGGAGACGAAAAGAAGTTACTGACTACATGGCTCAAGTAAGCGAACGCGTACGTGACAGAGCAAAGAAAAAATTCGTTATCGGTGTTCTCCCAGATCCAGTTACAAGTTATGAACGATTCGGCATAAACTTTGACGACTTAGCTCCACTCACTGATGAATTCCTAGTAGTTATGTTCAGCAAAAACTATGCTACTCCATGGTACTGGGAAATGCTCACACGTGCATTCAAGAAAATCTTCAGAGAAGTACCACTAAACATCTCACTCTATGTATACGGTCCAGGAGACGATCCAAAAGAAGTTGCAACACCAAGCGAATTACTCACAGTATCATCCCGCATGGCCCGCGCAGGCGTCGATAACATCCTCTACCTTACTGAAAAAGCCTCTCAAATAACAGACTTCCAGAAAGCAGCACTAGCCCAAGTAGATCTCCGCGAACGTTTAAGAAGCTATGGCGGACAACCAGTTCAAGAATACCTTGACTTCGTCAAGGGCTGGGAAAAGATCGTAAAGTAAACCCTCAATACAACACACCCAAAGTAGGCAGTATACACTGCCTTTTCCTTTTTGTATAACTTCTTTGGCTAACAGGTCACTTCATTGTAAAAAGTTGCTTACCTGTATTCGGTTGCATAGGTTTGTTTACTTTGGAAAAATGGTTAATTTCTCTTCGCAAAAATAATTATCTTAAAGAAAGAACTATGAGTATTACGAAGCTTAGGGTGTGGGGCTAATCTACTCTGCCCCAAATACTTTCCCCTTCAAGAGGCCTTGCACCCTAAAGCCTTCTTTCTCATACCGAGAAATCGGCTTCTGCATTTTTACTATTTTTTAGGTAACCCATTTCCTTAAAGTTAGGTCGCCTCATAAAATCTTTAACTGATGGTTTAAACAAACAGTTTCTTATGGTAAAGGCGTATTCTGTTTGGGTGATTTGATGATTATTTCAAATTTGCAGAAAGATGTAAAGAAAATAGCTGCCGACAATCATTTAGGTGCAACTGAGCTTACGAGTTAGAGCTACAGAAATTTATCTGAAATACATCGAGTGCTCAAAAGTTAGCAGCAAAAATGAGTTTTTTAATGAATTAGCGGAAATTGGAAATCTGTTGCGGGTTGCACAGCCATCGATGATTTCAATTAGAAATGTTGTCGAATTAGTTGCTAATCAAGCGTATGCAAATGCTCAAAAAATGAATTTATCCGAACTCAAACATACTTTATTTGATTATCTGACCAAACTAAAATCCGAAATAATAAACGCTAAGAAATGTATTGCCAAAGAAGCTCTCAACTTAATCCCTATAGGTGCAGTAATAATAACACTTAGCGAAAGCGAAACAATTGAAGAAATAATCAAACAGGCTTACTTAGAACACAAAATCTCCCGAGTCATTATTCTTGAATCTCGACCGCTCTTGGAAGGGCTGAATATGGCTGATAGGCTACTTAAAATCGGGTTATCTGTAACTGTCATAGTTGATGCAGCAATGGGCTTTTTCTGTAAAGAAGCAGACTTAGCTATAGTAGGGGCAGATACTATCGAAAGTGATGGTTCATTAGTGAATAAAGTAGGTACCTACCCATTAGCCTTAACTTGTTCTGCTCTCAAAAAACCATTTTATGTAGCTTGTGATACCTCCAAGTTCTCTAAAAATGCAACATGCGAAAATCCTATAAAAATCGAGACAAAATTACCCACAGAAATCATCGGCAGAAGAAAACTAATTGGCGCTGATGTGCAAAATATTTACTTTGATATAACCCCCCCAAAATTTATAACAAGCATAATCACTGAAAAGGGCATATTTGATCCAAAAATATAGTCTCAAAAAAATAGAGCTGTTGTTACTAAAAAAATCTACCCCTAAAATCTAATATTGAACTCTAAAAAGGAAAATTTTTACTTTACTAACGGCTAATTTCTATTTAATCTTGAGTTTACTTCGCAACAATTATATATTATATTGTTATCAGCCTGTCTTTAGGAGAGAGAATGAATGAATGCTATAAATAAGATAGTAATAGCTACTCTGAGTTTAATTCTGCTTTTTGCTATGTCGATGACTACAATTATACCCATGACTACTGCGCATACCCCCGCTTGGCAAATCCCTACATATGCTTACATAACTGCTAATCCAAACCCTGTTGGTGTTGGCCAAGATATTTTCGTCGTAATGTGGCTAGCCAACGTTGCACCTACTGCAGCCGGAGCTGGCGGTGACCGATGGGGCGGTTACATGGTAACCATCACAAAACCTGATGGAACCACCGAATCCAAAGGACCATATACTGCCGACGCAACTTCTTCAGCTTACTTCCTATATAAACCGACCCAAACCGGCACATACACATTTGCCTTTTCCTTCCCTGGACAAATAGCAAAGTTGAATAATCCCATAAATGGAATTCCCGGTAGCGATAGTGCCTACATTAACGATACCTACCTGCCTAGTACTGCATCAACCACTCTAACCGTACAACAAAATCCTATAGAAAAAATCCCTGACTACCCTCTTCCGAACAGCTTCTGGACCCGCCCAATTGAAGGTCAAAATACTGCATGGGCAGGTATAGCTTCAAACTGGCCTGGCCTATTTCAGACTAAACGTGTACAGGATGATGGTGCAGCGCCAAACACTGCTCACGTGATGTGGACTATGCCAATTGAATTTGGTGGTGTAGTCGGAGGCACAAGCACTGACATCTTTGGTGAAATGTTCTATACTGGCATGTCCTACGAAGTTAGATTCGGAAACGCAATGATTCTAAACGGAAGACTCTACTTCAAAATGCCCCTTAACCACGCAGCTGACAGAGGACCATACGTCTGCTTAGACTTAACTACCGGTGAAAAATTATGGCAAAGAGACGATATCTATCCAACTTTTGGACAACTCTATAGTTATGAATCACCCAACCAGCACGGCGTAGTCGGCGGTGTATTATATCAAGCTTCAGGCACGACATGGATAGCATACGACGCATTTACAGGTTATTGGCTATTTAACCTAACCAACGTACCATCAGGAACACAAGTATATACCAAAAGCGGCGAAATTGCACGGTATATAATAAACAATAGCGGACACTGGATGGCAAAATGGACCACAGCTGGACTTCCAAACTCAACTCTAGTACTAACACCAGGAACTACAACCGATGCTTATCAATACCGCCCAATAGGAAAAGTCGCTGATATGCGAAACAACTACGAATATAACGTTACTATTCCAACTTTACCAGGTGGAACGGCCGCAACAATAGTCGGCATTGTTCCTAATGATATAATCCTTGGAAGAAGCAGCGGCGTAGCAATTACCTCAACTCCAAGAGGAACCCCCGATCCTTGGACGATTTGGGCAATAAGTGACAAACCAGAATCCAGAGGCCAACTACTATGGACCAAGACTTACCCCGCACCACCACAAAACTTCAGCCAAATGTTCCCATTCCAACCCATAGACACCGTGAACCGAGTATTTGCAATGTCTTACTTTGAAACCGGTGAAAGATTAGGGTACAGCCTAGATACAGGTGAAAAGCTATGGGGACCAGTCGGAACACCCTACTCCCAAGACAGTGCATTCCAATACTTTAGTAGCAGAGCTGGACAAGTCGCCTACGGCAACCTATATGTCGCAGGCTATGGTGGAGAAATCCTTGCCTACAGCATGAAGAACGGTTCTTTACTATGGAAATTTAAAGACACCAACAGTGGTCTTGAAACACCCTGGGGAAGATACCCTACACACCTTTCAATGATAGCAGACGGAAAGATCTATACTTTCACTGGTGAGCACTCACCTAACAGTCCACTTTACAAAGATGGAAGAGCTTGGGTGGTTGATGCTTTCACTGGTAAAGAAGTATGGAACCTAACAGCATGGGCTGGATCAGGTTTAGGCGAAGGCATGGCTAACGCTTACATCGCAGACGGCTATTTGACCTACATCAATTCATACGATAATCAACTATACTGCATCGGCAAAGGTCCAAGCCTGCTTACCGTTGATGCTCCATCGACTGCCATAACCCAAGGTCAAAGCGTTATCATACGCGGAACTGTTACTGATCAATCTGCAGGTGCGAAACAACTACTGCAAAAAAGTGAATTCAATGCGGTTCCAGTAATTTCTGATGCATACATGACTCCTTGGATGGAATACCTATACATGCAAAAACCAATCCCCGCTGACGCAACAGGTGTTCAAGTAAGACTCACTGCTAATGACCAAAACGGCAACAACATAGACATCGGAACAGCAATAACTGACACAAGTGGATTCTACAGCTTCATGTGGCAACCAACAGGCACAGGCAAATACACAATTCTTGCTGCATTCGAAGGCTCTAACTCATACTGGCCATCCTACGCAGAAACAGCCATAGGCGTAACCGCGGCACCAGCCGTAATAACTCCTACTCCAACTCAAACACCCATCTCAACAATCACACCAGTGCCAACAGCAACAATAACTTCCAGTCCCACAGTAGCTCCCGAACCAAGTGGTGGACTTCCAACTGAAACCATAATCATTGCAGGCGTAGCAGCAATCATTATCGTTGCAGTCGCAGTAGTAGCACTTGTGTTACGCAAGCGAAAATAAACCTAAAAACAACAACCTTCTTTCTTTTTTTTAAAAAAACCCGAAATTTTTCCAGATCCTTTTTCCTAAATTACTTTCAAAACTTCTTCAAAACTTAAGCAGCTCTCCCTATTTTATTTCTGAAAAATAAGATGAAAGCAAGGTATGTTTTATTGTAATGGGATTGTCCAATAGCTGACGATGTCCCCTTTGACCCATTTGCCACCTAAGCTTCGTACGGTTTCGTTTATGTCGTCCCACTCGGCTTTTAGGAACTGGATAGGTTTTACAATAACGCTGTCTTCACTTACCGTGAAACTTAGTAATTTACGCTGCTCGGGACTGAATTCTTCTGCCATCTTATTGGCGTATTGATTCGTTTGTGGCTGGGATTTCTTTACAACAGGTTGGAGGCCTGATTTGCTACTGGAAGTCAGTTGAGAAACAATTTTTGGAGCGACAATTTTAGGGCTTGTAGCTACTTTTTTGTTTTCTATGTGGGATAGATTTAGTTCAGGAATCGGGTACTCTTCAGGGATGTCTTCAAAGCTCTCGCTTCTTACAATCACAATTACCTGATTAGAGGGTAAATCAAATTTTATATCCAAAAGCTCTAAGTCAGATGAGAAACCAGAATCGAAGACGACTGTTTTTCCCTGTAATGTTTCAATAAATATCTTCGAGGTTAATTTGATTGTTCGCATCTTCATAACTTCAACACTCAGAATTACCTTTTCACTAGTGACAAATAACTTAAAAATATTATCTGCTAAGAGTTTTATTAAAGGAAAAGAAGTAACGAAATGCGTTAAGCTTTCTTTCGTCGAAGGAAAAGCAATACAACAAACGCTATTACTGTAGCTACTGCAGCGATCGCAACTGCAATGTACGTGTATGATGGACTTGTAACTATTGCTATGGGTGGAAGCGACCAGATTCTCAGATTGGGATCGCAAAAGGTACTTTTATAGCTGCAGCCGACAGTTACGATTTCGATTTTGCCATCATTGTCTAAGTCTCCTGTTCCATCCTGCCATGCGCAGACGCCTTCGTCAACGTTCCAATCTTTGCTCTGTTTTAGCGAAAGTCGTATCCATCCCAACTCCAGACTTTAAGCTGAGCATATTCTTTAATAGTGGCGTTCTGAGCAAATCCGCCGCTACCTGCGGTGACACCGCTTGTGATAATATCCACTTTTCCATCCCCATCTGCGTCGTTAACTGTTATAGATTTGAGTTCGGTAATGTCGTAGCTTGTCCATTCTTCGCTTGCTTCAAGATTAATTGTTCCATTCCAACTCCAGATTCTAAGTTGGCCGTTAACTTTAGACCCGTCGTATGTGAAGCCACCGGTAAGAATCTCTGGCATGTTATCACCGTCGACATCAGCAATTTTTACGTTATTTACAAGGGTGTTACCCATAGGATTGCCTGCGACATCTGAAGCATAAGTGTTTTCTACCATACGCCATTCTGAACTAGACAACAGGTTCAGGTTTGCTCCATCCCAATTCCAGACTCGAACTTGACCGCTACTATTCTTCAATCCATAATCATAGCCAGCGGTTACTATCTCGATTTTATCGTCATTGTTTAAATCTGCAGCTGCAACTGAAATAGCTCTCGAATCGTTACCAGTACCCCAACTTTTACTAGTTTGAAGTGTTAGGGTTTCTCCGTCCCAGTTCCAGATGCTTAGCTGTGCTAATGACTCAGTAGCGTTAAGCGGTCTTTGCACTGTAACTAATTCTGGGAGTCCATCTCTGTTCAGATTACCTACCCATATTGAAGAAACCGCTATGTCATAATAGGTTCCTCTCAGTTTCAGGGTTTCTCCGTCCCAATTCCAAAACTTAAGCTCTGGAACATAGCTTGTGTTATTAATTCCATTACCTGAAGTTATTATCTCGGTTTTTCCATCCCCATCGACATCAGCGCTGTAGACAACCCATATGGCACCTGACCAAGACTCACTTTTCTCTAAAAATAAATTATGTCCATCAAAGCTCCATATCTTTAAAGGAGCCTCAAGACTTGCCCTGCTACCATTCGTCATCATATAGGAAAATCCACCAGTAATTATCTCATTAACGCCATCATTATCAATATCATCCACAGCAAGATTGTGCGTGCCGGGGATGCAGGTACCCCCAATCCCATAGGTTTCCCAACGCTGCTCAGCCTCCAAAATAAAATCATCCTCCTGAGCATTAGCTAATAATCCAGAGTTTGAAAACGAAATCAGCGTCACAAACAAAAAACACAATAGTGCCTTACCCAAACAATTTGCCATAGCATCTGACCCGCTATGTCCTATTATTGTTCTGTTTTAAGTATAAGGCTTTCAGTTTCAATGGGAGAATAATAAATGGGCGCTCTTGAGGAATTCTTGTCTGGTTATCCATCTAATTTGCAAAATCGCGTAGGGATATCTTAACCCGCTTTAGGAATTTTTCTCAGCAATCGGTTCACTAAAAATTTGCTCTAATTACTGGTGGGGGTGAACTGGATAATATTAATCTCTAATCTTGTGGATTAGTAAAGCTATTGCTGCAATCATTATTGCGAACCAGAATACAAGGTCGATTAGAAGGTTTGAAATATTTACGCTCCAAAGATTAGCTGGTCCAGCAATTGTACTCAAGGTGTTTGTTGCCCAATTTAGCGGAATTCCGTAATCTGCATGGACATAGTCTGGCCAGTTATAGTTAAAACCCCACAGCAACCCAATAGCAGTCACTACGAGCCATATTACCATAAAAGCCAAGATAAACAAAAGTTTGCGCATATTAGTAACTGAATCTTACTAGCATAAAAAGTTTGATGCACTCCGATATTTTCAGCTCACCGAGAATCAATTTCCAAAATTATACCTATACTTTTTAATTGTTCTATTTTTTCTTTCCTCACAAATGTTTTATCCAGTAACAGCTGTAATTTAATCTTCGGAGCGTAGAACCTTTCTTCGTTGTTAGCTACTTGTGGAGTCTTTAAATGAATGGCTGAAAAACTCACAAAAGTGAATTTCTCTAATCTTGATAAAATATTGTACCCTTCGCTGGGCATCACCAAAGCCCAATTTATTGAATTTTACATTAAAATGGCACCTAAGATCCTACCTTTTCTATCGGATAGAACTATTGTTTTAACAAGATATCCCAACGGTGTAGATAAGGAAGGTTTTTACGCCAAGGATGCTCCCAATGGCACGCCTGATTGGGTAAAAACAGCTAGAATCTACTCGCCAAGCACTAAACGCTATATCCGTTATTTAGTTTGCAATGATTTAGATACACTTCTTTGGATGGCCAACTTGGCCGCTGTTGAAATCCATATGCCTCTTTCTAAAGTGGATTCTCGTGAAGTTCCTGATTTTGTTTTTTTCGATGTTGATCCTGAACCGCCTGCAACAATTGATCAAGCTGTTGAAGTGGCTCTCAGGTTAAATGAGATTCTTGAGGGTCTAGGGTTTAAGGCCTATGTTAAAACGTCTGGGAAAAAGGGGCTTCATATCCTAATGCCTATAGAGAGACGATATGTTTTCGAACAGACACGAGCTTTTGTTCATAAAATTGGGCAACACCTGAGTAAAGAAATGTCTATAGTGGTTTCTGAATTTTCAGACACAAAAAAACCTGGTAAGGTCTTCATTGATTATGGTCAGAACAGTCACGGAAAAACTTTAATCTGTCCCTATAGTCTTCGAGCAACCCCCGACGCGACAGTTTCTACTCCGCTGGACTGGGCGGATTTGAAGAAAAAGATAAACCCGACTGAATTTAATATTAATACAGTTCCCAGTCTAAAAAAAGACCCTTGGATGGATATTTTCTTAACCCGTCAAAAACTGGAGGTAAACTATCGTTGAAAAAAACTAAAGCAAGTGAAGCAAAAAAATCCGAACTTATTCAATCAAAGGAACCTGTATCAAAATCAGGGATTAACTCAAAAGAAAAGAAAGCATCTACTCCTAAAAGACCCATGTGGTCAGGAAGTATTTCTATAGGTTTGATCAACGTTCCTGTGAAGCTTTATCCCATGATTTTTGATCGAGGTATTAAGTTCCATTTCTTACATAAACCCGATAGTCATCCTTTACGTTACGAAAAAATTTGCACTAAAGATGGGCAAGTTGTACCCTGGTCTGAAGTAGTGAAGGGTTACGCTGTTGCAAAAAACCAGTACATTGTTTTTGAAAAAGAAGAATTAGACGCAGTTAGACCCGAATCTGACAGGCGTATACGTATTGACAAATTCGTAGACTACTTTAGTGTAGACCCAATCTACTTCTATAGTAGCTACATTCTGATGCCTGACAAAAGCAGCGATGCCTACAATTTGTTATTCACCGTACTGAATGCGCTGGGCAAAGCAGGTGTAGGCAGAATAACCTTGCGTACCAAAGAATACCCCGCCCTGATTCACGCCTACAAAGGAGCACTTGTTCTAACCACCATGAGATACACATACGATGTAGTTGATCCCCACGCATTTGAAGAACTGCGTGAATCCAAGCCTTCTGAAAAGAATCAGGTAGAAATAGCTAAAAAAATCATCGCGGACCTGTCAGGCGAATTCGATATCACAGAATACAAAGACACTTACCAACAAAAAGTTGAAGAGCTTATTCAAAATAAATTGAAAGGCATAACTATAGTCGTTGAAAAACCACCAAAAGAAGAAGTTAAAGAACTCATGGCCGCACTCCAAGAAACACTCAAGCAGCTGGAAAAGAAATGAATCAACTCTACAAACCAATGCTAGCAAAAGAAACCCCCAAACCTTTTTCCGATAGAGATTGGATTTTTGAAATCAAATGGGACGGATTTAGAGCAATAGCATACATCAACGAAGAACTAAGTTTGAGAAGTCGCAACAATCACGAACTCAAGGATAATTTTCCTGAACTAAATGAACTCAGGCAGAAAGCAAAAAACGCAGTTCTAGATGGAGAAATAATCATCATCAACAAAGGCAAACTTGACTTCCAAGCCCTTTTGGAAAGAAACCAGGAATCCAATTTTTTACTCAAAACAAATTCTTCAGCAGTTTATGTTGTTTTTGATATCTTAGAAAAAGATGGCAAGTCGTTGATTAATTTACCGTTGATGGAAAGAAAGAGAATTCTAGATGAAACGGTTGCTGAGGGTGCACATGTGATTTTGGCAGATTATGTAGAAGAGAAAGGTGAAACCTACTATAATGTTGCCATAGAAAAAGGATTAGAAGGAATTATAGCTAAGAAAAAAACCAGCCCTTATGAGCAAGGAAGCAGAAGCGGTAACTGGATGAAAATTAAGAAGCTTCACACTATTGACTGTGCTATATTTGGTTACACGCAAGGTACGGGAATTCGAAAAAGCACTTTTGGAGCTCTACTCTTAGGACTCTATGATAATAGCGGCAAGGCAGTTTATGTGGGAAAGGTAGGTACGGGGTTCACGCAAAAAATTTTAAATGAACTATTTGCACAACTCTACCCGCTAAAAACTAATGATTCTCCTTTAAATCTGGAAATCAATGAAGAAGTGAGTTGGGTTATGCCTAAATTTGTGTGTGAAATCAGTTATCAAGTGGTTACGAAGGATGGTCGATTGCGTATGCCCCGTTTTCAAAGAATACGAACCGATAAAAAACCTGAAGACTGTAAAACTGATCAAATCGGCGAAAATTCTCTCAAGACCTATGAGGATAAACGCGACTTCAGCACTACAACAGAACCAAAAGGCCAAAAGAAAGATGCCTATGGCGAAGCAAAAATTTTTGTGGTCCAAGAACACCATGCGCGACGTCTGCATTACGATTTTAGGCTCGAACGGGCAGGAGTGCTGAAGAGTTGGGCGGTTCCAAAAGGTATACCCCAAGATCCAAGTGATAAACGCTTAGCAGTCGAAACTGAAGATCATCCAATCGATTATGCGAAGTTTGAAGGTAATATCCCTGAAGGCCAATATGGTGCTGGCCAGGTTATAATCTGGGATAAAGGCTCTTACGAAACCAAAGTCTGGGACGAAAAAATGATAGAAGTAATTCTAAATGGAGCAAAACTTCATGGACGCTATGTTCTAGTACCTTTCAAACGTGGAGGAACCAAAAATTGGTTGATGCTCAAACCAAAAGAGTGAATTCAAATCTGTATGTAGGTACCATGGGTTGGAGCTATAGCTTTTGGAAGGGTCCTTTCTATCCAAAGAATACCTCAGCTAAGGATTTCCTAACTTATTATGCAAATCAATTTAGAACAGTTGAGGTTGATAGCACATTCTATAGGATTCCTAGTTCGCAGACAATAAATGAATGGAAAAACCAAACGCCATCCGATTTCTTGTTTTCCTTAAAATTTCCCCAACGCATAACACATTATAAAATGCTTAGAAATTGTGAAGAGGATACAGAATTTTTCCTTGAAAAAGTAAATTTGTTAGGACAAAAGCTTGGGGTATTATTGTTGCAGTTTCCTCCTATGTTTAAACAAGATCACTTCCAACTGCTAAAAGACTATATCAAGCAGCTTCCCCGGAAATATCGTTATGCAATTGAGTTAAGAAATAGATCTCTCTTAAACAAGGATGTTTACGGTCTCTTGAAAGAGCACAATATCGCATTGGCTTGGGTAGATTCTCCCGGAATGCCCATTATTGATGAATTAACTGCTGATTTTATTTACTTGCGATGGGAAGGTGACCGAAAAAAAGTACTTGGGACCAGAGCAATAATCGAAATTAATCAGTCAGCCCAGATACAGGAATGGGCTACTAGATTAAAATCGTTTAATAGAAAAACAGATTCTTTTCTTTGGATACTTTAGCAAATACTATTCAGGTTATCCACCTAAAGACATAACCGAGTTCATAAATCTTACAAGATTTTGAACAGGCTTGATATTTTTTTCCTATTGATAAGAAACCGTTAGCAATTTGATTATGAACTATAAGCAAATTAGGGAAAAATAAATGAATAAGTCAAAATAAACTTGGAGAGTATGGTATTCTTGTCTTGGCGGATATGGTTGATTTGGATTCTAAAAGGTAATTTGGTTGTTTGGTGCATCAATTTTTTATTGCTGGCTTTGTTGGCCTTCTCAGGCTCAAATTTTAATGATTTGATTTTTTCAGGGTATTTTTCCAAAATAACGTTACTTGAAACAGGTATTGCCCTTCTAATAGGTGGAGCTCTTGCATTTTCTGGTTCGGTTTTACCCAGCAAAGCAAGGGAGCATATTCTCAAATCCGATGGAACTTGGTCAATGGAAAAACTTAGAAAAAGCGAAAAGAGAGCTAACAAATATATTGTCTTTGCTTTGGTTTTATTCTTTGAGTCAATATTATATCCTTTTTAATTGCCTAAAAAAAGAAAAGAAGAGAGTTTACTTGTGTCTACTTCTTAAGAATATTACTACAACAGCCACTACTATTACGATTGCGATAACTGCTATTGCTGCATACATCAACGTGTTATCAGTAGTTGTTGGTGGTACTGTTGGTGTCGCTGTAGCACCTGATACGGTGTAGCTCTGTAGGTATGTGTATTGTCCTGTTGAGGTATCTTGTAAGTAGTAGTAATGTGTTCCAGAATTAGTTGGGTTAGCAGTGAAGCTCCAGAAACCGTTATCATCAGTTGTTGTCTGAGTTATCAATTGTAATGAATTTGTGCCAGTTGAGTTATCTAATGTTTCCATTAATTTAACAACGGTGCCATTTTTTCCGTTCCGTCAGCATTAGACAGGGTTCCCTGCAGGTTAACAACGTTACTTAAGCTTCCTCCTGGTGGCGAATATCCTGCTAACTCCAGATAGTGCCTAGCTTGGTTAAGATCATAAGGTCTTGCTGTTACTGAACTATCGTAGAATGCCTGTGTGGGTAGCATAGAGGTTGCTCCGGGAACTCCATAGCCAGACAGCAGATCGTTGATTATGAGTTCTCGTGGGATTGCGTAGTCGAAGGCTATGCGTATGTATGCTGCGGCTTCTGCGGCTCGTGAAGAATCAGATTTACCAAGAGGTGTGTCAACTCCAGTTCCGAAGATTGGATGTTGCATGTTATATCCAAATTCTTGTCTGCCTACGCCATCAAGGTTAATTACTTTACCCCATGATGACTCAATTGTTGGAATGTCTGTTTGCATTTGATAGTTGTAGTCAAGCATATCGACCTCGCCGTTCTTTAGTGCGGCTAGAGCGGATGTTTTATCGGCTATGTATCGGATGTAGTAATCTTTAATTTGGAAAAGACCGCTGCTCTTTAGGCTGGTGGCGTTCCAGAAATTGTCATTTCTCTCGAGGTGTACTACTTGAGCTACTGGATCGTAGTCTACCCATTTGTAAGCTCCAGTTCCAACGGGACCGGTATAGGTTGTACCCTTAATGGTGATTGATCCTTGTCCTGTGTTGAAGGGTGATATTGCCCAGTCTGCGGGAGCTATGTTTTCGAATATGTGCATAGGAATGATGTTGTTAGAGAAGCCGAGCAGATATGGTTCAAAATAGCCGTATGGTTTTCCAAGAGCTAAAACCGGAAGGGTTGCTTGTATTGTATATTTGTCAGTTGCAGTTAAAGAGCCTGCTCTAGTACCGTTTCCTAAGGTAATCGATGTTCCATTAGAGTATTTAAATACGCATTTGTCTCCGTAAACACTCTGATAGTAGCCTGTAAATTGAGAACCCGTTTCTCCATTCATAAGTGCCCACATTGAGAACAAAATATCGTCAGCTGTGAATTCTGCTCCGTCATGCCATGTGACGCCTTGTCTGCAGTTAAATGTCCAAGTGAAACCGTCTGCACTATGACTCCAAGATGTCAATAGCGAAGGTGCCTCAAGGTCACCAAGGCCAGATAATGTAGGCCATGGTTCTGCTAAACCGTTGAAAATTTGCGCAGTTACAATTACGTCATACCAGCTGTTAGATTCAGGTGGATTAAGAGCGTCTATTTCTCCGGTGGCACAGTATACGATAGAGGTTTTTCCATCACTGCGAGTTAGCAACTGCGGGTAAGGTTGTGCATTGAAGTAGAGCCAGCCTTCTCCTCCTGTTGGAGGCATGTACAAGTTACCTATAGCTGGATTGATTACAACTGGTGCTTGCTGATACATAATTTGAGATGAAGGCATTTGGTTATAGTAGAGTTGTTGCCATTGACTAAGTACGCTTGTCTTCTCAGTATCGCTTGTAGAGGTAATAAACTGATCAAGCAAATTATTAGATTGTGAGTTATTCCAAAGATAGTAGTTTTGTCCGGTTGGGGCGAAGAATGCTACGTCTCCTCCATAGTAGGTTTGTCTAGGTTCAGTTAGCAAGCCAGGTGTCCACCCTAGTGCTAGTACATCGTATCCGTTTTGGTCATAGGTTTTGCCGACAAATTCGGGTGCCGGTGTAAGTGCGCGATCATATACGCTTGTCCAGCCTAGATAGACGACTTTTGCATCTATTCCTAATTCCTGCAAGTTAGAAGCGAATATTTGGGACCATTGGCGTCTTAGAAGGTTAGCATTTCCTGGCGCGATGATAGTTACACCAAACAATGAATCGCTTTGTGCCTTAACCACAGTTAAAGGTGCAATCGCCGAAGCTACTAAAGCCACGATAAAAAGAACTGTTAAAACTTTCTTACTATCGTTCATTCTCTTTTTCTCCTTCTACTTCCTATTCTCCTTTTCATAAATGTACATATATTAAATTTGTCATTATCCAACAATTCTTGTCTTGATAACTGAGATACAACTTTTTTTATAAAGAAATAGCAAAATTGAAAAAACCTTAAGTACGCTTAACATTGATATAGACTCAGTGGGCAAGGAGCGGCTTCGCATTGTTGAAACGGTTAAAAGCGTTTACTGGAAGCTCGATGTTTAGGTATATTGTAAGAAGACTCCTTTACATGATTCCTGTGATACTGGGAATCTCCATTATTGCTTTTATAACGATGTATGCTGCTGGCGATCCTATTTCTATTATCCGAGCTGGAAAGCCAAATATAAATCAAGCAACAATTGATGCGATGAGAGTGTATTATGGATTAGATAAGCCAATACCCATTCAATATTTGAGTTGGCTTTCTAACATTATACAGTTGAATTTTGGTAAATCGCTTTATGGTGGACAGCCTGTTAATCTGATAATAGGACCGAAGATTTGGCCAACCATAGAGCTTCAAGTGGTTTCTCTTCTGATTGCATTTGCTATTTCTATTCCGATTGCAGTTCATTCTGCCCGAAAGCCTTACTCTAAGCAGGATGTTGCTGTGACTTCTTTTTCGCTTTTTGGGGTTTCAATGCCTACTTTCTGGTTTGGGCTTATTCTTATTATAGTCTTTTCTTTCATTCTTGGTTGGTTGCCGTCAGCGGGATCGCAAGGCGCTGCTGGCTTTTTGTGGTGGGGGAATTCGATTTTTGATGGAATTGCCCACTTAATTTTGCCTGTGACTGTGCTTGTTTATGTTTCTTTAGCTCAGAATATCCGTTTAATTAGAGCAAATATGTTAGAGGTGTTAAGATCTGATTATGTTTTAGCAGCTAGAGCAAGCGGTTTAAGTGAGAGAAAAATAATCTACAAATATGCTCTACGAAACGCAATCACACCTGCTGTGACTTTTCTTGGGATAGCACTTGGCGGCATGATCGCTGGAGCTCCCATGACTGAATATGTGTTCAGTTGGCCAGGTCTTGGGCGCCAATACGTAGCTTCAACACTTGGTTTAGATTTCCCAGTTGTAATGGGGATAACTATGATTATCACGGTTATGACGCTTATTGCTAATCTTATAATGGATATTCTTTACGTTTACATCGATCCTAGAGTTAGAATCAGGTAGCTGATATTCATGTATAAAGAAGATAATATACCGAGTGTAAATCCCAAACGAAGATCAGCAAGCCAGTGGGCCGTTGCATGGAGACGATTTAAGCGAAATAAAGCAGGTGTTGCTGGTTTAATAATCGTGCTCGTAGTGGTTTTTTTGGGTATTTTCGGCGATTTCTTAGCACCATATCCAGCATTCCCGGATCCAAAAGCATTGACACCGTTTTATAATGGTGATGTCCGAACTCCTCCAAACTCGCAGTATCTAATGGGAACAGACGTTTTAGGTACCGATGTATTGAGTAATATTCTTCATGGAACAAAGTTCGCACTTTATGTTGGTGTCGTAGTTACTGCGATAACGATGGCTATTGCAATAGTTGTTGGAGCTGTGGCAGGGTATTTTGGCTCATGGGTAGATAATATATTGATGAGACTAACAGAAGTATTTCTTGTATTTCCCTCGCTTCTATTCATCTTAATTTTTGTTAGAGTTTTCACTCTGGGCGCAAATGTTGGTTCATCTATCAATTTTCTTGGAATAAATATCCCAATCGGGTTGACTATTGTAATTTTTGTTTTAGCTATCTTCAATTGGCCTGGCGATGCAAGAATGATACGTGGTGAATTTCTGAGAATCAGAGAACTTGAATTTATAGAAGCCGAAAAAGCGTTAGGTGCAAGTAACAGACGCATAATTTTCAGACACATACTCCCCAATATCCTTTCATCGATAATAGTCGTAGCAAGTCTAACCATAGCATATGCAATTCTTCTAGAAGCTGGGGTTAGTTTCTTAGGTTTTGGCGATGTTAATACCATGACCTGGGGGCAAATACTGCAGAATAATTTCTCAGATATGCGAATAGTTTGGTGGGCTGAACTTTTCCCCGGTTTAGCAATTCTCCTAACTGTTTTTGGTTTTAACCTCTTAGGAGATGGTCTATCAGACGCTCTTAATCCGCGACTTAGAGACTAGGAGAAACAAAAAATGAACGAAACATTGCTTAAAATTGAAGGATTAAAAACATATTTCTTCACTGAAGCTGGAATCGTAAAAGCGATTGATGGTATATCATTTGATGTGAGGAAAGGTGAGTCTTTAGGTCTAGTAGGTGAATCTGGTTCAGGAAAAACTGTTTTATCCCTTTCAGTCCTTCGTATTGTTCCAAAGCCTGGAAAGATAGTGGAAGGGATAATTGAGTATAAGGGCGAAAACTTGTTGACTAAAAACGAAAAAGAAATGCAGTCTCTTAGGGGAAGAGAATTAGCGATTATTTTTCAAGATCCATCTTCTTCATTAAATCCTGTATATAACGTTGAAACACAACTTACAGATGTTCTATTAGCACATCAATCATTAACTAAAGAGGAATGTCATAAAAAAATTATCGAACTCATGAATTTAGTGGGCATTCCCGAAGCTGAAATTAGAATGCGAGAATACCCCCACCAATTTAGCGGAGGAATGAAACAACGCGTAGCAATTGCACGTGCTTTAGCCCTTCAACCTACTCTTCTTTTTGCGGATGAACCCACAACCGCTTTAGATGTAACAATTCAAGCTCAAGTTCTAGATCTGCTCGAGGATTTGAAACGAAAACTTGGAATGTCTTTAGTTATGATTACCCATGATATGGGAATAATCGCTAAAATGACTACTAGAGTAATAGTTCTTTATGCTGGAAATATTTGTGAAATCGCCAAAACCGAAGATTTGTTTGACCTTCCCAGGCATCCATATACCGCTTCATTATTAGCTGCAGTGCCTCGACTAGATCAAAAGAAAAAATTAGCCCTTATCCCTGGTAACATTCCTAATTTGATTGAACCACCATCAGGGTGTCGATTCCATCCTCGATGCAAATATGCTAAAGAGCAATGTGCAAAAGCACCACCAATACTTGAGGAAGTAGCGCCAGAACATTTTGTTGCCTGTTATGAGTGGAAGAATATTTCGTTAAAGGAGAATGTTGAAAAAAATGACTAATGCAAGCTTCCTTCAAGTTAAGCATCTGGTCAAATATTTTCCTATCTATTCCAGAGGAGTACTTACCAAAAAACAGATCGGCCAAGTACATGCAGTGGACGATGTTAGTTTTGATATCAATAAACAAGAGACTTTTGCTCTCGTGGGTGAGAGTGGGTGTGGAAAAACAACTACTGCGCGAGTAATCTTAAACCTGATTGAACCCACTTCAGGCGAAGTTTTTCTCGATGGCGAAAACATATTTGAAAAATTCAAAACATCTACCCGAGAAGAAAAAATGAGACTTAGACGAAAAATGCAAATGATTTTCCAAAATCCCTACGGTTCTCTTGATCCAAGAATGACCGTTAGCGATATTATCACTGAACCGTTTATAATTCACAAACATGTTCCAAAAGAGGATCGCTGTGAACGAGTCTATAAACTTCTAAAACTTGTAGGATTAGAGGAATATCATGCTGAACGATATCCCCATGAATTTAGTGGTGGCCAACGACAGAGAATTTGTATAGCTCGAGCATTAGCTGTTGAGCCAGAATTTATAGTAGCTGATGAACCTGTATCATCATTAGATGTCTCAATTAGAGCGCAGATTTTGAATTTATTGGCAGACTTACAAAAGAACGATGCAACTATCTTTCCTGTACATATCTCATGATTTGAGCTCTGTGAGACAGATTAGTCAACGCGTCGCTGTTATGTATTTAGGCGAAATAGTTGAGCTAGCAGATACAGATGAATTATTTGATAATCCGCTTCATCCATATACTAAGGCGTTAATTGAAGCTGTACCCATACCTGACCCGAAATTGAAGAAAGTAACTGCAGGTCTAGGCGGAGAAGTTCCCAGCCCAATTACTCCTCCTGCAGGGTGCCGCTTTAATCCCAGATGTCCCAACGCAACAACCGCATGCACCGAAAAGAAACTAAAACTTATCGAAGTTAAGAAAGGTCATTTTGTATCCTGCGGCTAATAGTGATTAATAACCGGTTTACTCAAAGGTATTTAGGCAAATAATATGAAAAACTCGGAATTTATTGACCTTAGAAGCGACACTGTGACGTTGCCTACAGAAGAAATGCTTGAAGCCAGCCGACATGCGAAACTGGGTGATGATGTTTTCGGAGAAGATCCAACTGTTAATCAGTTACAGGAATTGGCTGCGGAAAAAATGGGCAAAGAAGCAGCGCTGCTTGTTCCTAGCGGGACACAAGCAAACTTGGTATCGCTTATGAGCAACTGTAAACGTGGTACGCAGGTTATTTTGGAATCGGAATCTCACATTTACTGGTACGAAGTCGGAGGGGTTTCGACCGTTGCTGGTCTGTTGCCCTGGCTAATAAAGAGCTCCGATGGCACCTTAAACCCTGTGGAGTTGGAGGCTGCCATAAGACCTAGAAATATTCACTTCCCCGAGCCTTCCCTAATTTGTCTGGAAAATACACATAACCGACACGGCGGAACCATAATTACACCTGACCATCTGGAAGCTATAAGCAAAGTAGCTAAGGCACATTCTTTGCGGTTGTATATGGATGGTGCAAGAATATTCAACGCTGCCATCGGACTGGGAGTAAATGTTAAAGAATTAACCAAGCATGTTGACAACCTCATGTTCAGCTTGTCTAAAGGACTATGCTGCCCAGTCGGTTCAATAGTTGTGGGTAATCATGAATTTATCGAAAAAGCCCGAAAGATAAGAAAGCTATTAGGTGGGGGAATGCGACAAGCAGGCATCATTGCTGCTCCCGGAATAGTTGCTTTAGAAAAAATGGTTGATCGACTAAAAGAGGATCATGATAACGCAAAGTTGCTGGCTGGGAAATTGGCCACTCTGGATGGAATTGAGCTCAACTTAGACAGAGTTCAAACCAACATCATTAGTTTCGATATCGACTCTAACATAATAACTGATGAGTTATTTCTCAAAAAGCTAAGAGAAAACAAGATTTTAGCTTTAGCTCAAGCTAAAAACAAAATCCGCCTAGTAACACACCGCGGAATACGAAAAGAGCATATAGACATAACCTTCGTTGCAATCAAGAATATTTTGAAGAAAGCTGTCCATTAGCCGGTTTGTTCTTCAGGTAGTTTGGTTTTTCTAAAGAAATACCAAAAAAGCACACATGACAACATGTAAAGTATACTTGCTAAGAAGAAGGGTAGTGCTAATAATCCTGCGGCCATCAGATACGCTCCTATGAAAGTACTTAAGGCGTTTGGTAATCTCCAAAGAGCGGCGGTTATACCGGATGCAACTCCGCGCTGATCCTCTGCAACCAGCCCCATAATCATTGACTGCGATAGAGGGCTTGCCATGTTCATAAGGAAAGCTCTTACCGTGTAAACCGAGCTGGCTATAACATAACTAGAAGAAAGAGGTGTAGCAAACATGAACACCGTTGAGATTGCTTGAGTAACTACTATAGCTTTGACTAAACCAATTTTCTTTGCAAGAACCGGAGAAGCCAACGTTGCTACTCCAATTGCTATACTTGTTACTCCCAAAATGGGTCCACTTACGGCATCAGAAATCCCATATTGAAGATGTAGCCAAGCAGTCATAAGAGGTACTACCATACCCGCGCCAAAGGCGATTATGGCAGATGATAAAGAGTATTTGATTAAGTTAAGTCTGGATTCTTTATGGGCAAGTTTTTGCTGTTAATTCGAGTTCTTTGGTGTTTGTTTTCTTTAGTCTTGGTGATTCGTTGACCTTTAGCAGAATAAGTGTTGAAACAAGGCTAAGTCCGGCAACCGCGATATATAGCAATGAGTGACTAGTCTTGTTTGAGAAGCCTATTATTTCAAAAATTATTACCCCTGGTATTGCGAAGCTTCCTATTCCATAAGCCATGCTTTGGGCAAATGCGTAAAGTGAAAAAATACTGTTTCTTTGAGTGGCTTCAGCTTTTTCTGCCAGCAACGCGCCACTTGATGCTGAAAATGCTGCTTCAGAAATTCCTTCAAATATTGCGGCAACTAGCAAAATCGCAGGATCGGTTGTAAAGGTAAACAACGCTATTATAATTCCAGCTATCACGTTGCCAATAACTAGCATTTTCTTTCTTCCATATTTGTCTGCGGCAATTCCGAGTGGGATGCTTGCTGCGAAAGTGGAAATACCCATGATGGTAACTACGATTCCCATGAATTCGTAGGATAGCCCCTGAACGGAAGTGAGAAAAAATGAAATGTCTGTAAAAAACATCCCAAAAGCGACTGCGGGCAAAATTGACTGGTAGATTAAGTATTTTGCCTCTTTAGACAAACCACCATAGATTTCAAACAATGGTATCCTTCCAAATTATACCCTGAAACTGCTTTGTCTCATTCGTCGCTTTGTATCAATATAATAGAACTGCTCTTAGCATAGAACGGTTTTAAGCATTTCTCCTTTCACACAATCTGCCCTATGGCTACTCTGAATCTCGTTTTGTCAAAGCATTTGGAGAATTACTACAATATTTCGGCTGGTTTCAACAATTATTAATATTTGCAGAACTACGCTATAGCTTATGGCGAGATAAATGGCTAATGCAGTTTTTTATTTAGTTGACGTTTTTGCTGAAGAAAAGTTTGCGGGAAATCAACTTGCAGTAGTACAAAACGCAGGTTCGCTACACAGTTCGCTTATGCAAAAGATCGCCAATGAGTTTCACTTTTCTGAATCAACCTTCCTTCTTTCTGATCAAAAACAAAATGGCGGCTATGATGTTCGCATATTTACTCCTTTTATTGAAGTGCCTTTTGCCGGGCATCCAACTCTAGGAACGGCATTTGTAATAAAACAGTTCATAGACCCTCTACATTCAAATGAAGTAATACTGAATTTGAAAATAGGCCAGATTACTGTAACTTTCAGAAAAGATGAGGTTGGCAGCGAAATAGTTTGGATGAAGCAGCTGTCTCCAACTTTTGGTAAAATCTTTGAAGCATCTACCTTCTCTGAGATATTGAATCTTGATGTAAGCGATTTTGATAATTTTCCTATTCAAGAAGTCTCAACAGGTCTTCCATTCATAATTGTTCCACTGAAGTCTTTGAAGGCAGTAAAACGGGCCAAGGCAAATCTTGAAAAGCAGCTTCAAGCAGGAGAGGAATTTCGACGGGGTATTCTGGTTTTTTGTCCTCAAACATACCACAAAGAAAACGATTTGAATGTACGCGTATTTGTGGATGCCTATGGAATACCTGAGGATCCCGCAACAGGTTCAGGCAATGGTTGTCTCGCTGGATACCTATCAAAATATCAGTATTTTGGCGGGTCGCTAGTAAAAGCCCGCGTAGAGCAGGGTTGTGAAATAGGACGTTCTTCTCTTTTGCGCATTGAAGCAGAAAATAGGGATGGAAAAATCCATATTAACGTCGGCGGAAAAGTCATGCTTGTAGCTAAAGGCGAGCTAATATAATCTTTTTCATGGAATGTCGACATTGAAGTTAGTGTTTAAATTACTTGTCCACCGTTGGGACTTATGACTTGCCCTACCATGAAACTTGCATCATCTGTAGCCAAATAAGCTACCAGGGATGCTATTTCGCGGGGTTTGCCTAATCTTCCGATGGGAATTTCTGCAAGCAATATTTTTAGCATATCATCTGTTATGCCACCTTTAGTCAACAGTGGAGTGTCAACATATCCTGGAGCTACAGCGTTAACGTTGATGCCCTGAGTAATGACCTCTCTTGCTACAGCATGTGTATAACCAATTATGCCACCTTTTGCCGCCGAGTAGTGAGCTGCTCCTAAACAACCGGTGGTTCCGCATATAGATGAAATGTTTATAATTTTACCCGATTTTTTACTTAGCATAATTTTAAGCGCTTCGCGGGTGCAGTTCATTGTTCCATACAAATGTATCCCGAGCATCAAGTTCCATGTATCATCTCTCATGCTAACTGCTGGCATAAGATTACCAATCCCTGCATTGTTAACCAATATGTCCAATGTAGCGAATTCGCTGATAATTTTACTAAACATTTCCTTAACTTCAGCGCTGTTTGAGACATCAGCTTTCACAGCTATGGCTTTTCTGCCCATAGCGTTTATTTCTCTTACAACTTCTTCTGCTTCTGCAAGATTCGAATGATAATTCACAGCAACATCTGCTCCATCTTCAGCCAAATAGAGAGCAATCGCCTTCCCAATTCCTGAACTAGCACCAGTAACTAGAGCAATTTTTCCTGATAACTTCATTTCAAAAACCTCTCAATAAAAGTAATATTGTGATTTCCTGATAAAGATTTTTATCATTATAATAGTTGAAGTTATCTCTTCACTATTCGGTTTAAATGTTAATTTCTTATTTTCTGTTTTTCGAATTATGATTTGTTTTGAAAAAGTCTTATATTGATTTCAGCAGATGTAGGGTGA
This sequence comes from Candidatus Bathyarchaeota archaeon, assembly GCA_963701765.1. Taxonomy (GTDB): domain Archaea; phylum Thermoproteota; class Bathyarchaeia; order Bathyarchaeales; family Bathycorpusculaceae; genus JADGNF01. Next base: position 674,567 of record CAVPBD010000004.1, read on the forward strand.
GGGAAAGTCAATGAAACGGGCAATCTGCACTTTATTAATGATACTTTTATCCGTTTTTTGCTTTGCACTGTTAGTGCAGGGTCAAACTACCAATTTCCAATGGAGAGAAGATTTTAGCTATACTGATCTAGCGGAGATGCAGGCTGCAAATTGGACTCTTAATCGTATAGCTAGTACTAGGCTTGAGTCAGGCGGAGTAGTTTTGGATGGTCTTGGTGGAGATACGAGCATAACTTATTCTGGTGTTTTTCCCCTGGGTATCTATGAATGGCGTGTTGAAGATAGGGTTATGTGGCTTGGGCAAGGCAACAGTGGGCTAGCTGTATTCATTGCTACTCGGAATCATAGTTACGGTTTTTCCGCGGATGGTTGGTATGACTACTTCGCTTTCTATAGAGACAACTTAAAAATTATGCAGTTTGGGTCGTATGCTGAGCAAGCTAATGAGTGGATAACGCTTGCGATGGAAAAAACAGGAAACACAATAAGCATGTATCTCAACGGTCAACTCCAAAACACCTACACAGAAACCGATACTCAGCCTTCAGATGTAACTGGAATTAGCTTAATTTCGCCGTGGCAGGGAGTCGCAAGATATGACTATCTTCTATTGGAATCCTCATCGATTAGCGGTACTTCTTCCCCATCCACATCTGTATCTCCTTCATCGTCTAGTAGTATAAATCCCAAACCAACTGCTGGAGTCGAGCCTAGTCCCGATCCAATTGTAAACACTGTTTGGGTTCCACAACCCGCTAATGCTGTTTCCGCTACTGTGGCAGCTACGGCAATTGTAGGAGTAACCTCTACAATAGCTTCAGTGTTAGTGAGCCCTGTAGGAGAGACGGCTGAAAAAGCAAGTGGGCGACTAAGAAAAATCTTGCCTGATACCATTAAGAAATGGCTTGAAGGCTATATTTCTTCTAAGCGAAAATTGGGAATTATCGAAAAATCTGGCTCACCTTTCTTGCCCACTCCAGCCGAAATAGTAACCTACGCTATCTCAATAACTATTTTGGCTCTTTCTTTCTCCTTTGTTAAGGTTAATGAACTGAGTCAAGTCTTAACGGTTTTGCCAATTGTGTTAGCTACGAGTATTCTGGTAGCATTTGTTAAAACATTTTCAGTGATTGCCTTTTTAAGAAGCAAAGGGGTCTGGACGGAATATAAGCTCTGGTATTTTGGGCTTGCAATCTTTTTAATTACAACTATCGCGTTTAGGGTACCTTTTTCCTCTCCAACTCGTAAAGTCCATGCTCAAACAAACTTTACAAAACGCTTAGGCGCTATAGTGGCTTCAGCTGAAATCATAATAACCCTTGCTTTTGCAGCGGTATTTTTTGTTCTGCTCCTCTCTGGGTTCACTCTGATTGGAAGTACGGGATTAGCTATGTGCATAATAGCTGCTTTCTTTGATACTTTCCCCTTCCCTCCTATGAGCGGTAAAGAAATATATGGACAAAACAAAATTCTCTGGGCAGCCTTTTTTATCGGCACATTGATTCTCTATGTTTGCTGGCTTCTTCTGCTCTAGAATTAGTCCAATATTTAATATCCATAAGGTTATTTGATTTCAAATAACTATACTTACGATTTTTGCTTTTTATGGGAGGTTAATTTGGACTTGATTTGGAAGAAATTTGAATAGATTTTGAAAAATCGTTTACCATTTTTTAAAGTAGACTTGGTTGTTTTCTTTAAGAGCACGTATTAGTTCGCAGTGACGGAAAAAAGCTAACTGTTGTTCTAGTTCTTCAGGTTTTAGATTAGTCAGTGTTATGAGTTCTTCTTTAGTGATTTTTCCTTTTACTTCAACTAACTGGTAGATTTTCTTTTGAATCTCTGATAAATCAGAGCAGCCTGTTTGGCCTAGCTGTTTTCGTACTGACAGTGCAGAGGCAACAGCTGTGGGATCGCAGGCTTTTGGGGGATTTGTGATGTACATATAGCAGTCTTCACACAAGAGTTGCCCATGAAAATTATAGCTCTCAGCTTCCTCTATCTGTAATGTGCAACGATTACATTGCATAATTCAAAACCATTTTGATAGAGAATTATTCTTGTTTATTTTCTTTACTGTAACATCGGCAAAAATTCTTTGACTTGTTATGGTCTGAAGTGCTATAATTTATTTTTCAGAAGTTAACCATTTTAGGTTTTCGAAGCCGTAGCTTTGTAGAAGAGGTTCTACTACGTTATTTGCGCATTTACCATTTACTTCTATTGCAACAATCGATGAACTGAGTTTATACACTAAGGCGTGTGCGAATTTATCGCAGTGAGTTTGGATGCTCCATGTGTTGGGTTCAACCTCTTCTATAATTTTCCATGAAAGGACTTGAGTTGAGTTTGCTTTACAGATGATTTCTCCTACTTTTTTAGGGTAATCAGTTGTTTTGCAATAAATTATGATCAAAAAATTCCACTCTAAAAAATGAAAAAAGATGCTATTGGGGTTTACCGACCCCAGCAGCCTCGTCCATATCCATATTGCATGTAGCCTTGGTTTGGGTATTGTTGAGTATATACTGGTGGAGTTGTGGTCTGCGGTTGAATTGTGGTTTGGGGAGTATTAGTTGGGTAAGGGGTTGTGGGTTGTTGGCAAGGGTAGTCGTTATATGGATTGTAGCCTCTTAGGCATCTACCCATCCAACCCCAAAATCCACTGTTATCTGGGTATTGTGTGTTTGGATTTGTTGGAATTATATTATACTGAGCGTATGCCACTCCTATTGTTGCAATACTCAAAGCAACTGCAACCGCAATAACTATGGCAAGTTTGGTTTTCTGCATTTTAATCACCAAATATAACATAGTTATAGTCTCTTATGATAGTTGGCTGAAACAACACTGAAACAGATTTGAAACAACCCTGAAGATGAATCACATCTAAAATAACACGATTAGAGAATATTCGTGCTTGTTAAGTATCTTTAAATTCTTTGGGAAATATCCTATATTGGGATCAATTTGAAGCGTATTACCCTGTTTTTGATTCTACTGGCAATTTCGCTATTTTTGGTTTTAGCTTTGGTTATTGTAGGGTTTTTGTCTACTCCTGTTAACTCCAGTGGGTCCAACTGGTTTGGTAATATGTGGAATCATATGGGTGATTGGGCCATGGGTGGAATGATGCAAACTGGGAGTTCCTACTGGGTATTTTATGGTATTGCTTTAATTGTTTTAATTGCGTTAGTCATAATTGGATTTGCAGGGTTAGCATACTTTGTGATTTTCCCCGAAATAAAAAAAGCAAATCACAGCGAACTTCATAAATCAAGTTTGAAAACATCTGCAAGTTCCGAATCAGCCTATTCTTCTGTTCTTAAAACTCTATCTGAAGACGAACGAAAAGTCCTCGACGTTCTGGAAAAGCATCAAGGCAAATACCTTCAAAAATACATCAGAAGCGAGACTGGCCTTAGTCGCCTTCAGACTCACAGAATCCTTGCGCGTCTTGCAGAAAGAGACATCGTGGTTCTTGAGAAAACAGGAAACACAAACGAAGTCCATCTATCAAATTGGCTAAAACAAAAAACTTAGCCATATGAGGAATTTTTGGCTATTGATTCTAATACAGCATTAGAATAAACCTAAGTATTAGTCAAAAACAATTTTCTATAAAAAAAGCTTAAAATTTATTCATAATCTTTAAGCTAGACTGTAAAGCATTAACATAGACAATTCATTCGGAGTGCATTAGCTTGCAATATAAGTGGTTAGTTTTAACTGTAACTACCATCGGCGTATTGATGGCTGGCATTGATGCACGAATAGTAATTATAGGTCTGCCGGAAGTAATTAGCGCAATAGGAGCAGACGCGGAACAAGGTATTTGGATAAGCCAAGCCTACCTGCTGGGCACCATAGCAATTTTGCTTCTAGTTGGGCGCTTTGCAGACCTTTACGGCACCAAACGCCTCTATACAGGTGGTTTTCTGATTTTTACGGTAGGCTCAGCACTCACAAGCCTAGCGGTTACACCGATACAAATTATACTGTTCCGTCTAATTCAAGGGATGGGCGCAGGTATCATCCTAACTAGTAGTGTTACAATTATTACAGATGCGACACCACGCGATCAGCTTGGATATGCACTTGGTATAAACAGTCTTGGCTTTCGATTTGGCGCTATGGCTGGATTGACCATAAGTGGAATTATTCTCTCCTTTACCGGCGACTGGCGTTTTCTATTTTACATAAATATACCCATAGGCATAATTGGAATAGTCTGGTCACAACTCTGCTATAAAAGAGAATCCACGTGCTAAATATGAAGGCAACAAAAACAGGCTCGCCAGCATCGACTGGATTGGCTTTATCCTATTCACTTTATTCATCTCAACTCTATTGTTAGCATTGACTTTTGCAGCATACGGTGTAGGAAGCCAAATGCTAACCATGGCGTGCATAGCAATCAGCATAATTAGCTTCACCGCTTTCGTGGTTCAGGAACGCAGAACCTCAACTCCTCTGTTAGACTTTAAAATCCTAAGAATACGCCAGTACACAGGAGGCGTACTTTCACAGTTAATAAATGCTATAGCCTGGGGGGCGGTTCTTGTGCTTCTAAGCTTCTACTTCCAACTTGTTCTGGGACTAAGTCCATTAGACGCAGGAATACGCATAATACCATTTGATATTGCTTTTTTTGTTCTCGGGCCAATAAGCGGTAAGCTCAGTGACCGCTATGGTCACTTGCCATTTACAACCGCTGGCATAATCCTTTCCAGTTTATCTCTATACTTATTATCGACCATCACAGCCGATACGCCCTATCTAGTCACTATGGTATATATGGTATTATTCGGAGTAGGCAACGGCATATTTAGTAGCCCCAATATGAGTGCCATAATGAGTGCATGCCCAACAGAACAGCGAGGTATCGGTTCAGCGCTAAGAACCACGTTCTTCAATGTAGGCTTCACAATTAGCCTAAACCTTGCCATACTTGTTATGAGCTTAACAATTCCATACGCAGTTATAACCCAGATAACCTCGGGATGCACAACAATGCTAAATACGGACATAGAACTGTTCCTTCAAGCCTTAAAAACAGCCTACCTATGTCTTGCTGTCCTAAACACATTCGCAATAATCCCATCAATCCTGCGGGGAAAAAACAAAAAAATCTGTGAAACCTCCTCGTCGGCTTGATTTTCTATTCTGAAAGAAGAAAAAATACACATTTTTTGGAAAAATCGGTTTTTTTCTTCTTTTAGAGTGATTAAGGAATTGGTTGATCTAAAGAGAGAAGAACAATAACACCCAATTTTTTTATCTGTTATTGTTCTTCCAAGAAGCTTTAGTAAAGCAACAATACCATAGCAGAGTGGAGATGTCACCCCACATGAACCCTCCTTTTAAACTGCGTAAAAATGGAACACGTAGTGGAAAGGGAAAGAATCAAGTTTATCTACAGCAATAACGATTAACCGATAACAAGTTGTTTTTAGGTTATTTTGGCGTTTCGTAAGCCTTTTATGTTCAACTGATGCATACGCAGTTGAGGTTTAGATTATGGACTTTGAAGATTGCGTAAAGTTTGCTAATGAAAATCCTATTGCTTATCTTGCTACAGTTGAAGGTGACCAGCCACGTGTACGCGCTTTTCAAGCATGGTTTGCAGATAAAACCGGTTTCTACTTTCAAACCGGTTCTGTAAAGGAAATCGTTAACCAATTGAAGGTGAATCCAAAACTGGAAGTCTGCTATTTTAGTCCAAAAACTGGGGGTTCTGGAACCATGATGCGCATTAGTGGTGAGGTGGAATTCTTAAATGACAGGGACTTGAAGGCAAAAGCAATTGCTGATCGTCCATTTCTAAAATCGTTTGGTTTTACATCCGATCATCCGGGTTTAATAATTTTTAGAATTGCAAAAGGTCAAGCTGTCTTCTGGACTATGGCAACCAATCTTGCACCTAAAAAGCCAATTATATTTTGGCTAAGATCTTTTTTCTCTTTTTTGTCTGAAACAAAAGTGATCCGGTGTTCACCTAGTGATTTGTGTGTTATTGTAAAAAGCTGTCTATTATCTTGATTGTGGCTTTTTCTATTTGGAGGCATCCCGCAAATTCTGCACTGGCGAATCATCAGTGAAATCCTGCGCAGCCTGAGTTTTCTTTTTATAATTTTGCTCTTCGAGTTTTGCTTTTCCTTCTTTGCTGCTTAGCTCTACACTGTTTCCAAGTTTGTAGATGTTTCTGCGGAGTCTACGTTCGCCTACTGTTTTAGTACATCTTCCCATAGAACTGGGATTATGCATTAAAGGTTAAAAAACCTTCCAGCTTACGCCATATAACCATCTATGGCACGTTAATAATGGGTCTGTAATATCCAAATAATCCCTGCAATGTTGTATATTCTCTAATAGTGCAGAGCTTACTAAAATTAAAGCCTTTTTTGTCCAACTCCTGACCCTAATTTGGTACCTGGGGATTTGAATCCCCGACAGCGTGGATGTCACCCGCGTTTCCCCTTTTTTGTTTTAGTTTAAAAAATAGTTGCAATGAGACCACAATATGGAATATATTATTTTCTCTGAACCAGTTCTAATCCTTTTATGGTACAACACGTGCGATTATTTTTATTTAACAGCCCACATTAAAGCATGTTGCCTATGAAGATAAACACGTCAACCGGAGAAAGGATTGATAGTCCTATTTGATGATATCAGGAACGAATTCTGAGGCACATGGAAACAATAAACAAAGCCATGCGTACTAATTGAAGCTGCTTCGAGTTTGTTTGTGATTTCAACGGTAACAAACTCTTCAAAAAACGCAAATAACCAGCAGAGTACCCGGAATCAGTGCAATCGATGTTGATGTGGACTGAGGGGGATTTGAACCCCCGACCTCTTGAGTGCAAGTCAAGCGTTCATACCAGCTGAACTATCAGCCCGCACGTCGGATGTTTTCAGAGAATAAACGGGTTCCTTGATATTTAGGTTTTCGTTCCCATCTGGCATACTTTTCAATATAGTCAAAACCGTTTGTCATCAAAGGTTGATGAGAAAGGGAGGCTATCAAAAATTAGTGGGACCAAAAAATCCTTAAACGAATTGTGTGCCTAATCTTTTAGTGGTGTCGTTATGCTTACATTTAGCTCGGTCAAGATTGAGCCGCCTGAAAACGTTAACATCATTCTTGGGCAGGCCCATTTTATAAAAACGGTCGAGGATCTCTATGAAGCTCTGGTTAACGCGGTTCCAACCATAAAATTCGGTTTAGCTTTCTGCGAAGCATCTGGTCCTTGTCTGGTGCGTCATGAAGGAAACGATTCTCAACTCACACAGTTAGCCAGCGCGAAGGCTCTTCAACTTGCCTGCGGACACAGCTTTATCATCCTGTTTCAGAACGCTTACCCGATTAATGTTCTTGACAAAATCAAGCAAGTTCCCGAAGTCTGTAACATTTTTGCTGCAACAGCCAATCGTCTGGAAGTTGTGGTCGCTGATACTGAGCAGGGTCGAGGTATCGTCGGAGTAGTCGATGGGTATCGTAGCAAAGGCATCGAGACACAAGAAGACATAACTGAACGAAAAGCGTTTCTGCGAAAAATCGGCTACAAACTATAATTGGCAAGTCCGAAATCCTTTTTGCTTACAAATCATAAAGCCATTACATAGACTGAGTTGTTTTTTATGGTTGCGGTAACTCCAACTCTTGACCCACTTGAGGCGCGTAGAAAAAGACTTCTCCAAGAGCAGCAAATACTCAAAGAGCGAATGAGCAAAATAAAATATAAAATCGCCATAATAAGTGGCAAAGGCGGAGTAGGTAAAAGCACAGTAGCGGTCAATCTAGCCGTGGCATTTGCTAAAAATGGGTACTCTGTTGGTATGCTCGATGCTGACATTCACGGTCCAAGCGTTCCTCGCTTATTAGGTTTAAAAGGGCAACAAGTTAAGATGAGCCCACAAGGAGTCTTCCCCGTTTCGGGCCCATATGACATGAAAGTGGTTTCTATCGACTTCTTTTTATCTGAAGAAATTCCCACCATATGGCGTGGACCTCTGAAGATGAGTGCCATACGTCAATTCCTCAAAGATATGATCTGGGGGGAACTTGACATACTCTTCATAGACCTGCCCCCTGGCACCGGTGATGAGCCGCTAAGTATTGCTCAGCTTCTACCCGAGATAGATGGTGTAATAGTTGTTACTATGCCCACCGAACTTTCAAGTGGCATCGTTAAGAAGGCTATAACCTTTGCCAAGCGACTAAATATGCCCGTAATTGGCGTTGTAGAAAACATGAGTAGCTTTGTTTGTCCTCACTGCGGGGTTAAAACTGAAATATTTCAATCCGGTGGGGGTCAGAAGATGGCCAAAGAATCCAATACAGCATTTTTAGGTAGCCTTCCACTAGATCCGACGGTAGGTTTGGATGCAGACCAAGGTCAACCCTTTATGCTTGCTCATCCTGACTCCGAGGTAGCCAAATCATTTACCGAGATAGTTCATCAAGTAGAAGAATACCTTAAACAAAGAGGAAAAGAAAAAACCTAAACTAAAAAGCATAGACTAAAAAATCATCGATTTTTTGAACCAAAGAAAAGAGTTGGAGAGCAAACTGTGCTGTTGCTCTGTTCTGTTTATGGTTTTGATAGTGTTATCTCTATCGTGGAAACCATTCTTGGCCGTGTTTCGCCTTCGCGTGGCGGCATCTCGGCTGTTCCGATGGCTATGGTGGTTACTTTCAGGTCCTTTAGGAATCGGCTTCTGGTAATTTCAGCTACGTCTACTGCAGTGGTAATTGCCTGACCTCTTGCCTTCAACGTAATTTGCTTGGCTGTACCTGAAGAGAATGCAGTTATGATTGCAAGTACATAGCTCATTGGTGGCTTATTTCCGACAAAGATGACATCTTGTTGTTTTTCCGTATTTTTATCCTCCTTAATTTATTCATTGATGTAGGTGACATCCCGTGATTTCTTCCGAATGCACAGAACATCAGCGTTCATTATAGTCAAAACTTCCTTATAAATTCAATCAAACAACTTGGAAATAGAAAGACAAAAGGACACCATGAACCTATATAGCAATAACCTTTTTTTAAAAATTTGTTAAAACAGAATCAGAAGTTACTTTCGCAAGCAATCTACATCTAAGCAACCCCTTTTAATAATAGATTCATGTTTTTTCAGGAAAACTCGATAATAAATCAGATATTAGGCTATTGCATGATAGCTATTTAAAGCGCATTTATCCTATGTTATACGTGGGTAGGGATCATTGCAAATTAAAGATGCTGATTCGCTCATAGCTTATTATCCTTTAAAGCAAAGAATCATTGACCATGGTTTCTGCACGTTGTGTGGGGCATGTGAAGCCGCCTGTCCAACTGACGCACTGCAAATTAGCGAGGAAAAAGTTCATCGCCTACATGATTGCTCTAAAGCTTTGGACCTTTGCCCTATTTGTTATGAGATTTGCCCCCATTCTGAAGCCCTCATATTAAGAGCTTTAAACATCATTTCCGATGCCCCAAACAGAAATGAAGCCTTAGGATACAACATAAAAATACTGCTTGCTCAGGCAGCTGATCCAAAATTAAGAGATAAAAACCGCGGGGGTGGGATTGCTGCTGCACTTCTATCTTACGGTGTTAAAGAAAAGATGTTTGATTGGACAGTGTATTCTCAGACTGAGCAAGCTAATCCACTTAAAACTGATGTTTCGGGGACTGTTATTCATGATGATATCCTTTCGGGGGTAGAACAAAAATTCCTCATTGAATCAGTTTCCAAAGCATATGGCAGTGCAGTCTACGGATATGGAAAGAAAAAAATAGCTTATGTGGGCATTCCCTGTCACGTGCTTGCTCTTCGTAAAATGCAAGCTTGGCGCCATAAAAGCATAGACAATTTAGCCATCACAATGGGACTATTTTGCTTTGGCTCATTCTCCTTAGGTTCTCTATTAAAGTACATAACTAAAGAATATAATATTGAACCTTCTGAAATCAAACAGATGCTACTTTCATCAGATTTCTTGGTTCAAACTTCTAAAGAAACCATAAAAATCCCCATCTCAGAAGTAAGAAATCATCTCCGACCCGGATGCCGAACCTGCATGGACTATACAGCTGAACTATCTGACATCTCAATTGGCCCAGCTTATCCACTAAACGATTGGTCTATCGTAATTATTCGAACAAAAACTGGAGAAGACTTCTTTTACAGAGCTGTTGAAAACCACATCCTTAACTCAACTGCAATTGAATACGAACCAGCAGTATTCGAACGACTAGTGAAAGCAGCGCTGCAAAAAAGAGACAGTGCGCTTCAAGGAGCAAAGACTTTGGAGACAATATATGGTTATCTTCCAAGTCTTCTTTTACGCGAAACCGATGCTCTCGCCAAAGTTAAAGTTGAAGATATACTGAGCAAGAAAGTTATAACAGTACCCTACAACATGACTGTGGAACAATTTTTACAATTCACAGCCAAACATCACCATGTAGGCTACCCAGTTCTTGACAACAAAGACGAGTTCCTTGGAGTAGTAACTTTGGAGGATGCATCTGAAGTCGAAAAAATCGACCGCGACCGAACTATAGTCAGCCAGATAATACACCGCAAACCCATCACAGTAAATATAGGCGAAACCGCACTTGACGCATTTAGGAAGATGAGCAAATTCGAAACAGGCCGCCTACTAGTCATAGACCCTGAAAATCCCAAAAAACCCTTAGGGATAGTCACCAAATCCGACTTAATGCACACCCTTATTCGAGAATAAGACAATCATCTCCCACCCCTTTTTCCTTCCTAAATGATTCTATAGAATTTTTATAAGCAGATTATTTTCCATAGCTTTAATGGCTTGTTTTTGGGGCGAACCTTAAATCTGTGTTTCTGTATTCCCGTAAACGCGTACCTGAAATCAAGGTATTTGGTGGAAGATAACATGGGTAGGAATTTATCGGAAAAAATATTCGCCAATCATGTTGCCGATGGGAAAATCAAATCCCGCGAACAAATCGGATTAACTATAGATCACACGCTAACTCAGGACTCAACTGGAACTCTTGCCTATTTAGAATTTCAGGCAATGGGTGTTTCTAAGGTTAGAACAAAGCTTAGTTTGAGTTTTGTTGATCATAATATGCTGCAAAACGATTTCCGCAATGCAGATGACCACCGATACCTGCAAAGCGTTGCTGCCAAATATGGCATTGTATTCTCTCGTCCGGGAAACGGCATATGCCACCAAGTCTACTTGGAACGCTTCGCAAGACCCGGATATACACTATTAGGTAGCGATAGTCATACCCCAACCGCTGGCGGCATGGGCATGATTGCGATTGGCGCGGGCGGTCTTGATGTCGCAGCTGCCATGGCCGGAGAACCATTCTACCTTGATATGCCCGAAATTCTGGGCATAAAACTAACCGGTGCTCTTTCACCTTTCGTCTCCGCCAAAGATGTTATTTTGGCAGTCCTGCAAAAACTAACCGTCAAAGGCGGAGTCAATAAAATTCTCGAATACTGCGGACCAGGAGTTAAAACCCTAAGTGTCCCAGAGCGAGGAACAATCACTAACATGGGAACCGAAACCGGAGCAACTACCTCGGTTTTTCCTTCTGATCAAGTTACCCATCAATTCCTTGCTGGTCAAGACCGGGCAAATCAATGGGTCGAACTTGTAGGTGATAACGATGCAGCCTACAGCGAAGTTATCGACATGAACTTAGACAAAGTCGAACCCCTAATCGCCCTGCCTCACAGCCCTGACAACGTCAAAGCAGTAAGCGAAGTCGAAGGTACCCCTGTAGACCAAGTATGCATCGGTAGCTGCACAAACTCCTCATTGCGTGATCTCAAAATGGTTGCTGCACTCCTAAAAGGTAAAAAAGTCAGTGACCGCGTGAGCCTAACCATCTCACCTGGATCAAGACAGGTGCTGGAAAACCTCGCCGCCTCAGGCGAACTTGTCCATTTAATCCGTGCGGGTGCTCGAATAATCGAGAACGCATGCGGCCCATGTATAGGCATTGGTCAAGCTCCAACGACCGGAGCCGTTTCACTTCGCACATTCAATCGTAACTTCAAAGGTCGCTCTGGAACAGAAGACGCCAAAGTCTACCTAGTTAGCCCTGAAACCGCTGTCGCGGCAGCCTTAACCGGAGAAATCACCGATCCACGGAAATTAAGTGTTTACCCAAAAGTTATGATGCCCGAAAAGTTCCTAATCACCGACACCTCATTCATATTCCCAACCACCACAACATCGACAGAAATTGTTATGGGCCCAAACATCAAACCCTTACCTACCTTCCAACCCCTACCAGCCAAACTAACAGGAGAAGTTCTGCTAAAAACAGGCGATAACATCTCAACCGACGACATACTACCCGGAGGCTCCGAAATCATGTCCCTGCGAAGCAACATCCCAGAAATTAGTAAATACACCTTCTGCCGAGTAGACAAAAGCTTTGCTCAACGAGCGTTAACAAAGAGCGGAGGTTTTATCGTCGGAGGCGAAAACTATGGCCAAGGCTCAAGCAGAGAACACGCAGCCATAGCACCAAAATACCTTGGGGTAAAGGCAGTTCTAGTAAAAAGCTTCGCAAGAATCCATCTGGCAAACCTGATTAACTTCGGTATAGTGCCTTTAACCTTCGCCGATAAACACGACTACAACCACATCGCACAAGGTGACATTTTAGAACTTGAAACCATAAACTTGCAGAAAAACCTCAACCTCAAAAATACCACCACAGGAACAACGATCCCAGTCGAATGTGACCTTAGCGACCTTGACAAAGCCATGATTCAAGCAGGCGGAAAACTCGCAGCCATAAGACAAAAACAAACAAGCTAATAGAAATCCAATTTTTAGGTATTTCTTATCTTACTCCTTCTTCTTTGGATAAGAACAACTGTTGCAACCACAACAAGCGCTGCAACAATCGCAATAGGAACTATGATATCTACTGATTGTTGGGTTGGCGCAGGAGTTGGTAAGACTACTAGATTCTCTACAAGTGGATAGCGATCCCAATTGAGCGGGTCAATCACGTAGGAGGTGTCACCTATGCCATCGCCGTTTGTGTCAGTTCCGTTATAGTCGCTCCAGTAATTGCCTCTCATGCCATCATCCCATGTATGGATTGGTTCCGACGTGTTGTAGGTTTCGCAGAAGCATCCACTAAACTGAATAGTATTATCCACAAAACTGTTGTTAGTAAGAACAATACCTAATGGCAAATTTCCAGGATTATTTACTCCAAAAAATACTCCTTCTTCGTTGCGCGAAACATAGTTACCGGTGATGTTGTTTGAGTCTCCTGATAGCAAAATCCCCACTATGTTATCTGTCACCGAGCAACCAGTTATCGTATTATTTGAAGTCCAAACATACATGCCGATGTAAAAATTTTTCAGGTTCACATTCTTAACTGTCATGTTGTTTCTGAATTTGGTAGCAACATCTATCCCTATCGTCCATGGAATAGTGCTTGTGTTCTGATTTGGTCCTTGACCTACCATCCAATCATCTGTTCTGGTTCCGTTGTAGTTTCCCTGAATAGTGTAGCCTGCTCCATCAATCACTATATTATCTCTATCCACTACGATAGGCGAGTAAATGTCGCCTGTAAGCCTGTATACATCACCCTCGCGCTGAATCGGCGCATCCGCAGGTGAAACACTACCATCGGATTGAATACGAATCGGTGTGATAGATGACTCCGCATTAACCAATCCAACAATAGAACCCATTAAAAGAGTAACTAGTACTATAACATAACCAAGTGTTGTAGGTTTTTTCATACTTCTAATTATTTTCATGATTTCCTGTTTCCTTCTCGGAATTGTTGATAGTTGATTTATTGGTTAACCAATTTCTGCTCTTGAGGACCGTTTTACCTGCGACCTTGAAGTGTAGACAATCTTCCTGAGGGCACATTTCTACGCAGCGCAAGCATAAAAGACACTGTGAAGTCGTAACATCCCCCCCTTTGTACTCATAGACCTCAGTAACCTGAGTCGGACAGACTCGTTTGCAAACACCGCACTTATTGCATTTCTCTTCCTTCTTATCTAAACGTACTCCTGAGATCCATTTGAAGGGTGGGAAGCGGTTGAATAGTGCTATTAGTCCGCCTAGTGGGCATATTCTGCACCATGATCGTCTGAAGAAGAACGCCGCGATGGTAACTATTACCAATATGAACAGGTTCAGCGATGTTAGGTACTGACCTATCTGCCAGAACTGGCCTGTAGTTGTGCCTGTGATCCATTCGAACTTCATAATTCCCGTAGCCCCCTGCAAAAGCAGACATAGCGGCTTCATGGGGCAAACTTGGCAAAACGGTGCAGAGAAATAAGTATTAATGAACCCCCCATTTTCGGTCCCAGCTATCAACTGTGCTCCAAAAATAGCTTGACTTCCAAAAATAACGCTTAAAATTATAATCAATGCCAGAATTACATAACTTAGCTGATGGAATCTCTCGTTAAATTTTGGTGAAAAGTTCCGATGCTTAATCCCCACTGCCTTTCTAATTCGTGTAATTACATCAAGATATAATCCGAAGGGGCACACCCAACCACACCAGAACCTCCCCAATAAAACTGATGAAATAATCACGATGCCAAATACTAGCGCTAATCGTTCTATGCCTGGTAGAATATAATCTACTCCCCAGCCACGTCCAGCATCCCAGAAGGGGAAAATATACGTTTGAATAGGCCATAACGGGCAAGTTATGGTTCTTCCACAAGGGTACCAGCACCCAAATACTGGAAGCGTCAATCCGTCTGGCAAAGGACCCAGAAAGCTGGTGCCGACAAGAAATTCATGCGGTGAAATCTGCTCAGCTGGTACGGGGATATTTTGGTGATCTATAAATATGCCAAAAAAGAGTAAACAAACAAGACCTATTTGCACGGTAAGTCTTAGACTGCTGATTTTACGTGTTCTGTTGCTCCTTCCCACATAAATTGCAATTACAGCAATAGCTATTGCTATTACGGCGCCTGCGAGAACCGCATAATTGGTCTTAAATGGTGGTAGAGGTATTGTGGTCGGAACTGGAGCAAAGGGGTCAGAGGGGTTAGTTACGTTTACATATAATCTATCCGATATGTGACCTTTTATGGGAAATATGTTCCAGAATCCCACAACATCAAGTTTTTGGGTGACGTTAAATTCGCCTGTCGCAGGGTTGGTTAAGACATACTGGTCTATCCAAGTGTAGTCTGGTCGAGTAAAAGTAACCCTGACAGTACAGTTAGGTTCAGGAGGTGAAACATGTCCTACTACTGTAACTGATTCACCCAAACTGATTTCGTTGCTACTCACATTTGCACATATGCTTGGGCCATAACAAGGCAGAGGCGTATCTTCTACTATTAAATCCTCAACAACGGTTGAAGCAGAGACTTCAGAAGCTAAACATAGACTTGGCGCTATAGTTAGTATGATTAAAATCACGATAGTAAGCATCAAAACATTTTTTGTAAGCTTACTCATCGTCTATCTCCCCTCGAATCTGAGCTTGCCATCTCGATATCATGGTGACAAATTGTATGTGCGATTGCATATCTTAAAAAGGTTGGGTGAATTAGCCGTTCAACAAAAACCAACCTTGTAAAAGTAAGCAATTCATTCACCATTAATACAAAATAATATGTGAAGTACCTATTAGCTCTCCTCAAAGAACACAACGTTCCCCCCTAAGAACAGTTTTATTATCAATCTTTATTTAGCCAATTCCTCGACTTGCATATTGTTTTTCCTAATATTTTGAATTTCAAGGCTTCTTTATTTGGACACATTTCTACACAGCGCAGACACATAATGCATTGTGAGGTAGCCACGTCTCCATTTTTATAGTCAAAGACTTCGGTTACCTGGGTTGGGCAAACACGTTTGCATACACCGCAACTATCGCATTTTTCTTTAGTTTTATGTAGGTGTACTCCTGAGATCCATTTGAAGGGTGGGAAGCGGTTGAATAGTGCTATTAGTCCGCCTAGTGGGCATATTCTGCACCATGATCGTCTGAAGAAGAACGCCGCAATGGTAACTATGATAAGGATTGCTAAATTTAGTGAGGTTACATAGTACCCCAGCTGGTAGAAATCGCCTGTGGTTGTGCCGAAGGTCCATTCTGGTTTAAGCACTCCAACGGCAGTCTCTGTCAAAATACATAGCGGCTTCATGGGGCAAACCTGACAGAATGGTGCCGAGAAGTAAGTGTAAACAAACCCTCCCTTCTCAGTTCCTGGAACTAGTTGTGTGCCTGCTATAGCTTGAGAAGCAAAAATTACACACAGAATAATTATAACCGCTATTATCACATAGCTGAGTTGATGAAATCTTTCATTAAATTTAAATGAAAAGTTACGGTGCTTAATCCCTACTGCCTTTCTCACTCGGGTTATTATGTCCAGGTATAATCCGAAGGGGCAAATCCATCCGCAAAATACTCTTCCAAGCAAAATCGACAATAAAATGATAATTCCAAAGACTAGAGCTAATCTTTCCAGTCCCGAAGCAATGTAATCTACTGCCCATCCATGACCTTCATTCCAGAAGGGGTAAATATAGGTTTGAATCTGCCAAAGTGCGCAAGTTACGGTTCTACCACAGGGATAATAGCACCCGAAAGTTGGAATTGAAATTCCATCGGGCAATGCACCGTTTAGTATGTTAGTTCCAAGCAAGTACTCATGTTGGGAAATCTCAACAGAAGGCGCATCAGGAAGCCTGATTGTGCCTGGCAAGGCTCCTATAAAAAGTAGTAAAACAAAAATGATTTGAACAAGCAGTCTTAGGCTGCTTATTTTTCGAGTTTTATCCTTTTTTATTGCTGCTACCGCGAAAATGATTGCTCCAGTGCTCAAGAAAATGGTGGCAGCTGGAATTGCATAGATGCTTTCTGGGGGAGGAGCATAATTATGTACAACAAGAGCTGGAGAAAAACCGGATGGATCAGTTACATTTACAAATAATCTATCGGTTATGTGGTTTTCTATGGGGAAAATATTCCACAACCCAGTCATATCCATCTGAAAGCTGATGTTGAATTCTCCTGTTATTTCGTCTGCTAGAGTCTTCACATTAACGTAGCTGTAATCTGGTCTAACAAATGTCACAATTACGGTCGCGTTTGTTTTTGGAGGACAAATTACGCCGTTTACAAATATTGTTTCGTTTATGTTCACTTGGGTCTTGCTTACGTTCGCGGTCATATGTGGACCATAGCAGGGCCTCGGAAACTGCAGCCACATAGTATAGGGCGAATTTAAAAATGAAGGAAAAGAAAAAAGCGCGTAAGGAAAATCTGCTACATTCTCGGTTCTAGATACAATAGCGTTGGATTCTGCACCTACTTGCTGAGTCAGGTTAAGGCTCCCAGTCAGTGCGAACAAAATTGCGATTATTATAGCAGGTGATACAACAAACCTGACTATTTTATTCATTTCGTTCTTCTCTCTTTGGAGTTATGTTCCTGCTGTCATCAATTAGAGTGGAGGTTGAAATTGTTAAAGATTTTTCTTAATTCCTATTTGGTTGTGTTATGTGTGTTTTTTAAGTAACATCACTGTATAAATACAGCTTAATGCTGAAGGTCTCATCATGGAATCCTCCTCCTCTAATTCACGAAAAAGCCCTGATAAGAAACGAGAAAAATCTGAAACACCCAAATCTAAACCTAAAAACCAGAAAAAATCATCTAGTGGAAACCAGGTTAAGGAAGAAGTCATTGTTTCACCGTTAAAAGAAATGGCGGATAAAACTCTGAGTCGTTTAAGTAAGCTGGGTAATCAAACATTTGCGTTTTCACCTTTTACTCCATACTTTGATGATTGGCTAAAGAATATACGAAGCGTTATTTCAGAATTTGAATCAAACCCTGATGTAACTGTAGATATAGAATTCACCGCAGCACGTGAGCAGATAGTTGCTGATGTTGAGCTTGAACTCGCAGAAATAAAACTCAAAGAGGCTTCTCTTTTGGAGGTATCAAAGGTTCTTTCAGAGACTAACCATACTCTTGCACAGCTAGAATCAGACTACTCCGCTAAAACCCGAACGCTTAGCCTAAAAAAGAGTACCACACTTGAAAGCTCAAGCCTAAACGTCAATGTCTTAAAAGAAGAACTTATCTATTTAGAAAAAATGAAAACCAGCTTTTTCAATCCTCTTTCAAAAAGAATCAAGGCACAAAAAATTGCTGAAACAACCGAAAAACTAGAATATGCACAAAGCGAATTAGACATCGCCATACAGAATTTTAAAATTGAGCAAGAAAAGCTGTATAATCAATACATGAAAGATAAGCAGGCAACACTCGAAAGAGCTCAGATGCTAAAAAAAGAGGTAGAGAACATAGATACTGACGGCTCTATTGAAACTAGAAAGGCCGCATATAATGCCCTATCTAATGCAGTAAATGCTCTACTGCAAAGAAAACAGGTAATTCCCCAATAGGTATCCAAGATGTTGTTTACTCCGCTTTTTCTTTAATTAACTCCACAAGACCTTTTAGAAGTATCTTCCAGACCTTAGAACGGGTCTTTAGCTCTGAAAGAGTTTCTTCGATAAGAGGCCAAGTCTTCAAAAAAGTCTTCTCTTCTTGTTCAAATTGTTTAGTTCGTTCTTCTTGAACTTCTTTTATTGGTTTTCGGATTAGGGAGTGGTATTGGGGTAAAACAGAAGTTAGTCGATATTGCTGATTTTTTTCATTTAAACTATTTTGGTTCCAGATGTCAGAATATTTGAGTAGCTCAGGAGGTTTGAGAGTGATTCTCGCTATTTCCATGCTAAGTCTGTAGGCAATATTTAGGTCAGCATTAGCGTTGCGTCTATTAGGTGGAGGTTCTGTTGTTGCCAAAATAAACACTGCTGCTGGGTATCCCGAGACCTTTGGGGTCAAAAAATTATTTTTAATGGAGAAAAGAAAGCCAACCTTAACAGCTTTACTGAAGGCAGCAGTTTTTACATATTTCTCTAAATCTTCCATATTCTTAGTTTGCACAATTTCTGGGCAGATAGTTGGTATCATCAATTCTAGAAATATCCGTGAAGACATAGATGCAACTTGGATAATCTACATGCCAGACACCCCAATCATGCTCAAACACTGCTTCAATTCCTCTGCTTCTAAGTATCGCGAGAAAATCTGCAATCCTTAGGTATTCCTCGGTTGTTTCCTTTGGCATTGTTGTTTCAATAATGTTTTGCCTAAATAGAGTGTCATCATCTAAAATGACTATTTTATCCTCAGATGTTATTTTGTGTGTCCATTTGTCTTGCATATAATGGAACGCATTACCCAGTTCGCCATAGCAGTAGATATCGTTTAGCAAAAACAGATTTCGTGCAGCATCAATTTTGGAAAGTATACTTCTGTCTTTTCCCTTTTCATGAGGAAAATTACCCCACGAATCTGGACCCACTGAGCCATCTACTAGGATCTTAAATTCTTCTTCAGGTAATTTCAATTCAGTACCAATTCTCTCTGCTAAGGTTCTATGGATCCTTCCGTACACACAAACTCCCAGATACATTTTCAAATAATCTCATTAAGAATTTTTTGATACTATCTCTGTCAATTACTTTTTTTTAAAACGGAAAGTTGGTTTCAGATTACTAGTTGCCCTTAAATATTAAATGAAACTTATCGATAGGGAGGGAGAAGCATTGAACTTAATCCTATTCTTCGTTATTTGGGCCATTATATGGTATATTCCAATACCTCCAACAAAATTTAAACTCCTGTCAATCCGCAGATTATCCATCTTCGGGGTTGGTCTGTTCCTTTTCGCAATCAATGCATTAGCGCTGACCCCGTTTAGTTCATTTGTATATTTCCTAATATTTTCTAGAGCTTTTGTTGCATTAGCTGAATATTTTATTCCATCTGGACCAATAGCGTTTGAGCAATACGAGGTAGAAGGGCGTTCGGGAAAATTCTTCAAAGTTAATGTTAAGTTTAAACAGAAAAAAGCTCTGATAGCCTTATTATCAATAGCGATTTTTGTGGTTTCACTTTTCGGGATGGTTGCTTTTGGTGAAATCCAGCGTGTTGCTAATGCCAATTATTTTAATGGTCTTATTCAAGAAGGTTCGGGGTTACCATTTGACAGAACGATTCCCGATAACATGGTGAGATTAGTAACTGAGGAACTTGCTACTTCAATTGCGCGGCGTCACATGTCTGAATTCGGAAGTAACACCCAAATTCTTGATTGCCACGTAACCAAGTCGACTGAGGGTAGACTGGTCTGGATAGCAACAATAGGCTCAACCAATATTATCGCAGAAAACTTTGTCAAAGGCTTTGTAATCGTAGACGCCAACGAACCTACTGCCACCCCCGAGATTGTCCACACTGAATTCAATGTAGGAGAAGGTCTATGGTGGGATCGGAACATTCCCTTCCGCAACTACCTTGAGGACATGACCAAAACTTACGGGGTTTCTTACATGACTTATAACTTGGACTCAAATAATCCGGTTTATGTTGTCACACGCTCTACCTTAGGATTTGATTTAGTAAAAAGATACGAAACCCCCATGTCATATGACTCTCAAGGAACTACAGTAAATGCGCCAAAGAGTTTAGCAGAGATTCCGAATTGGATGACTCAAGTTTACGATGAGGATTGGCTAGAAGCTCAGATTGATGAGATGGGAAGTTTTCGTCGAGAAAACACTTTTGATTATTTCGCAGGGGGATTTTTGTGGTTTGTCGCTCCGAGCCGTGATCGTTTTCAGATGACTGAAGATACTCGCTACATAGTGGATCCTGAATCTGGCGATGTAGTTGCTTTGGTATGCGTTAATCCGATGGAAAACCAAAGAACCTTATCAGGGGTATTCAAAGCTACCCGCGAAGGCATAATTTTCTACGATTTCAAGCTCTCCAATTACATATCTGGAATGACCGCCGAAGACCTTGTAGAAGGAAGATTACCCAAACCTGCCACTGGTAACTATTACGCGATTATGCCTCTACTTTACAGCATCGAAACCTCTCCGGGTAATTATCGACTTGCCTGGTATGTTCCTATTTATTGGTATGAAGACAGCCTAGATACCGACGAAACAATCTACCTCGCTGGCTTCGCAATAGTTGATGCCCAAGACACAAACAAAATCTCCTCAACCATGAATGGAGAGGGCATAACTAGCGAAGAAATGATAAGACAAACAAGACTTGACTTCATCAACCTATTCGGAGATAACACCCCATCCGTTCTTGAAGTTAACGCCACAGTTCTTGACAAATACGAATATGTTCAAGACGGCTCAACTCACATAGTTCTACATACAAATAACGTCAGCTACCCATGGATAGAAGCAACTTCAGCAGACCTCTCAGCCCAAGAATGGAACCAACTCCTATCCACCCAACCCGACCAAGAAATTATTGCACGCATAGAAGAAAGAGACAACCGCTATATGATAACATACTTTGCCCTCAAAAATCAGCCCTAATTGCAAAAGACGAGGCTATACTCTAAGTCCTGACTTAAATTACCCATTTTTTCTTCCTTAGAAAAACAGCGTTTGATTGAAAATTTTAACAAAATAAATAAGGTAAATTCAGAGTCCTTTTTGTTCACTTGAACTTTACATTAAATCTGGATGAAGGAAAGTCTTTTAGGCTAAGACATAAACCAAGGTAATGCTGGTGCATCCTGCATGTTGGGCGGTCTATTTGGGGTAGTCTCAAAAGATAATTGCGCAAAAGACCTGTTTTTCGGAACCGATTACAATACTCATCTCGGAACCGAAGTTGGCGGCTTAGCCTTGCTTGACGGTGATATCAAAATTTTTTCTCACGACATCAGCAATAGTCAATTTAAATCAAAATTTAACAAACATTATGGAACTCTGAAAGGTAATCTAGGTATAGGTGTTATTAGTGACTTAAAAGAGGAGCAACCAATCAAATTCGAGGCAAAAATAGGAAATTTTGCCCTCTGCACAGTCGGTCTTATCAAAAATTCCAAAGAGTTATTCAGAGAATTGGTTGAAAAGGGGTCGACCTTTAAAAAGTCAAGGCAAAAAGCAGGTTCGAGCAATCTTAACCAGACTGAAATTGTTGGCGAGCTAATATGTAAAGGGAATAGCATCACTGATGGCATAGCCAAGATGTACGATAAGATTGAAGGTTCAATATCTTTGCTTGTGCTTTCAGAGAAAGATAACTCGATATATGCAGCTGGGGATTCCTTTCCTTTAGTAGCTGGATCGAAGAACCAGAGTTGGGCAGTTGCTTCAGAAACTACAGGATTCCCAAACTTGGAGTATAAGATTGCAAAGTATCTTGATTACCGAGAAATAGTCTCCTTAGATGAAAATGGCCTAAAGACAAGAGAACCTGCTCAAAGCAAAAAGAGGTTCTGCCCTTTTCTTCATATTTACTCAGGCTTTCCAGCATCAGACTTCTACGGTATAAACTCTGAAATCGTTAGAGAACGATGCGGGGGATTCTTAGCTGAAAAAGACGACATAGAAGCCGATTTGGTTTTAGGTGTTGCTGATTCAGGGCTTCCCTATTCAGTTGGGTATGTTAAAAGAAAAATAGAACTTGCCAAAGAAAAAGTCCAAGAACTGCTTTCGGAATTTAATCAAGGCAAGATTAAATCAAAAGAACTTGAAACAAACATAAACAGAATTTTAGATTTAGTTGCTCCAGTTAGACGCCCATTAGTCAAATATACGCCTAGTTGGGGAAGAAGTTACATTCCCCCTGTCCAAAGCAAACGAGACCTAGTGGCAAAATATAAGCAAGTACCTAATCCACAAATAATAAAGGACAAGAGGATAATTCTGGTAGACGACTCAATCAGACGGGGAACACAGCTACAAGACCTTTTAAGAGAAAAACTATGGCCGTTTGAACCTAAAGAAATCCATGGAAGAATCGCTTCTCCTCCACAATTATATCCCTGCATTTTTGATTTATCCACTAAAAACAGTGACCTTGCCACCCACAAAAACCCTGAAAGCTTCGGGCAAGACGGAAATTTCGATCAATATGTAGATTCATCCACGCCGAATTACAAGATGATGGTAGAAGACATAAGAAATCGCCTAGGATTCACTACGCTAAGTTTCATCACGATAGAAGAAATGGTTAGAGCAGTAATTGAAGCTCCCAATAACAAAGACTTGAAAAAAGAAGATTTATGCATGTACTGTTGGACAGGAAAATAATCCCAAGCAAAAAAGGATTTGCATATCATTACCCTTAAAGAAATTAGTTATTATTCTTTTTTTGTTTTTTTATTATTGGGAAAGATTATTAGTGTTTCATTATAATAGAAATGAAGATTGCTCAGAATCATTGCTGGTGACACTCAATGACGATTTTAAGAGAATCCATCGATTTAGTTCAGGAAAGAAGAAATGCCTTAAAAAAACTTTTTCCTAATGCTTTTACAGAGGATAAACTTGATTTTGAAAAAATACAAGAAATGCTCGATAAACCCACTAAGGTTTCAAGCGAAAGATACTCTTTCTCTTGGGCAGGTAAAGCAGATTCGATTCGAACTCGCGACACAACATCCAAACTAACAATTATCCCCTCTAAAAATGACTCAATAAATTTTGAAGAAACAAAAAACATCATTATCGAAGGAGAAAATTTAGAAGTACTAAAAATTCTTCAGAAGTCTTACGCGGGAAAGGTAAAAATGATTTACATAGATCCACCATACAATACTGGAAAGGACTTTATTTACAAAGATGACTTCAAAGAACCACTAAAAAGCTATCTTAAATATACTGGACAGGTTGATGAAGCTGGTTCAAAAACTTCTACCTTAACTGAAGTATCTGGTCGATATCATTCAAATTGGCTTTCAATGATGTATCCAAGACTCTCCCTTGCCCGAAGTCTTCTAAGTGAGGATGGAGTAATTTTTGTCTCAATTGATGATAATGAAAATTTTAACCTAAGGCTTATTCTTAATGAAATCTTTGGCGAGGAAAATTTTGTTAGCACAATATCATGGAAAACTCGAAGTACCGGAGGACAGGTTCAACAAGGCTCATTAATCTCACAAATCGAATACATAATAATATTTGCAAAAGACAAAAGTAATCTCTGCCTTAACAAAATAGCAAATGCCGCCAATGTTTCCAAGGCGAAATGGCGAGATTTTAGGAAGGCTGGGGGGCAATGGCAACGAAAATACCGGCCTCATCAATTTTATCCTTTCTATTATGATATGAAGCAAGACGTTTTGTCTCTTGAGCCTCATAATTCAAATGATATAGTTATTTTTCCAAGAGATTCAAACGATATTGAGGGTTTTTGGGAAAATGGAAAAGAAACAGCAAAAGACAGACTATTGAAAGGAGAACTAAAACCTACAAAGAATAAAAATGGTCGTTGGAAAATACTGCAACTAGAAACACCTAAGAAAACCAAGAATGTTGGTACTTTTCTTGATATACCATCGGTGCAAGGGGTTAACGAAGCAAAAGCAATAGGTATACCTTTTGATAATCCAAAGCCTTCGGAATTAATAAAAACCTTGATTAAACTAGGATCAGACGAAGATGATATCGTTTTTGATTTCTTTGCTGGGTCTGGCACTACCGGTCAAGCAGTATTGGAAATTAATAAAGAGACTAATTCCCATAGACAATTTATTCTTGTTCAACTTCCTGAGCCAATATCAGCAGATTCTGAACAAAATAAGTCAGGTTTTAAAAATATATCTGATATTTGTACAGAAAGAATTCGAAGAGTA
The DNA here is from genome assembly GCA_963701765.1 of Candidatus Bathyarchaeota archaeon. Lineage (GTDB taxonomy): Archaea > Thermoproteota > Bathyarchaeia > Bathyarchaeales > Bathycorpusculaceae > JADGNF01. The sequence continues at coordinate 699,307 of CAVPBD010000004.1, forward strand.
ATAGCAAAGATAATGGAAAATAGCGAGCACCAAGCACTTGATGAAAAATCTCCAATTGATTTAGGTTTTAAAAAATTTTTATTATCCAAATCCGTTTGTAGCATTTGGGATCCAGAAAACATTAAAGACTATGATAGTCTGGTAAAATATATTGAGAAAGATGCCTCAGTCAATTCTGCCACGGCATTCTCGCTTAACTCAGAGAATCTTATATTCGAGCTAATTTTGCGTGAAGGATTCAGATTAGACTGCAATATTTCTAATTTTTCGCAAGGAAAAAACTCATTCTGGAAGGTTTCTGATGGAGCGCATCTGCTTTTAATGTGCTTTGACGAAAATATTGATTTAGATTCTGTTAGTGCTTTATCCTTAACAAAGGATGATAAACTAATAGTTTTGGATTCATCACTTACAGATACTCAAAAAGTTAATTTAACAAGGATGTTTAGAGTCGAAACAGTTTGAAGAACAAAATGATATCAATGATACCTCAAGGCTTGGAAATATGCTCGGTGGCTAAATTCACTAGTGAATTGAAACCAATTTAGAGCTTAATTCAAACATGCAGGTAGGATAAAGTTACTAATGCAGTAGATCTGGCGAGAAAAATATGGTAGTTAACATACGGTTCATTTCTGATTTAGATTTCCAGATAAAAGCAATAGAATCAATTGTTAATCTTTTCGACGGAACTCTTGCTGAAGTCAAAAATCAATCTCAATTCAGAATAAATTCTAACCCAAAGATAATTTCTTTAGACATTCTAAACAAGAATCTAAAGCAGATTCAAGAAAAAAATAATATTCCAGTTAGCAAAGTTGCTTCTCTTAACGGAATAGGCCTGTACCATCGACCGAATTTTAGCATTGAGATGGAAACAGGAACTGGCAAAACCTACATTTTCCTTCGAACAATTTTGGAATTAAATAGGAAGCATGGTTTTAAAAAATTCATAATAATTGTTCCCTCAGTGGCAATTAGAGAGGGAATATTAGCTAACCTTAAGCTGACAAAATCACATTTCCAAGCAATTTATGATAAATTGCCCTACAATTATCGAGTATTTTCATCTGAAAAAATTGCTGATCTCAGTACTTTTTGTCGAAGTGTTACTCTTGAAATAATGGTCATAACCATTCAGTCCTTCAACAAACAGAGCATAAACACTCTGTATGAAATTGGACGCGATGACATCCTAATAGCGAACAGTGGAATGGAAATGTTGGCAGAAACAAATCCCGTTCTAATAATTGATGAGCCACATAAAATGAGCTCGGAATTGTCAGCAAGTGCAATTGACAATCTGAATCCTCTTTTCATTTTACGTTATTCTGCTACTCATAAGGACTTAAACAAAAGCAATTTAGTTTATTCTCTCGGTCCGGATCAAGCGCATGATATGGGGTTAGTGAAAAAAATTGATGTGATTGGCACAGTAATAAAACACGAATCAAGTCTTCCTTTTATCAAACTTATTCAAATAATTCTCAGGCCGAAAATTAAGGCGAAAACATTACTAAAAGTTAAGACTGCAAAAGGTGTTGTTGATAAAGTAATATTCCTTTCTAAGGGGGACAGTCTTCAAGAAAAAACGAAGAATCCCGCATATAGAGATTTGCTGGTTACTAATATTTGCGGAGTTGATAATCAAGAGTACCTCGAATTTTCTGGCGGAACAAAAATTCAGCTTAATGAAGCACAAGGTGATACATATTTTCAGGTAGCCAAAGAACAAATTGAGAATACTATACGAACTCATTTTGAGAAACAACTAATGCTAAAAAAATACGGAGTCAAGGTTCTTTCACTTTTCTTTATCGATGAAGTGACTGATTATCAAGAATTGGATTCTTCCAAAAAGGGTGGATATGAAGAAATCTCAGAGATTGATCCAAAAAAGTATCTGTTCGTTAAGAAGACGTTTGATGCTTTTTTCGAAAGACTAAAAATCAATTATGAGGATTGGACAAATAAGACTCCTGAAGAAGTTAGAGGCGCCTATTTCTCTGCCCGTAAGACTTTTAAGAGTATTTCTCAAGACAAAGACAAAATAGACCAAATACTTCGCGACAAAGAAAAATTATTATCATTTGACTCGCCGGTTGCCTTTATTTTTACTCATTCCGCATTAGGAGAAGGTTGGGATAATCCAAACGTATTCAATATTTGTACTCTAAGAATATCCCATTCTGAGATAACCAAGAGGCAGACAATTGGCAGAGGTCTAAGAATTCCTGTTGATCAAAGTGGAGTAAGATTTGAGAACCCCTCAGAAAATGTTCTAACTATTGTTGCCAATGAAAGTTACGAAGATTTTGCCCGAATGCTTCAAAGCGACTATTCAAAAGATGAAATTAGCGTTCCACCAGTTGAGAATAGGCGAGATAAAGTAACAGCAAGATTAAGAAAGGATGTATTCAAAGGAGAATTTAGAGACATTTGGGCAAAGTTAAGAATCAAAACTAAAATTCATACTGAGATTAATACAGAAGAATTTATTGAACAATGTAAATCTGCAATAGCTGAGAACTTGCTCGTAAGAAGCCCGATAATCCATGTAAGAAGAGCTTCTGTGAAATTTGAGAAGAATGGAATAAGAACTGTGGAGCGGAAAAGTGAACCTATAAAAAGAATCGAGTTGGTGTATTCTATACCTGATATAGTTACTCGAATCTCAAACGAAACGGGGCTAACAAGGCGAACTATTTCTCGTATTATTCTTGAATCCGGCAAGCTTTCTGAAATTTTCAATAATCCTGAAGAATATATTTCAAAAATGGTTACCTTGATTAAGGAAAAGAAAAACAAAATGGAGATAGCTTCCGTAAGATACTCCAAAACAAAAGAGACTTTTACAGATGACATATTTGACGAGGAGATACAGTCGTACAAAAAAAATATCGTTAACGCTGCCAACTCTGTATATGATACCGTCCTTTGTGATAATTCTTCTGAGCGTGATTTCGCAGAGAAATTATCATCCGATAATCAAGTCACAATTTTCTGCAAACTTCCTCAAAATTACTACATACAAACCCCTATTGGGAGATATCGACCTGATTGGGCAATCGTTTTTCAACGCGAGCAAATGTCTGGATACATTGAACCAAAGTTATACTTAATTAGAGATACTAAATTCGGCTATTCCGAATTCAAAGGAACAATAAAGTCAATTCCTGAAGATGAGCAAAGAAAAATATATTGCGCATTAAAACATTTTAACGCATTAAACAACGAATTAGATTATCAAAAAGCAGATTCATATCAAAATTTTTGTGACACTCTCCCAAACGCGGAACTAGAGTAATTCGGAATGCATAGGCCTTCAAAAATGAGGGAGTGTATTGTACTAAAAATAATGACTGCGGAAGGACTTCGGGCGTATAGGTAAACGGACAGATAACTTTTCGAACAGAAATGCATTTGTAGGCTTACTACTCTTTTTCCGTAAGGATATGCATGTAAATTAGGTAAAGGATGATTTAATATGATTAATAACTCTGATAGAGTTGTTGTTCGCGGGCTGAAAGGCGTCGCTGCAGCTGAAACCAGAATCAGCTATGTAGATTATAACGGAGCCCTTTACTATTTAGGATATAACATCGATGATCTTGTTGGGCAAGTCATTTATGCAGAAATGGCTTATCTGCTAATTCATAAGCGACTCCCAAACCAGCAGGAACTAGAACGCTTCCAAAATGAGCTTGTTTCTGCTATGAAACTACCCGACGTAATAGTTGATAGTATAATGCATACCCCTAAGCATTGTCATCCGATGGATATTTTACGGACAGAAGTTTCTCATCTTGGCGAATACGACCCTGACGGCAATGACTTCTCTGACATCGCGAACATGAGGAGGGCTACACGGCTAATAGCCCAAGTGCCCGTAATAGTAGCTACTATCCACAGAAGCCGCCTTAACCAGTTGGTTCCCGAGCCAAAAGCGGAATTCGGCTTTGCTCAAAACTTCCTCTATATGTTTAAAGGAGCTGTTCCAGACGAGAAAGAAACAGCAGTTCTGCATCGTTATATGACCCTTCATATTGATCATGGATTTAATGCTTCTACCTTCGCTGCCCGTGTAACAGCAAGTACCAATTCAGACATGTATTCTGCTGTGACTGCTGCAGTTGGAGCCCTTAAAGGACCATTGCATGGTGGAGCCAGCGAGAAAGTGATGGAGATGCTTGATGATATTAACATTCAAGCAGAAGTGGAAGAGTATATTTACGGGTTATTGGCTGATCAGAAAAAGATTATGGGGTTTGGTCACAGAATCTATAGAGCACAAGACCCTAGAACTAAGCATCTAAGAGGTATGGTGGAAGATCTTTGCCATCGTGATCGAACCTTAGGATTATATAATAAGTGCATAAAAATTGAAGAGATCGTTTATGAAAGAAAGAAAATTTATCCAAACGTTGATTTCTATGCTGCCGTTACCATGGACGCGTTAGGAGTGCCTAAAGAGTATTTCACACCGTTTTTTGCTTCAAGCAGAATTGCCGGTTGGGTAGCTCATGTCATTGAGCAATATGAAGATGCTGTGCTTCTAAGACCCGAATCTAAGTATGTTGGCGAATTCAACCGCCCATTTGTTCCAATCGAAAACCGATAAGCTAAAGCTCAAGCTCAAAAACCTGTAATCAATGATAAGCCTGCGAAACGTTGTTACCCTTAGAACCTAGCTTCTTTTTTAAAAAAAATTTTTACTAATGGTAAGGACTATGGAGAAAAAAATTAGGGATTTTTGTTCGTCTCGTGGCGTATCCACCAGACAATTCCTATGATTGCAGGAATTGCGAATATGGCAACTGTCCAGATTAATATCGTAACCATTGATCCTACCACATAGTCTAAAGTCCAAGTTCCCACAGCTACGTTCCAGTTTCCGTCAATGTATACTTTAATCGCGAAGGCTATGAAAAGCAGTGGTGAGATGGCTCCTCCTGCATTTCTTGATTTATGCGAGCGTTTTTCAGACATATGGTGTTCTTTTTTTTCTTCTTCAGGTATTCTTTTCCACCATTGCCAACCTACTATCCCGACTATAATAGCTGGAATTCCTATGAGTAGGAGTTCCCAGAAAATCGCATGTAGAATGAACATAACCATATTTCCCATTGACCAAAGACCTAAACTTGACGGCACAAGACCAGTTGTTTGAGCTTGTCCCACAAACCATAGAAATACGTAGACTGCACCAATGATTAGTAGCGAGCCTGCTACAGCAAATAATGTGACTATTTTCCAATGTTTTTTCATGAATTTCTTCCAATCTGAACCTTTTTCTATCTCAATTTGCTCGGTCATAAAAACCCTCCCTTGTTAGCATTTAGCGACCTGTTCTATTTTGTATTTGTCTCATGTATTATATTTTTTGCATCGTTTTATGTAGCTATGGCTCTTATATCCTAATTTTGATTCATTAGTGCAAGGGAAATTCAAGCCTATAAAACCAGCGATGATGCCCCTCACTACTCTTTTTTATTAAAAGCAAGAAATAGGAATAATGCTCATATGTTATTAGTTTTGTTTACGATATCTTTTACGAAGTAGATAATTTCTTCTTTGCGTTCTGGGTGAATAGTTTCGATTACAATAGTGTCATATGGAATGTCTTGTTTAATTGAGTCAAATATGAGTGTGGGAAAACTAGTTATCCATTGTTGATTAAAACGTTCTATCCAACAAATATCAGGGATACAATCTAATTCAAGGCTGAAAGTAAATCTAGAATTAGAACCAGCGACATTTTTAACTTCGACCTGTTTGGGGTCAATTGACTTCAAGTTTACTTTCGAGTTTACGCCCATGACATTACCATTTATATTAAACACTATTTTTGATTTATGTTTTTAGACCTAATAGTCAATTCGCACCCTACTCTTACTCCAACACTAACTCCAACATCTGCACTTACTCCTACGCCATCATCTGTATCAACATCGACAGCATCACCTATTTTGAGACCGACTGTCACTGAAACCCCAAATCAATCAATCAAGCATAATGACCTCATTGTTAGTAGCTCTCTTTGTAGTATAGCAGTAATTGTAATTGGTGTTGTCAGCTTGATTGTTCATCAAAGAAAACGATAAAACTTGAATTTTATTGCGCTCAGGGGGTGGGATTCGAAACCCCAACAACCCGCTTTTTTCTTGTTTATGACTCATTTAGTATTGAAGCAATTAGTCGGCGTTCTGCTTTTCTTCGATGTTCTATCAAAGCGGAGCTTTTTAGCCCTAATTTACGTGCAAGTTCCTGTGACCCAATTCTTCTCGGGACGTCATAATACCCTTCTTTAAAGGAGGTAACGAGCACTTCCCTTTGCTTCTGGGTCAAACAAGATAGAGGAGCACTCGGAGAAAAACTTGCATCTGTCATTAATACCACTTTGCAATGCAAACCGATATTATCGAAGGCTGCAAGCAAAGCCTTGAGTTGTTTGGGTTTTCCCAGAAAAGTCATCCTAATCTTGCCATCCAATACTTCTAACGGAGTAAGGAAATAACCACCAAATGATAACCCAATAGAGTTAATTTTTTGTTGTTTACTGTCTTTTGGCAATTCACCTTTAACAAAGTAGGTTAACCCACCATTTTTATCCTGTTCTAAAAGTTCGACCTTGGCGTTGGTAAGTTGAGTATAAGAGAGCATGTCTTCAATTTTAAATGAAGGGTCTTTGAATTCTATCCGCATAACTGCTGCGAATTCTTTGTCGTCAAATCTGAGTAGGCGCAAGATTTCGTTTGACTTTACCTTATGGACAGGCGTGTTCGGTAATTTCTCGATTTCTGTTTCTGAAATCTCAAGAACCATTTTTCTCATGGTCTATAAACTGGGTTTACAAGTAATAAAACCCATGGTCAGAACCAACCTAAAGCGGTATAACCATAATCAATAGCTACCATATTAGTTAGACAGAACTAAGGCGAAGCAGGAGTACCAAAGTGCGAGTAGTAATTATTGCAATGGGTAGTCGGGGCGACGTTGAACCTTATATTGCATTAGGTAAAGGACTAAAAAAAGCAGGTCACTATGTTAGAGTGATAAGTCATCAAAACTTTGATTCACTTGTACGTTCTCATGGGTTAGAGTTCTGGGCAATAGAAGGCAACGTACAGGAAATCGCGCAAAGCGCCGAAATGAGTGAGCGAATAGAGAAGGGTCATTTTCTGTCTGTTCTCTCTCAGATGAAAAAGGCAGCTGAAGCTCAAGCAAAAGGCGCTATAAAGACTGGTGTTAGCGCATGTCAAGGAATGGATATGGTAATCGCAGGTGTTGGCAGTATATTTATTGCTGCTCCTCTTGCTGAGAAGTTTAACATTCCATTGTTGCAGGCGTACTATATTCCTTTCACTCCTACTGGTGAGTTTCCAAGTTTCCTGTTTCCCAAGCTTCCGCAGTGGTTGGGAGGTTCAGTTAACCGTTTTTCCTATCATATTATGAGGCAAATCATGTGGCAAGGTTTTCGTTCAACAGATAAATTAACACGAAAACAACTTGATTTGCCTGCATCGTCTTTTTGGGGACCTTACAAACGTCTACAATCCCAAAAACTCCCCGTCCTTTATGGTTACAGTCCATCATTAATACCGCCTGCTCCTGATTGGGATGCTAATACTTATGTTACAGGTTTCTGGTTTTTAGATGAGCCGTCTGATTGGAAACCTACGCAAGATTTGCTGGATTTCTTAGAAGCTGGTTCTCCGCCAATCTATATTGGGTTTGGCAGCATGAGTAGTAGAAACCCTGAGAAAACTGCAAATCTTGTTTTATCCGCTCTTAATGAAACAAAACAGCGTGCAATTATGCTGTCGGGTTGGAATGGTTTAAGAAAAAACGATTTACCCTCATCGGTGTTTATGGTTGATTCAGTTCCCTTCTCTTGGCTTTTCCCAAAAATGGCTGCGGTCGTTCATCATGGTGGCGCTGGAACAACGCATTATGGTGTTAGAGCTGGTGTTCCGTCTATCACTGTTCCTTTCTTTGCCGACCAACCATTCTGGGGGAATCGCATCAAGGAATTAGGGGTTGGACCAGGTCCAATTCCACGAAAGAAACTGACAGCTAAGAAACTTGCAAAAGCTATTAGCTTGGTTTTGACAGATAGCGCAATGCGCCTTAGAGCTGCTGAGCTTGGACGAAAATTGCAGGAAGAGAGAGGGATTGAGCTTGTGGTGAAATTAATCTCTTCTCATGAAGGCAGAAGAACTTAATCTAAGTCCTTGATGAGGATAGAGAAAAAACCCCCTGCATTCTATACCTAAGGATTGCTTCGAACCCCTCCGAGCCTGGAGAGTTCACCCGCAAACCCCCTTTTTCACTAGCTTTCAATTTAACACAAATATTTCATATGATATCATGTGAGAAATTTTGCACGTAATAGCCGTCTCTCAGTTAATAGACCAATCATGCTCTCGCCTTTGAGAACTACCAATCTTCTTACTTGATTGGTTTGCATAATTTTAAGCGCCTCATCAATAGTCCTGTTATGGGAAATTGTTATCAGCGGTGCCGTCATTATTTCCTGAGCAACAATCTCTCGCGCATCTTTCTTTTCGCATATTATCCTTCGAACAAGATCTCTCTCAGTTACCATGCCTAAGGGTTCAGCATCACTAACAACGATAACAGCACCTATGTTTAAATCTAACATAAGTGAAGCAATTTTAGAGACTGACTCTGAACGACTAACGGTTGGAACAGGCATTCTGGCTATTGAACCAACAGTTACTTTTGATGAAGCAGAAGGCTTTCCTGATTTATCTTTGCTGATTTTCACTATGTTGGCCTCAAATAAACTCTCAGTTTGAACTTAAATTAATTTTCGATTGCATATCACTAAGATACAAAACGCTAAGCGTATTGCGTGTTTTGCAGATTCAGTTAAGGTGCAGGGGGTGGGATTCGAACCCACGAAGTGGACTTTCTTTCCCGAAAGAAATCCCAGCCAAAGAAAGGGCGTTATTATTACTATTTGCTTTTTCCATTAGGGGTCACTATATTGGGACCAAGGTCTAGTTGTATATAAAATATTCTGAAGAGTAAATTAGTGACCTTTTCCTGTAAGAGTGGGTATACACCCTCTACCTATAAGCAGTATCGAATACTAACTATTTACTAACTTATTTTTAGAATATAGAAGGTAAGTCATTGTATCAATGGGTTTCTTTTCAGCTTAAAGTTTAGGTAGGGTGGGTACACCCAACCGTGGGAAAAGGTATCATGGTTGTTTCTGCTTCTTTCTTCTCACTATCATAGTTGCCATTAATGCTATTACTATAGTAAAGGGTAGAATTATCCATGTTGGATACTCTGGGATTGTTGGAGACGGCGAAGGTGAAGTTGAAGACTCAGGTGTAAAAGCAGGACCATCAAACGGAATCGTCCCACCGCCAATACCTAAAGGATAAACCGAGGCAACCTCAACCGTATCAGCCCAAATCTCAACCACCAACATCGTAACAAAACCCGGATACAACTCACCCAAAGGCAACTTAACCATCCAATACGGATACAACACCAACGGCACATCCTTAGCCTTAGTAAGCAACTCAACATTAATACTATCATTGAGAATAGTGAAATTTGATACTTCTTTACCAGCATAAGTGTAAGAATACTGCTTAGCACAATCCAAAGCCAAACTAACAGCACCCTCTTCTAAGAGATTTACGTCAGTGTTACCGATTTTGACATAACACCTATCATCACCAAATGAGTAGAAATTTGCATTCTTGAAAACTACACTTAATGATGAAAAAATTGCGTTGTTATGGGTGTTTGACCATTTAAATAGGTGATAAGAGGAAGTAACTGACACCTCAAGTTTTAGGTTACTATAGAGAGTTGTCGAGTTTTTTGAGGCATCAGTGATTTTTAATATGTTTTGCATTGCTTCCAAACTTGAATCACCAGTGAAAAATTGGTAGCTTTGAAGAAAATCTTCGGTCTTACTAGGGATATCTACAGTTAGATTTTGGCTATACTGGGGTAAACCGCTCATAACGCGCATAAGGCACCAAGACAGAGTACCATTAGTGAATACAAAAAGTACATCTATTGTGCTTGTTTCAGATGAAAGAGTGTATTTACCAGTAACTTCTGTTAATCCCCCTAATGCACTCGGATGGTCTGTAATTGGTCCTGTTACTAGTTTTGCATTGTATTTTGTCATATCGAGTTTAACTACATCGCCCAAGAAAGTCAGGACTTCAGTTGGGTTAGCATTGACATCACCTGAGTACCCGATAGATAATTGAACACTTGAAACAGTTAAAATCGCTATAATGATGGAAATAATGTATTTTTTTTCAATTCTTTTCATCGTACTTCGCTCCTTTAATGAGGTATTATTGTTCTTGGGTCAAACAAGGTTGAGTCAACTCAATCTTTCGACAAGTGTTGTTTCTTTCTAACTAATGCCCTTACCAATGTCACGCTCACAAATAATGGGAGAATAATCCATGAGGGAAACTCTGGAATAATATTTGGGACCATTAAGGGATAGTTGTCTTGGTTATTTTCGTCGATGATGTAGGCTGTGTCTCCTATACCATCTCCGTTTTCATCTAATCCCCCGTAATCATCCCAGTAGTTGCCTATTGTGCGGTTATCCCATGAGACAATATCTGTACCCATGCTCCAGGAGGTGTCTGGAATATTGTAATTTAGTTCGTCTTGGCTTACTTGGATAGTGTTATCAATGAATAGATTGCCAAAAACCTGGTTACCAACTCCACTGACAACAACATCTCCACCGTTTGGGAAATTCAATAACATAACTCCAACATCATTTTGTGCGATGTTGTTACCATAAACATTAGCGTTGCTGCAGCCTTCTGCAAATCTAATTCCCCAATTGTTGTTTGTTATATTGTTACCATAAACTAAGTAAGGACCATAATAGGGCAGATTTAAACCACCTGTGTTGCCAGAAATTTGGTTTTCACTAACAGTTATGTTTCTGCAGATTCCAATGTTTATACCATACCCGTTTTCACTTATGTTATTTCCTGTGATAATGATGTTTTCTGTATTGTAACCTGTTATTCCGCCTTGGTTTTTTGTGATGCTGTTTCTCGAAATGAGCAGGCCGTTTCTTTGGGGTCTGATTCCTTCCAAATTGTTTACGATGTTGTTGTTGATTATTTTGCAACTTGACGGGTATGGTTCACTGTAGTAGTTCACGATTGCGATTGCTACTAGACAGTTTGTTATTGTGAAGCTTGAAATTGTTACGTTTGGTGCTGCAACCCGAATTGCTACATCATCTTCGGGATGCTTACTAAAACTTCCGAAAATGATTGTGTTTTTAGGGTCTTCGCCAATTAAAGATAATGTTTTGTCGATGACAATTGGTGTGTTCTCATCAACTATGTAAGTTCCTCTTTTAACAAAAACTGTATCGCTATCCATAGAAGCGTTAAGAGCTTCTTGAATAGTTGGATAATCAGTTGGAACAACAATAGTTCTAGGTTCAGCTTCAACAAACTGCATTTCAGCGACTAAAGAGTATAGTAGAGTAAAGATGATTATTGCTGTTAGAGCTAGTTTTCTATTCATTGTTTTCCCATTTTCCTCTTACATAATATCAGTAATGTTGTAGCTAGAACTAAGGGAACTAGTATCCATGTTGGATATTCTGGGATTGTTGGAGATGGATTTGGAGATAATGTGGGTATTGGGCTTGGCTCAATTGTTGGTTGTTGTGTTGGAGAATATGGAGGAAAAGGAGTTGCAGTTGATGTTTGGTTGCTTACAGTGAAGAAAATTTTTTCAGAAAAGAAGCCATTTTTAGTCCAAGCTACAACTTCAATGGTATGGCTGCCAATTGATAGGTCAGTAAGTGTTAAGTTTTCATAGATATAATTTGAACCCATTCCATCTAGAGCAAAAATAGCACGTGTAAAGTTCCCATCATGTTCTTTATCTTCTCTACAAATAAAAGTCAATGGAACTTCAATTGTTGTGTAGGTCATGTTTTGAGGTGATATAACCGTAAGTGGGCTTGTGTACTGAGTATCAATAACAAATTCTACTGATGCAAACATCTGCTTACCTGAAGCATCTTGTGAATATACTTCTAGAGTGTGATTACCTTCAGCTAAATTTTCAAAAAATAAGTATGCACCAAACTGAGAACCATCTATATGACCTGCAATACGTAATGTTTTGTTCAGATTAGTTAAGGTCACATTTGAGTTTCCATCCAGACTGTAAATGATGTATTTTACTTCTGGAGTAGGGTTTGCAACATTAGCGACAACCTCAAATGGAACAGAAGTGTTTGTATAAACTACTTTGGGATGTGGAGAATGAAGTATAAGTGCATCACCTGGAAAGAAATTAGCCTTAGCTTCCTCAACAGCTTGCAATCCAACAACTAATGAAAGTAATAATCCACATATGATAAGTGCTGCTAGGAGTGCCTTATTCATATATCCTCATTACCCTACTATGCTAAGTTGCTTTTAACTCTCCTTGAAGAACACTTTGTTCTAAAGATAAGAACACCTAAGAGCATATTTTCAAAGATAGAGGGGGGGTGCACCTAAGCGTGTGAAAAGGAGTTGGCACTATTTCTTGGCATTAGCTTTAGTTTTTGCTTCTTCTATTTGGTTAAGTCTACCAATTTCAAATTCGTTATCAAAGAATTCTTTCAATTCATTGGCATACATACTTGAGGCTTTCTTGTAGAACCAATCATAAAACTCTTTTATCAAATTCTGGTATTCACTAAAGACCTCTTTAACTTCTATTTCATTATGAGTACTAAGATATTTTTTAGAACCTGATGTCCAAGCATTATTTCCCTGCCATGTCAATAAAATTTTCTTATCAAACAAAATCTTTGATTGAACTTCATTTGGGTTACTTCTAAAATTTAATTGGGCAGAGATAAGAGGCAAACCAATATGTTGATTGAATCTTCTAGGTCTTTAACAAAGTAGAAGCAATCATAAAATTTTAGCTTAGCAACCATTTCATCATAATCCTTCCTCAGATTTTTATTATATAAATGGTCACAAAAATTGCTACTGTGACTAATTAGGGAAAAAGTGCTTGACAAGTAGTTGTGGATTAAGCGTGAAAGCTCTCTTAAGAAAGCTTGAAATTTATCTCTCTCTGTAATATTCCATATACTGATTGAATCTTTTTCATAAAATGCAATTTGTGTTATCAGTTCTTGATGGTTTTTCATAACAAAATATTGCGTAGTTGCAAGATTTTGCAGGTCATTGAAGATTTTAGTTCCTTTCAATTTTTCCCGCTTATCTATCAAGGCAATTATCTGTTTGCCTATGGGTTCATTTTCGGGGATTGGCTTTCTTTCAACCAATTTAATCAACTAACAACCTTTTGAACCCTATTTTGATATGCTACCAGTTTTAACTTTTGCCATGTTTGTAACATTTGGTGGTAGAGGGTCAGTAGCCTTCTTGTTTGGGAAAAGATATTATATAAAAACCTAACAGAGCAAACAATTAAACCATTCTTTCTAAGGGAACTTTAACAGCTATTCGGTTAACGGTATTTTCTATGAATTCTGCGTTACTTCTATCTCCCAATAGCATAATTAAAAGAACGTCTTTTCGTTTGGCTATCAACGGATACCTGTTATTTTCATTCTCTCTTACTAATAGTCTGCCCTTAAAACCGTGAATGAAAATGTGACCAATCGTCTTGTATTCATATTCTAATTCTGTGTCTGCTTTCTCCTTAGCTTTTTTTCTTGGCTTCTTTACTCTTTTTTGAATACTAAAAGCAGCCCATTTTCTTTCATTATCAGGATTCTTCTTCTGTTCTTCAGTAAAGTCAGGGTCAAGCAAATAAGGCAAAATTTTCTTTTGGCTCTCTTCTGAAAATATTGTTATGTTTTCAGTTTTATTTTCGATTGCTAAAACATCCCCAAGTACTTTACCACCTTCGTGCTTGAAGTAAAAGTCATCATTTGCCTCTGTATATTTGGTCAAAAGTGACGTTAAATCATCATTTTTCCAAACAACCATTTCTTTGAAGGTCATTTTTGGGAATTTAAAATATGTCAATGGCGAAATAACAGGAGCTAAGAGAGAAAGCCCTACTCTGGATACCATAGTATCTATAGAGAGCTTTCTTACTGTATTTTCAACCATATATGTATCCATAAAGTCATAAAGAAATGTTGATTTGTTTTCTCCTTCAGGTTCTTCCAATAATTCTCCTTTAGCAGAATCCAAAAAAATGTACAATGCGGTTACTAGTGAAAAGACGATAAGCAGGGTTGTATCAAGAGGTAATTTCTCAAGTAAAAGCAAAAAAACTGAGCTAAGGGATATTGTAAGGAATATACCGCTAAAAAAACCAGTAAGTAAAAAGCTAGGTCTTGTTATGTCTATATCTTTCACCCAAGATTGCCCACCTTCATATATTGACGATATTTTCCCAATTATTTTATTGAAGTTCATATCATTCCAAATATTCTCGGATACTTTGCTAACTCGATAATTGAAATAAATAGAAAATACTAAAAACACAATGAAGGTAGCTGTTGCCACTATTTCCAGTGAACCAATTTTACCAAAAATCAGGTTAACAAGGAGAGCAAAAAGAAGACAAACAGGTATTTTCTTAACTACTTGTTTGTTAAGTTTATCAAAAATAAAGCTTGTTAGTAACTGCTCAATCATTTTTGCCCTAGCCTTTCAATCGCTTATTTGATAAGGACTATAATACTTTACCTGTTTGAAGGATAAACCAATTATATTTCCCAAACATCCATACGATATTATCGGTTTGAAAAACCACTCCACCCCATATCCTACAAGGGGTCAAAACCTAAAAGGGTAGGGAGGGGTTAAGGAATTAGTTTTCCCAATTCCCATCATCCTCTCCAAGCATTCTTTTTGTATATCTCGCTAAGCCTTTTCTTGTACCAGTATTCATAGGCTTCATTGTATTCAGCATCATAGATTTTTTGCCATGCTCCATCTTGGTCAATTGTTAGTTCGTTTGCTACGTCAATAGCATTGGCATCGGCTTTTTCAGTAGCATACGCATCAGCTTTTTGGTGAGCATACTTATTTGCATCTTCCTTAGCTTGACTTCTGCATTTATCGCATAATTGAATGCCATCATTGCTAGTTACCTTTTCTTTTTTACAGCAATAACATAAGTTATCACTGTTATCTGAGGTGTCTATCATTGTGGTGCACCTGTTGACTGCTTACTTGCTGTATCAATGGTTTCTTGTTCGCATTTACCGCAAAGTCCAGTAAACGTTTCATCAGTAATTACTGAGCCACAGTTAGAGCATAGTTTAACGAGTGCGTTGTTCTCTGATTTTGATAGTTCCACCTGTTTTGTTTGTTTATGGGTTATTGGATAATATTTGATTATTACCCCTTCCTTCTCTTCCTTAAGAAGCCCAGTGCAAACAAAATTTTTAAGCATTTCACGAAGACGTTTATCTGAGCAGTGCCGTTTCTTTTCATAGTAGTATATGTTATGAATTTCGGAGATTCTTAGACCCATAAGCTCGTTAGCATTTGGTTCAATTATTTTCCATACTTCATATTCTTCAGGAGATAGCCCAAGCTCATTACATTCTATTATTGGTGCATAGATTTTTTTAGCAACATCAACATCCATTGAATTTGCATAAAGGATACCTCCCTCAGCCGTTCGTTCTCTAAATTTATAGTTCAATAATGCCCAAGCTTTCCCTAACGCACAAAGTCTTTCAAAATCCCTATTTGCTCGAGGTGCAAGATTAGCTGTATTCTCAAAGAACCATTTTTCCAAGTTTTTCATATCTTCCTCTTTGAAAAGAATTCCCTTAATTCCAGCCTTTCTGATTTCCCGAACACGGTTTCTTAAGGCAACACGTGAAGGTTCGGTTTCAAACCAAACTGGGTAATTAGGGTCGGTCATCCTTCTTCCTTTCATCTTAATACCTTCTTGGATTTTTTCAGAGTTATCATTCGGGGAAACAAGGAAATTTCTACTTGATTCTTGGTCATCAAGGTTGAAGTTCGTAGATGCAACTAACGCGGTCATATAGCCTTTCATTAATACGGTCTTTGTTTGGTTCATGCCTTTGCTGTTTTTGTCAGTTATCCAATAGGTGCATATTTCTTTATCATGACTTAGTAGACTCCTTAGGTTTTCATGCAATTTGAAATCAGGTGTGTCGAGAAAAACTACAATTTTATTGGAGAAATCCGCTAAGTATGCAGTGTGTCTCATAAGGTCACGCCATTCTTCCCATGCTTGTTGAGTATCACCTTTCTTTGGAGCTTTTGCCCTGTCAATGGGTTGGAGGGTGCGTTCATCAACTTCTACAGCTCTTGCTTGATGGATGAAACTTTTTGGACTCGCATGGCTGATTTCGATGATTTTTTCTAGATGGTTGGGGTCTCTGAAAAACCAGAGGCTTTGTTGTATGTTAAACGTCTTGCCACTAGTAGATTCGCCTGTTAGAATGACGTTTTGTTGGTCTTCATATGTATCAGTTAACAGATTTGCTAAGAAGAGAATTACTTTAACATCGTCATCTTTGTACACCGTTTTGGACAGAACAGTTAATAGTTCATCTAGCGTCAATTGTTCATTTCTTATCTTTTGTATGAGCTGCTTGTCTTCTTCGGTAATTGTATTATAGTCTGCTGATTGCACAGCATCGTTAGCCAGTTCTGTAACTTGCTCATCTATTTCTACACCTTTGGCTTGAATTGCCAGAGGGAAAGGTTCAGAGGTCTTTAATTCTTCGTTTCTTAATTCTCTAATATTTTCGGTCATATTTTATCATCGAAAGAGCAGTATGCATACGGAGATACATAGTATAAAGTTTAATACTTAGTCTAATGTATGGACTGTGGGTTGTTTATGGTACAAAAAGCAGAAGAATCTGCAAAAGATAGAAAAGGAATTTGTCAAAAACAATCTTGTGAAAATGAAATTTTAGAGGCTCTATTGGAAGAACCTCTTGGAACTACTCAGCTTATAAAGAAATCAAAATATGCTAAAATGACGGTCATTAAATATATTCGGACTTTGCTTAAAGATAAAAAAATTGCGTATAAGGATAAGAGGGTTGCCTTCGGTAAACGTGAATATCCGTTCTGTTTAACTTTAAAAGGAGAGCAAGAAGCTAAAAAACAAGGTTTTGTCAAAACGATTCAAAAACTTCCAATAGAAATAGTAAGAGAAGTTATTATGAATAATAAACTTGTTGCACTTGATTACCTTATTGAAATTTCTAATACATCACACATCAAGGTATTGACAAAAAATTCGCCATATGAAAAATTTAGAATCATTAAACCAGAAAAGCAAATTAAATATCATATGAGTATACCGTTTAATATACCAACAATAGATGAAAATTGGTTAAAAGAAGACGCGAGAGGTTCAATTCTACCAATAGTTCCATTCAAAAAGAAAAGAGAAAAAGCAATTATTACCATTGACGTCATTGAAAAAGTCTTAAGAAGTTATAATTTTAATGAGATAGAAATCCTGAAAATGTGGATTATACATAAAGGCTGGTTAATTGCTGAAGTCCTTAGATTCAGAAGCCAGTTTTCAAATAGAGAACCTACTCGAGAAGAAATAAGATTCGATGAAGGCTAAAATACGAGGTTATCTACTTTCAAATGAAGCTTCTTCCTAAGCTACCTTTTCCGTGACTGGGTGTATACACCCCCTATACAGAATATTTTTCATATGTTAAACTTCCCGAAAGTACATGAGCCTAAAAGCCCTGCTAGGGATATTTTGACCTACAAAAAGACGGACTAAGTGACCTTTTCACGAGCAAGGGTGTATAGTCCCCCCTCCTTATGAATTAAAGAAGATTTTATAACTATCAGCTAAGCATTAGCAAATTGACCTCTATGTGGATTACACCAAATCATCAACTAAGTGACTTTCATCTTCCATTAAGCTTCGATGATAAAGTGACAATTTTTTATGAACAAACATCTGGTTGGCAACTGGATATTGCCGAACAAGTCATCCTCAATATAAGGGATAGTGGCTATGCGACTTTATCTATCGTTATTAGTTACTTTGAATTAATAGCTAAATACCATAGCGGTTTTTTAGGAAAGGGGCAGTCAAAAAATCTCTTTAAACAAGGTGTTCGCTTAGTTTTTCCTTGTCTTATTATGGGACCACGAGAACATATGGATAATCTCCTTGATGCTTTTTATGAAGGATGTCGTTGTGGTCTATACCATAGTGGTAGAGCTAACTCTCAAGTGCTTGTTAATGACTTAATCAATGCCCCAATTATCTATAACCCCAACATCGTCCAATTAATTATTAATCCAAGAAGATTGATTACTGCATTAGAAGTTAATTTAGAGTTATATGTAAAACGGCTAAGAAATCCAGCAAATATTGAGTTAAGAGCTAACTTTGAAAAACGGTTTAATTATGATGATTCCCGTTGATGGGTATATACCCCTAACCACGGGAAAAGGTACTTTATTCATCAAATAGTTCATCATAAATTAAGCAGTCATCAGGCATTTCATCAACATCTTTGTCAATATCCTCTTTTCCAAATTCTGAATAATTATCGCTAATTTTGCTGTTTTTATTAGAATATGTTTTATGTTTAATCTGCTGTGATTTGTCTATATTTTGATTAAGTCTGGAAAATATGATGTATAGACAAAGGCTAATGACAATAATTTGGATATCAAATAAAAGAAGGAAGGGGCTCATTATTTTCGCTTCCTGAACAGTTGTATATCACCCATCGAGCATACATGTTCAAAACCTTCAGAGATTAATTGTGTAGCTTCTTCAACCGTTTTGACTGCTTTACAGGTATACTCTTCAGTTCCAAAATTTATCAAATGGGTATAAACCATTGTATTCTCGATTCGTTTATGTCCAAGCAACCATTTAACATGTAAAATATCTTTGGTTCTATGATATTCCATTGTAGCTTTAAAGTGTCTAAACGTTCGAAAAGCTATCATGTTCAATCTTGGGTTATTCAGCTTAATTGCTAATCTGCTTCTCATTTGGGTATAGCATCTTGACCATGTGTCTAAGTCTTTTGAAGCAAATACTCTTTCATTTCGTCTAGGTAACTGTAGTAATCTTGATAGTAATCGGCTGCTTATAGGCAAAGTTCTTGCGTTATGGTTCTTGGTCGGTGTTATAGATACGGTTCTTGTTTCAGCGTTTATATCTAACCAGCGTAGTTTCCATGCTTCACCGCTATCTGCACCTGTTTCTTTAAGAAATTCAAGCCAAGTAGATATCCTGAAGCTGGCATTACTAATGAGCATATCAATTTCAGTTTCAAGTGGAACAAATATTGGCTTATCTTCTCTAGTGAATCGTGGCTTTATCCAAGTTAACCCTTTATAACGTACATAGTAGTCGTAGGCACTTGCTAAAAGTTCCTTCCTTGATTCACTTACTTGATATGTGCAGATAAGAGTCTTAATACGTTCAGGATTGTCTAAATCTCCAAGTTTAGCCAATAGCTTTAGACGTTTTATGTAGGTTTGAGCAGTTACTTCTCTAAGACTATGTAGAAGAAACTCGTGGAGTGTAGGGTGCGTTAAAGGTGCAGGGGGTGGGATTCGAACCCACGAACGCCTACGCGATAGGGTCCTAAGCCCTACTCCGTTGACCTGGCTTGGAGACCCCTGCATTAATGCTTAAGAGTGGAAAATAGTCGTTTCTTAATATAATAACTTTCTTGAAGAATATCCGAGTTATATATTCTAAATAGTCTATGTCGTGAAGATTAAAGAGCGCCTGGGCGTTTTGTTCCTTGAGAAAGTAGAGGTGAAAAAAGAAATGTATAGTACAATAGTATTGGATTGCCAAACAAAAACCGACGCTCCTTACTGTGAAGATTGCATAGTAAAGAAGATCTGCAAAACTCGCATCCAAAAGCAAAAACAAGAAGCACAATTAGAAACAGCTTTAGCAATAGAAATAGTTGCCTAACTACCAGTTTTTAATACTAAAATTAATTAATAGGTTTTCTGCGTATTTTGCTTGTTAAAAAAAGATGTTTTAGAAAACTTAGCAGATTCTTGGCACGGGGTCGCCTATTGGTCTTGCAATGATGCGTTTGCCCCCGATTGCAGTAATCATGGCTACGCCGTCAAATTCGTTTGTGACTTCGCCGATTATTTGCGCGTTTTCGCCTTCAGGGGTTTGTCTGAGAAACTTTACGATTTCTTGAGCCTTCTGTGGGACGGTGCCTATGATGATTTTTCCTTCATTTCCTACTTCCATCGGATCTAAACCTAGCATTTCGCAAGCTGCTCTTACATCTTCGCGGATGGGAACTTTTTCTTCGTCTATAAGTATGCCATTTTTGGATTTTTCTGCCCACTCATGTAATGCGTCAGCTAGGCCGCCTCGGGTAGCATCTTTCATGGCTACTATACCACCGATTTCGCCTAAAAACCGTTGAATCAGGTGGTTTAGCGGTTTTACGTCAGATTTGATGTCGCTTCCGAATTTTAGCCCTTCTTGTGCTGAAAGCACTGCTAATCCATGATCGCCTATGGTTCCTGAAAGAATTACTTTATCGCCCACTCTGAGATCGGAGTCAAGCATCCATCTAGCTGCAAAATCACTCCGATATTTTTTAACTATCTCTAAATTGTGCTCCAGTGCCGCGGTTCGTTTGCCTATGCCTGAAACATTCATGACACATCCGCCTAAGCTTCCTTTCTCGACAACTTTGGTGTCTCCTGTAACAATACCTACGTCTGCTTCGATGCATGCTTGACGCATGCTGGATAGGATCTTTTCGAAGTCTGACATAGCTAAGCCTTCTTCTAAAATAAAGCCGCAAGCGAGGGCGCGAGGTTGGGCACCTAAAACGGAGATATCATTAACTGTGCCGGAAATGGCTAATCTGCCAATGTCTCCACCTGGAAAGAAAATGGGCTTAACTGCATGCGAATCACTTTTAAAGACTATATCATCTACCACCGCTGCATCATCCATGGCTTCAAGGGGAACTTCTGCATCACTTAAGCCTCCAAATTGCTTCACTATATAATTCTTGACTAAATCATGCATTACTGTGCCACCGGCGCCATGCAGCATAGTTATATGCTCATTTTTTTCCATCAAATTGGCCATCTCTTAGTAATTCTAGCTCAATTAGACTACCCTAAATCGTGAAAATAAATGCATCGTAATTTCCCTCTATTGCATTCGCTACAGCAGGGTTGGAGGTTTTTGGAAAAACTTTAAAAGTTCTTGCGCGCTCCAAGATTCATACACCTCTCGGTCTAAATTGTTGCCTTCTACAAGCTTACGCCCGTTCGCTTAGTCTAAAAGCTAATTGTTATATGGAAAGCCATATAAATCGCGTTTACGCTGTTCAATTGCGCAGTTGGAGAAATACTAAATGCCAAAATGGGGATACTCCATAATAACGGAAGAATTGGACCCTGAGAAGACCGCTATTGCTAGTGGTCGAGAAGTTAGGGTATCCCATAAACACGCACGTGAAGTGTGTAAAACCGTTAAAGGAATGATGCTTATTCAAGCTAAAGAGTACTTACTGGACGTGATGGAGAAGAAAAAAGCCATTCCATTCACAAGGTACAATAAGAAAGCTGGCCACCGCCGTGGGTTAGTGGGAGCTTTCGCGGGCAGGTACCCAATCAAGGCATCTGAACGCATCCTTAAAGTACTCCAGAGTGCTGAGGCTAACGCTGAAAATAAAGGCCTAGATGTTGATAGGCTCCGCATTATCCATGCGGCTGCTTATCCGGGCATGAAAATTAAGCGATATACGCCCAGAGCGCACGGAAGAGCGTCACCAAAATACGAGACCATGTCTCACATCGAAATAGTTTTGGGCGAGAAATCTGGGCTAGGAGAAGAAGCATAAATGTCGATAGTTAAACGCTTTATAACTGAAGCAATCAAAAACGCAGAAATTGATGAATTTTTGCAGAAAAAACTTGATCGCGCCGGCTACGGCGGAGTAAATCTTTCAAAAACCCCGCTAGGCACACACGTAGTTGTGTATGCTATGCGCCCTGGCTTAGTCATCGGACGAGGCGGCGAAACTATACGCGAACTCGCCACAACCTTAGAGTCAAAATTCAGCGTTTCCAACCCTCAAATTTCTGTTTCAGAAATCGAAGTTCCAGAACTGAACGCATATGTAGTAGCATCTCGAATAGCTTCCGCTCTTCAGAAAGGTATCCACTTTAGAAGAGCAGGTTTTTGGGCTATGAACCAAGTTATGGAAGCTGGTGCATTAGGATGCGAAATAGTAATCAGCGGCAAATTACGCACTGAACGCGCCCGATTCGAAAAATTCCGCGCAGGTTACTTCCCCAGATGTGGTGAACCTGCCCTACGATATACGCGCAAAACTGAGGCACATGTTCAATTAAAACCTGGAATGTTCGGTGTCCAAGTAAAAATCATGCCTCCAGACGCGAAATTCCCAGATAAAGTAAAAATCTTAGCCCAAGCACCCGCAGCTCCAGTTACCGAAAAGAAAGTTGAGGTGCCTGTTCAGCAAGAGAAACAAGAAAAAATCATAGTTACCGAGAAAGCTAAAGTTGAAGAACCAATTC
Source organism: Candidatus Bathyarchaeota archaeon (assembly GCA_963701765.1). Taxonomy (GTDB): domain Archaea; phylum Thermoproteota; class Bathyarchaeia; order Bathyarchaeales; family Bathycorpusculaceae; genus JADGNF01. Next base: position 721,896 of record CAVPBD010000004.1, read on the forward strand.
TAGACTCCAAACCTGAACCTGCAGCTCAAGCTCCAGTAGAACCTCAAGCACCCGAAAAAACTGATGACCCCAAAGAGGAGGCAACTAATTAATGCCGATACTTCGCCTAAAAGAAATCGACAGCATGACTACTGAAGAACGTACCAAAAAACTTGGTGAACTACGAGCAGAATTATCTCGTATGCGAACCATGATTAGCGCCGGCGGTGCAGTAGAAAATCCCACTAGAGTAAGAGAACTTCGCCGAACAATCGCTCAGATACTCACGATAGAAAACGAGCACAAGTTAGGTATTCGACAGACACAAGCAAAGAGTAAAGAAGCTAAGAAACCAAAAGCTGCTGAAAAGAAGGCAAAGGAGACAGCTTAGTAATGATAATTACCCCTGACATTATCCGAAGAGAATTCATAGGCTCTCACGGACTCATATCTACTAGCACTCATGCAGGATATCTTGGCATATCTGGTCCAGTAATGGATGAAACAAAAAATACCTTCGTGATTGAACATGAAGGAAAAATGAAGAACATAATCAAAGATTCCTCTGTTTTCCATTTCCAATTTTCCGATGGAGCAGTTGTTGAAATTGATGGCAGCCTTCTTGTAGGAAAACCTGAAGATCGCCTTAAAAAAACAGTAAAGAGGTTATGGTAATGTCCTTAACATTCAAGAAACCTAAAAAGTTATGTGAAGACCGCAATTGTCCATTTCACGGTACTCTCCCAGTGAGAGGACGCGTACTAGAAGGAACAGTTGCTAGCTCAAAGATGGATAAAACTGTCATAGTTGAACGTGAGTACATGCAGTTCTCCACTAAATATGTTCGATATGAGAGACGTCGTGGTCACATCCCATCACACAATCCACCCTGCATAGACGCCAAAGAAGGTGATCATGTAAAAATTGCAGAGTGTCGTCCTATTAGCAAAACCGTTTCATTCGTAATTGTAGAAAAACTGGAGGAGAAGTAAAATGGCGGCGAAGGCGAAGCAGCGAGCACTAACAGCAAAAGGTATGCTTTCCCACGGACAAAAAGTCTCTCGTGGTCTACTTGCTGGCTCAATTCTACGTTGCGCAGACAATACAGGTGCACGCAAACTTCGATTAATCCAAGCTATGGGCTACAAAGGCAGACTAAGACGTTACCCTTCAGCCACAATAGGCGACAAAGTAACTGTCTCCGTTAGACAAGGCGCGCCTGATATGCGAAAGAAAATCTTCCAAGCTGTTATCGTAAGGCAAAGAAGACCCTTCCGAAGAATTGACGGCATTTGGATACAATTCGAAGAAAACGCAGCAGTAATCATAACGCCTGAAGGCGAAATGAAGGGCTCTGAAATTCGCGGTCCAGTTGCAAGAGAAGCAGCTGAACGATGGCCAAGGATAGCCAGTGCCTCCAGTACAATAGTGTAGGTTGAAGTTTATGCAAGGAACAAAGAATCCAGGAAAACAGCGTAAGATGCTTTTTAATGCACCTGCGCACATACGCCACAAGCTTATGACATCGCCTCTATCTCCTGAGCTTCTTGCTCAAAAGGGGATTAAAGCCATGCCTGTAAGGAAAGGCGATACAGTTAGAGTAACAAGAGGAGATCACAAAGGCTTTGAAGGAAAAGTTTCCCGCATTGACCTTAAACGCTATCGCGTCTATATTGAAGGCTTAACCCGCGAGAAGGTTGACGGAAAAACAGTATTCGTTTCACTGCATCCTTCAAAAATAATGATTCGCACTTTAAATCTTGATGATAAAGTTCGTAAAGCAGTAATGGAACGAAAGAAGCCAATCGTCAAAAAAAGCGAAAAAGCCAAAAAAGCTCCAAAAAAGGCTGCTTGAAGTGAAGAAAGTGGCTAAAGAGGAAATAGCTGAAGCTGCAGAAGAAACCACTTCACAAGCTGAAGGAGGAAACTAAATTGGGTAAACGAGGAAAAACAGCAAGATTAAAACGTAAACCAGCGCCAAGATTCTGGCCAATTCACAGGAAAGAGGAGCCATGGGTAGTAAAGCCATCATCTGGTCCTCATAGTCTTGAAAATTGTCTATCACTAACACTTGTTCTTCGCGACATATTAGGTATAACTGAGACGCGAAAAGAAGCTCAAACCATACTTCACCAGGGAAAAGTTATAGTTAACGGAAAAGCTATCCCGAACGACGACTATCCCGTTGGCTTAATGGATATAATTTCAATGCCTAATGCTGATAAATATTATCGTATCTTACCCTCTAACAAAGGACTATCTCTTAGCCCAATTAGCAAAGACGAAATAAGCTACAAACTAGTCCGAATAGACGATAAAGCAACAGTTCGAGGCGGCGTTCAGCTAAACTTACACGATGGATCTAACATTCTGATAAAAACGTCCGACCCGAAAAACCCGCAAGAAGTCATCTACAATACCTTTGACATACTAAAACTAAGCCTTCCTGATAAAAAAATCGTAGGTGTAATGCAACTAAAAGAAGGCAACTTTGTCATCATTACCGGCGGAAAGAACATAGGTACAAAAGGGAAAATCGTTGAAATCGAAAAAACCGAAGCAAAGAAACGCAAAAACGCTCTAGTAGTTGTCGAAGATGAGAAAGGTGATCGCTATCAGACAATACTTGACTTCGTATTCACTCTAAGCGAGACTCAACAGACAACTCCAGTGGAGGCTACATAAGATGTCCGGAGAAGCTATGATGAAAGACTGGCAAGAGCAGCCAATGCGTCAACCCCGCATTGAAAAAGTCGTCGTAAACCTCAACGTAGGCAAATCAGGCGAACCGCTAGAGAAAGCCTTTAAAGTCCTAAAAGAGATTGCTGGACAAACTCCAGTTAAGAAAAATGCAAAAACCTCCATCCGAGACTTTGGAATACGCAAAGGCGAACCTATCGCATGCGTTGTTACCTTACGAAGACAAGAAGCGATTAACTTCCTCAAAAAAGTTCTACCTGTAATTGACAATAAAATCTCCAAATCATCATTTGATGACCGCGGCAATTTTGCCTTTGGTCTAAAAGAACACATCGAGATTCCTGGTGTAAAATATGATCCTGACATAGGTATTTTCGGAATGGATATCTGTGTTACTATAAATCGTCCAGGAGATCGTGTACGCGATCGACGAAAGCATAAAGCTACTGTTGGTCACAAGCATGTCTTGACACCTGAAGAATCCATCTTGTTCATAAAGCAGACTTTGGGAGTGGAAATCGTCTAACAGGGGAAAATTGAATGGGAAAAATACAACAAAAGAAAGAACGAAAATATGGTAAAGGCGCAAGGCCATGCCAAAGATGCGGTGCCTACGGTCCAGTCATCAGACGATACAATTTAGGTCTATGTCGACACTGCTTCAGAGAGGCTGCGCCAAAACTTGGCTTTAAAAAGTATGAATAAGAGGTAGAAAAAAAATGGATACTTTAACAAACGGCTTAACAACAATAATAAACAATGAGACTCGCAACAAACGCGAATGCATAATTAGCCCTGCCTCTAAACTTCTGGGCCGAGTCCTACGAATCATGCAGCTAAACGGTTACATTGGTGAATTCGAGTTCATCGACGATGGTCGACAAGGCAAATTTAAAGTTCAGTTAATGGGCAGAATAAACAAATGTGGATCAGTTAAACCCCGATTCCCCGTTAAAGTCGGTAAATTTGAGGACTGGGAAAAGAAATTCCTACCCTCGCGAAATGTGGGGATAATGGTAGTTTCAACTTCTAAAGGTGTAATTGCTCACCGAGAAGCTCAAGAAAAGAACATCGGAGGCAGACTATTAGCCTTCGTTTACTAGATGGTGTAAATAATGCGATTGCCAGAAATCTCTAGAACAATTGAAATTCCTGAAGGCGTAGTGGTCAACATAGATGAACACAAGAAAGTAACAGTCCGAGGCGGCAAATCTACTTTGTCTCGTGACTTTTCTTTCGCAAGTGTTTCTATAGAGTCTGATGGAAAAGCTGTACGTGTTTCAGCACAATGGCCACGTAAAAAAGAAGCTTCACTTGTGGGAACTATTGAATCTCACATTAAGAACATGATAACCGGTGTCACCAAGGGCTTTACATACAAAATGAAAATCGTGTTCTCTCACTTTCCAATCACCGTAAAAATCCAAAACAAAGCAGTTGTGATTGAAAACTTTACGGGCGAGAAAAGACCGCGCAAACTCAAGATACTTGGCGATGTTAAAGTTAAACTTGAAACTGATGACATTATCATTCAAGGTGCAGCTTTAGAGGATGTAAGTCAAACTGCAGCAAACATCGAGCGCGGTACAAGAGTTACGAATAAAGATCCAAGAGTCTTCTTGGATGGCATCTATGTTTATGAACGCAATGAAGGTATGGACTAAAATGACAGAAAAGAAAACCTTATCAACGCAGGATGCACTCAGGGTGCGCGCCCGCGCCAAAGGCAAGAAACCTGCGTTTGTAAGACCTGAAAGTTGGCGATATGACAAATTCAGCGTTAGCTGGCGCCGACCTCGTGGTTTAGACAACAAAGTTCGTAGGACAATCAAGGGTTGGCCTCCAGTTCCATGTTTTGGTTACATGGGTCCTAAGGTAGCTCGTGGTCTGCATCCTTCTGGTTACGTGGAAGTCCTAGTACATAACGTAGCTGAAGTAGCAAAACTTAAAGTTGAAACTGAAGCTGCTCGCATAGCCCATACTGTGGGAATGAAGAAACGTGTACTAATTATCGCTGAAGCAAGAAAACTTGGCATAACTATCCTAAACGCAAAGCAAGTCAAGACACCTGCTGCAGCTGAAGAAACTCCGACTAAAGAAGCCCAACCAAAAGATGCAAAGGCTGAAAAGAAGGAAAAGAAATCTAAAAAAGATGATAAGAAAACTAAACCTGCAAAAGGAGCTAAGAAGCAATGAGTAATCTTACCAGTCAAAGACGATTAGCAGCGCGTATAATGAAGGTCGGTCGTAATCGTGTTTGGATAGATCCTCAGAGAATCGAGGATGTCGAGTCTGCTATTACTAGAGAAGAAGTTCGCAAGTTAGTGCATGAGAAAGTTATCGCTTCGATTCCTATTCAAGGCGTTAGCCGAGGTCGTGCAAAAGCGATCCAAGCCCAAAAACGTAGAGGTCGCCGTAAAGGTCAAGGTAGTAAAAGCGGTAGTCCTCGTGCAACAATATCTAAGAAAGATGCTTGGATGCTAAAAATCCGTTCACTACGCAGACGTCTTCGTGAGTTGAAAGCAAGCAGAGTAATTACCGAATCTAACTATCGTGAATTATACATGATAGCCGGCAGTGGTCGCTTTACTTCAAAAACCGATATGGAGCGCTACGTAAAGGCTCATGATATGTGGAGGAAACGTTAATGGCAAGAAGTTCTCGTTATCGTGTTCAATTACGTAGGCGCCGCGAGCAAAAAACCGATTACCAAGCTCGAAAAGCATTTGTAGTATCAGGTAGACCAAGGCTCGTAGCCCGTAGTAGCTTGAAGAATACAATTGCCCAAATTGTTGTAGCTAAACCCTTCGGCGACATAGTTTTAGCTTCTGCTCACAGCAGAGAACTAATCAAGAAATATGGTTGGAAAGGTGCAACAGGCAACGTTCCAGCAGCTTACTTAACCGGATTACTTTGCGGTTTGAAAGCAAAGAAGAATGGTGTAGAAGGAGCCATATTGGATCTTGGTCTGGTCGCTCCTATTAAGGGTTGCAAGGTTTTCTCCACCCTAAGCGGTGTAGTTGATGCTGGTGTGGAAATTCCTCATGCTGAAGAGAAAATCGTCAAAGAACGCACTGAAGGTGAGCACATCGTAGAGTACGCCGAAACCTTAGGTGCTCCTGAGGAATATGCGCCAAAGTTCTCTAGGTCTTTAGCTAACAAGCTTGCTCCTGAAAATCTCGGTGAGCACTTCGAGAAAGTTAAAGCTGACATCTTCACAGCCTATGGCGTTGTATATACTCCTAAACCAAAAGCTGAGAAGAAACCTGCGCCTAAACCTAAGGCTGAGGTAAAAGCACCTCCCAAGGTCGTAGCCAAAGCACCTGCCCCCGCTCCTGCTAAAGTAGAAGCACCCGCAGAAACTAAGTTAGAAGCTCCTAAGGCGATTAAGGAAGAAGCTAAGGCAAAGGTTTCTGTCAAGAGCGAAGCTCCAGCAAAGATAACCGAGAAACATGAGAAAGCCGAAAAAGCCAAGAAAGTCGAGAAGGCTGAAAAGGTAGAGAAGGTTGCTAAGGAAGAAGCTAAGCCAAAGGCGAAAGCTGCAGGTAAAGCTACGAAATCTGCAACTAAAGAAGCTAAGGCTAAAGAGGGCGCAAAGGATAAACCTGCTAAAGCTAAAGCTAAGGCTTCAAAAAGTGACGCTAAAACTGGTGGTAAGAAAGAATGAGTTCCAGACAAAGACATGATAGAGAAAGCTCCAAAGCAAATCTAGAGACTTGGGTTCCTAAGACGCGCTTAGGTAAATTGATTCAGGAAGGCAAAGTTACCTCGATAGATGAGGTCTTCTTAACAGGCTTAAAGATAAGTGAGCCTCAAATCGTTGACGCGTTGCTTCCTGACCTTCAAGAAGAAGTCATAAACATTAACCTAGTTCAGAAACAAACCGACGCAGGAGAAAAGTCACGCTTTAAGGCTATTGTTTGTGTTGGTAACCGCGATGGATATCTAGGCTTAGGCGCTGGAAAGGCAGGCCAAGTACGAAACGCCATCGAAAAAGCTGCAGCTGATGCACGCCTAAACATCATCCCTGTTAAACGTGGATGTGGCAGTTGGGAATGCGGTTGCGGTCGGGGCCATTCAATACCTTTCCAGATTGAAGGAAAATGCGGCAGCGTCCGAGTTGTTATGGTTCCAGGTCCCAGAGGCCTAAGTATGGTTGCCAGCGAAGTTGCCAAAGTTATTTTGGGCTTAGCCGGCGTCAAAGACATCTGGACAAGAACATACGGCTCCACAAGAACCGTTCCGTCCTTTGCATGCGCAACGTTTGATGCTCTTAAGAAGACCTATAATCTAATTACTCCAGCAGACTGGGTGAGGTAAAATGGCACAACAACCAACAGAAACTTACAAAGTTATCGTTGCAGTGAAAGTTCGTGGCGAAATTAGCGCACAACGAGAAGCCAGAGAAACCCTTACACTACTCCACTTACAACATACAAACCACGCCATCCTGATTGATAGCAGACCTGCATTCAAAGGTATGCTCCAACGAGTACAAAGCTACGTTACCTGGGGTGAAGCCTCAAAAGAAACCATTGCTCTTATGCTTAAAACACGCGGCAAAATCCTAGGCGGCAAACCACTCACCGAAGAAGCAGCCAAAAAACTCGGTTACGAGTCAATTGACGATCTTACAGAAGCAATCTACAACGGCAAAGTCGGTCAATGGAAGGTAGACGGTATGCAACCCCTATTCAAACTCCACCCTCCAAAGAAAGGCTACAAAGGCAAAACCAAGAAAAGCTACAACGCAGGTGGCGAAGCAGGCTACCGCGGCGAAGCCATCAACGACCTAGTCAAACGCATGGTCTAAACGACCATCCCAAAATTTTCTCATCAAGTATTTTATTTATTCTTTTGGAATTTAGCTGACAAAATTACTTAGGGCAGACTCTGCGTCTATTAGGATAGGTCTTATATTTATTTTGAAATTTTAGTTTCGCTGTTTTTTCAAAGTTTTCTTGTTTAGGGTCGCTCTTTTCTGGGTATCAAGTTGTGATAATACGAGATTGGTCAATAATTTTTAATGAGCAAACCTGTAATACCAGTATACTTTATTCGTCTTTACTATCCGAGGTAATTATGACCCCAATTCGTGGGATCGAGTAATAGGGTAAGGTTGGCACTATTATCCTTGTTTTAAATATAAATAAAGAAATCAACCGCTTTTCTATTATTCATAGTAAATTAACATCCTAATTTTTCATTTTTTTTTGACCTGTACTCAAAAAGGCAATTAAAGTATATCTGCAAAGCGGATAATTTTTGGGTATTTGCTGTTGGGGGAAAAACTTTGCATATTACACAGAAATTTCTGTAGGTTGTTCTAATCTGTCGTTGTTTAGGGTTTCGAGATGATTGATTTTTAGTGTTTTTTGGTTTTTCTGGTCTGTACGGCAATACGGTGTTCTGGGTTTTTGGTTGCGATATGTTTTATAATTACGGTTGGACAAAGCTTTGTGTCTGGGGAATGATGCGTGAGCGCAAGATGGCGAAGAAGTAAAAAGCAGCAGAAGTGGTTAGATCTCAATAATACAAAGATGGCCCCTAAAACTCACTCGCCAAAGCTGGTGAGGACTGCAAAGCTTAAACCCGTTCGTAGTGCGCAGGCACAGAAATATCGGATTCCTAAAAAGCTTGGAAAAGGTAAATGGAAAGCTCCTAAGCCGCTTGTTGATATGTTTCAGGATAGTAATTGGGTAACAGTGGTTGCAGAAATTGCGGGATTTGACCAAGATGCAGTTAAAGTTACGGTAAAAAACCAGAAATTGACCCTTTCTGCGAAGGCAAATGACCGTAAATATTATAAAAGTTTAAATTTACCGAAGGTAGTGATTCCAAGCATTGCACACACCACTTTCAAGAATGGTGTGTTAGAAATCAAGCTTAGAAAAGCAACAAGAAAAGCAACTATAAAAGAAGAAGCAGGTTTAAACGATGCCTCATAAACTCAGAAAAACTAGGAAAAATCGCGGTTCCAGAACTCAAGGTTGGGGTAGAATAGGTCAGCACCGAGATGGCGGTTCAAGACCATACCGTAAGGTCGGACGCCACAAGCACAAATGGAGTTGGGTCCAAAACGAAGATCCCAACTACTTTGGTAAACACGGTTTCCGCTCGCCACAAGCACTACACAGCAAAGTAAATGCCCTCAACATATCCAAGCTCGATGAAATTGCCCAAAAAACAAACACCACAATAATCGACCTAACTGTCATGGGTTACACGAAGCTTTTGGGCACAGGCAAAATCACCAGAGCTTATACTGTTACTGTTCCGGCATGTTCTGCAGCTGCATTCAAAAAGATAGAAGCCGCAGGCGGCAAAGTTATAACCGAAGAAGCACAAGAAGTTGTAGTCGAGAAAGCTGGAGAGTAGCGGGTAGTTTATGGCAGGTAGATTCCTAGGCCTCTTCAAACCCCTTGGCAGAATTTTACCCGAAATCAAAAAACCTGAACGAAAAGTCAAATTTAACGAGAAAATTTTCTGGACTGCGCTAGTTCTGCTTGTTTTCCTGGTAATGACCGAGATTCCCCTTTATGGACTCACTTCCGAAATAGGCGGTCAATTTAACGCCCTTCGCGTAATTTTTGCCTCAAACCGAGGTACACTCATGGAACTAGGCATTGGTCCTATCGTCACAGCAGGCTTAATACTTCAACTCCTCTCAGGTTCATCTCTTATAAAATGCGATATGTCTAATCCTGAAGACCGAGGGCTTTTCACAATTGCAAGCAAAGTTCTCTCTATAGTCCTAACGGCAGTGCAAGGAGGCGCTTACCTCCTAGCCGGCATGTATGGTACAGATTTAGGCATTGCCTCAATAGTGATATTCTTCCAGCTTATAGCCGCAGGCATAATCGTGATGTTACTTGACGAATTGGTCCAAAAAGGCTGGGGATTAGGCTCTGGGATTAGCTTGTTCATCATGGCTGGTGTAGCCCAAAACGTACTTTGGATGTGCTTCAATCCCGCCGTAGGTAGCGGTTTATTCGTTGGCGGACTTAGCTCATTATTGGCCGGCGGAGACTACACATTATCGACTTGGGTCTTTGGCGGAGCTGCAGGTTCAGCATCACTAATCGGTTTCATAGCCACAATAGCTACCTTTCTGATAACAATATATCTAAACGGCGTAAGAATAGAGCTACCCATGTCCTATGCTGGATACAAGGGATTCCGCAGCAAATATCCTATCAAACTCCTTTACGTATCTAACCTTCCTGTCATCTTCGCCTCGGCTCTCTTCGCAAACGTTTTCTTCTTTGGTCAACTAATCTGGAGTACTAGCAACCGCGATAACTCTAATATGTGGCTTAACTGGATTGGAACCTTTAACGGCACAGATAATAATGCCTCTCCAATTGGCGGATTAGCATACCTCACAACCTCACCACGTAGTTTACAAGGTGTTGCAGATGATCCGATAAGAGCCGTTATCTACTTACTCATTCTCATAGCTTTCTGTGCGGTGTTCTCACTAGTTTGGCTCGAAGTTGGCGGATTAGGGCCAGGAAAAGTTGCGAAACAGCTCATGGACTCAGGCATGCAAATCCCTGGCTATCGTAGATCAAGTAAACCCATTGAATTAATCCTCAAAAAGTACATACCTGTCGTGACGGTCTTAGGCGGTGTCATCATTGCGCTAGTGGCTGGAGTCGCGGATTTCCTTGGCGTATTCGGTTCAGGCACAGGTATCCTACTAGCCGTAGGCATAATCTACCAATACTACGAACTACTGATGCGTGAACGAGCAGCTGAAATGTACCCGGCCTTCAGACGAATATTAGGCGAATAACCTACCTGAAGGTAAACAGCCAATATCTAATAGCCTTCACAAAGAGATAGTCATTAAAAAACCTGAAGGATATTAGATATTACCTATTATTTTTCGTAAATGTTATATCTAAGTAACGGCATAGCACCGCAGAGGACTGCAAAAAATGGTTGATATATCCCTCATACCAACTGCAACATTATTGATAATGCTCGTAGCTGTGGCAATTTCCTTTCTTAACATGGCCCTTAACCGATTAATCATTACGCGTATGTTCGGTTGGCGCGAATACAAGTCTATGCAGAAAGAAATCTCTGAATTTAACTCGGAGCGTATGTCAGCCCTCCGCGCAAACGACACCAAAACCGTTGAGCGCCTCAAGAAAAAACAAGCTCAAGTTAATGCGATGCAGGCTAAGATGATGAAACCTCAGATGATTCTCCTCCCTATCTCTTTCATTTATATCATTATTTGGCCTGTACTGATAGGATATTTCCCAAATGCTGTAGCCTACGTTCCAGGGTTGGGGGCACAGCCGTTCTTCGTTTGGTATCTGATTTGTTCATTCTTCTTCGGAACCATAGCTTCCCGCATAATAGGAACAACCCCTATACAGTAAATTCAGTTAAGGAGCAGCGGTGTTGGCAGGACTGGTAAAATGACTCCTGAACATAAAAAAATCGTTATTTGCATTTCTGGGATGGCGGGAACTGGAAAAAGCACCTTAGCTAAGCAGCTTGCCCAAAAGTATAAGCTCAAATATTATTCCGGGGGAGATGCGCTTAAGGCTTTGGCGGCTGAGAAAGGATATAACTCATCTGTGAATGGCTGGTGGGAAAGTTCCGAAGGTCTTAGTTTTCTGGCGGAAAGAAAAAAGAATCCAAGTTTTGATAAAGTTGTTGATGAGAAGCTTTTAGAGTATGCTGCTCAGGGGAATGTTCTTTTGGACAGCTGGACAATGCCTTGGCTAGTCAAAGATGGCTTTAAAATCTGGCTTTCTGCTTCCGTAGCTTGTCAAGGTGAAAGAATTGCAAAACGAGATCACATGACTGTCCAAGAAGCTCTGCAAGCTCTGAAAGAGAAAGAGGCAAATACAAAATTCATATACAAAAAACTATACGGATTCTCCTTAGGTGAAGATTTTACTCCTTTCGACTTCATTTTAGATACTGATAATTTAAGCGCTTCCGAGGTCTTCGAAATCTTATGCATGGTGGTTGATAACGTGGTTCTAAAACACAAAAAACCCGACCAATCCACAGACCTTGACTCAACAAATAATTGTTAATTATTTTAAAAGTTTCCTTAAATAATTGGCTAGTACCTTGGCATATAGCGTATAGTTTTTGTTTGACCGACTTTATTTTTTAATTTTTGCATTTTCGTGTTTGCAGAGTGATTTTGTTGAATAATTACACTTGAAAGTACATATTTGTACAAATCTTAATTAGGTATAGGAATTCAGTATTGCATTTAATACTTATCTGAAAGGGGGATAATATAGTTGCAAATTTACAACAAATTAGGGGAGCTACTTCTATTTGCATTTCTATCATTCACTATCCTATGGATAGTGGTAGCTTCTTGGTTCATAAATTTCTCATCAGCAATTACTCTTACGGTCTTTACTGTTTTCTTCGCATCTCTTACCTTCCAATTAAACGGAACACTTATCCAAAAAATCGGTTTACTTACAGCTGGGAACATTATTGGTCTATTATGGAATTTTATATTCTTCTATTTCTCTTGGATTGGCTGTCAATTTTTTGGTTTAGCCTTTGATGTTGTTCTACACCTTGATTTATCCCTTATTGAACCTCATATGGATTGTACCCTTTTGGTCCCTGAGCATGTGTGTTCTTCCCAAATTTCAAAACGAAAAACGGCAGGTGAAACTATGATTATTGCGATTTTACAGGCTTTCTTCTTAGCCGTAATTTCTCTAACAATAGCATACTTGATTCGTCACTACATTTTTACGTTAACTGTTCTGAGACATGCTAAGGCTTGCGGATCTTTCGCTATCTATCAACATACAGATTATGAACCAACTGTCTCTCTTCTGATTCCTGCGCGCGATGAAGAAAAGGTAATCGGAAATCTATTGCAGCGAATTATTGAGTTTACTTATCCTAAAGATAAACTTCAAGTTATTGTTGTAAATGATGCCTCCACGGATAGCACTGGAAAAATTGTAAATCACTACGCTCGGATTTGCCCCTTCATTGAGGTTGTGCATCGGGATAAAAAAGTCGGAGGAAAAAATAAAGCTTCAGCGTTAAATGCAGGTCTTGTTCACGCAAAAGGTGAAATACTGCTTTTTTTAGACGCAGATTATTCCCCCTTGCGTGATTTCGTTGAAGTGCTTGTAGCTGGATTCATCAATCCCAAAATTGGTGCAGTTCAAGGGCGACCAGTTGTTAGAAATGAGTCCTACAACACTAAAACGCGGATAATCGCTTTAGAGCGCATTGGCGGGTATCGGGTAGATCAAGAAGCGCGTGATATTCTAGGTCTCATACCACAATTTGGAGGCACAGTTGGAGGTATCCGAAGTTCAATCTTAAAAAATATGGGCGGATTTGATGAGAGAATGTTAACGGAAGATACTGACGCAACGATTCAAATTTGCCTTCAAGGTTACAAAATCCACCATGTACGTGAAGCTGAATGCTACGAAGAGGCTGTTGATTCCTGGAATAAATACTGGCGGCAAAGACATCGATGGGCATATGGACACATGCAAGTATGCTTCAAACATAGTTTAAACGTTATAAAAAGCAACGAATTTAATATAAAAGAGAAACTTGACTGCTTGCTTCTTTTACATGTTTATTTTATGCCTGTCTTGACTTTATTTTCTTGTATAGTAGGCATTCCACTTATTCTACAGGGATCGTCCCAAATTGTTAGTACGCTTTGGTTTCTTGTGCCCCTCTCTTTGTATAGTTTTGTAGGTAATTTTGCTCCCTTTTTCGAAGTTGGAATCGGAGCCTATTTAGATGGTCGAAGTAGAATTCAATGGTTATGTCCATTGTTGATTTTTCTTTTCTTTTTTAATATGTTAATTTGTACTAAGGCATTTTTTGACCTCATCGGCGAAAAAGTGCTCAGAAGAAACCAAAGTTGGGCAAAAACTATTCATGTGGGAACAGGCGACTATTTTTCCCAAAAACTTTCAAATGGGAAGATTTTACATGATTGCTGACTTCTCTTCTTTAATTGTAATATCCTCAGTAGGAGCGCCGGTTCTTGTTCTACTTATGTTTTTACCAACTCTAGTTGAATTAAGAAAGCCTGCAGATGCTGGTCCTAGATTAATATTCCCAGTATATTCTGCGGTTTTATCTCAGAAATCCATCATTACTTCTATAGGTAATGTTGAAGAGAATAATGACCTTGATTTTTTACTAATTCCTCTGCTTGCTAAGGTTGTTGGGATTTTACCAAACTTGGAAGCCTAGCGGGGCTGGTTTTTAGAAAAGTAGCTTTGCGTTTTTCCATTGTTCCTTAGCTAATGTCAAGCTTCCATACGGGCCACTGTGCAATGAATAGAAGATGTAGCAGAGGTATGTGCATTGGGTACAGTCAAGGTAGGTTTTGCGTAGTTCATCATACTCTTTGCTGTCCCATTTTTTAGGTAAATCAAAAATTGATCCCACAAAGTCGTTATTGTGGCATCCTCCGATTCTGCCTTTGTGGTCTATAATGAAGAAATCTTTTAGGGCTCTGCATTTCCAGGTTCGTTTTTCTTCTGCATAGAGGCTTCTCATTGCTTTTATCAGCTGCGTTGTCACTAGGATGTGTTTGTTTTTCTTTTTCATTTCAATGATTGAATCGCAGAGTTTGACCATGGCTTCTTTGTCTTTTATTACAAATTCGTCATTGGGTTTGCCGATTCGGAAAAGTTGGTTAGTATCTGCTGGGCGGTCATAAGAGTAGAGGCAGTACCAGACTGGGACTCCTTTTTGCGTGAAGTATTTTGTGATGTCTGCAATTTCATATAGATTTAGCTGGGAAATTGTCGGTGTTACTGCGACTTTTATTCCCTCTTTTTGTAAGGTTTCTACGGTTTGTAGAGCTTTTTCCAAAGAGCCTTTTATGCCTTTCATATAATCCATTTTAGCTGGATCTAGGCTGTCAATTGAGATTGCTACGAAATCAACGTTGCGGAGTGCTTCGATTTTTTGTGCTGCCATGCTGCCGTTGTCGTAGACGGTTGTTACGAAGAAGCGTGAGGCGTACTCTACGATTTCTGCGGCATCTTTGCGCATAAGTGGATCTCCTCCTGAAAACACGATTTCTACTATGCCCATATCTTTGAGGATATCTAATCCGCGTTTGATTTCTTCTGCTGAAAGCTCTTCTTGGTCTTGTTCTCCCCAGACATTGCAACCTATGCATTTATAGTTGCATTTTCTGGTGATAAGCCATTGTGCATGATGAGGCTTGTTACGAGCAAGCGAACGCGCTGCGACGTTTGCAGCTTTCCTGAGCTTCAAGTAAGGAGTCACTCTACCGCTTCGTTGATACCCACAGTATTTATGCAGGCACTATAAAAACTATTATTAACAATTTAGGCTTCTGCATACTTGTTTGTGATACATGGGTTGGTTCTTTTTAGGATGAATTTTTAAAATTTTGCATCTATAGAGGTAGGTGAATGTGGGTGATATTTGCCAAGGTTTTTAGGTTCGAACTGTCAAGACCATACATCACTGCGCAGGGAAAAGGTGAATTGGAATCCAGCTAAATCACGGTCACACTGCAAATGCTATGACACCAGAGCAGCCTAAACGCAATGAGGCTTCTGATTTAGAAGCGGTTGATGTTGTTCTGATTACTCTAAATAGTGATCGGATGCTGGAGAAATGCCTCAAATCAGTTTATCAAAACGTTCCCGTTAAGCAAATTATTGTTGTAGATGGAGGCTCCACTGATCGTACCCTTCAAATTCTAAATAAATTCAATGACTTATATCATAACGTTAAGATCATCAAAGATAATGGGAATCGAGCTACCGCTCGACAGAAAGGCATCGAAAATGTCACTACTGAATGGTTTATTTTTGTAGATAGCGATGTTGTGCTTTGTAAAAACTGGTACAAAAAGGCAATGCAGCAGATGAATTCTCATGTTGGTGCGGTTTGGGGAATCGAAGTCTGGTCTACTATTCAGAATCCTGTTGCGTTAAAACTGTTTTTATGGGTGACCCTAGGAATATTTGGTCTTAGAGGTGGCACTCATGATACTCTCATCCGTACCAAAGCAGTAGCTGATATTCGTATCCCTAAGAAACTGCATGTTTTTGAAGATGCTTACATAAAAAATTGGATACAAAAAAAAGACTATTCCGTTATAGCCTGTTATACTCCTTTTTGTATTCATTTCAGACCACCAGAAGTATGGACTTTGCAAGGTAGTATGAACTTGATAATTGAAGCTATGAAATGTGGCAATCCCATTTTATTTGTGAAGCTGATGATTGCCTACGGATTCTACGCAGCTTATTCTATTTCTCAAATAATGTCAACAAATAGGACTTAGTTTTCCTGCTGGTTTTTGCTTGTTTTTAGAATTGGGGTTATTGTTCTTTTAGTGCGCGCCATAAGTGGTCGGATGCTGGTCGAGTTAAGATCTGCTTTTGTTTACCTTTTGAGGTGAGTGTTCTCTGGGTTGGGTCTTCTGTGAATTCTCCTATGATTGAGGCTTGAATGTTTTGTTGATTTAGGCTTTGGATTATTTTTTTTGCTTTTCTTGTTTCCGCCGCGATTAGTAATGCTCCTGAACCGATTAGCTGTAGCGGATCGATTTTGAAGTGGGTGCATATTTTGGCGGTTTCGGGTTGGATGAAGATTTTTTCTTCAGCGATGTTTACGCCAAGGTTTGCGGCATCTGCCATCTCGTGGATTCCGTTGGATATGCCTCCCTCAGTGGGATCATGCATGGCGTGGACTCCTCCGGTTTGGTAGGCGATTAAGGCGTCTTTTACAATGCTTATTTGGTGATAGAATTCTTTTGCTTTTTTGAGCTCTGAGGCGTTTAAGGTTTTTTTCAGTTCTGTTTCTCTGTCTGAGGCTAGTATAGCTGTGCCTTCTATGCCGGCGCTTTTAGTTAAGATGAGTTTATCTCCTGCCTTTGCTCCCGCGGCTGTTACGTAGTGGCCTTTTTCTGTGAAGCCCATTACGCAGCCTACTACGATGGGGTTGACAAGTTTGGGAGTAGATTCACAGTGCCCGCCTACTATGGCTATTCCTAATTCTTGGGCGGCGCTGCTCATTTGAGTGCTGATGGTTTGAACCATTTTTTTATCTGCTCCTTCTGGTAGCAGCAGACATGAAAATAGGAAGGCGGGTTCTACGCCAAAAGTGGCGATATCATTTGCGTTAACATTCACGGCTAGCCATCCGATGCGTTCTACTGCGCCTGTGATGGGGTCCATGGAGACAATTACTGATTTGTTTCCTAAATCTAGAACTGCCCCGTCGACTCCGGTCTTGGGTCCTACGGTTACTTCTTTGCGTGGGGCACCTAAGTTTTTGAAAACGACCTCTTTAAGGATGTCTATAGGGATTTTTCCAGGTGGAAGCATCTTTGTGTCCTCGTTTATGACTTAATTGGTGGTCCAACTTTTAAATTGTGGAAACACCCGCAAAACTGCATGCATTATAGGTATTGCGATAACTAATCCAACTCCCATCTGTACCAGGTTAAATGGGACTTCAGCAAGAGCTACAGCTAAAGGGTAGCCTAATACTATTTGTTCGTATATGAAGTATCCTGCAACCATTTCTAAACCACCTATGACTATGGCGATTGTGGCGCTTATGCTTCGGTTTGAGAAGTGCTTTTGAAGTTTGCGGTAAAGAATTCCTACTATGGCGCCCTCGATTAGTTTTATTGTTAGAGTACCGGGGGCGAATTGGGTATATCCAAGAAGAATATCTGAGATCATAGCTCCTATGCCGCCGGAGAATGCGCCTACTATTGGTCCGAATCAGCAAAGCTGCAACGTAGATTATGGCTTCGCCAAAGTTAAAGTAACCTGCACCAGGTATGGCTATTGGAAATACGTAAGTTGCCACAAGTACAAGTGCTGCGAATATGGCGGCTGCTGCGATTGTGAATGCTGTTTTTTGGCGGTTCTGCTGAGCCATGGGTATATCACTGTTATGGTGCTATATTTCGTGGCGGTTCCTTTTATCTCTATTTTAGCGGATTTTAATTCATTTATTCGGCAAGTTGAGAGGGGGAAAATCTAAAAGCTTGTATTATAGAATAATAGCCAATTGTAAGTGACAAGTCATGAGCGATAAAACCGTAAAAGAAGATCCAATTAAACTACACAAAACTGCCAGCGCCCTAATGGAAGAAGGCAAATACGCCGAAGCAATAGACATGTTCACTAAGGTCGCTGATCTTTACTTTAAGAACCAGAACTATTTTGGCTCAGCAGAAATGAACTATAAAGCCGGCGAATGCGCTTTTAACCTTAAAAACTACCAGAAAGCTGTAGAGTTCTTCATGAAATCCTCGGAAATTTCGTTCAGCAAAGCCTTTGACCGTTATGGCCTAAGCGCATTGGAATGCGCGCGAGATGCCCAAAAAGCATTGGGCAATACTAAAGAAGCCGAAGAACTAACCACCAAAATCAATGAGCTTAACCAAAAACAAAAACAGAGCGAAACCCAAAGCGGCGACGATTCGTTCTCTATATTCTCTTAATTTCCCCAATCGCAATATTTCTTTAATTTTTTAATTTTTTTCTTTTCAGTCAGAGTAATTGTGCAGGAACAAAAGTGGTTCTAAGGTTCGTCTAGCATCACCCGTATACGACACGACAAAGCTTGAAGACCTTGACATCATCCGGCATGTAAAAGTGATTTACTTGACCCAGTTTGCGAAAAAGGCAGATATAAAACTGCTCGCATTAGTGTTTGTGAGACGAGCATCTGTTATGGATCTTAAAGATCGTGCCTTGTTTGCGGAGCAGTTCTATAGTCGTCAGGTCATTCTCAAAGAGATTGGGAAAAAGGGGCAAGCTAAACTTTCCAAATCTAAAGTCGCCGTCGTGGGCGTAGGTGGTTTAGGTACGGTTTCTTCTCTATATCTTGCCTTAGCCGGTGTGGGATCATCTGCGTCTTATCGACCAAGACATTGTGGAAACAAAAAATCTGCATAGGCAAATTCTCTACAACTCTTCTGATGTTGATTACCCGAAAGTTGAGGTCGCTGCATCAAAACTGCAAAAATCTAATCCGCTCATAAAAGTCGAAGCTATCTCTGAAAACGTGCATTCAGGCAACGTTGAGCGTTTGTTAGTCTGGTGTGGATCTTGTGGTGGATGGCTTAGATAATATGGCGACCCGTTATCTGGTTAACCGTGTTTGTGTTAAGCTTAAGATTCCTTATGTTTTTGGTGCTGCCATCGGCATGGAAGGAAACCTGAGCGTTTTTAGTCCACCCGAGACACCTTGCTTAGAATGTGTATTGCCTAATCTTTCAGATAATGACATGCAGCGATGCGACACCCGGGGCGTTATAGGTGCTACACCTGGTATCATCGGATCTATGCAAGCTTTTGAAGCCATAAAAGTCATCACTGGTGCTGGGGCTCCCCTGAAAAGTAAGCTTATGATCTGCGATTTTACCGACATGTCCTTTGCCACAATCGATATCACTAAACGACCTAATTGCCCTGCTTGTAAAGGGACAGCTCCAACAGAAACAGCGGAAAAGCTTGTTTGGTTATGTGGTAGAAATACTGTGAATATAAATCCTGAAAAACCAATAAAACTTGACCTGAAAAAGGTCTCAGAGCTGGTTGAGCAGCTGAATTTGGCTATTCGTGTCCGTTCCCATCTTGCGTTGGTTTTTGATTACAAAGGTTTAGAGATTAGTCTTTTCAGCAGTGGCCGTATGCTAATAAAAAATGTGGCTGACGAAAAAGCAGCTCTGAAAGCTTACAAAGAAATTGGGTATATACTGCATCTAATTCAATGATTTTTTCTTTTAGAAGAACAACCGTTGAAAAATTTTGTTTTTGTGGGAGCTCATTTTGGGTTGGATTTTTTGTTTAGGGCTTGATTTTTGGTTAGGCTGCGGCTGGATTCGGCGTAAAAAGGCTATTAAAGGCGTTTTACGGCTAATTGTTCTAGCACCGTTCTAGGTGAAATCGCGTGCCTCTAACTGAAAGAGTTGAATTTAAAGCTATATTGCAGCGGGAAAACCGGATCCAAATCCCCAAAATCATACGTTGGAAATTCAAACTAGAATCCGATCAAGTTTTGAAGGTTATAGTTGCTCCCATTCATACCCCAACCGGGTTCGTAAGTTGGGAAGCTTTCTACACTCATATAAGTAAGGACGGACGCATAACCCTACCCATACTCATACGAGCTCTACTAAATAATTCAAGAAATCAACAAACCATCACAGAAGGAACACCACTCCAAGTCCGCCTAGAACCCACATAACAACCGCTAAACATCCGGAAGCTCAGGAGTAACAATAATACATAGTATAAGCCAACAATGTTTTTATTAGGCACCACATAGTTTTTCGTTAGTGCTGGGGTGGCCGAATCGTTCAGGCGACAGCCTGCAGAGCTGTTATATATGGGTTCAATTCCCATCCCCAGCTCTTTTGGATAAACCCCCAGCTCTCGGGCGATAAAGTTTTTAGTCATTTTATTTGCGCTTCCTGAAGAGTTTTTGATTATCCATTTCGCAGACGTATTCATAACCTGCTTCGATTAGCTCGGCTGCTTCTTTGATGTTTGCTGCCACTTTGCAGGTGTAGTCATCGTTTTGGAAGGTTACGAGTTGGGTGTAGATTAGAGTGTTTTTGATGTTTTTGTGGCCGAGTAGTCGCATTACGTGGAGGATGTCTTTGGTTTTGTGGTATTCCATTGTTGCTTTCCAGTGGCGGAAGGTGTGGAATGTGATTTGGTTGAGTCTTGGGTTTTGGAGTTTGTGGGCTGTTCTTTTGCGTTGTCCGACGAAGGAGCTTCGGTATCCGCGTAGTTCGTAGGTGCCAAAGATTTTGATTGACTTCTTTGGCATCTTGTTTATCATTGCGAGCAGTTTGTTTGAGACTTTGAACATGCGGGCGTGGCTTCCTTTTTCGGGTGTTATGCTGACTGTTGAGTTTACGGAGTCTATGTCTGTCCATTTGAGGTTCCAGGCTTCTCCTATTCGCATTCCTGTTTCTTTGAGTGCTTGAAGTAGAGCTGCTGATTTTTCTCCGCATCCGGCGATGAGCGCATCGATTTCTTGCTCTGTAGGTATGAAGGGTATTTTTTCGATTCGTCTGTATCGGGGTGGATCCCATTTTCCTCCAGCCATTACTAAGAAGTTGGTGTATGCTTCAACGACGATTTCTTTTCTTCCGTCGCTCCAGGGTTGTTTTGCAGTGACTTCTTTGATTGATTCTGGGTCATAGAGAACAGCTCCGAGTTTTAAGAGGCGTCTCATGATCTTTATTCGGGTTTCAATGGTTGATTTTGCGTATCCTTGTTTTAACATCCAGAATTCGTATTCAACGATTTTTCCGAGGGCTGTGGATGGTTCGTTTCTCCGCAGAACTTCTGATGTTTTAGGTTCTGCATGCAAATTTTTCGTCTCTCCGACGCATATTTGCTGAGTAAGTAACTAAGCCATTTGCCATTTTTATTTCATTGCTCAATTCATTTCGGGCTGCTTTTTCCTTGTTGCTCCAGCTTTTCTTGACGTCGTTTGGATCTGAGAATCTGAGTCCACAGTCTCGGCAAAGCCACCTTTGGATTTCATCTCCATAAACGGTGTAGCGTTTGGCGTCTCGCCATAGTCTTTTGGATCCGCAGTGAGGGCATGGGTTTAGGGGGCTGGTTTTTGCAGAACCTTCTGTTGGCTCAGACTTACAAGTGCAGGGACTGGAAGAAGTGAAAAATACAGAGTCGGGAGAAGACTTTGCCTCTGCCGTAAGTCCAGCCATTCCCTCCCATCCTCTCTCAGTGGTTCTTTTCTAAATTCTCCAGGATTTAGGCTGGGGAATCTGAATTCTTTTCACGTTTGATGAGTTCCCAGGGAACCTGTGCTACTAACCCGCAGCCTGTATACCGATAGAAATACTCAGGGTCAACGAATCTGCTGCCATCTGTTTGCATTAAACGGTGCTTATGCATTTTTACGTAGCATGCGCATGCTTCGCCTAGGCAATCGCTGTTTTCCTGTTGCGGGTGAGCAGCGGCTAAGGGGCAAACCTTATGTGGCTCCGTCATGGTCTCTCCCTCGCTAACGCTGTTTCCTCAGCCGTTTCAAAGGTCACGGCTGGAAATGGCGCCTTGGGTCGCTTATGCGTTGCCTTGTATGCTTTGAGTCCTTGTTTGAGGATTTCATTGGCGAAAGCGCTTCGCGTTGCTAGGTCCCTTAAGGCGTCTATTTCTTTTAGGACCGCTTGATCGATGGTGAATGCGACTTTTGCTTTCATTTCTCACATTCCCCTTATGGTTAACTTAGTTAACTCCGTTACTATGAGAAACCTTATAAATCTAATCCTACTAATCATACTTCTGTTCACAGGAGAAAAACGGCATGAAAGCGATAAAAATCTCAGACGACATCCACAGCAAACTAACCGGTCTCCTAGGCGAGCTCACCGCTGAGACTAACAAAATGCAAACTTACCAAGACGCCATAAACGCTCTCTTAGAGCAGTCGGTTATTCTTCCGTCTGAAGTCATTGTCAAAGTGGAAAACTTCATTGAAGAAAACAAAGATACAGGCTTCACCAACAAAGAGGACTTTGTCCGCGATGCCATACGCTACCGGCTTGAACGATTGAAAACCGACAATGAATCCATAGAAGTTTCTCGTGAGCAATACAACGAACTCGACGAAGCCCTAAAGGAAATGGGAACACCCTTCCGCAGTCCAGAGCAATTCATACGCAGCCAAATCAGCGAAGTACTCTACAAATACGACGAGTTTAAGCGAGAAAGAAAAAATCTGGTGTTAATTAGGTGATTGTATTGAATGAGAAAAAATGTTGGATGTGCAGAAGAACCAAAAAAGAAGTTGCTGATATTGAGCAGCTAAAGAATTATCTTGGGTAATCGTTAGATTGTGCATTTTTTTCAACTTTTGTGGGGTTAATGTTCGTTGGTATTTCAATTGTAAATGTAGTCCCTATGTTTGGGGTACTGTTCACCGATATCTTTCCGTTATGGGCTTCAATTATCCGTTGACAGATAGACAAACCGAATCCCATTCCCTTCGCCTTCGTTGAGAACAGTGGCGTAAAAAGTTTATTTAAATCCTTTTTACTAATACCAATTCCGGTATCTGTGAATGAAACTCCAAAACGCTCTCCTGAAAAATCGCTTTGAATCCTCAGGTTTCCTCCCTGTGGCATGGCGTCTATAGCGTTCTTGATTAGGTTGTCAAAAACGCGAATCATTTTCTCAACATCTATCTTGATTTTCGGTTCATTCTGAGAAAGGTCATCCACTTTGACATTTCCGGGTATCTGCAGATGGCTCAAAGACATAGAAACAAGGCTTTTTAAATCCGTCTCTGATAGACAAAGTTTGATGTTCCCAGAATAGTCCAGCAAATCGCTAACAATTTTTTCACAATACGAAACATCCTTTCCTATTAAGTCCAACATTCTGGTCTTTTTTTCTGGGTTGTTTAATTTCTCGTTTTTCAGGATATCACTCGCAAGCTTTATGCTTTGAAGTGGATTTCGTAAATCATGGGCGACCATACCAGAAAGTTCGCCTATGGCTGCTAGTTTCTGAGATTTCTTTAGTTTAGCATTCAAATCCTCAAGGCTATCCAACATATCATTTATTGATGTAGATAGCGATGATAACTCATCTTTACTTCCAATATTCTTGGCATCAACTATAAATCCGCGGTCTTTATCGTTTCCCGTTTCCTTTATCTTATTAACACTTTTTTTTAGGTTTATCACACGGGAAATAACGCTTCTTTCCAAATTAAGAATAGTAAACACCCCAAAGATACTAAACAAAACTAAGATAATCATAGTGAAGATGTTGACAGTGATTAATCCTTGATTGAAAATATGTCTTTGCAGACCAATTTTCATAATTATGTTTTCATTGCCATTAATATCAGCGATGTTTGTAAAGACAGTTAATAAAGTGTTATTATTTTCCTTAAGGAAGTAAGTATTGCCTTTCAGCAAATTTCGTTTTGCCTCAATGTACTCTGAAGGCAAATTGTTTAAAGATGATTCGGTAAGTTCAACATTCTGCAAAGTCTGCTCTCCAAACTTCGAAATTTGATCGGGAGTAAGTTGTTGTGCCATTATTAATGTGCCTGTTGACGGTCCTTCCTCTAAACTGGTTAGAATTGGTCTGGAGGAAACGATAAAGATGTTATCGGAAATGCTTATGAGTCCTGACTTGTAAGTCTTGTTTTCTAAGATTGATAATTGCTCATCAATAATGAGCCCTGAAGCGTTTTTGAGGTTTAGACCTGGGCTTAGATCGACAATATCATATGTTTTTGAAAAAATTAACTCACCCTTCGAATTTAAGAATATCATCAGGTTTACATCCAAATGGTCAAAGGTTTCATCAAGGAGGTTGTTTTCTTTATAGGCAGTGTTGTTGTCTTGGATGAACTGATAAGTATCGTCCCAGGTTGCATAATCACGTACAATGGTTTCTATTGCAGTAATTTTAGTATCTAACGCATTGACTGTTCTATTAATTTGAGTAACAGTGTCTTCACCCTCGATTACTTTAAAGCCGGCAAGTATGACAAGGTTAGAAGTAGCCACCGTACCTATTAGTATAATACAGATTGCAGAGATTACAAAAAGAATAGTCTTTTTTCGAAGATTCGATTCAGTTTCCTTCTATTGAGTGTTTTCTCGTCTGTCTATTGATTCAGTAGACATTCAAATTTCAACGGTTGTCTTTTCACTTTTTTCTTGGATAGGTATAGGCGCTTTGTTACGCAACTCAGCTACACATTGAGCAAAGTTTTTGTATCCTTCTAGGTTTTCACCTGTTGATTGCTGCAGTAGAGTTTGTAGAATTGAATCGAGAAAGCTGTAGCCTGTCCAAAAATTTTCTGCAAGGTCTCCAAAAAAGCAGGTAGATTTTCTGGGATCTTATTTTTGTTGAGTCCGTAGTCTTTTTCGAGAAGTGACCATAGCAATTGTGCAGAGTTGTCGCCTAGAGAATTAATTCCTTTGTCGACAATCCGAATGATTAACTCATCGTTTATTACTTCAGCCATATCAAACTATCTCAGGGACTTTTGGGTAATTGGCATACTTTTTAGCTCTGATGCCCTTGTCTGAATGAAATCTGCAATTCTCGTTTCGCTATATTTTAATTCTTGTTGCTGCATCTTGAGGAGCTCTTCTATTTTGCTGATTAACAATGTTGATTCTACTGGTTTTTGGATAAAAGCATGAGCATTATTATTGCAGGCGTCAATAGCGTTATTTGCTGAAGGAAAACCGGTAAGCATTACTTTGATCATTTTGGGAGTAGTTTCTTTAATTTTTTTGATTAACACTGTTCCTTTAATGTCAGGTAGTCGCCAGTCAACTATGGCTAGATTATAAAAAAAGTTGTTTGTTTTTTCTATGGCTTCTTTTCCATCTTTGGCGGAATCAATGATATATCCTTCCATTTCCAAGAGAGTTGAAAGTGCTTCTCTAATGGACTCATCATCGTCAATTATTAGGATTCTGAATTGTTTGGTCAATTCTCCAACGCCAGTTTCTAGTTATGTTTCAAACATTAAATGCTCTTGAATTATATTTAAAACATGTTAATTTTAAATAAAGATTCCAAAATATCTATGCATTTTTCAGGGTAACTTCCCTATGAACGCACTCTCAACTCCAAAAGGTGAGGCAACATTGCGAATTGGAGTTCTAAATCTGATTTTCATTATTCAAGTCCTGTTTGGTCTGGTTGCTATTCTCGATGGTTTTTTTGCGAAAGTTCCAAAGCTACTTT
>CAVPBD010000005.1:0-133930 GCA_963701765.1 Candidatus Bathyarchaeota archaeon
TCACCGCGTATCTGGCAATCCTGAACGCGGGCAACTTGACGCGATGCCTCGGCTTCGCGTCACTATCGCCATCGTCGCCCATCCAGAATTCGCCTTCGGGGATGAGGATGAGTTCGTCGAAGTCGCGGTCGTCTCCCAGTGTACTGAGCGCCATACCTGCCAGCGCGCGGTCGGGCGGCGACAACCACCCGCGCTCGACGATGGCGCGCGCCCAGCGTTGCGCGTTGGCCCGCTTGCGCTCGTTGCGCGGCGCAAGTGCCGGGGTTGGCTCGGCCAGCCCGGTTTCCCACAAAGCCTGCCCCGCCAGCAACGCGCCCCAGACGTCGGCGTCAACGGGAACGCCCTGCGCCGGAGGGTTGTCAGCCGGACACAACGCCTCGACCAGGCTCCACACGCTCTCCGGCGTGCCGCGCGCGGCTTTGGCCGCCGCCAGCAACGTCGCCTCGCGCCAGCGGTTCAGGTCGCTCTTCACCAGCCTGCTGACTTCATCAGGGAACTGGTACACCGTGAGGTGGCACGCCGCCAGGTATTCCTGAAAAGTGCGGTGCGGGAATTGATACCAGCCCTCGCCATGCGCCGCCAGGATGCCGGCGCGGTCGCGCAAGTAACCCTCCAGCAACCTGGGCTTGACGTCGGTGCGGGGCGAGGCGCTTAACAAGGCCGTTACCAGCCGCTCCTGCCGGATGTCCGCCGTGCCGACCAGCGCAAGCTGATCGCGATGGGCTTCGAAAGCCAGCTTGTCCAGCTCGCGGCGGATGTCGTCGCGCCCGGCATTCAGCCACTCCGCCAAGCTCGGCTCGATTTCCCTGGTGCCGTCCGGCTTGAAGCGCACCTTCAGGCTCTCCCACTGGTTCAACAGCAGTTCCACGGCTTGCGCGTACAGCTCCTCGCGCTTCTCCGGCAAAGCGCCGCCGCGCTCGGTATGCAGCCGTGCGATCAGGGTGAGCAGCAACGGGCGCTCGGCCAACTCGGCCAGGCGCTCGTTGCGCTCGATCGTGCTTTTGAGCAGCTCGGAGCGGCCTTTGGCGTCATTCTCCGACAGGCGCAGCAACTCGGCCATGTGGGCATACCAGGCATCCACGAACCGCTGAATCTGGCCGCGCGTGAAGGCCAACAGCCCGGACTCGGCGAAGCCGTTCAATTTCCAGTCCTGCTGCGTGTAGGCGTACGTGCGGCTGGTGACCAGGAAGCGGCACTGGCTGAAAGTGGCGGCGAAATCCTGCACTGCCTGTTTCACCTGTACGCGGCGGGTCATCGATTCGGGCACTTCGTCCAGGCCGTCCAGCAGGATCAAACCGCCGCGTTTCAGCAGTTCCTCTCGCAGGTGCGGCGCGTAATCCTCCAGAGCCGCCTGCTTCAGCCTGCCCGCGACGTGCGACCACAACGTCTCGGCGTTCACGGGCGTGCCCGGCAGCGGCAGTTCGCTGGCGAAGTCGCGCAGGATGATATACACGGGCAGCAGCGCGCCATGATCCCAGCGCTGCGGCTTCGGTTCTTTGTCTCGGCTGTCCGGCTCTGGTGGGACGGGCGCGGTGAGTGTCTTCAGGTTCGCCGCTTTCAACCCGAGCATTTCGCCGGCCATGCACAGCGCGACGAAATTGACGAACGTGCTCTTGCCGCTGCCGGGCCCGCCCAACAACACCAGACGCTTCTCGCGGTTGAGCAGGTCGATGGTCGACAGTCGCTGCGTCTCACGGTCAGACAACGCGCTGGCGCGCCTTGCACCGCCTTCAGGCAGGTCCTCGCCCTCGCTGCGCTGCGTGAGCAATGCCGTGTAGACCGACGACAGGCGTATCTGCGCGCTGGCGTTGTCGCCGGCGAAGAGCGGGAGTTGGTTTGACTGCGCGATCATCCGGGCCAGGTACGCGCGGCGCAGATCGTCCTTGCTCGCTCCAGGCCTGGCCGCCTGCTGGATGATCTGGCCGGTGTTGATGTCGCCGTAGACGTTGCCCCCGACCAGCACGCCGCCGGCGCCCACAGCCTGCGCGCCCGGGCCTGCGGCTGCCGCTCCGCTGCCGGTCACACTCACCTGGTATTGCTGGGCGATCTGCGGCGCGTGCTGCCTCACGGCCTCGCTCAACGCCTGGGCGTGCTTCAGCACTTCCTCATCCTGGTCGACCTTGGCCGACTTCAGTTCGTCCTTCAGCACGTCCTGGCGGCCTGTGTCGTCGGGCTTCTTCTCGGCGAACCTTACCGCTGCGTTGAGGTCGTCGGCGTTGGCGGTCCCGGCGAACTTGCGGGCGATGAGCGATTTGAGCCCGGTATAGGCGTCCCGGACGGCCTGGGCGGCGGTGTCTTTCAGGGCGGCGGCGGCCCCGGCCAGGAGCGCCGTGGCGATGACGGTCAGTGGATCCATGTAAGCACCTCCATGAACAGGCGAGTTACTTTAAGTCAGGGCGCACTGATTCACGCGAGTAATAGGATTGTAAACTTGACCGGGTTGCGTAGCACCACGAGCTCCATGCCAGCAAGCTGCTGCGCCCCCACCCCCAGCCCCTCCCCCGCTCCTTCGTCGCGGGGGAGGGGAGCAGAGGCCGAGCCCCAGAGCTTCAGACGGCAGATTTTTCAGAGCGCCGAGGTAGGAAACAGGGCCGGCCGCACCACCACACGAAACCCGACGTAGTTGTAGCGATCAACCGGGTTGTACCCGACGCGGTACGAGCAGCGCGCGACGACTTGATCGCCGCGCCAAGAGCCCCCGCGCACCACCCGCGATTCGGAACCCTTCACCGAGTCATCCGGTTTGTAGTTCCGGTAGTCATCACGCCACTGCGTCATGCACCACTCCCACACATTCCCGCTCATGTCCTCGCAGCCATAGGGACTGCGGCCTTCAGGAAAGCAGCCCACAGCACTCGTCGTGCCGATACCGGTGTCTGCAATGTTGGCGCGTTCCGAATCGGGGTCATCTCCCCACGGATATCGGCGCTTGGGATTGCCCTGAAGCTCCAACCCGCCACGCGCAGCTTTCTCCCACTCCGGTTCGGATGGGAGACACGCGGCCAGCTTGCCGCTGGCCAGCCCCGACCAATATTCGCGCTCAGGGCCGCTCGCGCCCGCCAGCCCATCGGACATCATCTTGGCCTTGGCCACGGTCTGCAATTGCGCCGTGAGCCAGCGGGTGAATGCCAGGGCTTCGTACCACGTCACGCCGACCACCGGATGGTTGGGTAGGTTGAACGGTTCGCCGAAATCCATTGAGGCCGTCGACGCCACAGGCGCGCGTCCTGGTATCCCTTCGCCTCCACAAAAGCCCGAAACTGGATGCTGGTCACGGGATAACGGGACACCCAGTAACCGTATGGGATGTTGAACTTGTGTTGAGGTCGTTCGCTATCGACAGCCATCTCATCGGTTTTGTCGCTTCCCATCCAGAACGGCCCGGCAGGCACAAAACAGAACGGCATACCGTCGACCGTCATCACCTCGGGCCGTGGATCGCCAAGTTTTGCCAGCGTGCGACCGGCGGCGGCGCGCTCGACGGCCGGCATGTGGTTGTCGCGCATGATCGCCAGTTGCCAGTCGCGCACGCGAACCCGTTTGACCTGATCCCTGGTCGCGACGCGGGTCAAATCAGCCACCTCGACCAGGGCCTGTCCGGCCAACAACGCTCCCCACTGGTCCGGAACGGCGTTGCCCGCCTCCTCCGGTGAACGGTAGCACAGCGCGTCGACTAGCAGCCAGATAGCCGCGGCCGTGCCGCGAGCGGCTTTGGCGCCCGCCAGCAGCGCCACCTCGCGCCAGCGGTTCGCATCCCCGCGGGCCAGATCCGCCACCACGTCCGGGAAGTCATGGTCGGTCAGGTGGCAGGCCGCCAGGTATTCCTGGAGCGTGCGGTGCGGGAAGGTGAACACGCCGATGCCGTGCGGCAACAGCAAACCAGCCCGGTTGCTCAGGTAGTCGATCAGCTTGGCCGGGTTCACCTCCAGGTTGTTGCTCAAGCGCATCAATCCGGACACCAGGTCGCCTTCCGGCACGTCGGCGGTTCCGCGCACGTCGGGTTGCGCCGCGTGGGCGCGGTAGGCCAGTTCGTTGAGCAGGGCGCGCACGCTCTGCCGGTCGATCTTGAGCCATTCAGCCAGGCTGGGCTGGCGCATCATGACTGTGCCATCCGCACCGAGAACGGATTTCGGGCTTTCCCACCAATCGAGCAGCAGGTCCACCGTGTCCGAGTACAGCTCCTCGCGCTTCTCCGGCAAATTGCCGCCCCGCCAGGCGTGCAGGCTGGCCATGAGCGTCAGCAACAACGGGCGCTCGGCCAGGGACAGCAGGCGGTCGCTGCGGAAGATGGCCTGCTTGAGCAACTCGGACCGGCCGCGAGCGTCGTCGGGCTGCAAGTCGCGCAGGGGGGCGATGTGCGCATACCAGCGCTCGATGAAGCTGCGAATGTGCGCCGGGCTGAACGGCGCCAGCGTCGTTTCGGCGAAGTCGCGCAATCGCCAGTCCTGCTTCTGGTAGGCATACGTGCGGCTGGTGACCAGGATGCGGCACTGGCCAAACGTGGCCGCGAAGTCCTCGACGGCCTGCTTGATCTGCACCCGCCGCTGGTCAGCCTCAGGCACTTCGTCCAGCCCATCGAGCAGCAGCAGCCCGGCCTTCATCAACTCGTTGCGCAAGTGCGGCGCGTAGTCCTCCAGCGCGGCGGCTTTGAGTTCGGCGACGATGAAATGCCACAAGTCCTCGGCATTGGCGCGTCCACCCGCAGCAGGCAGGCCGCGCGCGGCGAAGTCGCGCAGCACGACGCGCACCGGCAACAGCGCGCCGTGATCCCAAGGTTGTGGCTCTGGCTTGTCCTGGTCGCCCGCTGGCCTGCGCTCCTCCTGGGGCAACGGGGCGGTCAGCACTTGCAGGTTGGCTAGCGGCTTGTCCAATGCGGCGCCCGCCAGGCACGACGCTACGAAGTTGAGGAAAGTGGTCTTGCCGCTGCCGGGGTCGCCCAACAGCACCAGCCGGGCGTGGCGGTTCAGCTGCGCCACCGCCGAGAGCCGCCGGTCTTCGCGCATGAGCCCATCGGGCGTCTCGCTTCGCTTGGCTTGCTGGGGTTGTTCGGGGGTCAGCGTGAGCAACGCAGTATAGACGGCCGCCAGGTCGAGCCCGGTGCCGGCCTGGCTCTTGGCCTTGGGGTCGACGCCCGCCAGCGATAAGCGGCAGCATGTCTCGAACGTGCGGCCGAGATAGATCCGGCGCAAGGCCGCCGGGTCGGACTTTGTCGGGTCGGTCATGCTGACGTTCTGCGTCACCTGGTTGTGATCGCCGGTGACGACCATGCCTGCCACACTCCCTTCGACGATCACGCCGCGCTCGCCAACGGCCTTGGCGCCTGCGCCCTGAGCGATCGCGCCGCTGCCGGTCAAACTGGCCTCAAAACGCGGCAGATTGCCCAGGCGTTGCAGCTCATCACGCAATACGTCGGCGAACCACGCGCGGTCAGGCTCGGGTAGCGCCTGGCGCGCCAAAGACAGCGCATCCAGCTTCTCCATGATCGCGTCGATCTCCACGCGCGTAGGATCGCCGGCCGACAGCGCCTCGATCTGTTGTGCGGCGTCGACTTCATCGTGCCACTTCTGCAACTGGTTGATCAGCAGGTTGGTGCCGCTTGAAGCGGTCAACGCGCCAAGCGTCATCCACGCCTGCCCGTCGTTGGCCTGGATCGCCTGGGCCAACGGATACAACGTAACCGCCGAGACAAACGCGTAGACTGACCTTCCACTGGCATGTTGCATGCGTTGCTTCCAGTCGCTGTACGCGCCAGCCAATCTGGCTTTGAGATCGAAAGCCATAACCTTGCTCCTGTGACGTCTCACGGTGGGTGACAGTCACCCCAGTCCAGTGAGGTCAGTCAGTGATTTGGGACGCCAATTTCTCCACATCCTGGAGAGGCCAGACGGTGATCCGGTCGTGCACAGGATACGATTGCTGCCCCGGATACAGCACCCACACATGCGCGAGATGCAGTTCGTCCAATGCCGAAACCATTGAACGCGTCACTTCCGGCGATTCACTGAGTTTGACCTCGATGCCGTAGCGTTTTCCTCGCTGGAAAAACAACACATCCAGTTCTGCGCCGCCATGCGTGGCCCAGAAGTAGGCTTCGGCAGGCTGCAAGAGCCGGAGCGCCTGTTCGATCACGTATCCTTCCCAGGATGCGCCCGCTTTCGGATGCCCGAACAAGGCGTGGGCGTCCGGGATATTCAACAGGCCGTGCAGCAGGCCGCTGTCGCGCAGGTAAATTTTCGGAGAGCGCACCTGGCGCTTGGTGATGTTTTCGAACCAGGGTTGAAGCTGGCGCACCATGAACGCGCCGGTCAGGATATCCAGGTACGAGCGCACGGTCTTGTCGGATAATCCCATCGCCCGCCCCAACTCGGAGGCATTCCAGGTTTGCCCGTGGTAGTGCGCCAGCATGGTCCAGAATCTGCGCATGGCCGTCGCAGGAACGCTGATCCCCAGTTGGGGCAGATCCCGCTCCAGAAAGGTGCGGATGAAACCTTCGCGCCAGGCCAGGCTGTCTGATTCCGACTCCGCCAGGTAGGAACGGGGAAACCCGCCGCGCAGCCAGAGCGTCTGCCAGGCGGCGCTGCCGGTTTCAGACAGGTCCAAGCCGGCCAGTTCGATGAATTCCACCCGACCGGCCAGAGAGTCTGAGGCGCGGCGGATCAGATCGGGTGAGGCGCTACCGAGGATGATGAAATGGGCCCGGTTGTCGGGCCGATCCACCAGGACGCGCAGGACGGCAAATAACTCCGGCATGCGCTGGATTTCGTCCAAGATGACCAATCCCGCCAAGCTCCCCAACACCATTTCGGGATTTTGCAGCCGCCGCAGGTCCGGGAGGGATTCCAGGTCGAAGAAAGCGGCTGGCCGACCTTCCGCGAACAGGCGGGCCAGGGTGGTCTTACCGGCTTGGCGCGGCCCAAGCAGGGCGGTGACGGGCGAGCGCCGTGAAGCGACTTCCAGGCTGTTCAAGTAAGCAGGGCGGGTGATCACGCTGGGATTATAACAAAGAAATCCCGGAGATTAACTCCGATATTTCAAGCCGCCCCTCACCCCCAGCCCCTCTCCCCAGGGGGGAGAGGGGAGCAGAGGCCGAGCCCCAGAGCTTCAGACGGCAGATTTTCAGAGCGCCGAGGTAGGAAACAGGGCCGGCCGCACCACCACCCGAAACCCGAGGTACTGTCGCGCAATCACCGGGAAGAGCCAGTCGCGGGACGAGCAGCGCGCGTCGTCTCGATAGCCGTACCAAGAGCCCCCGCGCACCACCCGTGACTTCGCGCCCTCAAGCTGAACATTTCGCGGGATTATCGCCCTCGTTCAGGCACCACTCCCACACATTCCCGCTCATGTCCATCACGCCATACGGCGACGCCCCCTGCGGGTAGGCGCCTACCGCGCTCGTCATTCCCAGATAGGTGGGACCTGCGTCACCCATAGTCTCATTGATGTTGGCATAGCCGGCGAGGTAGCCGTTCCCCCACGGGTACTCCCGGCCGTCTCGCCCTCGCGCCGCCTTCTCCCACTCCTGTTCCGTGGGCAGGCTGACGCTCTCGCCCAGCTTGTCGCTCAGCCAGCGGCAGAAGGCAACCGCGTCGTACCAACTCACATCTTCGCGCGGATGGTTGGCGTACTTGAAGCGTTGTTCGTCTGGCGCGCGGCGGTGATCCTCGTCCGCTGCCAGGCCCTCCCACCAGCGCGGGTCACGGAAGCCATCCGGCGCGTCGACGAACGCCTGGAATTGGGCGTACGTAATCGGGTAGCGGCTGATCTTGTACGGTGGCAGTCGCAGCTTGCGTAGGTTTTCGCCCTCGCCATAGATGAACTCGCCGTCATCGGGGATCGGCACCCAGTCGATGTCGGGGATAGCCTCCCCTCTCCCTCCGGGAGAGGGGCTGGGGGTGAGGGTGATACCAACGCCCTTTCGAAGGTCGCCCAACCGGCTCAACGCCACACCTGCGGCCGCGCGGCGCACCGGCGGCGCGACGGCCATCACCTGCGCCTGCTGGTACAACTCCGCCAACCGCGCGGCCAGGTCGGCGCGCAGCTTCTCGTCCGCTTCGCGCAAATCCAGCGCGGCGCTGCCCGCGATCTCGGCCGCGGCCAGTTGCGCCTCGGGCGAGAGCGGCGGCAAGCCCGGCTTGCGGGTGAGGCCGGCCAGCCGGCGCAGGAAGTTGCGCGCCAGCAGCGATTTCGAGCTCGCGGCGCAGTAGCCGGGGATGAGCAGCGCCGGCTCGCGCCACCAGCTTTCCAGGATCGGCCCGTCCTCGAAGAAGCGGGCAACCGCCTCCACGCCGCCCAGGCCGCCGATCACCTCGATCAGGTAACGCGCGGCCAGGTATTCCTGAAAGCCCAGGTGGATGAAACGATACATGCCCAGGCGCTCTTCCAGCAAGCCGCCGCGATTGCGCGTGTAATCCACCAGGGCGCCCGCGAAGCCGGCGTAGTCGGTCTCGGCGAAGGCGCCGCGCAGGCCGTCCTCGTCGATCTCGCGGCCCTGGTTCTCGCCCTGGTGATGCATATGGAAGGCGAGGTGCTGCACCATCTCGTACTGGTCGGTCCAGCTGTTGCCCACCGCGATCTTCAACTCCTGCTGCACCTCCACGTCCGGCAGGTAGTCGAGTTGAATCATCGTCTCGGCCGCCTTCATGTACAACTCGGCGCGCTGCTCGGGCATGCGCCGGTCGTTGTAGTGCACGATCAGCAGCATGCGCACCATCAACGGACTGTCGATCAGGCGCTGTTGGCTGCTGCGCGCTTTCTCCAGCTGCGCCACGCCGTCCATCAGTTCTTTGGTGCTGGCTTCAGCCTGGTTCGTCTGGTCGGGGTATATGCACTGGTAGAAACGCCCCACCATGTCCCGAATGTGCTCGTCGTCCAGCGGGGTGACGACCACATCGCGAAAGTCGCCGCCCAGCGCCGTATGGCCTTTGTACGCGGCCGTGCGGCAGGTGACGATCACGCGCATGTCGGGGCGCCCGTTGGCCAGGTCCTCCACCGCCTGGCGCACCACCTCGCGCTCGTCCTCGTTCGAGACTTCGTCCAGGCCGTCCAACAGCAGCATGACTGCGCGCCCGTCGCGCAGCACCTGGACGAAGAAGTCCGGCGGCAGGTCGAAGTCGTGCTCGCGGCCGATCAGGTAGCGGGTGACGAAGGCGGATAGCGTGCGATCGCGCGGGTCGGCGGATGCGTTGGGCTGGCGCTTCAACTCGCGCAAGTGGCGGGCATAGGACGCCAGGGGGATGAAGATCGGCACGGGCAACGGGCGATCCAGCCCCAGCCGCTCTTTGGCCAGGTCGCTGCCGTCGAGGATGGCCGACGCGAGAGCCCAGGCGATGTGCAGCAGCACCGTCGTCTTGCCGCAGCCCGGCCCGCCGGTGACGACCAGCCGGTTGCCCAGGCCAAGCGCGTCGTCCAGCCCCACCGCGGCTTTGACCAGTTGCCCCTCCTCCTGCAACGCGGCTTCGCTCGGTGTCGCCTTCCGCCCAGGCCTGAACTGCAATAACCTGTCCAGCAACCCGAGCAAGCCGGAGCGCTCCTCCTTGGGCGCGGTAACGGTCGCTTCCAGAGGCACGTAGGCCTTGTCCAAGTCAAGCGACAACACTTTGCGCCCGCCGCGCTCGATGCCGCGCAGCTCGATGTGCCCGCAGCGCTCCCGCACCCAGCGCAGGTAACTGGTCACGTGCTGTTCCAGCCGGGCCGGATCGCGCACCTGGCCGCCGGCCAGGTAGTTGTTGATGATCTGCGTGCCGGTGTTGATGCCGCCGCCGACGTTTCCCCCGACCAGGACGCCGCCGGCCCCCACGGCTTGCGCGTTTGGGCCCGCAGCCGCGGCGCCAGAGCCGGTCACATGTGCATCCTTCTGTGAGTTATCCATATCCGTTCTCCGCCGCTCGTCGCTCGACACTCGACGCTCGACGCTCAACGCTCAACGCTCAACGCTCGACGCTCAACGTCACTGCAACTGCCCGCGCAAGTTCGGCCGCTGCACGCGCATCAGCTTCTTCAGCTCATCCAGCCGGCTGGTCTTCTCCACATGCTGCACCAGCGCGCGGGCCTTGCCGGCCTTCGTCTCGCCGCGCAGGTTCTCCTCGTCGATGCCCATCTCGAAGCACAGCCCCTCGATGTCGCTCAGGTCGAAGTGGCTGTTGAGCAACGCGTAGATCTTGCGACCCTCCGCCGAGGCAACGATGCCGCCTGCTGCCGCATCGGCGGGATCAGCGGGCGGCGCGCCGTAGTAATTGGTGACGGTCTGCGTGCCGGTGTTGATGCCGCCACTGACATTCCCCCCGACCAGGACGCCGCCGGCGCCCACGGCCTGCGCACCCGGCCCCCGGCTGCCGCTCCGCTGCCGGTCACACTCACCTGGTATTGCTGGGCGATCTGCGGCGCGTGCTGCCTCACGGCCTCGCTCAACGCCCGGGCGAGCTTCAGCACTTCCTCATCCTGGTCGACCCTGGCCGACTTCAGTTCGTCCTTCAGCACGTCCTGGCGGCCTGTGTCGTCGGGCTTCTTCTCGGCGAACCTCACCGCTGCGTTGAGATCGTCGGCGTTGGCGGCCCCGGCGAACTTGCGGGCGATGAGCGATTTGAGACCGGTGTAGGTGTCCCGGACGGCCTGGGCGGCGGTGTCTTTCAGGGCGGCGGCAGCCCCGGCCAGGAGCGCCGTGGCGATGATAGTCAGCGGATCCATGGTAGTCCCTCCCCAATTTCCTCGAATTGCTCCAGCGCCGCGCGCAGGTCCTCGACGATCTCGGCCGCGATCACGTCCGGCTCGGGCAGGTTGTCCGTGTCCTCCAGGCTCTCGTCGCGCAGCCAGAAGATGTCCAGGTTGGCCTTGTCGCGCGCCATCAGCTCGTCGTAGGTGTACGCGCGCCAGCGGCCCTGCGGGATTCGCCTCCGACCAGGTCGCGTCGCGCTCGTGGCGGTTGGCCGGGTGGTAGCAGGCCACGAACTCGTCCAGGTCGCCGCGGGTGAGCGGGTTCTGTCTTGAGCGTGAAGTGCATGTTGGTGCGCAGGTCGTAGATCCACAGCTCCTCCGTCCACGGCTGTCTCGCGGGCCGGCTTGCGGTCGAAGAAGAGCACGTTGGCCTTCACGCCCTGGGCGTAGAAGATGCCGGTCGGCAGGCGCAGCAGGGTGTGCACATCGCACTCGTGCAGCAGGTTGCGGCGCACGGTCTCGCCGGCGCCGCCCTCGAACAGCACGTTGTCGGGCACGACCACCGCGGCGCGGCCGTGGATCTTCAGCAGCGTCTTGACGTGCTGGACGAAGTTGAGTTGCTTGTTGCTGGTGGAGACCCAGAAGTCGTCGCGCACGATAGGTGGGCGACTCGCGCTTCGTGTCGCCGTCGACGGTGACCACGCTGACGCTGCTCTTCTTGCCGAACGGCGGGTTGGTCAGCACCATGTCGAAGCGCTCGCCGGGGTCGGCCGGCCAGGCTGTCGGCCACGGTGATCGGGCTGTCGGCGCGGTCCGAGCCCGATGCCGTGCAGGTAC
This sequence comes from Candidatus Bathyarchaeota archaeon, assembly GCA_963701765.1. Classification (GTDB taxonomy): domain Archaea; phylum Thermoproteota; class Bathyarchaeia; order Bathyarchaeales; family Bathycorpusculaceae; genus JADGNF01. Next base: position 11,488 of record CAVPBD010000005.1, read on the forward strand.
AGGTTCATCACGCACAGCCGGGCGGTGTTGTCCACGATCTCCCAGCCGCGCAGGGCCTTGGCGGAGATGGTCGCTTCTGGTCGGGGTCGAGCGGGTTATGGCGGCTCGATGTAGTTGTGCGCCGACAGCAGGAAGCCGCCGGTGCCGCAGGCCGGGTCGCAGAGGGTCACCTCGGCGTGGGCTGCATCACGTCGACGATGGCCTGGATCAGCGGGCGCGGCGTGAAGTATTGCCCGGCGCCGGACTTGATGTCCTGGGCGTTCTTCTCCAGCAGGCCCTCGTAGATGTCGCCCTTCACGTCGATGTCGAGGCCCATCCACGTCTCGCTGTCGATCAGCTCGACCAGCCGGCGCAGCTTGGCCGGGTCCTGGATCCGGTTCTGTGCCTTGCGGAAGAGGTCGGGATCAGGCCGCTGCCCTGGCCCAGGCTGGACAGGATATGGCGGTAGTGGGTTTCGAGCGCGTCGCCGTCCAGGCCGGCCAGGCTGCTCCAGCGCAGCTCGGCCGGGATGCTGCTGAGGCGGACCAGTTGCTGCTCCTCGTCCATCTTGAGGAACAGCAGGTAGGTGAGTTGCTCGACGTAGTCGCCGTAGGACATGCCGTCGTCGCGCAGGACGTTGCAGTAGTTCCACAGGCGCTGGACGATGGTGGAGGAGCTGTTGGTCATGGCGAGGATAGCCTTGTACGCTCAGCGGCGCTTGGTGCGGCATTGGCGGGGTTGTCGCGATCGAGCGCCCATCGCATCGGGTTGTCCTCGATGTACTTGCGGATGGCATTTAGTTCACGGTCGTTGCGGACGATGTGTTCGTAATAGTTGCGCTGCCAGACGGGAGAAGAGGACGCGCAGACAGCCTGGTTCATTTTGCGCGCCGAGACCGACTCGAAATTCTGGATGATGGCACCCAGTGACCGCGGGGGCGCCCCGCGCGCGTTGGCCGCCAATTTGTAGGGGCGAAGCATCGCCATCAGCACGCGCCCGGTACAGGCTCGGCGGCGATGCTTCGCCCCTACCATGGGTCACATCGTCCCCAAGGATGTGCACGATGGCGTGGAAATGGTTCGGCATCACGACAAAGGCATCCAACACCACGTCGAAATGCTTCGCGGTGGCCAGCCACACCGCAGTCACAATCTCGCCGCATGCGTTGAGTCGCATGGCATCATCGACAACGTCTCCAAAAAGATCGGCGCGGTTGTGCGTGCACAAGGTGACGAAATAGGTCCCGGCTGACGCGTATCATAGCCCGGCAAGCGGATGGAACGGCGATGGCGGGAACTCATGGTGAAGGCCTGGCGGGGGCGGGCGTGGATCGCGCGCGTCGCGAGACACCGTGGACTGGGGCCGGCACGCGCTGCGCAGAGGCGTTCCAATAACACCGCCGGCCGGCTCGTCGTTCGGGTCTTGCGGCACCAGCTTGCCGGCGAACGCGCGCTTGAGGATGGCCTGACGCAGCCGTTCGGCGCGCGCCAGATTGGCATTGATCGCCGCCTCGACCTCGGCCACCACCGACAGCCGGCGCTCGACTTCGGCGACGATGCGGCGCTGTTCGGCGAGAGGCGGTAATCTAACACAATGGACAACAGAGATCGTCTGGTTAACAAAATCCCTCGTGCTGCCACTACACAACGCGGCAACTTGATCCAGGATGAAAGGCGAGCCGTTGAACAGCAGACTGAAATAAGCCGGAAGCATTCCATGCGGAGCCAGAGCCACGCGCATCAAGTTCGTTGAATGCGCACGTCTCCAATGCCTTCTGGAACGACGCACACTTGCCCTACTGTCCCAGATCGAGTCAAGAGTAAATCAGCAGGCACGGCGACGTATTCTGATAGTCGCGCAGCTTTTTCTAACGTGATGTGAATCTTGCTACCTGCCACGAATCGCATAGGTTCAACGTTCTCAATTCCAAGAACCGGTATGCCTTGGTCTCTATGTTCATGCTTCTTGAGTAAACTCCCAAAAGGTCCTGTCTTAAGCCCAGTGCGTTCAAACGAAAGTAACGGTTTCAGGAATGTGTAACACCACCCCTCCGGCAACTCCGGCAGCCCCCGCGTGTCTGGCGGCTGCGGCAGCGGGCGACGGCGAGCGTCGCCCCTACCTTCTCGCTCGACCAGGATGCGCTGCAACAACTCGCTGGCCGCCTCGTAGCTGCGACCCTCGGCGCGTGCGAGTTCCGCCTCGGTCGGTACCAGCCGGCCTTCGCACGCCGTCTTCAGCACCGACGCCTTGTAGCGTTTCAGATTAGCTTGCGCCCGTTTCAGCGACGCCACGCCAGCATCCAGGCGGGTGAGCAAATCCTCGATCTTGGCGACGATGCGGTGCTGTTCGTTAAGCGGGGCAACGGCAAAGAAAATGGCCGCAGCTTCGATTTCGTTATCTCCTTGAAGGTTGTACCAGCACCCAGGGTGAACGGACACGGGCGCTGAAGCTGCTGCGCGACGGCCGGGCCCGCATCCTGGTGGCCACCGACGTCGCCGCCCGCGGACTCGACCTTCCCGGCATCGAGCTGGTGGTCCACGCCGACATCCCCCGCGACCCGCAGGCGCTGCAGCACCGCAGCGGGCACACCGGCCGCGCCGGGAAGAAGGGGCGCGCGGTGTTCCTCGCCACCCCCGCCGAGCGCTTCAAGATGGAGCGGATGCTCAAGATGGCGGGCGCGAAGGCCGAGTGGCTGCCGGTTCCCACCACCGAGGAGATGCGGGCCCGGGACGAGGAGCGGCTCGCCGCCGACGTGGCGACGCTGGCGGGCGAGGCCTCGGAGGAGGAGCTGGCCGCGGCCCGGCGGCTCCTCGAGTCCCGCGCGCCGCTCTCGGTGGCGACCGCGCTCCTGCGTCGCGAGCGGGCGCGCCTCCCTGCCGCCGAGGAGCTCCCCGAGACGGCTCGGGCCGCCCGCCAGGTCCCCCGCGCCGAGATGCCGGCCCGCGCAAGCGGACGGCGCCGGTGGAAGGGATCCGGTTCACCATCGGCATCGGCCGGGAGCGCCAGGCCAATCCCAAGTGGCTGCTTCCCTGCTCTGCCGGCGCGGCGACGTCACCCGGGCCGAGATCGGCAAGATCCTCATCTTCCCGCGCGAGACCCGCTTCGAGATGGCGGCCCACGCCGCGCCGGCGTTCGAGGCCAAGGCCCGGCGGCCCGACCCCAAGATGCCCGGCGTGCGCATCGAGGTGGCCCGGGAGACGAAGGCGCGACCGGTGAAGCGTCCCCAGCCGTGAGCCGCTGGCTCGTCGCCGCGGGCGGCGTCGCCCTGATGGCCTGCCTGGGCACGGTCTACGCCTGGAGCGTCTTCACCCAGCCACTCCAGGCCGCCTTCGGGTGGACGAGCGCGCAGGCCACGGCGCCCTTCTCCATCGCCATCTTCTTCCTGGGCATCGGCGCCATGCTGGGCGGCCGCTGGCAGGACCGGGCCGGGCCCCGGCCCGTCGCGGTGACCGGCGCGCTCCTCTGGGGCGCCGGAAACCTGCTCGCCGGCCTGGGAACGTCGCGGCTCGGGGCGGCCTGGCTGTATTGCACCTACGGTGTCATGGGCGGCCTCGGGCTCGGGCTCGGCTACGTGACGCCGGTGGCGGCGGTGACCAAGTGGTTCCCGGGCCGGCGCGGGCTGGGCAGTGCCCCTGCGGGTACCTGGTTCGGTTGCGGTCTGCTACCACGAGCCCACTGCCCAGCCCGCGCCGGCCCCGGGAACCACTTGGTCACCGCCGCCACCGGCGTCACGTAGCCGAGCCCGAGCCCGAGGCCGCCCATGACACCGTAGGTGCAATACAGCCAGGCCGGCCGACCGCGACGTTCCCAGGCCGGCGAGCAGGGTTTCCGGCGCCCCAGAGGAGCGCGCCGGTCACCGCGACGGGCCGGGGCCCGGCCCGGTCCTGCCAGCGGGCCGCCCAGCACGGCGCCGACGCCCAGGAAGAAGATGGCGATGGAGAACGGCGCCGTCGCCTGCGCGCTGGTCCACCCGAACGCCGCCTGCAAGGGCTGTGTGAAGACGCTCCAGGCGTAGACCGTCCCCAGGCAGGCCATCAGGGCGACGCCGCCCGCGGCGACGAGCCAGCGGTTCACGGGGAGGGACGCTTGACCGGCCGGGCCTTGGCCTCCGGGGCCAGCTCGATGCGCACGCCGGCATCTTGGGGTCGGGCCGACGGGCCTTGGCCTCGAACGCAGCCGCGGCGTGGGCCGCAATCTCGAAGCGGGTCTCGCGCGGGAAGATGTGGATCTTGCCAATCTCGGCCCGGGTGACGTCGCCGCGCCGGCAGAGCAGGGGAAGCAGCCACTTGGGATCGGCCTGGCGCTCCCGGCCGATGCCGATGGTGAACCGAATCCCTTCCCGCCGGCGCCGTCCGCCTGGCGCGGGCCGGCATCTCGGCGCGGGGGACCTGGCAGGCGGCCCGAGCCGTCTCGGGGAGCTCCTCGGCGGCAGGGAGGCGTGCCCGCTCGCGACGCAGGAGCGCGGTCGCCACCGAGAGCGGCGCGCGGGACTCGAGGAGCCGGCGGGCCGCGGACAGCTCCTCCTCCGAGGCCTCGCCCGCCAGCGTCGCCACGTCGGCGGCAGCCGCTCCTCGTCCCGGGCCCGGATCTCCTCGGCGGTGGGAACCGGCAGCCACTCGGCCTTCGCGCCCGCCATCTTGAGCATCCGCTCCATCTTGAAGCGCTCGGCGGGGGTGGCGAGGAACACCGCGCGCCCCTTCTTCCCGGCGCGGCCGGTGCGCCCGCTGCGGTGCTGCAGCGCCTGCGGGTCGCGGGGGATGTCGGCGTGGACCACCAGCTCGATGCCGGGAAGGTCGAGTCCGCGGGCGGCGACGTCGGTGGCCACCAGGATGCGGGCCCGGCCGTCGCGCAGCAGCTTCAGCGCCCGTGTCCGTTCACCCTGGGTGCTGGTACAACCTTCAAGGAGATAACGAAATCGAAGCTGCGGCCATTTTCTTTGCCGTATGCCCCGCTCAACGAACAGCGCCGCATCGTCGCCAAGATCGAGGAATTGCTCACACGCCTGGATGCCGGCGTGGCGTCGCTGAAACGGGCGCAGGCCAACCTGAAGCGCTACAAGGCGTCGGTGCTGAAGGCGGCGTGCGAGGGCCGGCTGGTACCGACCGAGGCGGAACTCGCCCGCGCCGAGGGTCGCAGCTACGAGCCGGCCAGCGAGTTGTTGCAGCGCATCCTGGTCGAGCGAGAAGGTAGGGGCGACGCTCGCCGTCGCCCGCTGCCGCAGCCGCCAGACACGCGGGGGCTGCCGGAGTTGCCGGAGGGGTGGTGTTGCACATTCCTGAAACCGTTACTTTCGTTTGAACGCACTGGGCTTAAGACAGGACCTTTTGGGAGTTTACTCAGGAAGCATGAACATAGAGACCAAGGCATACCGGTTCTTGGAATTGAGAAAGTTGAACCTATGCGATTCGTGGCAGGTAGCAAGATTCACATCACGAGTGAAAAAGCTGCGCGACTAATCAGAATACGTCGCCGTGCCTGCTGATTTACTCTTGACTCGATTGGGACAATAGGGCAAGTGTGCGTCGTTCCAGAAGGCATTGGAGACGTGCGCATCTCAACAAAATTGATGCGCGTGGCTCTGGCTCCGCATGGAATGATTCCGGCTTATTTCAGTCTGCTGTTCAACGGCTCGCCTTTCATCCTGGATCAAGTTGCCAGCGATTGTGTAGTGGTGGCAGCACGGAGGGATTTTCTTAACCAGACGATTCTGTTGTCCATTGTGTTTACATTACCGCCTCTCGTCGAACAGCGCCGCATCGTCGCCGAAGTCGAGCGCCGGCTGTCGGTGGTGGCCGAGGTCGAGGCGGCGATCAATGCCAATCTGGCGCGCGCCGAACGGCTGCGTCAGGCCATCCTCAAGCGCGCGTTCGCCGGCAAGCTGGTGCCGCAAGACCCGAACGACGAGCCGGCCGGCGTGTTATTGAACGCCTCTGCGCAGCGCGTGCCGGCCCCAGTCCACGGGTCTCGCGACCGCGCGATCCACGCCCGCCCCCGCCAGGCCTTCACCATGAGTTCCCGCCATCGCCGTTCCATCCGCTTGCCGGGCTATGACTACGCGTCAGCCGGGACCTATTTCGTCACCTTGTGCACGCACAACCGCGCCGATCTTTTTGGAGACGTTGTCGATGATGCCATGCGACTCAACGCATGCGGCGAGATTGTGACTGCGGTGTGGCTGGCCACCGCGAAGCATTTCGACGTGGTGTTGGATGCCTTTGTCGTGATGCCGAACCATTTCCACGCCATCGTGCACATCCTTGGGGACGATGTGACCCATGGTAGGGGCGAAGCATCGCCGCCGAGCCTGTACCGGGCGCGTGCTGATGGCGATGCTTCGCCCCTACAAATTGGCGCCAACGCGCGCGGGGCGGCCCCGCGGTCACTGGGTGCCATCATCCAGAATTTCAAGTCGGTCTCGGCGCGCAAAATGAACCAGGCTGTCTGCGCGTCCTCTTCTCCCGTCTGGCAGCGCAACTATTACGAACACATCGTCCGCAACGACCGTGAACTAAATGCCATCCGCAAGTACATCGAGGACAACCCGATGCGATGGGCGCTCGATCGCGACAACCCCGCCAATGCCGCACCAAGCGCCGCTGAGCGTACAAGGCACTCGCCATGACCAACAGCTCCTCCACCATCGTCCAGCGCCTCTGGAACTACTGCAACGTCCTGCGCGACGACGGCATGTCCTACGGCGACTACGTCGAGCAGCTCACCTACCTGCTGTTCCTCAAGATGGACGAGGAGAACGCAGCGCCTGGGCAAGCCCAGCAGCCATCCCGGCCGAGCTGCGGCTGGAGCAGCCTGCTCGGCGCTGGACGGCGACGAGCTGGAAGCGCAGTACCGCCACATCCTGGCCGAGCTGGGCAAGGGCAGCGGCCTGATCGGCATCATCTTCCGCAAGGCGCAGAACAAGATCCAGGACCCGGCCAAGCTGCGCCGGCTGGTCGAGCTGATCGACGGCGAGACGTGGATCGGCCTGGACATCGACGTCAAGGGCGACATCTACGAGGGGCTGCTGGAGAAGAACGCCCAGGACGTCAAGTCCGGCGCCGGGCAGTACTTCACCCCGCGCCCGCTGATCAAGGCCATCGTGGACGTGATGCAGCCCGAGCCCGGGTCAGACCATCTGCGACCCGGCCTGCGGCACCGGCGGCTTCCTGCTGGCGGCGCTACGACTACATCGTCAAGCAGCCACAGCCCGCTCGACCGCGACCAGAAGCGAGCATCTCAACTGCACGAAGCGCTGCACGGCTGGGAGATCGTGGACAACACCGCCCGGCTGTGCGTGATGAACCTGTACCTGCACGGCATCGGCGATGGACGAGGCTGGACAGCCCGATCCACGTGGCCGACGCCTGGCCGGCGACCCCGGCGAGCGCTTCGACATGGTGCTGACCAACCCGCCCTTCGGCAAGAAGAGCAGCGTCACCATTGTCACCGACGACGGCGAACGCAAGCGCGAGTAGCACAGCTATCGTGCGCGACGATTTCTGGGCCTCGACCAGCAACAAGCAGCTCAACTTCATGCAGCACGTCAAGACGCTCCTCAAGATGCACGGCCGCGCGGCGGTGGTCGTGCCGGACAACGTGCTGTTCGAGGGCGGCGCCGGCGAGATCGTCCGCCGCAAGCTGCTGCACGAGTGCGACGTGCACACCCTGCTGCGCCTGCCCACCGGCATCTTCTATGCCCAGGGCGTGAAGGCCAACGTGCTGTTCTTCGACCGCAAGCCGGCCGGCGAGCAGCCGTGGACCGAGCAGCTGTGGATCTACGACCTGCGCACCAACAAGGACTTCACGCTCAAGACAGAACCCGCTCGACGCGCGCCGACCTGGACGATTTCGTGGCCTGCTACCACCCGGCCAACCGGCACGAGCGCACAGCCGACCTGGTCGGAGGAGAATCCCGAGGGCCGCTGGCGCGCGTACGGCTACGACGAGCTGATGGCGCGCGACAAGGTCAACCTGGACATCTTCTGGCTGCGCGACGAATCGCTGGAGGATTCGGCCAACCTGCCCGACCCGGACGTGCTGGCGCGGAGATCGTCGAGGACCTGCGAGGCGGCGCTGGAGCAGTTCGAGGAAATTGCGGAGGGGCTACCATGGATTCACTGACCGTCATCGCCACAGCGCTCCTGGCCGGGGCCACCGCCGCCCTGAAAGACACCGCCGCCCAGGCCGTCCGGGACGCCTACACCGGGCTCAAGTCGCTCATCGCCCGCAAGTAGCCGGGACCGCCAACGCCGACGACCTGGACTCGGGCGGTGAGATTGGCCGAGAAGAAGCCCGACGACACAGGCCGCCAGGACGTGCTGAAGGACAACTGGAAGTCGGCCAGGGTCGACCAGGATGAGGAAGTGCTGAAGCTCGCCCGGGAGTTGAGCGAGGCCGTGAGGCAGCACGCGCCGCAGATCACCAGCAATACCAGGTGAGCGTGACCGGCAGCGGGGCTGCGGCTGTGGAGCCGGGCGCGCAGGCTGTCGGCGCCGGCGGCGTGCTGGTCGGGGGGAACGTCGGCGGTGGCATCAACACCGGCACGCGGACCCGTCACCAATTACTACGGCGCGCCGCCCGCTGACCCCGCCGATGCGGCAGCCAGCGGCATCGTTGCCTCGGCGGAGGGTGGCAAGATCTACGCGTTGCTCAACAGCCACTTCGACATGAGCGACATCGAGGGGCTGTGCTTCGAGATGGGCATCGACGAAGAGAATCTGCGCGGCGAGACGAAGGCCGGCAAGGCCCGCGCGCTGGTGCAGCATGTGGAGAAGGACGGCCGGCTGGATGAGCTGAAGAGCTTGATGCGCGTGCAGCGGGCCGAACTTGCGCGGGCAGTTGCAGTGAGGGCGTCGAGCGTTGAGCGTGGGGGCGAGTGACGGAGAACGGATATGGATAACTCACAGAAGGAGTGCGCAGTGTGACCGGCTCTGGCGCCGCGGCTGAGGGCCCAAGCGCGGAAGGCATTGGGGCCGGCGGCCTCCTGCGTGGGGGAACATCAGCGGCGGCATCAACACCGGCACGCAGACCATCATCAACTACTACCTGCCGGCGGCAGGAGCCGACCCGGCCGTGCTGCGCCAGCGGCTGGACGAGTATCTGCCCTGGTTGCGCGGCAACACTCGCCCACATCCGCCTGCAAGGCATCGAGCGCACCGGCGCAAAGCGCCCGTCGTGCAACTCTGGACGCCGTGTTCGTGCCGCTGCGCGCCGAACTCACCGGCCGCCCGTGGACGACGTGGCGTGCGCGAGTTGCTGCGCGTGTTGAAGCGGCCGGGCGGAAGGCTGAACGAGCGAGGAAGCGGCAGGCCGTCGGGAACAGGCAGCTCCGCGACATCAAGTTTGACGAACTGCTGAAGCTCGGCAAGCGCCTGGTGATCATCGGCGGGCCGGGCAGCGGCAAGACCACCGTGTTGACCTACATCGCCTGGGCCCTGGCGGCGTCGCTGCTGGACAGAGCGACCTGGCCAACCAGCGCCTGGGCTTGAGCGGCGAACTGCCCTGCCGATCTTCGTGCCGCTGGCTTCGTTCGCGCGCTATCTGCAGCTGTGCCGCGACAGCCACGCACGCCGATCGGCGAGCGCACCCTGGCTGCCTTCATCCCGCAATACCTCGAAGAGAGCCAGGCCACTTTCGACCTGCCCGCTGACTTCTTCGCCCAACTGCTCAGGAGCGGCCAGCAGTGCTGCTCCTGCTGGACGGCCTGGACGAGGTGGCCGGCGAGGACGACCGCGCCGTGGTGCGCGAAGCGATCGAGAAGCTGGTCAAGGTGCGGCCGCAGATGCGCACGGTCGTCACCTGCCGCACGGTGGCATACAAGGGAAGCGCGGCGCTGGGCGGCTTCCAGGAAGTGAGCGTCAAGCCGCTGGACTTCGAGGAGCACGTCACGCCGATGGTGCGGCAGGCCTATCGCTTCATCTTCGCGCACGCGCCGGCCCAGGCGGAAGCGCAGGCGGACGATCTGCTGGCGCAGATCCAGCGCCTGGAGGAGGACCGCGCCGCGCGCGCGGCGGCGACGACGAACGCCTGGTGTCCACGCCGCTGATGGTGCGGCTGCTGCTGATCGTGCATTACAACGAGCGCCGCCTGCCCGACCAGCGCGCCGACCTGTTCGACCGGGCGGTGAACGCGCTGGTGCAGGTGGACTACGCGCGCGAGGAGCAGGTGCGCCAGGCGGTGGCCAAGGACTGGAAACGCCATCGCGACATGGCGCAGGCGCTGGCCTTTCGTCTGCACTCGCAAGGGAGCGACCAGGGGCGCGAAATGGGCGAGGCGAAGCTGGTCGAATTTCTGTCTCAGGAAGCCGACCACAAGCCGCACCTCGACGGCTTCCTGACCCAGGCGCGCACGCGCGGCGGGTTGCTGGAGGAGCGCAACGGCGTGTATCGTTTCATCCACCTGGCCTTCCAGGAGTTTCTGGTGGCGCGGCATCTGCGCGAGGTGATCGGGGCGGCCGGGGTGAATCGGAGCGTGGCCTTTCTGGCCGACGGCAAGTTGGCCGACCCGGCGCTGGTGGCGCGAGCCGGCGTTGCTGCTGGCGGGTTATTGGGGCGGCGAGCCGAGCGCCCGCGGGCCGCGAGTTGGTGCGCCGGCTGGGTTGTCGCAGGCCGGGCGTGCCGCCGCCCGAGGAGGCGAGTTCGGCGCGGCGGAGCTGGCCGGGTGGCCGCGCTGGAGTGGCGCGACTGCCCGCGCGATTGCGCGCCGAGTTGGCGGGGCGCATCGCCGGAGCTGTTCGGCGACCGCGACCAGTGCATCGCCGCGCCGCCCGCGGTGCGCGCGCGGGCCGGCCGGGCGTTGTCGGAGTTGGGCGATCCCGCAAAGGGCGTTAGTCTCACCCTCACCCCCGCCCCTCTCCCGGAGGGAGAGGGGAGGCTATCCCCGACATCGACTGGGTGCCGATCCCCGACGACGGCGAGTTCATCTACGGCGAGGGCAAGGCGCGGCGCAAGCTGCGGCTGCCGCCATACAAGATCAGCCGCTACCCGATCACCTACGCCCAGTTCCAGGCCTTCATCGACGCCGAAGATGGCTTCCACAATCCGCGCTGGTGGGAAGGCTTGTCGGCGGGCGAGGATCACCGCCGCGAGCCAGGCGAGCAATCGTTTCCATACGCCAACCACCCGCGCGAGAGGGTGAGTTGGTACGACGCCGTAGCCTTCTGCCGCTGGCTGAACGACAGGCTGGGCGAGAACGTCAGCCTGCCCACGGAGGAGGAGTGGGAGAAGGCGGCGCGCGGTCGAGACGGCCGGGAGTACCCGTGGGGGAATGGTTACATCGCCGGCTACGCCAACATCGACGAGAGAACGCGGGAAGCTGGGCCCACCTACCTTCAGATGACGAGCGCGGTGGGCGCGTACCCGCAGGGCGCGTCACCGTACGGCGTGCTGGATATGAGCGGGAATGTGTTTGAGTGGTGCCTGAAGAGTACGACAATCCTGCGAATGTTCAGCTTGATGGCGCGAAGTCGCGGGTGGTGCGCGGGGGCTCTTGGACAGCTCTCGAGTCGGCGCGCGCTGCTCGTCCCGCCTCAGGAGCGTCCCGGATGCTCGCGACAACGACTTCGGGTTTCGTGTGGTGGTGCGGCCGGCCCTGTTTCTTATCTCGGCGCTCTATCCACGGATTATTGCATCGCTTAGGTTTACATTTTTGATAATAGCACAGCCGATAAAGGGTCGAATAGATTTCAGTCTGGAATCAACGTGAACATCAATTATTGAATCTTCAACAGAATATTGGCGAAGCCCTCGTTGAAGATTAAGATAACTACGCAGAGTGCGTGCTAAACCTTCGACACTCCACAGGTCAGGTCGATTAGTATCTTTTAGCTCTATGCTTACGATGTTTTCCTTTTGGTTATAAAGTTTTACTTCGCTTTTAACTAGAGCTAAGAGATCATCAAGCTTTTCCATATCACCATGGAACTCGACGCCAAGCATTTTTTCAAATTCTACTAAATCCATATCAATTGTTGGCATATCAGGTCACCTGCTTTTTTCAAAGCCAATCTAAATCTTGACTGAAAATACTACGAATATCATCTAATCCTGCCCGCATCATAAATAACCGGTCTACGCCTAAACCCCAAGCTATAACAGGTACTTCAATTCCTAAAGGTTTAATCACTTCAGGTCTGAAATACCTGAGCCACCGAATTCTATCCAGCCTAACCCCTCTTTGTAAGCACTTAATTCAACACTAGGTTCAGTGAAAGGGAAATAATCAGGCTTAAAACGAATCTTATCCGCACCAGCTATTTCCTTAGCAAATTTCCCCAGAACTCCCAACAAGTCTTTAAGGGTTAATTTTTCATCAACAACTATCCCTCGACCTGGTTAAATTCGGATAAGTGGGTTCTATCTACAATTTCTGGTCGATATACTCAAGCGATGGAAAAATGCCTGCTCAGGAACATGCAAATCCTCTCAGTAACGTACGTGCACTAAGGCATGTTCCATGCCCTCTAAGATACGAGGCGACGTGCTTCTTGCAGAGAATATTTGTAACCCCAACCCGAAGAACCAGTTTCGTCTCCATTTTCATGCGTAACCTTTACACGATTAACCGCTTGAGAATATGCATCTGTATCGCCAAATTCAGGTTGCTTAATACGATAGATACCGTCGGCTTCTTTAGCAGGATGATCCTGCGGCGTATAAAGCGCATCAAAATTAAAAAAGGACAACTCTACACTTGTGCCAATCATTTCTTGAAAACCTAATGTGACAAGCTTAGCTCGAACTTCATCTAAAAAGCTCAGATAAGGATGCTTTTTTCCTGGCCAAGAAGCTGCTACAGGCGCTTGGATATTATATTTTGGAAGCGAACATTTCGCCATTCACCTTTTATTATGAGGTCAGGGGTTAATTGGGTGATTTCTTTAGCGCCTAAGGTTAAATCTGCTGCGCCACCCTCTATAGCTTGCTCTCCTGCTGTTGTAAGTTCAAAAATACGTTCGACTTTATCTTCTACAGTTATGGCTTTGCGTTTTTTTAAAGGGTCAATAGCATTCTGTAATTCAGGGGTTAACTGGCTTAAGAGTAGTTGATCTTTGCCAGATAGAATGCTTAAAAGTTTTTCATCGCTACCTTCATTTTGTGAAGAAATCACTTCTAGAGTACCTGTTTTAGGATCGAAACTAGCCCATTTCTTTTTTTGAGTCCAACCTAGTGCGATTTGAGCAAACTGCTGAACAAGAGAGGCTTCTTCCGCAGCTTGCTTTAGCGTAGCTTTTCCTCCCAGTGCAATAACCGCATTTATGATCCTGCGTTCAGGTAAACCGTTTTGAGAGTGAATTTCGCCTTCCGTAGTTAATTTAATCTTTGTTTCGATATTTGCATGGACAGTAACAAGACCGTTTTCTTGAAGAATTAATGCTGCACGCATAACTGCTGCATCAGGCAATTCACATTCAAGCATAAGTTGCTCAGCAGTCGCCTTATTGTCAAGTTTATCAAGCGCTGCCAGAATCCTGATTTCGTTTTCCCTAAGCTCCACCATGCCATTCCCTTCATCGATTTGATGTAGCGATTTAGTTATGTAGTTCTAATTGGTTAATAAAAGCATGTTGATACATCTAACCAAAGAAAACCGCCATAATCAAGTAGAACCTTTGTGAAATCAGACATAATAGCTGTAGAGGAAAATTATTTTTCAAAAATTTTCCGATGATAACCGATTTTTAGGAGTTAATTAGTACATTCACTTACAGATAAAATTAAAAATCTATTTAACAAATAGTATCAAATGAGAAAAAAGTGAATTAACCCCATGAAGATAAGTAAATCTCTACTCACGATTTGCCTGATTGGAATCCTTATAATTTCAGTGGGAGTCATGATTCAAAAACAAAAAAACGCCCTCTTAACATGGAGCACCATTCAAGGGAACCCTATAAAGAATAAGGCTGACAGTCTACCCATGCCAATCTTTTCTAGAAGTATTTTTGAGAGTCCGGATGATTTGTTAATTCTTCCTATAGTTGTTCCTTCTTATAGCGGAGTTTCGGAAAAAGCTACTCTTCTTGAGAATACCAGCAGAACAGAAATCTTGCGATACATACAAGCTAATCCAGGTGTTCAATTTCGAGCCATCTGCAGTAGCCTAGGTTTAAGCATAGGTGTTGTTCAGTTCCATTTAGCAGTCCTACAAAAAAATGGGCTAATAAAATCTATATACATAGGCAAATACAAACGATTCTTTGCAGCAGGCAAATTCTCTCGAAAAGAAATGCAGACTATATCCACACTTAAACTGGAAACCGTAAAAAATATTCTAAAAACTTTGCTAGAACATAAGCAAGTTGCTCATCATGATCTGGCGACAAAACTGTGTATATCCAGCCAAGGCTTAACATGGCAAATGAATCGCCTACAAGAAACAGGACTAATTCAAGAAAATAGAAATGGATTAAATGTATCGTATTCACTTAACGCTTCGATCATCGTATCTATAATTCACGCCATTAGTTTTGTTGAAAATACCACCGATTAATACTCTTAAACTAAAAAAGAAAGAAAAAAGAAATTATGACTTGGTGGCTGCTACTTTGAGGCTTACAGCTGCTCCGAAAATTTCTACAGCTTTCTGCTTATTCATATTGAGCTCTTTTAGTATTTGCTTCGCAGTCGCGTCACTAACAAGTGCTTCAAATGGCATCTCTGTTTCTTCGACGATCTCGATATTCTTAAAGCCAGCTTTCTTGATTTTGTCAAGGTAATCGTTTTTACTTTCTGCTCCTGCAACACATCCAATGTAGGCTTCTACGCTATTGAGTATAGCTTCAGGAATTTCCTTGAGCAGAACAATATCAGAAATCATTATGCGTCCTTTGGGCTTTAATACTCGAAACGCTTCATTAAAAACTCGCTGTTTATCAGGGGAGAGGTTAATTACACAGTTGCTTATGATCAAATCTGCAGTATTGTCTGCAACGGGTAAGTTTTCAATTTCGCCTAGACGAAACTCGACGTTTGTGCGTTTGCTTTTTTTCAGGTTTTCTCTAGCTCTATCAAGCATTTCAGGAGTCATATCTACACCTATGACTTTGCCTTTTTCGCCAACTTTGTTTGCGGCTAAAAAGCAGTCTAAGCCACCTCCTGATCCTATGTCGATAACTGTTTCGCCTTCTTTGATTGAAACCATCGCAACTGGGTTTCCACAACCCAAGTTCAGATTTGCACCTTCAGGAACTGAATCTAGTTCTTCTTTGCTGTAACCTACTTGCTCGCTGACATCAGTTATTGAGCCACAGCCGCATCCGCACCCAGATTTATTGGATTTAGCTATTTTTCCATATCCTTTTCTTACCATTTTTTGTATATTTTTTTCTATCATTATATTTCACCTTTATTCGTAAATACATCAGTTAAAAGTGGTCCAAGCATACACTTGACTGAGTTACCAAGAGCATCAGCTTTCATCATAACTATGCAGCAGGTTGTTTCACTACGTTCAATCCCAATTAGGGCTAGTTTGTCGTTAGGTTTTATGTTAGCTTTTTCGCGAAGGTCTTTGGGTAGAAGGATTTGCCCTTTGGCGTCTACTGTGACTATTGCGTCAATTTTGCAGCATTCATTATGATCGGAGTTTGTCAATATTTCTCACTAACTTAAAGATAGAAGTCCGATTATTTATATTTTTCTGAAAAATAAGAAAATTCTGAAATATCTACTTTATGATTAATACCGCACATCGCGCCAAATGAGCAACCCGCTCACTAGTCCGCCCCAAAAACAATTGACGCACCTTACCCTTAGCTCCATGCCCAACTACAACTATATCAAACGCTCCCTCAGCAGCAGCCAAAACAATCTGATCTGGAGGACTACCCTCACGAAGCTCAGTTTTAACCTTAACATTGGGTTTTAAAGCAACGGCATGCTCGCTTGCTTGATCTAATGCATTATGATGAATCCTTCGGAGGTCATTTAAAAAAACTGATGAACTAGATGAAAGAGTAGTCACGGAATCATTTAAAATACCATAAACAGGTACATCAAGAACATTTAGGATCACAACAGAAGCATCATATTTTTCAGCCAAATCCAAAGCAAAATCTAATGCTTTAGTTCCAGATTCTGTACCATCAATTGCTACAAGAATTTTTGAAATCAAAACGCTTACACACTCTAATGTGTAATTGGCGCTCTTTATTCATAGCTTTTTCGCAAACTATACCAAATCAAAAACTTTAAAAACATATAGAAAAACAAGATATCGTGCTAAACTCAACTGACAACATTTTCATCCCTAAATGACGATTTAATATATTTCCACCACCCTTTCTGAATTGAGGAGACAAATGACTTTGAGCGTTGCACATGAACTGACGGTTTACACAATCGGGCATTCAACAAAGTCAATAAAGGAATTCACTAACATCCTAAAAACTTATAAAATATTTTTGGTTGTTGATGTACGAACTGTCCCTCATTCGAAACATAATGCCCAATTCAATAAAACACCTCTGTCTGAAACTCTCAAAGCGGAAGGCATAAAGTACATTCATTTACCAGAATTAGGTGGACTTCGCAGACCCCAAGCAGATTCAGTGAATTCAGCATTGGAAAGCAAATCTTTTCGAGGGTATGCTGATTATATGCAAACCAAAGAATTCATAGAGAATCTGTTAAAACTTGTAGCTCTCGCAAGGGAAAACTGCGTAGCAATAATGTGTGCTGAAGCAGTACCTTGGCGTTGCCATCGTTCTTTACTCTCAGATGCACTCTCAGTAAGAAACATTAAGGTAAAACATATTCTAAACGAAAATAACTATATCAACCACGAGCTAAATCCTTTAGCGCAAATCGAGGGAACAAAAATTACATACACCCTTTTCCTCAAACAGAAAACTCAACGAACACTTTCTGACTTTGGCTCATAAACCTAAATCATTTTAGTTTTATGGACTAGAGATTTTGGGAAGGATACTGGGAAAGTGATAAGTAAAAGTTTAGAGAAATATTTTTCGTAGTTGGAGAAGCAGGATATAATGCTCAATAGATTACCTCGGCATTTCAAGAAGACTATATTGATATGCTTGCTTCTCTTTTCAGTTGCCTTTATAGCATATTGGGCCACTGGTGAAGGGCATCCTACATATTATAATTACTACGTTCGGCTAGCAGATGCTTTTCTTAATGGAAGATTATACCTTATCGAGAATCCTTCTTGGCTAAATGAGCTTGTTCCAAATCCATCAGGTCCAGGATATTACGTAGTTTATCCACCACTACCAGCTTTTCTCATAACTCCGGTAGTTGTCATCTTTGGATTAAATACGAATCAAACATTAATTTCACTTTTTATGGGTAGCGCAACTGTTATTCTCGCTTACATTGTGGCGAAGGCTGTAACTAAAAAATCAGAGAATCCAGAAAACAATAATCAGAGTAAATGCATTTGGGCTGCGATAATGTTGGGCTTTGGCACAATTTTCTGGTGGCTAGCAAGTACAGGCTCAGTTTGGCTCATTGCACAAGTTTTTTCAGTTTTCTTTCTATTAGGAGCAATTCATGAAGCCTTTAGCAAGTCACGTCCTTTGATTATGGGATTGCTAGTTGGAGCTTCTTTTTGGTGCAGATTACCTACTCTTCTGGGCATTTTTTTCTTTGCGGGGTTGATTATTTCACGCCAACAAGCGCAAAATTGGAAAACCAAATTCCTCATGTCAATGCCATCACTAATCAAGTTGGCGATAGGTGCAGGTATTTTTGTGCTGTTTGATATGGCTTATAATTATGTTAGATTTGGCACGCCATTTGATGTAGCCTACTGGATGATTCCGGGCATTTTAGATGAGCCATGGTTTAATCTTGGATTATTCAATTTATCATACATACCTCAGAACTTGACGCCATTTTTAACTGGATTACCAACATTCAGTTCTATCGCACCATACATGATAGCACCATTATCAGGATTAGCAATTTGGTTCACAACTCCTGCCTTTATTTTTTCTTTGAAATCCAAAATAAAGGATGCCGCGACATTACCGGCTTGGATAGCAATATTCGCAATCGCTTTTATCATATTCACAAAGGGCCTTTCGGGTTGGGGCTTTGGCTATCGGTACGCAGTCGATTTTTACCCATTTCTTTATGTACTAACTTTAAAGGGGATAGGTGAAAAAATCAGATGGTACCACAAAATACTCATTGTTCTGGGAATAATCGTCAATCTCTGCGGAGTAATAGCCTTTAATAAATATGGATATTAGAGATACTGAAATTTAGTGTAAAAAATTCAAGGTAGCTTTTGCGCAATAATTTTATTATAGAAATGTTTTAGCATACATCTGTACATTAAGAATTATAACAGGTGGTAAAAATGGATAAGAAATGCCCAGTATGTAAAAAAGTCTATATGACATTTGATGCTAAGAAGAAGTATTGCAGTGACAGCTGTGCTAAGGCAGCGAATAAGAAAAAATAGACACAGAATTGATACTGATATATGATTGACCCTTAGTATGCAATAGTATTTGCATTGTTTAGCTTGGGTATCTACTTATTTTTTTTCAGTATTTTTTATTATAAATGGGAAGAAAAGAATTTTAGAAATACTAACTCTTTTGTTTTCTTGCTATACAGATGGTTATCTAACAAATTTTTTTGGATACACTTAAATTATAGTCGTTTTAATTCAACTTAAGTTCCAACATAAGGGAACAGAAAAAAATAACACCCCAAGAAAGAGAATATGATATGGTAAGCGCAAATTATTTTGCAGAAACAGTAATAATACCAGCCGTTGAAGTTCTGCCTAGATTAATCAAAAAGTTCTACCTCTTCTGGTTCTCACCAGCACTGCTTCTATTTGGAACCACATTTGGCATTTAAACAGAAAAAACGTATTCCATCATCCAAATCTTTCTTCATTTTTTCCTTCCAATTTTAAAGAAAGTCTTTTTTGAATATATGACTCATAGTAAGCTGGTTTTTTTGAATCACATTTAGAATTGTGATGCTACCTTGCTCTAGAATTGTTGTGAAAAATCCATAAATTAAGAAATGAAGGATAAAACTCGCTTTGCAGGAAGATACAGCATATTAAATGGAGAGGGATTATAAAAAGTTGGGTTCAACAAACTTTGTCCTTCCGTAATCAGTCCTTCTTTTTTAGCTATTGCATGCATTTTTGTATTGGGGTAAATTCTGATATTAGTAAGGAAAATACTAAGTGGTTTATTTCTAAACTTGATTTTCATCCAACCAAGAAGCTTATGAAAACCAATGAAACTTGCAAGATTTTCGCCAGGAACATTAAAGAAAAAATTAAAATTTGCGTTAATTCCGTTGACATCAGTAATTAATTCACAGGTCCGTTTGATATCTTGAATCAAAATTCTTTTCTCAAGAACATCAAGTGCATACTGGGAGGCGCCATCGGGAGAGAATTCAAAACGTATGCAACCAGAATTTCGTGCCTCAATTAAGAATTGCCTGTTAATTGAATCTTCACGAAAATAAGCAATCCAGTTTACCTCCAGTTTTCTGTTTGAAAGCTCATTACAAATTCTACGACCATGGGTAAATGGAAAATTGAATATTGTGTCAGCAAAATAGATTTCTTTTACTCCATACAAGTTTGTGAGGTGTTCGATTTCATCGGCTACTTTTTTTGGGGAGCGTAATCGGATCGTGTTTCCTTGAAGATGTGGATATGTGCAATATGCACAATTGAAGGAACATCCTCGTAGAGTCTGAACGCCAACAGAAAAAGGAAATTTAAAATAACGATCTAAGTATAGATTAGCAAAATTCCTTGGAGGTTCGGGTAGCTGGTCAAAGTCTACAAGTGGACTTCTGCCCGTGAAGATTATTTTTCCGTTGTTTCGAAAGAAAATACCTTTAACTTGTTGGGGATAATCTACGGTTTTTCAAAAGATTCGGAAACGAATATTCAGCTTCAAGAAAAACGCCAAAATCGATTTCAAGGTACTTTTCCATGAGTTCATCGGCGAAAAGTGAAAAACCAGTTCCGCCAACAACTATCTTTACATCTGGACGCAGTTTCTTAATTAACTTTAGCATTGACTCAAAATATGGTAAAAACGAGAAAGAATTAATGTCAATGTTTCGCAGAGATAACCCAATAATATCGGGTTTTGTTTTCTCAATCATTTTCTCTATCGCAAAAAAAGGCTGTTCTTCAACGTTAGGATCTAAAACGGAGCATTCATGCTCTTTTAAAGCCTGGCTCAGATATGCTAAACCTAACGGAAATATTGGAAGCACTTTATCCTTAAATCCTGAGTAACTTTGAATCAATAATACTTTCAAAATAGTGTCCTCATCAGTCAAAACAGATGCCAATCAAATTTTAATATACTCTTAAGTGCGCGTATTTTATAGCATTTACTTAAAATTCGGGAAGTTTACATTTAGCTGGTTTCTATAGCTTTTATCAATTGATATTTTAACTATCGAGCTACAAATATAAAAAATTGAATTCTTGGAAAACCTTAAAGATAATGGGTAAAAATTGGTGGAAGGCACATACCCTTCAACAACTAAAACTATAACTGACTTACTATATTATGCACTCATTCTTTTACTAAGAGCTACTGTTTTGTTAAGGAGATACCGCTCTAGAAGATAAAGGGGGCAACCTTGCTAAACGCTGCACTTACTAGCACTTACGAATTAACGCGTATTTCTTTTTCTTTTTGGTGAATAACTCCAAACATACGGTTTACCTTCATCTAATTTCGTGTTTCCGAGCCATTTATTGAATTGTAAATCTCCTTCGTATTTGCCGTAGCGTGCTTGGAAAGCAGAAAGAATTCTATCAAACTCGGCATGTCTCAAAAAATACAGTCCCCCCAAGCTAAATAATACGATATCATCATTAAAAATTACCTTAGCGCACTTAGTATGTTAAAAAATTGAGGGAATTAGAACTTGATGCACACGTTTTTTTATTCTTTTGTGAGCATTATTTCGATTGTTGAGACCATTCGTGCTCTGGTTTCGCCCTCTCTTGGCGGCATCTCCTGCGTTCCTATTGAGATTTTACCTACTTTTAGGTCTTTTAGGAACCGGTGCCGGGTTATTTCAGCCGCATCAACCGCTGTGGTTATTGCTTGACCTCTAGCCTTCAAAGTAATCGCCTTAGCATCACCCGCCGACAGACCTGTAATGATTGCTAGAACATAATCCATAGGGGTCTTATTTCCAACGAAAACAATTTTAGAATTTTCCGTCATTTTCCATCACAATTTAATAGAATATTACTATCTATAATACGCAATGCTCCTTATAAGATGATTAAAGTATAATGGATTAAGTACTGCGCGACGAAAGTGGGGTATGGATTTACAGATCATTCATTAGCATGTTCTTCGGCATAATGGAGCAATTCATATTGCACTATTCCCAGAGCCATAGTTTTATCTGCGTATGTCACTATTTTATCGAATTGGTGTAATGTTTTCCATATAGATTTTCTTAGGTTCTCAACTTCTGCATCCATATGGACTATTAACTCATTTTTCGTTATTTCTTTCTTAACTGTACTTTTCATTCATATTACCTCTTTAGAATAGAAGACACGACATAGAAAAGATAAGTGATGCATACTTACTTAATTTGTTTCTCGCCTATTTCAGAAATAGAAACTGAAACGTCTATTCGCAAAAATATGCATTTATCAAAAGCCTATCTGGACTTTTGTCTTTCAAGTCGAGCAGACTTTTTCTTCTTACGCTTATCGTCTCTTTCCTTCTTCGTACTAGGCTGAGGTTTAGACCGATCTTGTTGCCCTGTTGCTCCTTTCTTCGACATGTAAAACTCACATTCTCATAAAAGAAATGACACACTCGTTTTTGAAGTTATCCTTGCCTTCTTGCATAGCTAAGACTTTACTAAAAAATAACAAAAAACAATATTCAACACGTAATTAAGTAAATATCTTAATTCCTCTAAGAATATGTTTTTTTGATGGGTAATAGCGTTATTTTTCTATGGAAGGATGTTTAAATATTTGTTTTGTGGTTTATTGGGATGTTTGGTTGGGGAGCTAGTCTAGACAGGTATGACGACGGGCTCCAGAAAGCAAAACTTAACGGGTTTGCTGACCGAATATGGGATGACGAATCTCTGGAGCGGTCATGAAGAAACCCGTAAAGAACAGCCATGCGCTGCTCTTGGGTAAAGGTCGTCGGTTCAAATCCGGCGCTCCCCACCAATCAGGTATTTTTTCTCTTGAAGAAAGTGATGTTTGTTATGCTTCTTATTAATTGAAATCGGCTTTGAACCTGTTTTGGGACATAAGCAAATAAGTAAAAACCATTATACAACAAACTATGAGCAAACAGGCCGATTTCCAGAGCCTAATCCGAGAAAACTGCAAAACCAGCATCATTTCTACAGACCACCTATCTGAGCTAAAGATGGAAATCGAAAATCTTCAAGAACAAGGCCAATTTGACAAAGAATTCGCCCAACAATACATACCTACCTTCCAATTCAATCCTCCAGAAGAGCTAAGGAATGCGAAATCTATAATTATAGTTGCTATGCCGCGACCGCTGATAAAGGCAGTTTTTAATTGGAACAAAAAGAAGCAACCTTTTGTTTTGCCACCGACGTATACGACTTATGATGAAAAACGCATCCACGTTGAGCATTTGGTTTCTGATGCGGTGGGTAAACAAGGGTATAGGGTTGCTATGCCTAGACTTCCGTTAAAACTGGTTGCTTCAAGAAGTGGTCTGGGAAAGTATGGTCGCAATAATATAATGTACGTTGAGGGCATGGGTAGTTTCATGCGTTTAACAGCTGTTTATTCTGACATGCCATGTGAGGAGGATCAGTGGCAAAAGACACAGATGATGGCAGACTGCGAAAATTGCGATCTCTGTCAAAAGGCTTGTCCAACAGGTGCTATCTCCTCAGATCGCTTTTTGCTCAAAGCAGAAAGATGCCTCACTTATCATAATGAGAAAAAAGCCAGTGTACCTTTCCCGAATTGGATAAAACCCGAGTGGCACAACTGCCTTGTCGGTTGTATGTTATGCCAAGCTGCTTGTCCTGTAAATCGTCCGTATCTGCATTCAGTTGGTGAAACTGTTGAGTTCACAGAAGAAGAAACAAAGCTCATCCTAACGGGTGTTCAAATCGAGAAATTACCTACTTTATTGCAGAAAAAAATGAAGCTGCTAAGCCTAACAGATTATTTTGAGGAGTTACCACGTAATCTTTCAGCACTTTTACATAAAAGCAATCATTAGCTCATTTGCTTAATAGAAATTATCCTCATCTGCAAACGCACTAATTGTTACCGATATTCAGAGCATCGACTATAACTATAAGGGGATGATGATTTGTGGCTTAATCTACATGTCATGGCCTCGAACGTGGATTCCGCCGGTATTAGCATATAGCGGAGCGCCACATTTGGGGCATTTATAGTTGTCTATATCACCATTCATTTCACGTTTTGGCTGAACTAATTTGCCACAATTTTCACATTTAGTTGACATATTCTTTTATCCTCGAACTACTTTGAAGTTTATAAATAAACTTCACGTGCAACAATGATAGGTTGATGGATTTAAACTTCTCGGAATACTTACTATTACGCACGCCAATTCCGCAGAAGCTGAATATTAGTACCTAAATTTTCCTTCTTATAATAGAAATTAAATATACTAAAACTTTAGTGGATTTAGAAAATTGTGCATTAACGATATTGATGTTATTGAAGCGAAAGGTTAATTTAGGAAAAATGTTGTGTAATGCTGGGTCTGCCGGTCATAGGGCGCGGGTTCCACCTGATCCCATTCCGAACTCAGAAGTTAAACCGCGTTCCGTTCCCTGTTGTATTGTGGTCTTCGGCCACGAGAAGCTGGGAAAGCTGGCAATCCACTTCATGTTTCTTGAGGATTAACGTGATTTTGGCTAAGCTTTATAACTAACCGCAATTAGTTTGAAGAGAAGTGATGATGAAAACATGCACATCTTGACACAGCCGCAAATTTTTGCTAACCAAATTGGATTTGGATCAGGTGACGTAGTAGTTCAAATTCTAAGTTTACTTTCTTACCTGTTCATTTTCGTATTCATATTTTATGGACAAAGAATCCAAATGTATGTGATGATTAGAGAGGTTGAAAGCTCCCTCTTTAAGCTTAAATTTATGCGGGATGAGGGGCGAAAAACCGCAGTTGAAACAATAAAAGAAATCGGCAAACCCAGCACAGATCCCTCAAGCAGAGTTGACCGCTACCTAGAATACTTTACCATCTCACCCCAAAGCATGGATCCTTCAGGTATAGTGTACAAACTTGATCACATACTTGATACTCGAGACACTCGTCTTAAAGATGAAGTAAAAATCATGGCTCCTGCCAGCGATGAAGTCCAAGTAAACAATTTAGAAAACACACTAGAAGCAGCCATGGCACTAAACTTCATCTACAAAGTTGTACGCCACTACTACCTTCAAGGCAAAAAGACCCTTAGTCTCTACACCATAATGCAACTACAAATGATTTTACCCTTAGTCATGAAAGAAGCAGAGGCATATTCAAGTGCTCTAAAAGCATTCGCAAACGGTCAACCCATCGGAGACGGCGTTGGCCCACTCATAGCCGCAAAACTAATGCATGGCTACGAAACTCGAAAAGTACCCAAAGACTGCGTAGTAGCAACAGTTCCATTTGAAGGACGAACCGCTTTAGTGCTAAAAGCAGAAGGCCCAGGCGGAAACGTTGGCAAACCAGGAGATGCAGTAAAAACTGTTATAGACGAGAACAAAGGCAAAATCTCAGCAGTCATCATGATAGATGCCGGATTAAAACTTGAAGGCGAAAAAGTAGGCGAAATTGCCGAAGGCATCGGCGCAGCAATCGGAGGACCCGGAGTTGACGCATACAAGATTGAAGAATCAATCGTTGAATACAAAATTCCATTGTATGCAATAATTGTTAAAGAAGACATAGGAGACGCAGTTTCAATGATGCGAAAAGAAATCTCTGACAGCGTCGATAAGGCAATTGAAAGAATTAAGAGCGTAGTCCAAGAACGGACCAAAGAAGGCGATACTATAATAATTGTTGGCGTAGGCAACAGCATAGGAGTAGGACAATAGGAGGAACCAAAAGTGAACAACGCAACAAGAACTAACGAAACTAACAAAATCTCGAACTTTGTACAAGCCGCAATATACTTAGTCTTCATATTAGCGATAGTCGCAATTGTCGTTGGTGTATCTGCGTTTGTAGAAAATCAAGATACAGATATAGCAATTTTCCTATTAGCAATCGGCTTCATATCGATGGCTCTTGCAGGATACATACTATTACAATCACGCAAACGCACAGCGGACCTAAAAATAGCTGCACCGCCAATCACAACCACTATCGAATGCAAAAAATGCGGAATAAAAACCACCCGAGAATTCCAACGCGGCGATTATGTCTATAAAGAACTTGAAAAATGCGAAAAATGCGAAGACAAAAAAATAATAACTGCAATCTACCGCGAAGTCAAAGAAAAGGAAAAAGAAAAGACATCTAACTTCTAAGTTAGGATGTCACATCCATCTTCTTTTACAATAACCGTATGTTCTGCTTGAGCAACAGTTTTTCGAGTTACCTCAACAAATACGGGATAACCCATAATTGCTTTTGTAGCAAAAAGCTCCTTAAACGCTTCACTATGTTTTTCCTTTGGAACAACCCCTTGTAACCAACGTTCTGAGAAAGGTAAAGTGTAAAAGTTCTCTTCTATAAATTTTAAGAGCTGCTTTGCATATGCGGTTTTGGTCGCTTTTGTTTTAACTAAGCGAAATATCGTTTTTTGTGGATAATCCTCCACTGCCCCTCCTGCTTCACGGACGGTAACGAAGGGTTCTATTGCATATATTTCCCCCGTTTTTAGCTTAGTTAGAGAGATCTGGTGAACATTTGGTATGCTAGTTCCCGCGTGAATCAGATATCGACCTACTGAGTGCCCAGTAAGATTAGATATGGGTTTAAAGCCACGGTTCCTAATGAGAGTTTCAACTGCACCCCCTATCTTAGAAACAGAGACATCATTCCTAACCGTAGCGATGGCTGTTTTTAGGGCTATTTCTGCGGTTTCCACCATGCTTTTGTATTCAGGATTAAAACAAGCTGTGAATGCTGTGTCTGTTACATAACCGTCCACGTGTACACCTATGTCTACCTTAACCACAGAGTTTTCAGGTATGATACTCTTGTCACCAGGAGGGGAGGTATAATGTGCAGCCACTTCATTAATTGAAACATTTGTAGGAAATGCAGGTTTGCCGCCTTTTGCCCGTATTAAGCCTTCGGATTTTTCGCAGACTTCGATTATAGGCATATTCTCTTTTACATAATTTCGCATTTCTTCACGGGTTTCACGGAGAATTTTTCCAGATAAACGAAATTTCTCTAAAGCTTCTTGATCGTAAAGAGGCATTCATACGTCACTTCGATATCAAATATGCTATTTTGATTATGATATTGGTGCTTAAATGCATAACTTTTTCTTAACAAAAAGCATGCATGAAAAATTGATAGAATATAAAAACTAATTTGAGAGATTACCCTGAAAAAAGTTAGGGTTTGTAGATTTTTGGGTCTAAAATAGCGAAATTGTTTCCGCCAACATGAAATAGCATGCGTGCCATTTTTAGTTCGTAGCTTTCAGTAAATACACCAGGGTCTGCGTAAGCTTCAACGATTTTACCAATGAATACTGTGTGATCACCTGTTGTGAATCGAGTTTCTACAGTACATTCTAGGTGGGCAATGCATTCGCTTATTGCCGGAGCTTTAACTTTCTTAGCAGGCATCGGGGTTAGGCCTGCTTTTTTGAATTTGTCAAAGCTTCTTCCGCTGAATGAGCCGCATGCATAGGTTGATTGCAGAAGTTCGAGTGTAGGTATGTTTACTATGAATTCTTGGGTTTCTTCAATAAGCGTATGTGAATGTCTCTTAGGTGAAACGCTGATCGCTACAAGAGGAGGATCAGACGAAGTAGGCATTACCCAAGCTAAAGCTATAATGTTTGGCTTACTGCTTTTTCCGATGCAAGAAACAAGAACGGTATGCATAGGATGAATGAGTCGGTAAGCAAAAGCAGAATTAACATTAATTTTTCCAGGCATATATATCACCAATTTTTTATATGATATAGAGTTGAGTGGATACATCGTCCGTAATTTATTACCCTTTCTTTTTAAGAGAAATCTAAGCGTACAAAACTCAAGGAGTGAACGTAAGACATGTTTTTTAGGCATTAAACGAAATTATTTAAACAACTAGAAATATTTAGTAGAAATATGATTCACTATTGAATCATATAATATTTTTGAAATGAAAAGGAGAAAATGAGAAGGGAATGAAAAAATGGACTACACAGTATATTATATTGCAATACCCATAATTGTAGCCATAGCTGCTATAGGTTATTTCATTTTCTGGAAATGGAAAACAAATCGACCTACAAACCCAATAGCCATTGTTCCTGAAGGATGGCAGTTTTTTCCTAAGCTAACTCAAGGAGATACACCAGGGACTATTTTTAGAATAACTTCCCAGAAACAAAAATTCACAGTTGGTATAACCAAAAACACTTTGATTCACTCATATCCCGAAGCCCAAGGAAAAATGACGCAAAAAATTGAAGCAAATACAGACATGCTAGCAAAGGTACTTGGAATTAATTTAGAAGCTGGTATAGTAGCTAGTCAAAACGAAGAAATTACATTTGAAATGCCCGACTCGATAAAGGAAGTAACATATGACACAGAAATCCATCCCTTAATTAAAAAAGAACTGGCAGGCATTACACCTATGCAAGGTGACAGATACTTTGTAATCAGGGATACTAGTAAAACCCAACAGATTAATTTTGAACTAAAAAGAGACCAAGTTGACCGCCTGGGCGGCGAAGCCAAGATACAAGAGAAAATAGAAGTCAAATCAACAGTCTTTAACAAAAAGGATTCAACAACATATGAACTTAAACGAAGCTTTCCTGAACCAATGAGAGTCATGTTTAATGCTGAAGAAATCTCTTGGAAAAATTTTGAACAAGAGCGTGAATTTCCGTCTCGTCCTCAGCTACCAAGAGAATATATATTCAAACCAGTAAAGGAACTCCTGGATTGGATAGTAGAACAATAAAAATCTCCTTCTTTTTTTGAAGATAGAAAAAATTTAGTTTAAGAGAAATAAAAAAACAGAAATAAAACATTAGCGTTTTTTAATTGTTTAACGCTTTATATGATATTGGTCAATTACGTCTTTTGCTTTTTCTCTGCGTTCTTGGTGTCCTGCTAGGAATTTGTTGAGTTTTTCGGCTATGTCTTTTTTGCATTCGCCACATAGCATTTCGCCTGCTTTGCATTTTTGTTCGCGTTCGACTAATTTTTTGTCGTCTTCTTCAAAGAGGTAGAGGTAGTATTGGAATATGCTGCAGATGGTTGGGTCTGCTCCTGTTTTACGTTGTTCTACAGCGGTACCTTTACCGCCTGTAAACGCGTTCCAGATTTTCTTCTTCACAACTTCGGGTTGATCCATGGTGAATATGCTGGTTTCGGGTAGAGAGGCGCTCATTTTTCCTCCTGCGCCTAATCCTGGGAGGAAGCGGCAGTGGATTTGGGCAGGTTTGCAGTATCCGAGTTTTTGAGCTATATCTCTGGTTACGCGCCAATAGGGATCTTGATCTATGGCGGCGGGTATAAGAGCAGGCACATTTTCACCAGTGAGTTTTTTATGAATAAAGCAAGGTGCCGCTTGAATTGCAGGCCAAAAGACCCAGCCGATGTTGGTACTGTCTTGGAAGCCAAATGTAGAACGAGCTGTTGAGTAGGTAATTTTTTTGGCTACTTCCAAAGTTATGTCATACAGTAAGTCGATGTCTTCAGAATCGTAAATTATGAAGGTATCTTGAGGTTTGAAGCCTAAGGCAATCAGGTCTAATGCGTTTTCGTAAGCGTTTTTACGTGTCTGTTTTAGATTAGCATCATCGCTTATGAGGAATTTTTCATCATCAGTCATTTGGAAGTACAGGCGGGTGCCAAACTTCTGCTGCAGATGAAGAGTAAAAATCCAAGGAACAAGGTGCCCAATATGCACAGGTCCTGAAGGTCCGCGACCAGTGTATAGAACAAATTTTTTGCCTTGCTCATAGAGATTCAAAACAACGTCAAGGTCGCGGTGACTAAAAAATATGTGTCTTCTAATTTGCAGGTGCAAGTCGTCTGTATATTTGGATATTTTCTGAAGCAATTCGTCAGTTAAGGGTTGGGTTCCGAATTCACGTATGAGCCGTTCGTAGTCTACTTTTCCCTTTACTTCCCAAGGGGTAACTACCATTTCGTTATTGTTTTCTCCAGTGTTAGGCGATGGACGTTTCTATATCACCATTGACCTTTGTATTTGGAAAAAGAAGGCGCTAGTAGTATATCTCTTTTTTAGTAGAAAAAATTACACTACCATATAGAAGAGCTGCGATAAGCTACTTTTCTTCCCAACGGTATTTTACTTTCTTATTTCTGAGTTTTTCTGATTGGCATTTGTAGCAGATTCCATTATGACAGCAAATCAATTCTCCACAATCAGGGCATTTCCATGCTTTTTTTTGTTGAGTAAGAAATTTTTCTATCCCATTTTCCTTTAAAAAATTCAAATTATCAATTAAACTAGTCCGATAAAGCAGTTTATATCGACTATCAATGGCTTTTAGATTATCACATGGAAAACTGGTGCATTCAAAACAGAACTTTACCATACCATTTAGCAATTTAGGGCAATGTTTTTTTAGGAAAGAGCATTGTTTGTTTCGTGGTCGGCAACCTTTACAATAAGGCATTCTAATGCCTTTGGTTTTTAGATCATTTTTCATTGCCAAATAGCTTGAGCAAACCGAGCAATTCATACCGCAAGGGGCAATCAAATCCGAATCCATAGCAGGCTTCATCTGAATCAGCTTCTATTAAGGATAATTAGGCATTAAATTTTGCTGTTTCCCAAAAAACGAGCGGTAATTGTCGCATTTCTTGTTGAACCCTTTTATTTCTGGGTTGGGTATTGTTGTTTGCCGGATGAAGAGAAGGCATTTATTTGACCGCAAGGGATGACAACTCAGAGTTACTCGGACGGCAAAGGATGACTAACTATAATCACCCATACAATAATGCTACTTTATCTCCTTAATTTTATAGCAATTTTTGAGCCCAACTATATAACGACTAATTTTGTTCTTCTTGGAAAAATATAACCAATATTCCATAGTGCGTAGAATATTTGTTGCGATTTGTTCACATAATTATCTGAATGTTCTCTTTTTTGGTTATGTATCGTTTGATTTTTTCTACGCGATTAATTATAAATTGAGTTTTTGTCTTTATTGGTGGCTCCTGAGGGAAGGGCTATGCGAGTTTGGAAAATTAAAGCTGGTGAAAGATCTAAACACTGGAGAAAATTTGTAAACCAACAAATAGCAGCTATTGGAGCCGGAGAAGAAGGAGACCTATACGGCTACCTGAATGAAAAAGAATTCATAGAACGAACAAAAAACTATTCCCAATCGAACAAAGGTAAAAAGAAAAATAACTTGGCAAACAATGAAGCCTGGAATCTTTATTCTAATGTCCAAATTGGAGACTTATTACTACTTTATGGGCAAGGAAAAATCTTAGCGCTAGGCTACATCACTGGAAAATATGCCTACTACGATTGTTTCAGATGGGAAGGAGAAAAATACTTCCATAGAAGAACCGCGAAATGGAAAATAATAGATACATCAAAACAGAACATTTCTCCCCGACTAAAAAAGAATCTAAATAAATTCGAAACTAATTTGCAGGAAATTAACGAAAAAGAAGACCTCTTAGAAATTCTCAACCTAGCTACAAACCAATTATTCAACACAACTATCATGCATGATTAATTCACACGAGGGTTACCTTATGGTTAATTGGCAAGAAAAAACCGTATCATCTAATTTGGAAAAACCATTTAATATAGATAAAAATTTTCCAGCGCTTCCGGCTCCTGCAAACACCGTATACCTTGCACTTCCTGTCCCGACTTCTCGTAGGTACTATGAGTGGGGAGAAAAACTCTTCGAATCCAATCACTTGGAAGAAGCTTTAGATGCTTATTCTGAATGCTTAAAAATAAATCCATCCCACGAAAACGGCTTATATAAAAGGGGATTAACTAATGGCCTCCTAAAAAACAAAGAAAGCGCCCTAAACGATTTAAATTCTGTTCTAATCCAACGCTTTCTTAAGGAAGCAAAAATATTCAAACAAAACATATTACAAACCCCAACCCAAGAAATTAAAGAAAATACATTCCCTCGAACCATCTCAGATAGCAACGAGTTTTTTGAAGCAATATCAGATTTTCAGGACATAGGAAAAAACCTACAAACAGTATTTGATAATTTGATTACCGACCAAGAATATGAACAAATAAATTCAGATATAAAGAACTTTAAAGAAACTACTAAAACATTACCAGAATTCGCTAAAGACGTAAAACCCCTACAAAAAAACCAAAATCCCAATGAAAAAAGCCAACAAGAAATCACTTTTTCATGTGTTCAAGGACTGGATAAAATCAAAGAACGACTATGGAACAACATAGTTCTTCCAATGAAACGCCCAGATTTATTCACCAAATACCAAAAGAAAAGAGGTTTCGCAGTTCTACTCTATGGTCCACCAGGATGCGGAAAAACTTTAATAGTTAGAGCATTGGCTGGAGAAACAAATTCGCATCTTATTTCTGTTAAACTTCATGAACTCATGGATCGATGGGTTGGTGAAACAGAAAAAAACATACATAGAATCTTTGAAGACGCAAGATGGCAATTAAAGAAGGGTTATAAGAGTTGTATTATTTTTCTTGACGAAATTGACTCGATTGGAGTAAACAGAGGTTTAGTTCGTGACGAACATAATGGGTTACACAGAGATATCGTAAATCAATTATTAACTGAGCTAGATGGCTTAGAAAAGAATCCCCAAGGGCTCTTTATTATCGCAGCTTCTAATCGCCCATGGGATATTGACACCGCACTTCGACGTAGCGGCAGAATAGGTGATACCATCTATATACCGCCTCCTTCAAGCACAGAAAGAAAACAACTATTCACCTACTATATTGGAAACTGCAAAATAAGAGACCCAAATTATGATTATTTAGTAGCGCAAACAGAAGCATGCTCAGCAGCTGACATAGAAGCCATCGTTGAAGAAGCAAAAATGTATCCAATCTTAAGAGAACACCAAACAAGTACTGAGAGTGCTTTAACAATGGACGATTTTGAAACTGCCCTTAAAGAAGGCGCAATAGGAAAAGGAGCTCTAAAAGACTACTATTTCTCAGTCACCAACGAACTCAAAAATCCCTCAATAAACGCCGAATACTACAAACCAATGATAGAAGACGCAAAGAGAGTCCTACAAAAAAACAAACCCGAAAAAACCATCACTCCGTCAATATAGCAAGACTAATGATGAGAATTTTTCGTATTCATTGTATTATTTTCTTTTATTTTTGTGAAGGTGGAAGGATTTTTATGTGCTGGTCTTATTTAGTGAAGTTAGCTGGGCGGTGTTATTTTGAGGGCGGTAGTTTTTGAAAAACAGGGCCTGGAGAACCTGCAAGTACTTGAGGTTGCTGAACCTGAAATTGGGGATTATGATGTTCTAATTGAAGTTAAAATGGCTGGAGTTAACCCTATAGACTTTAACGTGGTCACAAACCTCCCCAACGTTAAGCCCATGCCACATATTCCGGGAACAGAATTTGCAGGCATCATCACCAAGCTCGGCAGACATGTGACGAGACTAAAGGAAGGGCAAAGGGTAACTATTTACACGCGTACTTTTGACGGAACCTGTCCCATGTGCTTAGCCGGCACCGAGATGCTTTGCCAACATGGCGGCATGATAAGTCGTTCAACAAACGGAGGCTTTGCCCAATATGTAGCCGTACCCGCCAAATGTGCCTTACCTATCCCAGACGATCTTAACTGGGAACTCGCCGCAAGCCTACCAGTAGGTGCACTAACCTCTTATCACGCCCTGCGTCAGGTGGACCTTAAAGTAAACGAGACTTTCGTAGTATTTGGCTCCTCAGGCAACACCGGCCTATTCGCCTTGCAACTTGGAAAACGTTTCGGGGCAAAAGTATTGGCAGTTTCAGGAAAGCCTTGGGTAGCTGAATTCGGTGCAGATTATGTCATTCCACATGAAGGTGCAACAGAAAAAATTTTTGAGCTCACCCATGGTGCGCTCGCTGACGTAGTTCTCAACTCTCTTGGTACATTAACTTGGCAAGCCGCTTTCGATTCAGTAGCCCCAAACGGCAGACTCACACTCTTCGGTACCCTCACAGGAAAAACAGCTGAACTCGCCTTAGACAAAGTCTACAACAAACAAATCAAAATCATCGGCTCCACAGGCGGCACAAGACAAGAACTCACCCAGCTAATCAATAACGCCAACTATCTTAAAACCAAAACCTGGAAAATCTATCCACTCGAAGAAACAGCGCAAGCCCTAAAAGACCTAAACAATCCCCAACGCCAAGGAAGAATAATGATAAAACCATAAAAGAGCGAGAACAAGAGTAGGAATGGAAAATAACATGGACCACAAAGCAGCCCGTTAAAGTTGGAATATTCAAATGCGGTAACATCGCCACCTCGCCTCTACTTGAGTTACTTCTTGACGAATTAGCTGACCGAAAGACATCAAGATCCGAACTATACAACAGGCTCAAAAATGGATCCTCACCGACGTGGAAGAAGCCTTACCTAAATTGCTCGCTTTTAATCGGATATATTTGTGGTTATTTCGCCAAATGCTGCCTTGCCTGGTCCAGCTAAAGCCCGCGAAATCATTTGCAAACAGCGGAAAGCCGTGCATAGTCATTACTGATGGACCGGGAAAAAAAGTTAAATCGAGATCTTAGAAAATCAAGGAATAGGATACATTAGTAATCACAGGTGACCCTTGATAGGAGCTAGAAAGGAGTTCTTGGATCCAACCGAGATGGCGTTCTTTAACTCAAACATTAGCAAAGTCTTCGCGCTTCAGGTGTATTCAGAATTGTCCAGCAAGAAATCGACAAGATAATCTATGCGGTTCATATAGGGGCCACTCCTTCTTTGCCAAAGCTGGTAATCGACTTCGCTTGTCTTCGAGAAAATTCGGTATTCGCAAACCCGTACGCTAAAGCCAAAGCTTTAGCAGCTTATGCCTTAGCTGAAAAAGTCGCTGAAATAAATAACACCGCATGTTTTATAGAAAAAGAAAGCGAAAAATATGTTCTCCTGGCAGCTTGCGCACACGAAGTTGCCCAAATAGCCGCCCATTTAGCCCAGCAAGCTCGAGAAATTGAAAAAACTAATGACACACTTAATCAGAAAGCCCCACGCAAAAGATGGAAGAATTAAAAACAAAACCAAATTGTTATTTGACCTATCATTTTTTGAAGAATAATATAGGTACCTCTGAGAATAAAAATAGCCAGCGTAGATTGTATTTATTTAACTGATTATGTTCAGTCTTAAGTCACCTGTTTTACCTGAGTAATTGAAATTGGAAATTGCGTACTCTATAGCTAAGGGATTAAAATGAAGGTTTTTTCGTTTACAGCATTCTTTGAAGATTTTGCCGTACTGTTGTTTCCAGAGCTCATCATAATGGTGAGGATTGTTTTCTGCGATAGCTTCTGCTGCAAGTTTGGCGGACCAAAGCGCGTATGTAATGCCCTCGCCTGAGATGGGGTTAACATGACCTGCTGCATCACCTATTAGTAACCAGTTCGCTCCTGCGCAGGGTAAATCAAAAAACTCTGTTTGAGTCGCCCAAGGAAGAATAGCTGCGAACCTTGACTTGACATCAACCTTATTACAATAGGTGGAGATGAAGCTGTCAAGGATACTTTTTAGTAGGTTTCCGTGTTCGATTTGGCTTCCTATGCCTATGCTGGAGTGGTCTTTGCGGGGAAAAATCCATATGAACCCTGGAATTTCGGCTACAAACTTTATTGTTGTTGGCTCATTTTCCACACCTGTTACGAGGTATCCGAACGTTAATCCGAGATTTTTTCTCGAAATAGGGCCAATCACTTCTCTACGAAGAAGACTGTTTGCTCCATCAGCACCGACTATTGCCTTAGCGTATACAATCTGCTTTTCAGTTTTTATCCGCCAATACCCCTCGACTTTTTGGATATCTAAAACGTTTTCTTTGTTAAGGGTTGCTCCTTTTTGGGTAGCCATTTCTAGTAGCTGTTTATCTAACAGTCTCCTAGATAGATTGAACCCCATTTGATTGTTAATGAGAGTTGTATTCTGGTTGGTGCAGGAAATGACTTTTATTTTCCTTGATGAGCCACCTTGTGAACGGAACTTCGCTAAAAAAGGAAACATTTTAACAGCTTGCGAGGAAATGCCCCCTCCGCAGGGTTTTTCACGAGGATGTGAACCGTCAAAGATAGAGGCATAGATTCCTTTTTCTGCAAGTTTAAAGGCACAATAAGCGCCAGCTGGTCCTCCGCCGACGATAACTACGTCAAGGTGCATATCACTTTATAGAAACATAATCAATATATCGCTATAGGAAAAATCCAAAAGAGAAAAACTCAGCGGAGTTTGCTGAAGTTATATGATTGCTTAATTGATGAAAGTGTTATTAGGTTCTTAATAAGAAAATAGGAACTATCTTAGGGGTAGAAAGGTGAATACTAAAAACTCTGCACATAGAAAACTTAGCAATGCATTTGCAGAAAGGGGTAATAGGATTCGTGAAAAATTAAACCAGGCTCTACTGTCAGGTGTGCAGGACCCGCAATTGCATGAAATTATGGAGAAAGCGAGCTCTTCTTGGAGAGACGTATTTCGTCCCGCGTTGACGTCTCTTTGCTGTGAAGCAGTAGGAGGGCAGCCAGAAGCAGCCGATGACGCAAGCCTAATGTTCACTCTTGCATCGATGGGTTTTGGAGTCCACGACGATATTATCGACAAAACAAGCTATAAAAAATTCCAAAAAACTATACCAGGAAAATACGGTATTCAAAGAGCTATTCTAGTCGGAGACCTATTCATAGTTAAAGGCTGGACCAACCTTTGCAATCTATTGATAAAAAATTATCCTCCAGAAAAAATTACCCTAATAATTCAGATTTACGGAAACTTGAACGTACAGATATGCGAAGCAGAGCTCGTGGATGCTTTAGCAAAGCGTAAACTGGACATTACTGTAGAACAGCATAAAGATGTTCTGTGGAAGGCGATGGCTGAAGTCGAAGCTTGTACAAGAATAGGAGCAATCCTCGGAGACGGCACCCAAACCGAAATTGAAGCCTTGGCAAATTACGGCAGATATTTAGGTGTTAACTTTAGGTTATTAGACGAAGTAAGAGACTGCCTCAATATAGAGGGAAATCTGATACAGAGGATAAAAAACGAAAGCGCTCCGTTACCTCTGCTATTTGCTGCCCATTCTTCTTCGCAGAGGTTCAAAATAATCGAATCGATTATCAAAAAACGAGCAATTACACCTTTGGATCTTAGAGAATTGGTAGGATCCTGCTTTGATAGTGAAGCATTCAACTATATAACCCAATTAGCAAAAGAAAATGAAGAAAAAGCTTCAATTTGTTTAGACAAATTGAAGTCAAGCGAACCTAAAGATCTTCTTGGTTTACTTCTTAAACGTCCATGTCAAGACATTAAAGACCTGTTCAGATAACTCAAGGACCAACTGATGGCAACCAGGCGAGCGCATCCTCAAACGCAGGTGTAATTCTTACAATAAGGTCCCATAGATCCCAGACCATTTCTTGAGGAATTTGAGCATCAGTACAAGCTTCATTAAACTTTATTCTAGCATTTGTTTCATCACCCGCAAGATGTAGATGTATTGCTATTTCAAGTTTGGGAAAATACGGAGCAGTGAAAATCTGGCCGGATACTAAAAGGGCATCCATATATTTTTCTCGAGGCGGCACTTTTTTTAGTGAAGATCTCTTTTTTTCAGCAATTTTAGTTTTTTTGTCCTCTACCAATTTTTCATCCTCTTAAAAGTGCATAAATTATTATAGTTTCATGACCAATTTAAGATTATGGGGTAGATTTGTCGATGAATCTTTTCAAAAATAATAAGTTAGGTATGGAAATTTCAAGTCGAAGATTTGTCGTGATAACCTTATTATTATCAAGTACACTTGCGTGGTTCTTTCTATTTCAGGTTTATTTTTTGCAGTTTTTCTCTGCTTTTTCGATAAGTAGTCTAATGGTTGCTGTGGAACTCATGGTATTTTATGGGTCTGGAGCGATTTCGGCTATAATTGGTAGCTCGATTAGCAGGAAAGTTGACCGCAGAAAATTACTTATGGGTTGGATAATGTATAGCGTAACCGTTACTGCCTTACTTGCAGTGCTTCATGATGCAATTTTTTCTCTACCGTTAAGTGTTCTTCTAGGGATTTCTTTAGGTTTTGGAATTCCAAGCTGTCAAGCATTATTAACGGATATAACAGTGATTGATGAGAGAGCACGTGTTTCAGGATTAATAATCTTGATAACTTTTGTTTTGACCTTCATTGGAGTAATAATTATCCCAATTATTGGTCTTGGAGTACTTGGCGCGGTAATTTTTTTGACCCTTTTAAGGTTAGCAGGATTCGTTTCGCTTTCACTTGATAAATGCGAAAGAACACAAGGAGAAGAAATCTCTTGGTGGTCAGTTATTACTCATAAAGAATTTGCTTACTATCTTCTACCATGGATAATGTTCAATATAGCAGCAGCATTACTTGACTTATCTAGTTATGATTCACAAGGAGCCTCATTTAGTTATGCATTTATAGCAGTCTTCGGTCTTGTCGCCGGAATAATAGCAGACCGAGTGGGTCGCAAAACACCAATTATAGTTGCAGTAATATTATTCGGCATAAGTTTTGCTCTTTTAAGTTATGCTTTAACAGCTGAAACAGCCTTCATTTACTACATATTTTACAGCATAGGGTGGGGATTCCTTTTCACATTATTTCAGACCATACCAGGAGACATTGCAGAGTCAGGTTCTAAAGAGAAATATTTTGCTTTAGGAACTGTAGTACCTTTAATTGTGTTCATGGGGTTAAGCTCCCTTCCAGGACTATTTAGGGTCTATATACCCGCAAATTATCTTGCCCCCGTTATGACGATAATACTTTTCATGTCTGTAATTCCCCTTTGGCGTTCTAAAGAAACATTATCTAAAAAAGTGATGCATGAAAAAGAAATGCGAAGGTATATGGAGAAAGTTGGGAAAATATTAGAGGAATCAAAAGAATCGGAAGAAGAGACATAGCCTATTTCTTTAGCAATAAAGGTCCCTTCGTGTTGTAGCCTACAATTAATTCATCATCTATCAAACCAGCAGTATCAGCCCTTACAGAAAGAAACTCCGTACGTTCAAGCTTAGGTATCTTAAACATAACAAAATCACGGGTTTGTTCTAACTTTGTTTTTGCCTGCAAAAACTTCCGTTTGGGAATTAAAACTCTATCGGCAAATGATGCCTTAACCCAAATCAAATATTCTCCAGGATATTCTTCTGTTTGTATTTCCGCATAATACATTCTTTGGCTTTGACCCTTTTTGGCATCACCAGGAACAAAATGTACTTTTGACCACTTACCTGAAGGCGAATATATGTCTGCAAAAAAATGAGCACGCATAGAAAGCTGTTGGAACAGAACTCGAGCTAATAACTGGATTTTCTCGCCAATTTTAATATGAGGGCGTTTGGCTGCAACTTCAAAGCGAATGTTCTTGTTAACTTCAAAACCTATTGTCCGGAAATGGGTAGAAAATAGATTTTCACCTGTTACTTCCACCATCCATTTTCCAGCCATCGGATTATAGATTTCATAGAAATTATATGGGTATTTTCCTCTTATGTGACGCACTTCAGGACCTTCCGAGACAATAGATCCGGACGGATCAGTCACCGTTATGTCGAAAGGTAATTTCAAATTCTTAGACAAAACCCCAAGAGTACATTGCGAACTACCTTTGCTTATGCGTACTGGAAATTTGAATGATTTAATTTCCTCGACGGTTTCTATTATATGACGGGGTAAAGACCAGTGAAATGGTGAGTCTTCCTCATCAAAGCTTGCTTTGTTGTCCAGCATTATTTCACAGAAATATATAACTGCGCTATTTGCTCGACTTTCTCCGGCTACCTGTATCAAAGCATCACTAATCACCTGTGCTGATTCTTCTGGATTTATATCATGTGGAATCTTGAAATACGAGCCACCTGTAGTAACTGCAATGTTCCCTAAGAGAATAGAATCTTGATCGTTTCCGACACCTATTGTATAAACTCGGATTGCAGCTGAAACTATATCAGGTAAAACATCTTCCGCCCTTTCAACACCCTCATTTTGAAGACCATCGGTAAAAAGAACAATAACTTGCGTTGCAGCAAGCTTTTGACCTATAATATTGTTATAGGCTATCCTAAGTGCGTCACCGATTGCTGTTCTATTATCAGGATGCAAAGCATCAACAATTGAATGCCCATTATTTCTCCAAGTCGTTGCTTGAGATAAATTATCAGGGACCTTTGATAATTGTAAATCCAGATTTGCGGTCGTTGAGTAAGAAACAATGCCAAGATTTTCACCGCTGTTAACATAGTCAATCCAAAAGTTAGCCCCAACCTTAAGTTGATTAATTTTTGAACCAGCCATACTTCCAGATCTATCTAGGACTAATTCGTAACGTGTTTCAGGAATTACTTCTTGGACAATTGGTAAGGGCATATTAGAAGGCGAAGTCGGTTCCGGCAAGCATCCGGAATTTGGCGCGGTAAGACCATAGGGGATATTATTATGATTGCCATCATTTGCCGCACAAGCCCAGCAAGAAGGCGGATTTAAATGGTTAGCTAGACAACAAAACTCAGTAGGTTCACCATTTTGATAAGTAACTAAAGAATTGGCATTAGCATTAGTATAATGTGGCCAAAACAAATCGAATGTACGATATTCAAGATCACTACGCGGGTCAAGGACCATGCGCTCCCATCGACTGCCACTCATATGTCTGGCTGAAGTATATTCCATAAGGCAAGCTTGTGAAGTGGCACTATTTTGGCACACTGATTCATCAGCTATGCTATACAAGTAATGCCCAAGTTCGTGCGCCATTGCTGTCGGATACATAAGATTATCTTGATTATAATCCATTGATTGTGTTCTAAACCATAACCGGGCATCTGTAGATTGAATAATACCATGCGGGGGCATATCTCGAGGTGCATAAACAAAACAAGGCCAAATAAGAATATCCGCATTGTCGCTACCTGAGGCGTTTGTGGAAATAAAAATAGTACCTATTCTATGCTTGCCATCGGTTAGGTCATAAAGTATTTCTGAGGTTTTTTTAAAAAACTCAGACAAAAAAGCGAGTTCTTTGTCTTGTGGTGAATATTGAAGGGATATATTAAGGTTAAAACTTCCATTAAAGAAGAAACCATGACCCATACCTTCACCCATCTATTATTGAATGAAGTTTAATAAAAAGATTTAGTATTATTCAATAACATGGTAAAAATGAATACTTAGTAATATTTTAGAATAGATTTTTAATAAAAAAAATTAATATTTAATGCTATTAGAAAAAACGATAAAAACCCGAGCTTAAACTTTAAAACAGACATAAAAAAAGTGGGTGAAAGAAAAAAGTTTGCATCATTATTTTTAGACAGCCGTTATGAAGGTTACGGATGTTTTAGGCGCGTCAACATTCGGAATTGGTATTTCGAAGTTTAAGAATTTAAGCGATTTAAATTCGAACTTGGGCATTTCCATATTTATTTCTTTGATGTTCATGTTGAATGCCTTCGCTAAATTGGCAACCGCAGATACAAATTTGAACATGTCTTCAACAGTTTTTAGCTTCCACTTCAGAATAACATCAGCAACAAATTTTGCCGCTGCCAGAATTTTAGGAATAACTTTTTCTTTAATTGCGGAAACAAGTTGATTAAATGCACCCAAAATTTTATCTTTTATTATTGAACCAAAGGATTTGACCCTCCCAAAAAAGGAGTCTATATGCTTTTCGAAATCTTCAAGGTATGATTTTACTGATTCATATAAGTTTTCATTTTGTATATTTTTATCAATTGCATCGGCTAGAATGACTAGTTTATCTGAAGTAGATGAAACATCAGATAAGTCGCTATAATAATCAAAAATTCGAGATTCCAATTGTTCAGCGTTTAACTCTGGGGACATCTCCTTTAATGAGGCAATAGCCTTCTCAGAAGTAACAGTATCACCCACTATGTCGCTAAGTTCTTTTGTTTTTAACGTCATATCATACAAGAACGCGGACTCCATAATAGATATGTTAGATTTTATTGATTCTTCAATCACAGACAACTTATTTTTCATTAAAGTTAATTCTTGTACTTCTTCTGTTTTTTGTAGATCTGAATTAAGATTAAAGAATTTGTTCTGAGGCTCATTAATAGAATGTACAAAATTGACAAATATATTCGCCACTTTGTTCATTTTTTTCCTCCAAATAATTCTATAATTCCAATCTTAACCAGTTAGCTAATAAAACTTGGCTAAAAATAATAAATAGCGACTAAAAATCAGCGTTATAAACAACCTATAGTTGAAAAACTAAAAAAATTTTTAAAATAATAATAATAACTAATTACATAATACATGAAGGGTGTAGCGAAAATTTGGTCTCCAATAACACCATTGCATTTCATTCATATAAAGGCGGAACTGGAAAGACAACTTTAATTGCTAATGTTGCTGCTCGTTTTGCTTCTGAAGGGTATAAGGTCTGTCTTTTAGATGGTGATTTATATGCGCCAAGTCTGTTCGATTTACTTTCGAAAGAAGCCTAGTACATTTTTTGAATGATCTTTTAAGTGGTCAAGCTCAAATTTCAGATATTTTGGTTGATGTCGGTCCGAGTTGGATCTTAAAGGATCGTTTTTACTTGGTTTTTCGAGTTCTCGTAAAGAGGATATTAATGATATTGAAGTTAAGCATGATATGAAATGGCAACTTGAAGCTTTAAAGCGATTTTTGTTAGCTAAAAAGAAGTTATTTGAGAAGTACGAGTCTAGATTATTTATTCTTGGATACAAGTCCGGGAATTAGATATTGGTCTGTAAATTCGTTAGCAGCTGCAGACACTTTACTATTGTTGATGAAGGACAGTGATATAGACATTGAGGGCACACGTAAGATGATAAATGACATCTACGATTCGTTGTCCAGATATGGTTCAAAGTATTATATTGTTCTCAATAAGGTTCCGACTGAAGCAGTTATGGTTAATTATAGTGGAATTGCTGAGGAGAAAACTTGGATTAGCGAATTGGAACGCGTTGTCGGAGCGCAAGTGGTTAGCTCTATCCCCTGTTTCTGCGATATTCAGTTTAGTAGACATGAATTTCTTTTTGCCATTAAGCAACCTGAGCATCCTTTTTCAAAAAAAATCGCCGCATTAGTTGAGAAAATTAAAACTTTAAACTAATCTTTTTGCCATTTCACTTGTTTGTTGGGCAATAGTGTTAAATTCTAATGCATACTTAGGATAAGTTAGGGGAGATGATAGTTTTGAGACCTTATGATGTATTCATCTGCCATAAGAAAAGTTCTGGATTAGATTTCGCTAAGCATTTGAAATCAGGGTTAGAAGAATTAGGTTTGCATACATTTTTTGATACAGAAGACATACCTCAGATGGTAGATGGAAAAGAGGAATGGGGAAACATTCGAAATAGAGCTATTGAAGAGAGCAGAGTTTTCATACTTTTAATTACTCCAGGTTTTGACTTATCTCCTGAACTTAGAAAAGAATTGAGCATAGCAAGAATAAAGGGCAATAAAGAGTTCATTTATTTTAGGCATCGGGATTTAGCTAGAAAAATTGTTGTTGATTTAGATTCAGAAAAAGTTGATTTAGGAAGTCAACAACAGGTATCTTTTGAAAACAAAGAGGAGCTGCTTAGGTTAACTCATAGGATATTATTAAAAAGTAAATTGTTTGAAGTTTTATCCAATAAACAGTCAACTCAAACTTCTACAATTTTAATCAGTAAGACAAATGGCAGCCAAGGACTAGCTGAAAAAAGAAATGCGCCTCTCAAATGTATAACATGCGAAAAGCCCATCATTGGCGAACCCCACGTTGAGGAATTTAACGGGAGGAAATATAACTTTGACTCTCAAGAATGCGCTCGAACTTATAGAAAACTCAAAAGTGTATATGGCGAATTCTTCGAATAATTAGAAGAGTCAATTGAGGTTACCTTAAAATATCAGATTTACGCGGACTACAATGGAGGGGGAAGTTGCACGTCTAAAGGTGTGTTTGAAATATTTCCCGAATAAAGAAAAGGCAATGCAAAATAAAAAGGAGTAAAATAGGGCAGCCAATAATTTGAATTGAAGGGGTTAATGAGCTTTTCAAAGAAATAATAAAAAAATGGTTTACACCCACTCATTCTCCTTAAATATTGAAATTTGTGAATCGAGCTATTTTTCCGAAAAGCATTCATTCCATTATTCTTAATATTTTCTGGGTAAATTAAGTGCGTCAAAGTTTTTGTTTCTCAGAATCGGATTCTGGAATATCGAAGCTA
This sequence comes from Candidatus Bathyarchaeota archaeon, assembly GCA_963701765.1. Classification (GTDB taxonomy): domain Archaea; phylum Thermoproteota; class Bathyarchaeia; order Bathyarchaeales; family Bathycorpusculaceae; genus JADGNF01. Next base: position 55,135 of record CAVPBD010000005.1, read on the forward strand.
ATAGTTTCCCTTCTGATACTTGCTTTTATTGCAGCCTCTCTGGTAATAGGTTACTACGCCACAACTAACCAATCCACCCAAAATCCTTCTCCAACACCCACATTTTCATCTGAACCCACAGCTTCACCTACCTTATCAATTTCACCTAGTCCATCAGCTTCACCCATACCACACGCAACAATTACAGTGAAAATAATTGATAACGAAACTATGAAATTCGTTGATAATGCTTCAGTCCTTATCGACAGTAAAGAAGTCGGAATAACGAGGCAAAACGGGGAATTAGACATTGAAAATCTTGAATATGGCAAACACAGAATTAGCATAATCCCATATCAAGGTCTAAACATCTTTGACCAGGATGTCAATGTTTCAGGAGATATGATATTGCATATTTCAGTTAACATGCCTAATCCGGTTTTCCAAGCTACAGTTAGTGTAAAAAGAGATTACATAGCCTTTCGTGAACTTGGAAGAGTTAGCATAAATCTTACAAATACTGGACAAATTGACTCTCAGCATACCATCAGCCTCGTTTTTATTTATAATGAAAATAATCCGGATACCGCCGTCACAACCAGAATAATTGATTTTGGCAATATCACAGTAAACCAACAACCAATAACTAAGGAAATCGCGGGAATTGACAGTTTTGTATGGCCAAATGTAGAATATGTAGTTGTAGTAATCATTGATCAGTGGAAATACACTCCAGAAAATAATCAGATAATAAATGAAAATATGATCCCAGCTTGGTTTCCTGCCCAGGCTCTAAACGATATTTACAGCTACATCGAGCATCATCCTGAAATAAACGGAACCATAGCTAAAATAATTCTTACAAAATAAATGCGGACATTTTGGTTAAAAAGTACAGGTCAATAAATACAAAAAAATAAAAAGCTTATTGAAAATCCACTAACGATTATTGTGAGCGTCTTCTTTTGATAAGCTCTGCCGCGGTTGTATTATCTGGTAGCGGATTTATTGGGGTTTCTTTAATTTCTTTTACTACTTTAGATGCTACTTTTTCAGATTTGTTCATTTAATCATCCCATGAGCGTTATTATTTCTAAGTATTTAAGCGCTTAATCGCTGTCTTTTATTATAATGAGTATTAGAAAATTCAAGTAAGTATAGCTTCTCTCTTCAAGAATTTCCCGATAAAGTTGAGAGACTAATAGTTGCTCTTTTAGATTGGTATGCCTGTTTGTTTTTGGTTTTCATCAACAATTGGGAGTACTTGTTTGAGCGCACGGAAGTATTTTACTACAGAAATGCCTTTTTGAGTAACAACAAAGACAACTCTATTTTTGCTAATAGTGCGCTTTTCGACTAAAGCCTGGTTTATCAAAAAGCTTAAGCATTCGTCTAGTATGCTGCAATTGACGTTTGCCTTGTACATAATGTGTGTCAACTTTAGGGGTCCGTTATGGGCAAGCACTCGGAGTATGTCGACATACATTTCAAGTTTACTGCGCCTCATTTGTATCCCATTATTGAATTTACAGATTTATTAATAAACGTTTGTGTTTTTTTCATTGCTTAATTCAAACAATTATTCTTTTTATAAACAATTATTCATTAATTTATAATTATTGAATTATTTAAAACATATTTATTAATAATAATGCATCGCTTAAACCTTGGAAAAAAATTGAATACGGGCAAGAAGACCTAATTTTTGAAATCCACTTAATTTAGAGACTTAGGATTCAGAATATTATTCAATCGACTTTCTCAAAGATTCTTTTAGCACACTATAGTAAACTGATATCAAGTTTTTGTCAACACTTGCCGAATGAACCTACCGTTTTCATGATTTAAAATTGAGTTCTTCTTTGAAAAAAATTGAACAGGAAGACTGAATACTTTATATATCACTCATCAAGATTTTATTATGATTTTAATCCTTTAAATTGGTGATTTTCTTGGACTATTTGTCACCACTTAGATCAGAACTTAAGCTCAAGATTTTACTAAATCTCCTAAATGGAGAGAAAAAAATAGCCGAGCTCAGGACTGACGTTAAAATTAGGGACACAACAATCCTTCACATTCTCGAAGAATTTGGAGATCTAAATCTAATAACTAAAGAACAAGGAATCTACAAACTATCTTCCCTAGGTCTCATCGAGGCAAAAATTTTCAAAGAATACCTCTTAACTTCCCAAGTAATGGAGAAGTTTAAGGATTTCTGGTTATTACACAATATTGCCGATATATCGCCTTGTCTTCTTCTAAATTTAAACGCATTAGCAGATGCATCATTAATCCGTAATGAAGCCTCAAAAATTGGCGTAGTTCATAAAACATTTTTAGAAACTTTTAAACAGTCAAAATGGTTTAAGGGAATCTCACCTGTATTTCATTCGGATTTCATATCACAATTTGGTCAACAAGTAGAACAAGGATCTGCAATAGAATTAATAGTAAGTGATGATGTCCTGAAGAATGTAATGGATGCTGTAGATTTTAAATTGATAAAGAAATATCTTGTTGCAGGGTCTTTGAAGGTTTTCCTAAATAATGATGTAAAGATTGCTCTTGCATTGACTGAGAGCAGTTTTTCTTTAGGTCTTTTTACCTTATCAGGAATGTATGATGATAGCATGGACCTATTTTCAGGTAGCGTCCAAGCTATAAAATGGGGTGAGCGCCTTTTTGAAGACATTGTTAAAGGCAGTAAAAGAATTAATCTAGATTCCCTGGTATAGTATATTGGGCATTTTTGTATTGAATTTAGACTATTTTCTATTTTTATGAAACGCCTTTTAACTTAAAGAAAGGCAGAACGCGTATTCTGAATATGGATTAGTAATTCATAAGTGAGATTACATACTATAAATCTATTTTTACTGGGGATAAGGCACATGAATAACCAATCAAATTGTGCGGAGCTAACCAAAACCCAGCGAAATCCTTCAGATTGCCTATCTAAAGAAATGTACTTATCAATACTGAAAGCTCTAAAGCCCTGGACTTCAACTCCACTACTTTTATCGTTTAACGGTGTAATGGTTGTTATTTTTGGTTTTTTCTTATACAATTTGACAATAATGCCATCATTACTTCTAGCTGCATTTCTAGTTACTTTCTCGGTTTACGGTTTAAATAAGGTAACCGATAAAGCTGAAGATTCAATTAACAATAAAAATTTACCACATGACTCAAAATATTATTTAATTCTCTCAGTCGCATCAATGATCACGGGACTTCTAATAGGGACATTATCCGGAATTACGACAACCTTTATCCTTTTTTTGCCAGTGATAATTGGCCTAATATATAGTGTTAGAATTTCTAAATCTATTCCAAGGCTCAAAGAGATTGTAGGTGTTAAAAGCCTTGTCGTGGCTATAAGCTGGGCAATAACAGGATGCCTATTACCTATTTCTGCAGGTTTTGAGAACCTTAAGGTAAGTGTCGTGGTTTTTTTCTATATTTTTATCAGAATATTAATCGGAACCATACTCTGTGATTTCTTAGATAAGAAGGGGGATTGTGCCTCAGGGATAGAAACAATACCCATAAAGCTGGGAAAAAACAAAACCAAAAAACTATTAATAGGTCTAAACAGCGTTGGGCTGTTTTTATCGATCTTTTGCATCACAAATCAAATGCTAAGCTATTTTGTACCTATATTATTATTTGGAGTAATTTATGGCTACATTACAATTGGATATGTTTTCAAAAAAAACTGCAAAAATTCTGTTGCAGGACTTATTTTAGACAGCGAATGGTTTCCCATAGTTGCTATGGCTAGCTTACTTATTCGTTAACAATCAACTATTCACTACATAAAATGCAGGAAAACAAGTTTACCCTAGTTATAAACAACTTTTCCCAAAACTGGGTCTTGAATATATCCTAATAAAATTTGCAGGACTCTGACAGGCGATCTTCAGGAGAGAGAAACGAGAACTGTAAGTATTAATATTCTCGGTTTCACTTTACTGTCAGAGTCCTTTCAGCCTTGAGTTCTTCTTCTCTCCTTAATTTTTTCAGGATTGTTGCTTTGGAGAATAGAATCGAAAAATAAGATTACTTGGCAGGATCGCACATGTAGAGGTTTTGTATTGTTTTTCGGCCAAGTATAGGTCAACAAGTATCCACATTCGAACAAGGCGTCGTAGCGCCTTAAGATTAGGGTAAAGCTAAAAAGGCAATAACTTGAAACTAATACGCGTTTAAATTGTTAGGAGAAGAATGAAATGTTTGATACTAAAACTTTTATTGAACAGGCAATTAAAGAAATTAGAAGCATTGTAGGAGAAAAAAGGGTAATTTCTGCTTGTTCGGGTGGCGTAGATAGTACTGTAGCTACCTTCTTGGTTCATAAAGCAGTAGGGGAGAAATTGATTGCAGTTTTTATCGATGATGGACTGCGCAGGGAAGGCGAGCCAGAATTTGTGATGAATACACTCAATAAACTAGCCATCAAAGCCAGACTGATAGATGCTAAAAAGGGCTTTTTTGAGGTATTTAAAGGAAAAACAGATGCCGAAGAAAAAAGAAAAGCATTCAGAAATAAATTCTACACTTCCTTTGGTACTGTCTCCAAAGAAGAAAACGTTGAATTCATCACTCAAGGAACAATCAAAGCCGACATTATAGAAACAGTAAAGGGAATAAAATCTCAACACAATATTCTAGAACAAATTGGCATTAACCCGCAGATGTATGGCTACAAGATTCTTGAGCCATTAAGAGAACTCTTTAAACCTGAAGTTAGAGCCGTAGCACGCGAATTAGGCTTGCCTCCAGAAATTTCTGAAAGAATGCCCTTCCCAGGACCGGCGTTATCATTAAGAGTTCTTGGTGAGGTTACACCGGAAAAAGTAGCTATAGTACGCAAGGCTACAGAAATTGTAGAAGAAGAAACCAAAAACATAGGAGCCTTCCAAGCGTTTGCAGTACTCCATAACGACAAGGCAACCGGAATCAAAAACGGAAATCGGGTATATGGCAACATAATCACCGTTAGAGTCGTCAATTCAACCGATGCTATAGCAGCAAAATTTAGCCAAATCAACTATGAAACACTTATAAAAATCTCCCAAAGAATCACAACCGAAATACCTACCGTAGTCAGATGCCTCTACGACATAACCGACAAACCCCCAGCGACCATAGAATTTGAATAAGCCAAAACTTCTATATTTTCTATTTCTTCGTTTTTCTTTTTGCAACTAATTGTTGTATATAAAAATTGTAGTTCGTAAAGATTTTATTTTATCTGTATCTTTAAGTGAGGTCTTTTTTTAAGGATTCGGCAGGTTGCTTTTGAAAAGAGTTTCTTAGTGTCTTGTGGCATTTGCTGCATTCAAACATTGTATGTTTACATGAAGGACAGAACAGTTGGTTTTCATTTAGTTTTTTTAGAATTTCAGTAAGCTCTGCTTTGTTCTGGATTGCTTTAGGATCTGCAAGATCAAGTTGTGATGCAGTCTCCACAGGTTTGTTAAGGTCTTTTTCGGGAGCAACTATTTCCTGATATACCCGTGCTATGCTAGTTTTTCCTTCACGTAACTTTTGCTTTTCTTCTTCACTTGCCTGTTCCAGAATTTTTTTGCCTCGTTCAAAGGTCCTGGTTGAGACGCCTGCTTTTTTTGCGACCATTTCAGTGGCTTTGGCTTTGAATGTGGGTTTAGCGTCATCTGGCGCTAACCCCAATTGTAGGTTGCGTCCGTTTTTTCCGCCTTCAACTTTGCGTTTTTTTGCGAGGGTTTTTTCTATCTCCAATAAGGGTACTGCGAGTTCTACAAGCTGGAAATTGTTAAGGTGTCGACGGCGCAAGTTTGCTTCTATAACGAATTTTTTTTCTAGTAATTTGTCTTCGAAATGGCGTACTTCAAAATCAGGCTCAATGCCTAGTTCGGTGCAGGCTCGGAATCTATGGTGTCCGTCAAGCACCTCTAAGTTCTCGTTGGCAACAATCGGGTAATGCTGACCTTCCGACTGTATAGATGCTTTAAGTTCAGTAAATTCTTCCTCAGACATTTTAGGAAGCATCTTTTCGTATTCAGGATTCAAACGCAAACTCATTGCAGCAGCGCCTAGCACAACTTCAGCCTAACCCGTATTTAAAATAAAGCCTTCAAAATGAGGTGATAAAATTGAGAAATCTCACGCGAAGGATGAGATTTTGTAAACTTGAGTGAGTGACAATTAGAGTATAGTTTCTTCGTCTCTTGCTTCTGGAACGTTTTCGGGTTCTTCATGTTCTTCGATGATTGCTTCTGATGTTTCAGGTTGTTCAGTTGCAACTGGGGTTTGAGTTGTTGGTGGTTTTAGGATTTTTCGTGCGTGAGTGATGTATCCTGTGTGTCCGGTCATGAGGGTTTGGGGTCGGACTTTGCCTCTTTCGGTTTGCATGCCTCGCATGATGCATTCGAATGTTTCGATGTTAATGAAGTTGTGTTCTTTGAGGGCTTCAACGGTTTTTACGACTTGATCGATTGTGGGACTAAATGATACAAGTGTTCCTGAAGGTCTAAGTGCTTCATAGGCATGTGGTATGACTAGCCATGGGACCGCGAGGTCGAGAATGACGGCATCTATGTCTTTTTGGTCGATACCTAGTGTAATGTCTTTGATTTTCAATTCGACTATGTCACTGTGTCCGGAGCGTTTGAGATTTTTTTCAGCAGTTTTGTGAGATTCTTCACGAATATCGTAACTGTAAATTTTACCGTTAGGCTGCACATAATGGGCTAACGCTGTAGTTAGAGCCCCTGTGCCAGTTCCAGATTCAACAACACGACTACCTGGACCAATACCACTATACATCACAATTAGCGCAGCATCTTTAGCGTAGATTATCTGGGTGTTACGTGACGATTTGAGAATATAATCAGTTAACTGAGGTTTAAGAATAATAAAATTAGCACTTAAACTACTCTTGAACGTAGAACCGTAATCTTGACCAATTATGTCATCGAATTTTATGAATCCTTTGTGGGTGTGGAAGGTTTGTCCAGCTTGGACTTTTATCATGTAGGTCCGGCGAACATCCAAATATAGCAACACATTATCGCCATCAACTATTTTCTGAGCCAACTTTTCTTCTCCTGTAAACAATAATCCTCAAGAGGACAATTGCTTAATTGCGTGCAAATCATCCTATTATTGCTTCTTACCACAAAACAATCAGCACCCATTCTAATTGACCCAAAATAAGATATAGTGGACTATAAAAAATCCTGATAATATAAAGTGAAGGATAACAGGCTATTCTGTTGTGCAGGCAGAGGATATGGATGGAGTAAAAACTATGCTTGCTGATAGCTCAGATTTTATGAATGCCTAACGCTAGCATTGAAGTCCTTGAAATGATGTCTATGTGATTTTTAACTAACTGTACTCGTTTAGTTTAACCTAAGAAATTTCTTTTCCTCAGTTTTTCTCATTTATAATTATATAATAAATCGAAGCCAGAGAGTAAGAGTATATATTGAATAATATATGTTCTGATCTTATGTGGTTGAAAATACCCTTTTCGAGTGCTTCTAAGCCGAATTGGTGATTTGGTTGAACTATAATTTAGTTGTTGGCTAAAGGAAGATTTATTATAAATTTTGCTCCTTTGCCTGGTTCGCTTTCTATTGTGATTTTACCTTTATGAGCATCGACAATTCTTTTACAAATCGCTAAACCTAGACCCATACCTTTTGCCTTTGTAGTAAATAAAGGTACAAATAATTTTTCTATATGCTCTTTTGAAATTCCTTTTCCTGTATCTTAAAAGGAAATATTAATTGCGTCTTCAGATGAGTTACTTTCTATTGTTAAGGTTCCGCCAGAGGGCATCTCATCAATCGCATTTTTGATTAAATTATCAAAAACACGGGTCATTTTATCAAAATCGACAAAAATTTTTGGCTGGTCCTGAGTCAAATCAGCTATCTTCACTACCTCTGGAACTTGAATATGACTTAGAGCATTTAAAACCAAATCTTTAAGGGACACCTTTGTAGGGAATATGGATATTTCTCTAGAATAGTTAAGAAGATCAGATACAATTTTTTCGCAGTATGCTACGTCCAATTTTATTAGGCTGAGCATTTTTTGTTTCTTTTCAGGATCTTCTTTTTTTTGCATCGAAAGAAAATCTACTGCTGTAGTTATTCCTTGGAGTGGGTTTCTTAAATCATGACCAACCATTACTGCTAACTCACCGATTGCAGCAAATCTTTGGGATTTGTTGAGATTAGCATTAATTTCCTCAATTGTATCTAACATAATATTTATAGATGCTGAAAGTTGATTTATCTCGTCATTTTCACTTTTAATTTTATTATCAATTTTGAGACGTTGATTCAGATCCTTTGTTTTTGTAATTTTTCCAACTGTTGAGGACAATTTTGAAATTCTAGAAATAAGAGCAATATCTAAAAATTTTATAGTTGAGAAGCCAAAGCCTGCGAAGAAAGTTGCAGTTAAAAATGCAAACAGGTGAACTGAATTTGCGCCTTGCCAATATATGGTCCGGGGACTACTAACAATTAAATAAGCACAAGGTTCACCAGTAATATCATTTAATAAATTGAATCCTTTTACAAGATTGCTCTCAGCTACCTTAATCATTATTGTTTTTTGGTTTGAAAAGTGATTTAATACATCAGAAGGAATAGAATCAAGATTACTGCAAGTCGGAACAATGTCTATCAATAAGTGTGATTGAGTCTCAATTTCGGTGATTAATTCTGAAGTTATTAGTCGACCAAAAGTCATTGCTCCTTGTATCGGCCCTTCATATTGACTTGTGATAATTGGCCGTGAAGCTATTAGAAAAAGACTCCCATCTAAACAAAGATACCCTGTTTTTGAATCTTCTGTTTTTAAGAAGGCAAATAGCTCTGCATGTGATTTAATATCAAAATTTAATAAAAATTCAGTAGTATTTCCATTTTTAATATTGAATGCTTTTGAGTAAACTGTTTCTCCTAAAGAATCGGTGATAATCAACAGATTAAGCCCATATTTTTCAAAATTAATGTCCTGAAAATTCCTCTCTATATAGTCGGGGTTTTTATCTTGTACAAAAACGTATGTATCGTCCCATGCAGTATAATCATGTAAAAGAGAATCTATTTCAATATTGACTTTATTTATAAATTCAGTTGCTTGGCTTACTTTTACTTCAACTTCATCTATTTCTAAATTTTTAAAACTATCCATAATAACTAACTCTGATGCTCCTAGAAGGATAGCAAGACCAAGAATGGAAATTAAGGCAACTGATATAATGGCTTTTTTTCGAGTATCCATCTTTTCAGCCTTGCTTATTAATTTCTCTTTTGTACTCAGCTCAATGTATTCTTAATAATCATTTATTTTGAGTTTTGAAAGCAAGTATACAATCAATAAAATTTGTGTATGAGCTTAGATCTTTTCCAATTCTTACACTTAGTTGTTGACGGAATATCTCATCGAGAAAGGTATAGCCTATTCCAAAGAAGTTTTTAAGTGCTTGTACGAATGCTTCAATATTTTCTGGTGCATTCTGTTGATTGAAGCCTTGGCTTTCAAGGTAGAACCAAAGTGCCTGTTTCCCACTTTCACCTAGAGAAGAAAGACCCGAATCTATTGTTTGCACTATTATTTCTTTAGTTAGGTTGTTCTCCATTATACATTCATCCTATGGATTATTTTTTGTTTGAATTTGACCTGCTCGTAATTCACTTGCTCTTGATTGTATAAATGATGCAACTTTGTCTTGGTCGAATTTTTTTGATTGCTCTTGCTGGATTAGTAAAGTTCTAATTTTTTCTAGCAATAATTCTGTAGATATGGGTTTTTGAAAGAATGCGTCTGCTTGCGCATTTACAGAGTCCATTGCGTTTTGCATAGATGGATAGCCGGTAAGCATTATTTTCATCATTTTAGGAGTAGTTTCTTTAAATTGATTTAGTAATTTTGTTCCTTCAACATCTGGAAGACGCCAATCAACTATTGCTAAATTATAAAAGTTGGAAAAGGATTTTTCTATCGCTTCTTTTCCAGTTTGTGCGATATCGACCAAGTAGCCTACTTCTTTAAGTATTAATTCTAAAGTCTCAAGGATTGTAAAGTCATCATCTACAAGAAGTATTCGAGATTGATTTGTCATTTTTCTTCCTTCACTTATTTTTCTCCTCGCTTTTTCTAAAAGCAAGTAGGAATAATCATAATCATTAAGTAAATGAGTATTTAACGAATATGAAGCCCAAATAAATTTAAAAAATGATTACCAAAGATTATATAATAAATAATGTAATTTTCAGTTTACTTTAAATTGTAAGTTCAGTTGGATCAGTAAGAAAACAATCAAGCGATTAAATAATTTTCGACTTATAGAATTATCTAAATTAATAGAGAAGAAGAAAGAAGGTTCTTTTCAATTAAAACTTACTTTTCATCTTCTGAATACATCCTAACTTATTTCAATCTAAGAAAATATAACCAAATTTTAGGAAAGAACTGAAAAACAATATTACCAAGTTATCTGATTTGGCGAATCAGGGTTCGATAAATATAGACAAAATATATTGTAGCGTAGGCAGTTAATCCGATTTCTAATCCTAATATGAGGGGGTTTCCTTCAACTGCCCTAAAGTAACCGCGGCCCAGTATATCTGAGAATACCAGAATTTGCAGAAATATTGCGCCCCCAAGACAACTTAATCCTAAACCATGAAAGGCTAAGCGAATTCTACGCATCGAGGTTGCATCAAACGTCATAGCTATCGGACAGTAAATCTACGTTTAGAAAACATATGGTTTATGAAAAGCAAAATAAGATTACTGCTAATTATTTTCAGACTACTCAAGGTGGGTAGATTTTTCTTCTTCTCCGGCTATAATGCGTTTGAGTTTCTTCTCCATTTTTAACTCAAAAGCGTGCTCTTTCACAGCTGAACCTAAAAGCTTATGTCTATGAGCAGACCGAGGAGGAATAATACGTTTCTCGCCGATTTGAACAATCACTTTTTCGCCATTAAGTGTATCCTCAAAGGACTCAAGAGCTTCGACAATCAAGTAGCCAGCACTTTGAGTCACAACCTTAACCTTATATTTACCCATATAATAGCGAATTTCTTCGCTCAAAAACAACCACCTACAATATACATAGTTGTCGAGAGATAAAAACGCCTCGTAATCAACCTCCTTGTAAGTGAGTCTGACCTAGATTCTCAGTACCATATAGAATTTTTAATCATGAACGTCATGTAGTGGTTCAATTTTTCTGCAAATGTTTACCATCGCTAGTAATACACTGGGTAATATGTAGATGCTAAAAACTCGGGTATATTTTGTCGCCCCTACCGCCTTTATAACGCTAAAGTCCCCGCCAGCAAAAAGATAGCCCTTAATGAAAGCTTTAACGATAGCTTCCGCCTTAGATTCGCTATTTAACTGCAGATAATGCCCACAGAAGAATAGAAATTCGGCTACATCCCAAGTTCTTTCACCATTCCGACCAGCCTGCTCAAAATCTATCAAGTAGAGTTTGCCGTTTTTATCTACTATAATATTATCAGGCTTGGCGTCACCTAAAACGACGTTTAAAGCATGCACTTTAGCGTAAATTTCACCGACTTGTTCAATAAAATTAAGTTCGACATCTATTGGTTCGATCTCGTTTGCTACCGCGATTTTTTTAATGAATTCACTTAAATTTTTACCCTCCACATACTCTAAGAAAACTAGCCGTTCATTAGCACTGACATGAAGGATTTTTGGCACGTTAAAACCTTCGCGGTTTAGCAGTTCATTTATTGCACATTCTCTTTCTAGTCGCGATTTGCCTAAAAGGGAGAAGCTTCGGGCACCAACAGACCACATTGATAGGGGAAACCATTTAAAACTAGATAAATCTTTGAAACGCTTAACCAAAATCTTCTTTTCTGAATGATCTGTGTTAGCTTTAATGAGGTAAACATCGTTTAAAACCCCGCCAAATTTGTTGACTTTAATTTTATTATAATTTGGTGAAAGTACTTTTTGCACATAACCTTGGATATCTACTTTGTCATCTAAAGAAACAAATCCTTGGGTAGTAGGTACTAGAACGAATTTCTGTGGGTCAATAAAATTTTTCCCTAATTCAGATTCGTTGCGCCAAGGAAACATTTGGAAATGAGAGAATGCCTCGGAGTTCTGTGAAAGGAAATTTAGAAATTGTGGAAAAACACCAAAAAGAGAAGTAAACATGGTTCGAGGCGCAGTTTTCATAGTATTAGTTAAGCGGATACGAGGTTTTTTACTTGCCCGAGCAAAAGCTTCCGAAATCATTACTTCATTTTTTGAGTAGTCAATAACTCCTGCCTTATTCAATTGGTTTAGAGCTTTTAAGTAACCTTGGAGAACTGAGGCAACTTTTTCCGTACTAGCCTCACCACTTAGAAAGCGAGAGGCGCTATAAGCCATGGGAGGAAAAATTCGAACGCGGCTTAGCATAATTTCATACATAAAATATTCAGGTTTAATTCTCATAGTGTAAGAATACTCAGGATAACTTAACACGATATTTTCTAACAGTTCTAAAATGAGACGTTTTTTTATAGCGATTTCCTGCATACCTAAATAGTCAGAACGGACTATGCTGGTGTATGGAAAAAGGAGCAGACTAGCTAAAGCTTCACCTAAAAGACCCCTATCCAAATCTCTTTCAAACACCCATTGATCAACGGCAAAAAAAACTACATTTCTACCAGCAATTATGCGTACATAACTCATAAGTTTGGGTTGAAAGTCATGTATAATTTCAAGAACTTGGATGGTCGATTTTGAACTAGGTTTTTGAAGTGAATTCTCATCATCAGACTGGCAGATGGCAACTATATAGCATGATCCGGCAATATGTTTGCAAAAACCTAGAATTTGCCACTTCAATTCACCAATGGAGTTGCTAGAGCTTTCGGCCAAACAATCACCTAGCCATACTATTGCTTGTAGTAAATTGCGTGAACGAATATATTTAATGCGTGCCTTCTGGCTAGTTTACTAGAATAGTAACATCTGTTTTAGATTTTTCAACAAAAGGTAGTTTCGGGTCTATTAGTAATTATCTTATATTTTGAATTAAATTCATTTTCAATAGAATTGGTAATTTTCTTTCCTTCTTTGGTTAGTGCAAATATTTTTTGGGGTCTTCCATCTATTAAGCCCCATTTGCCGGATATGGCTCCTTTTGCTTCAAAAATATTCAGAATGGGGGTTATAGTGTCTATTTTAAAGCTGACTCCAAAATTTTGATCTATCTGATTAATGATTTGATTTGCTGGCATGGGTTGTAGTTTTAGGAGTTTAAAAACTGTGAAGCTGAATAGGTTTTTTATTGAATGTCTTTCTGCTTCTTTTTTGTTGGGCATTTTTGTTTGACCTCTTGTTGTTGGGTTGTACACATATACAATATGTACTAAATCAGACATATTACTTTAAGTCTTAAGAGTCAAGCCGACATATAAAGATTTAGCCCCACTTAACATAAAGAATAAAGTAAACCTCAAATGCTTCTACCTAAAGGTAGATATTAAACACGGATAATCACATGGAAGAATACTTATGACTGAGGATTGCAAAAAAGAAATCACAGAACGCATTACAAAGGACCTTCTAGACATTCAACTGCTACGTCTAATCGATACTGATTCCATGTGGGGCTACAAAATCAAAAAAACTATGCAAAAACACTTAGGCATAAAACTCCGACACGGCGCTCTCTACCCCACACTAAACACACTAGAACAATCAGGCTTATTAAATAGCCAAATACAAAAACAAAATGGACGAGAAAGAAAAATATACAGCCTAACACCAAAAGGCAAACAATACCTCCAAAGCTATTATTCTGTTCTGGAAGACCAACTAAAAACAAAAGAGAACAAATAAAATTCCCCTAAACAACATAAAGACCATGTCCTATAGATTTCCTGTTTTTAAAATATAGTAAAACTTTTATTCTCAATTCTCTGAACGAGTCTGGGAGGAATCACGTAAATGAACTTTGATTCAAGCAAAATCATAGGTGGAATAGGAGCACTATTACTCTTTATTGGGTGCATTCCCTATCTAGGCGGTCCTACTTTTGGCATCTTACCACTCGTGGGATTAATACTTCTGCTAATAGGTCTTAAAGGCTTAGCAGATTACTACAAAGAAGCAGGCATATTCAACAACGCTCTATACGGGACAATTCTTGGCATAGTAGGAGCTGTAGTATTCGTCGCAATAATTCTAATATCCGCAGTCGGATTCATCACCAACATATTCCCCAGCTGGAATGGGAATTGGGCAACACTTGCACAAATTGACACAACACAATTACCTACAGACATATCATGGAATTTGGTTGGACCCTTCTTAGCAGGCATATTGATTTCCCTTGTTGTTCTGTTTGTCTTTGTTCTACTAGTTGCTTTCCTATACAGACGATCACTAAATCAGCTTCGCGACAAAAGCAATATTGGCCTATTCGGATCAGCAGGAACAGTTCTTCTAATCGGAGCAGTCCTAACAATAATATTAATTGGACTACTACTGGTTTGGATTGCAATCCTTCTAGTCGCAATAGCCTTCTTCCAACTCAAAGAACCACAAAGTCAAACCTCAACTACTCAGTATCCACCACCATACCAACCTCAAGCCTAATTCATAAAACAACATTCTTCTTTTTTCTTTTCTTCACAGCGTTATACTATCAAATTGCATCATCTCGTTATATGAAAAAATTTTTTCAAGAGGCGAAACCTATATTTTGTTTGTCTATCTAGGAGTCTAAAAGCCTAAAAGAGGCGTTTCACGTTATGGATGAAGTCACTGATGAAGTCATAAACGAACAGGAGAATCAAAGCGTGGATCTAAAGAAGCAGCTAGAAGCAGAAAAGAAACGTAACGAAGAATACATTATGCGAATAAAATATCTGCAGGCAGATTTTGATAACTTACAAAAAAGATGCGACCGCCAAATCCAACAGGCAACTGCATACTCTAACGAGAGATTAATAATTCAACTATTAGACGTAGTTGATGAATTAGAGATGGCCATAAAAACAGCTAAATCAACCAATTCTTCCGAGACCATCATTACGGGTGTGGAGATGACTCTTAAACGATTGCGAAAAGTTCTTGAGCAAGAAGGTGTCTTTGCAATAGAAAGCCAAGACAAACCTTTTGACCCCTCAAAACACAACGCTGTCGCGGCTATAGAACGTGAAAATGTCGAAGAATGTGTAGTAGCAGAGGAAGTAAGAAAAGGCTACACCATGAAAGATAAAGTTCTACGACCATGTACAGTCAAGGTCGCAGTTAAACCGTCTTTAAAGTCACAAAATAAGGAGGAAAAAATAAATGAGTAACCCTCAAACTGGAGAAAAAGTATTAGGAATAGATTTAGGAACAACAAACTCAGCCGCTGCCTTATTTGAAGGCGGACGTGCTACGGTCATCCCAAGCGCTGAAGGACCAACCATGGCGGGCAAGATGTTCCCCTCAGTTGTAGCTTTCACAAAAGATGGCCAACTATTAATTGGTGAATCGGCAAAACGTCAAGTAACCGCCAATCCGGAAGGAACCATTTTCGAAATTAAGCGCAAAATGGGTACCGACTACAAGGTGAAAATCTTCGGGAAAGAATACAGCCCTCAACAAATCAGCGCCTTCATATTACAGAAAATCAAAAAAGACGCGGAAACATACTTAGGTACAACCATCAGAAAAGCAGTCATTACTGTACCAGCTCACTTCAACGACAACCAACGACAAGCAACTAAAGACGCAGGTGAAATCGCAGGTTTCGAAGTTATGCGCATCATCAATGAGCCAACAGCTGCGTGCCTTGCCTTTGGTGTTGACAAAGTCGATAAAGAGATGAAAATATTAGTTTTCAGCTTCGGAGGCGGAACCCACGATGTCACAGTTATGGATTTTGGCAAAGGTGTGTTCCAAGTATTAAGCACTAGTGGAGATACGCAATTAGGCGGCACGGACGTTGATAGGGCAATAATATCTTATATCACTGAAGAATTCAAGCGCCAAACAAATCTGGATCTTACTAGCGACCAAATGGCTATGGCAAGATTAAAGGAAGCTGCAGAAAAAGCCAAGATAGAATTAACGACTTTAATGAGCACAGACATCGACTTGCCATTCATAACTTCCGATAGCACAGGACCAAAACACCTACACCACACACTTACCCGAACAAAACTAGAATCATTAGCTCAGCCTATTGTGCAAAAAACTCAGGGCACTATATTGAAAGCTCTTGAAGACGCAAAACTCACACCAGCCCAAGTCGACAAAATTATTCTAATCGGCGGCATGACAAGAATGCCTCTTGTTCAAAGATTTGTTGAACAAATCCTTGGCAAATCACCTGAACGAGGCGTAGATCCTATGGAATGCGTTGCTATTGGTGCAGCTATTCAAGCAGGTGTAATAACAGGTGAAGTTCACGATTTACTATTACTTGATGTAACACCTTTATCATTAGGTGTTGAAACTATGGGTGGCATAGCAACAAAAGTCATAGAAAAGAACACCACAATCCCCACAAAGAAAAGCCAAGTATTTACAACCGCCGCAGATTTCCAGACTGCAGTAACAATCCATGTACTTCAAGGTGAAAGACAAATGTCAGGCGACAACGTTTCACTGGGCATGTTCAACCTAGAAGGCATCCCACCATCACCCAGAGGCGTACCCCAAATAGAAGTAACCTTCGATATCGACGCAAACGGCATACTTAACGTAACAGCAAAAGACCGAGGCACTAGGCAAAGAAGCAAAAATACGCATAACAGCATCCTCCAAATTATCAAAAGAAGACAAAGAACGCATGGTCAAAGAAGCCGAACAATTCTCTGAGCTAGACAAAAAGAAACGCGAAGAAGCAGAACTTAGAAACAACGCAGACAGCCTAGTCTATACCGCAGACAAGACAAAGAAGGATCTGGCAGATAAACTAACAGCAGACCAAACAGGCAAAATAGACGCATCAGTTGCAGCACTAAAAGATGCCTTAGCCAAAACAGATACCGCAGAAATTAAAGCAAAGAGTGATGAACTCACAAAAGTCCTTCAAGAAGTTGGCACAGCGATATATCAACAAGCGGCAGCAGCAGAACAAGCAAAACAGCAATCACAACCAGGACCCCAAGGTCAAGCTGGACCACAACAGCAACAAGATCAAGAACCCCCAAGCGGAGATAAAGTAGTCGACTCTGACGACTATAAAGTAAAGTAAAAACGAAAAACCTTTTTTTATCCCTTTCTTTATTTCGAATACCGCGGTAACAATTATGGCTGCTGAAAAACGAGACTATTACGAAGTTCTTGGCGTGCAAAAAGAAGCCTCAAAAGATCAAATCAAGGACTCCTACAGAAAACTAGCAATGCAGTATCACCCCGACAGAAACAAAACACCTGAAGCGGAAGAAAAATTTAAAGAAATCAGTGAAGCCTACGCAGTTTTATCAGACGATCAAAAACGACAACAATACGATAGATTAGGCCATCAAGGGTTTGATCAACAATACACTCAAGAGGACATATTCCGAGGCGCAGATTTTGATACCATTTTCAGGGACTTCGGTGGAGGATTTAATGATATATTTCGCATGTTTTTCGGCGGCGGCTTCGGAGGAGGATATACTGAACGTTCCAACCGAGGACAAGACCTGCTCTATGAAATGAATATTACATTAGAAGAGGCAGCGAGGGGTGCAGACAAAGAAATCGAAATTCCTCGAACCGAAAAATGTGAAATATGCAATGGTTCTGGTGCAGCACCAGGTTCTCAGGCTAGGACATGCCCTAGATGTAATGGTGCAGGTCGAATACAGAACATGCGTAGAAGTGCATTAGGCATGTATGTACAAGTCACACCCTGCTCTGAATGTAGAGGAAAAGGCAAAATAATCAACACACCCTGCAGATACTGTAACGGCTCAGGAATAGCAAAAAAACGCAGAAAAATAACTGTTAAAATCCCATTCGGCATAGATGAAGGCTACCAGCTTCGACTTAGAGGTGAAGGAAACATGGCAGAAAACGACGGCGAAGCAGGTGATCTATATGTCCAGGTTCATATATTACCCCATGAACTCTTCGTAAGAGAAGAAGATGACTTACACTATCTGCTTATGATTGGCTATCCGCAAGCTGTTCTGGGAACAGAAATTCAAATTCCCACACTGGAAGGACCCACCCCAATAAGAATTCATCCCGGAACACAAGTTGGAGAGGTAATAAAACTAAAAGGTAAAGGAATGCCGCGATTCAGAGGTTATGGTAGAGGTGACCTATTAATCCGCGTAGGCATTTCTATACCCGAAAAAATAACCCCCCAACAACGAACCCTTCTAGAGCAACTCGCAAAGGAATTGGGTGAAGGAACACAAGGCAAACAACATAAATTCCGATTCTAAAAACCAAAAAGCTGAAAATATAGGAACTTAAACCCCATTAAAGAGGTTGAAAACCTCTAACCTCACTTCACTTTTAAAATATTGCAAGCAAAAACAATACGCAACAGAATAATTACTTCCAAGCGGAAGGGTCTTATGCTTGAAAACTAACCAAATATTAAGGGATTTACAATGAAAACTTCTTTGGGTGCAAAGACCATCGTTCTAACGAACCCTGTCTGGGTTGTGGGAACCTATAACCAAGAGGGAAAACCCAATGTTATGACTGCTGCTTGGGGAGGAATTTGCTGTTCCCAACCGCCATGCATCTACGTATCTCTGAGAAAGGCTACGAGCACATACAGCAATATTATAGCTCGAAAATCGTTTACGGTGAGTATCCCTTCCGAAACATATGTCAAGGAGACCGATTATTTTGGCATTGCTTCAGGGAAAAAAGTGAATAAATTCTCTGTAACAGGGCTTACTCCTGTGAAAAGCGACCTTGTTGATGCGCCTTATGTGAAAGAATTTCCTCTTATTATCGAGTGCAAGGTAAATCAAGTGGTAGAAATTGGGTTGCACACAGAGTTCATAGGTGAAATCGTAGATGTTAAAGCTGATTCTTCAGTACTTAATGAAGAAAACCTTCCTGACATTGAAAAGGTGAAACCTATTATCTGGAATCCTGCAAATATGGCATATCATAAAGTTGGGAAACGAGTAGGACAAGCGTTCTCAATTGGAAAAGAGATATGAAAATCTTTAATACCAAAAAATATGTTTAGCGTAATTAAAAGTGAAAAGTGTTTGTTGGGGTGACCTGCCCCCATTTAGTCGTGAGATTAAATTTAGATTGGTTTTTTGCTGGTCGTCTTATGCATAGCTTGAGCAACAATGAATAGACCAACGAGTACAATTAATGTTGGAATAAACGGCATTGTAAAGCCCAGAATCCCTGAACCACTGAGTGCAAGTGCGAGCATACCTATGAAGAGACTGAATTTGCTTATGCTGATTCCAGTGGTCCATCTAGCTAAGTTGAGAGTTATTAATATTAATCCAGCTCCAAGAGCTATGTAGATTCCAGTGTCCATCGGGTAGTAAGTAGATGTTATCCATCCGACGCCAAGTAGGACAATGAAAACACCCCATGCTATTGCATCAAAGATCTTGTTTCTTGTTGATTTTTCTTCCATTTTTTCACCTCCAAATCCTAATCGATCGTAATTTGGCTTAAGTGCATCCGCATGAGCTTTCTGAATTCTCGCCAATTTCCATGTTTAAAATGCCTGCAGCGAATCTGTCCATTTGCGTGTTAGAGTTCTTTCGAACTACTTTAGCGACTACAATTGCTTCAGCAATTTCTTTCTTTTCCGCTCCGCTTTCGAGAGCTTTCTTAACTATTGTTTTCAAGCAAGGTTGACAGTTTGCCGTAAATGCTGCACCAACTGCTATTAGCCACTTTATTTTAGTTTCCATACCAGACATTCCGCCAAATTATTCTACTTCCTTATTGGGAGTAGAAAAATATATAACGTTTTTCTGATAGTTACTTCTCAGAAAGCAGAAGAAGTCCAGTTGAAAAATACGGTAGTTGCCCGAAAAATAATAGTTTCTCGCCCAAAGAACCTCGACCTGTCAACCTATGAAACAAAAGATTACGCCAGATACTTGAATTATCCCAGCTCCTACTACGAAAATTTCACAGAAAACGAGTTAGAGAAAAGAAAAGGTTTTGAAGGTTTTACTGTTTTACTTGTTTTTGATTCTTTTCCCAAGGGTCAGGTTCTAATGCTTTCTCAGCAACATCGCCAACTTTCTTCTTCAACTGAGCAGGATTCACTTTTTTTTCAATTTCTCTCGACATATCCAATCCCATTTACCTAAGTCTTAATTGTGAATATAAATAATTAGGACTACAAAAATAAATATCACGTAAATATTCGATATCTTTTTCCAACCTTTCTTTTCTATTTTTGATTAAAATTAGATCTCCCAACCGATTGTGGGGTAGAACATAGGCCCGTATTCTGGAGCGAATGGGACGTAACCGCCTATCCAACAATAGCCAACACAATTAAAGGATTTGAAGAGTATGTGGCAGTGAGTTTTGGCACAAACAACAATGTCTATGAACCCGCTCAAGGCTTTAAAATTCTCCAGCAATTCAGGAGACGAGGGGCAAGCATTCAATCATGGTACTGGTGGGAGCGCCACGGCAAAAAGCCCAAAGCAGAATTAGACATGCCGCCTCATCTAATGGCACAACACACAAACGACGCTTTAGCATCAGGCTGCGAAGTCATACAGTTCGAGCCATTCTGGTACTTTTTCAACAACGACGCCCCGAAAACCACAATAGCCATGATGTTTGCGCAAATTCGAAATGGAAATTGAAAACTTCAAAATATGCTTGGAACAACTAGCGCGCTCTTTTTTACTACACACTATAAAAAAGAAAGAGCATGAAAGCAATGATATGAAAATAATTTATTCGCTTTTCCTTTTGATTAAGGGGTTACTTGGAAGGACAGTTCCCTTCCCTTCTTTGGAGCTAGCTTAATGGCTTCGCTTTTTCTTAGACAGTATGTTATTTGTCGTGCCGTTCTTACTGGGATTTTGGCTAAGTTGGATAGTTCTTTGTTGGTAAAAACTTGATTTAGGTTATTGGGCAATATTTTAAGATAATCAGTCTTGTTTTGGAATAGGATTCGACTATTTACCTGCAGTAGTCTTCTTTCTTTGATGCTAACGCCTCTTCTTCTCCAGCTTCCTTTTCCGTCGTTGCACCTTACCTCTTCTTCATCGATTAAAAGTACTTCCAAAGAAAAATTCTCATTTCCAACAATGTGTGAAATCATCACAAGCTCGCGAAATAAGTCTGTGAGTTTTCCTTTTTTTGGGGATCTGCGCTTATTTATGACTATATTTTCTTTGGTGTAGGTGGTTATCCATTTCTTTTCCGGCAGAGGATAAACTAACCTGACCTGATGTTTTTCAAGGAGAGTTTGAAGTTTTTCTTTTAGAGCTGAAAAATTTTTAGTTTGTACTTCGATGATCAATTGTCCTCTCAAGATATCGACTATATAATTGTCTAATTTAACTTCAAATTGGTCGCTTGGAAGGGAATAGACTTTTTTAATTTCTGAATGAAGAGAACGCTCGTTCATTATTCTTAAAAAGGCGATTAGCAATTAATAAGGTTACTTTTCAAAAAATCTTTTCCAATCCAAACGATATATCTAATCAAAATCAAAATTTGATTTAATTATAAAAATATCCACAGCAAAATAGCTTAAATAGACCAAAGTTTCTTTTTGGATATTATTCTTGGTTTTAAAAATACAAAAAATAGTTAAAAAGTTTGGATTAAGGACTTCCCAAACCTATACTCTCAGCTTATTCTTTGGCGAGCACTATTTCGATTGTCGAGACCATTCGTGCTCTGGTTTCGCCCTCTCTTGGCGGCATCTCCTGCGTTCCTATTGAGATTTTACCTACTTTTAGGTCTTTTAGGAACCGGTGCCGGGTTATTTCAGCCGCATCAACCGCCGTAGTTATTGCTTGACCTCTAGCCTTCAAAGTAATCGCCTTAGCATCGCCCGCCGACAGACCTGTAATGATTGCTAGAACATAATCCATAGGGGTCTTATTTCCAACGAAAACAATTTTAGAATTTTCAGTTAACGTTGAACTACTGACTTTGCTAATTGTACTTTCAACGGGTTTAATCGAAACTGGTTTAGCAACTTCTTTGTTGGGTTCCTTGGCGACCGGTTTTGGAGACGCAATTAAATCCTCAATTTCTGAATGGCAACTGCTATTTACAACTTCAATTCCATTTAAGCAACCCTCTTTTGTTTCATACGCCTCGCTCTCAGCAATAATCTCTCCGTTCGAAGCTCTCAGACGGAACCTGAATTTGTCCGCATTATCCTTAAAAATCTGGTATTTTGGGTTTGACACATTTCGATCTTCAATCGTTAAGTCTTCAATTTCTGAATCACAGTTTTTCTGTACACTTTTTATTCCGTTTATACAACTTGCATGTTGTTCATAAGCTTCACCCACAGCTACAATTTGATTATTGTCGGCTAGAAGGCGGAAACGGAATTTTTCTGCAGCGTCTTTGTATACTTGAAATTTTGGCGACATAGAGGTCACAGATGCCTATTGTAGTTTGGTTATAGAAAAGCCTTTGCTTGCTCTAGAGTAAAGCATAGCTCAACTGGATTTTCGAAGGAAAGATATGCACCTAAATAAAGCATCTTATTCTGAAACTAAAGTTTGTTAACCGCTTTAGATACATCCAATTTGTCTATTATATAGAGATAAAGCAAAAGGAGAGATTGATTCAACTGAATGCGTGTACTAAAGAATGATTAGTTATCTTATTATTTGTTGAGATCTTTCTAATACCTAACGATTTTGTATCGGTTTCTTCCTAATTGATGCTTTCTTTTTTCTTGGGCATCTGTTATTTTAGAGTTACCTGTTTTTACTTCATAAATTACTGGATTACCGATTTTACCCCCAAAAAAATCGCGCTCTTGAATAATAAAATCGCCACCTTTACGAATTTTTGTGCAATCATTACCCTGTATGCTTTGTTCAAATGCAAAACGGTCTTTAGCAATCCTACCCTTTTCCCGTCTGCTACTTGACAGGGCAAACCTTCTTGAAGTATTTCCAAATCCGAACGGTCGATGGTCGCTTAATTCTCTTTTACCCAATAATTACAACTCTTTGTGTGTTACTTGATGAACACATATTAAAAAGTTATCAGTAACGCCGCAGGAAATTATTTCAACCTTACTCTTCTCTGATGCGAGCATTTTCGATAGAGTAACAAAGTAGTGTCAACAAAAAGAGAAAACATGCACTGTTTAGTGTTCTAATTGAAAATCGCATCTACTTTTCTATAATGCACTATTGGAATTCAAATCGGCTATTATTTTCCTAGTTAGCGTGGCAACCTTTTTGTCCGTAATTAAAAGTCCTGTTTTCTCCGCTATTATTTCGGAAATATCTTTTATGGTTGTTTGGGCTGCTCTCGCTATTTCTTCGGGTGCTTGCATCTCGCCATGGAAAATGCCTTTGCAGGTTTTGACTGCGAATGGATTTAAGTCGAGAAAAATTTTGTCTGTTTTATCATCGTATTTTGTGATGATAAAGGGTTCTAATCTGCATATCGATGGCTTGACGTCTTGAATCTTGCAAGTATTTCTTTTTCCCAAGAAGAAGCAGCTGCCATTTTTCTTTCGGCGAATATTCTTATCTCCAGCTTTGACTGGAGCCTCTAAAAAATTTTCAAATCCTTTACGTTCTATTTTTTGTTGTTCTTTTAAATTGATATCTGGAGGTTCGTCTCTGCAACAAAACCCACAATTCACGCATCGAAACCCGACAGAATCAGGAAAAATAACATTTTCAAAGTTCAAACCTAACACAACACCTCATACTCTAAAAGAATACCAAGTAAAGGGTTTTGTTCTTAAAATACAAACGGAACTCGCAGCAAATAGAACTAAAATATTAAGAATTATTCCAATACATGGGTTATTCGGTGCGCTTCAAATCTAAAAAAGTCAGTTAAGAACCCCAACAAATATAAGAAACAAACGGTCCTCTATGTTAAAAGGGCGTTTTTGGATCATCCACTTGCTCCTAATAAAGGGAAAATAGTTTTTGCTCCACATAATTGACCCAGGCAAAACGGAGTGTGAATTAATGTACAGAAGTATAAGTTATGTTGAACCTTGTCAAAAGGGAATATGTGATTGCGATTCATGTCAACGTGGAGATAAAGCTTCATGCAAAAAGGGATCTATGTAATATAACTTTTGAACCGTAGAAATCTGAACTACTTTTTTTATTGCTACCCCAATTGCACATCTCTAAACTCAAGAGGAAAATTCCTCTTTAGTTTTTATTGACTAATGGTAAAAACTGAGAAAACAAGTACTCAAAAAGAACAGCAGCAATCCTATAAAATCGAAGAATCAAGTCAAATACAACAGCAAGAACACATAATCCAGCTAATATCATTTTTATAGCCCCTAGAAATTTTGTAGAAAAACTCGTAAGATAGACTCCTTAAGCGTATAAAAGGAAAGAGGAATTTTTCATGACTAAGGAGACATATCCACAAGAAGCCTATTGTAGTAAATGTGGAGCAAAAATTTCTGATGCGCCCCTGTTTTTTTCACGATGCGGAGCAAGAACGATTGCAGGTATTAAGGCTGGTACATCTGCACCTGCAGACGAGCTACATGAAGCACTTGCTAGAATGAGCAAAAACATCGAGAAAGCCTTCAATATAGCAGCTAAAAATATTCAAGAAGCCTTTGAGACAGCAAGAAAAAACGTCCAAAAAACCTTAATCAAAGAAGTTATAGTGTGCCCAAAATGCAGTGAAAAGAATTCATCTACTTCAAGATACTGCAATAAATGCGGATCAAAACCTTATCCCGACAAAATTATAGAAACAAAATAAAAAAACACTACAAAATAATTGATATGTATGCTAAAAGAAAACGAGTCAATAGTATTAATAATCTTGATTATATTTTGTTAAAATAATCAGTTTTCCTAATTCCATTAAACTGCTAGACAATAGAGCGTTATCGAAAATATAGAATGCGGGCTAATTTAAAAATTTGATTTCCGTTTAAGAAGTTTTTCCATCAAATGAGAGTAGATTCTGTTTCTCAATGCACTATTAATGAGGATAGAAAAAAACCGACTATTACACTTAACAAAAATATAATTTTTTTCAGGTACACAACCGCGTTTCACTTTAATATCTTCTGCTTTCCACCTATAGTAAATCTTTCTTATCCCCTCATTAATTGCCCATTGAATAGGTAAATAATAACTGAGATTAAAATAGGTAAAATCTGTCTTAGTTTGGATTTGTAGTCAAATCCAACAATCCACATATCAAGAACATCATTATGCCTCAAACACATAGAGAATCCGACTATATTGTTATTCTTTTTAGCTATGAACAATTTTGTCTTATCCTGTGCATACTTATTTAGCATAGCAAAAAGAGAGACAAGAACACTATTTTGCTTAGTTCCACTATACTTCGATGCTAAATTTGCCGAAAGCTCTGAGAATTTTTCCGAAAAAACCCCAAAGTCTTTCTGGGTAATAACAATTTGACTATCTTCAAACTTTCTTATCTCATATTTTATCTGTATTTTGAGTTTTTGTTTTAAAGCTCTTTACATATTCCTCAAAGCTAGACCATTTAGGTTCTAAATAGTATGTGGTTACAGTCGGAAATTTCATATAGCCATAGTTTTGAAGATTATCCGTTAGTAATTTGTCAAATTCAGAAACAAAAAGAAAAGTGGTAAATAGGAATTTCTTTTCCTTGCAAATTGCATCCAATTTCTTAAGAATTAAATTAAGAATGAATTTTTCGTTTAGATTATTTTTCTAAAAGTAGCTTACTACGAAAACAAAAAGGGGAATAAAACAAAAGAGAGAGGATTATTGAATAATTTAAGATTCTGACATAAAGAAACAATACGTTGAAAATATGGAGCAAAATTGGGGCCATATTCGAAAAATTGACCCGTCGAATCAATATAACAAGGTGCAATCGCAACAATTTTTTCATTTTGAAAAACCGCAATATAAATCGGAGACATTGGAATCGAAGACTGTTTTTCTATTGCCTTGAACCACCCGTAGGTAAAAAAACCATCGACCGCAATCGAATCAACAGAGGATTTGCCAATTTCGTCTATAGAATTAAAAACCTTTACTTCTTCATGTAAAGCCATACCGGGTATTGCCCATCCTATTAATTAAATCTCAAATTTAATATTAATATCTTGAGGATTTCTGACAGACATATCAGTTCATAGTTATCCCGTTCTATTAATCCAATATTTTTTCATCATCAATGTAAATAATCAATCCTGCAAAATCTTCAAACAAGAGATTTTGGACAAAAATTCTTTAATTATAGAGGGATACTTTTGAGATATTTATTCCATAGATAGGCTGTTGCATATCCGGCGACAGCTCCAGTTGCTGGACCGAAGAATGCAACCATCATATCCATGGTCTGTGTTTGCCAGATTAGTTGAGGAAATTGGGTTGTTGTATAATAAGATATGAATCCAATTAAAAGAGTACTAACCGCCATAGCTATTATGAGTTTATTGCGATCTACACCTTCTTTAGTAGTTTTAACTTTAAAGAGCAGAAAACAAATATCTACTAAGAGGCCAAATACAATTGTATAAACAATTGAAAAGGGAATAAGAGTAGGCCGAAGCAGACTCGTAAGTGTTCCACCTGCAGCTCCAACATAGGTCGCACCTACATTTTTTACGAAAAGGGCGCTTAATGCAAGCAAAATTGCGTCAACAGCGATTAAGATTTTATCTATAGGAGATGGAACAAAAAGTCGAGTAACAGCCATAATTGAACCGAACAGTGCGACAATAATCAGCCGGTATGTTTTTTGCACTTTGCTCTTTCCTTTTTCTATGTAGAGAGGTTTCTCGATTTAAAAACATTGATGCAATATTGTGAGTAAGCGATTGTTAATTTTCATGTAAAGATTTATTCTCATAAAGTAATTATGACAAAGCTTTATCTTTACTTTGAACTCAAACTGAGCAAAAAGAGGTCGTTTCGACGAATAATAGCTAAGATAAAATGGAAGACAGAAAAAGGGAAATATAAATAATATTAAATGTTATCAATTTTCTTCAAGAAGCAGAGTTAATCCTTGGATAAGACTCGTTTTTGCCTGGAAATTTAGTTTTTCTTTGGCCTTTGATATTTCGCCGTAGCTATATTTAATATCGCCTACTCGCGCACATCCATATTCTATTTTTAATTTCTTATTCAGAACTATACTAAGAGCTTCGGTAAGCTGATTGATGCTTGTGGGTTTGCCAGTGCATACGTTAAAAACTTCTCCCCTAAGATTTGAGGCTTCTACTGAATTAAATAACGCTTGTATAATATCATTGACGTGAATAAAATCGCGGTTTTGCTCTCCATCACCTTCTATGGTTAAAGGTTGATTGTTAAGTGCTTTTTTTAGAAATTTAGATATTACTCCGCTATAAGGACTATTTTCATTTCTTGGCCCATAAACGTTAAAGAAACGCAAAGCTATCGTGTCGATATTGTAACAATGTGAGAATGCTGTAAGATATGCTTCAGATGCAGCTTTAGATGCTGCATAAGGAGATATTGGATGCAGAGGCGTGTTTTCTTTTATCGGCAGAGTTTTTGCATCTCCATAAACAGATGTTGATGATGCAAAAACAACCTTATTAACGCCGATTTTTATTGCCTCGTTTAAAATATTTAGTGTCCCAGTTACGTTAACATCATGTACTAAGTATGGATTTTTAACAGACTCAGACACATCTATTATAGCTGCTAAATGTACAATAGTCTCAACCTCATTCAAGGCGCCAGAAACATCAGCTTTATTTCGGATATCTCCACCAATGAATTTAAAATTCGGACTATTTTTTACTCTGTCCAGATTCTCAATTTTACCAGAACTTAAATTATCTAAAACAGTGACAAAATAACCCTTCTCAATCAGAAGTGGAACTAGATTTGACCCAATGAATCCTGCTCCGCCTGTAACTAGAACTCTCTTCATATCGTTCAGATAAATTGTAAAATAACCAACTCTTAAACCATATGTTTACAGTTAAGCGCGACAAGGACCTTTTTCGAATTAGAGCTTCCTCTTGTATCTTAATACTCAACCGATACATTGAAATATTAAATTATCTAAAAGACATCAAATACGTTTGGTGACTATGGTTTGATTCCGATTAATATGCCAAAAATTGGCGAGGAAGAAATTGAGGCCGTTGTTTCTGTAATGCGTAGTGGTATGCTCACTAATGCCTTGGGGATGGGCGTGAAAACTGTTGAATTTGAGAAGAATTTTGCCCAATTTGCAGGAGTAAAGCATGCAATAGCAGTCAACACTGGAACCGCAGCTTTACACGCAGCAGTTCTAGCATACAAAATAGGCTCAGGCGATGAAGTGATTCTACCCAGCTTTACCTTCGTTGCCACCGCAGAAGCAGTCGCTTTAGCCGGAGCTAAACCAATATTTGCTGACATTGACCCCAGAACCTACACCCTCTCGCCAGACGCAATTAAAAAATCCATAACCAAGAAAACCAAAGCCATAATTCCAGTAGATTTGTACGGATTACCCGCAGATACCAAACCAATAAAAGAAATTGCCGCTCAACACAATTTAGCAGTTATTCAGGATTGCGCCCAATCGCATGGGGCGACTTGCGAAGGAAAACCTACAGGAGCTTTAGCAGATATAGCCTGCTGGAGCTTGTACGCAGCTAAAAACATCGGAACAGGCGAAGGTGGCATCGTAACAACAGACCACGATGACTTAGCAGAGCTCGTGCGTATGGTTAGAACCCACGGAGAAAAAGTAAAATATTCATCTCTGATGCTTGGCACAAATTATCGCATGACCGAAATTCAAGCAGCTATCGGAGTAGTTCAGCTACGTAGATTACCAGGATTTTTTTCCAAACGCTTAGCAAATGCCCAAAAACTAAGTAACATATTACAGGTAACAGATAAAATCGATCTGCCTCCTGCCCCAGCTAACCGGACCCCCAGCTGGTATTTGTATACTGTACGCGTAAAAAACGCAACTGAAACACAACGCAACGAGTTGATAAAGCAAATGCGGGAAAAAGGCATCGGCGCTGATGCATATTACCCAACACCAGTCCATCATATGCCATACTACAAAAGCTTTGGAGAAATCGATTTACCAGAAACAGACAAGGCAGCTAAACAGGTAATATCACTACCAATTCATCCAGGAGTAACTGAAGAACAAATAACCTTCATAGGACAAACCTTCCTGCAACTGCTTTAACTAAAAACAATAAAGCAAATTGAAATAGCACAAAGTGTATCAATAAAATAAAATAATTAACCCAGAATTTTCTTATCTTTTAGTATTTTTTCCTTCTGAAAAAGTATGATTAATTAGAAATAGAGAATCTGAAAATCAAAAGGGATTATTCAGATGTTTTACCAAGTATATACTGATGAGCTAAAATTTATAATTAGGTATTCAACATAAAAGAAACGTTAGTCATTATTCTATGTGGTGTTATAACCCTAATCAATATAGGTTAAACAGCATTTATTTAAGAAATGAAATTATAAGTAGTGGTGTTAGTTATGCTGGAAGATATTGGAATATTGATTATTGCCATTGTGGCAATTGTTGCGGTTTTTCTTGCTTACTTTGTAGTAAAGCAAAATAGGATAGAGAATAAAAAAGCAATAAAATCGGTTCTTATGGTATCTGAAGGTCAACTTCTTTTGGACTTGCTTAGAGAATATTCCAGCGATGCAATGTCGGAAGCTGTACAGACGCTAAAGAATTGGCAAAAAGAGTACAAAGAATACTACAAAACAGAGTTTGCTGAACGGTATAAAACTAAAGACTTATCAGTTATTCCACTGAACCGAGCCCGTCAATTAGTATATGGCTACTTTCTCAGGATGCTAAAACTCCAGGAGGCGGGTTATGTAAGTGAAAGCTTCTGCAGCATAATATGCAACAGCAATGGAACAGATGTTCTCTTTGAAGTTGTAGAACCTTTCGAAGAAATCGTAGCTCACATTGAACCAAACAAGTCATATAACAAAAATACTTTTGACAAACTACGTAGATTATGCCAAAAAAGAAGCATATAAGAATGCTCTGTTCGAGAATATTTAGATATATTGATGGAAAATTTTACAGTAATGGTGTAATTTTCTTTTTTGTTTTATGCAATAATGACTGATTTGACCTAAAGAAAAGTCGAATTTTAAGTGTTAAGACGTCATATATAATTCATTTAGCTATATGTCCATAATATGAATCCCTTAATACATGGCCTTAGAAGACATTCATAGCGTATGTTACCAGAAAAGGAGAGAAACGAGTTAATGATAGAAATATTTGATGATGAAAAATTGGGTCAAATGTACTCAAAAGTGGTTGAAAATGCAAATAAGGATTCAATAAAAAAAGGTTTCATTAAATGTCCTTCATGTGGCGAAGAAATCCTCATGATCCCAACGCTTAGAGTCATGAACGAAGCTATAGAAAAACACGTACAGATTCATAAAGACCAAATAAAAAAAGATCAAGCGCTCAAATACCAAACGCCAATATTCATCCGACTTGCATTAATGAGACAAGTTCTCCAACAAGTCTATAACAAAGTAAATTCCTAATTTTTTACTTCCCCTAATCAGGTTCTGTTTAAAGAGCGCTTCAAAATAAGATTATGTTTTTTTGAAGAGTCTTTTATTCGCCATACAATTAGTGCTATTGTTGCTATTACACAAAGGATTAGAACTGATATTATTGCTACTTGTAAGTTTGTAGAAGGAGAATTTTCGGACGGCGTAATTGAGGAAGTCGGATTTGAGTCACTAATTATAAAAGATTTGACATTCGAATAAGAACTATATTCGGCCCAATTTTGATCTGCTTGTTGCCACACATAGTAATGATTAAAGAACTGGAAGGTATGATTACCTGGCTTGGTCATTGCTGGAACCACAATTTCCCAAGTAAACCAATCACGTGCAGCATTATCACCAGAGGCTATTTCATGTCTTAGACCATAATCAGTCATAAGAATAGGAGATTCTCCATCGATACCTACTAAAACAGTAGTGTTGGTGTTAACCGCCATTGCTTGTGAGGTAAAATGATCGACAAATTCGTAAATTTTCCTTTCTTCAGGATAGCAGCTTGCTGATACAATAGATCCACCATGCACAAAAAACAGGTTAACTTGGACGAAAACGGTAACAAATAAAATAACACTAAGCTTGAAATTATGAGCAACTGCTGAGTCAATTTTCCTTTTTGCGTTTCTATCCATCCATCATCTTTAATTAGAATTCAATCGTTGATTTCCAAACTGCCATATATCGTTTCTTAGACATTATTGCTTTATTTGCGGGTATCTGAAATTATTTAAACCATAAAACAATACAAAACCTTAAAGTGCGAATTATTCATAAAGCTACTAAATATAATCAGTATAACTAATTTAGTTGCAGGAATAGAAAGACGAAAAGGTGTAACCAGATATAGATAAAGAAGGAAAAATGCAAGAAGAACATTTGCCACGTTCATTGTATGTACCGCAGACAGACCCGAGAATGAAACTCCGAGAAAGCGTAGAGGCTATCTTTTCGGATAAATTCATGATAGTTCTTTCACTATTACTTATACCCATAATTTTAACACCATTCATCATAACGTTATCTCCAGAGGTAATGAGCTTTTTAGATATTTGTGATTGGGTAATACTTTTTCTGTTTGTTGCAGAGTATGTATTGAAATTATTCTTTTCTAAAGATAGATGGAAGCATTTCAAGTCCCCTTGGCATCTGGTTGACCTTATAATCATAGCATTACCTTTAGCACAGTATTTCTCATTACTGAGTCTAACCATAACTGGTTCCCCCTCACTATTATTACGATTATTACGAATTCCTAGGGCATTAGCAATCGGAGGAAGAGCTGTTGCAGGCAGAAGAGCGAATGATCAAATTCCTGTGACAGAAATGAAAGAGCTAGACACAATAATTCGACAAGTTGATTCTGATTTTAAAACAAAACAGCTTAATCTTACATGGGACGAGTTGAACGCGCATATCTTAGATACTAGTCGCCGAGAATGGATTGACATACATAATTTATCAGATGAAGGATTTCTTAAACTGAGTAATATTCTTCAGATTTCTGAACTGCATTTTAAAAGCAAAATTGTTGACGAAATCTACCCGCATATTGACTATGTTAAGCGGGCTTTGTTTATCTTTTTACAGTCGGATAAAATTTGTTATCCTGAACATACTGGTCACTATTTGACGATTTCAAGATCAGGCATTATTGTTATCTGCAATGAGACAAAGATAATTACTGCATCTAGGCATAGCGTTGATTTGTTCAACGAAGTTTTAAGTTCACCACATTGTTGCAGAGATGATGGGTCTTTTATAATGCCTATTTTAGGCGGAATTTTAGAGCACATGCTTAACGATTATAGATCTATTCTATCGGAAATTGAAATGGAAGTTATAAAAATAAGTCAGACGCCACGGTCTAAGCTGCCAAGAGATTTTCTGGTGAGAATTTATCAACTGGACAAAGAAGTTTCAAGACTGGTTTCCAACCTTGTTCATTTTAAAGAACTTTTAAACACTGTGATAGCTAAAAAAATCACATTAGATGGATTTGACCAAAATAGTGAAGAAGATTTCCAAGTACTGCAAGATGATGCCATTTATTTAAACGAGATAGCGGACGATTTAATGGATAATTTAAAGTCAATTATTGACCTTTACATAAATCAAACATCGTTTGAGACGAATAAGATATTAAAAATTCTTGCAGTAGTGACTAGTATTTCAGTTATACCGTCTGCGCTTGGTGGATTAATTGGGATGAATCTGCTTGATGCTCCATTTGGAGCCTACCTCTGGCAAGTTGGATTTGTCATAGGTATAATCATGGCTTTTGTTGCTTATGTGTTTGTGAAGTTAGGATGGTTAAAAACGTAGCATGTGGTTAAATTGTATAGGTAGAATAATTTTTTGTATTTTATCATAAATAGCCATTTTAGCCATTTCATAGAATCAAGTGTTATGGATATTTTCTGAAATTATCACGATGATTCAGAAATGCAAAGCTTATATATTGATTCGATTGAGAGATTCTTCGGGAAAGGGGAAAATGCGAAAAATAAATACGCTATTATGTTTCAGTCTTGTAATTTTGTTAATATTTACATTTGTTTCTCTATCGATAATGGTTAAGGGACAAACTGGTAGTGATTCATGGCCAATGTTTGGTCATGATCTCTCGCATACGATGTCCTCTCAGTCTTCGGCGCCACTTACAAATGAGACTTTGTGGATTCGCGCAACGGATGGGCAGGTGCGTTCGTCTATTGCTGTGGTAAATAATGTAATTTACACTGGTACTTTTGGTGGATACGTTTATGCAATGGATGCACTTACCGGATCCGGGTTATGGAACCATAGATTAAGTGGAGATGTGTGGTCTACACCTGCTGTAGCAAATGAGATGGTGTATCTAGGATCTAATGATTTTAGTTTTTATGCTTTGGATGCGAATACTGGGAACGTTGTTTGGAGTTTTGTTACTCGCGGAGCAGTTTGGTCCTCACCTGCTCTTTTAGGCAATACAGTGTTTTTTGGTTCAACGGATAATAATTTTTATGCTCTAAATGCTGCTTCAGGCGCGTTAATTTGGAATTATACCACTGGAGGCCAAATCCGGTCTTCCCCCATAATCGTTAATGGCGTGGTTTATTTTGGTTCGCAGGACGGCTATTTTTACGCATTAGATGCAACAACAGGAGCTAAACTTTGGAGTTCTTTAACCAATGAAGGAGATACATATACGAATTCTTCCCCTGCTTACTCAGATGGCATAGTATATGTTGGATCTACCGACAACAGTGTTTTTGCCTTTAATGCCTCATCTGGAGCA
Source organism: Candidatus Bathyarchaeota archaeon (assembly GCA_963701765.1). Taxonomy (GTDB): domain Archaea; phylum Thermoproteota; class Bathyarchaeia; order Bathyarchaeales; family Bathycorpusculaceae; genus JADGNF01. The sequence continues at coordinate 89,122 of CAVPBD010000005.1, forward strand.
GAGGTTTGGACCTATAAAACAAGTAATAAGGTTTCTTCTTCTCCGGCAGTTTTTGGGGGACAGATTTATATTGGCTGTGAAAACGGGTATTTCTACTGTTTAGACGCTAAAAATGGAGATTTAGTTTGGAGTGCATATACTGGTTCAGCGGTTTATTCTTCAGGTGCTATTGCGGGCAATGTGGTTTATGTAGGTTCTTGGGGTGGTATGATTTATGCTTTTGATCTTACTTCAGGTAGCACTGTTTGGAAGTATAATACTGAAGGTTCGGTCTTTGCTGCTCCTGCGATAGCTAATGGGATAGTTTATGTTGGATCGTATAATTACAACATTTACGCTTTTGGCGAATACAATACCAGCTAAGACAACTCCAAGTGTTTCACCAGGTAAGACATCAAGTCCGGGATTAACACCTACTCCGTCGGTTTCTGCGGATATTGTAGCTAACCTCACAACTACGGTTTGGACTCCAGATACCCCTAATGCGGTTGTTGCTCCTGTCGCAGCTGTAGTTGGAACAGCAGTTGCTTCAGTAGTGGTTGCTGCAGCTGTAGCGCCAGCAGGAGTGCCAACAGATGGTATAGTTAAGCAGATTCAGAATCTTCTTCCATCAACGGTAAAAAGTTGGCTATCTAGTTTTGTTGCCTCAAAGAGGAAATTGAAAGTAGAAGAAAAAACAGGTTCTGCTTTTAAACCCACAAAACCTGAAGCATTAGTATATATTATCGCGATAGCACTTTTAGCGTTGTCTTTTGCCTACGTTAAAGTTGATAGTCTAAACCAGATTCTTATTGTTCTTCCTACTATTTTGGCTACTAGCATTTTGGTAGGGTTTGCGAAAACATTCATTTCCATTATTTATTCAAGACGTCAAGGGGTCTGGACCGAGTATAAATTGTGGTATTTTGGCTTAGTAATTTTTGTTTTTACAACGTTACTTTTCAGAACGCCATTTTCAAAGCCGGCTCGCAGCGTCTCATATTCACCAAAATACACTAAACAATTAGGCTCAAAGCTATCAATAGCATCCATCTTCATGTCTTTATCTTTTGGCGTTTTCTTCTTAGCATTAATGCTTGGCGGATTCACTCTGATCGGTAGCACAGGATTAGCAATGTGCATTATTGATGCTTTCTTTGATACGTTCCCAATAAAACCCATGAATGGCAAAACGGTCTTTGACTACAGTAAAAAATTCTGGATATCTTCTATTTCTATTAACCTTAGGAATCTACATCGCGTGGCTATTGCTCTGATGAGAAAAATGCTAAATAATGATTGTCGAGAAATATTTAACTTTTTAATCTTTTTATAAAAAAGAAAAGTAAGTTGAATTTACTTTGTTCGTTTTTAGTTGTTTACTTTAGGTGTGTACGAAGAGTGAGTCTGCGAGGTCTGGGTTTACGGCTATGTCGTAGATTCTCCAAATGTCTGGGCCTACTGAGTAGGTGTAGTCTCCTATTCCAGTCCAAGCTGCTAGTCTGCTAATGTATCCTTGGTATACTCCATGCCATACATCATATTGTGTGGAGTATATGTCTGAGTCATTTTGCCACTCTCCGTTTTGGAGTGACCATGCTTTTTGTAAAGCTCCGTTTATGATGTAGACTTCGTTATCGGTTTCGGTAGTATATTCGATGCGCATCATGAAATTGGTGGTTCCCGCATTTTTGCCGTATAGTGTGTAGGTGTAAATTCTTTGTCCGTTTTCAGTCATGCTTACACTGTATTTTAGACTGCTTGCTGAATTTACGTCAGGTACACCAGAAGAAGCAGTTGCGCTAGGAGTAGTAGTTTGTGTTGCTAATGGAGAAGCTGTTGTGGGGGTTGAAGTACCTGTTGTTATTGGTGTGTTTGTCGCTGTTGAGGTTGGTGAAGGTGAGGGGGAAGAGGAAGGGCTATTTTGGGTTGTCGCGAAGTATACTGCGATGCCACCTATAGCTATAATGGCAACTAGAATTATCGCGATTACTATTTTTGAGATTGCATTTTGATTTAAAGATATATTCATTCTAATTTTTCTCCCAAATTATATTTTGTAAGATTGCTGGATAAAACTTTCGCAAGGAAAATAAATACTAAGGTCGGGTTAGCATTAGTTTTTTAGATTTTGCATCTTGTCTTTTTTGAGAGGGTTTTTTGATTTTAAATTTATTGCAGTTGATTTGAGCAAGGAAGTTGTTTGTTAAAAAGTAAATTTGATGATAGGATGTTGAAAAAAAGAGGTGATTACTATGTTTGTTTGTTGTTTAGGTGTGTTCGAAGAGGGAGTCCGCTAAGTTGGGGTTGACTTGTATGTCGTAGATGCGTACTGTATCGGCTCCAGCTGTGTAGCTATAGTCACCCATGCCTGACCAGGCGCCAAGCGCGTTCATGTATCCTTGCCAGGAAGTACTCCAAGTGCTATACATCATGCTGTATGCTGCCGAGTTATCTTCCCAATTATTGTCTGAGTAGGTCCATGCTTTTTGTTGGGCTCCGTTTAGGATGTAAATTGTATTTCCGTCAGAGTCAGTATATTCGATGCGCATCATAAAATTGGTGGTTCCGGCGTTTTTACCATAGTAGGTGTACGTACCGGTAACGACTCCGTTTTCGGTGTGGCTTACACTATATTTGAGGCTACTTGCACCGCTCACCGAAACACTGGTGGGAGCAGCTGTTGGAGTTTGACTGGGCGTATTTGCGGGTGTTTGGGTTGCTGCTGGGGTTGATGTGGCACCACTACTGATAGTCGAAGTGGGGTTAGCTGAAACTGTGGCTGTGTTTGTTGGTGAGGGGGAAGACGATGGATTAGCATTTTGGCTCATAAGCGCATAAGCTCCTACGCCTACTACAGCGATAACAATGATTGCGATAACTGCGATCAAAATTTTTGAAAGACCAACTTTGTTTTTAAAAATATTTCTTGACATAATAAATACCAATTACCATTTGGTATCTCAAGAATTAAAACTTTAGGTTTGATAATTGTAGAAGAAGCTAACGAATAGGCGATAATATTTTAGATGTGGAAGAAGGGATTTTGGAAGTTTTTGGTAGAGTGGTTTTTTTTGTATGTTATGTGTTGATTTTGGTTATGATTTGGGCGATCAAATCTTGTTCGATTTGTTTTGCTTGGGTTTTTGGATGGGTTGCGAGGTGATTTTTGATGGCTTTAGTCATAGCTTTTTGGTCAGGTAAAAGTAAAATTTCATATTTACATTTACATTTAATAAGAGGTAAACAAGATAAAGACCGAATATATTTATTTAGACTTACTATTTCAGACATTTCGCCCACTCCTAAATCTTAATAGAGCAGGCAATAAGCTAAAAAGCAAATTTCAAAAACAACAATATTTCAAAAAACGATATATCTATAATCACAAGAAATACAGAAAAACCCCTAGAAGCCAAACAAACTATTTGTCTTAAAACGCCGTAGATGAAAAATTAAAATTTAGATATACGTATCTGTTACTGTAGTCAATTTTATCTTGTTGAGTGTCATAAACCCATAATTCTAATAATAGTTTATAGGGATAACTAAGGGAATTCAAATCCCATAGAGCAGACTTATTAACACTTATAACGTTGCCATTTATGGAGAGATTATTAATTAAAGCTTGACTAGTAGTTGTTGATCCCTGAGTAATTGAGAAAGTTAAAACATTCTCCCAAGTTTTATTATCATCAACCGCAAAATTATATTCATATATGGCTTTTTCTGAACTTGATACACCAGTCTGTGTATTAGGTAACTGATCAGAACCATTAAGTAATTTTATGTACAAGACATAGTAGGCTGGAGCACCCAAGCGATTTCCAACTCCAATATAAATAGAGTAACTTTGCCCCACTGCAATATTGTAGGGATAATTATCAGTCAAATAATCAGAATCTAATATGTAAATCTCAGAGAATTGTTCACCTGAAGGAATAGGAATTAATTCAATTAAAGTAGGAGAAGCTATCAACAATAATCCAATTATTCCAGCAGTAAGAAAAAACAACCTATAATTCTCGAGTTTTATTGATTTTGCACCTCAGATTTTTCCGGCACCAAATTACCAATAAATCGTTGCTTAAACCAAGTCCAAACCAAAAATAAAACAACTATAAAAATTAAGCCGCCGAATATGGAAAATCCCAGAGTTAACAATAAAGCGGATTGACCTGAAGCATATGCGAACTGTTTTGCGTTTTGAGCTGCACTATTGACCTCCTGAGCAAGTAAAATCACACCTTCGGATTTAATAATAACTGCAGTAAAGTCACTTTGACGATATGCGTTTTCTGCTTGACTTAACAAATCAGCACCATCGTTTAATTGTCCAATTAGACTAGTAACATTAGCACCAGCCACTTGAGCATTATAAACTGCAATAAAGGCTTCTTTGAATTCTAGATTTGCAGATTCTAATTTTATATCCGCCTGATCGGATTGAGCAAAAATCGGAGTTATGCTGCAAAAGACAAATCCCAAAACGAAGAAGATTATGGAAACAATTAAAGTAAGCTTAAGGTTTTTTTTGATCAAAGTTTTTTCCAACGAATCAGCTTATCAATAGTATTCATTAGCTTCAGGTAAAGTTATCAAAGCACTTAAAGTTAACTGACTGGAAACTAGAACAATGTTGTCATAGTTAATTAGACATAAGCTGACTTACACAAATAATCTGTTCAAAAAATATTTATCAGAATTCAAAACAGCAAGAATAGGGCAAAAAATTGAAGATTCAAGTTAATCGCATCAATAGCCAGACCAGCTTTAAATCTACTGAGTTGATATAATAAAAAACACAAACCTATAAATTACGACACCGTGTTCCTTAAATGCAGCTCACTAATACTATGGTTGAATAATATTTAATTAATTATTGAGAGTCGGGTATAAAAAAATTTACTAGGGCAATTAATGTACTTGCGCGATATCCAAGGTATTTTTTTCCTTTTAATTAGGACTAATGAAACCAATGCACTTAGAGGTAATATAACAATTAATGCAATCTGATAATCAGGAATGGCTGAAGACTTAGGATTTTCACTTGAGCTAAATGTAGGACTAGAAGACGAAGAAGGCATAACACTAGGACTAGCAAAACTTGGGGTGGTAGTAGGGATTGGAGTAGGAATAGGCGTTAGAGTAGGCATAGGGGTTATAGTAGGAATAGGCGTTAGAGTAGGCATAGGGGTTATAGTAGGAATAGGCGTTAGAGTAGGCATAGGGGTTATAGTAGGAATAGGCGTTAGAGTAGTAGTTGGAGAAGGAGATACTATAGGTGAAGGCACAGGTGCATTTAATAATATTTCACCAGAATACCCAGACAAAGTCAAGGCAAATATTTTCGTATTATTTAGAAGCCAAAAGTTATCTGCCAGATAAATAGTCACAGGATTTTCTGAAGGATTAGATAATACTTTACCGCCAGTAAAATCTCGCATGTATATATTCTGAGTAGTATAGTATGGGCCAATTGGTGAACCCAGATTTGTTTCTGTTATCGAATGGTATTCGGGGTCAATAGCATACGAGGAGCCAATGTTCCAGCACCAATAAGAATTTGAGCTATTCACACCTAATAGAAAAGACGCATAAGTCCATTTTAATATCCTGCTATCTTCTGTGGTGGACCCAGATACCGCAATCATGAGTTTCCCAGCTGAAGAGCCTGAGATTAAGCAGTCTATTTGTGAAGGGAGAACTTTTGTGTAAGAAGTAGAATCTTCCCATGGCGCATGGAAGTAACCTTCAATTAGCATACCGTCAGCAAATTCAAGATAATCAGAATTGAGATGATTAGGCGACCAACCAGCCTCAGTGTTTATTATAAGTTGCTTATCTGAAGAAAGATTTGCCTGTATATACATAAGCATACCTAAAGTAGCCGAGTGCCAACCATTGATTGTTTCCGAAGTTAAAGTTTGGGTAAAAATTTCTTGGTTAATTTCATCGCTCACATCATCTGCAAAAACACCAGTATATTCAGGAGAAATAGCAAGCTTATTATTTACATAAGAAACCCAGTGTTCTCGCCACCCGATGTTTCCCACATCCATTAAATAAGTTCCCCAACTAGGATTAATTATTCTATTGCCATTAACATCATGTACGAACCAATTCTCATGAGAATTAACTTCACTCCAGTCGTCATAATAAGTATTCATGTAATGAATATTCTTGTAACCGAATATCAGAATCGAACTGCTTTTACTTCGTAAATCGGTCATCCATTGTGCATATGGGATATAGAAGTCAGTTCTTGATTTTTCGAAATCAACAATAAGCAAATTAAAGTTTGCTGCAACAAAAGTTGTAGCTTGATTGTTCCATTGGTACCCATAAACTATTGTAGCTTTCTGAATTGGCGTAATTTGAATCTGAGAGGGAGAAGAAAAATCTTGAAAAGATACTAGAACATAGAAAAGGAAGATGAAAATGAATCCAAAAATAAGTAATCTTTTCAATAATTTAATTCCTCTAGCCATCATTTCCTAACCATATGTAATTGAGCAGGCAGATGTTAATCAACACTCAGGTTATATTAATAAATAAATCCCATAATTCATATTTTGTACCGTAATAAAAATATTAATCAAAGCTCAGAAAAAACAAATAAATATAAAAGAAGATAAAAAAAGAGTAAATACATACAAATTAAGATAACTGCTTTTTTAGCCAAACGAATAAAAACAAAAAGAATAAAAAAATCTACATGTCAAAAATTTTAAAAAAAGAAAAAGAGCTTTGTCAATTTACCAACTATAAATTGACCTAATACACAAGGACTTCTCCGCTATAGGCGCCTATTGTTATGGTCGTTACTGTTGTGCCGCTTAGGGTTTTGTATGTGCCGTTTAGGTTGATGGTGTATGTGTTTGCGGTTGGGTTGAATATTGCTTTTCCGTTTGTGAAGTCTCTCATGTAGACGTTTTGGCTCTGATAATAAGCATTAGTCGGATCGCCAATTGGGGCATCCATAACTGAGTAGTATCCTTTTGAACCATCAGAACTGTAGTAATTATTGAATCCCCAATAGGCACCAGCACCATTTTTTGCGAGTAGGAAGCCTGCGTAGCAGTATTTTACCATCCGAGCCATCGCTGCACTATCTGATGAAACAATAGTTCCCGATAGTCCTATAACTATTTTTCCAGCTGCAGTATTGGTCGCCATTTTATTTATAATAGTCATTATGAGTCCGGTGTCTCTTGATCCCTGAGTGTATACTTGCTCCCAGCTGCAGTGTACGAAGCCTTCTAGCATTTGTCCGTCGACGACTGAGACGTAAGTGTTAGAGTTCCATTCGTCGGTGTTGATTATTACGATTTTACCCGGTGTAATGTTTGCCTTGATGTACTGAAGCATTCCTAAGACGTTGCTATGCCAATTAGAAGTAACTGAAGTAGAAACACCGCTTACGTATCCGCTTAATGAGTTCCATACATCATCAATAAATACGCCGTCGTATAGGGTACCAATTTTACTGTTCACGATGCTAACCCAATGTGCGCGCCAACCTGCGTTGCCTACATCCATAAGATACCAACCATATAGAGAGTTTATGATTCGGTTTCCGCTGGTGTCATGTATGAACCAATCTTCGTGAGAGTTCACTGTTGCCCAATCAGAGTAAGAAGTTTGCATCGCAAGCAAGTCCTTATAGCCAATTATTTTAATGCTCGGATTCTGAGCTTTGATGCTTGATACTCCAGAGGTACCAAAATCGACATCAATAAGGTCAAAGTGACTAGCGATATAAGAAATGTCAGATGAGGTCCATGCTCTTTCCGCATAAATTACATTTGCTGTATTAATTGTTGAAGAAGAGCTCGAGGGGGGAGTTGGTGTAGAGCTGGGGGTCGGAGTTGGTGTAGAGCTTGATGAAGATGAGAGTGTAGCATAGATGCTGATCAAATCACTCCTATCAGTATGAGAACCAAAAGGCGAAACAGGCTCATAAGAATAAGTGACATAATTCCAAGCACTCACACCGCCACTATTAAAGTACCAATTACAATCTCCACTGTAAATAAGCACAAGCCAATAATTCCCAGCCGACAAAGACACAGAACTACCATACCAAAAGTCTACCCAGCCGGCGGAAGAGGGCACAGACATCTGAGCCGTAACCCCACCAATAGGCGAACCAGGATTCCCACCCGAATCAGAATAAATCGCACACTTAGCAGAACCCGAACCACTAACATACGCACTAATCTTAGAAACAGAACCCGCAGCAGAAAGCTGGAAATACCCACCAGTCTTAGCCGCAACCCCACCAGTACCAATACGAGTACCCCCAACAGAAGTACGACCAAAAGTACCAGAAGAACCCGAGGTTGGTGTAGAGCTGGGGGTCGGAGTTGGTGTAGAGCTGGGGGTCGGAGTTGGTGTAGAGCTTGATGAAGATGAGAGTGTAGCATAGATGCTGATCAAATCACTCCTATCAGTATGAGAACCAAAAGGCGAAACAGGCTCATAAGAATAAGTGACATAATTCCAAGCACTCACACCGCCACTATTAAAGTACCAATTACAATCTCCACTGTAAATAAGCACAAGCCAATAATTCCCAGCCGACAAAGACACAGAACTACCATACCAAAAGTCTACCCAGCCGGCGGAAGAGGGCACAGACATCTGAGCCGTAACCCCACCAATAGGCGAACCAGGATTCCCACCCGAATCAGAATAAATCGCACACTTAGCAGAACCCGAACCACTAACATACGCACTAATCTTAGAAACAGAACCCGCAGCAGAAAGCTGGAAATACCCACCAGTCTTAGCCGCAACCCCACCAGTACCAATACGAGTACCCCCAACAGAGGAATGACCAAAAGTACCAGAAGAAGAGCTCGAAGAAGCTGAAGTTGTGTATGTAGCATAGATGCTGATCAAATCACTCCTATCAGTATGAGAACCAAAAGGCGAAACAGGCTCATTAGAATAAGTTACATATTTCCAGGCGCTTGTTCCTCCGCTGTTGTAGTACCAGTTGCCGTCTCCGTTGTAGATGAGTACGAGCCAGTAGTTTCCTGCTGACAGCGATACCGGAGTACTGTATGTAAAGTCTACCCAGCCGGCGGAAGAGGGCACAGACATCTGAGCCGTAACCCCACCAATAGGCGAACCAGGATTCCCACCCGAATCAGAATAAATCGCACACTTAGCAGAACCCGAACCACTAACATACGCACTAATCTTAGAAACAGAACCCGCAGCAGAAAGCTGGAAATACCCACCAGTCTTAGCCGCAACCCCACCAGTACCAATCTTAGTACCCCCAACAGAAGTACGACCAAAAGTATCAGTTATAGTGTCTGCTGTAACTGGACTAACTGCAGGAATAAGAACAATCAGAACCATTGATATCATAATCAGAACAATTAAGGTATTTGCTATTTTGTTAAGTCTCAATTTAATTCACAAGGCACAAAAAAAGGATGCGTATAATCTAAGCTTTAGTGTATATGTGATGAACACACAAAAAATTTGTTCATAATAGGTATAGCGAATTCAGTTTGTAGCTTAGAATTTAGTGGTTTGTAGACTGGATAAATGTTGTAAGTTCATCTTTTGTAGTCCTAATAGGAGAAGGAGTATTAAGAAGGTTAAACGGTAGCAGATAGTGAAATCGATACGCATTAGCTAATTCCCGCAAATTCAACTTTCTCCAAGACGAAATATCTCCGGTGACTTTTGTTAGATATTGAAATGTACGCTCGTGACTACCCCATTGCTTTTTCCAGTTATAAACGCCTGTATTCTTAGATGGAGAAGACATCCAATTAAACAAAGATATTTTATTATCATAAGCCCACTCTAGCAGGTACTTAGTTATCGCAAAATTAGGTCTTAATTGTCTAAAATCGGTATCCATACACAACATATAAACATCAATTGTACTATGACTAGTTAAAAATAAACAACTTGCAACCATTTTTTGATTATGAAACGCAAAAAGGAATTTGCCTTTGCCTTTAAGCACAATGTTTTTTATAACAGAATCAAAGAATTTTTTCGGATAACAACTTGCATTAAGCTCGTTCATCCTTTTTTCTTGAAGAACAAACGCTTCTTCTAAATACTCAGGAGATTGCTCATCTGAAATAATTATCTGAACTTGGCTCAACTCCTTAAGGTTTCTACTAAGGTTCGTTCTCTTCAAGTAATTGGGATGTGTAAAAGCACCATCTGAACTAAATATTTCATCGATAGCTATGTATTGCACAAAATTTTCTAAAACATAATCAGGTTTTAAAGTAGAATAAAAATCAGAATCATTCAGGAACGGATTTGAGCCTACAGATAACACAGAACAGCCCAGCTCATTAGCTAAAGAAGCGGAATAATCAAGAAGCATTGCATATACTTGCTTTTTATCTGACACTTCTAAAGAACACAAAATCCCCGAGATTGTACTTAAAACATTCGAGGTCAGAATATTCCCGTATCTACTCTTGAATAGATATAAAGGTAAAACTCCGATGATTTCATCGTTTTGTTTAGCCAGAATGAAATACGATTCATCTTCCGTTAAATCACAAATAACATTTCGCCATTCCAAATTACTTTGAGCTGAACAAAATGGATTTTTCTCAATAAACTTTTGAAAAAGATCTGCATCAGATTTTCCTAATACCTCAACAAACATATCCAACAAATAATCCGCTATCTTAATTTTTTAACAAAATCTTTTATTTCACCCGTAATTTGAAGAACCTCTTTCTTTGTAAGAGTTGGGTATAAAGGTAAAGATATTATTTGATTATGGAGTTTCTCTGCAACTGGGAAAGTATCTGATTTCTTTAGAAATTGCTTATAGAAACTCATTAAATGTAAAGGAGTATAATGAACACTCGATTGAATACCAGCCTTCGATAATTTGTTGAACAGCTCATTTCTGACTAAGCCTCCTTTGGAGTTCGGAACCTTTAAAGTGTATAGATGGAAAATATGTGAACGATTAGAAGCATGATAAGGAACAATCAAATCTGAATTGGCTTTACAAAGCTCTTTATCATAACGGTCTGCAATGCGGATTCTTCGTCTAATTCCGTCTTCAATCCTTTTTAATTGAGAAGCACCCAAAGCTGCTTGCGGATCGGTTAATCGATAATTATAACCTAAATCAATTACATCGTAGTACCAAGTAGCTCCGCTTTCTCTTTCTATTGCGTTTCGGCTCATTCCATGTTCGCGTAGAAGCCTTAGTTTCTGAGCAAGTTTCTCATCGTTAGTTGTTATCATGCCACCTTCAAGGGTGGTAATAATTTTAGTAGGGTAAAAGCTAAAACAACCCATTGCACCAAAGGTGCCTGTCTTCTTACCACCATAATCAGCACCTAAAGAGTGAGCACAATCTTCAACAATGTGAAGATGGTTATCATGAGCAATTTCCATGAGTTCTTTCATTTCACATGATTGGCCGCCATAATGAACAGGAATTATGGCCTTAGTTTTTGATGTAATCTTTTTCAATACTTGATCTGGAGAAATGTTAAAAGTTTTTTCGTCAATATCAGTTAAAACAGGCTTAGCACCACAGAAAAGGGGTGCATTTGCAGTAGCAGCGAAAGTAAAATCTGGAACTATGACTTCATCGCCTGGTCCGATATTAAGTGCCCTCATTGCCAGATGTAAAGCTGCAGTACAACTATTTACAGCAACAGCAAACTTCACACCTACATATTGAGCAAAATCAGATTCAAAGCTTCTAACCAAGGGACCTCCGGTGAGCCAACGAGAATTCAAAGCTTGAAATACAGCTTTTTTATCCTCAGATGTCATCCAAGGCACATAAAAGGGGATCCCTTGATTATCCAATCGTGTCAATTCTCCTTATCACTAGTGTACGAAGTCCACTCTTCATAACGACCTTCTTTATACCACTCAGTGAATTCCTTTAATCCGGTCTTGATTGTGTAATCGGGCTCAAAACCCAGCAATTCTTTGGCTTTCTTTATGTCTGCGCAGAGTCGTGTGACTTCGCCAGGACGCGGAGATGTATGAACCGGAACAGCTTTTGTCTCGCATAGCTCAAGGATTGTCTTTGCTAAATCTAAAATTGACACTTCCGCACCGGTTCCAAAATTAATGGCTTGGCCTAAAACTTTTTCATATGAATTCATTACAAGTTTGTATGCTTTAACAGTATCTTTTACATACATGTAATCTCTAGTTTGAAGACCATTGCCGTAAATAATAGGAGGCAACCGTGTTAATGCTTTGCGCAAGAATTTTGGTATTGCTGCAGCGTAACCGCTGTCTTTTTGCCTTGGACCGTAAGTGTTAAAACAGCGAACTATTACGACAGGTAGTTTGTATGTGTTATAGTAGGAAAAGCAAAGACGGTCTGCAGCAGCTTTGCTTGCTGCATATGGAGATGCAGGATTCAGTGGATGATTCTCATCCATAGGCGCATATAAAGCAGACCCGTAGACTTCACTTGTAGATGCATATGCTACGAGTTCAACGTTATTTTCTAGTGCAGCGTCTAAAATATTTAGAGTCCCAAGGGTATTTACATCAAAGGTTCGTCTTGGTTCAATAATTGAACGATCTACATGAACCTGAGCTGCTAAATGGAAAATTACATCAACATCAGAAGTAGCTTTCGCCACAAGCTCTTTGTCAGTGACACTACCACGAATCATCTTGAAATTTCTGTAATTGAAAAGATGCATAATATTATTTACACTACCGGTGGAGAAGTCATCCATTATTTTTACCGAGAAACCGCTTTTAACTAAATCCTCGGTTAAGTGACTCCCAATGAAACCTGCTCCGCCAGTTACTAGAATTCTCTTTTTATCAGACATCAAATCTACTCCTTAGTACAATTTTTATGCTTTCTTATAATGCTGTTGTATTAATAGTTCATATTATTAACAATTCTGGAACACCTTCGAACAAAAAAGAGAGAGGATTAAAAAAAAGAATTAAGTGTAGATGGCTACAAAGTTTCCATTTACAGTGAATATTCTGGCAAACCACAGAATATGTTTTATTAAATCTTATTTTTCTCGACATTAGCTGTCCCCTCTAAGAGAGGGCACTAATAAACCAACCTCAAGTGAGCAATTCAATTATGGTAGAATATAAGAATATTATTTCGCAAATGGATATCTATCCGGAATTGAACATTAATAAAAACAAAAATGCAATTATGAATATTGCAATCAAATTTAACAAATTCATACCCACCAAGAGAAGTAACCTAATCCCTATTAGTCATAAAATAAAATCACAAAAATAGATAATATTAGAAAAAATTTATGCAAAAGCGAAAAGGCCCCTTGCGAAAAACCATAAGACTCTAAATCTGGATTCGCTTTTTAAAAAATCAGAAAAACTTAACATCAACAGGTGATCCATAAATAATAATTATTTGGTTATGCGATACAGATGAGATTCACTCTGAGCACAAAACCTAACCAATGTCTTTAAAATAGAAGCATCATTACGCGTATAATCTTCATCTTTAAGTTCCTCAACTTTATAGCATTTCACCCCCGAAGAATCAGCATTTAAAGAAATAACATATAGATTGGTCATACCAGAAACAAAAAAAGACCTAATAGACAAGTCATTAACTAAATCAAGAAAAACAAGACCGCTTAGGCGCTCACATTCCACAAAAATAAAAGGATGTGTAGAAAGAAAATGGTTGCCAGACATAGGAATATTAGAAAACTTTACACCAAGAACCTGAGCGCTTTCTCCCTTTGCCGGTCTTATCCACATACCCATATCTCTTTTAAATTGGAATAATCCATCATCCATAAATGGGGGGGTTTCACCAAAATCCATTGTGGTATAACCTCTCTGAATACCAACAAGAATACTAAAATAATATGCGCTATAACTACCTAAAGTAAGATGCTTATCAACATCACTTACACCAACTATTGGAGAATGAAGTTCGCGGTTATGGGAAACTAGGAGGTTACCAGAAACGAGTTCTTCACCTGACTTAACTAATAAAAGCTCACCCTTCGAAAACAAATCCAAACACTCAGAAAAACTAATAGGCAAAGCATACCTAGAATGCTTTTTTAACATATGCGGCAAATACACATCATAATAAAAAGACTCGCAACTTACCCAAATCCTTAGTAACCTCAAACGAATAACCCGCCTCAACAACCTGCCGCAACCTACGCCTTTTATCTCTAGAAATGCGATTTTGTATTGTATCCATAGAGTCTGTTATATCTAGTACGAAGTCTACTCTTGGAGAAAGAAAAAATCCACTATCACGAAGAAAAGGCGAGAAAAACCAGTTTGACTCAACAATAGTCAAATCCGCCGAAACCGCGCTAAGGCCAGAAGCAATATTGCTTAGAGAATATTTGCCTAAAAACGTAACTTTAGGTGTTGTAACAAAAAAAAGCTTAGAAAAGTACTCAACACTAATTTTTGAACCAAAAAAGAGTAATGAAAAAATTGATTCAGAAAAGTTCGTCCTACCTTCTATCACATATGAATCTAAACGAATTAATTTTGGACGTATAGACTTAAAAATTCTCAATTTAAGAATACGCCAAATAACAGAATCAAAGAACTCTATAAAACCAGACAGTTTTTAACAATCCTACGAGCTTAAATAATGAGTTATTAGATTAATGTTTTTTGGGTTGTTTGTTATAACCTCCGCAAGTCTTGCATTCAGGCAAATATTTTCCCTCTTCAAGATTTTTCCGTAACTGTCTAAATCTGGCGGATCGCCATATAGTAGATATTGTATCAGACTTCAAATCACCCAACTCGAGTTTTGGGTAATCAGCTCTAGAAACTGACTCCGCCATAAGACCACAGGGCAACACTTTACCATCGTATGTTACATAGCAACCCCTAGTCGCATCACATATATAATAATCACCTAATTCACAAGGATAAATTGTAATTTTGCTCTTAGGAATATTACTCGCGTTCAAATTCGGCGGATTAATGATGTGAGCTTCGTCTTGATCCATCATTTTTCCGAAGTTTATTCCGTCTGCACCTATATCTTCTGCAAACTGAATAAGTTTGAATACTTCTGCAAAATTACTATTTGAAATAGTTGATTTAAAAATAAAAGCTGGTGTTTTAGCTTTAAGCTCTTTCTTTGTTTTTATAAAAAGTTTGATATTATCAACGACTTTTTCATATATTGCACCTGTTCTTCTCTTCTCAAATTCCTCTTTGGAAGTATTATCAAAAGAAACATAGAGATGATCTAAGCCTGAATCTATTAATTTAAGAGATTTTTCTCGATCAATTAGAGTAAAATTATCAATTATGCTGACTTCAAGTTCGTTTTCTTTCGCGAAGCGAATCATAGAAAAAATCTCAGGATGGAGCAATGGTTCGCCCAAACCAACTAAACTAACATCGCGAGTTTTTCCTTTTAGTTGTCTGATTATTGATTTGAAAAGGTCGATTGGCATGTCAGCATCAACTACTTTTGCGGGGTCAATTGTTCTTAGACAGAGTGGACAGTTAATGTTACATTTAGTTGTAATTTCTATCTGGATTGAGGGAGGCATGCCAAAACGGGGACTGTTAATTATATACCTTTGAGTGCGACCATTTTTAAATAGGATTGAGAAGGGCATATTCAAATCAGCCTTATCCAAATTAATGCTTTCGTTCTTCATAATACTAATCAAGTTTTTATGTGTTCTGCATCAGGAATTCTATAGTCTTATTTAAAATAAAAAATTTGTTTTTACAATATTCTGTTTAAAAATTTCTAAAAAGGGATTAAATTTGAAATTAATAACAAAAATAGAAGTGGAAATAACATAAAAGTTGAGTTTAAAATTCTATCGTGTAAGATGGTAAAGATGATGTTTACCTTCAACACAGACAGCACCTAAGAATTTCAGAACAGAAGTATCATTTTGCAGGCAATCGTTGATAGACAACTCTTGTACCTTAAAACGTTTTAAATTAGAGGTATTTGAGTTATGGGTAACAACATATAGACTAACAAAACCGAAAACAAAGAAAGAATTAGCTGATAAATCGTTAACAGACTCAAGAAAAACAATACCGCATAAACTATTATCATTCATAAACACAAAGGGGTGAGCTGAAAGAAATTTATCGATAAATGCAAATGCCGTAGAAAATCGTAAACCAAAAACCTGAGCACTATCACCACTGGCAGGACGCACCCCCATGCCTAAACCTTTCTTATATTGAAATACGCCGTCTTTCATAAATGGAGAGGCTTCTCCGAAATCCATGCATCTAAACCCCCGATTTATGCCTAGAAGAATGCAAAAATAATAGACTGCGTAGCTGCCTAAGGTAAGTTGCTGGTCAACATTTCTTACAGCTAGAATTGGTTCCCAAAGTTCATTCTCATGTGGTACAAGAATGCACCCAGAAATAAGGTCTTCACCTGACTTAACTAATAAAAGCTCACCCTTCGAAAACAAATCCAAACACTCAGAAAAACTAATAGGCAAAGCATACCTAGAATGCTTTTTTAACATATGCGGCAAATACACATCATAATAAAAAGACCGCAACTTCGACAAATCCTTAGTAACCTCAAACGAATAACCCGCCTCAACAACCTGCCGCAACCTACGCCTTTTTCCTTCGCTGGCTTTATTGGTTATGTTTTCTAGCGAGTCTGTTATATCTAGTACGAAGTCTACTCTCGGAGAAAGAAAAAATCCACTATCACGAAGAAAAGGCGAGAAAAACCAGTTTGACTCAACAATAGTCAAATCCGCCGAAACCGCACCAAAATCTGTTGCAGCCTTATAGAGAGGAACCTTCCCCATGAACTCGACCTTGGGTGGCTCTGCATAAAAAAGTTTTGAAAAATATTCAACACTAATCTTAGAGCCAAAAATAACTACCGAAAATGTAGAATCCGAAAAAGTCGTCTTACCAATTACCCGATAAGAATCCGAGCGAATAATTTTTGGACGAATAGAATCAAAAAATCTTAATCGAAGAATACGCCATACAACAGAATCAAAAAATCTCATAAATCAGGCAACTTCTAATTTTTTAATAATTTTTTACCTATCAAGTTTGCTGATTATAGCCGTATTTTCGCCTAAAAGAATATCTGAGGCTGTAGGACTGCAATTAAATAGTAAGTCGATGATGCTGAGTTCTGGAATAAATTCTCCAAAAAGCTGGGGATATTTGGGGAAATTAACTTGGAGAAAGTCTACACTAATACCTTCTTTTTCGAAGATTGATTTAGCTTTGTCTTCTTCCATATAATTTTTTGCACCTATAGAGGATACGTAACGATCTGCACCAAAAATCTTGCAGATATCAAGAAGTAGATTTGTTCTTTTTCCCTCAAGACCTAATTTTGAGGCTCTTACAAATATAGGGGATAAACCTAATTGTTTTGCAAAATATTTTATCAAATAAATATTTAATATAGATAGTTTGGTCCATCTTTGTTCATAAACAGATTTAAGAAAAGAGCAATATTCTTGGAAATATGGAGCTTTACCGTAAGAGGTTTTAATTGCAGTAAAATGCTGTCTCATCCATTGTTTTGAGTTATCTATTTCTACGTCACTTATTTTAATTTGACTATTATGATGTGTTGGAACGGTTAACCATGTAAAATCCTTGGCTGATTTTATGCGATTTCGAGATTGCCATGATCTTTGTTCGAATTGTACGTTGTCTAAAAAAACATATACATCAGCTTCTTTCATAATTCTAAAATACCCAGACCAGGGCAAGTAAGTGGGCTGACTAATCACTATTGTTCGCATTCTATAGTCCTTCTTTATTTGAAGTCATTAAAGCTGCATTACCTCTTGAACACACTAAGAGCATGATTATAGGCTTTCCGTTAATACAGACCAATGAAATGTACATTGAGATCTTACGATTTCTAATCCAACACTGGTCCAAGCTTTTTGGATTGGATAATTGCTAACTTGCCCGCCAGTCTCTATTATGTCGACTTTATCAGAGAACCATTCAATTGCTGAATTTAGCAAAGTTGTAGCTACTAATTTGTTTCTCAACGAAGAGTCAACTGCTGTTAAAGCCATAGAACCAATTCGTAAACCGATTTTTTCAACTAAAACAGGATTTATGGTGCATACGTTAAAACCTGCCGCTTTTCCATCAATTTCAGCTACCAGGACTTTGCTAAATGGTTCTTTGATAGAATTAACCACCCATTCTGCATAGACCTCACTGCTTCTTTTCTTTGATAAAGTAGGGTCTGCGTGGAATCGGTCTGTTGCAAGAATATTATCGTGGAAGCATTCAAAGGCCATTTTTTCAATCTCAGGGATTTCTTCAGCCTTTATGAATCGAATAAGATATTTGCTTTGGGTTTGGATTTTTTGATATTTGCGTAAATCAAGCGCATATGTAACAAGGATATCCATTAGTTTAAAATTCTTGCTTTCTAATGCGTGGATACTGGATAAATCTTCTTTATTGATTCTAATTGAAATATGTAGTAATAGTTCTTTGCTGCATTTTGCAAGTAAACTTGAAATTAGGCGTTGTTTAATGTGTGTAGATTCGTGATAGTCGCCTAAAGCGATTAAATGGTCAATTTTTGACATTTCGATTGTAAAATGTTGAGAATCCCAATCTAAACGATTTAATGAAATTACTCCAATAATATCATTTGCTTCTTCAGCAATTAAGACATAACTACCCTTTGAAACAACATCTTTCAATTCAGAAAGAACATAATTAGCATATTTATCCTGATTAATGCCATAAATGGCATAGGGATTAGCTGAGTATTTAGTTAAAAAAATATGTAATTTGTCTTCTAAATTAGATTCAAAGGGAATTATATCCAACTATTCTCACCTCTGGGCTCCTTGAACTAATTTCAGATGAAATTAATAAGGATACAGTTAAAATGGAAATTAATAATAATTTGTAATAACAAATAATTTGAAATATATATTATAAATGCCTATTCTATAAAATAGAATTCAACAAGGGGTAATTAATTTCATAGGATGAGAGGGATTAGTGAGTTCTTGATAGATTTCAATTAAATCTCGGGCTATTATGTTCCAAGAATATTCGTGTTCAATAAGTTCTCTACCTTTGTTTCCATATTTTTTTCGCAGATCTTTGTTTTCTAAGAGTTCAGTTATTGCATCAGCCAGTTTTTCTGCATCGTTTGGAGGAACTATGAGACCAGTGATTTTATCTTTAACAACTTCATCGCCGGTTGCTATTACAGGTGTTGCACAAGATAGTGCTTCTAATGTTGTTAGACCACCACAAATTTGGTCAATATGGGGAGCAACAAGGAAAGTAGCTTTTTGGTACCAAGGTATGAGTTCCTCTTCATTTTTACGACCTAAAAATTCAACTTTGTGTGTTCCTTGTGCGTTTAGGTCATTGATCGATTTTTTAAGTTGGTCGGAATATTTAGGATTATTCTGATCTAATGGACCGATAATTACTATGTGTAAAGATTTTTGTATATGTTGAAGGGCATCTAGTAGTATATGTACACCCTTTATTTTTTGAAGTCTACCTACATACAAGATAAGGGAATCAAGTCGTTTTGATTCATCAGGTTTAAATATTTCTGCATTTACTCCAACGCTTTTTTTATCGATGATTCTCGACATGGGAATTCCTAACTTGATGTAAGAATCAATTTGAAATGAGCAGGGTATGTAAATTTGGGATATATGTTTGTATATTTTTCTTTGGAAAAAGTTATGGCGAATAGCTTCAAAAGAATTAGGTGTGAGGGAATGCATTATTTTTGGCTTTCTAATTAAGAATGAGAATAGAGGTAAGCTAAGGTCTTCTTCATCACAAAAATGTATTAAATCATAATTTTTTAAAATTTTAGTAAAGCCAGGGTTGGGAAAAACATTAGCCCTTGTTACTA
This sequence comes from Candidatus Bathyarchaeota archaeon, assembly GCA_963701765.1. Lineage (GTDB taxonomy): Archaea > Thermoproteota > Bathyarchaeia > Bathyarchaeales > Bathycorpusculaceae > JADGNF01. The sequence goes on from CAVPBD010000005.1 coordinate 108,983, forward strand.
GAAGCAATGGATTTATGGGAAGAAAGGAAAATGGATTTGCTATAGCAGGAATTTTATAGACAGTAAATTGCTTTTTTATGCATGTTTTTCTAAAATAAGGTTTCCATTTTTGATTCATATTGAAGGTCAATACATCCGCATGAACCCCTAAGTTGTTTAATGCAGTAGCCAGTTTTAGCACAAAAGTTTCAGTGCCACCAATTATGGGTTCATATGAAGGGGATACCACTAGGACTTTCAATTGCTTAAATGACCTCGTATTGGATTCTATGTTTAAAATCTTAGTATTATGTATATTCTTTTTCTTGATTTTTTTAGAAGAGATATCGTGGGTTGTTTGTTTAAGTGTATGATTAATTGGATGGAAAGAAAGAAGGTTCTTTGGTATTTGAAAATGTAGATAGATAAGAATGGTTAGTTGGGTGATTTGTATATTTTACTTTGACCGTTAGAATACACTAGATTACTACTATTATACCAAGAGTCAATATTGTTAATATAAAATTGAGGGATATGAAATTGGGGCGATTATGCCATTCTCTACATTGAAGGTTCGTAGATAAATGAAGTCACCGGCTGCAAAAATTGTGTCATTATTCAAGTTAGTGTATTTAGGGTTGATATCAAACCAAAAACATGAAGTGGATGGTAAATTGATATTGAATCTGCATAAACTATAGAAGTATTTGCTAAATTTCTGGAGAGCCATGTTGCACTATATACGTCTTGATTGGGTGTATATGCAGTATAGAAATTACTTTTTGCAGCCGGTTCTGAAGATGAGTTCATATTTATGTTTAGAGTTTTATCCCAATCTAAAGTGTACGATTGTATAGATCCGCCTACAACATGATTAATGAATCCAGATTGAGATAGATAGTAAGCACTTGCTAGGATTGCGATTAATAAGATGGCCATGTTTGCTTTAGAATTCCAATTTTGTTTGTGGGTAATTTTTGAAACAGCAGATAGGAACCAATTGAGAAATACTTTTCCGCCTAAGACAAAACAAGGTGCTAAAAATAAGAAGGCAATGGCATAAAATCTTGAAAAATTAAGTGTGGGAGCAAAGTTGGGAACTACAACAATTGCAAAGAACAATATGCCACTAAAAATTATCATAACTCTATATTTGAAAATTAATTCGATGTTTTTTGGTTTGAAAGTAACGAGTAGAAGTCCTATTAGAACGAAAATATGAACAAGACCAAAAAGACCCCAGTTTATTGGACTTGCTATTGTAAAGTTAGCTTTTGTTGTAAATAATTCTACTGACCTAGCTGCAGGGTTTGAGAGATCAGACCCGAAGTTGGAAATAATATTGTTGATTGTGGATGCAGCTTCGGGAAGCAGAGGACTTGAGAAGAAAGAGTACCAGATAAAAGTTATGCTAAACATTAGAAGGATAAAAGTTATGCTGGGTAGTTTATCGGATTTGCGACCTATTTTCAAAAATAGGAAGACAAAGATAAGAAAACCTAAATAAAGAAACATTAACGAATAATGTGAAACTACAGTCATTGCTCCAAAAGCAATAAGCAGAGGAGTTTTCTTTTTGAAGTCAACATCGGTTTCCAAAAGAAGATATATGGAAAGAACTAGGAATAATTCTCCGATTATTTGTCTGTTTACACTTAGTGGTTCTGCGCCGTAAAATACTAAGGGACTTGAGATTAAAAACAGTGCAGCAATAAGAGCGCTGTTGGGTTTCCAACCTTGTTTTGAAAGAATTTTATATAGTGTTACGGGAACAAAACAGAAGATAAAGGGGTATAATATTTTGAATAATAATTCTGTGTTTATATTAACTAATGTTGAGTATATTGTTGGAAGTATTGTGATACTTAGCATTGAATTGTAGTAGATTTCAACTTGTCCAACGTTGCTAAGAGGTTGCCATAGTCCATCATTTTTTGTTAACAAAAATGTCCGATATTCAAGGGGGGCATCGTTTCCCATAGTATGTTGAGACATTAGAGTAAATTGCAGAGCTAAACCTAGGCATATCATAAAAATTAGAAAAGGGTAGAGTCTGCTAGGTATTATGCTTTTAGAAATGACAGTTAAAACGAATAGAGCTGCAACTATAATTATGAGAAGTGGAACTGTAAAGTTTCTATAAATTGCGCCTATTATTCCTAGAAGGGGAAGAGAAGTTAGAAGTAAAGCTTTGAAGAAGTTGCTGGTCAGGTTTATTTCGGGTAATTTAAATAAATCTAAAGTTTGTTGAATGTTTCTTTTTAGGCTTATAGCAAATAGAGTCAAAGTCAATCCGGTCATAGTGAGTAGAACTGGAACTGTTGATAGTGGTTGGGATATGCCTATAATCGGATATATTGCATTAATCAAGAATCCAACAATCATTGCAATTGTTATGCTTAGACCTACTGAAAATAAAATAAATTCAAGTAAATCGGTTTTCTCAATTTTGAATGCAAATCAGTAACAAGAAGCCAGGCACGAAGGTGAGATACGCGAAAATAACAACTGGTCTTAAAATTGAAATATTAAAGTAGGTTGATACAAAGACCAGAAAGTGAATTGCCAATACAATTATTATGTATCCAGTTAGTTTAGCATTTAGCTTCATTTTTTAGTATCGTCCGAAGGAGTGTGGTTTTTATGTTTTAATTTATTATGTGTTTTCTACTCATTTTTGATCGGGATGTTAGTATAGTCTATGTAGGCATTTAAATGGGTTCGTAATTTTTGAAGTATTTTTTTAGGATTTTGTTTTGTTGTTTGTTTTTTATTTTGTGTATTTGTTGAGCAGGCATCTGTAGCAAAAAATCACACGTCTAATATATTAAGATGTAATACATGAGATATTAGTGTTTAATTAGACCACAGAGGGGAGCCCATGAATAAATTCAACATCCTGCTAATTGCGACCATGGCGACAGTGATGATAATAAGCGGCATAACATCAGGTCTACTAACTACTACAGCTGTTCTTATCAACATCAGGAACAATAGCAGTGACATCTACAAACTATAGCACAATAAAAACAGGAGTGTTTGCATACGGCACTAGTTTTTCTTCCTCCGATGCAACTTTTATCGGTAACCACTTCAGCATAATTGATGTTGACTTTGGGGTATCCGGAATTTCAACAATCAAGACGTATAATCCCAATGTAAAAGTAATTGGTTATAAAGATCTAATTGGGATGCACACTCATTACTCCGACTGGGCAGTCGTGAACTCTCATGAAGATTGGTTCATACATGATACCAGCGGAAACCGAATCATAAACTCAGCTTGGGGTTGGTATCTTATGGATGTGAGTAATGCCGGTTGGCGCGCACATTGGGTTAGCGATTTAAACAGTAAAATGGGCACCCTATACGACGGCGTATTTGTAGATGATGTATGGAACTCATTAAGCAGTTACGCAAGCATAGTTTCTGCTTCAGTTACTTCTAATTGGCATAGCAACGTCTTAGGAATGCTTCAGTACATCAAGGCAAACATTACACCGGGTAAAATCGTAATAATCAACACCGACGAATGGAACACCTACACATACGTTTCAGCTGTTGATGGCCAAATGCTAGAAGGCTATGTACACTGCGATTGGGAAGCGAGTAATACTCAGGGGTCACGAGACACAGGACTTATCATGTCTATGATAAATAACATGGCAGCTAACACTGCGGCTGGAAAAATAGTCTGGGGTGCTTCTGGAACTATAGTTCCATCGAATAGTGCAGAAATGGCTCGGATGGTAAAATACTGCTACGCAGGCTTCCTACTTGGCAAAAATGGAGCGGGCGCGATTTGGGAATTCAATGGTTGGCAAAGTTCTGATGGCTCAAAAGGATACTATTCTATTATGGATACTCCAATTGGCGACCCGACTAATGCTTATTATCAGAGCCAAAACGTCTACATGAGAGACTTCACAAACGGAAAAGCAATATTCAACCCAACCGCAAACACATACACCATCAACCTAAACGGCACATACAAAACCCTAAGCAACACAACAGTAACAAGCATAACGATAGGTGCTTATTCAGGAGAGGTAGTATTAAAATCAACCTCACCACCAAGTCCGCCAACACCCACACCGACACCTACACCTACACCTACAGCTCACCAACCAGTTCACCAACACCTACCCCAACACCTACAGGTCCTGCCGGAACTTTCGGATCTACTTCCATAGGCAGTACTAGAATTGGCACAGGTGCAGTTGCGGCTAAAACTGGTGGATATTACCAACTTACTACAGCCGCAAACATTTCTAAGATTAGTGCGTACATCAGCGGTTCGGGTTCTGCTAAGTGTGCGATTTATTCTGATTCGGGTGGGAATCCTGGTTCGCCTATTGGTGGGGTTACGGCTCAGATGTCTGTGCCCTCTTCCGCCGGCTGGGTAGACTTTACATACAGTACTCCGGTATCGCTGTCAGCAGGAAACTACTGGCTCGTACTCATCTACAACGGAGACGGCAACTGGTACTACAACAGCGGAGGAACAAGCGCCTGGAAATATGTAACTTATTCCAACGAACCCACATCATCATTTGGCACTCACACCGACAGAACAGACCAAATCAGCATCTACGCAACCTACACAACCACATCTTCAGGTTCTTCAGGAACATTTGGTTATTCTTCAGTAGGAAGCAATGTTGAAGATACAGGGGGATCTCCAGCTAAGACTGGCGGGTACTTCCAGCTAACAACCGCAGCTTCAGTATCGAAAATAACTGCATACATCAGCGGTTATGGTAATGCGAAGTGTGTAATCTACTCCGATTCAAGCGGTAATCCCGCATCACCGATCGGTGGAACCACTGCTCAAATGCCCGTACCAACTACAGCCAGTTGGGTAGACTTTACCTTTAGCACTCCTGTATCGCTATCGGCGGGAAATTATTGGTTAGTGATAATCTATGACTCAGGTCTAAGCTGGTACTACAACACTGGCGGAACAAGCGCCTGGAACTTTATAACTTATTCTAACGAACCCACATCATCATTTGGCACTCACACCGACAGAACAGACAAAATCAGCATCTACGCAACCTACACAACCACATAAGACGCTTAAAAAAATCGATAAAATTTATCTTGGCAAAATAAGATGCAAAAAACGTATCTTATTATTGCTCAGTAATTATATTGTTTAAAAATTAATATTTTTGAATTGTCAAGTTTTCAAAAAATAGTTTAATTGGGAAAAAAGAAGTTTAGAAATTTGTTTATGGAATTAGGTATCTGAATTTGCCTGTTGATTTCGTAGGAATTCGTAGTATTGTTTGGCGATTACTTTTCGGTCAAATTCTGATTCTGCGAGTTGTCGCCCGTTTTTGCCCATATTTTCCAAAGTTTCTGACGGGAGGTTTTTTGCTTTGATTATAGTTTGGGCAATTGAGTTAGCTGATGGTTCACATATGAACCCACAGTTAAATTTCTTAACGAAGTTTGCTGTCTCATCGACATTTGTCATGATAACGGGTTTTCCAACTGCTAAGTATTCGGCGAATTTTGTTGGAAAAGCCATTTGTGTTGCGATATTTCTGTTTCTCGGAATTATTAAAACGTCAGATGAACATAACTGATTTACTAGTTCATCTTGATTTAATGAATCAATTAGCGTAGCTTGAGATTTTAAAGCTTGGTTAATAGTGTTCTTTAGCAGACTATCTTCCTTTTTGAAACCGATTATTCTGAATTTGATTTTGGTGTCTGTTATGAGTTTAGCGGCAGCTACAAGATTTTCTATGCCTTGCCATTTTTGGAAGTTTCCAGCATAAGTCACTACGAATTCTTCTTTATTTGATGGAAAGTCTTTTGGTTTAAACAGTTGGGTATCTACACCGTTGCGTATTATTTCGATGTTTTTACGGATTCCTTTTTTCAGAAGTCGGTCCCTAAGTGGTTTTGAACAAGTTATGAATAAATCAGAAGTTCTGTTGGATACTTCTTCTAGAATTAAGCCCTGCGCATAAGCGTAGTCTCTGCCAAAATTTAGAGTGCCTTCTTGGAGTAGAAGTTCTTCTATACATCCATGAACATCTTGAAGGAGAGTGAAATGTCCGAGTTTTTTTGCCAGACCCATCACATAGCAAGCTGAGCTTGCTCCAGCATGGATTAAATCGTACTTGTCAAATTCCTTTTTTATCAGTGGAATATTTAGAGCTTTGAGCAGAATTGGGGATTTTATTAAATAGTCGCCAATAAAGAGCATTCCAGTGGTTACGTTGAATTGTTGTAAGCCTTCTTTGAGGTTGGTTAAACGTTGATGGTATGCGCCAAGTTCTTTTGAAGAGAAGGCTGAAACAAATAGTACTTTCACTGAAATCACCTTGAGAAGGATCTTAACTAGGAGTGTTTTATAGGAGAGTAGAGGTCAATTTGACGAAAGACTTCTAATTTGGTTAAATCCGGTTTTTATTTTATTGTTAGTTTCTTATTGAGGTGAATTCTATTTTTTTGCCTGTTTCTATAGATTTTTTGGCTGCGTCGCAGGTGATTAGTACATTTGTGCCGCTTAAGGCTGTTGAGTAGTCGTATTTCTGGGTTCGTATTTGTTGGATGAAATTGTCTATTTCAAGTTGGAAGGTATCGACTTTGTTGCTTTTGAATCCGGGTATGTTTTGGAATTTCATGTTAACGAGCATCTTGGTAGCTTTACGGAAGAGAGATATCGGTAATAATTCGTTTAGGTTTGCTTGTACGAATATGTCAGGTGAAACAAAGAGGCTTTGTGATGTTCCATGAACGCTTAACAGGTCGATTACTCTGGATGCGAGCCAGCTCATTATTGCGATGCCTATTTTGTTTCCTGGATATTCTAATGTGCATACGCATGAGTCTTCTACGGAGGAATCGAAGAATGTGGATGAAACTGCTGAAACAGAGTATGGAAAATCGTCGAATACGTAGTTGAGCATGTCAAATACGTGTGGGCCTTTGTCTAGTAATACGCCTCCGCCTGCTTGCTGACTGAAGAACCATGGAGATTTGCTCCAGCCTATTAGTGGGTTGGGTGATTGTAGGTTAAATTCGATGAAGTGGGTGTGTCCCATGCTTCCATCTTTAATTACGTCAAGGGTTCGTTGGTAATTGGGTTGGAAGCGGAGGTTGAAGCCTACCATTAGAGCTCTTTCTTTTTTCTTTGCGGCTTCGAGCATTTTTTTGCCATCTTCTGGGCTTGTCGCCATGGGTTTCTCGCATAGTACATGAACATCGTTTGCGAGAGCTTTTAGTACAATTGGCGCATGTGAGTTTGGGGGGGTGCAGACGCTTATGGCGTCAACTTGTTGTTTTTGGAGCAAGTCATCTACTGAGGTATATTGGTTTTTTATGTTGAATTTTTTTGAGGCTTTTTCAAGTTTCTTTTGATCTGCATCCACTAAGGCTACTAGTTCAACGTTTTCGTTATGTAAGTATGCTGGGATGTGGGCTTTTGTTCCTATTTCCCCTGCACCGATTATGGCAACTTTAGTTTTATTGTTTGACATTTTCTCAACCTAGTTTTATAATGCAAATAAGCCGTATAGACTACTTCGTTTAGGTGGAGCCTTGAAGGCGCGCTCAATATCTTTGATGTTTGCACCTACGAGTTGATAGTTAAATGTTCCCAATCCTCGTTTTTTAGCATCAACTAAGTATTTTACGCTGTTAGGGTTTAGACCGATTATTCGGGCAATTAAATGATCTACTGCGACTACGTCTTTTCCGAAGATAAGGGTGTTTAATTTAACTGGAATCCCCCCTACAGGTCCTCTGCCTTCCATACCGATTATGCCATCCACAACGATTATGTGGGGTTTGAAAGCTACGGTAAAATCGGCTATAGCGTCATTTAGACGTTTATGATACTTCTTTTTGTTAGCTACAGGATTGCAGCCGTACTGATTTTTCATAGTACCGCCGAGTATGCACATTGTGTGGATTTTGATTTTTGGCACTGATATGAGGCAGGTTGTTTTCTCTAAAGTCTGGGGATATTTTATTTTTTTCATGTAGGTGTTGTTTTCGTAGACTTTGTAGGTGAATTGATCTTTGGATAAATTGACTAATTTTACGTTTAGTTTTTTGGCTAGTTTTTCAAATCCTAGCAATTTGAAGGCCATATCTGCGAGCAGTTGTGTTCCGTCGGATTCTACTATGGATATGTCTGAGATTTGGAATTCTTCTTGCAGGTAACGTATTATTGCTTCCATAACTCGTAGGTCTGTAGTTGAGCCGGTTTCTGGACCTTTTATAGCACATAAATTGGGTTTTATGGATACTATGTCGTTGCTGTGCAGGTTGGGTTTTCCCATAAGTTCGAATCCCGCCTTCACTTTTTCGTATATATCTGACGAATCTTGTATTTTCACGATAGATATTTTTTCTTGTGCGCTCATGTTTTTATCCTCAGATTAGTTGCTCCCGATGGTTTGGTCGGGGGATGTTTTGAATGATCTTAAAGTTTAAGGAACTGGATTTTACCCAAAAACGGTTTTGAAAATTGTTATGATTAGATAAATTCCATTTTGCAGGTTTAGTCTGCTTCCAAAATAGTGAGGGGAATATGAAATTTGTAATAGCATTATGATTATTCTTTTAGTAGGCAATTACATAAACATTATCTTGAGTTTTTAGTTGGATTTGATTAGTTTGTTGTAGTTTTCTACAGCTTTTTCTGTTGTTTTTGTCCAATCATAGAATTGTTGGGCTTTGTTTTTGGCATTAGCACCCATTTTTTTTCTAAGATCGGGATCGATTATTAGTTTTATAATTGAATCGATAAATTTTGAATCGGGTTCTTTAGTTAGGAATATATCTTGGCCATCTTGGAGGCTTAGACCTTCGGCTCCTTTTAGTGTTGAAACTATTGCTTTTCCGCATGCTAAATATTCAACTATTTTAATTCTTGTTCCGCCTCCGCTTTTTAGGGGGACTACTGCAATGTCCGCGGCAGCGATATATTCGTATATATTCTCCACAAAACCTGTAACTATAATCTGGTCATGTTTTATTTTAGGTGGCTGTTCACCTATCAGTAGTAGGCAAACATTGGGATATTTTATTACTATTTCGGGTATGATGATGTTAGCTAATAGTTTTGCAGCTTCTTCGTTTGGGGGGTATTTTAGTGGACCATGAAAAATTAACACTGTTTTTCCGTGGAGGTTATACTTGTTTTTAACTGTTGTACCGTCGCCTATGTTTGAGAGTTTTTTGGTGTCGATGGAGTTTGGAATGACAGCTATTTTTTGTTCAGGTGTACCTCGGAGGACATATTGGTCTTTGTCTCTTTGGGAAACTGTAAAGATCGCATCGCTTATTTGGCAAACAGTATTTTCAAGGATTCTTGTTATGGCTACGTAGATTGCGCTTACATTTGGCATGCCGCTTACTCTTTCGGTTTCAACGTTGTGTGCATCATATACTAAGGGTATATTGAGGAGTTTTTTGACTACGAATGAGGAAGGTCCAGTTATGGGCAATTCGCATTGGATCAGGTTGATTTTTTCTTTTTTGCACACGAAGAACAATTTTACTATCAGATAGGGATCTAAAGAGTACGCTGCGGATATTTCTGATAAGGTTGTGAAGGTTATTTTGCTTATGAGTCTGTTGAAGATTTCCTGTAAGAATTTAGTTAGTCCAGGAAACAAGAATCGAGTGTATAGGGGATAGGTTAGCTCAGTTATTGTTCCGTTTTTGACTTGGTAGTACTTGTCTGGATCGATAATATATGATTTTATTGATTTACCAACTACACGGTTGATTAGGTAGACGTTCATGTTGTTTCTGGAGGCGTTTTTGGCTAGACTGATTATTCGGTCTACGCCTCCAGTGTGACCCTCCAAGGGGTGACTGGTGCAGATACAAATGTTTTTCACGTTAATCAACCATTAAGGATTTTATCGTCTATATTTAGTGGCAGAGGAGTTTGTTGGGTTGATAATTGTTTTTAAATGGTTAGTTAGGTTTGGGGTTGTTTCTTTTTGGGTTTATTTTGAATAGATGATAGAAAGTGGCGACTACTACTCCTGCGCTGCGGGATAGTATAATGGTTTGATGTATGAAAGGTAGAGCTAGATACTTGGCTTTTGGGTTATGTCTTAAGAAAGTTATCGTTTGTTTGCCGTAATAAAGACCCCAAGGCACGAAGAAGGCAAGGAGTAAAATTAACCAGATTATGAGTTCTCTTGTGTAGATTGCTACAGCCAGAATTGCGAGGCACCCCAGAATCCAGCCCCAGGTTGATATTAAAAGTTGAGTCTGGCCTTTCTTAACGGCCATATCGACTAGGAATTTTCCATAGTTGTACCATTTTTTTGCAAGTCTTTTTAATGTGGTTGGGTGCAGATGGTAACTTATAGCTGTTGGGACAAGTAGTAGTTTATATCCGGCTTTTCTGAGGCGGATGTTTAGTTCGTAATCTTCTCCACCTGTTATATCAACGTCAAATCCGCCTATCTTTTTAAGGAGTTCTTTAGGATAAGCGGAAGTACCGCCGCCAATGCTGTCTATTTCACGGATTTTGTTTTCGCTCTCTGCTGATATTCCAAATAGTCGCACGTTGAGACTTTCGGATATAAGATTTCTCTTTATTGGGTAGGTAATTCCGCCTACACCACCTATGCTGTTATTGGCGGTTGCGAGAGGAGGAATTAATTCAGTTAGGTAATTTTTTTCAAGTTGGCAATCTGAATCTACGAATGTAATTATGTCTCCGGTTGCGTTTTCTATTCCGAGGTTTCGAGCGTAGCCATATCCGAGGCCAGGTTCGGTGACGATTTTGGCGGTGTATTTTTTTAGAATTTCAAGTGTGCCATCGGTAGAGTTACCATCTACAACTATGACTTCGTCCGGGAGGAGGGTTTGCTGAAAAATGGATGCAAGGCACTGGTCTATAGTTTTCACTGAATTTTTTGTTAGGATAATTGCTGAGATGAGGGGTTTTTTGGTTTGCAGATGTATATATCACTTTGAGTTAGGGTGTTTTTCGGTATATTTTATGGCTATTGGTTGAGGATTTTTGTTTGGTAGCTTGGGATTATTGAGGAGATGTCTTCTCCGATTCTTTTTTGGGCTGTTTCTTTGGAGAAGTTTTGTTTTGCAAATATGTAGGCGTTTTCACTGATTTTAGTTGCATATTGCTTGTTTGTTAGGACGTAGTTTATGGCTGATGCTAATTCTTCAGGTGATTCTTGATTGAAAAGATGCCCTGTTTGACCATGCTGTATTATATCTTTTATTCCGATGACATTTGCAGCTATTATAGGGACTTTAAGCATCATCGCTTCTACAAGGACTCTTGGGTTACCTTCCATTTTGGAGGGAAGAACAATCAAATCGGATTGGCTCATTATGTGGAGCACTTTTTCGTGATTCTGAAAACCCATAAAGTTAACTGAGTTTTCGAGGTTAAGCTTTTTTGAGAGCTCAGTTAGGCTTACTCGCTCTTCGCCATCGCCTACGATTTTCAAGTTTGCAGTTGGGAAGGTATTTTTTAGTTGAGCAAAAGCTTTCAAGAGTAGGGATACGCGTTTGACGGGGTGGAGTCGTCCTACGAATACTATTGAGGGGTCTAATTCTTGGGTTTGATTTGGTGGTTGTTTTGGTTTTTGGTTGAAGTCAATCCAGTTCGGCAGTAGGGTCACTTTTTTTGCGCCGAATGCTTTGGCTTTTGTTCCTAGGCTTGATGCGGTTACCCATATGCCATCTGCTTTCTTGAAAACAAATTTTTCCATAAATAGTAGCAGTAAACCTCGAAGTTCACGTTTGTTAATTTTGCTAACTTGGGTTGCTACATCGTAGTGGTAATGGACATACAATGGAGTTCTGGTTAATGAGGAGAATATTATGGGTGTTGGGGAGTCTACGTTTTCTGAAACTATTAATTTGATTTTTGATCGATTGCGCATGAGCCAAATGAAGCTGGATTTGGAAAAATAGATCCAACGTAGGAATGCCTTGCGTTGGAGGGTAGTTTGTATTGTTTTGAATCGTGAGGATGCGCAGGGTATGTGTTTGATTTTTCCAAATTCGTCGGTGAATTCTTGGGTGTCTTGAGTAAGTATAGTGACTTGGTCAAATGTGCTAAATAATCGGTATCGTTCCATGTGTGGCTGTAAAGTGCCCTGCCTTTTTGACTGCCAAAGAGTGGAATCGAGCGCGCAAGAAATAACTATCATAGACTTGCCTTTTTGGGTTAATTTTTGCTGTTAATCGCGTCTGAGTAGATGTTTAAGTATTTGGGCAGATTTGTTTCCCATGAGAATTTTTTGGTGATGGTTTGTTTTTCTCTTTTGCTGATTTGGTCGTAGAGTGATTTATCTTGAAGTATGTTTGTAATCGCGTTTGCTAAAGTGTCTGGAGAACCTGGTTTTACGAGAATACCATCATAGCCATTTGTTATTATTTCTGGGATGCCACCTACGTTTGAGGCTACAACTGGTGTTCCACAAGCCATAGCTTCTAATATAGTGTAAGGGGAATTATCGTTATAGGTCGGTAAGATTACAAGAGCTGATTTTTTCATCAGTTGGATAACGGTTTCTTTTGGAAGAGGTCCGGTGAACAGACATTTTGCCTCGGCGTTGTTTTCTGCGAGTTTGGTGTGGAATCTGTTTGAGTCCCCTGGGCCTGCAAAAACAAAAATTACATCATCATTTTTTATGTTTTTTAATACCTTAGGAACTGCTCTAATAAGAACGTCTACCCCTTTAAGAGAGAGCAATCTGCCTGCATAGAGAATAATTCGTTTTTCTTGTAGGTTTTGAGGGATAATTTTTTGTGCTACTAAATCGCTTTTGTTTAGGATGTAATCATTTACGTCTATGCAGTTGGGGACAACTCGGATGTCTTTTTGAATTTTGAAGCTTTCGGTAAACCAATTCTTCATCCAGGATGAGGGTGTAATGCAGAGTCTATTTTGTCTGAAATAAATCTCTTCAAGTAACCTTAATGGTGGGTATAATAGTTGTGTAGCTTTTTCTGAACCTTCTATTTCACTAAGATTGCCGCTAGAGGCTTTGGTTCCGAGTCGTTGAGATTTTATCGTTGTGTGGATAGTTGTGACAGAAGCTGCTTTGAGTCTTCTAAAAATTAGTAAAAGATCAGGCATATGGGCTGCATGTGAATGAATAATGTCGATTTTTTGTTCTTTTACAATTTTGGGTACTTCACGCATGCAAGCGTATTGGAATTGTGCATTGTAGAAAAAAGAGTCTTTGGCTGTGCTAATATAGTGAAGATGCACATTACCTGCAAGATATTGCAGTACATTGTTATTATTTTGAGTTAGTTGTTGTTTGCCATACTTTTCTCGTCGGGGAGTTACAATGTGTATCTCTATATTTTTTGGTAGATGTCTAATAAGTTCAAAGATGTAGGTGCCTACTCCTCCCCAGACTGGGGGGAAATTCGGGGGCTAACATGCAAATTTTCATTGATAAATCCCTAACAGAAAGACCAGATAATCGTTTTGAGCATTTAATATTTAGTGTTATGTTAATGAAGGTATTAGATAAATAGGATGATTTTTAAGTGGTTTCTTATATGCGTAGCTCAAAGATCCCTCTCTGATGAGAGCGGATTGTAGCTTACGCGACACTAATAAGCGCAATTAATGTCGTATCCTGTTTCTTTAGATAGCAGTTTAAAAACCTTATAAGCATTTATGGTTTCTGAATTCAGATTAGGAACATGTAGAACAAAGGATAAATTGGCTTATGAGCCTGACCAAAAGCGATAAACCCTTGTAAGCATCATTTGTTAAATCAAATTGTGTTTGGTGCAGAGGGGGCAGGGTTGAGCAAAGCAGCGAATATGGCCAAAGTAACAGCAAGCGGCAGTTTTCATATGTTATGGGGTCTTGTGACCTCAACTGTTATTTTAGCGGTAGGTTCTATTATTATTGCTTCATTATTGGGTGAGTCAAATTATGGCTTATACACCATCGCTATAACTGCTCCCGGTTTGATTGCGACTTTTAGAGACTGGGGAGTAAATTCTGCTATTGTAAAATATACTGCCCAGTATAATGCTGAGGATAAGAAAACTGAAATGCGTGGCATTCTTATTTCAGGGTTAGTGTTTGAGACTGCTTTGGGTGTGGGGCTTTCTCTTGTTTCGTTTGTTTTATCTGGTTTTTTGGCGAGTAGCCTTCTTCAGCGTCCTGCTATTGAGCCTTTGATTCAGGTGGCGTCTTTTACGATTTTGGCAGGGGCTCTTATGAATACTGCGACTGCTGCTTTTACGGGTGTTGAGCAGATGAAGCTTAACAGTGTAACGCTTGTGCTTCAGGCAATTCTGAGAACGGGTCTTATTGTGTTTTTGGTAATGGTGGGATTGGGCACTTCTGGTGCAATCATGGGTTATACGATTGCTTTCTTGCTCTCGGGTCTTATTGGTATTTTGCTTATGTGGACAATTTATAAAAATATGCCACGTGGTGCGATTAGTGGAAAAGAGGTAAAAACGAATATAGTGACATTGTTTAGATATGGTTTGCCTTTATCTATTAGTGCGATATTGTCGGGTTTTATGGCTCAATTTTATTCGATTTTAATGGCGATTTATGTTACTAATGATGCTTTGATCGGCAACTATTCTGTAGCGACTAACTTTGCTGTGTTGGTTACTTTTGTTTCTACGCCGGTAACTACTATGCTGTTTCCTGCTTTTTCAAAGTTAGATCATCGAACGGATAATGAGACGTTGAGAAATGTTTTTCGGTTTTCAGTGAAATACGCGGCACTGTTGGTTGTGCCTGTTACGATGATGATAATTGCGCTCAGTAAGCCGGGGATAGCAGTTCTATTTGGTAGTAGATATGCTGATGCGCCGCTTTTTTTGGGTTTGCTTGCTTTTGGTTATTTGATGGGCGCGTTTGGTACTTTAAGCATCGGTTCACTGATAAACGGTCAGGGTGATACTAGCTTTAATCTTAAGTTAACTATTCTGATGGCGATAATTGGTTTTCCGTTAGGGTTTGTGCTAATTTCGCAGTTTGGAATTGTGGGATTAATTGTTGCAACTGTTGCTGCTTCGTTGTCTTCTTTAGTGGTTGCGTTGCCTTGGATTAAGAAGCACTATGGGGTAACCATAGATTGGGTTTCTTCATTGAAAATTCTTTTCTGTTCGGGTGTAGCGGCTGGTTTGACTTATGGTCTTACTTTATGGCTGAGTTGGGGTTCGCTTCAACTGAATCTTGCTAGCCTATTGACTGCCATCGTGGGAGCAATAGTTTTTCTAGTCGTCTTTATTGTGTTGATTTTGGTAACCAGAACTATCACTAGAGCGGATATTTGTAACATTCGAGAGATGCTTAGCAGAACTGGACCTGTGGCGCGAGTTGTGAATATCGCTTTAGGGCTTGTGGAAAAAATAATGACGCTTTTGCGATTATAAAATAGAAACTAAAGTTTTTAGCTTTAGTTCTTTTTGTTTTTAAGATATTAGGGTTTTTATTTTTTGCTGGCTGTGGGTTGTTTGGCTATTTGCGTGTATATAGATTTGGTAAGCTTGCGGATCTTAGTTCGGGTTTGCTGATTGTTGGGATGTTAAAGCTTGTGATTTGGTCTTTAGTCGCTATTGTCGGTTTTTGTTGATTTTTCAGGGTTGAGTAAAATTTTGTCTTATTTGAAGCTGTGGCTTTATTTAGATACCCCATACGGACAAGTTGGTTTAGGTATGCGCTTTCTAGTGCGCGTGCTCTTTCGGTTATGCCTGCGACTTGTGCTGCACATATTTCTCCTCTGGATAGAACGGCTATGTATGTTTTCCGAAGATGATCGGGTAATTCGATAAGTGTAGATTCTGGGACTTCAATGGGTTTTGGATTTAGGTTAGCTATGTTATTTTCAAGATCTTCAAGCTTATTACGGATGAATTGCATCTCTTTGAAGATTTTCTCAAATATGGATCTTCTGACCATGTTCTATTATTCCCCTTAATTTTTCTGTTCTTAGGTAGACTTTATTTAACTTAATGATTATTGTCAAGTGTTCTTAATGACCTTGTTAACTGCGCTTCGCAAAGATTTGATTGGACGCCTTTTTATAGGGTATAGAGTAAAAAAGAGCCTGATTTGTTAAAGTCAGAATAGTTTTGATTTAGAGTTAATCAGAAGTTAAGATTTTTTGGTTGGGGATTTTGGAGTTTGAGGAGGAAAGATTTATGCGCTTTGTGCAACGACAATCATGTTGTTAGATACTAGGACTGCGAGGGAGATTAGTGCTATGGCGTATCCGGATTTTAAGAATTTTTTTGCGAAGGGAGAGATCTGTGGAGCGAGTTTTGCTGTGGTTAGGGCTTTGTAGAAGACAAGTCCGGTGAGGGTTATTGCGGAGATTTTTACTACGCTAAAGAGTACGAGGTTGGTTTGGGTCATACCGGCGAGTAATGGGTTAGCTTCTGTTGCTCCGAAGAATACTATAGCGGCTATAGTTGTTAGCCAGTCTAACATGCCTATGAAGATGAGAGTGCAACAGAGTACTAGTTCTTTTCTTGCCATGTTTCTCGCCTTTGTTTGTGTATACTACTATATGGTTGCGTGTGACTTACGTATTTTGAATGTTGATTTCTAATATGTGATATACACGTGTACTCGAGTTGGCACTCTTTTAATAAAAAAGTATGGTATCTTAAGAGATGCTTTTGCTGCTTTTCTGTCAAGGCTAGTCGTATTAGTGTTGTGCGTAGTTGACAACTGGTTTAAGATTAAAGCGGTTTAGGCAGCTAGTGGTTGTTAATGTAGGGTTTCGAGGAGGATTCTTTTTAGGATGGCTGCGCCATCAGAGATTTTAAGTTTTTTTTCTCCTATTCTTGGGCGATATCTTATGGGCACTTCTACTGTTGTGAAGCCTTTTTTGTTGACTTGGTGGTTTAGTTCGACTTCGATGTCAAAGCCTTTGGATTTTACTTTCCAATTCCTTAGGATTTCTGCACGAATTACCCGCAGACCTGTTAGGGGGTCTTTTAGGTCGACTCCGTTTAGTATACTGTGGGCGAATGCGAGCAGTATGTTTCCTAAGTAGAAATGCGTACGCAGTGCTTTGTTGTCTACTTGACCGTTGAATCGGTTTCCGCACACCATGCCCACTTGGGGGTTTTGTTTTAGGATCTGGATCATTTCGGGCAGGTATTCTGCTGGGTAGGTGTAGTCTGCGTCTGTGAGGACTACGAAGTGGCTTTTTGGATGGATACATTCAATAGCTTTAGCTATGGCGTCACCTTTGCCTTTTCCATCCTGAAAGACTATACCCGCCCCATGATCTTTTGCGATCTCGGCTGTTCTATCCCGGCTATGCCCATCGATGACTAAAATGTTAGATGGGTCTATGCTTTTTGAGATTTCATCAATAGTTAGCCCTACGCCTTGTTCTTCGTTTAATGCTGCGATAAGAACTTCGGTGGAGTTGGGTTCGTTAAAACCTTTTAACAACTCTTTCCTCTCCTCTCCTGATGATTCTATCTTGATTCTTATGTATCGAGTAGCAATTATAAGGGAAATTTCCAGTTTGTGAATGTATCAAAAAGTGATATAATTTGATTAAGAAAGGTTGTGCGTGGTTAGGCACTAATGCTTTGGGTGAAGACTGGGGATAGTAGATTAGAATGTTCTTTTCCAATTGTCTGCGTTTTGGTAGTTGATTTTTGGGCCTGGCTGCCAGATGGTTTCTTGGACCTTGAGGAATTCTTGGCTTGAGAGTCTTTTTTGTTTTTGTATTTTTATCATTGTCTTTTTTGTTAGTTTGTTTTGGCTGGTTGTTTTTTGTGTGTGTTCAAGTTTTTTTAGTAATAGTTCTTTGAACATTTTTTTGACCTCAGAATAATTTGAATTTTTTGTTCAGCGAGTCTTTGTTGTTTGCTGTTTTGGGCATTGGGATGTTTAGACCGTAAGATTGTTCTAGGGCTTTTCTGCATTTTTCGGCGAATTGGGCGTCAGTTGTTTCGGCATTTTCTTGGGTTATCATTTTCATTTCCTCGCTGTCTTTTTGTTCTATTGGGGGAAAAATGAATAAAAGGCGTGTTTCGTGCGTGTTAATACATAATATTGAAGAATAGATAGATACAGCACAATACATCAGAAATCGGAATATTACACACTTACTTAGAAGAGGCCCACATTATTTGTTAATCTAAAAATAAGCAAGATCCTTCAAGAGCACCGATTTCTTTTCCGATTCTATGCTTATTGTAGATTGTTATCTGTTATTTTGGATTCAGATTTTGCGGTCATAAATTAGTTATATTCTTTTGTCATATTCTTTGGGGAGGAGAAAAATATTGAAACAAGCTCAGAACGTGAGAAATAGAAAGAAGATTGAAAACAAAATGGTTGCGGCTCTTAGCGAGGAGATGAGACCGCTTTCGAAAGATTATCAGAAGCTTCTGGTAGCTGATTTGGTTACAGCTTTTGAAAACCGATTAAACGTTTTGAATCGTGCTCAGTCGGGTGTGCATTTTCTGGTCCCATCCGCTGCGCATATTGAACGTGAGCTAGTCTAATTTCGGATTAGCCATCATTTTTGATTTTTTTAATGTCGTATTGATGTAGTGATTTATTTTATTTGTTGGGATGTTTTCTAGGTTTAACTTTATTTTTGCGCCTATTTTTGTCACAATTGACATGTTTATGTGAAATGTTTTATGATGATATTGATGGAATTGGAGGCTACTTGCATATGCTATGTTGACGCTTGGGCAGTTTTTTGGTTTGAAGTTCCAAGTTTTTTCCATGCTTTGCTTGGTATTTGATTCAGAATGTTTTTTGTACTACCTCAGTCTATTAGAGAGAAGGTTCCGGTATGAAGCGATCAAAGCTGGAAATGTACGTTGACATCCTCCACCTTCTAGCTGAAGAGGGTCCTCTGAAATTAGCCGATTTGATGAATAGTGCAAATATTAGTAATCATCAAATTAAGCAGCAGATGGCTTTTTTGGTTAAGCAGGGGATGGTTAATGAGAAACCCATCGGCAAGACGCGGGTTACCTATTTGGTGTCGGAAAGTGGGTTAAGAGTGGTGAAGTTTTTCCGCGGCGAAAAACCTGTTTTGCCGCTTCTTGAAAGAATTCGAGAATAATTTTTTTATTTTCTTTTTATTTTTATTTTTTGCAAAGTTTCTATTTGTCTAATGTTTGTCTTGTTGGGGTTTTTTGGGGTTTAGGTTTCGTTTGCTGTTGTTGTTAGGGTTGTTGTGTTTGCTATGGGGTTGTTTGGTGTTGTGGGGTGTTGTCGTGATTTCCATGACAGGTAAATGACCGCGGTTACGATGAATGTGGCGTCGACGACGTTTGGGAAGGAGGGGAAGTAGACCCATTTGTTAAAGTATGAGATGAGCTTTGCCGCTACGCCTATGGTGCCTGCGATTATGAGGATTTGGATAAGATCGTTGGCAAGATCGCTCCAGCTGCGGTGTATGGTCTTCATGGGATTCACATTGGTAGGTTGATTTTTTTCTAATAAGTAACTTATGAAATGCGGCTATGAATCAAAATTACAGCTTCAAAATAATTCTGCACTAGTTATTGTTTGGCGGGTGGGTTGGTTAGGTGATTCTGGTTGCGGTTTCTATGGTGATGCCTTT
This sequence comes from Candidatus Bathyarchaeota archaeon, assembly GCA_963701765.1. Classification (GTDB taxonomy): domain Archaea; phylum Thermoproteota; class Bathyarchaeia; order Bathyarchaeales; family Bathycorpusculaceae; genus JADGNF01. The sequence continues at coordinate 128,539 of CAVPBD010000005.1, forward strand.
TTTGGTGATGTTATAGGGGAGTCTTCGGGTTGGGATGAGTATACCGGTCATTTTTTTGATTATGACATGTCTTAGGGTTGTGTCTGAGGTCCAAGTAGTAGTGAAGGATATGACGCCTTCTACGTAGTGTTGGATGGTGGTTTCTGTGACTTGGTCTTGCATGCCGTCTGTTAATAGTAGCAGTTGGCCTTCGGGGGTTTGTTTGTTTTGTTGGGTCATGGCGGTGATTAGGTTGACTATGTCTTTGGTTTTGCGTGTGAGAAATAGTTCGGAGAGGGAGTCTATTACTGTGGCTCTTTGCTGTTTCATTTCTTCGAGAATTTCGTTTGTGAGGTTGGTTGTGTTTGTGATGGTTTTGAATTTCCAGTTGCCGTTTTCTTCTAGAGGTTTGATGTCCCAATTGTAGGCAGCCATGTCTTCTCTGATGCTATCAGGTGAGTTGTTGATTATGAAGTATGTTATTGGGGCTTGCTTGGCTCTTGAGTAGATGATTTGTCTGGCGAAAACTTCGTTTCCTGAACCTGGCGATCCCGTAAGTAGTAGAATTTTTGAGGGTAAACCGCCTAGTAGGAATTCGTCAAAGCCTGCGATGCCGGTCTTCAGGAGCTTCATTATAAGGTACCTTGTTTAGTAATAATTGCTAAAGACTTTGTTATATGGTTTATAGTATAATCATCAATAGTTATGATACAGATTATAAAAGACCATATTCATTGTTTTTTAAGAACTTATGCTAACTTTAGATATGTTCTGTTTTTCTATTAGTTTACTGGGTTTTGTAATGTGTCGATTTTGGGTAGAGGATTGTTCTGTATTTTTTCTCCTTCTATGCTTTTAAAGGACTTGTGTGGATGTGATGTATAAGTATAAGATAATAGAAAAGGAGCAAAAAGATATGAAATTTAGAAACTTTAAAAAGAATACAAAAGCAATTTCACCAGTGATTGCAACTTTGCTAATGATTGCAGTCGCAGTCGTAGCATCACTAGTAGCATACGCCTGGGTAATGGGTTACATAGGCGGCCAAACAGCAAAAACAGGAAACGCAATACAAATACAAAGCATGTCAAATGCTGGCACAGGTATCATATGTGACAGTTTATGTTCAAAATGTTGGTGAAGGTACTGTTGAGACTAAATAGCCGCATCAGTTTATATAAATAGATGCACAGGTAATGCAATTACTACTGGAACTGGCACAATTGCAGCTGGAACACACTGTTCCTGTTGTCAACAGATCTTGCGGTATCTACACCTCGAAACCATAACTAGTTAAAGTTGTCACAACAAGCGGAACATTCAGTGAAGTACAGAAGATATTCCCTTAAGCGAGTGATCGCTTAACAATCTTTTTCTTTTTTAGGTTTATATGTTAAGTTTACGATGATATTGGAGTATTAAGTCGGAAGGGTGCCTATGGTTGCAGCTAAAGATCAAATAAAGAAGTTGTTTTCTCGTAAAAAAGTAGTTGACGAACCTCAAGTTGTGGTTCAAGAGCAGGCTGCGTATGCTCAAATTGGAGCTTCTGTTGTGGAACCTGCTAGTTTAAAGAAAAAGGCACCACTTCTAGTTGGTAAAAACTTGAAGATCCTTGAGACTTATCCACTTACTGCTCCATTCGCTTATGCTCATATTGTTAAAGATATGGATAGAGGAAATATTACCTATGTGGTTGAAGAGCCACCCCTTACCAGTGATGATTTGAAGAATCTCACTCGACTCAAATCTATCCTTAATGAAGTTTTAACTTTGAAAGCTTCTGAAATACAGTCAAAGCATGCTGCCGAAAAGTTTCTAGTCAAAAAAAGTACTGAAATAATGGACAAATATAAATTCGAAGTTGATGATGAAACACGCCTTAAGCTACTTTACTACCTTGTCCGGGATAATCTTGGCTTTGGAAAAATCGATGCGATGATGCATGATCCATTAATTGAAGACCTATCCTGTGACGGCGTTAATGTAACTATGTTTGTTTGGCATCGAAGATACGAATCTATTCCAACTAACGTAAAGTTCGAGACAGCTATCGAACTTGATTCATATGCATTGCGTTTGGCATATATGTGTGGAAGCCATGTTTCCATAGCTCAGCCAATGCTAGATGCTTCTTTGCCAGATGGTAGTCGAATTAATCTAACTTATGGTAGCGAAGTTACCCGAAAAGGCTCTACTTTCACTATTAGGAAATTTAAACTTGATCCATTCACAGTAACTGACTTGGTAGTTTTTGATACTTTATCGGCGGAGATGGCTGCTTTCTTCTGGTATGCAGTTGAAAATCGTGTCTCTATTCTTGTCGCTGGAGGTATTGCAGCTGGAAAGACAACATTGCTCAACTGCTTAAGCATGTTCATTAAACCTGACATGAAAGTTGTGTCAATTGAAGATACTCCCGAATTGAACCTTCCGCATGAAAACTGGATTCCGGCAGCTACTCGAACGCATTTTGGTCTTTCTACAGAAAACGCAGACATCACATTATTTGACTTGCTCAAAGCCTCACTAAGACAAAGACCTGACTATATCATTGTAGGCGAAATCAGAGGCACCGAAGCATACACTTTGTTCCAGGCTGTAAGCACAGGCCACCTTGGCATGTCAACTGTTCACGCTGAATCAGTTGAGTCAGCAGTTTATCGTCTAGAGTCTGCTCCAATGAATATTCCTCGAACTCTGATTGCAGGCATAGATATTATGCTGGTTCAGAAAAGGGTAGAAATCGCCGGCAAACCCCATCGCAAAACTGTAGCAACTTCCGAAATCGTAGGTTTGGATCCCCGTTCAGGCGAAATCCTAACCAACGAAGTTTATCGATGGAACCCATCTGAGGGAACATTTGACTTCACAGGCAGAAGCTACATAGTAGAGAAGGTCGCTGAGAAGACAGGCGTAACAACTGAACAAGCTCATCGAGGAAATTCAGCGTAGAGCAAAAGTTATCGATTGGATGTGCAAAAACAACATACGCAACTATAAAGAAGTCTCAAACATCATACGATCTTACACTCAAACTCCAGATCTAATTCTTAAGGAGGCTTTAAAAGACGCATAAGACGCTTGCTAGCCTTCTTCCTGCGACTTTCAGAATATGTTCCTAAACGTTTAGGTACCAATGTTAGAGGGTTTACGGAAGAATGTTGCTAAAGCTAGCATGACAATTACTTTTCAAGTCTACTTGGGCATGATGGTTTTTGCCTCTTGCCTGACTTTTATTATAGTCTTTGCGCTCTCTTTATTGATTTTGACGATTGGCCTTCCATTAGCTGGAGCATTTATTCTATCGTTCGTAACAGCTCTAATGGCTTTTCTGATTTCCATCGGAGTAGCCTTTTCCTATCCATTACTAGCCATGTCATCTAAGACCAGAAAGATTGACGCTAACCTCTCATTTACTGCTAACTTTATGTCAGTTTTGGCAAGTTCTGGAATGCCACCTGAGCGAATTTTCCAGTCTTTAGCTAAGGTAGGCGATGAGTTTGGTGTTGGCGGGGAAATGCGCAGAGCTATAGGTGATATTGAGCTACTTGGTTTAGATTTAAATGGTGCTTTAAAGGCTGCTGCTATGCGTTCATCATCTAAGAAGTTTGGTGCTCTACTTGATGGAGTTGTAACTACTGCTCATATGGGTGGAGATTTAGCTTCATATCTTCGAGATGAAGCTGACAAATTCAAGAAGGTACGTATGACCTCGATGAAAGCTTTTTTGGATAGTTTAGCAGGTATGGCAGAGGTATATGTGAGTTTCATGGTTGCTCTTCCATTAGCCTTGTAGTGATGCTTTCAATCATGTCGTTTTTGGGCGGTGACTTTGCAATGTTTGGAAATATGAGCCCTGATATGTTACTGACGCTTCTTACTTTCATAATTACACCCGCAGGAGTAGGTATTTTGCTACTAATGGTTGATTCGATGACTCCTCCGAGGTAAATGATATGCGTAAGATTTCAAAGAAAATTAGACAAATAACTGCCGTAGTATCGATTGTCGCAGTTCTAGTAGTAGTTCTTTTAATGGCGTTGCTTCCAATTTGAGACTCTTAGTACTTACATAAATGAAGTGTTCTTTGCAGGCATTTTGATTATGCTGATTCCTTCGGCTATTCTTGATTATGAAAATCAACGTTGGCTAGAGGCAATTGAGGATCAAATGCCTTTGTTGGTTCGAGGTGTTGCAGAGTCTCAGGAGACAGGCTTGACTTTGATTAAAGCTCTTGAGAAAGTGGTGGAGAATAAGATGGTTAGCGGTCCTTTGGCAATTGAGCTGAAAAAAATGGTTATTCAGATGTCTTGGGGCACCTCATTTGAAGAGGCATTAACTAACTTTAAGAATACAGTCAACTCACCAGTTGTGAACCGATTCTGCGTGCTTGTCTTAGAGGCTAGTCGATCGGGTGGTACTGTTAAGAAAGTTTTCACTTCTACCTCAGGATTTATGGAGGAAATGAATGAGATGGATAAAGAGACAAGCTCACAAATGAAACCTTACATAATTGTAATCTATGCTGCATTCGTAGTCTTTCTAGTTACAGCCATGCTTTTGGTGCAGTCTTTCTTTGCGCCTATGTCGGGTTCTCAACAAATTGGAAGTCAACTTACCATAGGAGATACTAGGTGGGTTCAAAGATTTCTTCTACAAGAACATGCTTGTTTCCGCAGCTACAGGTGGTATAATGGCGGGCAAACTTGGAGAACGCCGAGCAGTTAGCGGATTAAAACATGCAATTATTCTTTGCGTATTTGGATATGCAATATTCTTTATCACCATACCTCCAACCTGGATGTGAGAAAATGAAGAATCTACGTACAAATAGAAGAGCACTTTCGCCGGTAATAGCTTCAGTACTGATGATACTAGTAACTATGATAGGAATGACTATACTGTTTGCTTTTGTTGCTTCATATTCCCAAGGATTTAAGGAAGGAAGCGGAAGTGCAGTTTTAGAATCACTTGTAGTTGAGGATGTTTGGTTTAAAGAATCCGATACTGTACAATTTACTTGGTATAATATTGGTAAAATTGAAGTAAAAATCACTGCGGTTTATATTAACGGAACAATGGTAAGCTTTAGCCCTAATCCATTGACGATTGAAATGGGAAAACATGCTGCTTTTCAGTTAATTTTAGATTGGAATCTTGCGGATAGTTATTACCTAAAGGTAGTAACTTCTAGGGGTTCAGGTTTTGAAGGGATTTATTCTCCACAAGGAGCAGTTGTTTAGATATGTTAAAGAAGTTCTTGAGAAACCGTAAAGGAACAGCTGAAGTAATTGGTTCGGTTCTTTTTATAATAATTATTTTGTTCTTTTTCTCTAACGTTTATCTATGGCATGATCAAGCTACACGCCAGATGAATACATTGATTTCAGATAAAATGAATTCACCCGTACGG
>CAVPBD010000006.1:0-9947 GCA_963701765.1 Candidatus Bathyarchaeota archaeon
CTTGAGTAAAGCCAAGAATAGCACTCGCAAATACAATTATTAGGATGATTATTGCATCAACTGTTTCTCCAACAACAAGAGAGAGCCCAGTTGCAATGAGGAGAATAACCATGAGAATGTCGGTAAATTGTGAGAGGAAGAGTTTGATTGGGGATTTGCCTTTTTCTTTTTTAAGCTCGTTCAGACCAAACTTTACAAGACGTGCTTGAGCTTCCTGCTGAGTTAATCCTTCGTTTTTTTTAACTTGAAGCTCATTTAAAGATTCTTCAACCGTCAAAGCATGCCAGAACTTAGGTCTTGACAATAGGTCATCCCCATTTTTTGGTAGTTATAACCCTTACACTTATAGGGTTTTTTACTGAAAAAATAAGAAAATACGCGTTAATCTGAAGTTTAAAATGTAATAAACTTTAGACTATACGTTGACTAAGCGAAGGCTAACCATACAGCAAAGGTGAAGCACTCACTCTTAAGCTAGAAATGTCTTTTGGGTGATCAAGTTCTACAGTTTTGCATAATATTGCTTTTTTATTTGGGATAAATTAATTTTTAGGAATCAGTTGACTCGTAATAAAATGTTATCCTGGTAAGTTTTTCTTAGGCTCATGTTTTTCTTGATACAATATTGTCAGTTTATCAGGCAGATTTATTATCCTAAATAGCAAAGGATAGATGAAAGAGGGTTATTTGTGAGTTCTGAAGAGTCATGGCATGCCATAGATGCATCCGAAGCGTTAACTAGACTAAACACCAGCAAAGCCAGGACTCAATTCTACTGAAGCGGCAGACCGACTCAAGAAATATGGTTACAACCAGTTGGTTGCCGCCAAAAAAACCTCGCCAATAAAAATCTTCATAGCTCAATTCAAGAGTGTTCTAATAATAATTCTAATAGCCGCTGCGCTAATATCTTTTGTCACAGGGCATCAATTCGACGCTATAATTATTCTAATTATAGTCGTTCTTTCTTCAGTTCTGGGTTTTGTTCAAGAATTTCGGGCTGAGAAAGCTCTCGATGCACTAACAAGAATGCTCGTTCCAACGGCTACCGTCATACGAGACAGACGAGAAGTGCAAGTACCCGCAAAAGAAATCGTCCCAGGCGACATCTTAGTGCTAAAAGAAGGCGACAAAGTTGCAGCAGACGCCCGATTGATTGAAGCAAACAACCTACACGTCAACGAAGCTCCGCTCACTGGCGAATCCATTGCTGTAGAAAAAGGTATAGAGAAAGTCGCCAAAGAAGCAGCCATCCTAGACAAGACAAACATGATCTTTTCAGGAACAGAAGTCACCTGTGGAAAAGCCAAAGCACTAGTCGTTATGATAGGTATGAATACAGAGTTCGGAAAAATTGCTGGACAAGTGGCTGCTGTCGAGAAAAAGGAGACTCCGCTTGAGAAAAGAACAAAGGAAATAGGAAAATGGCTCGGTGCAGCGGCACTAGCAGTAAGTATAACAGTTATCCTCCTAGGCGTCGCAAGAGGCTTACCCCTACTCGACATGTTCCTGTTCGGCATTGCCCTAGCGGTTGCCGCAGTTCCTGAAGCGTTGCCTGCTATCGTAACAGGAAGCCTCGCAATTGGCATGTACAAGATGGCTAAACGAAACGCTATCGTTAGAAAAATGCCCGCAGTTGAAACCCTCGGATCAACGACCGTTATTTGCTCTGACAAAACAGGTACATTAACTAAGGGCGAAATGACTGTGCGTAAGGTCTACGCTGCAGGCGCTATTGTCGACGTCGGAGGAGTCGGTTACTCGCCAGAGGGCAAATTTGATGCAAAAAACAAAGTCCTCCAAAGTGACTGCTTCGATCTATTGATGAAAGGTGCAGTTTTATGCAACGATGCAGACATCGTTTTGGAGGGAGATAAATGGGTAGTCAAGGGAGACCCAACTGAAGGCGCACTTGTTGTAGCCACACTAAAAGCAGGTGTTCAAAAAGAACAGGTGCGCAGTTCATACCCAAGAATAAACGAGTTCCCTTTCTCTTCTGATAGAAAACGCATGACAACCATTCACTCCCAGCAACTACAAACAGATGGCAAAAAACTTCTCTTCATGAAGGGTGCACCCGAAATTATTCTTAAGTACTGTTCACAAATGTGCGGTGAAAGTAATGGGGAAGATCTCACTGAGCAAGAACGCCGACGTATCCTTGCTGTAAACGAGGAAATGGCCGGTGGCGGACTGCGAGTCTTAGGTATAGCTTACAAAGAAATGCCCGCTGACTTGGTCTTTTACAAAGAAGAAACAGCCGAGAGCGGGTTAGTATTCCTTGGTTTAATTGGCATGATGGATCCACCTAGAAAAGAGGTCATGGAAGCGGTGAAACTCTGTCGGCAAATCAAGATTAGACCGGTTATGATTACTGGGGACCATAAGCTTACCGCCTTGGCAGTTGCTAAAGAGCTAGGTATCTTCCAGGAAGGTGACGAGGTACTTACAGGTGAAGATCTCGAACGTTTATCTCAAGAAGAGTTCGAAGGAAAAGTGAGAAATGTCTCAGTGTATGCTCGGGTGTCTCCGCTTCATAAGCTCAAAATCGTCGAGGCATGGAAGAAGAAAGGTGAAATCGTTGCCATGACCGGCGATGGCGTTAACGATGCGCCTGCTCTCAAGAAATCCGACATCGGTATAGCCATGGGTATAACTGGGACAGAAGTCACCAAAGAATCCGCTGATTTGGTGCTCGCTGACGATAACTTTGCAACAATAGTTAACGCTGTGGAGATGGGGCGATGGACATATGACAACATTAAGAAGTACCTTACCTATCTGCTGCAAGCTAACCTGGTTGAAATAATCATTCTGTCCTTTGCAGTATTAGCGGGTTTTCCATTGCCACTTATTCCAGTGCAGATTCTCTACATCAACCTAGCCACAGATGGGCTGCCAGCGATTGCGTTGGGTTTGAGTCCTCCAGAACCCGACATCATGAAGCGGCCGCCAAGAAACCCCAAAGAAACCATCTTCACCAAAGACGTCAAAGTCTTCTTACTGCGAGCAATCCTCATAGAGACACCTTTGCTGATATGGGTCTTCACGAGTTCGCTGCCGTTGGGTGAGGAAATTGCGAGAACTAGACTATTCCTAGTCCTAGTGTTCTTTGAACTTGTCTTAGCCCTGAGCTGTCGCTCACTAAAATATAACATCACAAAAGCAAAACCCCACAAACTGCTCGTTGGCACAATCCTTTGGGAAATTGGTTTGATTGCGTTAATCATAAACGTGCCCTTCCTCCGTGAAAGCTTCGGCCTCGTTCCCATAGGCATGTATGAAGTGGTGCTTATAGCTGGTTTGTCCGCTTTAGTGCTGTTCACGATAGAATTAACCAAATATCTGATGCACCGAAATGACGACAAAAATGAAACTACCGTGACGCCTTAAATATAATCGTTGGATAAGTTGAACACCGCCTAGTATAAAATAGCCAAAAAACAGGCGGTATCTCTTTTTCTGTTCTGCATTTTATAAGCATTATTATAATGCATTTTTACCAAATAAAAAACGACTCGATCATAGGAGATAGACAAAAAAATAAAATTTTTAGTTAGACAGCTTGGATACCTATAGTCAAGTAGCATATAATTTTTCAAGTAATAATCATCAATGAACAGGTAATGTCAGACGAAAGACTTAAAATAAGTTTCACCAGTAAGAAAGGAACCGTGAATCAGAAGTGACATCGCCAAATTTAGGAAATAATGAATCGAAAGGTATGAATCGCTGGATTATTGTTGTTGGCGGAATTTTGATACAACTTGCATTGGGGGCAATTTATGCATGGTCTGCATTTACAACTCCTTTGCAAGGGTCAGCTGCTTTACCTAGCGAGTTGCGTTTTACTAAGACAGAAACCCAGGCAATCTTCAGTGTTGGTCTTCTAGTTTTCGCCATCTTTACAATAATTGGTGGACGATTACAACTAAAACATGGACCAATGAAAGTTGCTTTAATCGGAGGAGTACTACTTGGATTAGGTTATATTCTAGCAAGTTTTGTTGGAGCAAACTTCATTGGAAAACTTGTATTCATTGGTATTGTTTCAGGTGCAGGTATTGGATTAGCATATGTTGTACCAATAGCAACTGGAGTGAAATGGTTCCCTGACAAGAAAGGTCTTGTTAGTGGTCTTGCAGTTGCAGGTTTTGGATTTGGCGCATTCATCTGGATTCTTCTGGCTAATCCACCAAGTATACTTGGATTTAGTGGACTAATCAGCAAACAAGTTGGTGAATTTGTCTATACTGTAGCCAACGTTGACAACGCATTTCTTATTTATGGCATCGCATTCCTCGCCCTTGTTGTATTAGGTTCATTAGTTATGAAAAATCCCCCAGCAGGATGGAAACCAGCGGGATGGAATCCCCCACAAGCAGAACCAGGTTAAGAAATCTTTGCTATGTTTAAAGCCGAAAGAGATGTTGAAATCAAAAAATTTGTACCTACTCTGGATGATGTTCCTTATAGGTGCACTTGCAGGCTTAATGGTAATAGGTAACGTTCAGAATTTTGCAAAAAGCCCAACTGATGGCTTCGCCGCTAATGGATTTGGCACTCAAGAAGCAATAGATTTTGCAGTCATAGGTGCAGCAATTTGTCTACCAATTTTTAATGGCGCTGGACGAATTCTATAGGGTCAATTCTCAGACCGAATTGGACGACGAAAAGCGCTAATAGCCATGTTTACATTTCAGGCAGTTACAATGGCAGCATTCTTCTATACCACTTCAAATCCAATATTATTCTACATCGTCGCCGCTCTGATTGGCTTCAATTTTGGAGGGAACTTTGCATTATTCCCATCCGCATGTGCTGACTCCTTTGGAGCCGAAAACCTCGGCATTAACTATGGCTTCCTATTCACATCTTATGGAATAGGTGGCATCATCAGACCAATCCTCGCAGGCTTAGTTCAAGACGCAGGTCTAAGTTGCCTCTATGCATTCATCCCCGCAGCAATCATGTGCATCATCGCAGCAGCATAGCAGTATTATATCGAGGAAACACAGTAGAAAAAATCGTTAAAAAATCAAAGAATAAAATCCTTTTTTTCTTTTGAAGTTGTTTATGTAAATTTTGATTATCCTGTGGATTAGTCGCGAAATTAAAAAAATAAAAGTCAATTCACAGGTTTTCCTATAAATTGTGCCCCAGTTTACTTTTCTATTTCCCATGTTTTTCTATGAGGTACTCTACCCACTTTCTAATTTCAACTATGCCAAAGGCAAATAGAGCCACTAATAAAACGTAAACCCAATGTTCTAGCGTAAGCGGAACGACGTTAAACAAGCCAGGTATTAAGTATATCACTGACAGCTGAAGAACAATACCCGATCCCAACTCCTATGAAGATGTATGGGTTTATCGTTAAGCTCTTTTTTATATCCTTGAAGAAAGGCTGCTTATCTTTTTGAGCTTGGATACCATTTGCCCACTGAGCAAACACAACTGAGGTGAAGGTCACTGAAACAGCAATTTCATATGAATACCTTCCTCCGTAGATACATGAAAAGGAAGAGGCAAACAAGACCCATTGTAAGGCCAGAATGTAACAACTCTGAGTATTTGGGATCGGTCAAAGAAATGTTTTTCCGATTTTTTCGGAGGGCGATTCATAACGTCACCTTCTTCTTTAGTGAAGGGGAACGCTTTGTCTTGAACGCCATCAGTTCTTAGTTTTATCCAAAGTATCTGAATAGGAAACAATGGCAAAGGCAAAAAAGCAATTATAGCCAACGAAACAAGCAAAAGTTGTTGAATTGCAGTAGATAGAAGATAATATATCACTTTTCGAATATTATCAGCTATTACACGGCCCATCTTTATTGCTTCTACTATGATTTTCAAGTTGCTGTCCAGAATAACCATCTTTGAAACGCCTTTGGCTGCTTCTGTTCCAGACCCCATTGCGATTCCTAAGTCCGCAATCTTTAAAGCAGGAACATCATTTACGCCATCCCCCGTTACAGCCACTATTTCCCCGTTCTCTTGAAGAACTCTCACTATCCTGTGTTTGTGCTCAGGCAGGATTCTAGCTAAAACAGTAGTTTTCTTGAGTTTTTCAAAGAGTTCCTTGTTATCGATATCTTCGATTTGCATTCCAGTTAGCAAATATTGCCTTTTTCCCAAATTCCCACTTCTCTTGCAATTGCCTTCGCCGTCAGTGGATCGTCACCTGTAATCATAATGACTTTTATTCCAGATTTCTTGGCAATTGAGATTGATTCCTTTACTTCTTCTTTCCAGGAGGATCCAAAAATCCAATAAGCCCCACTATCTCAAGCTTCAGGAGAAAACGCGGCAATTCACTGGACCTTTCTCCAACACCAACTGCAATAACTCTCAAGCCATTTTCAGCCATTTTGGTGAGCGCTTTCTCAAGTTCTTTGAATTTATCTGAGGTTATCGCCATTTTTTTGAGTTCTTCATAAGCTCCTTTTACAAAAAGTTTTCGAGTTCCATTAACATTGTTGATTGTCGCAATTAACCTTAGCTTAGTATCAAATGGATAAGTCCATAGCGGTTGGTACCTGTTTCTAATTTCTTTAAAGTCCTCAACCCATCTGGCACACGCTACATCTATGGGATCTCCCTTGTAATCATGAGCCTCATTACAAAGAGCAACACCCACTTTGAGATTCTCTAAATCTAACGCATGGACTTCTTTAACCACTAGTTTTCCTTCAGTTATAGTACCTGTCTTGTCGGATGCTATTACAGTTGCACTACCTAATGTTTCCACTGATGGTAAATCCCTCGTCAGAGTTTTCTTTCTACTCAAAGCAAGAGCTCCTACTGTGACAACAACCGTTACAACCAATGGTAAGCCCTCGGGAACAGAAGAAACGAGTTGGGCAACTAAGGTGTATGCTATGTTTGAAAGTTCTCTGCCTTGTAAGAATCCGATTATTCCTACAATCGACAACAAGGACAACAATAGTATAATATAGCGATTGGTGAAGTACCTGATTGCCTTTGTCAAAGGGCTGATTGGAGAAGAACCTTTTGCTTTTTCGGCAATTGAAGCAAAATAGGTTTTAACACCAGTTTTCGTGACAAATCCTTTGCCCGAACCTCTGACAATTGCTGTACCAGTAAGAAGCAGGTTCTTTAGCTCATATGGAAGAGTGCTTGGGAGGCAGTATAATCGAATGATCCTTTAAAACTGGAAGTGACTCTCCAGTCAGTGTTGATTCATCGACAGTGATGCTTTTGCTATCAGATAATCTAATATCTGCTGTTATTAAGTCACCCTCAGAAACAGTTACGTAGTCACCAGGCACAAGTTCAGATGAAGGAATAATGAGCGTTTGACCTTCCCTTATGACCTTTACTTTGCTCTCTGTGAGTTTCTTTAAAGCTCTTAACGAGGTTTCAGCTTTTAGCTCCTGCCAGAAACCTATAAGGCTGTTAACCATAATAATGAAGACGATTATTATGAAGTCCGTCCATTCGCCCATGACAAGAGTCAAGATGGAAGCTGCAAAAAGTACATAAACCAGAACGTTCTTGAATTGCCTAAGAAGAATCTTTAACTTGCTTGTTTCTTCTTCCTCTAAAATATTTCTACCAAATATTTTTAGTCCTATTTTCAGCCTCAGATTTTGTCAAACCTTCAAGTGAGGTGACCCAAAGCTCCAGCAGTTTCATCAACCGTTAATGATTGGGCTTTGTCTATACTGAACTCTATGTTAGTAGAGACTTCCTTTTTGTTGATTGGCATGCTTAAATCGTCACCTTAACAAGTATCCAACCGACTGCACGACATAAATTAAAAAATCCTACTAAAAAGAATACTGGCTAGGAAACAATAATTACCCGATATTTTACAGGTTAATTAATTAATGTACCTACCGTTTTATTTGTTCAAGTTTGCTACCCCTTTCTAAAAGTGCACTCCAAACTATGCCTCGCTTGATGTAGCATAATTATCTCTAATTTTTGTAACATAATTCTTAACTATCACACTAAAATAAGAACGCTAAACTAATAATATTCCCGTATTTTCATGAGATTATTTATAATATTCATTATTATAGAGTTACCTTCATTATAAGTTAGGAATCAAAACTATTACATTATAACATAGACCTTGGTTTTGAAGACTAAGAATAAAAAAGGTCGACGAAAGGTTCATAAGTCATTGGGTCTTTTTCCTAACGGCAATAGAGTCATCCAAATTCACAGTTAAACACAATTGTTCATAAATCCGCTCAAGGTGAAAACGGGCATGTGTGAACTGAAAAAGGTTAAAATAGTTGGATGAAAGAGGTGAAAAGGTATGGAAAATATTTACGCAGCAATGCTCCTTCACAAGGCAGGTAAAGAAATCAACGAAGCTTCAGTGACAAAGAGTTCTTGAAAGCAGCAGGTCTCACAGTCGACGCAATTCAAGTTAAAGCTCTCGTTGCATCACTCAGTGAAGTAAACATTGATGTAGCAATCAAAGCAGCACCCACCATGATGGCAGCAGCGCCAGTCACAGCTCCTCAGCAGGAGAAGCAAAACCAGCAGCCGCAGCACCAAAGATAAGAAGAAGAAAGCTGAAGAAGAAAAAGCCAAAGAAGAAGCAGCACTAGAAGGATTTAGGCGCCCTATTCGGTTAAATAAAAAGCCCAATATCCTATTTTATCTTTTTAATCCAAATTCAGAAACCCTTTTTCCTTCTGGGAAATAGATTATTCTAACCGAGAATGCAGCTTTAGTAATATGAAAGAAATCTAAAGAAACCAACGTTTTTCGGCCCAATTTATAAAATAATTGAAAAAAAGAAAATACCGACTGATTGAGGTAAAGAGGGTAGAATCTGATTTTCAACCTGGGGTTTTATGTTTTCTTGAAAGTAGCATCTTGATCGCAATTGTAGGTAACCAACCAAGGAGGATAGGGCAGGGGTAGCAGGCAGGGCTTTAGTGGGTAAGTAATTGTACAGTTCAGGATTTGAGTAGGATAATTTCGAATAATCCAAAAAGATATGGCCATTGTTAGCATGACCATTGCTGTTTTTTGTCAAACTTTTTCCAAGTTTGAGTACCTAATATGCCGGTGAAGAAGAAATCACCTTAGCCCAGTTGCATTATGCACAATTTATTTGGTTGTCATGATGAAGGGGATTGCCGGAAAAGCAACCAACACCGTAGAGTCCTAATCCAGACATTGCATTTGCCGCTTGAACCATGGTGCCTGTAATCCAGACTAACACCGTGTTTAATCCAGTGAGGAAAGCGGCAAATAGGAATACCGTGCGCCAGTTAAACATAGAACCTAAGTAAATTACGATTAGCATTGCAAAAATTATTCCGTAAATATCAACAAAATAGGGAAACCAGATATCCGTTCCGCTAAAGAAGGAGAAAAGTAACAAGAACAATGCCTGGGATAAAGCGGCAATATACCATTTCTGCTTTGTATTTGGTTTTTTCTGTGCATAGATTAATATGAAAAAGGAACAGACTGCTAAAGCAGTGAAAGCTATTGTTCCATAAAGTTGCAATTCTTCAGGCAATATACCTAAGTAGCCAGCGATCCGCCAATACGCTTGCAACCATAAAAACAGCCACAGTAAAGGGTAATTCGTTTAGGGCGCATATCGGAAAAGGCGTAAGAAACTGTAAACAGCAAAGATGAATAAGAAAATAGAAAAACAGCCATAATCGCCATACTGGGTATAAAAATAATAATAGAAACCGCAACCGCAATCATAGCAACCATCAAAGCAACATCGCGGTTCTGAAATTCACGATCTCTCCACAGTAGCTTTGAGTTTTGTTTCAGCTTTAATTCCCAGGAACATAGCTGCAAGCGTAACAATAAATAGTATGGCAGGCATTAAGATGTCAAAGTACATAAAACCAGATTCAACAAACAGGCATTTAATCCTTTAGCTGAAAACCCGCCAACACGAAATTATGAATCACATCCAAATTTTGGTATCTATA
>CAVPBD010000007.1:0-136821 GCA_963701765.1 Candidatus Bathyarchaeota archaeon
CAAGAAAGCCCGTCAAATAGGAGTGCTATCGCTACATGGCTGTTCAAAAATACGATGAAACATCAGATTTTCAGGGAGATGAGGAACCTCTTCCCGAAGGATATGCCGAGGCACTCAAAGACTGCGCAGCGATCGCCGCTAATTTACTTAGTCAAGCCATCAATGGAGAGACCATAACCCGCTGTTGGGATTGCTCGAGTTGGGCAGGGCGATGTACCAAGGGAAGAATCAACCAGATAGCCCGCAGCGAAGCATGCGAGCAGTTTTCGCCAACACTATTGAAACGGTGATTATGATGACTGAGCAGCTAAAACCAACGGCTAAAATTAGTTACGATCACGCCCAAGTACACTTAGCAATACTGGGTCATCAGGAAAAATATTTGGTTACAGCAAAAAATCACTCGACCGGCGAAGTGTTAAATTATAATCTTATCCCGAAGGAAATAATAACAAAAGCTGAGGAATTAAACAACAATGGCTTTTGCGTTGGGTTAGCTTAAACCCCAAAATTTATGATGGAACAAGCGGCGTTTCAGCTCTTGCCGATTTTTGGTTAGACATAGATCGACCTAAAAAAACAAAAGACAGCGATAAACCAGCCACAAAAATAGAATTGCAAGAAGCCCTAGAACGCGCCCGAACGCTTGAACAACACATAGAGAAGGCGTATAATTCTATTGGATTTTTAGCTTATTCTGGAAAGGGGTACCATCTACATTTTCCTTTGCCCATCACACCTATCGACCCTAAACAATGCGCAACAATTAACCTTCAAGTAAGAGCATTCGCTAAAAAGGTAGCCCAAACAATCGGCAAAGAAATAGACTCAACCTATGATATTAACCGCAAAACCACTCTTATCGGATCGCAAAACCTCAAGATCCAAAACGCCCCCTTAAACACGTCTTGGGAGAGCATGATAGTTGAGGAAGGATTAGAAAAAGCCTTATCCTACGTACAAACCGCAGAGAACAAAACAAGAACCTGTTAAAAGCAATTCTTAACACTTCACCCCAAGGACAAACCTCAGCAACAGCAAGCATGTCAAAAGAATTAAGTGAAGACCTTAAAATCGTCCCAGAATTTGATAAAATATTAGAGAAAAATATCACCTTCAAAGAAGTTTTCTCAATTCCAGAAAAATGGCAAACATACAATTTTAAAAGCAGAAGCGAAGCCGAACAATACCTATGCATTGAACTCATGCGCTATGGCTAGAATCCAGCCAAAGTTAGGGAAGCAATGAAGTTAAGCCAAGTAGGGAAATGGAGTAATCCCAAGACAGAACAGCAATACCGAGATCACACAATCACTAAAGCAGCTAAATTCATTCAACTAGAAGCTTTGAAGGAACCCTGAATTAGAAGAAAAAGAGAGGGAAAGCCAGGCAGATCGTTTAGTTAAACTTTGCATAACTCAAGATGTGGAGTTATTTTTCGATCAGCACAATATACATTATGCAAGAGTGAAAATATCTTGCGATACTTGCGATAATTGCGAGACTTCCGCAAGTTTAGGGGAAACAGAAAAAGAAATCTCAATCAACGCAACTGTTAAAGAGTCTTCAAAAACATTTTTTGTTCCTTCTGAAGTTGTGGAAACATCGCAAATACCGCAATTGCGCAAGATGCCGCGATTTAAACAAGTTATAATGCCTATTGGTGGTTCACAGTTTAAGGCTTGGTTAGCTCACTTAATGTGGCTTGAAGAAGAGAAAGCGCCTGGAAATGACAGCCTCAACAGTGCCATAAACGTGCTCAAGGGTAAGGCTTCGCAGGAAGGAAAACAATACACCCTCTACAACCGTGTAGCGCCTGCTTTAGATGGTATTTGGTTAGATATGGCTGATGCTAAATGGCGAGCGATCAAAATAACTTCTGAAGGCTGGGAAATCATAGATAATCCGCCGATACTTTTCAGGCGGTACAGTCACCAGCAACCTTTGGCGCAGCCAGCGTCAACACTGCAAGGAGATATTTGGAAACTTTTAGATTACACTACTATTCCTAAAGAGGATGATAAGACAAGGCTTGCTTTTCTGTGCACTTGCGTTAGCTATTTGATTCCATTAATACCGCATCCTGCAATAGTCCTAGTGGTCCTCAGGGTTCAACTAAATCTTGGTTGTTTAGATGGATTAAGCGGTTAATTGATCCCTCAAGCATTGAGCTTCTCTCTTTACCCAGAAATAATCGGGAGTTGGCTCAGCAACTGGAGCATCATTGGATTGTTCCATATGATAACTTGACGTATTTGCAAGATTGGGTAAGCGACATGCTTTGTCGCGCGGTAACTGGAGGGGGCATTGCAGTTAGGAAGCTCTACAGTGATGATGAGGATACAATTTTACAGTTTAAGCGATGCATTCTTCTTAACGGCATTAATGTTGCAGCGCAAAGAGGCGATTTGCTTGATAGAAGCACTTTGATTGGGCTAACTGCGATGGCTCCAGAAAACAGAAGAACTGAAGAAGAACTCATTGGAGCGTTTGAAAATGATTTGCCAAAAATATTGGCTGGATTCTTAAATGTCCTTTCAGAAGCCTTAAGGTTGTATCCAACGGTTAAGCTTGAAGGGTATCAAAGATTAGCTGATTTTAGCCGTTATGGCTGTGCTATTGCCCAAGCACTTGGTAGAACTAAGGAAGAGTTTGTTTATGCTTATGCTGATAAGGTCAAGGCGCAAAATGAAGAAGCATTAAATGCTGATCCAGTGGCTTTAGCTCTTCTTAAATTCTGTGAAAACGAAGTTAAGGGCAAATCGTTGGTTTCAATTCAAGGTAGCGCTGAGGCAGATTGCTGGAAAGGGCAGCCTTCAGAGTTGCATGCTAAACTTTCTCAATGTGCTTTGCAAACAGGAATAGACATCAAAGCTAAAGGTTGGCCCAAAACACCTAACGCATTGACAAGAAGAATTAACGATGTATCACCAGCGCTGAGAGCGTTTGGCTGCGAAATTACTAGTTATCCTGGCACGCCAAGGCAAATCAAAATAGATGCTTCAAAACTTGCATCTCAGAAACAAGAGCAGTTGGGGAGAGAGGAAAACGAGAATGCAAAGCCTACCTGGTATGTCAAGACGATTCCTCAGGGCGTTAAATGCGAATGCGGCGCACTAAACGTCTCGGTAGAGTTAACTGAGCCAAGCCATGAAGTCATAAAACGCTGTACACTATGCTACGAGAAATTGAAACAAAGTTTTCCTAACGCTATCTGGAAACCTGCCTACCAGGAAATGCCCAGTTTTGACGATAAGGAGACGCCTTGAAAGTAATGGTTGAGGTTGAGGTTCAGGGAAAAGCGTCCGCCTCTTTCGGCATACTTGGCAGTAACAGCGTTGATATTGACACATGCTGCGTCCGTGTTGACATTGATGCTGGGACGCTCCCAAATGGACCTCAACCAGACAATATTACGACCATACCCACAGCTATCGAGGATGTACATAGTAAAGCGGTTCAATGCCCGGAGTGCAGCAGCTCTAAAGCGTTCCGAAACGGGGTTGCCTACAGCAACTTTAATGTTAAGATCCAACGTTATGTATGTCGTTCTTGTGGCCGCCGTTTCTCCGACACAGACGATTTAAAGCGGGCTAAACAGGTTGCCGACAGCTATTTGTCGACGTTGAATTTAACAAGTGGAGGGGATAATATTGAAACTCGCCAAGTAGGCGCATAATGGAAGAGGCGAAAAACTTGAGCAGTGAAACGACTGAGCAAATCAGCGTTTCGCTGAGAGAAAAGGAAACTGGAACTAAGCAAATCGTTAAAGCTGATATAGAACTGGTGATTGCAGACTACAAGCAGTACATTCAGAAAGAGCATCTCGTAAACGACTTAACCCTAAGCAAGTACGTTTTCCGACTCAGATGGCTTGCCACGAAAATCGGCGTTGACCTCTTTGACCCCGAAGACTTCAAACGCAAACTAGCATTCGACCCAGAACTAAGCACCAAATCCAACTGCAACAAGAACAGCATCTGCAAAGCCTACACTAACTTTGTCAAAAAATATCTTCACATGGAAGACGTCAAGATACCGCACTTTGAATATCAAACACCTGAATACAATGTTCCACAAACGCAACATATGGAAATGCTCTATGCTTCACTTAGCTTTCAAATGCAAGTCTTCTGCTTTGTGCTTATGGCAACCGCCGCCAGACCCATCGAGGCTCTAAGAATCGAGTGGAAAGACATCGACTTTGCAAGAAAAACAATCGCGATTAACAAGCCAGCTAAACATGGGCGAACAAGAACTATCCCAATGAAAGGTCGTTTCGTCAAAGTCATCGATATGCTCGCAGAATTGAAGAACCGACAGATCAACATTGCAACTTGCCGAAACAGAACACAAAGAAACCTAAACCGTGTATTCACATACAAAAACACAGATACGGCTGGACAAAACTTTAGGCGAGCAAGAGAAGCAGCAGCCAAACGCTTAGGCATACCAGAACTGAAAAAGATTACGTTCTATAGTAACCGACATTGGCGAGCAGTCCTTGAACGATACTTAAAAGGCAACTCCGATGCAGTCGCAAACCTACTAGGAGAAAACTCTGACAAATACGTTAAAGTCTACGCCCCAATATCTGAACGACTCTACGGAGCGACAAAGAATGGGAACCCATCGAAATCTGTGAAACTGACCCGGACTACAGCGAAAAAATAAGCCGCTATGGCGCTGAAGGCTATCAAGAATACAACTACAACCGAACAACAGGCAGACACTATTTACGGAAGGAGAAAAACGCTTGGTAATGCAAGCGACAGACTGTAACTATTCCAGCCAAAGAACCGAAATAACCCATCCTCAGCAAATACTAAAATGTAAGTATTCCATCCAAAAAGCATGGAAAAGGGCTCGTAGCCTAGCACGGATTAAGGTGTCGGCCTTCGGAGCCGGAGATCGTGGGTTCAAATCCCACCGGGCCCGCCTCATAATAATTTTATTTGTCAAACCAAAATATATTGAATTTATTAGCGCATTTTCGATTTTTGCATTCAATAATTTGTTCTATATAGTCTATTATCTCTTAATCTTTGGCTGGTTTGTCTGTAAACCAAAATGGATGTTCACTATCTGCTCGAGTAGTTTGGATTTTATTTTTACATTAAGGACAAATGACTAGTGATTTTACAATACACATAAAATCAACCAATTATTTTTAGAGGTGCTCCGAATTTATTAATTTCGTTTACTGCTCAAATTTAATAAAGACAAATTGCTATGTCTGGAAGATTTCTCTTTAAAAGAAGAAAAAATGAGTGTTTTCCAGAAAAATCAAATTTTTTCTTCTTCTCCTAACTTGCGAAAGAAACGAATAATCCAACAATGTTTTATGTTTTATTAATTAAAGGTTGATCATTTTAATATGTAAAATTCCTTGTTGGATACAGCTTTCTTTTTTAAGTAATTATAATTCATACTTCTCTAGAGGTGTTGCAATTGAAGGTCCGAGTTCTTGGTGCTGCAAGAGAAGTTGGTGGATCTTGCATTTCGGTTGAAACGGCTAATTGTAAGGTTGCGCTAGATTATGGTATAAAACTTGATGAAGTTACCGATGAGTACCCTAAGAATTTTGATGCAGTACTTATTAGTCATGCGCATTTGGACCATTCTGGGAGTCTTTTACGTTTATCCAAAACTAGACGAACCCAGTTTATATTAGGGCCAAAAATTACTAGAGATATTACTGCTGAACTTCTAAAAGATATGATAAAGATTCAAGACTCTAAAGGAAATCCTGAAACTTATTCTGATCAGACGGTAGATAAAATTAAGGCCTCATGGCATGTTGGCGAATCGATGACTTTGCCTGGGATGGAAATATCATTACATCCAGCTGGTCATGTTGTGGGCGCAAAGATGACAGAAATCCGTTCTGAAGGAAAAACTCTTTTATATACTGGAGATTTTTGCCTTCATGATTCTGAGATTTTAGATGGTTGCAATGTAGATTTTCTTCCTCAGAATCCGGATGTTTTGATTGCTGAATCAACATATGGAGGTAAGATTCGACCGCCTCGAGAGCAGGTGATTGATCAGTTCCTTAATCAATTAGGTAATACAATCAAGAAACGAGGGAACATACTGATTCCCACTTTTGCTTTTCATAGAAGTCAAGAAATGGCAAAACGCATAGATCAAGCTATGGCGGATGGCATTTTACCGCGATACAATGTTTATGCAATCTCAAATTTAGCGAATAGAATAACAGAACATTTTAACGCAAACAGGCACCTTTTTTCTGAAAAAATTCAACAACAAGAACGACCATTTGAGTATAAGCATATACGTAATGTCGAAAAGACAACTGAAATTGATGAGCCAGCTATCGCTATTTGTACTCCTGGCTTTGGACATGCCGGGGCTAGTCTTAGTCTATTGCAGCAATGGGCTGAAGGTGAAGAGAATGTGATTATCTTAACTTCTGGGTATCTTCCGCTAGATAGTCCACTGAGGATAGCAAAAGAGAAAAGATACTTTAGAGAAGAGGGTGAGAAAATCCCAATTCAAGCGCAGGTCAAAACAATTGAGCTTTCAGGGCACGCTGATCAGCTAGAACTTGTTGAGTTGGTGACTAGGTTGAAGCCTAAACGTACCTTTCTTATTCATGGAGATTTGGATCAAGCTCAAGCTCTGTCTATGAAGATTTCTCACCTGACTGAGGTTTGTATTCCGCAAAAAGGTGAATCTCATATAGTGTAGTATGCTAGATTATGATGCATTGGGATTTGTGGTTTTTGCGGGGAGGTTAATTTTCTGTGTTTTTTGGTCAATTTTGACTAGTTTTTGTCTTCATGCTATGATATTTTTTGGTTTTTTCTTGAAAGAGTAGTTATTTGTATTCTGCAACTTTTTTTGTTTAAAAGAATATTTTTGATTTATTATGTTCGGTTTTTTGGTTTTTTTGTTAATGAGTTTGTCAAGGTGTGTTTGATTTGTTGTTTATTGGGTTTTTAGGTTTTTGTTTATTTGTATTTGTGTAGTTCATATAAGCAATAACGTTTATTAAGACTTAATACACACCTTATTTTTAGTGGGGGATCACAAATGAAGAAAATAAAAATACCGTTAACAACAACAATAGTAATCTTAGTGATAACTGGATTAGCACTAACATTAACTACGTTTGCTGCAGTTACAGTAAGTAAAAGTCTATCTTCAACAGGAACCGTATCAGTCTCACCAAATCTAAGCTTGTATTCTGATAGTGGATGCACTGTTACTCAAACAACAATAGATTGGGGATCAGCAACACCAGGCTCAACAGTAACTAGAACTGTCTATATCAAAAACACTGGCACTGGCGCATCAGTAAGCTTAAGCATGACTGCTTCAAATTGGAGTCCTACTTCAGCTAATGGACCGATAACTCTAAGTTGGAACAAAGAAGGTGCAATTCTTGCTCCTGGTCAATCAACTGCTGCAATAATGACTCTGACTGTATCTTCCAGTATATCTGAAATAACCAGCTTTAGCGTTCAAATCAATATTGTTGGAACTACCTCTTAGTTCCAATTCTATTAGTTATTTGATTTGACTTTTTCTTTTTTATTAATTAACCTTAAAAGATATTTTATTCTTGAAGTTGAAGCTTTTTTCTTTTGAATATATATGATTTAAAAGTTGGGGGTTTAATAGGTTGATTCAATCATTATGCGTTTTAAGATGCTTGCGCCGTCGGAGACTTTGAGTTTTTTTTGACCCAAGCGTTTTCGGTAGTGAATGGGGATTTCTACTATGTTGAATCCGCAGCGTTCAATGTAGTGGTTTAGTTCGACTTCAATGTCAAAGCCTTTGGATTTTGCTTGCCAGTTGCGCATTAGGTCGCCTCTGACTACTCTTAATCCTGTTAGAGGATCCTGCAGTTTGACACCGTTAAACAGGTTATGTGTTAGAGCTATGAGCTTATTTCCAAAAGAGAATACGCTGCTTAGAACTGCTGCGTCTATTTCTCCGCTGAATCGGTTTCCGCAGACCATGCCTATGTTTGAGTTTTCAGTCATTACGTTAATCATTTCAGGAATGTACTCAGCAGGATATGTATAATCTGCATCTGTGATTACAACATAATCACTGTTTGAGTTTAACCAACTAATGCCCTTAGCGATTGCATCGCCTTTACCGTTTCCATCTTGGCAGAGTATGGTTGCGCCGTTATTTTTGGCAATTTCTACAGTTCGATCAAAACTTTTTCCGTCGATAACAAGAATTTCTGGTTCAATTAGGTGCTCTTTAAGCTCAGCTATGGTTAACCCTATACCTTTCTCCTCGTTTAACGCGGCAATAATGACCTGCGTTGAGCGAGGTTTCTCTAGGCCTTTCTCCATAGCTAAAACCTTCAACCTTACACTTATCGAATTATCAATGCAACTACTATTTAAATCCATATAGAATACGTTTTCTTAAGTTGCCTTAAAATACAGATAAAAGGAGAAGAATAATCAACAGAAGAATGTTCAATGAATAAACAGTCAATTGGAGGATCAGCCCAGAAAAAAGACCTAATCAAAAAAGGCAAACGAAAAAAAGGAAAATAGACA
Organism: Candidatus Bathyarchaeota archaeon; assembly: GCA_963701765.1. Lineage (GTDB taxonomy): Archaea > Thermoproteota > Bathyarchaeia > Bathyarchaeales > Bathycorpusculaceae > JADGNF01. The sequence continues at coordinate 8,553 of CAVPBD010000007.1, forward strand.
TCCGCGAAGAGGCCTAAATCTTAGGTTTTGTTTTCGACTTTGTCTTTGCTCCAGGATGGGTTACAATTTTTATTACATCTTTGTGACGTAGAATATAATCTGAGGGCAGGCGTATACCTGTTTGAGCATCTATTGCGAGTAGATAATTTTTCAGAAGTGTAGTGTGTACGCTGCGTGCTAGGTCCATTGGTGTTGAGTTTATTGGCATCAGATATACATCCGGCAGGACATTTCCGTGGTTGTCGCTGAATTTGGATTCGTCTGCGACTGGGAAGACCATATTCATTCGTAGCAGTTTTAGAACTAAGGTGTTGAGTGCTTGCTGTATACCTGTTCGCATCCATCGATCCATTACTCGGGTTTCAACGTATTCTAATGCGCCTTTCTGTTGAGGGGAAAGTTCTGCGGTTGCGCTGATTTTAAATTTTTCTTCTCCTGGTGTATAATGTAGTAGTCCTTTCTTTTCAGCTCGTCGAAGGACTAATTCTGCTTCTGCACTGCATGCCGCCACAAATCCCCTACCGAAGTGTTCTCTAAGTAAACTTAGGTATCGTTCCGAGTTCAGGATGTCCATTTTGTTAGCTACAATTAAAGTAGGCTTGATCAGTGGTAATAGAGATTTTGCGAATCGCATTGCTTCGTCTAATTCCCAATTATTTAGATCCTTCATCTTAAGACCAGAAATCTCCAATGCCTTAGCTACTGCTGCTACGTTAGCCTTAACTCCAGCCAAAGGTTTTGTCATTGCCTCTGCCACTGGATTACCCGCGGTGATTTCGCGAAGTATTAATGATTTGTTATTCAAGATAATTTCGGCTAACCAACGATGCAGCTCAAATTCGATATCAATTGCGTCCTGAACAGGGTTACCCATACCCGGCTTGGTAATTTGGCCTTCCGCGTCAATTGAGCCTGATGCATCTACTACATGAATTAATGCATCGGCAGCAGCAATAGTATTTAAAAATTGGTTTCCCAACCCTCGACCTTGCCAGGCATCTTTAATTAAGCCCGGAACATCAATAATTCTAACAGGAACATATCGCCATCCATCAATACATGAGGAGTTCAATGGATTATCCTTAACGCCTAGCTCTTTGCAAACGCAAAAGTCACAAACAAATGCATTGCCCACATTAGGTTTCTTAGTTGTGAAAGGTAAATTCGATATCTTTGCATTTAGTAGAGTTGCCGCATTAAACAAAGTTGTTTTTCCGGCGTTCGTTTTTCCAACTATACCGATAGTTAACAAAACAAAAACCCCGTAATAGACAATAAGTAAACAAACATAGATAACGTTTTCCAAAAATTTTCTCCTAATATCTGCAAATATAATTTGAGGCATTAGGAAAATATGGAGAATACACGCTGGTAGGCGACAAATTTATCTAAATAGACATTTAATTGAGTTTATTCCTATAGGTGAAGAAAAAATGGTTTTTATTAATGTGGTTTTAAAAAGGGATGTTCCTCAAGGTAAAACTAAGCTTGTTGAAGTCAATGGGAATCAGATTCTAATCATCAGTATTGGCGATGAATATTTTGCTTTAGGTAACAAATGTACCCATCGTGGATGCAAACTCTCTAATGGTGTTCTAAGCGGCGAGACCATCAAATGCGGCTGTCATGGTTCAATTTTTAACGCCAAAACAGGGGATGTACTGCATGGACCAGCAACTCAACCATTACCAAAATATGGCTTAAGAATAGAGCAAGACCAGATTCAAATCAGCGCATAAAATAAATACCCTTATTTTTGCCTTATTCGTTTTAAAGGCAAAATAAATCATAATCACCTCTTTAATAGCAAAACAATTTTTTAAACCTACGGTGAAGTAAAAAGAGGATTTTTGTTTTTCTAATGTATAGGTAAATGGAAAAGCAGCAATCATACAAAACGTACTAAGAGATTCTAGTGTTTTTCTGTTGGTTATTGGACCTTTGTATTCATCGGGATATCCTAGAGTAGCTAAGTACGCAACTCGATATTTAGAATTCAATTTTAGAATTTGTTTTACTTCATCTTCATGAAATGCGGAAATCCAGCATCCCCCTAGATTCTCCTCGTGGGCAGCTAAAAGAATTTGATTTAATGCAATAGCCGCGTCTGCTTTCCAGAATTCTTCCCCGTCCTCTCGAACCCAAGCACGCTCTGGTGAACAGATTATCGCAATCATAATGGGCGCACTCCACTCCTGATTACAGGCAGAACTCAATTTGGCAATAATATCTTTTTTAGTGGCAACATAAAACTCGTAGGGTTGTCGATTCATAGCTGACGATGCAAGTCGTCCCGCATCTAAAATTCTCAGGATCTTTTCTTGTTCAACAATTTTATCTTGATATTTTCTTATGCTTCGCCTATTTTTTATTACTTCAAAAAATTCCAAAATCAACACCAAAATAGTATTATTTAACGAAGAATAAAAAAATATCGTACAAGCAGGTTAAGAAGGGGATTTGTTGGTTTCAATAAATTATTTTTTAATTTCTAATGCGACTGCTACTTCATTTCGGCACATAAACCAGTGTGTATAGGGGATTTTAATTCGGCTGGAGAATGCTTCATCGATAACTGTTTAAGTTTGCTTTCTTCAGTTCTTCAAGTAATTCTTTGGCTTTTTTGTTAATAGTGAGTTTGACCATCGAATGGAGAATCGTAAAGTGCCACGTCTCTTTCTAGGATTTGCATAATCTTTACTCGGTCATAATTTGGCTTGGGGGTTGTTTTAAGTATGTATTCTTCGGGCATAATGAAAGCTAAAGAACCAGTTTCTGAGAGTACAGGTGTGTCATGGCTATTTGTTCCGAAACAACTGGATTTGTAATTGAGATATTAGTTTTCTCTATATTGTTACCGCTGATGAAACTGAATAGTAAAGTAAACCCTCATCGGCAAGCTCGTTAACTCTTGCTGTTATCAACTTAGGGTATTGTCTGATTTCTACATCACCGATTTGTCTTAAAACTTCATAATAGTTTGTTGAGTCATAATTTGATAATGAACTAGAGATGAAATAACTATTTTTTTGGATCAGGATTTGGTAGGGAAAATTTGACAAAAGCAAGGTGTAGTTTAAAGCGAGGTTTTAGAAGTTTTTATATACTTAAAACAAGAAAACAGTTTTAAGGATTCTAATGTCAATTCAAAATCCGCGTTTTCTCAAATACAGTAATATCATTGCATTCATTTTAATGGTGGTTATTAATGGTTTAGCAGGTAGTAGCACATTTATAGGTGGAAAGCTCACTGCACAAATTTCTGATGCTAATCCAACTCTTATTACTCCTGCCGGTTATGTATTTTCTATCTGGGGAATTATTTACGTCTTGTTGGGTATTTTTGTAGTCTATCAGGCTTTACCTAGTAAGCAGGGAAGCGGTTTCCAAAAAAGAATCAGTGTTCTATTTGTTTTAAGCAGCTTAGCAAATATTATTTGGCTGTTTCTTTGGCAATTTGAATATTTAGCTGCGTCTATAGGTCTTATGTTTCTCCTTTTAGCATGTTTAATCATTATTTATTTACGTTTAGAAATTGGCAAGTCCAACGTTTCGATGGGTGAAAGATTAGCTGTTCATTTGCCTTTTAGTGTTTATTTGGGGTGGATTACAATAGCCACTATTGCTAATATAGCGGTTACCTTAGTCTCGGTTAACTGGGACGGTGCAGGTATACCTGCACAGACATGGGCATACTTTGATTGTGATTGTTGCACTGTTAATCACATTAGTTGTCATAACTACAAGAAAAGATATTGCATATGCTTTAGTAGTTATCTGGGCTTTAGTTGGCATTGGAGTGAAACAAGTCGAAAATCCTGCAATTGTTACATTAACTCAGATGAGCGCATTAATCATAGCGATATTTTTAGTTGCTGTGATTGTATTTGCCAAGTTGAGAGAGCGTAAAAGTGGGCAATAAGTAAGGGGGATGGATGTTTGAATATAAATAGAAAAATTCTGTTTTTTGAAATTGCAGGGATTATATTTATAATTCTTTTTGGGGCGGCTCTTCATTTCACTTTTGCTTTGTCTGGTAATCAGCCCATTGTTGCTTGGTTTTCAGCGGTTAATGAGTCAGTTTGGGAGCACCTCAAATTGGCGTTTTGGCCTTCCCTAATTTGGCTGCTTATTGAAATATTTCCGTTAAGAAATCCGACCAATAATTTTTTTACTGCCAAAGCGATGGGAATATTTGTAATGGTACTTTTCATACCTACCATTTTTTATTCTTATACCGCTTTTACTAACGAAAGTATTTTTCCCATCGACTTTGGGACATTTGTGGTAGCGGTAATTATCGGGCAACTTGTAAGTTATAAAAGCCTCAATTATAGACAATTAAACAAAGCGGCAGATGTAATCGCAGTTTTAGCTATCGCTGTCTTAGCACTTTGTTTTATTATATTTACTTTCTATCCTCCTCATCTGCCGATTTTTCAAGATTCTGCTACTGGACTATACGGATTTATTTAGGATATTGCAAAACTCCCATCAGCATGTAAAGATGTGCTTCACTAAAAGTTGGGGTTTCAAATTTGCTATAAAAATATAAGATTATTTGGTTCTTAGTTTTTCAACGGCTTTTTGTGCCCATTGGTGGTCTTTCCATAATGCTCTGCCTATTGCTACTAGGTCAACTTGATTATCTTTTATAAGTTGGTCTGCTAATTCTGGTTCAGTAATGCCACCTACGCCAATGATAGGGACCTTAACTACTTTTTTGATATATGCTGCTTGAGGTACAAAGTAGCCTTTTATAAGGCGCAATTGTTTAGGTTCGCTTCCACACATGCCGCCCGAAACATCTATAATATCTACACCATGTTGTTCTAGTGCCATTGCGAAAGTGGCTGCTTCCTCTATTTGGATTCCATTGGGCGCTAAATCGTCTGCGCCTAATCGATAAAGCAAAAGTCCATCTTTTAACGCTTTACGAACTCTATCAACTGCAAGTAAGGGGAAACGCATTCTATTCTCCAATGAACCTCCGAACTCATCATTACGCCTATTCATCAACGGAGAAAAGAACTGATTAAGCAAGAATCCATGTGCACCATGAAATTCTAACCCGTCAAAACCTGCTTTCACTGCACGTTCTGCTGCTACACCGAATTCCTCTACGATCGATAATAGCTCGATTTTCTGAAGCTGTCGGGATTTGTTTGTTGCTGAAGGTCCGGCGGGGATTTCTCCGATGATTTTTTTGTTTGCGACGCCTCCTGCATGGGTGATTTGTAAAATAGCTGGAGCCCCAACGCCTTTGATAGCTTTAGCAAGCGTGGTCAGTCCTGGAATTAACCCATCATTATGAATTCCAAGCTGTTTGAAGCTGAGTTTTCCCGCTAAAGAGATGTATGCGTGCTCTACAATAGGCAAACCTAGCGCTGCGGAGCGTCTTAGATAGAAGTTAATTAGTCGACTTGTTACTGCCCCTTCAAGCGTAGCTCGACCTGTCTGTAACGGTGGTAGAACAATTCGGTTTCGTAAAGTGTATCCTCTTACTGTCAGGGGATCGAGCAATCCAGCCAAATGTTTGCACCAACCCGATACTGACCTGCCTGAAGATATAAGAATATAACTAGCAAAAAGCAAAAAATGGAGAGGATTCTTTCAAAACTAATAATAATTTGAATTGCCGATTTATTGACGATGTCTAAATGTTGACAGTCAAGGCATTCGCGATTTCAACGTTGATTATTCTGCTTGTGACGCTTTCAAGTATTGGCAATGTGCAGGCTTCTGATATTAAAATTGATTTTAATGGTGTGGTGGATTTTGTAATTGATGGAGATACTTACGATGTGACTTTAGCTAATGGGACTGAGTATCGAGTCAGATTAGCTGATGTTAATGCTGTTGAAATTGATGAGGTGGGATATGCGGAAGCAAGAGAATATCTAAAGTCGCTTGTATACGAAAAAACGGTCTATCTTGATGTGGATGATTTTTACATTTACGAAAATCAGGGGTCAGGTGATAGATTAGTCGGTGTTACTTATGTTGAGTTTAATGCTACGCATTTGATGAATGTTAATGAGGCACTTTTTCAGGCGGGGCATGTTAAGTTAAAGAATTATGATAACGAGTTTAATCCATACCGCTGGAATCTCTATGTTTTGAAGGAAAAAGTAATTTTAGAATTCCCATCGACAATGGTTATAGTGGTGATAATGGCTGTTTTATTGGTTATTATTGCGTTATCTAAAAATATCAAATAATTAGATTCACTCCAAAAGAAGAAAAAACACGCGTTTTCTACAAAAACCAAATTTTTTCTTCTTCTCTTAGACTGTTTAATGATGGCGAATGCCAAAACTGGGGAGATTCATTGTGTTAAAAAATTTTAAATCACATACTTTTTTAAAATGTGTGTGAATAACAAATCTATGGAAGTTAAAGAGTTAAAAACTATACTCACGTCGCAGCATCAGGTAATAGAGTAACTGTTCAAAAAAGAAAGAATCAAATCGGTAGTTTTCACTTCAAAATCAAATCTCGATAAATAGAAGGACTGATTTGAAGCTGAACCTACTGAAGGCTTTTTGTTGTTTATTCTTAGGTTACGCCCTCGGGGATTAGGTTCATTTTGCCAACTGCTTCAGCTACGTCTTTAGGCCAGATGAAAATTCGGTTGTAGGGTTTTACTTTGTAATAGTCTTGAGGGAAAAAAATCTCTTTAGTTGTCATGTCGACGCAGTAACGTTCTATCCAGCTGTTTCTTTCGGTGCTAGAGAGTTCTTTTCCGTCGACTATTTTTTTGGTTATTTCGTGGAGTTTTACGCACATTCGGAATTCGTATCCGGTGAGTGTTGCTGGGTCAGCCCATATGCCTTTTTTATTTTCTACTGCTTCTTGGGCTGCTTGTTGAAGCAGAATCAAATCGGCGATGTTGGGTATGCTTGGGTAAATGGGGAATGATGCTGCCCATCCGGCATCAATCATGAGTAGGTTGAAGGTTGCCCTATCTTTGCGAGTCATTGCGAGTCTTTCTTTTGCGGTATAATTAGGTGCCATGTAGGCTAGGAGTCGTCCGTACTGATCGAAGTGTTCGTTGGCGGCATGGAGAAATATGGTGCGTTTGGTTCCGTTGGGTAGTTTGAGTTTTTCTTCAAGTAACTTTTCAAAGTATGTTGTGGCTTTATTGCCCTGTTCTTCTTGTAATGTGCCGGCTTTTCCGGTTGCCAATTTTGGGTACAAATACTCGCCCAGTCCAGTGCTTATGGGGGCTTTTTTGTCTTTTATCCATTGAGCTAATTCAAAGAAGGGTGTGTCTTGTTTGGAAGGTTTTTTGTTTTCTGGATAGTGGACTTCTGCTGTATCGATGGTTAGCATGCGTATGGACATTTTTACGTAAGGGGTGTCCCCGTCGCTTGTTTCTAAGAATTTTTTAGTTCCTAAGGAGTCTACAGCTAATCCTTCGGGGTCCCAGAAAATTTTTACTGGTGTCATAATACTCCCTACTTTGTATTGGGGTGTTTTAGTTTATGAACTTTATGCAATTCCTCAAGTACTTAATTTTTTTTGAAAAGGAAGGGGGCTATCTTGGGGTCTTTTTGCGTCGCTTCATTAAGACGACAACTGCGATCACTGCTATGATTGTAGTAATTGTTATTGCGGCTATTATGGTGATATTGTTGTTTGGGTTGTTTGATGTTTGAGTGTTTGTTGGTTGAGGTGAGGTGCTTGTTGATGGTGCGGTGGTTTCAGTTGGGGAAGTTGCCTGCTGGGTTCCTGGGGGTGTTATGTATGCGGTAAAGGTTGGGTCGTGTTCTATTTTGTATCCGCTGTAAGTTGGGTAGGAGATGCTGTAGAAGTAGTCTGCTTTGGTTATGTTTCCTATTGTGGTTATAGCTTTGGTGTATAGTTCTGGGTAAATGTGTGCAACGGTTAGTGGTAGCGTCTTCATGAGGCCTACATGGTAAGCGTATAGGCTGCTTTCGTCTGCGAAGCCGGCTGCGCTTATGGTTCGGGTTAATGAGTCGTAGCTCTTGAAGCTGGTTTCTGTGGAATCTGTTGTATAGTTGTATAGGTTGTAGGTTTGTTTGTTGCTGAAGTTGGTGGTGGATATTTTTTGGCCGTCTTCGGTGAAGGTGCTTATTGATGCGATGTTAGTTGTTGTTTCGGTTTGGGCGTTTTGGTTAGTGGTGATTTGGCTGTAGGTTGTGTGGTCTGCTAGAATGGATGTTTGGAGGTTGAGTATGCTCATTTTGATGCCTTGGTTTTCGATGTAGTTGTATATGGTTTGGTCGCTGATTTTTCTGCCCAGCATGCCATATTCGCCGGTGCTGTTGTAGTGGGTCCAGAGCAGTGGGATTACTCCGACGATGAGGTCTCGCATGCGTCCTATTATGTGGTTTTCTTGTAGGGTTGCTGTTCCGGCTATTGGGTCAATGGTGAGTTTGTAGTTGAAGGTTAGTTCGTCGTAGGTGCTTATCGCTACGGGGAAGACTGAACTGTTAAAGTTGGTGTCGTTGGAGTTGAGCCAGGTGTGCCACCATAAGGCTGTGAGGTTTGTGTATTGGATTCCCCAGGTGTATTCTAAGTTGTTGGTGCTGGTGACTAGGGGAATAGCTGTGGTTTTGCTGTTTAGGTTTGGTAGTGTGTTGTTAAATGTGGTTAGGTCAAAGCCTAGGCTAAATGAGGCGTATAGTGTGTCTTTTTGGTCTGGTGAGTTGGGGTATATTGAGTTGGTTGTTTCGTTGAAGGCTAGGAGCATTAGGAAGGTTGAGGCGGATAGTACGTCTCTGAAGGTGTTGGTTTTGTAGTGCATTAGGATTGATTGCATGGGTATGCGTAGGGTATCGGAGTTGTTGGAGATGCCTTCTAAGCCTGCATATAGTAGTTGAACGCCGCTGTTGTTTATGTAGGTCATGTACATGTTGGCGTGTGTTTGATCAAAGTTGATGGGTAGAGTTAGGTTGTTGGCGGTGGCGTATTCTCTTACGTAATCATAGTAGTCTACGGTTTTTGCGAATGTTTGCTGCTCAAAATCCGATTTGGTTAGGGTTTGAGCTGACACAAATGGTATACATAATCCAATTAGAACAATTATTATGAAAAAGATGCAGGATAAGAATCGGGTTTTCATGTTGAGTCTATCCTAAGATATTAAGAGCCAAGAGCAGAGTCCCATATAAGATTATATAAAAACTCCAAAAATAATTAACTTATTCGACAAATATACAAATCCTTCCAGGAAGGTGTTTTGGATTTAAGTCTGGTGGGTTTGGTGGATTTGCTGTTTGAGGTTATGGTGTTTTTTGTTTTTCGAGGTTGGCTAAGAGGATGTTTTTTACTGTTTCAAGTTTTTGTATGAGGCGGTCCATTTCTCGTTCATGTGCTTTTAGTGCATCTACTACGAATAATAGTATCTCTTCTTTTGAATTTTCTTTGTTGTTGGTGGACATGAGTGGGAACCTTGGTTGATGCTTTTGGTGTGTAAAATGTCTTAAAAATAAGCTTTCTTTGTTGGCTATATTCTGTTTTTGTCAATATGGTGGGCTTTTATAGTATTTGGGTGTTGTTTTGGGGTTTTTTTGGTTCGTGTTTGTGTGTATTTGTGTGTGTTTGTGTTGTTCAGTTTGTGTTTGTTGGGTTGTGTTTGTTAAGGTTTATCTACTCAGTGTATTGATTATTAATATACGTTATTTGCCTGCGTCAGAACTATAAACCGGGAGATAAAGAAATGCCCAAAATAGTGTTGATGATAGAAAAAGACGAAAAAGGAAAAATCGCCGATTATATCCTACCTGAACCCAGAAAAAGAAGACTCTTCGAGCCCGAGCGGATAAATATCCATAAACCCCAAACCATTCCTAATCTAGAAGAAGCTGCTGAGCAAAACGTAATGTCGGAGCATACTGCTTGACTTTGTTTGCTGATTTGTTTTGATTGTTTTTGTGTGAAAAGTGGGTTTGGATCAGCGAATCCTAATTTTGTTTTTTTTCTTTTGTTGTTTTTTTGGTTTGGTTGTGGGTTCTGTTTTAGTTTGGGGCGGATTAATTTTTAGGAATAGAGAAAAAAATAGAATTTTAATCAAGTCAACCAAGACTGTGAGCTTTCTTGCATCTATCTAATAATTTTCTACTTGTCTTTGCCCAAATAGTTCATTAGTTTTGTTGATTCTATTGCATAATCTTAATCTTATACGGCTCATAACCTCTTTGGGGAAAAATACGTGAAAAAGGAAGAAGCAACAGTTTTATTAAATGAATTAGGCGCTAACAAACTTGTTAATCCCAAGTTAGTTCTTATCGAACAAAAAGAAACAGACAAATATCAACTGCAGATAAGAGGCGATTATGACCGTCACGCAATTGCACAATTTATAAGAAAAAAAGAGTTATCATGCAAAATAAAAAACGACTACTTGACTATTTCCACACCATAGAATTTTTATAAATAAACCCAATACCTCTCCCAAGGGTTCAGCTTGTTCCTCAAAAAGAACACCCTTGAGAACAGAAATACAGGGTAGATAAAATTTTTTCTTAAATTTTCTATAATTGAAAAGTAGTTTTGTTTGTCTATCTGTGATATAGAGTGGATTTTTAGCTTCTTTAGGGCTTTTTAACGCCCTCATGTTTGGATTTTTCATACCAAATCCGGATGGCGTGAGCTGCTTTTCCGAGCACCCTGTATCATTTATTATTTTCTTAAATTGTGGATTGTTATTGTTTTTGTTTAAAGAATTAGAATGGTTCAACTTTTTTATCGGTCATTTTCTTTTTCCCATTTTGTATTTTCTTGTACTACAAATCTATAATATGTCTTTTTTAGACATATTATGTTGATTTTATTTCTAAAAACAGTAACTTAAATCCTTGCACATAACCCAAACATATCAAGAATATTGATGTTAAACGCAAAAACACTTTTGAACGTTAAGTGCTAAAAAAATACTAATTTCATAAACAGATTCTTATTTAGTTTCAACTGTAGAGCATTTACACAAAATTTTGTGGTTCTAACATACTGTTTCATCTTACCCTTTTCTTTTTATGGTCGGAAGCATTTTTTATATCTGAGGCATTAAGTTCTGGCTAACCTGTTTTTGTAATCACAATCCCCACAAACATACGTCATATATCGATAAGGAAAAGAATCACTATACAATAGCAAGAAGCAAAAAGAAACATGCGCCACATTTATTGAGTGTATATCAAAAGTAGTTTGTGTTGCTAAATTTGTTTCTTTTACATGGGAAAGCTGGAGGAGAGGTAGATATGCTTAAACCATCCGTTGATTAATGGAGTGTGTGCATAGGATTAGTTGCATTATTTGTTAGTAGAAGGAGTTGAAAAATAGATGTTTAATCAAGAATCGCACTCTGCGACTTGTGCCGAATGCGGAAAGGAATGTACTGTTCCGTTTAAACCAGACGGTAGTCGGCCAGTGTATTGTCGTGAGTGTTACGCAAAACGAAGACCAGCAAGATATTAGATTTACAAGATAATATCTTAGTTTTCAAGGGACTTACTTTTTCTTTTAAATGGCTCAGATGAGGTATTTTGTGTCATTTTGGAGTACCCCATAATATCTTCTTTTTTTCATTTTTTCGGTTAAGCATGGTTGTTGTTGTGTTTGTGGTTGTGTGTGGGATACCCCAAATATTAAAAACAACTTGCAATAATAGCTTATTTGGGAGATTTTTGATGAGAAAAATTATGCTTAGAATAAATTTTAAAAAAATTGAGGATGAATAAAGATGACTAAAAAACCGATAATATCTACTCTGACTGCTATTCTGTTGTTGGCATTAGCTAGCACGATGATTGTTGCTTTTCCTAGTGTGTATGGGCAAAGCGGTACAGGGAATTATTTGAAGTTGCCAACTGATATTCCAACTTATCTGGGCTTAATGGTTATTCCTGATCCCGTAGGCGTCAACCAACAAGCATGGATTCGAGCCATTTTCACTAAACCCCTACCAACCAGTCACGGATTACTCGGTGACATGTTCGAAAATGTAACTATTGAAATTACGGCACCTGATGGTACAAAGTCTGTTAAGGGACCTTTTGATGGTGGAATGATGGGGGCTGTATGGACTACTTTCGTGCCAACTCAAGTCGGCGAATACAAAATACAGGCAAAATACCCTGGAGAAATACTGGACCTGATGAATCCTTACAATCGTGATCCCACAACGGCGGATTATCATCTGGAACTGAAAGGTAGCAGAATGTTACCCGCTCAAAGCCCAATAGAGTCGCTTACCGTACAACAAAACGCAATTAGTGCACAATATCAGACTCCGCCGCTTCCAACAGACTACTGGACTCGACCAATAAACGCACTTAACTGGGATTGGGGCGCACAAATAGGCTCTAACTGGCTTGGACTTGACGCAACTGGATTTTGTTCTACTGGTAAATACGATATAACTGGAAATTTCCAGCCATATGGTACAGCGCCAAACACTGCTCACATACTGTGGTCAAAGTCAACTAGAAACGGAGGTCAGCCAGGAGGACCTATTACATCAGATCAACGAAGTGCGTTCTCATCAACCTCGGTAGTGATTAACATGTTCGATGGCACAATAATCATGAACGGAATAGCCTACTATACGCTATATGCAGGTTGGACAGGCACCCCAGTAAGCTGGGAAGCAGTAGACCTGCGCACAGGAGAGCTAGTATGGTCAAGATCTGCGGGAATAACAGGTAATGAAATCCTCAAGAACGGCCAGGTATTCCTTTTCGATAATGCACAGGAGTTCGGATCTATCGCATACCTGTATACCACGCCTCTAGCGGGAGTTATTCGCATATATGATGCTTATACCGGAGCATTCCAGGCAAACATTACAGGCGCCCGAAGCCAAGCATATCTTGTTGATGACGATCCTAACAACATCCAAATTGGCACACTACTAGGCTATTATGTCGAAGGTGGCAATCTCAAACTGTGGAACTCAACAAAACAGTTCACATCTGTAACACGTTTGCAGGAAAGGACAAAAATTAATGCAATGAACTATAGTTGGTCAGACGGCGTAAGCTGGTCAGTGCCACTTCCTAAACAACTCAACGGTAATAACATCACCCTCAGCATTGGTGCAGTAACAAAAGAGGTGATTTTGCTCTGGGATAAACCCTCAATATACTTCCAAGGATCCAATTTTGGCTGGTATGTTTCAGCGGGCTACAATGCAAAGACAGGTGCTTTACTGTGGGGTCCGATAAACCAAACACTGCCTCTCTTTGAAGACATATCTATGGCTGCGGCGCGAGACGGTTACTATGTTTTACGCAATAAAGATTTGAATACACTCAGTTGCTATAGTCTAACGAATGGGCAAAAGGCTTGGGGTCCAGTTGAAATAAAACATAACGCTTTATCTGCGTTATATATATTTGCGGACATCGCTTACGGCAAAATTTTCACTTGGGACATGGGCGGCAATGTGGAAGCGCTTAATCTTAAGACTGGAGAATCATTGTGGACTTGGACTCGTGGAAGCGCTGGAATCGACTCTCCCTACGGTGTATACGAACTTTTCGGTTACAGAACGCATAGTATTGCTGATGGAAAGCTGTTCCTTCAGGAGGGCGTCATGTATAGTCCGCCACTGCACCCAGCCAGAAGAGTTGTCCTAGACTGCGATACTGGAGAGCTTGTCTGGGATATATTGAGTTATAGCGCTAGAGCTGGCAGTATTATTGCAGACGGCTGCCTACAGGAATGGGACTCCTACGATTGCAAGCTATACACCTTTGGCAAGGGAACAACCGAAACCACAGTAACCGCACCTGACGTGGGTGTGCCGCTTGGATCAAGCATCACGATAAGGGGAACGGTAATGGATCTCTCTGCAGGTGCACAGCAAGATGGCGTGGCTGAACTGTTTCCGAAGGGTCTTCCCGCAGTATCTGATCAAAGCATGAGCGGCTGGATGGAATATGTATACAAGCAGCAAATTAAGCCGACTAATACAACTGGTGTACCAGTGAAAATACTAATTACCGGACCAGACGGTAACACAGAACACATAACAACCGTAACAAGCAATGCAGAAGGTCTATTCGGACACCAATGGAAACCAGCACAGACCGGACTATACACAATAACAGCTGTCTTTGATGGCTCAGAATCCTACTGGCGTTCAAGTGCAAGCACCATGATGTCTGTTGATCCTGCCGCTGCTGCTATAGTCCCAGTTCAACCTACTCCTGCTCATACCCAGACGCCACAACCCACAAGCACAACAAACCCAACCACAACCCCAACACCGTCCCCAGTTGTTGAGCCAGAAACAGGTATGCCAACAGAAACACTACTTATCGCAGGCGCAGCAATAATCATCATCGCAGTCGTTGCAGTCGCAGCAGTACTGCTAAGAAAACGCAAATAAACATAAAAAGTATTAAACAAAATTTCCTTTCTTTCTTTTCTTTGTGAACTAAAACGGTAAGTATCTAAATGTGGGCTGAGTGGGCTTTGGCGGTTTCAAATTCTTAAGTGCGTGAGTAGTAAGGGTTTCTCATTCTTTTCTCTCCTATGTTCGCCCGACCAGAGCCCCAGCAAACCCATTTTCAAATTAGTTAGAACTAAATTTATAAAAATATTTTATTATCGAATAGTTCGCGCGCTATCTTAGTTAACTTCCGAAATATTCTTTGAAAAAGAAATAACTTTAACATGTTTCTTTGTATGAGTTCTCTTGTTAGTTCAATATTTGTTACGTTATTGACAAAATGTACTGTAGATGAGATATTGAAACTGGAAAAAGTGTAAGTGAACATAATTCTGTTTCATCTACTCGTTTTGAATCCAGACTAAAGTGATGGAGGCTGTCTTACATGAATTGTCGTATTTGGATATTGTCTTATTTGTAATTCTATTGCGAGCGTGTGCTACATTTTAAATATCATTAGTTTACAATTAAGCAAATATGGATTTTTGGAGGAATAAATTGAAAAATCATAAAATTAAATTTTTAACAACTGCCCCATTAGTTCTTGTCTTGGCATTTTCTGCATTAATGACGACGCTACCTTCAGTTAGCGCTGTAGATGTTGAGCCTCGGGCATTTTTGTCAGTAAACCCTAACCCCGTTGGTGTTAATCAGCAAGTTGATGTAACAATTATGCTTCAACCAATACCTCCCGCCCCAACAGACAAATTCCATGGAATGACCGTTAAAATCACTGCGCCAGATGGAAATGTTGAAACTCGTGGACCTTTAACTTCTTCGCCAATCGGCTCTCAGTACTTCGCGTACACTCCAACAATGATTGGAACATACAGGTTCCAGTTTAGTTACGCGGGGGAAACTTTCACATTCGGTGGAGGTCTCACTTACAAGCCAGCTGAAAGCCAAGTTACAGAGCTAACGGTACAACAAGAAAAAGTCCAACCCTATCCAGATACCGCCATCCCAACAGATTATTGGACTCGCCCGATAAATGCCCAGCATAGAAATTGGGCCTCGATAGCAGGCAATTGGATGATGCGTTCTTACAGCAGCCAGTTCGGAACTTTCGGAGAAGTGGTGGGTTACAACCCATACAGTCAGGCTGCACTTGCACCTCACGTTATGTGGGCAAAAGAGTTGACGCTTGGGGGCTTAATAGGGGGAGACTATGGTAGCTACAGTTACTATGGCGGTCAGGCATACGAAACAAAACTAGCACCACCAATAATCATGAACGGTCGACTCTATTACAAGACATATCAATCGGGCTTTAGCGGCTCACCCGGAAGCATAGGAACTGGATTTATCTGCGTTGACCTAAGGACCGGCGAAGAATTGTTCAGAAACACTCAAGGCATAATTTCTCACGGGCAAATATTCAACTTCTTATCAGCCAACCAGATGGGGGGATCGCGTACTTATGGGATATATTCCCGTTGGTAATTTCAGGTGCAGTACCCACCGTAGTTCCTGGGCAGTATAAAGTCTATGACGCGTTTACTGGTGAGCTTTTCATGACCTTTGCTAACGCTTTAGGCGGAGATGTATTGTATGGTGCTGACGGGACAATATTTGTTTACACTCTTAATGCAGCCCAAGGCTGGTTCTCAATGTGGAATTCAAGCAAAGCTTTCGCAGCTAACGGATTCATGCAAGGCCAAGCAAGTGGATTAATCCAATACCGGCCTAGGTCGGGGACATACAACTGGAGCAGTGGTGTACAGTGGAACATGACTGTTCCAAAGCGCAGCGTTACTACGCCTGGTTACGGACTTAACTATGCTTCTCAGGGCAGAAGAATGGCTGAAAACGTGATGATAGCTTTCGCTGGAGGCGTAACAGAGTCAAGGCTTCATGTTGCTTATGACCTAACCACTGGTGCAGAGCTATGGGCTATTGACAGAGAAGGACCATATCCACAATTCCACGCCATGGGCGAAGGAATTTATACCCAATTCGACCCGGTGCATATGACCTACATTGCATACCGTATCAATAATGGCGAAAAGCTGTGGACAAGTGAACCGCTTAAGCTATCCTTGGGGACAATATCCAGCTAACAGCATAGGCGGGGTAATCGCTCAAGGCAAAATGTACGTAACAGACATGGGTGGAAACATCTACGCTTTCGATGTTACCAACGGACGGCTTGTATGGAAATTTAATAGCGGCAACTCTGGCTTAGAGACTCCTTACAGTAGCTGGCCAATGGGTGCCGGTCCAATAGTGGCTGGAGGAGTGGTTTACTGCGGAATCGGCGAACACTCACCGACTAACCCACTATACCGCGGCGGCAAATTATTTGCGTTAGATGCTAACTCAGGCAATAAGCTCTGGGAGATGAACGGTTGGATATCAATACAGGCAATCGCTGACGGATATCTTGTAGGTTATAATTTGTACGATAACCGCATGTATTGCATCGGAAAAGGACCAAGTGCAACAGAAGTTTCGACCTCACAAAACCCAGTCGCTAATGGCTCAGCAACCGTCATACAAGGAAAAATTACTGATCAATCCTCAGGGCAATCCAACACTCCTGCAATAGCCGACGCTGACATGGGTACATGGATGGCATATAAGCACCAACAGCAAACCTTACCTGGCAATCTGCACGGAGTTCCAGTAAAACTACAAGCTATTAGCCCAGAAGGAACAACCACTGACATAGCAACCGTTAACAGCAACGGATATGGAATATTCGCATACGAATGGACTCCCACGAAGGCAGGTATGTATACAATCGTTGCTACTTTCCAAGGCACTAACTCTTACGGAAGCTCTCAAGCAGCAACCTACCTATCGGTCGGTTCATCTTCAAGCACCAACTCGGGCACAACGTCGGGAACTGGAAATGATTCAGCAATTTTCATCGCTATTGCAGCAGTAGCTCTAATTATTGCGGTCATAGCGGTATTTTTTGCTGTAAGAAAAAGATAGATAAAAATCAGTAAAACCCCCATCTTTTTTTTAAGAAAAACATAGTAAAAGATGAAACGGTGGGCTGAATGGGATTTGAAGTTAGAATCCTAAGCCGTTGCAGCTAAGGAGTTCCATTTTTGCATCCATCTCCAGATCAGAGCCCCAGCAAACCCTTTTCTAATCATTAATAATATAAATTAACAAAGTGTTCTTTTACATTTGATTTGGTAGCCAAAATGAGGGTGGAGTAAGGTAGCTTGTGTCATTTTGGAGTACCTAAAATGTGTATTTGATTATGTTTATATGTGTTATCTGCTAATATTTACTAGCTGAGAGTAGTTGGTTTTTCTTTAAGAGTTTAATATTATTAGGAGGAGAAACCAGTTGATTATATTGTTTCCTGTATGTCCACCTAAGATAACATCGTTTATAACGGGTATTCTTAGATTTAAAAAATCATTCTGTAGTATTACAAAAAAAAGCTTCCTTTTTAGTAAAATTTTTATATTTTTCCTACTGACAAGTATTCTGGGGATTTTTTGCTTATGCTTTGCTCAAGCAGATTCCACACCAGAAACCACACCCCCCATACTAATAGACAGAACAAATGGTGGACCAGAAGGTGATATGGCGAGTTGTGTTGTTCAGACGTCTGATGGAGGATACGCACTAGCAGGTACTACAGCTTCGTATGGTGCTGGAATGACCGATTTTTGGCTGAGTTGGAGCTAGATGCTACGGGTAGTAAGCAGTGGACTAAAACATACGGGGGAACCGAAGATGAGACTGGGAGTTGTGTTGTTCAGACGTCTGATGGAGGATACGCACTAGGAGGTACTACAGCTTCGTATGGTGCTGGAATGACCGATTTTTGGCTAGTTAAGCTAGATTCTGATGGTGTTAGGCAATGGGATAAGACGTACGGTGGATTAGCGTCTGATTCTTGCGGTTGTGTTGTTCAGACGTCTGATGGAGGATACGCACATAGCAGGCACCTCATATAGCAATGAGCAACGTGGCTGGTTGGTTAAGGTAGATGCTGTAGGCAGTACAGAATGGACTAAAATCTATGGTGAAGTAGAAACTATACCTCCGCCATACTCAATATCTGAGTCTATTAAGTGTGTTGTTCAGACGTCTGATGGAGGATACGCACTGAGGTAGGAGAGTTAGGAGTGAC
Organism: Candidatus Bathyarchaeota archaeon; assembly: GCA_963701765.1. GTDB lineage: Archaea > Thermoproteota > Bathyarchaeia > Bathyarchaeales > Bathycorpusculaceae > JADGNF01. The sequence continues at coordinate 27,080 of CAVPBD010000007.1, forward strand.
TCCATCTGGGTTTGGCCATGGTTCATATGTTGATAGTTGGTTGCTTAAGGTAGATTATGATGGTAATATTCAATGGACCAAACGTTATAATAATGGTCGCTATGATGAAGTAAATTGTGTTGTTCAGACGTCTGATGGAGGATACGCACTAGGCAGGGAAGTCGTTTATACCTGCGGCAAATATGGGAACAATAGTTGATGCTATATTGATTAAGGCAGATTCAACTGGTATTCTTCAATGGAGAATAATGAGTGGCGAAACAGGGGATGATGCATGGGATTGTGTTGTTCAGACGTCTGATGGAGAGATACGCACTAGCAGGTATACAAACTCGCATAGTGCAGAAGGCGATGACGGTTGGTTGGCTAAGATACAGTCAACAGGTAATTCTCAATGGAACCGAACTTTTGGGGGAACAGGGATTCATTCTTGGAGTTGTGTTGTTCAGACGTCTGATGGAGGGTATGCAGTAGCCGGTACTACGAACTCGTTTGGTGTTCGGAAAGAATGATTTTTGGTTTGTTAAGGTAGGGGGGTGCTGCTGGTGCGGTTTTCGAGTTTTCTTCATGGATACTTATGCCGTTAGTTATAATAATGGGATTTTTTGCAGTTTTTAAAGTAAAAAGAAAAAAGCCTAGCAAGTTAGTAGTTTTTTTAAGCTCTTTTAATGACGAAAAGAATTTTCCGAACATTCCAGTATTTTTAGCGCTTGCTCTACCGCATTTTCAGATATGTCGGTCCCATATACCTGTTGGAATCTACCGCTTAACCTTTTTTTTGGTTATTTATTTTTATTAAAAGAAACAAATGCCTATCCACCGATTTTTTCTATACTATAGCTGGCTAGAAGAATGCTGTAAGCTAATTAACGTAGGATTTGAATATGTTATAGTAGCATTCAATGATGGCGGTAAAATCTTCCGAAAACGAAAAATAAGGTGCAGTACGTTAAGGTTCTAAAACCGCTATCAGGTGCTACGGAATCAAGGAATTTCATGGAAATGTGGCCGAGGTGAGGTATTTCCGTTCGTTTTGGAGTATCCAATAACCTTTTCTCTCTTTTTTCGTTTTTAGTGAAAGATTTTTGTTTTATGAGTTTTTCTATAGATTACACCTTACCTTCATAACGAGTAATCAATGGAGTAAAGCGTTCGCTTCTCTAGTTTAAGCCTTATATTGATGGTGTTGTAGTGATAAGAAAACGAACAAACGTTAAACGTTAAACTGTACCGAAGTACGATAACCGATATAAGATTGGTTGTTCGGTTAATGAATTGAGAACAGTTGCGGAAAATATGAGAGGACACCATGGTGATAACATTGAATACAAAGCGTTTTTTGGACGTGACTGGACTCGAAATATAGGCATAGACAGGTGGATTTTAAAAGTGATGTGCATGTAAATTATTGCGAGCACACGCTTAAAAATTTTGATTATTGATTACAATAAGTCTTAAATATATAGACTTCTTAAACAAGAATCAGGGATTTCTATGAATAATTTAAAAATCAAAGAAATTCTTTTCAAATTAAAAATAAGCTTGGGGGGTCATCATGCCTGATGACTTCTCCAGTCTAAATGTAAGCAAAATTCGTCAGCTTCGACAGTTTAAAATTGATTACAGCAATATTCGCAATCTAAAATTTATGGATAAGGAAGGGTTGCAGGCTCAGCAATATAAAGATTATATTCAGGGGCTAGCAATAGTCAAAATTTCCTACCATAAAGAGGTTCCACGACCTGATTTTTCTGCAGACCTCCGATACTTACAAAATTATTCAGCTCAGCATTTTCCCAAAGGAAAAATGCTGATATAGTTAATTATGACTTGTACCCTGAAATTAAATCTTCAATTGATCAATATGTCAAAGATGTGGGCTATGAAGGATATTTTGCTACAGTCTATCGTATGAGAAATACCACACCAAAATTGCTGCGCAAATTCATCATAAACAAAGCTCCGATTTGTAGGTGTCCTCGCAGTAGGCAATTTGCCCGTTGCATGGTTTGAGAACGCAAACGACTTTCATAATGTACCCGCTCAATTCCCATGTGATTTATACTTTATGGACCTTAACGGTACATGGAGAGACTCTGACGATGATGACATGTTTAGTGAGCATCCTACTAATGTAGAGCCAGAAATTTGGATAGGTCGCCTCTATACACCTACCGCAAATGGAAACGATTCAGTTTTACTCAACGATTATTTTAACAGAAACCATGCATTTCGCAAAGGTCTCTTAGGATGCTCAAATCGTGCTTTAGCTTATGTGGATGACGATTGGGCTGGCTTCGGCGACTGCGCACTTGATTATGCGTTTCCAGCCGCCAATGTTGAAACTATAACAGACCCCGCTACCACAGATGCAGATCGATACAAAGCTGAAATTAACCAGTATCGCGCATGGGCTCAGGTCTGTGCTCATTCCTCCCCTTCGAGCCATTCTTTTTCTGTTCCAGAAGGAGTTGAATGGGTACCAAACTCGTATTTACGCGATGTCAACCCACCTAATGCTTTCTTCTATACCCTCTTTGCTTGCAGCAATGCGCGATTTACTCAGCCAGAATACATGGCAGGATGGTATATTTTTGACAAGAGTGGAGGCTCATTGTGCAATGGGCTTGCTGCAGTAGGAAGCACTAAGACAGGTTCCATGCTCGCATTTGAAAACTTCTACGGTCCAATGAGTTCAGGCAAAACAATTGGCGAAGCATTTGTCGATTGGTGGAAAGCAATCGGTACCACTCATGGAAATTTTGAAGTGTGTTGGTACTATGGACTCACCCTAATAGGCGATCCGACCCTAAACTGGTGGAGTGGTGCTGTCCCTATCCCGCGTAATCCGCCCAAAGGCGATAATTTCGACCATTTCCCACGCCTTACGAATTTCCACTGGGACCCTGTTCCAATAAATGGCGCTGTTTACCAAATTGAGATCGACGGATATGGAGTATATACAGCTGGTATGTGGTCGGCTGAAGCGGGTCACGTATGGCATGTTTCCGGTTTGCTTGCCGACAACAACTACGAACAAATATTTATGGATGCTATTAGAGGCCGATGGCGAGTAAGGGCAAAACTTGGAAACGTTGTCTGCCCTTGGAGTGATTGGTTCTATTTCCGCTATATAGGATAAGAGCGCGGATATAAATTAGCAAAGATGTCATACGAGTTAAAGGCGAACTTGACTGAAAGATATAAAACACAAAAAGGAATCCTATCTTTCAGTCTAATATTTTCTCACTAATTATGAAAGGAGACTAAAAGAGGACTTTGATAAGTCGAAACGGAAACCTCAAAATAATTATTGGTTCATATTGTTATATCCCCAATCCCTGTACTACCAAACCTTGTTTGCCCGGAATGGTTTACGCGCTGTTATCAGAAAATAAATATTACTACATAACGGTAAATGACCATCTATTACCAGAGTCTCGCTTGTGGAATAAATACAATCCCCAACCCGATGATCAAGTAATTGCAAAAGGTTACATACGTGAAAAAAAAGATATGTTCGGTAATCCCTTTCATACCGTAGAAATTGTTTCCTTAAAGCCAAAAGTTGCACGCTGCTTAAACAAATATAAATAGATACGTTTATCAGGTGAGGAGTTGGCTTGGCAAATCCGCTGTCCAAATCCTAATCTGCATTTTTTTGAGGTATATTTCCACCTATTGCAGGTTTGCATGCTCGGTGGTCTAATCCGCGTATGTTTCTTAGGGCTGCACGTTACCCTATCGTATGATTTGCAATATTATTTGTTGTTTGTCTTTTCAAAAACACACTTGGCTTTTAAAATGTATAATGAGAAAAAAAGTCCATCACTCGTTCGGTTCGCAGGTGTAAATATAATTAATAGTATGGTCTTAATGAGAGCTTTTTATTATGGTCTTTTCCAACGATTACACGTTACATACCTAACGAGTAATCAATGGAGTAAAGCGTTCGCTTCTCTAGTTTTAGCCTTATATTGATGGTGTTGTAGGGTAAAGCGAACAAACAAACAGCATACGTTAATTAATATCAAAATACGGGAGAGAAACCACCTGTAAGGGAGAGGGGAAGATTAAATCAGAATCACCAGAAACCTTTTCTCTTTTTAGCTCACAATTTGCACAAACTTATTAGCTCTACTTCGAAGTAATTGTCAATTGGACAAATGAGGTTAATAACTTGAATCCGCCTAAGCAACAGAAAAAACGAATTAAAAAGGAAAAACAGGCTATAGGTGTATGTGAGTACCGCCAATCTGGGAGAAACCAAAATAGATAAAGAGGACTCTAAGGACGGCAAGCTGGAAAAAGATAAGTATTTTTATCATGCCTGGTTGCGACTTTGTTCGCCGGACGGGTGCAATGCAAATTTCTTCCAAGTCTTTTAATACCAAAATAACCTAACGGATTTTTTGAATATCTGATCGAAAGAAACTTACAAAGCAAGCAGGAGCGGTGTTAAGCGCAGATGCGTTTTCAAAAGCAGATGCCTTAGGAGGGCAAGTTTTAAACCAGTTGCAGTCTGATAAGCAATTGCTTGATTTCGCAGTTTTAGTTAACCGCTCATTAAGTAATCAACTACGTAGACTCAAACATACTGTCTATATTAAGAAAAACTAATCAAATTCTCTCTTTAGTTTCAAATGACTTCCTTACTAAAGCTGAAACAAGGTCAGGAAATCTAGCTTTTGCATTCAAGTAGATTTTATTTGCTATTTCTTTCTTTACTATAAAGGTATAAACTGGCACTATCTCAACGACACCTTCATTTAAAAATTAATCAAGGATTTCTTCTACTTTTTTAGTCAACTTAGGCATATAAGACATCTGCTTCTTAAGATTATTAGACCATTCTTCCATAAACTTATCTGCTTTATTTTCATCAATAATTTTCCCTGAAAGATTCGTCTTAATTAGTGATAAGGCTGCTTGTGTGGCAATAATTCTTGCCACTCACTTTTTTGCCTCCAACGAAGAGCCCCAGTAAACCCTCTTCTTACCCAAAAAAATAGGTTGTGTTTTTAGATGTATCATTTTTTTAATTTAGGAGGTATTTTCCGCAAATGAAACATCTAGTTCGTGCCATCCGGTTCCGCTGTATTAGTATGAGTTCGACGTTGAATATGAAGTACATTGTAAGTTGAAATCGTTTTGGTTTGGGTAATCTCACTTACTCGGACTTTAAAATCTGCAATTTGCTGATTACCCGTACACTATTTGATGGTTAACTATGAGTCTTAATTAGATACAACACGAAATGTGGCCGGGGTGAGGTATTTTGTTTCGTTTTGGAGTACCTCATAACCTTTTTCCTCTTTTTTAGTTCTTATACTGTGTAGTTCTTGTTTATTGGGCAATGTTGTTATTGCATTAGTAGTAGTGTGAGTGATACAGCAATTTCTTATTAGGTACTCCACACCAAATCGAGTTTATGATACTTTTCAGGAGACAATACTAAAAATGTTATTAGTGAAAAACAAACTTTATGCTTCAATTGCTTTTCTTCTTATTTTAACTTTGCCGACATTAATAGCAAGTATACCTTTGACGAGTGCGCAGGTAATTAATCGTCCGACCCATGCGTATATTACACTTTCAGCAAATCCAATAGGTGTAGGTCAAACCGAAGTCATAACCTTTAGAATTGTTGAACTTAATCCACTTAGTAGTGGAGTATTTGTAACTGAAGTCTGGCGAGGTTTTACAGTAACAATCACTAAACCCGATGGAACAACAGAAACTAAAGGACCGTTTAATGCAGATTCAACCGGCGGTTATTATACAACTTTTGCTCCAACACAGGCTGGTAGCTATAAAATTCAGACATTTTTCCCTGGTCAATGGGTAAATGGCTCCTACACAACCGTAGCTAACACAGGCGCATGGTCTAATGTAACTGGTCAACCATTAAAATCTGCCCAACTATGGTTTACCCCAAGTCAAAGCGCAGTAGAAACATTAACAGTCCAACAAAACCCCGTATCTAACTATCCCGACAATCCCCTTCCTACAGATTATTGGACACGGCCCATATATGGTGAAAATAAAGGGTGGTCAACCATTGCTGATAACTGGCTTATGCGCGGCTATGACACAATGAATCGGCCCTTCCAAAACGGGGCAGCATTTGCACCATACACTTCAGGACCCGAAAGTCCACACATACTATGGAATCAACCAATAACCTTTGGAGGCGAAGCAGGAGGCAAATATGGCGATAGAGTCTTCTATACTGGTTTATCATATGAAACATTCTACGAGCAAATAATCTTAAACGGGCGAATCTACTATCAAGACCACGGACCTGTAACAAGTGTAGACACTTTTGGCACTAACGTATTAGACCTTTACACTGGTGAACAGATAATGTATCTAGACGGAGTCAAAACTGATCTGGCGCAAGTACTTGACTATGAATCACCTAACGAACACGGTTTACTTGCATTGACCTGGAGCATAACAGGATCAACAACAAATGGAACTTGGATAATGTATGATGCATACAGTGGAAGAAAAATCCTAACCGTAACTAACGTAACTTCAGGCTCCGAAGGACCTCAAAGTGTCTCAATAGTTTTTGGACCAAACGGTGAACTATTATCCTACTCAATAACTGGAACAGGTGCTAACCGACGACTAATATGTTGGAACTCTACTTTAGCTATCGTAGGATTCCAAAGTGCATACTTTAGCCCAAGAGTTGGATCAGTAATAGATGGGAGAAGTGGAATTCAATGGAACGTTTCAATGCCAACAATGTCACTGGCGCCCTCAATAATTGCCATCGGTGAAGGCTATATTTTAACTCAAGGATTTGACAAATCAGGCTTTCCATTCATATATGAAGACGCAGCATTCCCCATGTATACTAGAAAGGGGGTCAGATGGAATGTACCCCTCCTCGATTCAGTATTTGTGGATACAGAACCGAACCAACATCTACTCAGGTTTCTACCGTACCCCCAGAAATATCCAGAATGGCGTCTACTCCCTGTTTGATGAAGCAAAAGCGCAATATCATGGATTTGACATTAGAACTGGCAGAGAGCTTTGGACATCTGAATCGTTATCTAACAGTGGCTGGAGCGTTTTCACTTACGTTCATATTCAAGCCTACGGTAGGTTGTACGCGGCAAGTTTTGATGGGCATGTACGCGCGTTTGACACTACAAGCGGTCAAAAGGTTTGGGATTTCTATATGGGCCCTGCAGGTTATGAAACACCGTATGGTCATTGGCCTTCAAGAGCCGGCTTTACTGTTGCTGATGGAAAAGTGTACACTACTAACGATGAACATACACCGGATCCGGTTATGTGGAGAGGGGGTAAGCTGTACTGTTTAGATGCGTATACAGGAGTACAATATTGGAATATTTCTGGTTGGATGCGTAACCCTGCGATCTCTGATGGTATCTTATCTGCAGTCAATTCTTATGATAATCAAATTTACACTATCGGTAAAGGTCCTAGTGCAACAACAATAACAGCACCTGATACAATCCAAGGAGCAACAATTACAATTAGAGGTTCAGTAACCGATCAGTCTCCAGCACAAGAAGATACACCTGCCATATCTGAGGAAAGACATGAGCACATGGATGGAATACTTGCACATGCAAAAGACTAAGCCAACTAACGCAACTGGTGTTCCAGTGACATTAGTGGCTGTTGACGCTAATGGCGGTGTAATTGAGATTGGACAGTACAACAAGTGACATTTATGGTAGTTTTGGTTTAGCGTGGGCTCCACCAAGTGAAGGCACCTATCAGATCATTGCTAACTTTGCTGGAACAGAATCGTATGGTAGCTCTTCAGCATCAACATACCTGCTTGTCGGCGCCGCATCAGAAGCTAACGTAGTACCCACAACAACCCCAACTCAAACGCCATCAGCAACTCAAACTCCAGCACCAACCGCAACAGCTATTGCAGTTTCAAGCCCAACCGTAGCACCAACACCAGGACAAGGCATTTCTACCGAAACCTTACTTATAGCAAGCGCAGCAGTCGTCATCATCATAACAGTCATCGCAGCAGCGCTTGTCCTAAGAAAACGCAAATAAACACAACAACAAACCAAGCAACCTTTCCTCTTCTTTTTTTAATACTTAAAAAAGGTACGAATGTTCCACTTTTCTCTCCTAAGTTCACCCGACCAAGGGTCCAGTAAACCCTTTTCTGATTAATAATAACCAAATTAGCAGAGTGTTCTTTTGTATCTGACTTGGTAACCAAAATGGGGGGAGTAAGGTATTTTGTGTTTTTTAAAGACCCGTCCTTTTCTTCCTTCTTCATTTCAAAAATAGGGTACATCATCAATTTACTTTGTATAATTTTAAAAGATATGGGTTGCTAAACTATTGAGGTTTAATTAAATATAACCTTTAAATGGATGAGCTATTCTAAACGATATGATGAGAAAACGTATCAAGATTACGCTTGTTTTCCTCCTAATTGTTAGTACTATTTTTGTTGGTTTTGTAGTTTGGGCTCAAACTCCACCCTACCCCATGAAGGAAGCTTTCAACGCGATGCAATCTGACTCTAATGTTCTGGTGACTAATGGAAACTGGTTAGTTTTTCAACCTATATCAAGGAATTATTCCACTGGTTTCATATTCTATCCTGGGGGGCGAGTTGATTACCGTTCTTATTCACCGCTTGCCCATGCAATCGCCAACGAAGGATACTTGGTAGTTATTGTTCCTATGCCGCTAAATCTTGCTGTTTTCGGTGTTAATTCGGCTAATGATGTTATTGCCTCTTATTCAAACATCAAGTCTTGGGCAATTGGCGGGCATTCTTTAGGCGGAAGCATGGCAGCCCAGTACGTGCATGATAATTCTAAGGCAATTAAGGGGCTAGTATTATTGGCTGGATACCCCGCCTCGGGAGCTGACCTATCTGGACAAAATCTTGATGTTATAACGATCTATGGAACAAATGATGGTTTAGTTAGTACAAAACAATTAGATGATTCGCTAAAACTGTTGCCTCCTTCAACAGTGAGAGTCGAAATTAATGGGGCAAACCATGCTCAATTTGGGTGGTACGGTTCACAATCCGGAGATAATAACTCAACTATAAGCAGAGAACAGCAACAAAATAAAACCGTGATTGCTATAATTAGTTTACTTCAAAAGATCTAGTATTAGTTGTGTCATTAAACTAAATAGTACTAATAGAACTGCTGATTCTCCAATTAATTAGCTAAGTCGATAGTCTAGCGCACTAACTTGTCCAGAAATAGCGTAAAAGTATTTGAGAAAAGTTTTGACCTATTGATAATTCTTCTTGCAGGAAATGTACCTTTGAGCAAAATGAAAGAGAGAATCTGATCATAATTGGGAGTAAATTTGCTATCGATAAAGAAACTACGATAAGTTTGACAAAGATGAGTGCAATCATTTTGGTAGTGCCTGATTAAGAGGGAGGCGAGAAAGCTAGAAGAGAAATAGTCAAACAAACCAGAAACAACTCGGAGGATTTAATCATTTGAGATTTATATTGCTAGATTCAATAGGACGCTTTGTAAAGGAATTCAAAAAGAAATATGACCGACTCGATGTGTTGGTAAACAAAGTTAGGGTGATGTTCAATAAGCTGGAGGTTATGCCAGAAGGTTTTGAGCGAACCCTTTTTGTCAATTATTTGGGGCTGAAGAAAACAATTATTTATGAAAAATCTAAATCCATAATTATGTATAAAAAATAATTTTACATCAAAGATTCATTATATTTCAAATTATAACGCCAATATGTTTATTATGTGGAAATAATTTACTTTATAAGTAGGTATTTCTTATGATATATAATAAAAAAGTTTTAGCAATTAGTTTGCTAGTTTTGCTTTCGCTTGCTTTCGCTGCACTGCCAATAGCTTCTGCCGTGGATTCATCAATTGTTGACATTGCAGTAAGTGACCCGAGTAATTTTTCAACCTTGGTTACAGCACTTTCTGCAGCTGATTTGGTAGGCGCTTTAAACGGTACAGACGTATATACAGTATTTGCACCCACAAACGCAGCCTTTGCAGCATTGCCGCCTGGTGTGCTAGATTATCTATTAGGTAATGTTTCTGCACTTAGTGAAGTCTTAACTTATCATGTTGTTTCTGGGAAAGCATTGTCTTCAAGTCTTTCTAACGGCCAAACCATTGCAACGCTTATGGGAGAGACCATAACAGTCAAAATTGATGGCAATGTAATGATTAATGATGCTAAAGTAGCAACTGCAGATGTTGAAGCTAGTAACGGTGTAATTCATGTAATTGACAAAGTTTTGGTCCCTCAATCAGTCATAAACACACTTGCCACCGTAGTTATGTTGCCAACTTCTGGAGGAACAACTAATCCGGCACCTGGGACTTATGTTTATGGTAAAAGTACGAACATTGTATTATCTGCCACTCCTAGCTCTGGGTATACATTCTCATACTGGATAGCAGCAGGATCAATCACTCCTGGACATACTACTAGCCAAGGAAGTTCTATTGTTGATCCCGAAACTGGACAGGTAATCGCTCAATTTCCAAGACCATCTATATCACCAATTGACAGCTTAGTATTCACAGCCAACCCCACAAACATCACCTGTGGATATGGTTACACCTATCAGTATCAGGCAGTATTTACCCCGCTAAATCAACCAAGTCCTTCACCAGGATCTATGGATGCAATTGTAATTGTGATGCCAACTACCGGGGGAACAGTTAATCCATCACCAGGAAGATACACCTATGCTAATAATTCAATAATTCCACTTTCAGCTACTCCTGACTCAGGCTATGTCTTCAAATATTGGTTAGTATCAGGTGATAACACACCAGGTCATGGCGCTGGAGGATTCTCATCAATTGCAGATCCAGACACTGGCCAAATAATTGCACAGTTCCCAAGACCAGACATCTCAGGTATTGACACTTTAACATTCACTACTAACAATTTGAGAATAACCTGCGGATACGGCTACACATACACATACACAGCAATATTTGAACAAGCACCATCAACCACACCAACTCCAGTACCAACAACAACACCTGTGGCTACAACAACACCCCAACCAACAGTTTCAGCTAGTCCTACCGCAACTCATGAACCTACAGAAACTTCCGGAGACATGACCCTAATAATTGTAGCTGTCGTAGCAATAATTGCAGTCATCGCTGTAGTATTAATAATTATGATGCGTCGCAAAAAATAATCCCCTTTCTTTTTTCTTAACTGAACTTCTTTTGTAATAAAGTTGCATAAATAAAAATATGTAAGTATTTTCAATTCGAGTTAAATCATAGATGAAAAGGTGCCCAAGACTTTAGCGCACTCAATTCACTTTAGTTCTTATAAAAAAAGGATTTTTGAAATTATATTAGAATGGTGCAAATATTCCTATGAAAACCAGCCAAGACAGCATTGTTTTTGCGACAAAGCTTAATATTATGTATGCTCGTTCGCCATATAAGTAGTCTTTCCAGCGGCCTATTCCTTTGTATTGTAGAACCATGTTAAGTGCAAACACATTGAAAACTGCAAAGTATATGAAGAATATCAAGTAAACGAATGTGGGTGGATTAGTTCCAGTTGAAGTTATTGCTGCTGCAAAATAGGCAAAAAGCACTATCCAAGGAATACCTCCAGAAATGCAGCCAACCAAGAAAGCTGACCATGAAGTCTTCTCGGTTTTTTGGTTAATGACTTCCATGTAGTAACCGAACATAATCATCATAGCGTTTAAAGTAAAGATCATCACCAAGTGACCAGAAATCCCAGACCCCAACAAATGTTGAAATGAGAATTATCATTATCGAACTGGAGAAAGCGTATTCAAACCAGCGGTATGGATTCATTCCTTTCTTTAAATTTTCATTATAACCTTTGTTTTTCGGAAACGCTATTAGAAAATGCGCTAGAGCAGAGAGCAACGGAAAAGAAGCGACTATCACGCCTATGTAGCCTATGGTAAATAATACCTGGGGGTTTGGAGCAATATCAAATACTACTGGTGGTCCTTGGGTTATGCTGAATTTTAGGTAGAATGTGTAAATATCTCGTTCCCAGGTTATGAGGGTGCCCAATGAGAGCATAAGTAATCCCTGTATTAGGTGCAAAATTCCCGCGCCAAGGTTAAATTTTTTTAAGTATCCAAACGAGATAGGTGATTTAGCTATAATCTCTTGTCTTTCTTTATAGTTCAATCAATCACCTCCTTATTAAAATCGGTTTGAGAAAGTATTGAATTGTATTTGCCCTTTTTCCTTTTAAGCTTAACTAGGTAGAATTAAAAAGAACATTTAGTTAGCAGATATGATTGAATTTGAATCATAACTTCAAGCTTTTCTCGGTGGGCTTATCGAGCTTTTTTCATGTATAGAATTATGAAGTTAGTTAGTTTAAAAAAGAACTTTCGGATAAGCCTTACGCAAATTCGTCTTTTCTGCTAGAAATCATTACTAGAAATAAGTTTTTGTTGCCCTTGATAGATAGTGAATTAACACGATGAACTTTTTTTCCTCGTTCTATAGATTTTTTCATTGCTTTCAAAATTATACTTTTTTCCGCTGAACAAAGGGTTTGTTTCTCTGAAAATATTCTCAATTGCATCTTTCGCATTCACAACCACATGTAGCATAATGGCTTCTACAACTAGTAGATGATAAGTGAATACTATGAAAACAAGGCCTGTTAGGGTAACGGCTTTATTGGGTTTGGTCTACTTCGACTGCAACTTCGTTTCTACGCAGGAATCCCGGGATGAATGGAGGGTTATAGAGCATTGTGAATACGTTGCCTTTTGTCTTGATTTTTGCATCGGCTAGAGTTTTCAATAGTTCTAACGTTTCTTTTTCAAAATGGGCTTCTGACCAGCCGCCGGAAAAGCACAGTGCTGCAATGAGTCTTGCTGGGATTTCCACAATTTTCACGTTTTTATTCAAAGGTTCGGGGGTGGTTTCAAGAGTGTATTCTTTTGGCATTACAAACGCCATTGTGTCTGTTTCGGAAAGGACTGGTGAAGTCATTTTAATTTGTTGGGAAACTACTGGTGAAGTCATTTTCACTTTTGCTTTTTGCCTATTCTCACCTGTTATGAATCTATATAGCAGATTGAACCCGTCTGATGATTCTTCCACTTTTGCTACGATAATTTTGGGATACATTCGTATCTCTATTTTGCCTATTTCACGAATGATTTCATACTTTATTGTTTCAACCATCAATCACTCTCGCTTTGCAAATTTAGTTATTATTTCGTTTAGACTCTTGGGAAATAAGGAATTACATATCTTTCAAAGCGGTCCTCTGTAGTCTTTGGTAGTAGGGCATCCTAAGCATTCTGACTGCTTATAACTAATGCATATTCCGCATTCTTGGCCACAAGGAGTCTTCTCGCATTTATCCAAGGAAATCTTTAATCTAAATGAGTCGCCTGTAAGGCAGATTATTCGTTCCCAAGAAGTAATGTTCGCGTTAAGCGCAGTTCTCAAGCACTCTACCGCTGATATCATCGTTTCAGCATTTTCAGCGAACATAACGGCGGTAAAACGATTTTTTCCAACCTCTTGGAATAATTGAAGAAGCCTAGGACAAGCCATCAATTTTGACAAAATATTTTCAGCTTCCTCCTCCTTTTCCAACTCAAAATGAACTGAGATTAGTTTGAACCCGAGTTTGGCAATATTAATTTTAGCGCCAAAATCAACTATCTTGCTTTTTGCAAGAGACTTTATTCTTGCGATTGCTGTTGGTCGCGAGGTTCCAATTTCTTTGGCGATTTGAGTTATAGTTTTCCTGCGGTCTTCACTAAGAGACTTAATTAATCTTAGATCCAGTTCGTCTTTGGTCTTGGACAATTAGTTTCCTCACACAGTTAAAGTTTACAAATTGTAAACTTTTTTTACAAACATTTAACTATTAGCAAAGTTTATAAGGTTTGTCATTACAAATTGTAACACACACAATTATTGTTTTTTGAAGGAGGTGAAAAAGAATGGGAGGAATATGTGATACCGCAGTAGCAGCGGGCAATTTCAAAACACTTGTAGCGGCTACGCAAGCAGCCGGATTAGTTGAGACTTTAAATACAAAAGGTCCATTCACAGTTTTCGCACCTACAGACGAAGCATTCGCAAAACTACCAAAAGGAACAGTAGAAGGCCTACTAAAAGACATACCAAAACTCACCGCAATCCTAACATACCATGTTGTTGACGGAAAAGTTCCAGCAAGCGACGTTGTACAACATCCAAAACTAACAACACTGCAAGGTCAAGACCTGAAAATTGACGCTGCAAAATGGCACATGCACAAATCAGTAAAAGTAAACGACGCAAACATACTAAAAGCAGACATACAAGCAGACAACGGAATAATTCACGTGATCGACAAAGTTCTATTGCCAAAGTAGAGTAAGGTAGAAATACCAATATTTTTTTTAATTATTTAGCTTAATGGCGGATATTATATTGGAAGACATAGTAGTAGTCGATAATCTGCATAAAACTTACGGAAAAAACGTAATTGCCGTAGATGGCATATCGTTTACGGTTAAGAAAGGAGAGATCTTCGGTTTCTTAGGTCCAAATGGGGCTGGTAAAAGCACAACTATTAAAATTCTTACAACATTATTGGAAAAAACCTCTGGAAAAGCTGCAATCGACGGGTTAGATGTTGATGCTGATCAGGTGAAGGTGAGGCGTATAATAGGTTATTCCTCTCAGGAAGTAGGAGTAGATGATGACCTTACCGCAAGAGAGAACCTAATGCTTCAATGCAGTTTTCATCATATTCCCAAGGACAAAGCAAAAGCAAAAACAGAGGAACTGCTGCAAACTGTTCGGCTTGCAGAGGCTGCTGACCGCCGTTTGAAAACGTTTTCTGGCGGAATGCGAAAGCGTTTGGACTTGGCTTCTTCTCTTGTTTCCGATCCAAAAATATTATTTTTGGATGAACCTACAACTGGGTTGGACCCGCAGAGTAGGCAAGATGTTTGGGAATACATAGTCAAATTGAATCGTCAAGGTATGACGATTTTTCTAACAACCCAATACATGGAAGAAGCGGATCGCCTAGCTAACAGGTTATGCATCGTTGATCAGGGCAAAATTGTAGCGGAGGGAACACCTGCTGAGCTAAAAGCCCAAGTGGGAGCGGATAAGATTACTCTTCGTTTCAAAGCAGATGATCAGGCTGCCTGTGGAAAAGCCAAAGAACTATTATCTAAACTGCAAGGAGTCGAAGAAGTTGGTAAGTGTGGCGATGGGTTGATTTCTGAAAATGGCTTGACTATAATGGCAAAAAACGGTTCTGCCTTGATAGCACAAGTAGTGAGAGCTTTGGATGGAGCTGGTATTATCGTAGAACAGCTTAGCCTTTCAGCGCCCACTCTTGATGAGGTATTTCTCAAGCTAACTGGTAAGACTTTGAATGTGGTGGAACGCAAAGAGGCAATAGGCAGACGGGGAAGATGGAGGAGATAATATTGATGGAAATGTTGTCGGAAGTAGTGGCGATTTTTGCTCGTTGGAATAAGAAATTGCTGCGTCAGCCGATTTTGATATTTTTTAATCTTATTCAGCCGCTGGTATGGTTCCTTCTTTTCACGCAGGCGTTCTCAGCGATTGGTAATATCCCCACTTTTCAGTTGCTTACAGGAACTAGCAGTTATATTACTTTCTTCACTGCCGCTGTAATAATACAAACTATAGCCTCCTCAGCGCTTAATGCGGGTATTGGCTTAGTTAGCGATTTTGACAGTGGTTTTATGGATAAAATGCGAGTTGCGCCAATTAGCAAAGCCTCTATTCTGTTTGGTAGATTATTCAGCAGTGGATTAACTACGGTTATTCAGGTTGCTATAATATTAGTTATTGGTTTATTTTTGGGGGTAAAGATTGCTTCTGGCTTTTTTGGAGTCATTGTTATTTTTATTTTAGCTGCTTTGTTTGGTATTGCGTGGTCTGGGATATCTTTGTTTGTTGCGCTAAAAACTAAGAATGCTGAGACTACTCTTTCTGTGGGGTTGCTGACTACTTTTCCTCTGCTGTTTCTTTCTGCATCCGTAATGCCAATTGGTTTGTTGCCAAGTTGGGTTCAGCAAGTAGCTACCTTTAACCCCTTCACGTATATTGCTGAGGCGTTCCAATCACTCATTATTAACGGCTTTATTTGGGAAAAAATTGAATATGCTCTAGTTGCCATAATCATAGTTGGCGTGCTAAGCTTGGGCACGAGCATTTTATTGTTTAGACGAAAAGTATCCTAGCTAAAGAAAAAATTCTGAAGCACACGCTAACTCGATACTTTTCCCTTTAACGAACTCCACACTGTTTCTGGTCTTGTTTGAACAATGAACATGTTTTTCGGGAAAGGCAAATCTTGATCTATTGAAAACTCTATGTCTTGGGCTCTTCCATAGTGTTGCTCAATTCTAAGTGCGATTTCTGTTAGTCGAATAATTTCTTCCTCATTTAGGCTTGGTTGCTCTTGCCTTGATGCTGGTATTCTGCTGTGAATTGTTTTTCCTGTCCTTAAGTCGCGAATGTATTCAACTGTTTTTTTGGCTATGCGTTTGTCGATTGACTTTAGGGTGTTTTTGTCAATTATATATAGGTCTGGAATAACCAAACCCGAAACAACAGATTCGCCTAATCCCCAATTAGCTTCAATCACAATTTGATCGGATTCTCCGGTGACCGGATTTAGTGTAAAGATTACACCCGCAGCCTTAGCGTTAACCATTTTTTGAACACCCACACCTATAAGGACCTGCTGGTGACTGAAGTTTTTTTGATTTCTATAGAACATCGCACGTGGCGAGAACAAGCTTGACCAACATTTAATTGTTTTTTCAATGAGTTCGTCTGCACCTTTGACATTCAAGAATGTTTGCTGTTGACCTGCAAAAGAGGCTTCTGGCAAATCCTCAGCAGAGGAGCTCGAGCGAACCGCCACAAAAGCTTCTTCAAGACAGATTTTTTTACTAAGTTCAGAATATTTAGCCTTGATTTCCTCTGCTATTTCAGTGGGCAAAGGCGTCGATTCAATTAAGTTCCGAATTTGATCAGAAACCTCATCATATTTTTTGTAATCGCTAATGTCATTAAACTTTTCTTTAATTATTTTATAGATTTTCTCACCTATGCCCGTTCTTGAAATAAATTCATGAAATGAATTGGTAGTTATAGCGTATCCAGGTGGTACGCTAATCTCCGCCCGTAGCATTTCGCCTAAGTTGGCATTTTTTCCTCCAACCAGAGCGATATCTTCTTTGCCGACTTCCTCAAACCAAAGAACTCGTTTCGCTTTTCGCTCAGATTGCAGTGCTTTCCCCTCTTATCTCAAACTAATCAGGAGCTTCGTAAACTATCATCCTAAAAGCTATAAGTAAATTGCCTTAACCACATTTTGCATCTCCTTTGGTAGCTGAGTCTATGAGATAAGGATTCTAAACAATGTAATAGACTTTAAAGAAGACGATTATGTTGCAGAAGTGCCCATTCTGAACAAGAAGTCTGCTAACTTGGCGAAGCTATATTTGAGTCTGTCTGCGGTTTTAGCTAAAATTAGTTGGTCCGAAAAAAAAGTAGAACATCCCTAAATTAATGGGATTTGTTCTGGTGGACCGGGGGATTTGATCCCTCACATATGTAGAGATATCATTCAATCTACCTTTTTTTGCACGCGCGAATTGTAGAAACATAAATCCCAAAGCCAATTTTGGTAACAAGGTCTAATGCAAGATATAGGATTGCCTCAATATCTATAGCAACAATTCCAAATCCCGTTGATGCAAGAATCCATATTACTGGAAACAAGCTCCAAGTTGAAATTACAAACCACATTATTGAAGAACCATTAGAGCTGCCCTCGTCGGATGATTTGAAAAGAGTATAAAGCATTCCTACGTATGCGGCGGTACTTAATCCAAAGAACCACCACCTGTCTGCAGTTATTATTACGCTGGCTAAGAATCCGCAAAACATTGTTAAAGCTGTGAAAACTGCAACTTCAGCCTTCTTCACATTAGATTTCTTTGCAATTGCAGCAATGTCTAAAGTCAATATGCTGCAGCTGCCAATATAGAAAAGCCATCTTGTCCAGTAGACGGGTTCTCCGTTTCCCGCTGGTACTGTGGCTAATCCTAAAGCCATTACAGAATAGGAGATAGTGGTGAAGAAACTAACAAAAAGGTGCGAACTGAACATATCTTGTCTATGACGGTTTCGGTTTTCTATAATAGTAAACATTAAAGAGCTTACAGCAAAAATTAAGGCGCCAATCCAAAAAATAATCGATTCTTCAATCAAGCGGAGATCCCCAATGACACTATAAATTTTAAATATTTTTAAAACCTATAAGGCTTTTGTTAGGGTGCGCATGCAGATCAGTCGATGTTCTTAAGTGTCTCCTCGATTGTGCTGAAACTTGCTCTTTTGCTAGTTAAAAGGCTATCGTCCTCTTCTTGCACAAAATCAATTCTATGAGGCTAAAGTTTTTATCGGGTTTGTTTTATTTCGATTGCTACTTCGTTTCTGCGCATAAACCAAGGAGTAAAAGGTCCGTTATATCTCATCGTAAAAACTTGGCCTACAGCTCCAATTCCTGCTTTGGTGAGTTCTTCCAGCATTTCTTTAGATTTCTTTTTGAATATTGAATTGGACCAGCGACCTGAAAACTTTAAGGCAGCAACATCCCTTTCAGGTATTTCAATGATTTTAACACGTTCATCAAGTGGCTCAGGTGTGGTTTCAAGCGTTAACCCTTCAGGCATCACAAAAGCCAATGATTCAGATTCCGATAAGACAGGTGCAGTCATGGCTATTTGCTCCGAAACAACAGGGGCTGTCATCGCAATTTTTGACTTTTGCCTGTTATTGCCCGTGATGAAACTAAAGAGAATGTTGAAGCCGCCGTCACCATAATCATCTACCCTGGCGATCACTAAACTTGGGTAATGTCTGATCTCAATTTTGTTGATTTCTCTTAGAACTTCATATTTTGCTTGCTCGACCATAATTCTATACTAGTAGACCATCTAAATATATTGATTTCTTGAACACATTAGCGTTCAATCTCCTATTTAATTATGAATGGATTCTTCATCCTTGCATTTATCATTTTAATTTCAATTTTTTTAGAAAGTGCTTCGGCTTCTCAGGTTCTTTTTTTGTTATTTGTCTATATTTTACTTTTGAAAATTTATTCTGGCATTATTGGTTTTTAAGGAAGGCCGAAGAGCTTGGAGGTTTTAGTCTCTCGCCGTTCTAATGATGAAACAGCTCAACATATAAAATAAGGTGCAAAAAAGTGTTTGTGTGAGTTTGCAAATTAACAAATCTTTAATTAGTGGTATAGTTTATAGATAATAAGAGATGAATTTTTATGGCAGATATAGTTGATACCGCAGTTGCGGCAGGTACTTTTAAAACTCTTGTAGCGGCTGTAACAGCAGCAAAATTAGTAGACACATTAAAAGGCAAAGGTCCATTCACGGTTTTTGCGCCAACTGATGAAGCGTTCGCAAAATTGCCTAAAGGCACAGTTGAAGGTCTTCTAAAAGATATTCCAAAGTTGACAGCTGTTCTAACTTATCATGTTGTGGCAGGAAAAGTGATGGCGGCAGACGTAGTGAAGCTAAAGAGCGCAAAGACTGTTCAGGGACAAGAAGTTAAAGTTGACGCTTCAAAATGGCATATGCACAAGAATGTGAAGATAAACGATGCTGAAGTAATCAAAGCAGACATTGTCACAGACAATGGCGTCATACATGTGATCGATAAAGTCCTATTGCCAAAGTAAAACAAACAGGGCACTAACCAGCCCCACATTTTTTTCTATTGAAATCTGCTTTATTAGGACCACACAGGCTCCCCATTAATTGATTTAAAGCGGTTAAGATTCTTATTTTTTTTATTTGAGGGTAAATTTACGGCGCAAAGTCTATCTTTGCTATCGAAAATAGATTAAGGCAATTAGAATTTGCCCTTCTCAATTGCTCTAAGAAAAGAAAAAGAGGTTTAGAGTTTTTCAGGAGAGCACGCATGAAATGATTTCTCGTTTTAACATCCCCAGTTGTACTTATCCAATTTGTCAGATTGCAGATAACCAGTAGTCCTCATCCCGATCTTCTTCTGCATCCTCCCTCAATTCGTCAGGGAAAGGATTAAAGAAGCTGTTTCTAAGCGCTTCTTGATCAGTGACCAGCAATCTTAGACCTTCTTTGAGTGTGTCAAAAGACAACTTGTTAATGCGATACTTCTCAAGCAAAGCCTGGTACTCACTTTTTCTTAGAACCGAATTTTCATAATTTTTGAAGAAAGCATAGATTTGCTCCGAACTTGGAGGTTTTTCAACAGTTTTCTTAACAAGCTCGAAATAGTTTTCTGCAGAGTAATCAAGTACCTCTGCAATATTAGAGTTGTAAAACCTAAATAAGACAGAATTTGCTTCATGAAAGTCCTTCAGGGTGTGCTCTTTCACGGCTTTTCTAAAATTGGCAAACAAGAACAACCTACCAAGGAAATGCTCTCGAATCTTCTTATTGATAAGCCTGCCTTCGTCTTCAAGGGGAAATCCGGCGTATTTCTCTGCCACAGCTCCAGCAAAAAAACCGACGCATCTCTCTATTACTCTTGCTCCTTTCTTGATATCTGAGTAGACCTTTATGTCTTTCAGTCCCATGGTTGGGGATCTTGATTTCAAAATAAAACCATCCACCTCGCCGACATTTTCCAGAAAGCTCTTTGTAAATGCATTCATTTCCTCAGTAACATCACGATTCGTCGTTTGCTGAATAAGCCTCAGTTCTTCTCCTACTTTGATTATTCTAATTGGTTCCCGGGGCACTCCCAAACCGATTGAGGTTTCGGGACAGACCTTTTTGTACTCACAAAAGGAGCCAGAGAAGTCACGATCTTAGAAGGAGCATCTTGCCCATTGTAGCGAACTTTTTCATAGTCAAGGCACGAACTCACTACAACCAAAGGTTTTATCATAAATCAACTATACCCTTTGTTCCTCTAAAAGATTTCTTTTGATTTTTATTTAAGCTTAAAATTTGCATAATTCGCCGAGAACAAACTCTTTTTAACATATCTTGAGCAATTTAGCAACATTAATTGCATAATTAAGATTTTATATTTAAGTAAATGCGTAGACTTGATGATTAGATTCTTATTTGTCGCGTTTTAGCCCCTCATCGCTTCAGAAGAATTGTTGCTACAAGTCCACGTGTGTAGCGGGTTGTTTTTATATACGAAGGAGTCATCATAAATCGTGAAGAAAACATGGGCTCAATAATAGGTAAGTTAACTGATTTCCCTCAGGGGGCGATAAAAGAAGTTAGCGTTCAGGGGAAGCCTTATGCTATCTCTAATATCGGCGGTTCATTATTCGCAGTTGACGGTAGGTGTGGACATGCTGGAGGTGTCCTTAGCAATGGTCATCTGGATGGAAAAGTGGTAACCTGCCCAAAACACGGTTCCCAGTACGATGTCACTACTGGCAAGAATGTCAAGAAGCCGCGTATTCCCTTCGCCAAAGCGTCGGAACTAAGGAGCTACAAGGTCACGATCGATGGTGAGAATATAACAATTGAGCTATGATCGGTTTAGTTGAAGTGCACTAAACGACTGAACAGAACATGTGTTATTCTCCAAATATCTTTCTCAGCTGCACAAAAACTCTGCCAGTTCGGGGCAAAAGATCTTATTTGGTTTCCTTCCTTTAAGATCGAATGCTTTTATTCAGGGTCTATCCTATTCCGGTGAAGAAATGATGAGCAGAACTAATCTTTCGACAAGAAGAAAGCAAAAGGAGGTTGCTAACTAAATTTTGGAAAGACTAAAGCTGGTGCTTCGTCTTGCGAGGCTTCATTTTCTTATTCCTGGTTTCATGATCTATGTTATGGGCTATTTGTTAGCTATCTCAAATGGCGCATCATGGGACATAACCAAGTTCTTGTTTGGTTACCTGATATTGGGGTCTGCCCATGTTTCCGTATCTTTTAGCAATGACTATTTTGACAGAAAATCAGACGCAAATTCTGTTCATACCACATTCTCGGGGGGAAGCAGAGTCTTGGTAGATCATCCACAGTTAGAGAAATTGGCACTTGGATTGGCGATATTTTTCTTAGCTGCATCGGCAATAGCGACTTTGGTGTTCGCCTTCGTCTTTTCCTATTCATACTGGTTTGTGGCCTTCGCAATATTAGGAGGCTTGGTTGGTTGGTTCTATACAGCCCCACCCTTAAAATTTGCTTATAGAAAGCTAGGCGAGGTTGCCACAGTTCTTGCATTGGGTGTAATGATGCCGGGAATTGGATATTTTGTAGCTTATGGTTCAATTGATTTGTTTTTCGCCTTTTTCATTTTTCCCTTCAGTTGCTATGGGTTGCTGTTCATATTAACAGTTGAAATGCCGGATGTTGAAAACGATAGAAATGGAAACAAGATTAATGCTCTGGTGAAATGGGGTATTAGAAGAGGGATGGGTATTTCGTTTGTTTCGGCTTTAGCTGGAACGTTGTCGCTTTTGGTTTTTTACTTTTCGGGTTTCTTTGCAGGGCGGGTGGATCTAGGGCTCTTCATATTGTTCTCGTTTATTCCATTGGTTGGTGTTGCTAGTGGTCTTTTTGTTGATTTGAGAGGTAGAGACCACCTAACTCGTCAGGTGATGATAAACATAACTACGATTATTCTGTTTCTTTTCCTCATCGATTTATATATGCTTGCCAAAGTCTTCACTTAAACATGTCTGACCACTGTTAGATTTTTTGAAGAATAATTTCTTGTCATTCTTTTTTCTTTGAAATTTGGCTCAAATCAGAGCGCACTTATTTCCTAAACGCCTTTGACTATTTTTATAGGCCTTTGATGGTGGTATGTGTTTATAGTTGATTCTAAGCAACTTTTAAAAATTCAAGTCAATAAGTTAATAGATACTTTGATTTCTGATTGAAAAATGGTTTTTATGCAAAGATACTTTGATGGACTATAACCTCCTATGAGCTAAGGAGGATGCGATTGTTGGGTTTATGTATTGAATACTTTGCGCCGTTGGCTAAGCTTTGACTATTATTTTGGCGTCTGAGTGAGTATGAGCAATTCTGTTTTTCTTTGTTGCGTCGCCAAAGCGTGTCGCGGACAATGGCGTCATCCATGTGATCGATAAAGTCCTATTACCAAAAATAGTAGAGAAGAAAATTTTTGTTTTCACTATAATGCTAACACATTATTCAAAATATTCATAAAGCAATTAAAATAGTATAATCCTTGGCGATAAATATGAGGATACTGAGCTGGATATTGGTAGCGATTTTTTCGTTTTTAACGGGTTTCTTTATTGTTCAATACATGATCCAACCACCCGCACAGATCGGTCTATATACAGTCTTTCTTTCAGCTACAGTGGGCAGTACACTTTTTGTCCTTGTTAAGAAACGAGCAGAATTTAGAGGGCGAAAAATGTTTCTTGTAGTCCTGTTTTCAGCGTTTTTATTAATTTCTGGCTATACCTTTGCTAACGCAGGTTTCCTAGCGCAGAATGAAGAAAGAGAACTTCCGGAGGTGTTACGTACAGACGGAGGCGATGGTCATACAGCAATTCTGTATTTCACTCATGGAGAACCACCAGCCTATAGCCCTATGCCTTGGATAGAAACTATGCAGGAACTAGATCATGACAATGTTCCCTTTGTCCCTTGGATTTTCCGCCCGATCTTTTTCAACACTCTTCGAAGTGAATACCTAGAAGCTGGGGGAAGCGCGCATAACAAACTTCACACAATGTTCCTTGATAATTTGAGACGCGCAATGCCTGAAGAAGAAGCAAACGGCACCAAATTCTATTTAGCTTTCTTGGATAGTGATCCTCGTCCAGATGAGATCGCAATTAATGCCATAAATGATGGGGCAAGCAAAATAATTATTCTACCAGTATTCATCACTGAATCCACTCATACAACCGCTGGACAGGAGATGGTCGCTAGCGTTCAACCAGAGAAATACAACATACAAGTTAGCTATACAGGTGCATTATGGGATTCTGAATCGCTTCAGAATGTTTTCGTTGAACGCGCCAACGAATTGACCAGTGGATTGGAAAAATCAAAAGTAGGTATATTGCTGGTGGGTCATGGGCAGCCAACCGAATGGGAAAAAATATACCCAGCCCAAAACCATCAGGAAAATCAGTACAGGGAAGCAATCCGTGGAAAACTGATTGCGGATGGATTTTCACCAGAAAATGTTGCTCTAGGTTGGATGGAATTCCAAAAGCCAACCATAACCGAAAGTGTAAAGGAACTATCTGGGAACGGGTTGGAAAAAATCCTGGTCTTTTCGGTGAGTCTGAGCGCTGATTCAATACATAGCGATATTGAAGTACCTGAAGCTATAAGAGAGGCAAAACTACCCGATGACATTTCGATAGCATATGTAGGTCAATATGGAGATCACCCTCTGGCAATTAAAGCCATGATAGAAAAGATTGCCTTATGCAAATAAAAAATATTGACAGTTTACAATCTTGCACAACATTAAGTGGAAATTAAGATGAAAAACAAGAAGAAAAAGTCAAACATCGAAGAACGATTGACCTACAAAAACAAAAGCCGATCAACAACGTACTTATTGATAGCATTGATTATAGGCGCCACAATTTTTTTGGGTTTCTGGTATTATAGTTCAATGGGCAAAACTAACTCATCTGTGATTGAACCAGAACAGACAACTTCTCCCAAACCAAGCCAAAATATCCCCACGCCAACATTTTCATCTCCTAAACCCAATGAACTATTCAAAGGTGCCTATGCAACCTACTATGGTGAGACAAGTTTTTTTGGCACAACACTCGCTATGCATGGTCGAGAAGAGATTTCACACCTAAATAGCTCCCATTTTGAACTCATCGATTATATAAGAATAGATTCAGCATTCGGGACAATGTTTGAACAACAAAACAAAACCACTATTTCTCTTGATGACTCTGATTACTCAATTAATGGTAGAATTTTGCTTAATATGACAGAACAAGAGTTCAGTTTTCAAGAATTTGGAACCAGGAAATGTGTTATATGCACTTATGAATACCAAAGCGGCGGTTCAATGAATGGTTATGTAACAATATTTTTTGACGCCGACCTCAAATGGCCTTTAAGGTTCATTTATGAAACAACAATGATGGGAACAAGCGTAACTGTGGAACTGAAGTTAAAAGAGTCCAATATTCCGACTCTTCAACCTAATTTATGAGAGATGCACAAAACTATTGTTGAATGCATTGTAGCTTTTTACTTTTAGCCAAAAAAATAAACTAAGAAGAAAACAAAAAATAAGATAAAAGTTGCTATTAGGGCTAGTAGGAATTTCCATTTTCCCAAATTATTTCTCCAGTCAAAGATTTTCTTGATGCCGCGAGCCATAGGTGAGGAGCTGTAGTATGTTTCACCTAACCCCTTCAATTTGCCTTTTTTGGAGTATTCAATGAAACGCTTTGCCTCTGGAATTAGGGCTATAAAAGCAATAAGGTTGAGAACAATAGCGTAGATTATGATTGATAAGCTGTAAGTGCGTAGCCACAACCAAGGTACCAATAACAGAAGCCAGCCCAAATTTGCGATGCCGATGTTCCCAAAAATAAATACTCCTGAAAAAAGACCCAAAAGCGGGGTTGCAATAGCTGCTGTGTAGTCAACCACTGCTACGCTTCCTAATATCACGGAAAAACCAGTTCCGCCTCTGAAGCGATAGTATATCGGCCAATTGTTACCTACTAAAGCAGTTAAAGAAAAAAACAGGTAGTACAGATCTTCTTGAAAACAAAACTTCAAAAGCAACATGGGGAGAGCAATTTTTAAAATATCGAATAGAGAAACCAGCATAGTTAGCTTGGATCCAAGAACTAGTAGAAGCAGAATTGGCTCCATAAGTGAGCATTTTCATTTCTTCTCCGCCTTCTGCCTTGGCTTTTAGATTTGAAATGTCGCATTTAGGGGCAAAAAGCCTAATAAATAATCGGCTAAAAGAGAAACTGCCAATAAGATAACCAGCAAGAGAAAACAGAAACAGTAGTTCTATTGACATTTACATTTAGATATTAGAGAGGAAAGCTTTTAAAATTTATCTTATCACTCCAAAAGTTCTTGATAAAAAAATAATGTAAGGTCAACTCCTAACAAGGAGTGCTTTCTAAGAAGATTTTATTAAGATTACGCTGCTTATAATATGCCTATGTTATGGGGAACCTTTCTTGTCTCTAGTTATTGAAACAATAGATCTCAAGAAGAGCTACATGCTAGATAAGCTTCCGATATATGCCTTGAGAGGCGTGAGTCTTAAAGTTGAAAAAGGAGATTTTGTTTCTATACTAGGACCATCAGGGTGTGGCAAATCGACGCTCCTGAACATGCTCGGAGCATTAGACAAGCCTTCAGAAGGAAAGGTCATAATTGATGGAATTGATGTTTCTTCTTTGAATTCCGGTCAGCTATCCGAGTTAAGAAGAAAGATAGGGTTTGTTTTTCAGTTTTTCAACCTTATACCACGATATACTGCTAAAAAGAATGTGGAGATGCCCCTAATCGTTGCAGGCGTAAAGAAGAAAGAAAGAGAAAGAAGAAGCAAGGAACTCCTAGAGAGTGTTGGACTTAAGGAAAGGATGAATCATAAAACCTCGGAGCTAAGCGGAGGGGAGAGGCAGCGTGTGGCAATTGCAAGGGCTCTTTCAAATAACCCTAGCTGATCTTCTCATGGATGAACCAACTGGAAATACAGATTCGAAAACTACCCAAGAGATTGTAAGTCTTATAGGAAGATTGAATCGAGAAGATGGTGTTACAATAATAATTGTAACCCATGATCGCTCTGTAGCTAAGCAGACAAAACGTAAGCTAGAAATGCTTGATGGAAAAATAGTTAAAGGCTGATTCAAATGGAAATCCGAGAAATTATAGCTTATGCAGCAAGTGCAATAAAACTAAGAAAACTTAGGGCAGGATTAACCACACTTGGAATAGCTATTGGAATCACAGCATTAGTTGGCCTGCTGGCAATAACTCAGGGCTTTCAAGCATCGTTGCAGGTTCAACTTCAAAGAGGATTTGTAACTGATACACTTGTAGTAACAACCCAGAATCTTGGTTTTGGATATGAGGTAAAAGATTTCACACTATTAATCGATGATGCCAACATAATCGACACCGTAGAAAACGTCAAACTGTCTGTTCCCACAATTCAAAAAACGTGTTATGGAAAATTTGAAGACAGGACAGTTAACCTCAATATTGTAGGAGTTGACTTCGCAAAATACAAACAAATTTACATGGACAATTTCGCAGCCAAAACTGGGAGTATACCTGACGACCCAAAAGATAATGTTGCGATTATAGGAGCAAGCGTAAATAATCCGTGGAAAAATGGAACCATTCTTACTGACCTCAATAAAAATTTTGAAATTATTTATACACAGCGTAAAGGGAATGAATTCATCAACCAAAGTTTAACTTTCACTTCGGTAGCAATGCTTGATGAAATAGGAGGTGCAACATTGGGAGGGCCTTCAGACTATATGGTTTACATACCCATCAACAAAGCCCAAACATACTTTGATACCAACGAGACCTCAACAATAATTGTTCAACTCGAGAATAGCGATGAAAGCTCCCTTAGTCAAACCTCAAAAGACATAGAGAATATCTTTGACAAGCAAGTACTGGTAGTTTCTTCAAAATCAATCTATAACACGGTTTCCTCTGTGATGGATAGAGTTCAGGTTTTAATGACTGGAGTTATCGCAATATCACTGCTTGTTGCTGGAGTGGGAATAATGAATATAATGATAATCTCGCTAATTGAAAGAACAAAGGAAATCGGAATAATGAAAGCTATAGGCATGAAGAATAGCACCGTTCTAGCCGTTTTCCTTAGCGAATCCCTTATAATGGGTATAGTGGGAACAATTTCAGGTATAATAATGGGTTACCTGTTGGCTTATGGCATTAATAGTTTAGATTTACTGGGAGGAATGATAAATAGCGCTACCGAAGGCACAATAATGGGCGGCATACCCAGTACCCCCGTGCTAACATTAGGCAATCTTTTAAGCGCCCTAGTTTTTGGGTTGGCAGTAAGCATAATCTTCGGAATTTATCCAGCTTGGAAAGCATCAAGACTCGAGCCAGTTGACGCACTCAGATATGAGTGAGACAATTACACGAGAAAGAATAAAAAAGGGGAGAAGGCAAGTGAACAAAATAACAAAGGCTAGAGATTTTCCTATAACTAAATCCACAGGAGCGCTTGTTAAAAACTTAATAATCCTAAACAAAAAAGGATTTCCTAATTCCTGAAACCTACCTTATTTCAAGTTCTGTTTTAAACCAATTTAATAATAACTCCAACAAACTCTACGAAGAACTTGACTCAGAGCTTAACCAGATTATTAAACCAGAATGTAGCTACTCAATCTTTTCTCCTAACGAAGAAACTGATAAAGCCGATTTCAGATCATCTATACTCCAAGAACGAGTCAGAGGACTAACCTCTATTAAGGAAATAATTAAAGAATCATTACATAGAGAGCAAAACAATCAAATCAGTAAAAGTTATAGATTTAGCTTCGATGAAGCTTCTTCAATAATCGTAATCGAATTACCTAAATTACAGTTTTCAGGGGTTGTATTCACAAAAAACCCTCTCAACGGAATGAACGAGACAATAATCGAAATTGTTTCGGAGAAAAACTGATTCAAATGAGATTAGTCGTCAACAATTTATCTATCGAAATGGACAATTTGCAGGTGACATAAACAGATGTTACATTTGTGATTTGAAAATACTCGATAGAATCGCCATGGAAGCTGGCAAATATTGAGGTAGTTTTTGCAAAACCCGTATTTCTAGAATGGTGTTTTGATGGCCGAAAGAATATTCTGGTTAAAAGTTAAACCGTTGGATAATCTGATCGGTTTGAGCGTTTATTCTAACAAGATCGCTAAGGATATGCTCCCAGGAATAATACTGCCAATAGTATGGTCGATAAATACTCCACTTGTTAGTAGTTCTTGGAAAAGATTAATTACACAACTTATTGGCAAAAACAATATTGACATAAAGAAAATGACTAAACAATTCTACTATCGTGCGTACTTTAACATGGGCATATTTGGTGATTTTTTTAGTCTTTTGGGTATGCCAAGAGAGACTCTTGAAATCATGATGTTAGGTGAGGCTCACGAAGGAAGCAGGATAAAAATGAAGATGAATATGAAGATCCTGCCGTATCTTCCAAGAATTGGTTTTTTTGTACTTAGCAACTTGTTGATAGCAAAAAAAATCAACAGATTTATGCAAACTCAGAAAAAAATAATTGACGCACATAGCAAAAAAATTTCGAGCCTTAGTCAAGAAGAAACCATAGCAGACGGTGAATGAACTGATTCGACTCAACGAAGAATGCTCCTACAATGTAATTGTTGTACGCTTGGTGAGGAGTTTTCATCATACTATACTAAGATCAATGCTTAAACGAAAAGGAATTAGTGCAAAGATCGAATTTAGCACAGAAGATTTGAAGGATATTGAGCCAAAATACAGTCTCTCGGCTGCTGAAGAAGGAATATGATGCCTTGCCGCAGAATCTTAAGGAAAAATTTGAGAGAGGAAAATTGGTGGCTGAAGAAGCGGAGTTTGTACCTTTTGCAAGATTATATAAGAAATTTTTGCAGAGATTTGGCCATTTAAGCGATAGTACAGTTGACATGTCAAAGCCACAATGGCGAGAAAACCCGCAATTCATTATCAGTCTAATAAAAAACTACAAAGATGTTTCTGGAACCCAGAGGCAAGTCAATTTGGATTCCTCTGGAGGTTTTTCAGGGTTTATGCTAGGCAGATTTTATAGAAATTTTGTAGAATATGAAAAATACTCTTTGAGACTAGGATTTCTATATACATATGGCTACTCACTTTTTAGAACTTCTTTTCTCCACATTGGGGATATATTGCGATCGAAGGGATACATTTCTGAAGTTAATGACATTTTTTATCTAACAATTGAGGAGATTCAAAGGTTGATCAGATCAGATCGAACACTACCTAATTTCTCCTCAATTATAGAAAAAAGGAAAGAGGAAATTATTAGATATGCAGATATTATTTTGCCAGAAGTCATTTTTGGCGAAAATCCGCCTCCTGTAATAAGAAAAGGCGCAATTTCCAAGCGTCTAATTGGTCTAGCTTCTTCCAGGGGGATATTACGAAGGTTTGGCTAGGGTTATAACAAGCGTAGCGGATTTCGACAAAATCTTGCAAGGAGACGTTTTAGTGATTCCATATTCTGATGCCAGTTGGACCATTTTGTTCGCAAAAGCAGGTGCAGTTGTCTCGGAATCGGGTGGATTGCTTTCTCATTGTTCAATTGTTGCCCGAGAGTATGGCATTCCAGCAGTTGTGGCTGTTGAAGGCGCAACAAGAATTGCAGATAACACCCGCCTAATAGTTGACGGCTACACGGGTGAAGTATTGGTTACTCAGTAAAAAACGCGAGCCACTAAATTTAAAAAAGAGGAAACTATCACTAAAAAAGAAGTGTAAAGAAAATTTTCTAATTATTTTTTTGGCAGCAACTTGATTTGTCCATAAAGCCTATAGCTACAGCAACTATGCCTACGATAATTTTCATCACTGCGTGCCACCATGGATCAACTACTCCTTGCCATCCTGCCGTTCCAGCAGCTAATCCCCAAATGCCCATTAATAATACAATTATGCCAACGCCTACTAGAGTCCACTTTGTAATCATCATTTTTGCGTTCACCTCTAAAAAAAGGAAAAGGGGTTTAGAGTTTTTCTGGGGCGCATAGGTTTTCTGCTTTGGCGGCTGTTCTCATGCAGCCTTTGCAGATGTATTTTGCGTCTTTTACAAGTGGTTTTATTTTCTCTAAGGGTACTTTTTCCTCTACCATTTTGCAGAGGTGCTTTTCATGTCCCCGATGAGGTTGAGCTTTCGACAAAACAAAACACCTAATTCACAAGAAAATAATGCCGAATATAAAATTATCCATATAAGCCATGCCTCAGGCTCTGAGGCAACCGTTAAGCTAATTAATATAAAACATCTAGAGAAAACAAAGAGAGGGAGGAATAGCAATAAATTATAAAGAAAGACAGGAAATAATTTCTAAGTCACCTATTTCTTTTGAATATTTGAAAAAGTTCAACATAGGTGCAGGAATCCTACAGCTGATAAGTGGCATTGTGATTTTGGCGTTGACTTTTCTTCTGACTTGGCCTAAAGGAGTAGACATTTACACTTTCTATCTTCAGTTTGCGCATGTAAGTGCAACAAATCCTGCGATTTTCGCCACCCCCACCCCACAGGTACTCTTCACTGTTACTCATCTGGGTGCTCTTCTTGCTGCTTTTCCACTAATTTCTGCGTTTGCTCATTTCATTATAGCATTCCCAAAAAACAAAGCCTATAACGAAAACTTGAAAAAAGGCATGAACCCCTATCGATGGTTCGAGTATGCATTTTCGAGTTCTATAATGATTTGGGTTATCTCAACTTTTGTGGGAATCTGGGATTTCTGGTCGCTGGCAATGATATTTGTTTTGAACGCTATGATGATAATGTTTGGCTATCTAATGGAACTAATAAACCAGAAAACGGAAAAAACAGTCTGGTCACCTTTCATTTTAGGTAGCATCTCTGGCGGTTTTCCATGGGTAGTGCTTTTCGCATACTTCACAGGAGCAGTAATGAATAGTAGCAATAGTGTGCCGACGTTTGTCTATTTGATTTTCGTAATATATCTGATGCTGTTCATGAGCTTTGCAGTTAACCAAGTTCTACAATACAGGGCTGTTGGAAAATGGCGAGATTACCTATACGGCGAGAGAATATACATAGTTCTTAGTTTCGTCGCAAAAACTTTTCTGGTTTGGTTAGTGTTTGTCGGTCTATTCAGACCCTTCTAACCTCCTTTTCTTTTTTATACTAGCATAATGATTTCATCAAAATAGTATTACGTGACGATTTTTGTATCCTCAATGGTAATCTTTTGTTGCGTTCCTATAAGGTAATCAATTACTATAGCGCAAATTATACCATATATGAATCATAGAAACGCATCCTCCTAATTTTTGACAGAGGGTTTTAACAATGAGAGCTTCTATTATGACTTAGTTATATATATGGCAAATGTTAATGTCTTAATAGTTAATACTGATTCTGCCTGACCTTAAACCGGTAAGAAGGGTGAAAAAAATGAATGTGTTCGGCTGGCTTTCCATTATCACAAGCATCTTTTCTATATTTTTTGGTGTGATAGTTTATTCTTTTAATCGGCGTGCTTTATTAAACAAGATTTTTTTTGTAACGACTTTTTTTGCATTCATTTATGGTTTCACTGAGGCTATGATGTGGCAATCAAGTAGCTATGAGAGTGCTTTTTTATGGAGTAAACTGGGTTCTGTTTGGCCTTTTTTTGCCGCCATAGTTCTTCATTTTGCCCTAATTTTTACTGAGAGCAAACAGCTAAAAAACAAACGCACTTATGTATTTCTCTATTTGCCCGCTGGTCTATTTTTTATTATTAGCTTATTTTCAAATTCAATAAGTAATCCCCCGGTTATGGAATATTGGGGGTATGAAGATTTCCCAGCAGCTACAATAGTTGGCTATCTTAGCACTATCTGGACAACTCCATTGCCTGTTCTCGCCTTATTTTTATGCTATAAGTATTATCGTGTGACTACTAACGGGCATGAAAGGGCGCAGAGAAAGTTTATCACGATGGGTTTGGCAATTCCTGTTTTTGCCTATATAGTAAATGGCGTAATATTTCCTCTTGTGAATATAAGGACTCCAAATTTTGGGCATGTCGCAGTTTTGTTTTTTGCATTTTTCTCAGGCTACGCGATTTTGAAATATGGTTTGTTTACTTTTGATGCAGCGTTCGCGGCGGAAAACATAGTTTCAATAATGCCTGATTCACTCATTTTGGCTGATATAAACGGGAAAATTCTTAGTGTGAATAACCAATTAGTAGACTTCCTTGGCTATAAAAAAAGAGGAGTTGAAAGGGCAATTTATGGAAAAACTATTTTCAGATAGAATACAGTGCGA
The DNA here is from genome assembly GCA_963701765.1 of Candidatus Bathyarchaeota archaeon. Taxonomy (GTDB): domain Archaea; phylum Thermoproteota; class Bathyarchaeia; order Bathyarchaeales; family Bathycorpusculaceae; genus JADGNF01. Next base: position 60,208 of record CAVPBD010000007.1, read on the forward strand.
AACCTTCTGAAAGAATTATTTGAGGGAAAAATAATTAATGATAACGAATTAGATTTTAAGACAAAATTTGGCGAGAAGAAGAATGTTCTTCTTTCAGGTTCTGTTGTTCGGAGTAGGAATAGAAAAGTTGTTGGATTGACTTGTATTATTCATGATATTACTAGACGAAAAGAGATGGAGCAAAGACTTGTCAAAGCAGAAAGATTAGCTTCTATTGGCGAATTGGCTGGAATGGTGGGTCATGATCTTCGAAACCCACTTCAAGGCATTAAGAACGCTATCTATTTGATAAAAACGAATGCGGATTCTCGGTTAACAGAAGAAGAAAGAGATATGATCGAATTGATTGATGCTGACATTGATCGTTCTAATAAAATCGTTAATGATCTCTTGGATTACTCCCGTGAGATAAAACTAGAGCTTAGGGAAACTACACCTAAAGCTTTGGTTGTTAATCTGTTTTCTAGTCTTAAGATACCGAGTAATATTACATTTAAGGATGCTACACAGGAAGAGCCTGAGATTTTTGTTGATTTAGAGAAGATGAACCGTGTTTTTTTAAATTTGGTAAAGAATGCTTTTGACGCCATGCCAAACGGTGGAACATTACAAATAAGAAGCACCATCTCAAAAGGGTACGTGATTTTTAGTTTTATTGATACTGGTGTTGGATTTAGTCAGGAATCAATTAGTAAGATTTGGACTCCGCTATTTACTACAAAGGCTAAGGGTATGGGTTTTGGATTAGTCATATGTAAGCGTCTAGTTGAAGCTCATGAAGGAAGGATTGGTGTAGAAAGTAAATTAGGTGAAGGAACTACTTTTACTTTGACGATTCCGTTGAACCCTTCCAAAAATCAATTGAGCCCTTCAAATCTGTTGAAGCAGAAACCATAATTTAATTGATGACTTTATTGGTTCAATATAGAATCTGGTTTATTGGCTTATCAATCAAGTTAACAAAATAACACTGTTGCGTAGAGAAGAGAGGATAACTAGATTTTTATAATAAGCGATAGAGCATGGTCGTCTTAGACTGCGTTTAGTAGGATTTGTTCGGGGACTCCGTTGGTTTCTAGGACCATGAATTTTAGTCCGTCGGTGTCTGCTAGTTGGTCGAGTGGTTTTAGTGCTTCGCGGGCTTTTTGGAGAACCATTAGTCGTTCTTGGTAGCTTCTTACGGCTGATTCTATGGCTGTGAGTTCTTGAAATGCGTTAGCGTCCATTATTATTTTTAGGCCGCCTACTTCTATTTCTCCGGAGTTTTCTGTAGATCCCATTTTCTTGCCTGATAGCTTCATTACGGTATCGCGGATTTTCTTTGTTTTTTCAGCGCGGTCTCTTATTTCGTCTAGTTTTCGCAGGTATTCTCCTAGGATGCTTTTTGTATCGGCTATTTTTTTATCGAGAGTTGCTTCAATTTCCCGAACTCCCTCATACGTTACAATTTCAGTTACCATATCACATTCCTTCTTTGGAATCGATATGTATGATTGTGTAAAAATGAATTAAATGTTGTTAATTACTATTCAATATTATCAATTCATTAGTATATGTTTCTTCTTATTCAATCAGGATTTAGACAGTCTTATCCTGATCAAAATAGATTAGCGCCAGATGACGCTAAGCCCAAGTAGCTTATCAATCAAATAGAAGATTAAACAGCTCAAAATTCTTCTTTATCTACTTCTCTCTCTTTTGCATATTCCTATAGCTTCTTCGAGTCGTCTAAAACTCTTCTAGTGGAATATTAATAATTCCAAAGTCACCATCGCAGGTTCTTATTCGAGCGTTAACTGGAAGAAGAAGAAAAGTGAAAATTTTCACTCTGTTCTTCTTTTTTCAAGAAGGTTAAGTGTAGTTTTGAGATTTTCTTTTACATAATTCTTGATTTAGAATTCTGTAAAGCTGTATAGTTGAATAAGCTTAGTTGTATTTTTGAACAAATATTTTCTTAGAAATACTTGATTATTAGGGGTATTTTTCCGCGGGATTGCCTAAACGTCAAATTGTAAAAGACTATCCGAAGACATAGCCCGAAATGTTAAAATGCGCTTAAATCAATTTATTCAATAGGTGTGTTTTTGTCAATTAAGGAAAAAGGAACAAAAGACAATCCTTGGATACTCAAAACTCCGCCTGGCACCTCAGAATTCAACGCCTACCGCGACGAAGCAGCTAACCCTCCAGCAATCGTTGTCTGGGTGGGTAAAACAGAACTTAGATACCACCTCCGTTGTCTAGACGACCTACATAAAATGTTGAAAGCAAAAGGAGACTGGATGCCACTGGGGAGTACAGACGAACAGAAGTCCGCTGCAGAAGGAACAGTTGAAGCTTGGGGTAGATCATCCAAAAACCCCGTAAACGGATGGTACGGCATCAAAAAGGGTTTACGAGGGCGATTTGCGAACTATATACCACCAATCTTAGAGACGTTAGGGACTAGCTGAAGTTGAACATAACCCCCGAAACAATCGAATGCGAGCACTCTAATTCTTCAACCTCTCTTTTTTCATCGGTTGAATGAACTGAGCTTGAGATGGAGAAAGACTAAAAATTATTCACTTAAGCAAAGAGGTTAAAAGCAAAGAATATTCTATGATATTTTAGAGGAATAACCTTTGTTTCAGGTTATCAAAGGTTCCAAATGGAGAAATGTTTTGCTTAGAGCCTTTGTTTTCGGAATTGCACTGATTCTTTTAGACCTTGTTTTAGTCTATTTCTTTGGTTCTCAACTTTGGTCTAGCGCTGGATACTTATTTGGAAATGATGTAAGAGTCACATTAAGTGTTCTCTTTTTTATTGAGGGCGGAGTTCTCCTTGCAATGGGTACACTGTGGGCTTCAGGCTCGATGGATAACGTGTACTATGGCAAATATGGAAAAACCCCTGCATCTTTAAGCAAACAAGATTGGGAACAGCGCAAAGAGCAAACAGAAAATCCGAGTAACGTTGTCAAGATTCTAATGCTTATAGGTGGCTACTCCTAATTTTAGCCTTCCTTATGTTTTTTGCATAAAACTTTTGTCCTCATCCTGAAATTCTCTGCTCTATACATCTGAACTCCGAATTAGCTTTCTAAAACTTTTTTACCCAAATTAGTTCTGCGTAGTATTTGTTTATCTTTCCAACTTAGAACGATTTTCTTTTATAAGTATTTAACAGGACTATCTTGTGCAGACTGGCCATAAATCATTTGATCTGCAAAATTTGACACATTCTTCACATTTACTATGATGAACGCAGTCTTTTTTGGGACAAGGACAATTAGGGGCAGTCATAATTTAGGGTCTATTTTACATCCATATAATTCTTTAGTGAATATACCTACAAACAATAGAATTAAAAAAAATTTACAGAAGTACGCTATAAAAATACGAAAACTCGTTTTCACTCAGGGTGGTTATTCTACTATTTGATCTAATGCTTTGAGGTTTTAAAGAAAAGAAGGAAAAACGTTATTGTTTTTCTTCAACTACGATCATTGTAAGTGTAGATCGTACTTTATCTAGTCTGCGAATCCGCCATGTGACTATTTCTTTTAGCCTCTCCATGGTGTCTGCTTTTACTCGAGCAACAATATCATATACGCCATAGACTGCGAATGGCTCTTCTACGCCTTCAACTTTCTTTAACTCCTTCAAAACGTCAGTTTCAGAACCAATTTCAGTGTTAATCAATACAAACGCTGTAGGCATTTTACTTCCTCACTTACTGTTGTCTCATATACATTAAAATATTTTTCTAAACAATAACTGCATAAAATTGAAAGTAAAGACAATCTGACAGTGACAGACTGACATTAGGCACGTGTATATTTTGTGGCCATCGTTTTAATCACAAAAAGTTTGACTATGAAAGCTTTTTTAATTTTTTTAATTTTTTTGGTAAATTTCAAAATCTGAAGTCAAACAGAGAATACATTTACTATAAAATTCCTGTTCTTTTTCTTTTGGAGAATATTTAAAAAAAAAGTTCTAAAAATAATTTTTTTAATTATAAAAACAAGGAAAAGAATAGGAAGAATTTTCTATTTTTCATACTTTAAGAAATGTCCTTTACTATCAAATACTGCCATTGGGACAATACTATAATCAATTATCGTAAGTTCTAGACTTACCTTTTCGAATTTGTATGGTCTTTCAAGATACCAGAATACGCCATCAATTAGAATAGCCGTAGGTTCTTCTTGACATAATACTTGTTCATACATTTTCTGGTCAAGAGTTAATTCTAGTCTAGTTTCGTTGTCATGATGATGGACGTTAAATTTTATTTTATATTGCATATTTATCATCTATTGAATATTACAATTTTTTTCCTTTTTAATCAATCGTTCTATAGCGCGTTGGTTGTCCTTAAATTAATAAGCAGATTAATGATAAATAGGGTCTCGTATCATGTGACTCCAATTATCGCATGGAGGTGAGGGCGAGCCTTATAACTAGGTCTTAACTTTTCTTACTTGATGATGGCTATGGGCAGAAAGGCGTTCATAGCAGCAACTATAACCTCATTAGTTCTTATTTCACTGATAGTTGGAATGCAAGCTGTTGAGATAGCAGGCTAATCCGACTCAAACCCCAATTTAAACTCCCAAAGTGTCAATCTTGATTCCTTGAAGGTGTGATTCCTTTTCCGGTGAATTAGAAACGCGGAGTTAAGGATCTTCTGCGGGTGGATAAGAAGTTTAGAAGTTATGGGTCTGAAGACCAGAAGAAGGAGTATCATAAGCGTCCTCACATTGAAGCGGTGAACAGTTTTCCGAAACTCAATAAAATATGGCGGCGATTCCAAGTTTATTAACTATAGCAAATAAGAATAGATAAGGGATCAAACAATGAAAATAAAAAATGTTTGGTTAAATCTGCCAGTAAAGGATGTAGGAAAATCAAAGGAGTTTTTTAAGGCTATAGGATTTAAAATAAATCCAATGCATGAGAACGCTGAGGACGTTGCAAGTTTTCTCATCGGGGAGAACAATTTTGTATTAATGCTCTTTCCCAATGATGTGTTTAGGAACTTTACACAAAATGAAATCGCAGACACAAAAAAGGGAACTGAGGTTCTGATAAACATCGATGCTCAAAGTAAAGAAGAAGTTGATGAGATGGCAAAAATTGTTCGCAAAGCAGGAGGAAGAATATTTGCTGAACCAGGAGAATCACAGGGTTGGATGTATGCTTTTGGTTTTGAAGACTTAGATGGACATCGTTGGAGCATGCTTTATATGGACATGAGTAAGATGCCAATTCCCTCAAACAAGAGTCAACAATTATAGTTTAGACGAATATGGAACCATCAATAAAGACACACACATAAAAAGAGTAGTAATTATAACTTTAGAACAGTATATTTTTATTCTTAGAACCTTAACCTAAATTTATGATTCGCACGGTTAATCTTGAGCATAACAACGAAAGAATCATCAACGCTAAGGAACTGCAAACTGAAGTTTTACATAATATTTGGCTTGAACTCGTAGACCCGACAGCTGAAGAGATTCAGGCAATATCGGACAAAACAGAAATTCCAACAAGATTTCTTCACATTCCTGAAGCAGAAGGTAAGATAAACCTACGACTAGAACAAGATTTCACAGTGATAAATTTTATAATTTTAAAAAGTATTGTCACTACAAAAGAGACTCACCCAATTGTAATGATTTTCACAAAGAACTTCTTAGTCACGGTAATTAAGAAATCTGATCAATCAATAATAGACGTAGCTAAGCAGAGGATGAGTAAACCAAATGTTGATCCTCCTGCAGAAGTAGCCTATTTCATAATGGATGAAATAATTAGCGACCATTTTATCCACTTAGAAAAAATAGAAGAATTTACTAGCAACCTCGAAGAAGAAGTAGTTGGGCAAACCGCACATAGTACTCTTAGAAAAATACTCAAACTAAAATCTAGACTAATTAGTCTGAACAAAATTTTATGGTATGAACGTGGGATAATTTTTAAACTCAAGACAGCTGGAGACAGTAGTATATCTGCAAGAGTTCGAGTAATGTTCGATTCGACACATGATGATTTGACTAGACAAATTGATATCGTTGAAACCTATCGTGAAATTTTATCTGATTCGATAAATGTTCATTTGTCTGCAGTCTCAAATAAAATTAATTTCTCTATACAAAGCCTAACGGTTGTCATATTCTACTTAACAATTATAACTACAATTACCTCGTTTCCTAACACAATAGCAACATTTTTCGGTATTAGTCAATTCGGAAATACTAACATAGTCATAATCTTGGTTGCCATAGTGTTATCTACCATTCTACCCTTATTGTGGTTATGGAAAAAGAAGTGGATAAAATACCCACAACCCAATACCAACAACATTTAATTTTTTCCCTAAAAAAATATTGAATCCAATAAAAAGAGCATAATCAAAAAAGAAGAATTTTTGATTAATTTTAATGAAGACTTTTAACTATCCATTCACACAAACACAATCAGGACAGTCCAACATACTCGGGTATAGACACAATGACTGATGGCAAAGGAAGATTTGAACAAGACCTCAACATTATCCTCCAGCGCTTAGCAGTGAATATGACAAAAGAACAACAACATAAACTCAACAAACTCAGAGAGGCCCTTCTGGAACTTCATAAAGAAAATGTCGTCAAAATAAATCACTCCATTATGGAGTTGGTATGTGCAAAATTTCTTATTCTCAAAGAATATGATGTCCAACTCGAATATCCCCTTAACGAAATTTTAACCTGCGACTTATACGCAACTAAAGGTTATGGCAGCTTAATAGTTGAAATCGAAACAGGTTTCATTCCCCCCGAACATGCTATGGACCCATTAACATACACTTACTCACGAATTGCCAGCAAAATTATACGGTATAGTTCCTTTGCTGAAAAATTTGCATTAGGAATACCCGCTCATTATATTCTCCCATTACCAGGCGCGTTGGCTTTACCTCCCAGAAATCGAACGAACCAAGATATTGAACAAATAAAAAATCTATGTGATTGGTACTATCAAGACCCCCCTGTTACCGAAGAAGGAATCAGAAATGCTTGCATACATGAAATCCAAATTATTGATGTTGACCGTACAAGAGTTCAAGGTATGGACCCTGAAACATATATGAATCGAGCTTTAAACAGGGGTATTCTATTCACTATGGATGAAGAGGAAATAATCAAAAAGACATCCCTTCCTAAAATCAAACCTCCTACTCAAACATTAGATAAATATTTCAAATAATCTTGGAGAAAACAACGTGCCTTACTATGTCTACATTATTCTCTGCGATAACCGAAGTTTCTACACTGGATATACAAAAGATGTTGACGAAAGACTAAAACTTCATGCAAACGGCAGAGGCGCCAAATATACGAAAATGCACAAACCAAAAAAAATAGTCTACATCGAAAGTTATGAGCAACGTGCAGAAGCAATGAGACGTGAAAAAACCATTAAAAAACTAAATCATAAACAAAAGCAAACACTGATTAAATCCCAAAAAACAAAAAAACAATCATTCAACAAAATTAATAAACCTACACAACCTAACGAAAATCTGGAGAACAATACGACAAAGAAAAAAATTACCTGGACAGAAAAACTTCAGGATAGTAAAAACTTACCTAAAGTTGAGCCAATTTCAGAAAAAATGAGTAAACGATGGGGAAAAGGAACTATGGTAATACCTGCGCCAATTGAAGTAGACGAACTCATGAAGAAAGTTCCAAAAGGCAAACTGACAACAATTAACAACATTCGAGAAACTCTAGCAAAAAAACATAACGCTGCAATCGGATGCCCTATGACAACGGGTATTTTCGCCTGGATCGCTGCAAATGCAGCCGAAGAACAAAGACACAATGGCAAAACTGATATTACGCCTTACTGGCGAACCCTAAAAACTGATGGCGTACTTAATGAAAAATATCCCGGTGGAAGCGAAAATCAAAAACAATTACTTGAAAATGAAGGTCACACAGTTATTTCGAAGGGTAAAACAACCTTAGTTATTAACTATGAAAAAGCATTAGTAAGCCTAGATTAAAGCTATCATCAAATTATGAGACTTAAGATTAAACCTGTACCTAAAGGCATTAGCAAATTATCATTCACCGGTAAGGGTAAAAATTCAATAATCATAGCAGCAGTTGCGCCAACAAGCGCTATTATGGGCGAGACAAAGATTAAGCCTGCTAAGAATGCGAAAAAGAATCCAGCTAAGGATCCTTCTAAAGTTTTTGTACGATTGAAGGGTAAAGGCTTTTTTGAAAAGGTCCCCCCAATAATCGATGCTGTACTATCACCTATAGCAAACATCGCTATAGCAGCACTACTTGCGGGAACAGGGAAAAGTAGTAACGTTAACAGAATACCTAAAGCAAAGAAGATCGGCGCAAGTGCGAATTCACTAAGTTCTGAAGGTGAAGCAGCAAAACGAGTTATATTTGATATAATGGGCATATTTTTTCCACTTATCCTTAGGAATTCTGAAAACGTGTAAGCCAAAACCAATAAGAAAATTCCCAAAGCAACAGGAAATACACCAACCCAAACAGCAAAAATCGGCATCAATATACCTGCGCCATGAATTAATTCACGAATGATATCCCTCCTTAAAGGCAAATTCCTAGTCCTTTTTTCACCGTTTATAATTGGCAGTATTTTTTTCAGTGTCCCAGTTAACACTAAATCGGCTTTTCTTCGAATTACAAAATCAGCGTTAAATCCAATTTTCTGTGCATCTTTAAGGAAAATCGCTGCGTTATTGCGATCATCTGCTATCACAACGCATTCTTCTTCACGACATCTTTCTGATTCTAAAAGTTGTCTTAGAACCATCAATTTCCCATTTTTTTCTATTACTTCACCCGAAATCTCGCCAGTCAAAAAACCATTCTTTGTAGCTATTTCAAAACCTATTGCAAAATCAGCTTTTAGTCTTAATGCTAAGTTCTTTACCAAAAAAGTTGGTAGTCCTGAGCTTATCAGAGCTGTTTTGTAACCTTTTGCCTGCAAATCCGCAAAGACTTCTTCGGTGTTAGCCATAAGGGGTATTTTACAAAAGCTCTGGGTCATAGATTCAATTCTAACACCTCGAAAACTTGAAAATACTTGCTTTAAACCTTTTTTTAATGATGACAATCCTATGGCATACAAAAATCCAAAGAATAACATCTTCAAGAAAGGTATAGTACCTAAGTTTTTACCCATTTCCAAGAAAAGTTGATTCTTAGGAAGTAATACACCTTCAACATCAAACACAACAAGCTTGAATTTTCGTGTAATTGGGATCGTTAATAGTTCTCCTTTCCCCAAATTTGCATGCAATCCTTGTATCAGAGTATTATTACTCTAAAAATCATATAAGGATTAACCAATTTTTCTTGCTATTCCGTGCAAAGGTGCTTTTGGTTTTGTATTTCTAAGGGACACCCGCCTCCGCATATTTGAAGCTGAACACACTTCTCACATTTGCTTTCTGCATATTCCCTGTTTCTTATTTTTACTGCCGTAGGGTGATTCCATATTGTAATCCATTTATCCCGTAGTATGTTTCCTAAACTTTCAAAGTAACTTTGACAAGGATAAACATCGCCATTTGGCCCGACACACATATTGATTAGCGCCGCAGTGCATGACTTTACACCTAATCCTGCTTGTACTGGATCAAAACGACAATACTGGGTAGGAGTGTACCATAAGAACTTGAGTCCAAGTTGCTGTGCTTTTTCTCGAATAATAGGTAATAATTCCTTTATTGTCTCATAAGTTATTGCGAATTTTTCATCTACAGCATTTGCTTTACCTGAGTAAATCAAACTATTGCACCCAAAAGCAGCGACTTTAAGTTCTTTAATTAAATTTATTGTTTCAAGAAATTCAGGTGCATTATGCTTGCTAAGTGTGGAATTGGTGGTTACGTATACTTGGGAGTTGACTGCATTTTTAATTCCCGCTATGGTTTCTAACCAACTACCTTTAATGTCTGTCATTAAGTCATGAATTTGCGCTTTATGTGACTCTAAGGTTATCTGAACAAAATCCAGTCCTGCTTTTTCAAGAGTTTCTACATAGGCCTTGTCTTTAAGCCGTCTACCGTTAGTTATCAGTCCAGTTACCATGCCTTTATTCTGAGCATATTGAAGTAATTCAGGTAAATCTTCCCGTAATGTAGGCTCACCGCCAGTGAAAGTTAAAATAAAAATCCCAATATCACATAATTTGTTTATGACTTCTTTCCATTGGGCTGTATTCATTTCAATAGTTTCATGAGGTCCGCCTGCATAACAATGAACGCAATTATTTTGGCATCTAAAAGTTAAGGCCATATCCATGCGTAGCGGTGCTGAATACTTATAACTGAAAGGTTCCTCTTTCTCTACTTCAAGAAAAGACACTGGACAAACTTTTTCTGTATTTGCCAATGTGCTGATAGTATAAACAAGTTTTTCATAATCTTGTTTAGCTGTTGGCTCATCTACTTTGTAAAATCTAAGAATCTGCTTTAACAATTCATTCTCGGGCATACCTTGCATAAAATAATATGCATAAGCTGAAGCGGTCTCGTTAAGATGCAGCACTGTATTCGCATTAATTACCATAACCCCGCGACCATTATCATCTATCCGTAATTGAAGTGCTAACTTTTTAAAGTCACCCAATCCACGATAAATATAGCGACCTGCAGGAATCCCTTGTTTTCGTAAACTAAACTTCATCTTATCCTACTCCTCCACCTGCACAAGCGCAAGCACAAGAAACACAAGCGCAAGCACAAGCACACGTCGCACAAGCACAAACGCAGCTCGCCCCATGCTTAGCAGGTTCATGAGATGCTTTAGTTACTGGAGCCGGAATTATCGAATTCGCAAATTTCTCTAGATTTGCAACAATATTACCCGATGTTTTTTCAAGCGAAGTTGCAATGTTATTTGCAAAATCTGCACCTGGAATAGATGGTGGCTTTGCCGACTGCGAGGGTAAATTCACATTTGGCTGATAGGTAGGGGTAGGATTATAGTGAGTATATCCATACCAGTACCATAACCAAAGAGGACTGGGCTCAAACGTTCGGGTCTTAAATGCTGTTTCAGTGCGTGTACGATAGTTGGGGTCTAACATGAGCCAAAGCATTTGTTCATCATAAGTTTTTGATGCAATATCCGCAGTACCTGCTTGTTCTACTTGGGTCCATGCTTTATCAACAATTTTTCGATAATAGTCCAGTGTTTCGCGTCTACTGTATCCTTTCAATTTTTGTTCTAAGGAATCTCTTAGAAACATAATAGTTTGTGCAAGCTTCTCCTCGTCTAACGTGCCTGTTTTTTTTACCGCATTAAGAAAATCAATCTCGTAATATCTAAGGGGATTCTCATCAGGTCCTTTTTTATTTTCAAACTCAGGAAGTACCTTCAATTTTAACGATGGATTAGTCGACTCAACCCATATAGCTCGTTTATGAAGTAAACTGTAGAGAATTTCAGTAACTATCTGGGTTGGTTTAAACTCAAGTAAATAAGAGGCTTCAACTGCAGTTAACCCCCGTCTAATACCTAGCGTTTCCATGCTGACTTTAGGAGAGGTATAGGTCTTTTTACGTGTAGCGACAAAAACGGCAATAGCGATAGCAATAATTGCGAAGAAGGCGCCAACAACTGCGATGGCGATTAATTCGAAAGGTCCATCAATACCTGATGGGGTAGGTGTATAACTAGGCATTGAATCAGCTGGAAAAGAAACCCCTATCGGGTACTGCGCCCCTGCAAAAAGGTTTTGTTTTTCCCAATAAATCGCTAACCGACCTTCTACAAAAGAAGTACTATTCCAAAAAGCCTCTTGAGTTGTAAAAACCTCCTCTACTGTAACATCTAAAGGAAGAACTATCTGGATACGTAAATCATTTAATGCGGCTTCATCCCACCAGGTAGGAATAAACTGCATTCCATAATGATTGAGATTTTGAGTATCATTATAAATCATCCCTCCAACATTAGTAGTCACATTAAATCTGATAGAATTACTCTCAGTCAAAGGTTGATTAAAAGAAATTTTAACTTTATAGTCCCCTTCGGAACTCTGATCCGAAACGACTAGCGAATTACCGTTTTGGTCATATGCTTGGCCAATTGTAAAATCACCCTTAGGTTGCCCGATGAAAATATAGTTTATTTCCTGACCCGCATCAAGAGAAAGAATTACATCATATACCAAATCTATTGTGCCATCTTGATTTATCCAAATTTGTATCCATTGATGCTCTAAATGATATACTCGACTTTGAGCACTTACAACACTAACTAAGGATATGCAGAAAATCAATGTAAAGATGATGGTTAATCTGAGGAGGCGGTTCTTTACCATTTTGGCTCCTCTGCAACTTCAAACGTGTTTCCGCAATAGGGGCATGTTGCGTAAGGTACTCCTGAAACTATCTTAATTTTGTTTGCATCAACTGAAGCAGAACAAGTAGGGCATTTTAGAGGGGCTGCTTTCATTTGACCTGATAGCTCCACTTGGTGAATAATTGTAGTTGGTTTACGTGAGAAAACATAGGTAACATAAGCCAACCCTAGACCAGCACTTAGCAGAATTATACCCTCGATAATTCTTAATGTTCGCTGATCTGAAGTTAAAGATGAAGCACCAGCACTCAATGTGAAGATTAATCCAAAGAAGAAAAGAATCGCTACTACGATGGCGCCCAATATAGTTGAAATCTTCATGGTACGCTTTTATGTACTTTCTGAATTTAACTTTACCTCTTAAAATTTTGACTGATTAACAGATGAACTCCTTTAATTTTGAATTCCAAGTTATTTCATAAAATTATTATAAAAAATAATAACACATATTACTACAAGAGTACTAGGTTTAGTCGACTAAACTTGCTATCACTTATTGGCGCAAGTATATTGGTTGGAGGGGTAAAAAAGACAAATGAACCGGTTCCTTCTATTCGTAGCTGCTATTTTCTTGATTACTATCGTCTTTGCCGCAATTTTAGTCCCTTTTAATTTAGCAGACGGCAATAAGGAACCTCCAGTTTATGTAGGCATCAGTTTTTGCGGCAATACTCCCGAAGAAGCCAAACTGCTCATAGATAAGATTTCCTCATACACCAACCTTTTTGTGCTACAATCTTTCCCAATAAGTCGAAATGAAACTGCCGTAAAAGAAATTTGCGATTATGCAGTAAAAAATGACTTATATATAATAGTTAATCTGGGAACCTACAACAAGACATATTGGCCTTGGCAATTCGAACTATTTTGCAATGGTTCTAACTTATGGGGAAATCATTTTCTAGGTGCATACTATGATGATGAACCAGGAGGCATACAATTAGATTATAATTGGGATCAATACTTTACAGAAGAAATTCCCGAATATCTCAAGATGCTAAACGGGTCTGGTTACTTGAATTATTTCGAGAAATCACCTCTTTATCAAGTTTACTTAAAATATATGGATTATAAAATAAATGGAACTAAACCTCAAAACTATGATTTAGAAACAGAAGCGTTCCTTTATTACTTTAATCATATCGATAACACACCATTAAAAAACTTAACCGCTGCGGGAGTAAAAACCTTCACTTCTGATTATGCTATGTATTGGTACGATTATTTAGGTGGCTATGATGTAATGCTTACACAATTAGGCTGGAATAGTAGCTACATCCGAGACATTGATTTCATACGCGGTGCAGCCAATTTACAAAATAAAGAATGGGGCGCCATTATTACTTGGAAATACACTGAAAAACCTTACTTGGACAGCGGAGTGGAACTTTATAATCAAATGCTTACAGCATATCAAGCCGGAGCAAAATACATAATAATTTTTAACTATCCCCAAATAGATGATAATCCATATGGCACAATGACTGATGAGCACTTTTGGGCGATAGAACAATTCTCAAATGATGTTATGACCACTTCAACCATCCGCACTTCTATAGACGTAAGAACAGCAGATGCTGTGCTAGTGTTACCTCATAATTATGGATGGGGTATGAGATATTTTGAAGATAAAATTTGGGGTTATTGGGAACCAGACGAAATATCCCCGCAAATTTGGAATATAACCTGTAGACTCTTACTACAATATCGCCTAAACCTAGATATCGTATATGATGATCCTGCATATCCAGTTACAGGCAAATACAAGTCTATTTATTACTGGAATCAAACTCTGTAATTTCGTTAGGAAAAATATTTGCTAATTTCGGATTCATATTTTCTTTTCATAAGGTAGTTAAATAAAGTCAGCATTTTTAGATGCAATTACGTGGAGGAAATTCCTTGAATCAAAATATCGAATTTAAAGCTCGCGAAGGGTTAGAAGAAAAAATGTCTGTCGTCTTCTATTCAGAAATCAGGGAACTTTCGACAGAATTGCAAAAAATATTGATAGATGACATGGTAACAGCGTTTGAAAATAGGTTAAACGTGTTAAACCGTGCAGTTGTTAAAAGCGAATTCTGAGGCAGAACATCATGCAAAAAATGAATTTAAGATACATAAATGCTATATATCAAATATCAAGAAACATGGAGCCAAGGATATCATATGAGGCGCAGTAAACTAGAGATGTACGTTGATATACTGAAAGTGCTGGCACAACGAGGCCCGCTAAAACTAACGCACATCATGTATAAAGCCAATGTCAACTGTAGTGTACTCAAAGAGTATCTTGATTTCCTCATAAAGCAAGGGCTTGTCGAAGAAAGAACTATGGGTAAAAGCCGCGTAGTTTTCGCAGTCACACAACGAGGTATTACTGTACTCAAGTACTTCAGAGAACTCAAACAAGTACTGCCTATAGTTGAAGAAGCAAGAAACCAAATTCAAGTTCCTTTCTAAGTTTCTTTTTCATTTTTCTGTACAATTATACCCACTAAAATTTTTTACAAGCTAAATTTTGAAAATAAATTGAATGTTAAATTAATTCGGTTAAGTTAAAATTGTTTATCCGCAATAAGTACGCATGTTTCGTAATACTTAATAAACACTATTAGTATAATTGTTCAACAAGTAGGCAGAATAGTGGAGATGCATAATGAGCAAAGAACAGGTTATGGGTAAAAAACCCGTGCTAATCCTCGAGAAAATCCGCGAAAATCTGGAGCGGTTAAATGAAAAAATGGAAGTAATGATAGAGCTCCAAAAGCATGATCGAAAAGATACTCCACACCCTCTCTCAGATAACACGTTAGATGTAATGACTCTACTAAGCATGCCTGATCATCTTCGCAAAACAGCCATGACAGTCTGCCGCTCAGGAAGAGCAACGGCAGAAGAAATCGCTCAACAAACCCTTAGAGCAAGAGCAGTAGAAAGTGCATATCTAAATCAACTAGTACTCATGGGTTACCTGAAAAAAGAGCGAAAAGGACGAAAAGCATACTTCTATGCCGACAGAGAAACCGAGGTTGAAAAATAATATGGGTAAAATAATTGCCGTACACTCATACAAAGGCGGAACCGGAAAAACACTCCTATCCACTAACTTAGCCGCCACATTCGCTAAACTAGGTAAAAAGGTCTGTCTTTTTGACCTAGATTTCAGAGCACCAAGCCTTTTCGCAATACTAAAAATAGACAAATCTGAATGTTGGTTAAATGATTACCTCAACAACACTTGTGAAATACAAAAAGTTCTCATTGATTTCAGTAACCGAATTCCAGGAAAAGGCAAATTCTTTGTTGGCTTGGCAAATCCTTCTACCGAAGCCATCCGAGATATGTCCGCAAAAGACAGAAAATGGGAAATGCGTGCCCTAGGACGTTTGCTACACTTAAGAAATGCACTCATAAATGATAAACAATTTGACTACATAGTTTTCGACACAAGTCCAGGCTTACAATATTCATCAATTAATGCAATAGTTGCTGCAGACCTTGTTGCAGTTGCTACTACAGGCGATCGATCTGATGTAAACGGTACTCAGCGCATGTTAAAAGAACTCTACAACTTATTCGAAAAGAAAACTGGGATCGTCATCAACAAAGTTCTTGACTACAATTCCAAAACCAAACAAGAAGAACTCTACAAAAGAATCAAGGAAATCTACCAAGTTCCGTTACTAGGTATGGTTCCTTGTTTCTGTGATATTTTGCGCGCAGAAGGTAACTTCATTTTCGCCCAAGATAAACCAGACCATCCATTCTCGACGCTACTCACCGATATGGCTAAGAAAATCGATGCTAATGAGCTCTAATCAACCCAAACATCTTTTTTATTACTCCCAATAATAAACTATGCAAAATATTTTTGTATACAAAAGCATCAACAGAAACATACCAAAAAGCCTTAATCAATCTTAAAAGCAATGTTAGCCAAGGACTCTATATGAATCGCACGGCAATAATATTAGCTGGCGGATTTTCTAGCCGATTTGGCCAAGACAAAAGCCTTCTTGAACTCAAGGGTAAACCACTTATCAAGCACGCAGTGGATGGTATAAAGAAAATTGTTGATGAAATCATAATAGTGACCAATGAACAAAATCGAGCCGACAATTACGCCCCTCTTGTTGGTTCGAATGTGAAATTTGCATTGGATATTGAAAACTCCAAAGGACCACTTGTCGGTGCTCTAACGGGCTTAGAACAAGCAACTGGATCATATGCGTTAATCATACCTTCCGATATGCCGTTTGTTTCATCTGAAGTCGTAGAATTACTTTTTGATTTATGCTTAGGTAAATCCGCAGTTATTCCTCGATGGCCTAATACTGAAGTCGAGCCATTGCATGCTGTATATCACACCCAAACAGCCCTGAAAGCAGCCAAAACAGCGGTTAACGCGGGTAAACTAAAGATGGTTGATATGCTAGACCATATGCAAGGAGTACGTTATCTATCCACTTTAGTAGTTCAAGAGTTAGATCCAGAATTCAAAACATTCTTCAACATAAACACGCCAATAGATCTTAAAAAAGCTGAAACATTAATTAAACCAAAGCCTCACAAAATAAAACCAAATTAACTCTCTTCGAAGTCCCCTTTTTACGGGGTCAGCTATAAATTTCTAATTTGTTTTCTTGTATACAAAAGCATCAACAGAACTCTCTTTTAGACTTCTTATAATCCTTGTTCTTTCCTTTTTTATGTGAAATTTGAGGGAATTTAACGAATTGCGTCGAACCTTATATAATCATGAAAACTTCATCTTCTAAAGTTACTTCTATCTTGATAAAAGATTAATTTTTATGAGCCAATTTCATTTAATGGCTAATATTTCTTCTAAAACGACTGTATGAGAAAAAAATGTTATTAAAATCTGTTTTTTAGTCTTGAAAATTCGATTTTCTTACATGAAAACTCACTTTACAAAAGTATTATAAATCTAGAATTAAATTTTTGAGTTAACCTTTAATTCTGAAAACTTTCTTCCAAATATTTTCAAAAAAAATTTTGTCAATTTGTTAAAAGTAATCCTTTTTGATATTTTCAATTATCCGAAAATATATCGAATGGTCACAATTTACAATATAGCGTTAAAATGTAGGTTATTTAAGACCTAAAATGTTAATATAGAGCTCAATTTTCATGCTATTTTAAATTTTTAGGCTTTACGAATAACGAAAACCGCGGAGAATAGCTTAAGTTTTTTAAACAAAATTGATCGAAAATTTTTCTATACAAAGTATAAACTTTTATTCAGTTTATTAGCGACAAATAGAAATGATTAATTCATTACGATCCTCTGTTAGCTTGTATGAGCTGAAAGATAATATGAATTGTGATTTGGGCGATGCTTTTGTATACAGGATTCATATGGTTAACAGATTTTATATTATAGGTTCTTGTCCATTGCTGAACAGACGTTAAAGATTAGATACAATTCTGGAATAGATGGTGAAAAATCAATTTGTTGGTTGAAAAAAATCTGATAACTTCAATAATTAAATTAACTAACCAAAGAAAAGTGTCGATACAATCTGTTAGTCAAGATTCAAAAATTCCATCCGTTATTACTTCGCAAATGCTTAAAAAACTTCAAAATCAGGAGTTAATTGAAATAAATGACGAGTTTATCGAAGCAGACACTCAAATGAGATTAAGCTTGGCTATCAAGGCTATAGAATTAGGCGCAGATGTTGAAAACATCAGCAATTTTTTAGCATGGCAAGAATTTGAAGAAATGGCAGCTATTGCTTTAAATAAAAATGGGTATGTTACTAAGAAAAATGTTCGCTTTAAGCAAAATGGTAAACGTTGGGAAATAGACGTAGTAGGATGCAAGAAAATAACAGTTATTTGTATCGATTGTAAGCATTGGCATCACAGCATACATCATTCTACAATAAAAAAGATGGTTTGTTCACAAATTGAGCGTGTAACTGCTTTTGCAGAGTCATTGCCTAACCCAACAATTGATATTGAATGCGTCAAGTGGCGAAACGCAAAGTTTGTACCGGTCATCCTCTCTCTTATTCCAGGACCCTCCAAATTTGTCGACAGCGTCCCTATTGTTTCTGTCTTTCAGCTTCAAGATTTTCTTAATCAATTACCTGCCCATATTGGATCACTAAAGCATCTTAGTAGGACATTTAGCCATTTATGACATAATTTCTAGCCATAGACTTCTTAGAAAATTTGATTGCCGGATATAGACTTATAAGAAAAATACCCGCCAAAGCTACAAATAACCAACTTGATATTATTAAAATCGTTAATGTTGATATAACGGGTTTACTTGTAAGTATTAAAATTGTAATTATGGTTCCTATTGATGTTCCTACTGCGAAACTTGAAAGTAGAACTGTCAAGCTTTGAACCGCTAAGATAGACACAATTGCACGTGGCTTTCCTCCAGTAGCGCGTAGGATGCCGAACTCTTGATGTTGTTCATCAATAGCTATCAATAAATAATTTATCAAGCATATTGCAGCTGCAGCTAATGCAAAAGTGGGCAAAAACATAATCACTGACCAAAGTGAACCAAGAAAATCTACGTTTTCATCTAATACTTGATTTAATCCCACTGCAATTAAGTCAGAATCCATGTTTGCTAAGGTTTTTTGAACCTGATATAGAGTATCTGAATAATTAGCGGATGAATCTACACTGATAAAAATTACGTTGGGGTTTGAGAGGCCCGTAATGCCTTTGAGCAAATTAAGAGGCACATATGTAACATTACCATTATTAATTGGATCTAAGCAGATGCCTGTGATTGTAAATGTAGTATTTTGTATTCGAACTCCTTCACGAAGTGGATCCCCTATTATAGTTTGTTTTCCTCTGCCCAGGAAGATTTCAAAAGATTTGTAGATGGATTGTGCTATGGAATCTCCGACTATTGCCTCTAGATTTGAAGTCTGTGTTTAGAAATTGCCCTGTTGTAAATGGTACACTTATGATATTTTCGACGTCAATACCTATTATAAGAGAATCGCTTTGACGACTATCTCCTATGGGAAGTGTAGTCATAGTATCAGGATCAAACGTATACCCGCTTATCTCCTGGATTGTGCCACTCCAAACTAATCTTGAGTTAACAGATGCAACACCTTGCGTCTGATTCAATCTGTGAATTACATCATTTGAAATTTCAAATTTAATATCAGAATAATTAAATGCAGCGTTTGCTTTAGCTCCAGAAAACGTTTGTAGAAGTTGCTAAGTATTGAATTGCCATTTCGTTGCTTGCTACTAAAATAACATTTTCACCTATTGCGTTCTTAATCCAGGATGTCGATGTATCATTAGCAATTATACTTCCTGCAATTGACACTGTCAATAACATAAAGACAGCTGAAAGAAAAACTACAATACGCACTGTAGCTGTTTTTCGGCGAAACAAACTTCTTGAAGCAATTCTAATAATTAATCCTCTTTTTGATAAAGGCTTAAATTGACTTCCTTTGCCTAGTCCAAAGTACTGTACCGAAGAAAGAGCTTTAATTGGAGACATCCGAGCAGCATCAAAAATCGGTTTGGCGCCAAAAATAAGCGCAAATGCAAAGAAAGTAATAAACACTAATAGAACAAACCAAAGATTTGGTGCTTTATTATAAGCTTGAAATACGCTCATATTAATAGCAGCGTAGTCCGATGCTAATCCTAGTACAACACCTAATATGCAACTGACGAAAGTAATTCCCAAAAGTTCAGTAAGAAAATATCCAAAAACTAAACTATTAGGGCATCCTGTTGCTTTCATCAAACCAAAATCTTTCATACGCTGTGCCATCATCAAAAATACGATAAATGAAACTATTATTGCCCCTATCACAAAAATTAAACCTCCCACAAAAAGCAAGAATTGAGAAAAAACATTAGAAATTCCTGTTGTTAGGGTTTCTTTAGCAACTGAAGAAATTCCAAAGCCTACTTGATCACTAAAAAGCAAGAGAAAAAGCGTTGCTGCAACGCAAGTGGTAAGACTTGCTATTGTGAGACCTGTTTGTAATCTTCTTCTTAGGAGATCATTGATTGGGAAAGCGGTTTCACTCATTCGAACTCGCCAATTTTCCTTCTTCTAAGTAGAATTTTAAATCAGCTAAGGGCATAATTTCTGAATCATGAGTCGAAACTATGATGGTCTTTCCTTCATTTTTCAATTCCTGAGAATTTGAATTATTTTTAAGCCATTTTTTGTATCCAAATTCCCGGTAGGTTCATCAGCAAGCAACAATGGTGGATTATTAGCCAATGCTCGAGCAAAAGCTACCCTTTGTTGCTCTCCTCCACTGAGCTGAGCAGGAAAATGATTGGTTCGTTGCTCTAAGCCTAATTTCTGAACTAGCTCTGAAACTCTTTTTTGAATTTCCTCCGAGGGGGTTCTTTTCCATTCCATGGGGAATGCTATGTTTTCCGCTACTGTTAATGTCGAAATTAAATTGTAAGATTGAAAAACGAAACCTACCTGATTACAGCGGTAATCTGCTAAAACATCTTCATTTTGCTCGGTGAGTTCTTGCTGAAAAACGCTGATTTTTCCGCTCGTAGGTTTGTCGATGCAGCTGATCAGGTTAAGTAAAGTTGTTTTTCCAGCTCCAGATGGGCCATAGATAGCTACGAATTGGCCTTTTTGAACAGTTAAATTTATTCTTTTAAGCACGTCAACAGTTAAATCTTCGATTTTGTAGGCTTTGCATAATTCGTTTGTAATAATTACTGGCTCAGATTCAGGTTCAGTAAGCATAATTGAACAATGATCAAATGAGTATAATATGCATTGAGGTACAATCCCTTACGATGTATTTTAGTAACTTTTTTCTATGCTAAAATTTCCCCTATCTCGTTTGAGGATACGAACTTTGTCGGGCAACTTATTTTTTTCCCAATCAGTCCATTCGATTTCTTTAAAAGTCCATTTTTTACCTAAGTGTGCTGCAACAATTGCATGCTTGTATTCTTTTTCAGCAGGAACTAACTCGTTAAGAAATCTGAAAAGTTTGTCGATCTGTTGTTTTGGAAAATAGGCATAATAAGTAGCATTTTTCACTTCAAAAGCATAAACGTGAGGCCCTTTTCGGGACATGATGTCCGGCAGAGGATTTAGGCTGGGGTTACTTACAGGAATACGTACCGCATTATACCCATTTTTTTGAAGTAACTTGACTAGTACGTTCTCGCTGTAAAATCCTCTTTTACGCCATCTACGTAGCGCAATCTTATCAATTTCTTTCAAATTGATTCCTAACACTGTTTTAAGTGCCTTTGATAAAAAACTATTGCACATTGAAACGGAAAAAACTATTCTTCGGCGATGCTTCTGTATACATAAAACTCTCTGTTCCTCATTGGATTGTCATGGTGATATGTTATTGTGTTAAGTAATACACTACTAACTATGCTCACTAAAGAAGTAAAAGCAACTATGCATTTAACAGAAAAGTGAAGACATTAGCCTACATATTGAAGCAACAAAGCTATCTCGCATAGAAAAAAGTATTAAAAAAATAGATTTCAAACAAGCGAAAGTTCCTAAATAGTTATTTTTTAGTCGTTATGCAAGAATATCTACTTAAGAAAAAGCATCAACGCTGGAATAACTGTTCTCAATAAACTGCCGCAGAAGGTAAACTATTTGATTGAGCGATATTTTTTTTTGGAAAACGCAAGTCTAAATATTTTTAAAAAAATGCAGCTAGACATCTTATAAAACTGTCATCAAAAGTTCAACTATTATTTAATTATTAGCGGTGAAAAAATACAGCTAATACTAATCTTATCAAAAAAAATGATGTTGAAGAGGTTCTGATTAATCAAGAGTTCTGTATCTTAGGGACTAAAAATTTATTTTGAACTAAAATAGGCAAATTGGCTATATTGTGAAAAAATTAGTTTTTTATTCGAAGATGTTGCGAAGAGGGGTCACATTTGTTTCGCATGGAGATTTTCGTAGGTACTTATATGAGGCGTTGGTTTTCACCATGTAATGCCTCTAAGGGACCAGTAGATAAGGCTAATTTGAGCTTTTTTTGAGAATTAGAGCATAAAAAGGGCTAAAAAATTTTCGTCTATGTTGAAAAAAATAATAGCTTTTCCAAGCATTCCATAATTCGACTTATTACGGAATAAAATTGGGACATTATTTGCTAAATGGTCATAATTTAGAGCCTATTTTTAAAATTAATCAATTTAGATGGCCGTTAATTTTTAACAGATTTCCGGCTAAAACTTCTTCTGATAATCGGTTTAAAATTTTTGGATTAAATCAATAAAGTTTATCGTACTATAAATTTGCTCTAATTGTTGAACTTATGATTGTTTTTGAAAGTCAATAAAAAATCAGCGTCTGACGCTTCATTTCCTAATGATACTCAAAAAATAAGTAATAACGTTCTTCAGTGATCATTGATTTATCTGGCTTGCAATATTTGAAATCAGCGCTACAATTTTTACTTCATTGTTTAAGCTCAATTAATTATGATTAAAATGATTTAGCCATTTACTTAGTAAGATGCTTTCAAAAAAGAATTTGCTAACTTAATTCATAGTTAATTAAATTAATAACATACGCTATAAAATTTTTAATAAAGCTTGGTGATGGCTGTTATTTGAGAATTGGGGCTATTGGCATTCTTATTAAAGAGACTTTTCTGTGAAGATAAATATATTGTTTTCAGCATTTTTTAATTAAGTGCGTTCTCGTTGACAGAAGGGTTTTAATTTGTTAAAATCACCTGGTGTGTGCAGATTCTTTCTCTGCTTCTAATTCGCTTAATGACATTGTATATTTTTTAGGCTTGAATTCATTTATGTTTCTTATTGTTGAGATAAATGTTGAGCTTGTTTCTTGAATTGGAGATTGATCTTACTTTTTTAGATGAAATGGGCTATACTATTTTTGCAGGGTAAATCTTTTGGATTTCGCTTTTTGTGGTCTTGGAGCTGTTTAAGAGAATTGGTGATGGCTGGTGAATATTGGTTGATGAATGTATAATTTGTATTTACTAAACAACCAAAGTCACAGGCTATTAAAAAATTTATGTTGATTTGACCTAAATATTTTCAATTTACTCGACATAAACATAACTCAAATTAACTTAAAGAGAAAATTGGGCAGCAGAAAATTGCTACAATAAATCATTGAATCAAAGAATTGTGAAAAAAAGGTAAAAAAAAAGCAACAATACTAAAATGGAAGCGAAAAATACAACACTATACTAAGAAAAAAATGTGCCTTTTCCTCGATAAATAGTCCAGCAGTTGCTCCACTGAAACTTTGATAAACCAATAATACACAAGTCCAAAATTTTTAACAATCTCTCCAAATCTAATAAATAGGTTAAGGAGATGTAGAAGTGCGTCAGTTCCAGACTAATGTTATGACGCTCAAAATTCCGGTATACAAAAGCATCAACAATAATCACTTTTTTAGGTTTACGTAAAAGCCAAAGCTAATGCTAGAAACCTTTTGAACGAGAAGAACAGATAATTCAGTGGTGACCAAAATTTGTCTGATTTTAAAATAGTTAATTCAACATTTTCTTTCTCGACTAAGGGAGAAATCGAGTTTGTAGATATTACTAATCAAATCTGTGACACAGTTGCAACTTCATCTGTTAAGAATGGGTTAGTTCATGTTTTCGCTCCTCATTCAACAGGTGTTATTCTTCTTACAGAAAACGACCCCGCATTAATTCAGGATCTTCAAAGGTTTTTTGAAAAAATTGTTCCCAAATCGCTCTCTTATAATCATCCTGCTAACGCATATGCGCATCTGCGTTCTATCTTATTTCCTCCAGATAGGACAATCCCTGTTATAGATGGAAAAGTTATTTTTGGAACTTGGCAATCGTTATTCTTTGTTGAGACAGATATTCAACCTCGAAGACGAAAAATCGTAATACAGGTTATGGGTGAAACCTGAAAGCTTTGCTCAACCAACTATATGCCTTTTTATCACCCAATCTCGTATTCGTGGTTCGTAGCCTGTTTTTCTAGCTCCGAACCAAAATTTTTAAACAAACATGTGAACTCATTGGTTTCTGAGGCTTAATTTTTAACTGTTTAATTTAAATTATAACAATTCGATAAATATTCGCAAATAAACTTAATTAAATTTTGGAAAGAGGAATTCTAAGAATGAAAAAATAAACAAAGAATCCCCCAGTAAGAACAAGCATATACAATGGCACCCTGAAAAGGTCGAAAAAACTAATGAAGACAACATCAAAAACAATTAGAAAAATTAATCAAATAGAGCATGAGTGAATTTTCTTTTGGTTATTTTCCCAATATTGACTCAAATTTCTATGATTATATATGGTTCGGCCATTTTCGATAAAACCAGGCCAAAAAATAAAAAGGAATTCAAATTCAAAATTAACCTGAGCATTATTGTCAAAAAATCTCGACTGAGAAGATAAGCTGTAATAAATTTTTTTTCTTAAAAAAAATAGAATCTTTATTCTATCCACATTTGCAGTTTATTTTTCTTGT
Source organism: Candidatus Bathyarchaeota archaeon (assembly GCA_963701765.1). Lineage (GTDB taxonomy): Archaea > Thermoproteota > Bathyarchaeia > Bathyarchaeales > Bathycorpusculaceae > JADGNF01. Next base: position 85,118 of record CAVPBD010000007.1, read on the forward strand.
ACCTTCAATTAAGTATTAAAGTTTTTTAGAAAAATGCCCTGCTGAGTTAATTTCGGTTTATTATTCCGTAAATAAGCGAGGAAACATCATATATTTAAATAATCAGATATATTTTTGATATTATAAATAAGAATTTTTTAATTTATAATGCTAATAGTGTATGTTCGGAATATTTTCGAGCATATATGAAGGTTATGATTTTTAAAAACTACAACTTAGCCATATATTTTTCATTTTAGAATCGTGATTAAGCTAAAATTTTCCACAAGATCATTAAATATGCCAGATAATTTCTCTAAAACAGCTCAGCTAAATTCTAAAAATGTAAATATTACTAGTTTTAAAGAAAAATTTAGCTGAAAATGAGATTCTCATTCGATTTCAGTTAATGTTAATTGTATGATTATATAAGGTTCGAGGGAATTCGAATTTTTTTGATGTTTTTAGATTAAGAACTATATTCTGAACAAGGTTTAGGGATAAAATTCAGTTGTTGATGCTTTTGTATACAAATAAGAAAGGATTAGAGGTATCACCCTAAAGCAAACATGTTTGTATTTGTATTTGAGAATTATCCTCGTTCTCTACGGACTCTTATTGATCCTTTAGGTCGCATACGTGCTTTCTTTTTAACGTCAAAACTATGTAAAGGTTTATCGGTGCTAGCTTCAAATGAATCTTCCAAGTCAGGCAATAATTCAGGTTCAGAAAAATCTACCAGAGTATGTTTTAAAGCTCCACTATGAATCATTTTTTCAAATGCATTATCCCCATCGTTAGGATTTAGATTAATAGCGCAAGTTGCATCTGCAAGAACTACAACATCAAATCCAGCTGCTCGAGCATCAAGAACTGAGTTAACAATACAATAATCGGTTGCTAAGCCTCCTATGAATATTCTAACTATGCCTTCAGATTTTAATTGCTCCGATAATTTGGTTCCATCAAAAATAGAGTAGGCTTCTTTTTCAGGATTTGTTGCCTTAGAGACTATCGTTAAAGATTCAGGTAAGTTTAGGCGGGGACTAAATTTAGCTCCATCAGTATCCTGGACACAATGAGGAGGCCAAAGACCCCCTTGAGCTAAAAAAGAAACATGATTTGGTGGATGCCAGTCTCTGGCTGCAATAATTGGTAAATTTGAATTTTTAAAGATTTCAATGTATTCATTAAGTATAGGTAAAATTTTATCACTTTCATTAATGGCCAATGCACCACCAGGCAGAAAGTCATTTTGTACATCAGCAATTATAAAAACATCACTCTTGTTTGTTTTTAAATTAAGACTTTTTTCCAAATAAAGACCTCACCGTTACAAGTAGTTGCCTGTCAGAGATAATTATTCAGAACAGGCATATAGTATAATATCAAGACGTACTGGATAAGTTTTGCCGTTAAAAGTTAAAATAATTAAGAGTATTAGACGTTCTCTAGTAGAATGCTTTTTGAGGATAGGCTTATCTTTTAATACATTACAATAAAGTTATTCAGGGTTTCCTATGCCTTCCGAGTATATTACAAGTGAAGAAATGCGCGCCATAGAGATTAATTCCGAATATTATGGAATTTCCTTAGTTCAGCTCATGGAAAACGCTGGAAGAAATATTGCTTTAGAAATTAATTCTCGTTTCAAGCAAAATCAAAAAATTGCTATTTTCTGTGGTTTAGGTGGCAACGGTGGTGATGGATTTGTAGCAGCTCGCCATCTATTAGCAATGGGCTATAAAATTACCGTTATACTTGTTGGAAAAGAAAAAGACATCGTTCATGAAGCAGCACTACAAAACTGGATAGCATTACAGCCACTCAACAAAGAGATATCGATTGAACAAATAACAGATAGTTCGATGATTCCTAAGATAGAAGCAGATGTAGTTGTGGATGCCCTACTCGGAACCGGTAGTAAAGGGAAACTAAAACCTCTTTTATCTAAAATTGTAGAATATATTAATTCGATGAAAACCACAGTGGTTGCTGTAGATGTTCCAACAGGAATTAATTCAGACACCGGGGAAGTACTAGGAAACGCCGTAAAAGCAGATATTACTGTTACATTTTACAAGGCTAAAAAAGGATTAGAAGTCGCAAAAAAATACGCAGGGGAAATAATTGTTCGCGATATAGGCCTACCATCAATATTAGAAAATTTTGCAGGTCCAGGAGACGTGCTCTTAGCAACAAAAACACGTGCTTCAAACGCTCATAAAGGTGACTCCGGACGTTTACTCACTATCGGCGGAAGTGAAGTGTTTTCTGGTGCGCCAGCTCTTATGTCCTTAGCTGCATTGCGTACAGGTGTAGATATTGCTTTTACAGCAGCGCCTGAAGTAACAGCTCATGATATCGCAAGTATGTCCCCTGATTTAATAGTCATCAAATTGGAAGGAAAGAACCTTAACCCTAACAACGTAAGTACGCTAAAAAAATATGTTGAGAGTGTTGATGCAGTAGCTTTAGGGCCAGGCTTAGGATTAAGCTCAGAAACTAGAAAATTTGTAAAAGCAGCAATAGACATAATTGAAACAGCGGGCAAACCATTATTATTAGATGCCGATGGCCTGAAAGCATTTGCAGAATTTAAAAGACCTTTGAAAGTTCCTGCAGTTTTAACACCTCACGCAGGCGAATATGCAATTCTTACGGGAAAAGAACTACCATCCCCTGAAGACATGGCTAAACGAATCCAAGCAATAAAAGCAACAGCAGAAGAACTTAATGCAGTACTTCTTGTAAAAGGTGAAATTGACATTATTTCAGATGGAAAAAGAACAAAACTAAATTATACTGGTAATTCTGGAATGTCTGTTGGCGGTACAGGTGATGTACTTTCAGGAATAGTAGGTGCATTATTAGCCCAAAAAATTAATGCGTTTGAAGCAGCCGTTGCAGGAGCATTTGTTAATGGTGCTGCAGGCGATATAGTTGCAGATGAAGTGGGAAATCATATGATAGCTTCTGATTTACTAGATTGGATTCCAATGGTTTTGAATGACCCTATGGGACATGTTAAGGGGCTAAAGAAATAGTGGAAAGAGCAATAGACATTAACATAACCATTTATCACGCAAACCAATGTGATCCTAAACGATGTACGGGTCTTAAGCTTAAACGGCATAATCTTGCTCGGGTAGTAACCAGAACCAGATTTTTACCTAAACGAGCTATTGTTCTTAATCCTTTTGCAGAGGTCGCATTTTCCCCAGCGGATAGGTCTCGAGTAGAAGAAGCAGGATTGGTAGCATTAGATTGTAGTTGGGAGCATGCAGTAAAAGTTCTATCTCATCATGTTCGAGGGACCTCAAGATGTTTACCCTTACTGATTGCGGGTAATCCAACTAATTTTGCTAAAGCAACTAAGTTAAGCACCGCAGAAGCATTAGCAGGAGCATTGTATATAGCGGGCTTTAAAGAAGAAGCACAAAAATTGCTCTCTGTTTTTGTTTGGGGTCACACTTTTTTTGATTTGAATACTGCTTTTCTTGATGATTATGCTAATGCCCAAGACAGTACAGAGGTAGTTCAAATTATGCAAAATAAAATCAACGAAGCACAAAAAACCAATCGAACTCCCAAAGAAATCTCTTGATTAATCTCCTTTTATTAATACTTCTAAAATTTAAGTTCACTTTTACTTACCTCTCTCCTCTATGTCTAGAAGTCTTTTCAAAGATAGCTTAAAAGCAATAAAGAGACGTTTTGAATTCTTGATTAAATCCTTCGAGTGTCGTATCAATGGCTCAAAAAATGATGTTAAAACCGATAAATCAACAAGCAAGCGTATTATCATTAAATTTACGAAATGTTGATGAATTATTTCCCGGCTTTGCACCAGGTGATTTCGCCGTAATTTATGGTTCTCCTTCAATTGAGTATTTATCTTCACTTGTATGTGTTAGGGCTCAATTACCCGTTGAAGTTGGCGGCTTAAATACCAATGTTCTCTTTATAGACAACGGAAATACTTTCAATCGACATCAAATAACTCGGCTCTTACAGAGATGCCATCTTGATTTAAAACAAGCATTAAGTCGCATTCATATAACTCGGGCTTGCACAGCTTATCAACTAACTTCATTGATTATGGAACATTTAAAAAACAATGTTAACGAATTCAATGCAAAAGTCATAATAATTTCTGACATTACCAGCTTGTTTCTAGCTGAAAATATCTCTGACGACGAAGCCTGTCGTGTTTTTAATCAAATTACTCTGTGCCTCCAAAAATTTGCTCGTGAAAATCAAATAATTATTCTTGTTACATGCCCAAAACACCCAAATAATATTCGAAATGCAAATCTCTTTGCCATTACAAATTCAAATTCAAATGTAATAATTGGTCTAAGAGAATCATTGTATGAAAGCGAATTCGAATTAGAAAAACATCCACATTTACTGTTAGGTTCAGCAGAATTCCCATCGAACAATCCAACATTAATGGATTTCACCTATTAACCATAGTAAAAGAAAAATTAGCCTTTGTAACGAAGCGAAGGGTGAAAAAGTTTACTGTGTAAATGGCACAGCTCATATAGTTGGAGAAAATATAGCAGCTCAATCCTCAGACTTATATGAACAATATAATGAAATGTTTCGATAATTCTAATAGACCTTTATTAGTTCTATCTTTAAAATTTTTTTAAAAAAAATTTAATGAGTATGATAATCAGGTTTTCCATGATATAATTTGAACCAAATCTTTTCAATAACGACCCAAAAAGAAGTCATTGTAGTGATAAAAAGACTACCCATAAAAATCAAATTAGCAGGAGTGACTCCTGAGGGATTTTGAGTTAACCATAAACTAATCGCGATAAAAAGATACAAAGAGCCCAAGCCAAGAAGACTATGAGTCCAATGAATTAAGGTTGATTTTTGGTGACATTTAATCTTCAAAAAATCAGAAATACCTCTTGCACCTTTAGAAATGTCACCAAAATCATCAATAACCAAAGTTATTCCACCTAAAACGAAGAATCTTCCTACATTAACAGCTAAATCGGTATTATTGGCAATAAAAAGAGCACTCAAAGAAATAGAAGTGCCTATAATAAGAAAAATACCGGCTGTCGCTAAAACTAGAAAGCCATAAACATAATGGTGAAACCATAGTCGGCCTGTTTTTACTCGCCCAATTTTCATTGCAGGATACAAGTTTAGCAAAGAGACAATAATTATTACCCAAAGAAATTCAGCATTAAACAGAAAAGGTTGATAAAGTGTCCAATGGTTAACGTAAAAACCTGCAAGAAGCCCAACTGCATAGACTATCGTTAAGAGACAATTGAACACCAAAGCTAAGCTGAAAAGTTTTCTGCCATAGATTAGGATACCATTAGTCATGATGAACCTCTTGTTGAACTGGCTTCTTATTCATTATTATATTTAGGCTTATTGCATCGTTTTCTTATGAATTTGATGGAAATCCACGTTAGGTTTATCCCTCAAATAGAGATATTTCCGGAAAAAGTTCTGATTAATTTTTTCCTTTCTAAAATAGTTATAACGGATTAAAGATTTCGCTAATCAGAAAAGAAAAATCTAAAAATATTTAGGTGTTCTTAAAATCTTAATTTAATTTTTTTAATGATCTTTTTATCAAAATTAGGAGTTATGCTTATATCATAACTGTTGCTCTTCATGATGAGAAGTCTTAAAATATTTCCGTGAAAAGGAGTTTTCGATTTGGAGTTCTGTCCTAACTGTGGATCAATGCTTGAAATAAAAAAATCTAGAACTGACGACGGGGAACCAATCGTTTTTCAAGTTTGTGCCAAATGCGGATACAAAAAACAAGAATCAACAAACAAAACAGAAAAACAAGCTAACAAAATAATAAAACATACAATCCAGCAGCAAGTCACAGTCATAGCCGAAGAAGATCAAAAAGTGAGCACAATGCCAACTCTGAGGATGGAATGCCCAAAATGTAGGAATATGCTAGTCTATGTCTGGCAAGTGCAGACTAGAGGCGGAGATGAAGCAATGACGCAATTTATGAGATGCACCAAATGCAATCATACTTTCAGAGAATACTCATAAGGCTTTAAACTAGTCAGCATTTGTCTATTAGAAAAAGCGTTTTCCAAATCTGCAGGTAAAGGTTTAAGAGGCACATTAATTCTTTATGTGCGTCAAGGTGCAAAAGAATGCCAACTCACGGTTCACTATCAAAAGCTGGAAAAGTTAGGTCGCAAACACCAAAAATTGCGGCTAATCCAAAAACAGCGCCAAGCCCAAAAACCAGAAGTAGACGCAATTATGAAAAGCGTGTTATTCTGGAAAGAAAACCTGGCCAAAACTGGATGTAACCTCTCTTAACCAGACTTTATTCTAATCAGTTTTTCATACAAATTTCTTAATATTTTATTAGCCTAGTTTATTTATTTCAAAATGAATTTCTAAAGCGAATAATTGATGTCAAATGTTGATATTGCAGCGCGGGAAATAATTGAGGCATTATTACTTTTGCCAAATGCTACACATGACGATGCAAACCGCTTCAAGAATCATATCGCAGCTAAATATCATCTTGACCATGTCTTATCAAATTCAGAAATTATAAATTTTCTCAAACCTCAAGAAGAACAAAAACTTATACCGATTCTACGCAGAAAAAATACCCGTACAATTTCAGGGGTTACTGTAGTAGCTGTTATGACCCAACCCCATCAATGCCCTCAACCTGAACCATGCGCATATTGTCCTGGAGGACCAAACACAGGTAGCCCTCAAAGCTATACAGGACATGAACCTGCGGCTATGCGGGGTAACCAAAACAATTACGATCCTTATGAACAAGTCAAAAGCCGCATTGACCAGCTCACGGCAATCGGACATAAAGTGGACAAAATAGAACTCATTATTATGGGTGGAACCTTTCCATCTACTCCCATAGAATATCAAACCTGGTTTATCAAACGATGTTTAGATGCAATCACTCAGAATCAATCTTCAACTCTTGAAGAAGCAAAAAGGAATGCTGAACAGAGTAAAATCCGTAATGTTGGCATTACCGTAGAGACCCGCCCAGATTGGGCAAAACAGCCTCATATTGATGCTATGTTAGAAATGGGAGTCACACGTGTTGAGTTAGGTGTGCAGAATCCAAATGATGCCCTCTATAAAAAAGTAGGTAGATTACATACTGTAGCAGATGTTCAAGAAGCTACACAAATGCTTAAAGACGCAGGACTAAAAATAGTCTATCATCTAATGCCCGGTATGCCAGGCTCAAATTTGGAAAACGATTTAGATTCGTTCAGGAATATTTTCGTTAACTCCGCCTACAAACCGGACATGATAAAAATTTACCCCTGTCTAGTTATTGAAAAAACAAAAACTTACAAATGGTATCAAGAAGGTTTATACAAACCATATTCAACTGAAGAAGCGGTAGATTTAATTTCAAATATTAAGAAAAATCTTCCCCTCTGGGTTCGGGTTATGCGTGTTCAACGTGATATCCCTGCACGGCTAATAATAGATGGCGTAAAAAAGAGTAATTTGCGTCAACTAGCCCAACAAAGATTAGCTGAGGAAGGAAAACGTTGCAGATGTATTCGATGCAGGGAAGTGGGGCATCGCCAATTAGTTGAAGGGATAAAACCGAACTTGAATAATATATCTATTTCATCAATAACTTATGAAGCATCAGATGGCAAAGAAATCTTCATTTCTGCAGAAGACCAAGAAAATGATGTTCTAATTGGCTACTTACGACTTCGGATACCTTCAATAAAAGCTCATAGATCCGAAATAAACAAGACCCCTTCAGCAATTGTGCGTGAACTTCACGTTTATGGTCCTCTTGTTCCGGTAGGCAAGCGGTCATCAGGAGCTTGGCAGCATAGAGGATATGGTGCTGTTTTACTAAAGGAAGCTGAACGTATCGCAAAAGAAGAATATGAAGCAGAAAAACTTTTGGTAATAAGCGCTTTAGGTACAAAAAAATATTATATGCGCTTTGGATACCAACATGATGGTCCTTATGTCTCAAAAATTTTGTAAATAACTAATCTTTCATATTTCTACGTTTTGGATTTAGTTATAAAGGTGTTATGTACAAAATGATATTATATTACGGTTGAGTTACAGCCGCATAAAACTCCGTCGAAGAAGTTGAGACTATCATGAGTCAAACTGATGAGAATTTAGGTTACAAAGGCGAAGCATTAACTGCCATCCAAAAAGCAGGATGTGAAGTTGGCGATATAATTCGCGTTATGAGTGAGGAAGGAAAAACTTCTGAAGGTATTCTAATTCCCAGCTCAGAGTATGGCGATAATACTCATCTTGTTGTTAAATTAAAAAGTGGCTATAATATAGGCATCAAATTAACTCCAAAATTAAAGATAGAAAAAGTTGGCAAAGGTGTAAAACCCTCTTTTGCATCTCCACCACTTCCTAAACAGAGAGAAGACCTGCCGAAAGTCGTAATAATGAGCACGGGCGGAACAATTGCGAGCAGAGTAGATTATCGAACAGGTGCAGTAAGATCTGCATTATCCGCAAGCGATTTGTATGGAGTTGTTCCCGAGCTTTCTGACCTTGCTCAAGTAGAGACTCAAATTCTATTTAGTATTTACAGCGAAAATATTACGCCAAAACATTGGACAACAATGGCTCAGACCATAGCAGAACATATTGAGCAGGGTGCCAAGGGTATTATAATTGCGCATGGCACAGATACAATGGCCTATACAGCTGCCGCTCTGAGTTTTGCTTTACAAAATCTTCCTGTTCCGGTGATAGTAGTTGGTGCTCAACGTTCTTCTGATCGTCCTAGTTCAGATGCTGCAACAAATTTGATAGGTGCAGTAAAAGCTGCTGCTTATGGACCATTTGCAGAAGTAGTTATAGCCATGCATGAGACAGTAGCGGATACAACAATTGCTCTTAACAGAGGAACAAAAGTACGCAAATGCCATACAAGCCGAAGAGACACTTTCAAACCTGTTAATGCATTGCCAATCGCACGAGTAACTGATCAAGAAGTAATTATGCTCACGGAAAATTACAGAAAAAGAAATTCCTCAAATAAATTAATTTTAAAACCTCAATTTAATGATAATGTAGCTGTTGGTGAAGTTTTATCCGGGATTTGAGCCTTCAGTTATAGATTGGTATGCAGAACGCAACGTAAGAGGTTTACTATTAGAAGGCTCAGGCTTAGGGCACGTAAGCAAGGTCTGTTTTGGCGCGATACAAAATGCGGTTCAGAATCATAATATGGTTGTTGCTTTAGCGTCACAGTGTATCTGGGGTCGAGTGAACATGAACGTCTATGATACAGGACGCGATCTTCTAAATCTAGGCGTAATTCCAACTGAGGATATGTTCCCTGAAACAGCTCTTGTTAAACTTATGTGGGCACTAGGCCAAACTAAAGATTCTGAAGAAGCAAAGAAACTCTTCAAGACTAACATTGCATCAGAGTACTCTCCTCGAACATTACCTCAAGAAACTCAAATCAAAGAAGGAGGACAATAAAATGACCACAATCGATTATTCCAAAGTAGGCTTAAAGGTCGGTTTAGAAATTCATCAGCAACTTGCAACTTCAACTAAACTTTTCTGTAGTTGCCCCCCTGAATTATTTAAAGAAGAGCCTGAAATGGTATTCTTACGCAGACTCAGACCTACACAAAGTGAACTCGGTCAAATTGATCCCTCTGCTTATTTTGAATTTCAAAAGGGTATGAAAGTTCTTTACGAGGCAAATCGTAAAACAGCTTGTCTTGTAGAGATGGATGAAGAACCTCCTCACCCATTAAGTATTGAAGCAGTGGAAGTTGTGTTAACCGCTTCATTAATGATGAACGCCCAACCTGTTGACCAAGTTCATGTGATGCGAAAAACCGTGATTGATGGTTCCAACACAACGGGTTTTCAACGGACTTCAATAATAGCTTTAGATGGAGCGATTAAAGTTAATGATAAAATCATTCCGATTCAAGCAGCAAGTCTAGAAGAAGATGCTGCAAGAAAAATTGGCACCGAAGCGGAAGGAAAGATAATACGCTATCGTATAGATCGTCTTGGTATACCTCTTATCGAGGTGACAACAGGTCCAGTAATTTATTCTCCTCAAGAAGCTCAAGAAGTGGCCTTAGCCATAGGCAGAATTTTACGAGATACTGGAAAAGTGATGCGCGGTTTAGGTACAATACGTCAGGATCTAAATGTCTCATTACCTAATGGTGCACTTGTGGAGATTAAAGGTGTTCAAGCGCTTGATTTAATCAGCACCGTCGTTGAGTATGAGGTTCAACGACAATTAGGATTAATTTCCGTTAAAGATGAATTGAAGTCCAAAGGTATCAAAATTGACGATATAAAAGAAGAAATTATTGACGTAACTGAATTATTTAAGGAAACAAAATCCAAGGTTATTCGTAAAGCAATTGATAGAAAACAAGCTGTTAAGGCTGTAAAATTGTCTGGTTTTGCGGGTTTCTTAAAGCGTGAATTGATGCCTAACTTTCGGGTTGGTACTGAAATGTCTGATCGCGCAAAATTCTGGGGTAGAGTGGGTGGAATTTTCCATACTGATGAAATGCCTAATTATGGTATAACCAATGAAGAGGTATCAATGTTACGAAAAAAGATGAATTCATCTGAAGATGATGCAGTGGTTTTCGTAGCTGATACTGAAGAGAATACGATAGATGCCTTAAAGGCTGTGATAGCTAGAGCTCTAGAAGTTTTAATTGGCGTGCCAGCTGAAACGCGCACTGCTAAGGAAGATGGGACTACTCATTACATGAGGCCAAGACCAGGTGCAGCAAGGATGTATCCTGAGACCGATATACCCTCAACATTAATAACAAGTGAGTTTGTAGAGAAAGTTCGTAATAATCTTCCAGAATCTACAGAAAAGAAACAGCAAAGAATATCAAAACAATATGGTCTAAATGAAAAACTCGCAAAACAAATTGTAGATTCCGAATATGGACCAATATTTGACAATATAGTGAATGAGAATAATGTATCCGCCACTACAGTTGCTGTTTTCCTAACTGAAAGCTTAAAAGCCTTGAAGAGAGACGGCGTTCAAGTAGAAAACGTATCAGACGATCAAATAAAAGAAATCTTCCGGTTTATTGGATCAGGTGAATTAGCTAAAGAATCATTACTTGACGTATTTACATGGATTTCAAAATATAAAAATAAAAACGTGCAAGAAGCGATGGATGCATTAGGCTTAAAGATGCTCTCTAACGAAGATTTGATGATGGTTATTGATCATGTGATAACTTCAAATACTCAACTTTTACAGAAGCAGGGTAACAATGCTTTTGGTACAATTATGGGACTAGTAATGAAAGAAGTTAGAGGAAAAGCAAGCCCAGATATTGTTAATACATTAGTACGTAAACGGCTAAACAAATAAAATTTCTTTTTCTATTTTAATTCATATGATTCTCGTTGAAATTGTTGTTTCATTTCTTGATTTGCGTATAACTCGATTTTTCCACATATTGGACACGCATACACTTCCATAGGAAGCATTTGTTCACCCAATTCTGCCCATTCACCGAAAACTATTTTCCATCCACCACTAGTTCCTCCAATTCTGAAATTTGCATTGTACAAAAAGCGAAAAATGTTTCCACAAGCAATACATTTCTTTCCTGTTTGACTCATAATATATTTTAAAATAATCCAATTATTAAAATTTTTAGCAAATTGTACTTCATCTTTTAAGAATTGAATTATTTATTATTAATAGATAGAAGATAGAAAGTAGATTTGTTAATTGTTACTTTTTGATATTTTTACAATTTTTGTTGTTTTTGACATTTTTATAGCATAAATGCTAAAAAGCGTAGGCTACCTGTATAGCGTTGAGGGTAATATTTGCAAAGGAAGCTTATTGAAGGCAAGGATGAAAACTTTTCATTCCGTGTAAAAATAGGCGAGTATGAGGTAGAATTGAGTGGTTCTCATCGTGATGTTATGAAAACTTTGAGCGTTTACCCATTTTAATCGCCAATGTCAACAAGGCTTTTGATACTGTACGACCGAAAACTATTGCAAAAATTACTGTTAAAACCACGGAGTCCACGCAAGATTCTAAATCATCTGAGGCTTCCAAAAGTTATCCAAAAATAGCATCTACAGAGAATACCCAAGATGCAGTTCTTCACATTTTAGAAAGCGAGTGGGGGAAATGGCGTCCTCGAACAGTTGAGGAATTGAATGATGCTATGAAAGCAAATGGTCTACAGTTCCCAGGTCGCGTAATTGAATCTGTTTTGGAAGGGCTTTCTGAGAAAGGATTAGTACGTCGATGGAACACGAATACTGGATTTGTTTACATATTAGCAGAACAGAAAAATTTTAACTCGGAAGGAGAATAAGAAGATGAAACATATTGAAGCACGAATAAAAACAGCTTTCGGTGAAGTAACTATTGAAGGCGATACACCACAGGAAATATTAGATATGCTAGAAAGCATTCCTGAGAATTTTGTAGAAAAACTCTCTGATTTTGTCTCAAATAGGTTAGTTTCTTCAGGTGCTCAACTAAAGGGCATACTTGAACCTACAACAGAAGGACCAGTAATTGTGACAAGAGAGAATTTAACACATTATGAAGCAGTCGGCTTAATACTATATGCCTCTGATGAGAAAAAAAATACTGCTTCACAAGTGCAAAAATTATTGGAAAGTAGCGGCATAAAAAGCATGGTTCCCGCAAGACTAAATGAAATGACTAAACGTGGACAAGTCTTTAAACCGGACCCTGCGAAGCCAGAATTTAAACTAACCATACAAGGTGAAAAATGGGTCGAGGATGAAGTTTTATCCAAGCTTAGAGGAAAAATGACTTAATAAAGAACTGATCAAACCAAAGTTTACATAAACTACAAAAATAGAAAAAATTCTAAAAACATTTTTGAAAAAACATAAAATGAAGTCTATTTAAAATTGGAGTCTACCTTTTTTAGTCAACAATCTTTTTAGCAGGTTAACTCTAACTTAATTTATTGTAGGGAAAATCTTGCATTCAAACGGTAAAAATCAGATGCATATAGGATTTGATGATACAGACTCAACAAGGCAAGGTTGCACCACATATGTTGCAGCACTTTTAATTGAAGCACTTGAAAAGATAGGCGTAAAGTTTCTTGATTACCCTCGTCTGATTAGACTTAATCCCAATGTACCTTGGAAGACCCGCGGTAACGGTGCACTCTGCATAACATTTGAATATGATGAAAATATCGAGGAGCAAATAAAAGATATAACCATTAATTTGATTGAATCGCACTCAGATATGGAATGGAAAGGTACTGATCCGGGAATCGTTTTCCTTAAAACAAGTCAAGTTCCCCAAGAAATCACGAATTTTGCGAAAAAAGCATTAACAAAAATAGCAACGGTAAAACAAGCGGTTGAGTTAATCACTAAATATCATGCAGAAGCATATGGCTACAACTCACAACAAGGACTAGTCGGTGCACTAGCCGCCATAGGCGAATCCCTCACTGAAGACCATACTTATGAGCTTATAGCTTATCGTAAACCCGAAAATTGGGGTACAAAACGGCAAGTCGACGAATCAACAATTTTCCAGATGGACCAAATATTGCAACCTTACACATTTAATAACGTCGACCTAGAGAAGAAACGTGTCATAATTACGCCTAGAGGTCCAGACCCTATTCTTTTTGGAATTAGAGGTGAAACAGCTCAAATTGTGAAGCAAGCCTTCAATATAGTTAAACCATTAGAGTCTGTTGAACGCTGGACAATTTTTAGAAGCAACCAAGGAACTGATGACCACCTTAGAAGCATTGAAAAAATAAGTCTAATTGAGCCTTACAGTTCGGTCATAGTTAAAGGGATGGTCTCTAAAAATCCTCAAATCGTTCCTCTTCGCCATGTAGTATTCTCAATAAAAGATGAAACAGCAGAAGTTGACTGTGCAGCATACGAACCTACAGGAGCTCTTAGGAAAATGGCGCGAGACCTAATCATTGGAGATAATATTGAAGTTTTTGGTGCAGTAAAAAAAGCGACTTGTAAAAGACCTCTTACGATTAATCTTGAAAAAATCAGGATCCAGCAACTTGAGTCTAAACAACAATCTAAGAACCCTCTTTGTCCAAACTGTAATAAACGACTAAAATCCATGGGTAAAAATCAGGGTTTGCGATGTGAAAAATGTAAATCTAAATTCTATGATATCAAAAAAACAGAAATCTCTAAAGAAAGAAACCTAAAGCCTGGACTATACATAACTTCCACACGTTCTCAGCGGCATTTGACTAAGCCGCTTAGGCGCTATGGGCTAGAAAAGCATGACTCAAAACCAGTTGTACTAATTGAAAACTGGCATTCATAATAGAAGTGGTTATCACCCAAATTAGGCTGATTAAAATTTATTTAGTATGCATTAAAATATCACGTTTAAGAAATAGTTATAGAATAAGAGGGAGACTATACAATCCGAATAATAGCCTCTAAACAAAAAATTCTTTTTGGGCTAATTATTATTTATCTTTTTTCCGGGTTATATTTAGCCCAAGCCCAACAGTTAATAGAATTTACACCAGAAACCCAGTTTCCCTTTCCAGAGAATAATGGTAACATCAATTTCTTAGTAAACGGCACCTACTACGAAGCTAAACTAGAAAATAACTCGTGGATTTTTAAGGACCTACATTTGTCTACATCAGCAGTAACGATGCCGTTGCTTAACATTTCGGTACAAGACTGCAATATTACAATTAGATCAATTAGCAGGTTCTCATCACTTCAAAGCTCAGGAACCATACGTTACAATATGACCGGGCAAGGCACTCAGACTTTCAACTTTAACCTTGCGCCTAAAGAACGCGAATGGAGTGTAATATTTGACGGCGAATTCACACCCGAAGGCAAAGGCTGGCACCTTGCAAACGGCGAAACAATAACAGTAATCCGCCAAGCAGGTAACTTAACCATATTTTACATGGATTTTCCCGCTGATGTAGTTCAAAATAATAACTCTCCATTCTACCAACAACACTCAGCTGCAATAACCACAGTCGCCATTGTTGCCCTTGTAGTAGCCACAGCTGCAATAATAAAGATAAAAAACCCGAAAAACAAGAATGCTGAGGCTTACACATGAGTTTAGTGGTGACAGATACCCTAATCGTCGGTACATTCTTCGCCATAGCTATTGCTGGTAGCGTTGCCATCTTGAAATTTACCAAAAACAAAACTAGGCGCATAAGCAACCTGCGGACCTTTATTCAGGCAATGGCAGTAGTTGCAATTTTCATGGGTCTTTTATTAGGTCCTTTTAACCAGCCTCTATGGCGACCTTTAGGCATCTCGCCGCGAGACAGATTAATTGGGACCGAAATTTTCGGGAACCAATTCCCAGATGGATTATCCTTCCCCGTTTTAGCGTGCTATTATCCTAACGGCAGAACTGTCACATGTCCTATCTGGCAAATGCAAGCATATGTCTTTCCCTTCTGGGATTACGCAAGAGGCTACCAAGTCTGGTACTCCACCTCAGGCCTAGAAATGCTGCTTATAGTCTTCGGCTCGCTAATTGTCATGTCGATTATGCTTGGACGATTTTACTGCGGATGGCTCTGCCCATTTGGTCTATACATGGATATGCTAACAAAAATCCGAAAAGCCTTTAAAAAGCGGCACCTAAATTTTTCGCCTAAAACGAATACGGCACTTGGGCAATCCCGCTACGTAATTATCGCCGTATTCATGCTCCTGAGCATCATTTTCGGTTCCTACAAAATTTTCGGAACCGAGCTTATCCCAGGCACAATTCCCGGTGGTCCAGAAGGAACCGAAGCAGGCATTGTGGGTAACATAAACGAGCCATTCTGTTTGGTCTGCCCAATGAGGCCGCTGTGTGTAGCTGTTGAATGCGGCTTAGGTTTCATGAACTTTGATTACGTATCTCAAATTACGTATGGACCATTTTACATAACTGGCTTCTACATAACTTCATTAAATCTAGCAGTTCTTATTATGGTGACGATTTTATCACTTGTATATAGGCGTTTTTGGTGTAGGATTTGCCCGCTCGGAGCATTAACAGGGTTATTCAGCACTTATACACCGTTTAGGTACATTGCACTAACTAAACTGGAGAAGGATCAGGAGAAATGCACCAAATGCGGAGTCTGCAAACGTGTCTGCCCAACCCAAGTCACCGAAATCTATGACAACAAAGGTGGCGATGTGACTGTATCAACCTGCATGCTTTGCATGCGATGTGTCGAAATGTGTCCCTACAAAGACGCCCTCAAAGCTAAATTCGCAGGAAAAACCGTTCTAAGCTCAAGAAACTGGCTTGAAGAAGCCAAATAAACACAACATTTAGCGCATTCTAAAATCAATTGCTTATTTTTGCCATTTTTTTATTAAACAATTACTGATTAACCAAAACGGTTTAAATTCACGGGAATCCATAAACCCAGCAATAGCAATCAAATTTACAGTTAAAAGTAAATGGTGACTAATGTGTCAAAACGATTTCCAGCAGAAGATTACGAGTTGCCTTTCTTTAAACAGGAAGGCTTCATAAGGAAACTCTGTCCAAAATGTGGCGAATACTTCTGGACTCAAGACGCAAACCGTGAAACCTGCGGAGAAGCAGGTTCTGACGAATGTGGATATTATACTTTTATAAGTAATCCTGCGACAAATAAAAAATTTAGTTTACAAGAGATGCGGGAAGCATTTCTCTCATTTTTTGAAAAAAATGGACATACACGGATTAAACCTTATCCAGTTGTCGCACGTTGGAGAAGTGACATTTACCTTACACACGCCAGTATCATTGACTTCCAGCCTTATGTAACCGAAGGCATTGCACCACCACCGGCAAATCCTCTGGTCATATCGCAACCAAGCATAAGACTAACTGATATACCCAACACTGGACCAACTTTCGGTAGACATCTAACTATTTTTGAAATGGGTGGCGCACATGCATTCAATTACCCAGATAAAGAAGTATACTGGAAAGACGACACAGTACGCTATCACCATAGATTTGCCACAGAAGCCTTAGGCATCAAAAGTGAGGAAGTTATCTACAAGGAAGATGTGTGGATTGGTGGTGGCAACGCAGGTCCTGATGTAGAATGCATAGTGCGTGGCTTAGAAGTTGGCACTTTAGTTTTCATGCAGTACAAAGTCGTAGGTGACGAATTCATAAAACTACCTATACGTACAGTGGATACAGGTTATGGTATTGACCGATTTGCGTGGATTAGTCAGGGTACACCGAGCTCATTCCAAACTATCTATGGTAGCATGCTCGATAAAATTTACAATATCGCTGGAATTAGCAACATCGACAATGATTTCTTAGTCCAAGTAGCGAAATATTCGGGATTAGTAAATGTCGATAAGAACGCTAATCGTATGGTTTTGCGTAAGCGCGTTTCGCAACTTACTGGAATTGATTTACCTACATTAGAAAAAGTGCTCATTCCAATAGAGAACATTTGGGCAATTACAGATCACACGAAGACGCTGAGCTTTATGCTTTCAGAGGGCGTAGTTCCCTCAAATATCCAAGAAGGATATTTGGCAAGATTGCTTTTCCGCAGAACATATCGGCTTATGCGTGGATTAAACATAGACATTGATAGACTATATGACATTGTGGATATGCAAATTAATTATTGGGGAAATGATTTTCCGCATATCAAGGAAATGCAAAAAGAAATTATAGAAATGCTCAAAGTTGAACATGAAAAATTTGATGATACCCTCAAACGCGGTGAAGGCATTGTTAAACGTCTTGCAGCAGATCTTAAAGCTAAAAAAAGCAGCCAAATCACCAACGAAACACTCTCAGAGCTTTACGACTCACATGGTTTACCACCTGAAATTGTTAAGCAAGCTGCGGAAACTGAAGGCGTAAGCGTTGAAATACCAGCAGACTTCTACGCTTTAGTCGCAAAACGTCATATGAATGCAAACAAACCCGCTGAAGAAGAAGCAACAGCTGAGCAATCCTTAGAAGAAGCAGTAGAGGGATTACCCGACACTGATCAGCTATACTATGCAGATCCATATCTGAAAGAATTCAACGCGGAAGTACTCAAGGTCATTAATCATGAATATGTAATACTCAATAAAACATGCTTCTACCCTGAAGGCGGAGGACAACCTGCAGATCATGGTTTGATAACTTTTGGTATTGTACGCGCTGAAGTTCTCAATGTACAGAAAATTGGTAAAGTCATATTGCACAAAATTAAAGCAGCCATTATGCCACGTGAAGGATCCACAGTGAAATGCATACTCGACTGGGATAGACGTTATGCACTTATGAAAGCTCATACTGGAACACACCTAATTAATGGAGCTGCACGAAGAGCCCTCGGCGATCACGTCTGGCAATCTGGCACTCAGAAAGGCATCGAAAGTACGCGCTTAGACATAACTCACTATCGGAGATTAACCCCAGACGAGGTTCATAAAATAGAGAGATTAGCAAATGAGGCAGTAGCAGCCAGTATGTCCATCGAGATCAAATGGTTTACACGCAGCGAAGCTGAAGCTCTATATGGTTTTAGACTTTATCAAGGAGGAGCAGTTCCCGGCAAAGATATCCGGGTTGTTAAGACAGGAAACTGGGATGTAGAAGCATGCGCAGGAACTCATCTAAATAACACAAGCGAAATCGGCTTTATCAAAATCCTTTACACTGAACGTGTTCAAGATGGTGTTGAACGATTAGTGTATGCGGTTGGATCACAGGCTCTGAAAGCGGTTCAAAAACAAGAAAGTCTATTATGGCGTGTCTCAGAGATTATCAATGCTCCAATTGAAAAGCTCGATAAAACTGCAGAAAACCTCGTTAAAGAACTTAAAGATTCTAAGATAGAAAATCGAAAACTACTCAAAGAGTTAACTGCCAAAGAAAGCGGTGCATTAAATGAAGCATCAGCAGAAACTGAAGAAATAAATGGCATAAAACTTGTTAAGCGAAACTTTTACGAAGAAACTGATACCAATCGCATGATACAAACTGCCACTGAAATCATCAAAAACAATGACGCAACCGTTACATTATTCTATGGTGCAGATAAGAAAACTACAAAAATCATGATCATGGCGGGCAATGCAGCAATTGCAAAAGGCGTAAATGCAGGAGAAATCGTCAAACAATCCGCTCCTATTTTTGGTGGGGGAGGCGGTGGACGACCTAACTTTGCACAAGGTGGCGGAACAAAACCTGAAAAGACCTTCGACGCAGTAAAAACAGCAGAAAACATCATAAAAAAACAACTACAGTCTTAACACCCTTTTTTCAAATTGGATAATACTCTTTTTAAATGATTTAGTAACATCATTTTTTATAAAAATAGTACAAGTAATTGAGCAACTTTTAATCTTTGTTCGCCTTATTTATAAAAAATAAGATAGTTGAATATGGAATGACATAAGTTGAATCACCCTGCAGATCCAAAGTTTATACCAAAAAGGCCAGATTGCTTTGATGAATTAAAGTTATTGAGTATTGACCTAAATGAAATGGAACTTCAGGGCGTAAAATTACCTGAAAAAGAGACTTTTCTTGGTGATTTAACTCCTCAACAAATAGTTGAAAAAATTAATATTTTCCATGAACGTCTCAATAGAGAGAATCATCTAAAAGTTGCCCCTTTAGCTGAAAGTTATTTTTTAAATTTAATCGCTTTATACCCAGTTAGCATGTGTAGTAGAAATATGTCTGAAACACTCAAACTTGTCATTGCAATATTCTATTTTGGCAGTCAACCTATAGAAATAGAAAAACAGAAAAGACTTTCTAATGATATCGAATGCAAAGAATTCTTCCCAAGCATAATACCTAATCCTATTTCTAATGGATGCAGCCAAGATGATCTAGCATTAATATTTGAACGCCCAAAATCTGCCATTATTGAAGCTATCAGACAAAAACAAAAAATAGCAAAAATAATGCTTGAAGAAGCTATTCTACGAAATAAATCAAAAAATGATACTTTAGAACAGCTAAAAGAAGAAAAATAGAAAGATTCTATGCAATAACTATAAAAAGAAAAGTATTTTTTATTAGCGTATCTGTCCTTTGCCTAGTATGAAATATTTTGTTGTAGTTAGGTGTTGAACGCTCATTGGTCCGCGTGCGTGAAGTTTTTGTGTGCTGATTCCGATTTCTGCGCCTAATCCAAATTGGTTGCCGTCGGTAAATCGAGTACTGGCATTCCAGTAGACTGCTGCTGAATCTATTTCTTTAATGAACCGCAGTGCTTTATCAAAGCTTGATGTTAAAATACTATCAGAATGCTTAGTTCCATACTTGTTAATATGCGCTATTGCCTCGTCTAAACCATTTACAACTTTGACACCTATTATTAAATCAAGGTATTCTGTGTACCAATCTTGCTCTGTTGCAGCCTTAATGTTATCAATTATATTCAGGGTTTCATTGTCGCCTCTGATTTCCACATTTTTTTCACGTAGTACGCTAACGATTTTTGGTAAGAACTCAGCGGCTATTTTTTTGTCAACAAGAAGTTTTTCTGCAGCATTACATACGCCAGGTCGTTGACATTTGGAATTTACCACAATTTTGATTGCCTCTTCTTGATTTGCGTCTTCAGAGACATAGACATGACAGTTGCCTGTTCCCGTTTCAATAACAGGAATGCGCGATTTTTCAATCACACTATTAATGAGGTCAGCACCTCCTCGAGGAATAAGCACATCAATATACTGACGCATGCTCATGAGTTGCTCTGCAATAGCGCGTTCAGGTGAACTAATTACTTGAATTGCATCAACTGGCACACCTGTTCCAGTTAAAGCCTCACGAAGGATTTGCCCAATAACTATATTACTATTTATTGCATCTGAACCTCCCCTAAGAATTACTGCGTTCCCTGATTTGATGCAGATGCCCGCAGAATCGGATGTTACGTTAGGTCTAGATTCATAAATTACACCTATTACCCCCATAGGAACCCGCATTTGGCTAATAATCAAACCGTTGGGTCGGGTCCATGTACTTAAAATTGTTCCAATCGGGTCAGGTAACAAACTTACTTCTCTAAGTCCATTTGCCATCTCAACGATTTTTTTCTTATCCAAGGCTAAACGATCTACTAAGGCTGATTTTAAACCTCTATTTTTTGCAGCTATTACATCTTTTTGATTTGCAGCCAAAATTCTATCAATGTTAGCTTCAAGAGCATTAGCCATTTGGCATAACGCATCATTTTTATTTTCGGTCGAAAGCTTCGCTAATTCCACAGATGCTTTTTGGGCTTTTTTACATATTTCAAGTACACTCATTTAACTTCCTCTATCAAGTGAATATTATGATGCTCAATGACCTCTTTTGGGCAGTCTACTCCTAGTTTTTTTCTCACTTCAGTAACCTGTAATCCCTTAATTACATTTAATTCGCCACTTGTAAAGTTTGGAGTAGCTTTCGCGAATTCAATACCTTTAGCATCAATTAGACTGACTACGTCAGATGTTTTAAAATGTCCTACAACCTTAGTTATGCCTACAGGCAAGAGGCTTGATCCTTCGAGGATTGCTTTTTTAGCGCCTTCATTAATTTGAATTTGGCCTTTCACAGCTGCACCATATGCAATCCAACGTTTAATTGCAGGCATACGAGTCTGAGGCTTAAAATAAGTTCCAACCTCCTGACCTGCGAGAATATCAATTATTACATTTTCCCTATGAGTATTGGCTATTACTAAAGGTATTCCGCATGTTGTAGCAATTTCAGCTGCGCGAACTTTGCTTTGGATACCGCCTCGTCCTAACTTGCTTTTCCCCTCGAGAGAATTTTTCAGTTCAATAGTAACGTTATCAACTGTTCGAATTACTACTGCATCGGGTTTTGAAGGGTCAGCGGTATAAAGTCCATCTACATCAGATAAAATTATGACAAGATCTGCGCCTATAGCATTTGCAACGAGTACACTAAGGATATCGTTATCGCTGAAGTTTACTTTGTAACCTTCATTTATGGGCATAAGCTCATCGACACTAGTAACATCGTTTTCATTAATGATGGGTACAACACCTAGTTTGAGTAGCATATTTAACACGTTACACGTGTGCAGATATGATGTTCGGTTAGAAAGATCCTCTGCAGTCAGCAGAATCTGTGCTATCTTTAATCCATGAGTTTTAAAGAGTTCTCGATATTTTGACATCAAAACACTTTGTCCAGATGCAGCGGCGGCTTGCTGAAAAACTAGATCTTTAGGCTTGCCTGAAGTACCCAATTCTGCTATACCAGCTGCTACTGCGCCTGAGGTAACAAAAACTATTTTGTCCCCTCCTTTAATGGCTAAAGATATTTGTTGGGCTAATCGAGCCATTTCTTCCTTGTCAAGTTTGCCCTCGCTGGTAGTTATGCTACTGGTTCCAACTTTCACCACAACTAATCTTTGCAGCATCTGAATTCACTTGTTTATAACTTAAGATTATACTTGCAAAATATAGGCTCTTCCCTAAAATACACATTCATTAGCAACTGCATTAACTGCCATAAAGTATACTTACCCTCTTAGCCAAAACATATATACATCTACAAGGAAAATGGTAACAAAATTTCAACTGAGCTGTTTAATATGGTATACCCTCTTCAAATAGCAATCAATAGTCCAGCTGTCTTTTGGATAGCACCGATTGCGGGTGTACTGGCAATTGTTGTTTCACTTTTGCTCATGTACCGCATCGGAAAGATGAGTCCAGGCGGACCAAAAGCCGTAGAAGTCGGCAACGCAATCCGCGAGGGCGCATACGCTTTCCTTAAAAGACAATACAAAACCATAGCTATAATCACAGCAGTATTGTTTGTCCTGCTGGCAATAGTACCTGGTTTCGGAATTAAAACTGCCGCGGCATTCTTGATTGGTGCTGTTGCCTCATTGGCTGCAGGCTACATAGCCATGGATAACGCTACAAAAGCAAATGTGCGTACTGTGGCTGCTGCAAAAGACGGAGCAGAAAAAGCCCTTAAAACTGCATTTTATGGCGGAGCAACAATGGGCATGGCAGTAGTCGGTTTATCCCTGTTAGGAGTAAGTTTTCTCTTCTTGATCTATGGTGGCTATGGTGCATTGTTCGGTGAAACTGTCGATGCTGAATTAGGCAGAACTGCTGCAAGCGGCATTGTAGGCATGGGTTTTGGTGCATCACTAATCGCTTTGTTTGCTCAGCTTGGAGGCGGAATTTATACTAAAGCTGCAGACGTAGGCGCAGACCTAGTCGGCAAAGTTGAGGCAGGAATCCCCGAAGACGACCCACGCAATCCCGCAGTAATCGCAGACAACGTTGGTGACAACGTAGGCGACTCCGCAGGCAGAGGAGCTGACTTATTTGAATCAGCCACTGGGGAAAACATCGGTGGAATGATTATCGGAGGTCTCATCAGCGTCGCCACTTTTCCCACTTTCGGAAGCTTGAGCTTAATATTCTTGATTTTCCCGCTCATTGCTCGTGCTCTAGGTATATTTGCAACTTTAGTCGGTATGCCCTTTGTGAAGCTCAATGAAGCAGAAGCAAAGCACCCAATGAAAGCACTGCGAAAAGGCATGCTTGTCACAACCATAGTATCGGGCATACTGTTCCTCATTGCTGTAATCTTCCTTTTCCCCAACATGGGCGGCAACTACATGGGTAACATATACCTGTACGGATGTTTGCTCTCAGGACTTGCAGCCAGCGTAGCCATTGACTACATCACAGACTACTACACAGGAAGAGACCGAAGCCCAGTAAAGAAAATAGCTAAGGCCAGCGAAACAGGAGCAGCAACCAACATAATCACTGGCTTCGCAGTAGGTCTTGAAACAACAGCACTACCAATAATCTCACTAGTCGTTGCCCTCATAACTTCTTACTGGTTAGGAACACAATTCGCGGGGCAGATAGGCATAGATCAATTCATTGGAGGAGTCTACGGAACCACTTTAGCCACAATGGGTATGCTTGCAGTAATGGGCATGGTTCTAGCACTTGACGGATTTGGGCCAATTGCAGATAACGCAGCAGGTATCGCAGAAATGTCCGGTGAAGGTGGTGCAGAAGAAACTATGGAAGCGCTAGACGCAGTAGGAAATACCACAAAAGCGTTAACAAAAGGTTTCGCATTAGGATCAGCATTGCTCGCAGCTCAATTACTCTTCCAGACATACATTGAAGAAGTCTTTATTCAGACGGGCATACATATAGAAATTAACATAGCAAACCCTGCAGTGCTGGTCGCAGGATTCATCGGAGCTATGATGCCATTCCTGTTTTCGTCACAAGCAATTAGCGCAGTAGGCAAAGCAGCTGTCCAAATGGTTGAAGAAGTCAGACGTCAATTCAAAGAAATTCCTGGCATTATGGACGGCACAGGCAAACCAGACTACGGAAGAGCAGTAGACATTAGTACAAAAGCAGCACTAAAAGGCATGATTGTACCGGGTGTAATAGTTGTGGTTATTCCAATCATCGTTGGTGTCCTCTTAGGGCCTGCAGCAGTTGGATCATTGGTGATCGGCGCAACCTTAACAGCAGTACCATTGGCACTATTCATGAACACTGGTGGAGGCGCATGGGACAATGCAAAGAAGTATATCGAAGCGGGCCACTTTGGCGGCAAACGCTCACCAGCACATGCAGCAGCAGTAGTCGGCGACACACTCGGAGACCCACTTAAAGACACAGCTGGACCAAGTCTACATGTACTTATAAAACTGCTTAGCACACTTTCCATTGTCTTCATCCCGCTGTTCATCAACTTGCTAGGTCTTATACACTAAAACCAAAAAGGGAAAATACACTTCCCAAACTTTTTCTTTTTTCTGTTTTTCTTAAGAGATAGACTTCTGATTTTTAAGACAAAAAATCCAGCCGCATAGATTATTACAAACCATTTATAGATTAACAGGTACTCAAGTACCTAATCGAGATGCAACAATGTGAAAATTATCGAAAAAAATCTGCGACAATGCTTTGTCAAAGTCGTTCCGGATTCGGCAGATGATCTATGGCACCTCTATAATATCGTATACAAAGGTGATGAGGTTTACGCCTATAGTTCTAGAGCTATAAAATCAGACACCGAATCTAGCCGTCCAAAAAGTGGCGAACGGGTTTCTGCTTTTATGGGTGTAACCGTCGAATCAGTCGCATGGGATAAGTTTTTAGGAAAATTACGTGTTCACGGGATAATTTGTCACGCACCAGATATTATCCCCAGCGGAGCACATCACACAATTAGCATTGCATTAAACCAACCTGTAACTATAATAAAAAAAGACTGGCCGAAACATGCTTTAGATAGATTAACTCGAGCAAGTGAAACCGAAAAACCGATGCTCATAATTGCCATTGACGACGAAGGCTTTGCAATAGCTGAAACAAAACAATATGGCGTGGAAATGAAAATTGAAGAACGAATGAAACTACCTGGAAAATATGAAGCGGAAAAAAGAAGCGGTGCTATGAACGAATACTTCAAAAAAGCATTAAATAGCCTAACCCAACTCTGGATGCCTGTACATAATCCAATAGTAGTTGTAGGGGTAGGATTCATCAAAAACGATTTTGTTAAGTATATTCAGGATAATTCAAAGGATATCTCGCAATCAGTTACAGATGTAAAGAGCATAAACAACGGGGGAATATCAGGTATATATGAAGCTCTTCGATCAGGCGTTTTATTACGAGCAGTTCATCAAATGCGAATTATCGAAGAAACAGAAGTAATGGAAGAAATCATGAAACGCTTAGGCAAGGGAGAAACAACCATAACATACGGAATTGATGATGTTGAAAGTGCATCTCAAATTGGTGCAATTGAAAAGCTTGTTCTGGCTGATACAATGTTAAGGGAAGCAGAGGATGAACAACGCTTGCGAATTGAGAAGATAATGCGTGAAGTTGAACACCGAGCAGGCAGTGTAACGGTAGTTAGCACAGAACATGAAGCTGGAGCTAAATTATTATCTCTAGGTGGAGTAGGAGCTCTCTTGAGGTTTCCACTTTACCATGCAAAGTCTTCCTGAAAAAATAAAAAAAGTTAAACAGTATCATATGAAACATCAATTTATATACCCCTTTATATAGCCCTTTATATATTAAATGTGCAAAGCATGGGATTTAACAATGAGCAAACGTAAACCGTTAATTTCGATTCAAAATATTGTAGCTTCAGTTTCTTTGAATCAGAAAATTGACTTACAAAAAATAGTTGAAAAATTCCCTCAAACCGAATATAACCCCAGCGTTTTTCCAGGCTTAGTTTTCCGCCTAAAAAAACCAAAAACTGCCACGCTCATTTTCGGCACTGGCAAAATGGTATGCACAGGTGCAAAATCAGAGAAAGAATCACGAAGTGCAGTTGAAAAAGTAGTAAAAGAACTCCGCGGACAAGGAATCCAAATCACTGAAAAACCCATAGTGAATATTCAAAACATAGTTGCCTCAGCAGAACTTGGAGGAGAAATAGACCTCGAAAGCCTCGTCTATAAACTTGGAAGAGTAATGTATGAGCCAGAACAGTTCCCAGGCGCAGTATATCGAATGGATGAACCAAAAGTAGTCTTTCTTATTTTCAGCGCGGGCAAACTCGTCTGCGTAGGTGCAAAGAAAGAAGAACAAGTCTACCAAGCCGTCGATAAAATCCAACAAATACTTGAAGAAAAAGAACTAATCTACTATCCTGAAGCCGCTAAATAAATAACCTCTAAGCCGCGTTCAGTCTACGCCGTACTGCGGGATTAACCTCAGACAAACGCTTTAGCGCCAGTTCAAAAGTCTCATCTGGCGCTAAATCTTTCTTTATAAAAACACCAGTTCGACCAACAGAATCTCTTTTGAGCAATGTATGTACCCTGTCCAAAACAGTTTCCATTGATATACCAAGCGCCTTTGCAACATGTTCCTCTCTATTTATTATAGTGCTC
This sequence comes from Candidatus Bathyarchaeota archaeon, assembly GCA_963701765.1. GTDB lineage: Archaea > Thermoproteota > Bathyarchaeia > Bathyarchaeales > Bathycorpusculaceae > JADGNF01. Next base: position 112,060 of record CAVPBD010000007.1, read on the forward strand.
TCAATATGACCATTTGAAGTCGGTTCAATAAGCATTAGACGCTTATCAACGCCTTTAATACGACTTTCCGATCCTATCTCTTTTAATGTAGCCTCACCACTGAACTTATAAAATTCTCTTTCTACTTTTCGTAAATTCATGAGCGGAAAAGAAATTGTAGTAGTCTGATCTATTTCGAGATATGCTTTCATAGCATATGTTGGCGTAGCTTGAATCACCATTCGAGTGTTTATACGGATATTTTTTTGTTCCAAGGCAGTTTCAATAAGGAAAGATGAAGGGGGATTTGGGATAAATATGTCAATATCACTTTTTTCTTTGACATCACCCCGAGCTATGCTTCCATGCACTATCGCATGCAAATGAAGATTTTCTAGAACCGAAAGTAAATTTTCGGCTTTTCGTCGATAAGCTCTTAGTAGTTCCCAGCGCTTGTTATCGTAGATTACTTCATTGATTTCACTTCGTTTTGTAGGTTTGGTGGTCATTTGAATCAGCTCTTTATTAAAAATAATGTGAAGAGTTTATTAGTAATTTGCCAATCAAACTGTTCTTACGTGAACAATTAATGGGTAAATCAGTTTCTTTATGCAGTTCCTGTAAACGTAAAGACCCCTTCTTTTACCGAATTTATAGTGGGGAACAACTCTGTAAGAAGTGTTTTACTGAATCGATAGAAAATAAAGTTAGAGCAACAATATCACGATATAAAATGTTGAATTATAATGATCACGTTGCGATTGCTATTTCAGGTGGCAAAGATAGCCTTAGTCTTCTTTATGTACTAGCTCAAATGGAACAAAAATATCCAAGAGCAACTCTTACCGCGATTACAGTAGACGAAGGCATCAAAGGATATAGGGATGAAGCTTTAGATATTGCCTCAAAGATATGTAAGACTTGGAATATACCACATTATACGGTTAGTTTTAAGGAACTATACGGTTATACGTTAGATGATATTTTTCATAAAATACGCGAACACAAAAAAGAGTTAACTGCTTGCGCTTATTGTGGAGTATTGCGACGAAAAGCCCTAAATATTGCCGCTCTGGAAGTTAAAGCTAACAAAATAGCGACAGGACATACTTTGGATGACGAAGTTCAGACTTCTTTATTAAATATCTTCCATGGCGACATAGCCAAGATTTCTTCAGAAAAACCCATCACTGACATAGTGCATCCGAGATTAGTGCAGAAGGTAAAACCTTTTTGTGAAATCCCTGAAAAGGAAAGTGCGTTATACGCCTATATTAAAAAAATTGACTTTCAGAGCACTCCATGTCCATATGCCTCAGAAGCTATGCGAAATGATATTCGTAATCTTCTTAATCAAATCGAAGAAAAACATGCGGGAACCAAGTTTACTGTCTTTAAGTCAATGGAAAAATTGCGACCAGCTATGACATGTTTAGAAATAAAAAGTAAATTTAAGGAATGTCAAAAATGCGGCGATCCAGCAACAGGAACCCTTTGTATGGCATGCGAATTATTAAAACAAGTAGAGTAGTGTTCGATGTATAATGTAATATAGTTTACGCGAATGTTTATTAGAAAATCTTTACCGTTGTTTGTAATACTGCCAGAAAGTAGGCATAGAAGAGAGATTTGAGAGACCATGGCGTTTATAGTGGACTTTTATGTTTTCTTGGTATCAGTTTTGTTCATCTCTCTTTCTGGCGTATTAATGCCAGGTCCTCTTTTTGCAGTAACAATTGAAAAAGCAGCTAGACATAAAACGGCTGGAGCACTCATAGCGTTTGGTCATGGAATTATAGAATTCCCTTTAATGTTTCTTATTTTCTTTATACTAAGTGAATTCGAAGTCCCCATATTTCTTCAGATTTTTGTAGGTCTTACTGGGGGATTAATAATGATTTACATGGGTATTCAATCATTCAAAAATAGAAACAAATCAGATGAGAAATATGCCAGTTCAAATCAAGATAGTCTGTTGGCAGGTATTCGAACAACAGCATTTAATCCCGGGTTTATTCTATGGTGGTTAACTGTAGGAACTACTCTTATCTTAAATGCTAAACTTTTCGGATTGATTGGTTTTTCAGTTTTTGCAGGTGTCCATTGGTCTTGCGATTTTATTTGGTATACTATAGTTGCTTTTCTAATCTTCAAGTCACATAGATTTTGGACACCTTGGGTCCATAAGGTAATTAGCTTTTTCTGCGTTTCAATTTTGGTTGGATTTGGCGGAGTTTTTTTTACTTCAGCTTTTTGGCAGGCAATTAGCATACTTTAAATAAACAGCCTTTTGGAATGAGAAGATTTACTGAAAAATTATTTTTATTAGAGTTAAAATTAACTTTCAGTTGCACAATGGTCTTCTATTGAAAAACCTCTATATTATAAAAAACAATATCTTTAGAATTTTTTACTTTTATCTCTTTAACATATGGAAAATGTTTTATGTACCATCCATACAATACGACTACGGGAGGAAAACAGAACATGGCAAAATGCCCCAATTGTGGAAAGGACGTTAAAACCGCCAAGAAAACGTGGAAGATGGCAGGCAAACCTGACAAAGCAGGAAAGAGGACACAACTCACAATAGGTCTATTTGAATGCTGCGGCAAAACTTTCCGACAAGTCCTAGAAAAGAAAAAAATCTAACATAAATTATCTCTTAACCCCTTTTTCTTATTTTTAGGCAGATTCTAGGAGAAAATTAGAGCTTGTAGCTTTAAACTCGGCTTTTAGCTTTCTTAAATGGGCGGATTACATCATCAAGTTTTTCGCCAAACACTTTAATATCATCTATATTTCCTAACCCTTTTTCATGTGCCTTTCGAATATGCGAAAAACTATGCGGGTCCATACCCATTACTCGACAACTCGTAGCATCTGCAGCAACAACATCTTTTGAGGCAATTATTAGATCCATCTTAACAGGTGAACCTTCGACAGGACCATTACCTTCCATGCCTACAAACCCATCAATTACTGTAAAAACGGGTTTGATTACACTGTTTATGTCGACAATGACTTTGCTGATGCCTTTTGCATGATATTTAGCTTTGAATTTGTCCGGAAGCAAGCCAAACATATTCTTCATCCCCAAAGTAACCCCAGTGGAAGTATGCGTTTTTAGCTTAGCAGCACTAATTATCGCAGATTCAGTTATAATTTTTGAAACCGAAATAGTTGACAACGCTTCAAATTCGGGAACCTTAAGTTTGATTTTATCTTTAACATATCGGAGATTAATGCATTCGACATTATTACGATCACACATTTCCTTCATACCCGTCTTTTCAAAAGCACGGTCTGCACTAGTCATTGTAGCATCTGACTCAACAACCTTAATTTTGACAGGCAATGTTTTTAATTTCAGAATTATTGCTTCAACTACCATAGGATCAGTAGTTGCACCAGTATCCCATGTCATATCCGTTATGAAATTGACCTTAATGAGAACATTATCATAGCCGACTAATGCTGTTTTAAAATCAATAAGATCCAAAGCTCTAAAAACCGGCTCATGCCCCCTTTCACCTTTAACAATAGAAACCTCAGAAGATTTTTTCTCAATTAAATCGTTAATCAACGAAGGCACATCTCATTATTTCGTTTATTTCTGTTTAACAATTTGAGTGCAAGTAGTTTTCTGCCCTTTTAGGATTTCGCTAATACGCGCTGGATAAAGCCCGTTAACTACAAAGCAATCCAATTGATTTTCCAATAATAAATTTGGCAAGAATCTATCGACACTACTTCGCTCAGTATGAACTAGAAGTTCATCTGCTGACACTTTGCTCAATAGTTGGACATTTGAATTTTGCTTAGGATCTTTATCAAAAATTCCATCTACATCAGTTACAAGAATAATTTTTGTAGCCTGTAATTTAATTGCGAAATATGCAGATATAGAATCGGAAGTTACATCCCACGATGGCTTAAATGGGTCCTCCTCAAACAACACTCTAGAGGGTAGAAACAATGCTACTTTTCCACGTTCAGATATCAGCTCGATTTCCTGAAAAGAATCACATATACAGGAATTCGGGATCACCTGCGAAAGGAATAAGCCGTATTGATCCATCGACAAAATGGCCATTCTGTGTGAGAATAATGGAGGTAATCTAAACTTAGTATCTAGCTCACGTACAACATCGGCAAATTTACCTCCGCCTGGTACAACCACAACCTGATGTTTTCTAGCAATATTGCTTAATTCCAGACATAATGATTTAAACGCATCAGGGATTTCGGCTATACTTCCGCCTATCTTAATTACGGCATCCATTTCAAACTCTTACCTTCAAGTTTAGTTGCAGTCATCAAAGCTACTCCTACTGCCGGAGAAATCATAGTGACCTTCGGGGGTGCTAATTCTGCAAGGTCTAAAATATGAGTAATTCCTGCTTTCTCAGCTCCTTTTCGCGCAAGAAAGTCTTTACCTATACCAGTAATAACGACTGGAATATCCTTGGTCCCCATTTTTAATCTATCAAATACTTGATTTAAGGCGTCTGCAATTTGTTGCACTTGCTTAGAGTAAATATATCGAGCAATATCTAGAATTTGTTTCTCAGAGAGCATTTCAGTATCCGCGCAGATTAACCGTGCAAGTCTAGCTATTGATGCTGCGTATGTTTTTCCTTTGCCATCGGCAGTTTCTGAAGTATAATCCGCTTCCTTAATATGTCCTAAAACTAAGTGAACATCACCTGATTGAGCAAATAACTCTGAAGAAACCCTAGCAAACTCGCCTTTTACAGGAATTTCCTGCACAATAGCAGCTAGGTTGGTACGAAGACTTCCTGTATATACTAGCTCACCTGCTATTAGTTTAGCCATATCAGTTTTACCGATAGCTACAATTCTACCCTTTAAAACAGGAATTACGCTAGTACTTGTACTTCCAACGTCAACTATTACACAATTTTGAATATATTGAGCGACCATCCAGCCTGTTGCAGCCCAATTAGCTGAAGAAACCATTAATGGTTCTACTTTTGCATCTTCAATGGAGAATAAATCAGCATTTACATTCAGAACCCAAATTGGCACATTTGCAAATACTTGTTTAACGCAATCTAAAATCTGATTGACACCTTCACGTTTGGTATGAAAAATATCGGATAATTCAGCAGTTAAAGTGACCCCCACGCCATCAAGCTTTGTCGAACCAATTAGGCTTTCCTTTAGCACAGAGAGCATATCATAGAACTGCTTGTTGCTCCGTTTCCAGAATGGAAAATACTCGGAAACAACCCGAAAATCCTTAACGAAACCATTTTGAGTGCTTAAGTAAGCAGCTTTAGTATTGGCTCCGCCTATGTCCCAGCCTAAAACATTTGTCACAGCTAATTTCCTCCTAAACTTAATTGTTGAAGACGAATTTTAGCTTCATTAAATCCTGTTTTAGCTTCTTTTGAAGTATTGCCATGCGATTCGACAAGAGTATAGATTGTATCATTATCCGGTATAGGGAAGGGTGGGGAAATAATTTGAGGAATATGATAGGTCTTTTCGCAGATAGTAGGTGAAGATTGAGGTATGGGTATTTTTGAGAAATAAGAGTATCCTTTGCTCTTTACCTTCTGAGGGAGTTCTTTTTTAAGTAAGGATTCAAGTATTGCTTGAGCTAAATTAAAATTTAGCACATTACGTAGACCCACATATGAAGTGGTTAGTCGAGGATTTACTTCTATCACAACCACCTTGTCTTTTGCTATGACTATGTCAACACCTATGTAGCCTTTAAGACCTTTAAATGATTCAACAACCCGTTTTGCCACAGCGAAAGCTTCCTCTTTAATGGGATTATCCAAAGGAAGTGCTCCACCATGGTAGCATGAAATGGAATAGGGTGATGCTAATGTCACATTTTGCCTATTCAAACTGACTGGAACTGCTTCAATACCTGTTGAGATTACGCTAACACTTGCAGATATCCCCTCAATTAATTTTTGAACCAATATCGGAGTATCTGGGGATTCTTGTTCAATTTTCTTAATTGCCGCAGGTATTTGCTTAGCATTTCTAACAATACTTAAACAACTGCAACCTGCACCATTTACAGGCTTTACAACAACTGGAAAACCTAGTTTATCACTAATATCTTGCTTAATTTTTGCCAAATTAGTTTTTTTAACCAATAGTGTTTCAGCAACGTTTAATCCAAGACTTTTTACATGTTTAAGCAGAGTTGGTTTATGAGCAGTTCGTTCTATAGCCTTAGATTGGCAATTCAAAGATATCAATTCAGTATCTTCTATGCTTTTAACGATTGTCTGGAGTATACCGTTGGATTCAGGTGCAACCACATAAATAGCTTCAATGCCCCTTAATGCATCAGCTAACATTTGATCGGATTTAGAAAAAACTATCACTCTGTTATCAATATTTAATCGGGGATTAAATTTTTCGACCCGATAATCAAGCATAGCTGTTACGTTGTGTCCAGCATTTTTGAAATCGGAAGTTAACCCTTTGAGCATTGCGAAGCCTTCACTTAGCAAACTGGAAGGTAAGGGTTCGCCTGCTAAGCCTCCGCCTGAAATGTACTCGTAAACTAGAATCCTCAAGCTGTCAGGTCACCGAAATCGATGAATCAAATCTACCTTAAAAAACTGTTCCTACTCAAATCTTGTTGGGCTCGAACTCGCTTAGAATTTTAAGGAAGCGGTTTATGTGTTCTTTTGACGTATGAGGCATAATCACAACTCTAATACAGTCTAAACGACGAACATAAGATACGTACCAGCCTTCTTGTCGCAATTTATCCACAAGCAAATTGGTGTTCGCACTACGGAAAGCCACTATATTCATTGTTGGTCGAAGTAAAACTTCGAAACCCGCAACTTCGAGACCTTCGTAGAGAAACATGGTCAATTCCATACATTTAGCAACAGCTTTCTTGAAACCTTCGTGGCCTAGTGCTGCAAGAACAGCCCAAACCGCAGCAACCGAAGCACCTGATCGAGTGCCCACAAAAGTATACTGATTCTGATCAGTCAAGTATGGTGTTTCGATTTTTATGCGTTCCAGATCTTTATTGTCTCGAAACAATATGCCGCCCGCGGGAATAGTGGACATACCCATCTTATGAGGGTCAACAGTAAGAGACTGAACACCTTCAATTTTGAAATCAAAATTTGGCACACTATAACCGAGATCTTTTAGAAATGGAATAACAAGCCCACCGAAAGCTGCATCAATATGCAAAGGAATGTTGTGAGCTATAGCAACTTGTGAAAGGTCTTTGATTGGATCTATTACACCAAGTTCTGGAGAACCCGCATTTCCTACAATGCAGATAGTTCTTTTACTAGTAAGCTGGGCTACCTTTTGGGGATTGACCCTAAAGGATTTATCTACTTTTGCCTGAATTAACTTTATTTTTAACATATTGCATATTTTATTAAATGAGAAATGTGCTGATTCTGGGACTATTACTTCAGGTTCATTAATACAAGCTTTTTCACGCGCAGCATACAACGCTAGAAGATTAGCTTCTGTACCCCCTGAAACAATGAATCCCACATTACTCTTGTTATTAAGTAGCTCACTAAGTTCTATTATAACTTCTTTTTCAAGCTGTTTTGTTCCTGGAAAGAGTCCAGGATCGCCAAGATTAGCATCTAGAAAAATTTTGTGCGCTCTCTTTGCAGCAGGATGAGGCGTAGTGCACATTGAACACAAAATTTTTCCAGATTTATATTTTATATCGCGTTTGTGCGCTTGTTTAAGGTAAGTCTGCACTTCTTCTTTGCTTAGTCCTTTGGCACGCACAGTTTACGCCTCAGACTCCGGATCTCTTCTGCAACTCTTCTTTTTTAAGGATTTGAACTATTTCCTGAACAGCTTCACGTTTTATGCGTCCATGGAGTCTATCACCGTCTGTACAAGCAGCACCTCTTAGACCTATAATATCAGGATTTAATCTACTAAGAGGAATTAAATGCTCTCTTTTTACGGAACCCGCTAATGCTGCTTTCAAACCATATTTATGGCATTCATCAACAAAGACGTAAAGGTTTTTAGTATTGATAAAATCAAAAAGATTTTTGCCATCCTTAACAGCTGTATCTATCATAGCTATATCACAGCCTGCATCGCGTGCTACTTGAGGTATCAATAAGGGACTAATAGAACCTATTCTTTCCGCATCTGCATAACCTGCAACAACAACCTGAATCGAATCATTATAATCCTTAACAGCCTTAACCACATTCTGTATAAGATAAACAGAATCAGCTTCAGTTTTTAGTCCGTAAAGGCTCGCCTTAACATAGTTCACGCCTATTGATGCTGCACCCAAAGCTGCTAAAGAGACACTACCTGGAAGATTCGGAATATCGCCTATAGTACAGCTTACTTCGATGTTTTTGGGTGTTATTGAACGGATCCGTTTAATTATCCAGGGAAAGCTAGCACCCAAAGGTCCTTCCTTAGGATTTTTAACGTCCACTATATCAGCGCCGCCCAGTATTGTCTCTAAAGCTTCTTGTTCGTCTACTGGACTTATCAGCAACTTCAGCTAATTCAGCACTCCACGTTTACTTTGATGCGGATTTCCTAAACCTTAAAGCTTTTGCCTCCAACTAAAAGAAAAACTTCTTTACTGTTCAGGATAAACCAGAATAGGGTATACTCTTTGAAAATCATCCCAGTTATCGATATCCTAAACAGCGTTGTGGTCCACGCAGTAAGAGGTAAAAGATCAGAATATCAATCTCTTAAGAGCAAATTATGCAAATCCACTGACCCCCTGACTGTAGCCTTAGTTTTAAAAGCGTGTGGCTTTCGAGAATTATATGTTGCAGACTTAGATGCAATAATATGTAAAGGCTCTAACCTTCCTCTTATTGGAAAAATTGTAAAAAAAACTGAGTTGCAACTTCTAGTTGATGCAGGAATTACAAATCTGCAAGAAGCGAAAAAATTGAACAAAATAAAAATACAAAGAATTATTATTGGAACTGAAATCCTGCAAGACCTTCATTTTGTGAAAGATTTGATTGAGCAATTTGGGAGCGAAAAAATCATAGTAAGTATTGATTTAAAGAATGGAAAAATATTGAGTGCCTCTGAAGAGTTATCAAGAATGGATATTTTGCATCTTATGGATAAACTTCAAGAAATGAGAGTTTCTCAGCTGATCATTTTGGATTTGGCAAGGGTAGGTAGCAATGAAGGCGTAGATTTAATTTTGTTAAAGAAAATTTTATCCAGTTTTACGGGGAAAGTTTATGTTGGCGGGGGTATACGTGACATGAATGAACTGCTTGAGTTAAACAAATTGGGCGTGGCTGGAGTATTATTGGCTACTGCATTGCATTCGGGAGCTATTTCAATTGATTCTCTGCGATACTTTGAATTGCTTTGAAGTCTATTAAGTCAATGTTGTTGCGATTTGATGAGTACGGTTGTAATGAATATAGCTATACCGGAAAATACAATCAGAGGACCAACATAAAGCGTCTCCATATTAAGTGTACTAGCGATTATTATACCCGCAACAGTGCTTATTAAACCAAAAATTGCGCTTAGGACTGCATATTTGTTAAGATTATTACTTGCGTTCTTTGCAGCTGCGGCCGGAACAATTACTAAAAAGCCAACAAGAAGAGTTCCTGTTATTTGTATACCTACTGCGACGATTAGCGAAACCAGTAATAGAAATACTAGATTGATTCTGCCAACGTTTACGCCTTTTGATATAGCTATATCTTCAGATATCATAGCCAACACAAGTTTTCTATAAATTACTCTTGTTATCAAAATTGCGGCAATAGAGCAGATGATGGCTGCCAAAGCGTATATCCCAGTTACAGCAGCAATATTGCCAAAGAGTGCTTCTAGCATTTCAAGCTCGGGCAAAATCATAATCCCAATAGCTAATGCTAGGGTGAATAAGGCACCAACTATTGTTTCGAATGGTAATTTTGTTGTTCGTCTTAATTGCCAAATTATGATTGCAGATATAAACAGGAAGGCAAATGCACCAACGAATGGAGAGAAATTATAGACGTACCCTAATGCTAGACCAGGAAGAGCGACATGCGATAATGCATCACCTACAAGTGACATTCTTTCTAAGACCATAAGTGAACCAAGATAGCCTGCTGCTAAACCAACAAATACTCCAGTTATGAGACTATAAAGTAAGGTATCTAATGGAAGAATCACTTTTTCACGCTCTTGGCCCTAAACATACGGTTTCCCCGTAGATTTTCTGCTGCAATGCTGGTTCAGCTATTTGTTTAGCTTCCCCAAAATAAGTTGTACATTTGTTTAATCCTAATAACTGATCTGCATATTCTTTAACTAAATGTATATCATGTGTTATCAGTAGCATTGTTATGTCTTTTTTTTCCTTTAACTCATTTAGCATTGAAAAAATAGATTCTTCGCCACCCACGTCTACGCCAACGGTGGGTTCATCAAAGAGCAGAACTGTAGGATTATCAATTAATGCCCAAGCTATCAATACTCTGCGAAGTTGACCACCAGATAGAATACCTAAAGTTTTGTTGAGGATATTTTTATGTTCTAGCTTCACTGAAGATAAGGCGTCTTCAATAGCGGCACCTTCCTGATAAGATAAGAATTCTTTTACTGATATTGGAATATCTTTCACGTTAATATCCTGGGGAACATAACCGATTTTGACGCCTTGGGTCCATTCTACTTGCCCAGTATAAGGGGTTAAGTTCAGTAAGGTTTTAAAAAGCATTGTTTTTCCTGCACCATTTGGCCCAACAATGGCTAAAGTTGTGCCTCTTTTTACTTTAAAGTTAACATGCTCTAGAATAACCTGATTTTTAATTTCAACTCTTAAATCCGAAACCTTAAGAACAAAATTATTCGACTCTTCCATAAATTCCGGCGCCTGATAGAAACTTGTTTAATTTAGCTAATATACACTTTGCTAATAATCAGAAAAAATTAATGAAATCGACATACTATGGAAGAAGTAGAGAGGAAGCAACGTATTGTTATTCTTTGCGTTGAAGACACACAATTCCACCTAATTGCATAAGGCGTTTGCCAGCTGGCGAATCTGCTTTAACAATTCGTGTTTTTACCTGTCGATTTATCGAAATTTGTGTAAGACGTTGAATTCGATTCTTTTGACGATTACCTGAAAGGTAAATATCCGTTAAAAGCAGGTATTCTGGTTTAGGTTTGCTGGGTAACCACGGACCGAATATTTGATTTTCAATATCTTCAAGTGAATATAAAACGAGAGGTTCAACACTTACCAAATTGAGTAGTTTTTCCAGTATTTCAATGAAATTTTCGTTTTCTTCGGTTGTTGTTTGGGTGATGATTTCCTTGAATTCAGGATTTCTTGTAAGGAGCGTAACTTGGGGTATTGATGTTGCAGAACCATTCAACTGAGAAAATACTGCTTTATTTGGACCTTGGATGAGCCAGTTATGGTGATTTTTTATATGATCCAAGAGCTTATCACTATAACTGGTTCGTTGAGGTGATGCGAGAACTACGCCTTTGACGCCTTCCTTCATGGCCGGTCTTATCGCATTTATTATTGATTCGTGAAAATTGTAAAGTAACTTTGAATCATTGCGGTATCCATTTAATTCTATTGTTTTTTCAGGTTTCACAACATTACTAAAGACTTTCCATAGAACTGCCTGATTTTCTTCTAGTCCTACAAGTATGGCTACTGGGTATCCGCGTCTATATCCTTGTTTTGGCGCCAAAATATTCACACTATTATGAAAAAAGAATGATTATGAGTTATTATGTTTGTGGATTTTCTACCTTAACACCTTTTTTACACAATTTAAGAAAGAGTATAGCAATCCCTAAAAAGATTAATCCACTTACGAGCAGAACATAAATTAGTAAAGTATCAACCCCAATAGGGATTTTTTCCGGTGATGCTGAGGCCGATTGAGTACTCCAAAGATTTGTTTTGTTTGCTCTGGTTATTAATGAATAACCGGCAAATTTTGATTCGGCATTAATCAATACTCCAGTTAATTGGTCCCAATAAAATTTGGTCTCGTTGGTAGCTCCGCAAATGATGACGCGTTCTGCACCGGCTATGGTTTGAATTTGAACATTTGTTATTGTTATGTTTCCTTGATATTTATCAAAGAATAAGTCTCCTTGTTTAAGGTTAGCGGGAATGATGAAGTCGTCACCAAGAGTACCTGTCTCAAGATTTAGGATAGTGTTTCCAGATAATATGGTTCCATTGGAGAATTTTGTTTGAATACTGAGATTTATTATTCCGCCCGCAACTTCAGTTACATCTATCCGAGCCCAAGAAATATTATGATCAGGAGGAATCATTATTTCTGAATCATTTGTTTGATTTCTATTAATTTCTACACCATATTCAATCCAATTACCTTTATTGAGTCCTACCGCAATTGAACCCGAAACGGCAATAGATGCAAATATCGGCACGATAATAATAAGAATAATAGAGGAGAAGATTGTTTTTAGCATGCAGGTCATATCTTATTTTGTGGAATAACGTTTTTAAAGTTATCAAAAATGTCGTAATTATCTAGAATCTGCTAGTGTACAACAGTAAAAGAATTAGTTTAGATTTTAAGAAACCTTAAAACGGTAGGTTTCTAAGTACCTAAACACAGGCATTATTAAGGGATGAATTAACGATGCAAACTGTTGGAGTCATATTGATAATTATTAATATTCTTACTGTTGGAGCACCTATAGCAGTTATAGCAGCAAGCTATCAAAGTGACTTTTCCGAGTTAGTTGTTCCACCGCAAATAACTCAGATAATGAATGACACTTTCCCTTCAGGTTTAGAAATACAATTACCTACCTTAGTGAATGCAACAATCGATAATGCATCCCACGCGGTGAATTTAACATTTAATTTTACAAATCCATTAAACTATAATCTCACGTTAAAAGCGATAACAGCTGATATTCAATGTCAAAATCACAATTTTTCTTTAGGAAATGTTGCGCTTTCTGAGCCAATTCAAATCTCAGCACTTCAGGCAGTTCAAATAAAAGTCATTTGTGTTTGGACAACAGAAGCTGAAAACCACTTCCGTACTGCCCATACCGAAGCACCAAACCTGCAAGTTAAACTCAATAATTTAACCGTTAACATAAATGAAATAATGATTCAGATGCCACAATCTATAGGACCTATTGACGTTCCTTTGTAAGGTAGAAAAAATTGACAAAATTAAAAATCAACTGGTTTGGATTGGCTGGCGGAATAGCAACTAGTTTACTTATTGTGATTTCTCTGTTTTTTCCTTGGTGGCAATTTACTGTAGGTGATGGGATTCTTCAAGCCAATATATCGCCTCTGAATACTAATTTTGATTTTTTAAGTGAAAATTCAGTAACAGTACCTCTATTATGGGCGCTTAATTTAGTAAGCATACTTTCACTTGCAGCCTCAGGCATTATTATGCTCATATACTCGGTTTTACCCTCAAAATCATATTCTTCGAAGTTACTTGATTTTTCATATCGTAAACCTATTTATGCAGTAGTGTTTTTTGTAATTTCTCTTTTTTCACTTATACTAATTATCCAAAGTCTACTTGGTTTTCAAATTCCGATTATGGGTTCAGCTACAATACAGTTGCCTCAATCGCTAACTGCAGGGACAATTGTTAGCACAAAAGTGACCGCTGATTTTCTTTGGCCATTTTGGTTTGCTGTAATCGCCGCTGGACTATGTGTAATTGCAAGGATATATCATAGAAGAATTGCAGAACAACCAATGCAACAGAAAAAATAAAGAATACACTTCTTTAATTCCTTCACAGAGAATCTTAAAAAATTTAGGCTTGTTAGGAATATTGTTATTTTGGAATATTTTGTGTTAGCATACCCATTAATTTGCCATTTTTAATTATTGCGATGCGCTTAACTCTTTTCTTTTTCATGATTTTTAAAGCATCAGTCATTGAATCTGCACTATCTAAAGTTAGCAGGGGCGTAAAATCAAGGTCTTTTACTAACGTTTTCTCCGGAATTTTCTTTCCTTCTACAACTTCTTTGAGAATATCTCTGTCACTAATTATACCTATGGGTTTATCATTTCTTATTATCAGAGCTTGAGTAATGTTCTTCTTGAGCAATAAATTGACGATTTCTAATACGGTGTGATTATATTGTATTTCCATTGTTGGTAGTTTCATGACCGCTTGCGACGTTATTTCAGCTAGCTCTGTTCCTCTTTTCCAAGTATCATTAAGCATTTCGCTTACACGTTCGCTTGACCGTGGGTCATTAGTATAGAATGTGTCTGTCAAATAGAAAAATGATTCATCGCCTAAGTCATTTAATGGAGGCGATTTAAACATAAACAAATTGTAATCATCAACAAGCATCATTGTCATATAATTAATTGGAACATGTTTTATTTTATAATTATCAGAAAGTTTCTTTGCAGCGTCCAAATTGTCTAGGTCTATTGGGGCCATAAGACGAAATGTTACCCCTTCTTTGTGATATTTTGAAAACGGATCATTTTCCATCATACTTAGTATGCTTTGTGATGATGTAATTAGTATAACGTCTTTTTGGGCAGCATTCAGGGTTTGTTCAACTTTTGCCCATGCATTATTTGGATCTTTGATAACTATTGTTTCGCCTATAGGTATACCTGTCTTGAGTTCGTTTATGCGTCGGTTTGCATCGATTCCTATTTGCCACATCTGACTAAAAAACGCCTTTAGCACGGAGATAAACATTTTATCATTTATCCATAAACCTTCATCTTCGATGTTTAGCACTGAGGTTTCGTCTCCGCTTGAAGCATAAAGTATGGCTTCTTCATCGTCTTTTACCAAGAATCGGGGAAAAAATTTTGAATTTAAATTTAGATGCCGCCCTTCCACAGGAACTTTTTCAGAAGTTATTCTTTTACATAATCGCTCTATTATCTTAGAATTCTCTTTGGAAATATCAAATATTATTTTAGATTCAATATTTTTCGTTTTTGCATTATCAATGATGGTATCCAGAACCCCACCTATATCCTCTTGTATTACCCCCAACCCAGTTGTTAAGATATAGATGCTTTTTTGTGATTCTTCAATCATATTTAGCATTTTGACATGAATTTTCTTTTTTCCACCTATTATTGAAAATTTTGCTATCGCGTAGTCGGATTCGGGTGTGTTGAGATTTTGCCATGAAGAAAGCAAATCTTTTTTTTGGGTGTTTAGATGTTCGACTTCGCTCTTTTTTGTTTCAATATAGGTCTCAAGTAATGCTTCAAAAGGAACAACAGTAAAACGCGTTGGTCTTTCAAGTGTAGCTTCGATGAATCCTTTTTCCTGTAATTTTTTAAATGTACGATACGCTTGAACCCTTTCCATTTTTAGACGCTTTGCTACGAAACTTGTTGATTGAGCTCCGCTCCTTGCTAAAAACAAATAAACCTGAATTTCTCTTTTTGAAAAGCTAAGATTCTGCAAAAATTTTAAAATATCTTTTTCACTCAACTTAACTCAACCCCCAAGAGTTGCTACAATTTGTAACAACAAATTGTAACCACAATAAATATCTGTAATTTAATGTATATAAGCACTAGCAATACATTCGATTTTCATATGGAGAAGCTGAATTCTATTTTTCAGAATAATAAATAATATTTTAAATTTAATTTGGTTTCTTGGCAAAATTATCAAAATTAAGATAGCATTTATAAGGCTCGAAAATAGAAGTACATAAAGCCTTTAGAGAAGGAAAAAATTAAATCTCTTCGTTATCTGTAAATACTTGGCAAAGTAAAACGAGTATTTAGCAGTTAATGTTGCGATACAGGGGAAGGAAGAAGCTTTGCTTAAAAGTAATGTACACATTCTGGTGGTAGATGATGATAAATCTATTCTTCGAACATTTACTCGTATACTACAGAAAAGTGGATATGAAATTGATATTGCAGAAACTGGAAAAGAAGCAATAGAGAAATCTGGGAAGACGCACTATGATTTAGCGTTAATTGATATACGTCTTCCAGATATGGACGGAACGGATTTACTTAATAAAGTTCAAAAAACAATGCAGGAAACTGTTAAAATTATGATAACAGGTTTTCCTTCTTTGGAAACTGGCGTTAAAGCGCTTGATGAAGGCGCGGATGCATACCTTGTCAAACCAGTTAAACCTGAAGAACTCTTAGCATTAATTGAAGATAAGCTTAAAGATAAATAATAAAATCAGGATTTTGAGTCCTTAATATTTTATAAAAATAATAAATAATTTATTTAGTAATTAAAAAAATTATTTTTTAATTATCTTTTCTTGGTAGTTTTTGACCATTTTATAGTGATCAAATGCCATAACTGAAGGAAGCATATCTAAATTGGATAATTGTATTTTCTATATTTCATTATCTTTTTTTAATTCTCCACCTACAGGTTGCACAAAAAAGCAAGTAGGATAGTAATCATATTTTAATTCAGCTTGAATCCCTTTTTCATGATACTCGCCAATCTTTTTTGTTACTATTACATCAAGACCTGTTTCCTCTTTAATTTCCCGAATTATTGTTTGATCAGCTGTTTCTTTGGGTTCACTTCTACCTCCAGGTAACGCCCAGAAACCAACAAAAGGTGGTGTCAATTGCTTAATTAGTAAAAAATTATTGTCTCAAAAAGGTATTATGGCTGTTGCTGTTTTGCCTTTGAATAACATTTTGAATCAACACCAAATAATTTTGTGATGAAAACTAAATGAATTAGTCAATCAAAAATAGGTGTAATATTCTTAAAAGATAAGAATTGTTGTAGTTGTAAAAACTACGATAGAATAATTGGATAATTATGGCTTATCGTTTTCTGGGGGAATAAATACTGCTGCTGCAATTGCTGTGGTCCATAAACCGTTTTTGTCACCTATTGCTGTTTGTGTTATATTGGCTGTTTTGATAATGAGTCCGCTCGTTTTGAAAAGCTGTTTTCTTTCATCCCATGCTGTTTCAGTGTCGAATTGGATACCCATTGTTGTTGCGAGCATAGTTGCCGCTAAATCTTCGGCGTAATCGCCAGCTGTTTCGTCTGTTTGTCCGAAAGAGTGGTGTTCAGATAGGTAACCGTATTGGTTTTTTCCAGAGGGAATTGCGACACCAATTGAGGAAGCAACTAACCTATGTGGTTCGTTTGTGGAATTTCGAGCAATAACGACAAATGTTATTTCTCCAGGGCGAATTAATTTTAAGCCTTTTTCACGTGGAAGAAGTTCACATGCTGGAGGCACAATACTAGAAACACTTACTAAGTTGCAGTGTTGGATGCCAGCATCTCTAAGCGCCAGTTCAAAGGATTGGAGTTGCTCTTTATGTTTGCCGACTCCTTTGGTTAAGAAGAAGTATTTGGGTATCATATGTTATATCGGAAATAGACAGTAACAGAATGGATTTAAAAAGGTTTTTATGAACATGTATTCTAAGGCATCTTTTTTTATCTAATTGACACAATTTAAGAACAACATATATTGAATTTATTTCAGACCAAAGTTTTCAGTTAATAATTATTTTGATAATAATTTTTTTATAGAATGAGCAGGACCTAAGCAACAGAACCGGTGCGTTGTTATTCTATAAATTACTCCAATTATAAAGAAAATAGAGAAAGCTGCTGTGGCATATCTCAATCGTTTCTCACTAATTAAAACAGTCAGACTATCAGAATAAGAAAAAAGTATCTCATATGTAGCCAATAAAATTAAAGCAATTGCAGCAACTAGAATGGTCAAATCCCAAGCATCCAAAGGGAACATCATTCGTTTATACTCCTAAAGAAATTATACTATACTCGATAAACAAATCTTCACCGTTCTGGATATTCTGCTCTTTTTCTATAGTAACTATTTTATCAGTTAACTTTGATATAATACATGCCAATGCACTACCAAGAGATGAGCCAAATTTTGAGTATGCCTCTGAATTCAAATCAAACTCAAATTTAGGTGCTTTAATTATACAATTCTTTAAATTGACTTGTATTTTATTAGGTTCTATCACTACTTCAAGACTCTTCGCAATTTCTAATTCCCCGATTAGAAGCTTAGAAAGAGTTTTTTGAAGCTCTTGCAGCTGTAGATTACTAAAATTTTTCTTAAGAATTTTCTCAAATGCAACAGCTAGTTCAGCGCCGGGAGGAACAAGCAACAATCCGGAAGGGATCTCCATCCATAAAGCTTGTTCACTTTTTGTCTGAGAAGGAAGTGGTAAATCTGAATTTCTTAATTCAGGCAAAAAAGTCTTCTGAAGGTCTCCATTGTTAGAATAATGAGGCGGCAAATAAAATACTCCACCTTGAAATTCTAACTGCCTTAGCAGGTAATTTAACGTAGTTAGCTGAGACGCTGAAGTTAAATCAAGCAAGACGCCTTTGACATACTTTTCAGTTCTAATATAAATAAATAAAATACCCCAAAAAATTAAGCCTAGACCTGCAAAAGTTAAGATTGATAATTCGTAGACTATTGAAAGGCTAAGAGTAAAAACTCCTAGAGCCACCAAAATTACTGGGATTATCTTGGCATAAGAGAAGTTAACCGTAGTTTGAGCCGAAATAATTATTAAAACACTTGATACCACCGCTAATATAATTGATGTACCAATAGCAAGAAGCAGAAAAATAGTATAGCTCCAGTAATGTATTGCCCAAGATGATTCAAAAGATAAACCATACAAGTACAAATCTACATTAACAATATAATCAAGAATATTGAAAAAATATATTTCTCCAATACTAAAGCACATTGAGGCAATTAAAGTAAACAAACTAAGATACTTCAATATAGCTGAGCCTCTTTTAGCGTAACTTAAGAATAAAATTAATGAAATTATAACCAGAATTAGCCCAGTACCCAAGAATCCAAAGAGCAAATTTAGATTCGCCCAATAAGTATTAGCCCAATTATAACTAAATTGAAGACCGGAATTATATAGGTCATTATTTACAACAATATCAATACGTTGCGTTAAAACTAATGAACTAACGCCAAGAAATATCATAGCAGCAAATATCATAATACTAATTCTAATTTGGATGATTATTTGCCCCCATAAATGACCACGTAGATTTTAAACTTTAATTTTCTCAGATTTTTTCCTACTTTTTACTTCTGTTTAAATATGAGTTGTGACCACTTTCTATATTGGAGGAGACGTGTTGCACTATATTGGAGATAAGGTGATTGATGATTTTCTTTACTCTCAGTCAAAGCAAGGCACACTCAATACCTACAAGACAATCATGAAACTATATTTAACTTTCACTAAGAAAAGTGGTCAGCAGTTACTTGATGAGAAGAAATCAGATAAGGATTTTCAAGTTGAGAACTCAATGTTTCAATTTAGAAAACATATTTTAGAAGAAAGAAGTGAAGCTTATGCTACAACTGCTATTGGTTGTATTCGTGGATTCTATGCTTATTATAGAATGCCTTTAACATTCAGAAGGACTGAATCCAAAAAACTTACTGAACAAAATCGTTCAACCTCAGACTACCTGTTTGATAGAGAAGACCTTACAAAGATGGCTCTTGCAAGAAGCCTAAAAGAAAGATATGTCCTGATTGTTGGCAAGTCGATAGGACTTAGAGCAGGAGATTTTGTCAAACTCACTTTTGGTCAATTCAGAAGTCTAAAACTTGACAATGAGCCACCTATTGCATTGGTGAAATTGGTACAGGTAAAGAGAGAGTTAAAGCATATCCTTTCCTTGACACTGATGCAATTCCAATAATCAAAGCATGGCTGGAGGGCCATAAAAATGCAAAAGACATAGACAGAATGATTGAGGACGATGAAACCAACTTAACAGTCGTTCTTCAAACCATTTGCCAAAAACAGGGATGGAAATTAAAGATGGAACAATACACGGCAAACACGTAAGATTTCATTGCTTAAGAAAGTTCCTTATAGACAGACTTTCTGCTTATGCAGGAGAAAGCCAATGGAAGCAAATTGTTGGGAAAGCAATCAATGAAGGAGCTTATGTTAGCCAAGAACAACTCAGAGGAATTTACCAAAGAGCAATGAAGGATACCGTCATAAATGGGAATGGAGATCAAGACCAAGAAACTGTGGAGCTTGAGAGTGCACTTCTTGATTCTCAGAGAAGGCTCACAAATATCGAAACAACTAATGAGATTTTAAGAAAGGAGCTTACAAGAGTCAATGAAAAATTTGATTTCTTAGATAAAATTATCAATTTCACTGATGCAATTGAGACTAAAGAAGACTTTCAAAAAGCAGTTGAATTCTTTCAAGACATGAGATGGCGAGTAGAACAAAGGAGAAGAGCAGAGTAAGAAAAATTGAAGGTATAATACTTTAGTGGTTTTCTGCCACTGTTCAATATTCGAATTCTAAAGCCATTCTATATGAAGGAACTGTTCTACCCATAATCTCACCTGCAACTTGTTTTACAGAGTTAATCAAAAACCGAGTATGGCTTTCAAGTTTATGAGAACATTGTTGATTAGTACTTATCCAACCTCAGAGAGACTGTTGTCTTAAAATAAAATTCTGACATTACAAAAAAATTAATTTTAAACCTATAAGGGTCAAAAGCTCTGTTAGTACCGTTGTCTCTGACACAAGCAAGAGCAATAACAAAGTCAACCCATGCATAATTGCTCCATGAGAGAGGCATTGGCAGAGAGAGTCACACAGAGAAGCATAAAGACCGCCACACTGAGAAAGACTCGGGCAGTGCCGTTGTTGGGGAGAGTCTCAGCGAGAAACCTATCTTCACTGGGTTTAGCCCTAAAATCAACATTATAGATACTGCTTTTACTTTTGTGTGCAAATGTACTGAACCTACCTTTCAGGAAAAAGAAGCTCAATTTAAGCCCCAATTTTATAGAATATATTGATAGATATATATGGCCACTTACAAAAGGTAGCTGTTAGACTCAATTAGGATAAAAAGTTAATCTAAATACAGTCTTAAGCAGAGTCATAAGAAGAGAGACGAGTAATGCCAAGAGAACGATTAGAAGAAAGACTTTACCAACCAATTGTTAAAAAACTAAAAGCCATTTACGATTGTTGGTATCTTGATGCAAGCATACTGTATGGTGGAAAGCCCAGTGGCAAATATGGTCCTAGAACCAATTTATCGACAGTAGAAATAAAAAACCTACATCTTGAGATAACAGCAGATGGTGAGTTTTCCGAAGAACTCAAGCTCAAAAAAGTCAACTACTACATGTTTGAGAAGCTTTTTGCAGAACAACTTCACCCAGACATCTTAGGCTATGTAATAAAAAATGTCAAAAAACCAAGCCCACTTGAAACAATTGCATTTTGAACTCTGATTGGAAAATCATTCTTAAGACTGAATTTTCAGGTTTGACTTTTTAGTCTTTCAGTCTTCTTGTTAGGTTTTGTTCCAATATAGAGTGAGATCACCCAGATAAAAAATTAGGCACCTAATTTTTTGGTGATATCACCTATTTTATGCATATTAAACAAAAACATTAAGGGGTTACTGGGGCTCTGGTCGGGACACGAACATAGGAGAGAGAAAATGAAAACCCTTCGCTGCTACCACTTTAAGAGTTTGAAACCGCCAAAGCCCACTCAGCCCACATTTTGATTCTTACCGTTTTCTTTCATAAAAAAAGGAAAGAGGGGAAGTTATTTGTTTAAAGTGTATTATTTGCGTTTCTTTAGTATTAAGACAGCTATGATAGCTACTGCTGCAATAACAACTACTACGCCGATGGCAATTAGCATCTCATTTGATAAGGTAAACGCTGAAGGCTGTGCACTGGCTGTAGGTACAGGTTGTTGTGTAACTATTGGAGTTGCAGTGGGTGATTGCGTTGGTGCAATAGTTTGTGTTGGAGCAACAGTAGATGTTGGAGTTGGAGTTGGTGTAGCTGTTGGTGTCATGGCTGGAGTTGGTGACGGCACAGGTGTGGGGGAGGGTTCGGGTAAACTATAGTATGTAGTGCCGCTCGATGTCTCTTCTACGCAATATACGTTCCAATCACAGCTTCCAAAGTATAATTTGCTTTCATAGACAGCAATAGAAGATCGTACTTGTGCGCCAGTTTCAAAGTATCCTAGTTTTTCTCCAGACGATGCATTAACTACGTATATTCCATAAGAGTCAGAGGGAACATAGAATTTGCCGTCAGCATAAGCTGGTCCTCCAAAGTGCTCTCGGGTTAAGAAGCAAGACCACAATTTTGTGCCATTAGTAGCATTAGCGCATGAAAAACTGAAGAAGTCCCCAAAGTAGACTTTGCCATCTAAGTAAATCATTGGCCAAGTTGGTTGAAGTGCTCCACTTCCAGACAGCTGGTTTGTTGTCCATATAAATTTGCCTGTAGTAGCGTTTAAGCCGTAGAATTGACCTATACGGGCAGGACCTGCAGCTGCGGCGCCTGATCCTATGAAGACTTTGCCATCTCCAACTGCTGGAGTACCCATCATTGAGATTTCTCTGCCTATTGGCGTTGACTGATTCCAAATAATATTGCCATTTTGCGGGTTTACTTTATAGACAAAACCATCCATTGAAGCAAAGTAAAGACCATCATTTGCGATATAGGTAGGAGTAGAAACGATAGCTCCTGAAGTATTTATTGTCCAAAGGACCGCACCAGTATCAGCATTTAGACAGTACAGATTATGATCAAGACTACCTACATACACTTTGCCATCTACCACAGTAGGTGAACCTCTATATTCTACTATAATTCCCATAATGATGTGAAGAACTTGTCCAGGCGCAGCTGTTTTCCATATTTGCTGTCCAGTATTAGCATCTAAGCAATAGACATAACCGTCATCTGCACCTGTGTATACTTTGTTATTAACTACAGCAGGCGAAGACATTATGTGAAAGCCTGTGGTGAAGTTCCAAATCTTAGCTCCAGTAGAAGAGTTTAGACAGTACCAGTTCTTGTCATAAGATCCAATGTACACTTTGCCTTGTACAACTGCTGGTGAAGATACCACTTGTGCGTCTGTTGGGAATTTCCATTTAAGCGTCATATTTGTTGGAGCGCCATAGCCTGTGGCTTTGTGTGAAGGATCACCTAAGAACATAGACCAATCTTTGGGTGAACCATAAGCGATAAGTGAGTTAGCACCTGGGCGAACGGTATAGCCGCTTGGAGTTATTGCGTACAAGTTTCCATAAGCAATTATAGTTGTAGCACCTGGTCCAGCTCCTAATTCTGCGTTGTTAATTTGCCAAATGACTTTGCCAGTATAGGCGTCAAAGCAAGTAAATTGGGGCGCACCTTCCCCTAATGGGTTTGGACCATCTTGACCTGTACTTGCATAGACTTTGCCGTCTGCAATGTTTACGTATCCTGGGTAAGCTTGTCCTGGACCCATATATTTCCATACAAGCTGACCTGTTGTTGCATTAAGTGCGTAAAGATGACCATCAACATTGAGCATATAAGTCATGCCGTAACCTGCTGAACAGCCACTGCTAAAGAAGCCATATGTGTGTGGATTATACTCCCATATAATTTCGCCTGTTGTTCCATTTAGAGCTAAGTAGGTATTATCTAGATACCTCTTATTATCATGCCATTGTAGTATGTTCCTCTATAGTAACGTGATCCAGGCAGTTGGGTGGTCCATAGTTCTTTGCCTGTTTTTGCATCAAGGCATACTTGGTCGAGGTTGTTGCCGTCTGGGTATAGTTTTCCATCTCCATATACTATGTTAGATACTGTACCAAAAGGGTACCATGTCCATGCTAGTGTTGGGGGTTTTGTTAAGTCAGCAAAATTCCATGCCTCAAGAATACCTGTGCTACCTGCTGCGCTTGTGCCTCTTCCATCTTTATAGCCGATTGATACATAAGCCATTTTTTCTTCTGCAACCCAGTTTAACTGTGGAGTATGAAGCCCACTAGTTTGTGGTTGGTCCATTCCCCATAAGATGCTACCATCAGCAGTGTTAAGGCAGTAGAATACCCACTCGGTTAAGCTTGTGTTCCATTGGCCGTTTGCGGTAACTAATACACCCATGCGATTGTCGTCTATTTTGAATACTTGGTTAATACTGCTGCCTGTTCGGTGGACAACTCCTGGAACAGTAAAGTTAGAAACGGTAAGACCAGTAAATGGATCTATGACCTAATATGTTAAGTCCAACAGTATAGAACAGTTTACCACCAAAAGCTAATGGAAGGGTAGATATGTCTTTTCTTTGCCATAATACATCTGGAGAGTTAGGCGCTGGGCCAGCTGAGAAATGGGTAAGGCCAACATTTCCGCCTCTTGGTCGATCCCATTCGTATTTCAATAATTCACTATTTGCAGTTACAGATTGAGCATTAGTAACTAGTACGCTTTGATTTAGTAGAATAGGAAACATAGAAAAAGCGAGTAGCAAAATCAGGGTTATTGTCCAAAATAGTTTCTTATTTGATTTTTCCATTTTCGTTCTCCTAAAAATTATAGTGATAGCCCATTTGTTTGCGTTTTAGATATAAGATTTTCGTAAAAGAGTAAAAAACGAAGTTTTTTCATATAATGGAAACAATTTCTGGCCAACTTCTAAAATTCAAAATAAATATAAGTGATTCATAGACTATTTGAAATTAAAAAAGAGCAAAGGTTGCGAGTGATGAAGAATTTATCCCTAAAACAACAAAAATCCTAAAGAGAATTTAAAAAAATATGAAAAAATAGAAGAGGTTATGAGGGAATGAAGTAGCATCCCTTAAACGTTCCGAAATACCTCACCTCGGCCACTTTTCGTGTTGTATCTAATTAAGACTCATAGTTAGCCATCAAAACAGTGTGTGTAAT
>CAVPBD010000008.1:0-309982 GCA_963701765.1 Candidatus Bathyarchaeota archaeon
CAAAAAATACATTTGCTAGTTCTCTGCGGTTGCTTTGTTTCCATCTTTATACCAATTTAACATTTCATAGTTTATTTATGTAAAAATACTTTGATTGTTTCTTTTATTTTGTTTCTTTTCCGTTTTTATAGAAGTAACCATAATCTATTCTGAGCAATTTTTCCAGTGATTATTTTGTGTCACTCAAATGGAGTCTTATTGTTTTACTCTTCCTGATCCATTGCATTTTGGGCACAGTTTTCTTTTGTCCCCTGTACCTATTGCTCCGTTACCATGGCAGTCAGGGCATACGATTTGCCAATCTTCATCTCGCTCATAATATGCTTTAGGCATAAAATTCACTTAACCAAATATGCTCGAGCCTTCAAGCTTTCTTTTGTGTGTTTAAATATTTAGATTTTTATACTATTTCTAATAGAAGATAACATCCTTAGTATGATTATTATTTCAAAAGTAATTCTTCTTTCAGGGTGGATTTTGATATAGATGAGTATTCTGCTAAGGTATCATTAAAAGCATGTTTTAACGTGTAAGGATTGTTTTACTTGAATGACATTTAGATTTCGCTCTGTTTGGCTGATAAGCGCGCGGTGAATTTGGCTCCTCTGTGCCTTGGCTTTGAAACTTTATTGTACTCACGTGATTATTTGTGCTTCTACGTTTCTGGAGTTTATTTTTGTGATTTTTATTTTCACATGATCTCCAGGCTTCGCATCAGGAATATGTACTACTAGCCCTTGAATTCTAACCATGCCTTCGCCTTTGGGGCTCAATTCGGTTATCTCTACTTCTAACTCTTGCCCTGACTCGACAGGATAACGTTTAACTCCTTTGCCATGGCCACGTCTGCCCTCGTAACTTCCACCTTGCCTTCCAAAATGACCCATACAAAAACACACCTGCAAAATCTGTTTACAATAATTACGCGAAGAGAAAGCTTAAAGCTTCCGCAGATTTGCCAAGTCTAGTCATCACCGACACATTACGCACATAACAACTTAATACCATAAGTTTATAAGCACGTAAGCACTTATTGGTATATGTGAATAAGTGGATAAGTGAATGGAAAATGACAATAAAACAAGATCAAAATTCAACGTATGGATATCCACTTATTGGAAAGATGCTTGACACTTAGGAATAGTGCATAAACTCTAAAAAAACAGGTGATAAAAAATGGGTCGAATCAGCGTAGACTTACCGGCTGAGTTAGAAAAACAACTCAGAATGAGAACGGTGGAAAAATTTGGCGGGAAAAAAGGCGACCTATCCCGCGCTGTTGAAGAAGCAGTAAAAACATGGATAGCCAAAAAAGAATAAGACTAAACCCACGCATCCCAATAACTCCATTTTAGTACCCTTTCGAGGAAAGGCACTATGGGAAAGCCAGCAAGCCCTCGACACTTGAAGGTTAATCACGTGAAGGGCTAATAGCTGAGGTCCCCCGTTTCAGAATGTGGCATTAAAAAAAATCCAAAGTCCGCAAGATAACAAAAGCAGATCATTATTAAAACTCAAGTAAAAATGATTAGATTTTTGATGGGGGTGAAATATTGGTTGATGGAAACAGAAATTTGGAGCTCGTGTTTATCGATAAGGGTGGAAAGTTTTACCCGCTAGATGAGGTAGACAGTGCAGAGTTAGCAAAGGGACTTGAAAAAATCTCCAAGGAAACTGCAAAAAGACTCCAATTACAAAAAGACCAAAGATAACCCAGGTTAGTATTCTAATAATAAGGTAATCGAGGTGAAAAATATGAGCAAAGAAGAAAAAAAGACTCCCGCGAAAGCAATCGAAAAAGCTAAAGCCGCAGTAAAACCAGTAAAACAGGTTCCCGCTAAACAGATTCCTGTCAAACACGTTCCAGCAGTTCATGTTTTAACCACCTTTGACGATTTAATGACGAATTTCCGGAAAAACTTCATAGAAAGTATAGCTTTTCCATGGGACTGGATAAGCCTTGAACCAATCGCTCCTGTCCGGGAAGCAACCGTAGATCTGGTTGATGCGGGAAACATGTTCGTGGTACATGCTGAAATGCCTGGCGTAACTAAAGACAAAATCGATGTATCCCTAACAAAGGATGGTATCGAAATCTCAGCTGAAACAGACGTTGAAACCGAAGACAAAGAGAAGAACTATGTTGTCAGAGAACGCCTTTACTCACATGTCTACAAACAGCTATCGTTCCCAGAAGAAGTTATCCCCGAAAAAGCAGAATCCACCTACAAAGACGGATTACTAGAAGTTTGCGTCCCAAAGAAAACGATTGCACCAGCACCTAAAAAGCACAAAGTAACAGTGAAATAGTAGAAATAGCGAGCAATATTTGTGTAGGCTCCTATTTCTTATATTGTTTTTAAGAAAAATCCAGGTAACCTCAAGAGATAAAAGCGGTTACCCATAGGTTTTATGCCGGTCTATTGTTTCTTTTGTAGCCTTAATTTTTCCTAAACTGCCGTTATGAGCACTCAACACAAACTTCAGCGTGTTTTCCATGAAATATTCTCTAAATTGGTTTCCGCATTTATTGCACTTATACATCTTAACTCGAAATCGCCCAAAATTCCATTCCTTATCCGGTTCTTTCATATGAGCAACACAATTTGGACATTTCGGCACAACATTCCACCTATTAGGCTAAAAGACAAAATTGCTATATATACCCATTTTATACGCTAATTCTAAAGGCCCAATTCGCGTAAGTGCGAAAATCCCGTGAAATCACCAAAGAAGGTTCCACATAGCAATGAAGATTACATTTGTGGCAATTCTGTATTTCTTTCCAGTTAATTTGAGAGATTGCAGTTTTAATGTTGGTTTCTAGAACAGAAACGCTAGTTGCGTATTCGTTGCGAACATAACAGGGTAGAACAAGTTTTCCATCTGGACCCAAATTAATCATTGCCCAAGGTTTACATTTCCAGTTTTTCTCTTTCGTCATGACTTTAAAGTAACTTATTGAGTTCACAAGAGGGTACCCTTTCTTTTTCATTTCAACAAGTTTTCCAGCTATCTCTACGATTTCTTCTACTGTAGGTGCAGACTTCGTGGAATTGCAATATTCATGCGCTACGGCAACGGATACTCGAGCGTTCAATTCTTTTGCCAGTTTTACCATACCTTCTATCTCGTAGAGATTTTCAGCCATTATTGTTGTGTTAATTGTAACTGGAACCTTACCTTCGGCTGCCGTTATGCCTTGTATCGCTTTTTTGAAGCAGCCACTAACTCCTCTTATATCTTCATGAGTTTTTTCTAACCCATCTAACGAAACATAGATAACACCGTTGATGTAAGGTGAGATTTCATCTATTCTGGATTCGAGCAGAGTACCGTTAGTTATGAGGCTTGTATGCAAAGGCAGAGACCGAGAAAAAGCAAGAATCTCAGCCAAATCCTTCCGCAGCAGAGGTTCCCCGCCTTCAAAAGCAATTCCGCAAGCTCCTGAATTGTAGACCTGTTTTAGAATTGCTTTTTCCTGTTCTATACTTAAATCCAGGTTGGGCTTTTTCCAGAATGGACACATTTTGCATCGAAGATTACAGTTATAGGTCAACTTATGTCCGCAAAACAGAGGAACCTTTACATCAAATAAATTTGAGATCAAATTACGATATATTCTCATCCCTAACCAGAATGTTTCCATATAATGGCGAATGCTTTTTTCTCCCCTAAAATAGTTAGAAACCCGTCCTTCGTCCTCCGAAATCATTTAAACAGAAATCTACAAATCCGCATTAACAAAAACGAGTACTTAATTTTATTTGAGAAAAGGGATTTTACTCGGTTTATCCTTTTTTCTTGAGCCCTTTCTTTACGCCTTTTCCAAAATCACTAACAGCCTTAGCACCTTTCTTGATGTCTTTACCGACTGATTCACCAGTTTTTTCAGCCGCATTTTCAATTTTTTTCTTTTCCTCAGACATTCCTTTCATCTCTAATGTTAAGTCGTAATTTACAGACTTAAGGGTGTGTGACTGTGAAGCTACAACAACAGAGTATCAATCGAGGCTTTATTGTAGACTTGCCCAAATACAAACAGATTTGGTCTTTTCATGATAAATTTATTCAAAAGTTCCTACGAATATTTAATCGCTCAGGGTTCTTTCCTATATAGAATTACTAGCACAAAAAAGAACCCCCCAATATACCTTAACATTTACGCAATCAGGACTTTATGCTCTTGTAGGGGAATGTCGGAAGTTTCTTCTTACTTTTTTTCCGCGAGATTTTCTCAGTCCTGTTTCTTGCTCATTGAGTTTCGCAGTTACGTTTTTATTCTCACCAATGTATCGGCGGGTTTCCTTTTTTTCATGAGGTTTTTGCTATATTGCCTCTTGCTCATTGAGTTTAACATTTTCATTCTCATTCACGTTTTTCACCTCCCCATGCTGTTTACAATTTAAAATTTAAAGACACTAAGTACAACGTTGTTTTAGACGCATCCTTTAAGACTTCAATTCTCTGTCCTCATTATAGTCCCTATTTTCGTGGGCTTCTTCTTCGGATTCTTCTTGCATCTCTTCTTCTGCTCCAGATATATCTTCGTTTATGCTTCTTTTTTTGTCTTCATCTTCACCTTTCAGCGGATAAGCATCGGTAAGCCAAGCTTCAAACTGTTTTTTGCCTTCAGCATTGGAAAATGCCCACTCACAAAGCTCACTAACAATTTTACCTAAATCAACTTGGTAATCGTCAGCTAAACGCTTTAGAAACGTTTCCCACTTTACGGGCAAAGATACGGTAGATGTAACCATCCAAATTTCACCTCCCAAATAAATCAGGGGTATATTATTCGTCTACATATAATCAGTTGATATTTGATTATCTTGTTTAGCTGTCTTCGTTTATATAACATTTTACTAAAATCTGTTAAAAAAAGAAAAGGTTGGAGTAAACCAAGGCATTAATAAGAACAGATCATGAGTTACTTTGTTTACTCATTATCTACTATTCGTGGATATATCGGTGGAAGATTAGAAGAAACTCTTTGTTTATTTATTTCTTCCAGTTTTTTATCTTGCTCATTCACACTAATTCCCCCTATTATCTTTACCGCCAAGATATCTTTTTCTTATCCACCTATCTAATAGAACTCTAATTCTAATCTTTATGGAATGAAATAGCTCTATCGATAGCAGGTTTGATATCACTATAAAGCAATGAAACTAAGTTGCTACGTTTTTTCTTTATGTAAGGCTTAAGGGATACTCTTTGAGTGATGCAGAACTTAGAGTAACTGCTTTAAAGTAGCTAACTTGAAATAAACGACTACTGCTTAATACAACTATTGAGTATTTACTGCAAATCCGGATGGGAATCTTTTCAGTAGCTATTATTGATTAGAGAAGGAGGTTACTGGAATTCTGGTAGGCGAATTTAGGGAGAGATTTTTAGGAGAGAGAAA
Organism: Candidatus Bathyarchaeota archaeon; assembly: GCA_963701765.1. Classification (GTDB taxonomy): domain Archaea; phylum Thermoproteota; class Bathyarchaeia; order Bathyarchaeales; family Bathycorpusculaceae; genus JADGNF01. The sequence continues at coordinate 5,411 of CAVPBD010000008.1, forward strand.
AATAAAAATCTACCAAAAGATCCACAACAGAAAATGACGACTAATGAGAAACTCTGATATTTCGACCTCTGGAGATTGTAATACAGAGCGCGCTTATCCTACTTCTAAAACGATATCCCAAGAAAGCGACTAACACAAGGACGGAAGCTAAAACCACTACAACTCCGAGAGTTATGAGGTTATATTCTGAGACTTCAGTCGGTTGTTGCGTTGAAGGGGAAGGTGACTGGGAAAGGGTCGGCTGCTCACTTGGGTACTGGAAAGCTTGTGGAGCAGGGGAGGGTGTGTCTAAAGGAGTCGACGTGGATGTTGGCTGGGATGTTAAAGAGGTGGTCGGTGTGGGTGTTGGCACTGGAAAAGGCATGTACTGCTCATTGTCACCATACACCGCGTAATCAAAAAGCTGCACGCTTGCCCCGCCCATGATGTAAACTTTATTGTTGACGGCTGCCATTCTGAACTCTATACGCATGCATAAGAACTGGGGGGCTGTTTCCCATGTGCTCGTTGTCGGCGTGTATTGCATAATATTATTGGGGTAGCCAGCCACGTAAATCCTCTCAATACCAGCTGGGTCGGTTATGATGCAGGAAGCGGGATTAATTAGGTAAGTAGGGCTTGTTGTGCCATAACTCCAAGAATCATCCACTGCGTTGTAGACTGAGCTTACTGTTTTGTAAACAGGTACCGTGTGGCCATCTGTGACAATTATGCCTCCAAACAGCACCACATACATATCGTAAGCAGTAGAGGTTAAGCCGCCTAAATAAGCGTGGGTTGCTTTATGTGTCCAAGTGTCGTTTGCTGGGTGATAAGCCCACGTTTGTGTTTCTGTTAACACATAGATTGTGTCGTTGACAGTGCTCGCCGTTATTTCGTTCATAGATTCAGGTAAGGGCTTGTGGGTTTCCCAAGTGTCCGTTTCGGGGTCATATGCCTCATTTACAGCCGTGCTGCGAAGAGAGGACGGTGAATCAAGCGTTTGGCTAACTGTTCCAGTAACGCCGCCTATGACAAAAATTTTATTCTGACACACAGCAATGGCAAAGCTTGCACGCGCCGTCGGCATAGGCGCCCTTGAGGTCCAAGAATCGTTTTCAGGGTCATACTTTTCGTTAACACTCAAGCAAACTTCGCTGTTCATTCCGCCAATCGCATAGATTGCATCACCGAAGGTCACTAAACCTAGGTCATATCTAGGAGAGAAAGATGCTATGGCTTTCCAGACTGGCTCTGCAGCGCTTACTAAGCTAGAAAAGCCAACTGAAACAAAGCATGCAATAAGCACCAATCTTAGGGCTCGCTGATCCACTTTTCCACCGATGTTTACATACTCAGAGAACGTGTATATTGTTTATCAGAGAACGGTTTGTTCCGTTATAGGAACACCACAACAGAACGCACACGCTAGTCCTGTTCTTTTTTTCTTTATGGATTCTGTTTTGTTCTGTTGTTTTATTTAGATTTGTTTTTTGCAGTGTTCGCTGTTCTTAACAGCCTAGTTTGCGGTTTCTTTTTATTTGGTTTTGGCAAGTCTTGTCTTAGATACGAACAATATTTATCCTCTAAACGGTCATAGTAGCCGACTTCCATTCCAGATGTACTTAACATCCCATATTCTGTGCATCCAAGCATCCAAGACATAAAATGCGCCATTTCAACGCGTTGACTTGAAACAAAATAATCTTTCTCAACAAGCTCAATTACAAAAGCACTCATATCCTGCAAGACATCAACAAAACGGCTAAACTTATCTTGACCAACCTCAACAAGCCTCGTTTCAGGAGACCATCCAACATACTGTACTAAGCTATTTTCAGGAGAGGGGTCAATAGAAAATTTATTTTTTGTCAGCAAAACGGTTAGTTTATTAGCTAATTTGTTTTTGATGATTTCTTTGAATTTATGCTCAACCATCACTCGAAAGCTGAAAACAACTTCATCTTCAATTCTATCTCTTATTAAGAAATGTAGACTTCGAACACCATTAAGCTCTTCAGCAAACCTGTAAAATCCGACCAGAGTTTCCTTAACGGTTGAAAAAGGACATCTAAATACTACAACAACCCACTTATTTGAAATACTCATTTTATCAACAAATCATTTTTCTCAAATTCTTATTTAAACATATTACTCAATTTAAAATCGAGTTTTTCTTATTATAACCGCTCCAAGTAAAATACCAAAAATTAGAGCTTTTTTGGGTTTGTTTTCTTATTTCTTTTGTTCTGTTTCTTTTCTGTTTTATTTTATATTAGTTTTGTTTTTTTATTATTTATGAAAATGTGCGTGCCCACCACTAATGCCATATGCCCACTTGCTCTTTCTGAAAAAGGTAAGGCGTTCTCTAAGCGCTATAGGGTGTTCGTCAGCGTTTCTGAATCTGAGCACTATGACAGGGTAAAGTCTTTAACCTCAAGAAAGAATAATGAGTATGTGATTAGAATGACAAAATGTCCGAACTGCCAGACTGAAATTGATAAACCCGATAAAACATGGAAGTTCAGTCAGTTTACCGTTAACTACTACCTTTGCGCTAATTGTAAAACCAAGTTCAGAGATTACTTAAAACAAGGAGAATACAATTTCACTCTACAGTTTAAGAAAGAACGATACCGAAGAGTGAGCGCGCGCAAGCCGTAAGCATCGTTTGGTGCTTTAACATACATTGTATTTTACACATCCCTTATACACCCAATTTATAATGTATTTTTTTACAAAAGTGTATATGGTCTCTTTGATACTGATATCAGAATTTTAACTATGATAGCTTTTGCTGTGTGTGAGTTATAGTTTTTTGTTTTTGGTTTTTGGGTTTGTAAGAAGAGGTAGGGGATAGGGGTAGGGAGAAAGAATTAATTAGAAATAGATGAAGGGGAAAAAAGATTAAAATTTTAATTACCTCTCTGACGATTTCACTGTTTTTACAGGCAGCAACAGTGCAAAATTCAAGCTTCGTTGTCTTCCATTCAGAATGTAGTTATAACCTTGACTTCGACCCTTGTGGATGGGGAGTTCCACAGACATTACCATAAGAGGGATTATTCGAATATAGGTTATCAAATAAGTAAGGGATGGAGATTTTTGATTTAAGATGAGTCGGATTACAGTTGAGAAAAATCAGAAACTATTGCCAACAGAGACCGCAGAAACTGGAAAAATAGTGGAAGACAAAACCGTTGATGGTGACATGCATTTGAAGGGGCGTTTGCCAATCATAAAGTGTGAATGCGGAACTGAAATTCTCCTGTTGCCCGATTTACAGGCAATGAATCAAGCCATCAATACTCACGTCAACGAGCATATAAAGAAAGGAAGAAACGCTGAGAGAAACGTTCACACTTCTAGCAACATCAGTCAACTGCTAAGCCAACTTTCATTAAAAAAAATCAGTAAACAAAACGACTTTTAGTCTTTTTATACTGATAGGAAACGATGTGTATTCATCGTATTGCTCACGAAAATGGTGGCAGTTGCTTTTCAAAGTCAAAAGAGTTTTATACAAAAATCCTCATAACATTTGCACGAGTTGAGTATGTCTAACGATGAAAACACTGATCTCCTGATTGGTTTGGGTTTGACTCTTAATCAGGCGAAGGTTTATATAGCGATACTTAAGCTGCAAAAGACTACTGTGGGGCAGGTAGCGAAGGTTTCAAGAGTGCGTAGAGAGGATGTTTATAGGATTTTGCCGTTACTTGAAAAGATGGGGTTGATTGAGAGGTTATTGGGTAAGCCAACTGAGGTTCGGGCTACTCTTATTTCGGATTCTTTAACTTCACTGGTGGCGGAAGAAAAAAATAGGTCTGAGGAGCGGTTGACGGGTATGCGGAGTATGGTTCAGAAGCTGTCTCTTAAGGATTGGAAGCAGCCGTCTTCTGAGGAAGAGAGTATATACATATTGATAGCTGAGAAAAAGGCGATTTTGGCTAAGACTTCTGAGTTGATTAATAATTCGAGAGTAGAGGTTGCGTTGATTGCAGATAAAACAATAATTCCGCAGGTTTTGGCTCGTTTTTCTGATGAGTATAGTTATGCGATTAAGAAGGCGGCTCAGGTTCGGCTGATTTTTGAGGGGGAGAGTCCGGATGTTTTGCTTAAGGAGAAGGTTCAAAAGCTTATTGGGAGTGCTTCGGTTAGTGTTAGGTTCCATTGTGAGGCTTTGAATCATTTTATTATGTCTGATGATAAGGAGGCTTTGATTACTACTTCTAAGGAGAGTGGGTTAGGTGATAGTCCTTCTTTGTGGACAAACAATCGTAACCTTATCGGTGTGTTGAGATCTAGTTTTGAATCTGACTGGAAAAAAGCCCAATGCTAATCTGAGAAGTCTCTTTTCTATTGTGGTTTGAGGATTCAAATTCTCTATAACAGGTTGGACAGATTATGCAGGCACAGACATTAGAATGTTGATGTGGGCTAGCAGTCACACATCTTTAACTTGGTCATTGACCACTTATAAGGTAGCGACTTAGTTGAGATGTTTGTTATGAATATTTGGTTGACTCTTGCTGTTGTTATTGTGGTTCTTTGGTTGGTTGGATTCTTTGCTTTGCCCGGCGTAGGCGCATTGATACATATACTACTCGTGATTGCCGTAATCTTACTGCTTGTTTGGCTGTTCACTGGCAAAAAACTTTGGAAATAACCAAACCCCCTTTTTTGTTAGTCGAAATTAGTGAATTATGGATTGGTTAATCGGATTGAAACTTAGGAGATATTAATATGAATGATATGAATGTTGTAAAAATTATTGAGTTAATAGGTAGCTCACCAGTAAGCTGGGAAGACGCTACAAAGAATGCGTTGGCTGAAGCGGCAAAGACAATCAAGAACATAAAGTCAATTTACGTGAAGCGGTGCAATGCAAAAGTTGAAAACAACAAAATTGTTGAATACAGAGCTGTTGTCAAAATCGCTTTCGTTGTAGAAAGAAAAAAAATCAATTAACTAAATAGATGCTTTGGGAGGAGAATCAAATGGTTAAATGTGAAAGTTGTGGAGCCGACCTGTCTGAAGGAGCCAAATTCTGTTCAAAATGTGGAGCACCCGTTGGTGTAAAAGAAGAGTATACAGTACCCTCAGAGAATCTTGTAGCGAAAATCAAGGAACTGTTTCATGAAGGGGACATATCAAGAATTATCGTGAAGGACGAGAACGGTAAGACCCTCTTAGAGATACCGGCGTGGGCAGGTATTGTAGGAACAATATTAGCTCCTTGGCTGGCAGCCTTAGGCGCAATAGCAGCTTTAGCAACAAAATGCACCATCACCGTTATTAGACAAAAAAGCTAGCATCATAAAGCCCTCTTTTTGTTACCTCAGTAAAATGTTTGGAGAACTAAAAATGTTTGGTCAAAGGTATGAACCTACGCAACCCATTAACATATTTATTGCCGCACTCAACGAAGAAAAAGGAGTAGGTCCCACCATATTTGAGCTTTCAGAGAATATACATGCAAGTCGTATTCTTGTAATTGATGGTCATAGCCATGATAGAACTGTTGATTTCGCAAAAGATCATGGGGCAGAAATCTTTTTCCAAGACGGCAAAGGCAAAGGCGATGCCTTAGCTAAAGCTGTGGAGTGCATGGATAAGGATGTTGAGTATGTGGTTATTACTGATGCTGACTTTACTTATCCAGCTGAACACGTGCCAGAGATGATTCAGATTCTCGAAAAGATGCCACATGTAGGAATGGTCTGCGGGAACAGGTTTAGCAAACAAACTGATGGAATCGCTTTCCAAGGTCGGTTTACGTTTGGAAATAAACTACTGGCTTTTTCTCACAGTCTTCTAAATGGAATAGATTTGCAGGATCCATTAACCGGATTGCGGGTTATCCGTGCGGATATACTCAGGAAGTGGGTTATTAAGTCGAAAGGGTTTGACGTTGAAGTCGAATTGAATCACCAGGTAAGCAAACAAGGATTTGAGACAATCGAAGTCCCAATTGGGTACCGGGAAAGATTGGGCGAGAAAAAACTGAAAATGAGACATGGAATAGCTATTCTAAAGAGAATTCTGTTCGAAAGCTTTAGTTGACATTATTAGTAAACAAAGAGCACTAAAAGACATTATTACCTGCATAACAGGAATTGTTGTATCTAGTTGCCAGTCACATAAGTTTAAACAAAAAACAGAGACTAGTATGTTTTAGTGCAAATATCTTTTACTAAGAGGTGATTGAGCATGGGTGTTGGTAGCTTTCTGTGGTCTGCTATTGTAGCAGTAGTACTGCTAATAATTTTGATCCTTGCCCTCAAATTCCTCTTTAATTTGTTCTAAAACAGACTGAAAGGGTGTGAGGAAAGTAAAACCTCACATTCTTAGTTTCTCTACATTGAAAAATTGTGGTATCAATCTGCACCTACATACGTTTAAACCTAAACAATGGTTAGTTAGTTTGGCGAAATTATGAAGAATATTTTTGAATGCCCATGGTGTGGCTCAAATTTTGAAGACAGTAAAGAACTAGATTCGCATGCACGAGAACATTATGGACTTAAATTTTGTACATAATAGGAGGTGAAGTTGTTGAAGTGTGGTTTGTGTAAAGGCGAAGTTAAAGAGCAGTCAAAGATTACTGATGATGGGAAATGCTCAAATTGTGGTGCAAAGCTAGCCGTAGCGAAATAGAATCTGGACTGACTTATTTCTAAGAATAGGCTTAAAAAAATTGCTGAAGAAAATCTTCAGATAATTTACCTTTTTTTACCTAAAGGATTCCAAGATGATTTTAGTGGTGGTCCCGACCGGATTTGAACCAGTGACCAACAGATTATGAGTCTGGCGCTCTACCTAACTGAGCTACGGGACCACGTGACTCCTTTACATATCCTGTTTCTAACCGAATTTAAACGTTTTCCGCATTTTCAGTATACCTGATTGTTTTGTACGGCGATTATTTTTAAATTGAGAACAACAGAAAGGTGTTAGCCTAAAAATTTTGTCTAAACATAACTTTTGGCTACCCCTACCCCCTACGGTTTCTTAGATTAATTTCAATAATTATTCTGTCTTATTTTTCTGGAGTGGGTTATGGTTGCATTCTTTCCCAGTGGTAGAGGTATTCTTGTGCGTAGCCGGCGTATTTGCCGAAGTAGTTTCTGCCAAAGGAGTTTAGTCGTTCGTAGTCGCCGTTGCTTATTGATTCGTGGTTGGTTGATATTTTTTTAGATAATTCCGGCGGAAGTTTTTCCATATAGCGGTTGAGGATGACTCGTTTTACCCAGACATCTACCGGGAAGGCTTCGGTTTTTTCCAGCGAAAAAAGTAGGACACAGTCAGCTACTTTTGGGCCTACGCCAGGGAGCTCCATTAGTTTCTTTTTAGCTTCAATGTAAGGAGTCTTTTTTAGGCTTTCTAAATCGAAGTTGTCTTGGCAAATCTTTTTGGTGGTTGCAAGGGCATATTTGGCTCGGTATCCTAGCCCACAGGCTGCGAAATCTTGTTCTGTAGCTTGGCAGAGTTTTTCGGGTTCGGGAAAAGTGTAAAACTCGCGGCTATCGTAGGTTACTTTTTGTCCGAATTTTTGGGCTATATTGTTTAGCATGTGTTTGATGGCTGGTATGCCTTTGTAGGTAGCACAGATGTATGAGATGAGGCATTCCCAGGGATCTTGCCTGATTAATCGTAGTCCCCAGTACTGTTTTATGGCTTTGTCAATGTGGGGGTCTTTGTTTATACTTTGCATAATTTCTTCGAGGTTTTGGTCTAAGCTAAAGTAATGTTCCACGAATTTTTTGTCTGCATTGGCATATTCGAAATTGTCTTCGACTTGGCGTATCTTGAACACTTTATCACGTGCTACCCCATACCACCAATCGCCAAGTTTGTCCCATCTAAAAAGTTGCCCACAACAGAGTGTAACATCCACATAGAAGGGCCTTTTTTCGCATTTCACAGTTATTTTTCCTCTAAGAACTTATTTGCTGTTGGGACCTCGGCGGGTAATCCTTTTCTTTGTCTAACTTCTATGATGACTTTTGCAGATAACTTTTCGGGGACGATTTCCCATCGATCAAGGATGCTTTGCCAGAATGCTCGTCCTGAGGTTGCTGATCGCAAATCCTTGCTCAAATTGAAGGTTTCTGCAACAGGAATGTATGCTGTAATGACTGATAGAGCATCCTTTTTGCTCGAAAGATTTGATTTTTCCTCTTCGGGTGGTTATGATTCTTGAGCATTCTCCTGAGAGGTCTGAATTTACCGTTATTATGGTTTTATAGACTGGCTCTTCTAGAACGGGTTTGGCGGATAGAAAAGAGCCAAAAATCGCTTTACCTACTGCATGAGTAATCTCCGTTGAACTATACAGTTTAGTGTCCTCGCTAAGTTGCATATCTAGTAGATTTACTCTCATTCGTCTTACGGGTTCTCTGCAAAGTGGGCCTGTCTTGCAGGCAAACTCAAATCCAGCAATAACCGCCATAAGCGTATCTTGATTAAGTTGCTCAGTTTTTCCACAACAATCTACTAGCATATTTCGATATTCGTCCAATGAGAGTATGGTCCCTTTTTCTTCAACTACCAATGGCTGGTTTGTTTGGGTTTCGTTATCTAGGGGTTCAACTTGTACGGTGAAGCGGTTTTGTTTGTTTGGACTTACTGCAGTGGCAGGGTTGCCTTTTTTTGTGACGCTTTCTCGGTAGACTACTCTTGGGGAAGAAGAGGAAATTTCTAGATTACTGTTAGTGCTTTTTAGCTGGTTAAGGGCAACTTCTAAGTGTAGTTCTCCCATACCACTTAGCAGGTACTCACCTGTTTCATTATTTACTATAGCGGCTAAGTTGGGGTCTTCGGTTGCAAGTTTAAGCATTGCTTTAAGCATCGTTAGTAGGTCTTGGGGGTTTTTTGGCTCAACCGCAATTGTCATTACGGGTTCTGAAACGTAGTTTATGCTTTCAAAGGGAACCATGCCTTTCTTGTGAGCGCTGTCGACAAGAGTTTCTCCTGCCTTTACGATACCTGTTAGGGATAGTGCGGCTATGTTGCCTGCGGAAATCTGCTCCACCTCCTCTCTGAGCGAACCCATCTGAACAAAAACTTGACCCACATTTGTCTCGGTCAAGACGTCCACAAGGTGAAGGGTATCTCCTTTTTTGACGGCGCCTGAGAATATTCTGCCCATCGCGATGGTGCCTCCATTGGGGTCGGTCTGTACGTTTGTGACGCACATGACCATTGCACCTGCATCGCTACATTCCGCCATGGCTAAACCGGCTTCCGTTTTCATTACGCCATCCCAGATTTTCTCTACCCGATAAGATTGGGCTTGCTTAGGGTTTGGGATGCTCTTTATGGCCATTTCAAATACGGCTTTATGCACTGGGAAGAGTTTTTTCAGTTTCTCATTATCCATATTTTTGTATGAGGTTATGATGTCGGCGAATTTGATGCCTTTTTCTTTTGCCATGCCCAAAGTAAAGCCCCAGCCGTGTAGTGCGGCGCCAAAGGTTATGTTGTCTTTTGCGGGGTCCACTTTCCATTGTTCTTTGAAAGGGGATTCTCCGTAGAGTTCGATTAGATCGTTAAAGGTGCTGATGATGTGGGAGATTTTCTTTTCAATCTGCTCTGGGGTCAGCTGTAGTTCGGTGATTAGTCGGTCGATTTTGTTTATGAAAAGTACGGGGCATACGCGTTCTTCGAGGGCTTGGCGGGTTACCATTTCGGTTTGCGCCATGATTTCTTCTACCGCATCCACTACAACAACTACGCCATCTATGGCCCGTAGAGCGCGTGTAACTTTACCTGTGAAGTCAACGTGTCCAGGGGTATCTACTAAGTTGATGATATATTGATTTTGGGCGGTTTTGTAAAGCAGGCTAATGTTAGCGGTTTTTATGGTGATTTTACGTTTTTGCTCTTCTTCCATATAATCAAGAACTCGAGCGGTCCCTGCCATTGTAGGTGATAGTAGTCCCGTGCCTGCTAGTAGTGAGTCTGCGAGGGTGGTTTTTCCATGGTCAATGTGAGCAATTATTCCTAGGTTTCGGATGAGCTCTTTTTTACTCATCAAGTTCTGTATTTCGGCAGTTTGTCTAAATCTTGGCATGTCCACACCCGCGTATACATGAGAATTACTAATCAACGAGCAGTTCCTATTAATTATGGGTTCATATACATTTTACTCTGTTGCCTAAAAAAGAGACCTGCCATGAAGAGCCCGATTATCTTGTCTTTGGAGCAGTTGCGTGAGGAACCTTATGCTTCTGTTCTCTGCTACCCCAAACCCACCCAAGATGAGCTGGAAAGCCGCATAATTGAGCTCCAAAGCCATAATGTATCAGCGGTTGAGTTCTACGGAAAAGCCAGCGCATTCGGGGTACCTGCGCCTATCTTGGGCAAGGGATACGTGGGTTTAGTTGTAATTGCTCATCTACAAGGAGAGCGGATCGCGTTGAAAATCCGCAGATCAGACGCAGACCGCATAGACCTATTCCATGAAGCGCAGATGCTAAAGAAAGCAAATACATAAACGTTGGACCCAAAATTTATTGGTGTAAGCAAGAATTTTCTTTTAATGCAGCTTATAGACGGCGATTTACTGCCTGCTTGGCTACAGACTCACAAAGAGAAAGTACTCGTTCAGAAGGTTCTAGGCGAGGTTTTGGAGAATTGTTATCGTTTAGACGAAATCGGTTTAGATCATGGCGAACTGAGCAAAGCTCCCAAGCATGTAATTATCGATCAGTTGCAGGTGCCTTTTCTGGTTGATTTTGAAACCGCCAGTGACATGCGAAAACCTGCCAATCTCTCTGCCATATGCCACTTTCTCTTTGCCAGCGCAGGTGAGGTAGGTAGAAATCGTTGCCGAAATCCTTGGGGAAAGACAAAAAGAAGTGCTCGTTAGTACTCTTGCAGCAATATAAGAGAAAAATGAACTCGTGAGAGTTTCGAATTGGTATTGAAGACTAGTCTAAGTTGATTTGAGCGGTTTTTATACGGCTATTTCGTGGAGTCGTTTTTGTTTGATGGCGTCTTTGATTTCTATTGCGATGCGTCGGCCCATGTACATGTTTTCTCCGTATTTTAGATAGGCGTATGGTGAGGTGCCGATGCCTACGTTTGTGCCTGCGACGATGCGTGCGGAGATTTCGAAGGTGTAGATTTTTAGGTCTTCTGTTATGACGGTTTCTAGGCAGAAGGGTCCCATTATTCCTGGGGGTGCGAGTTCGCGGGCTTTCTTGTGAACGTTGTCACCCATGCGCATGATTTCGGGCAGTAGATGATTCGCGTAGTACTATTGGGAAGTTACCTACTACTGTGTAAGTGGGGTTTACGTCTATGTCCAGTTGTTGGCTTGCCGGAATCTTGCCTATGGAATCGACCGCGGATTCGTAACGTCTATCCATCGCCAAAAGCTCTACCTCATCTTTAATGATGGATGAGAAATAGCTTGGGTAAACATTCACACCTAATGCGTATTCTTGCAAATGAACCCTGTTTACGTCGCTTTCTTGTAGTAAGCCGCGTTTAACCATTTCTTTGAATTTCTTGTAGAAGGCTTTAGGTGAATCGGCAAGGAAGTAGCCTCTGCCTCCCTTTGCACCAGGGAGTTTTGCGATTATAAGTCGGTCGATATCTTCAGGGGTCTTGAAGGTGGCGGGTAGGAGTAGTCCTGCTTGGCGAAGCCATTCCTCCTGCTCTTTGCGGTCCGCTTCCCAATGAAGTAGCTGGCGGTTGCCGAACATTGGCACATGTAGATTGTTGGTTAACTCATCAGTGCTTAGGTATGCGGTGAAGGATCCATGAGGAATCAGAACCACATTGAGTTTGCGTAGTTTCTCTTGCAAGCTTTCTTTTAGAAGTTCGGTGAAGTCCTTTACGATGATTAGTTCATCGACTAGGGGGAATTTTTGGTACATTATGGCGTCTTTTTCTTTGCAGATGCAGACGGTTCGTAAGCCTTCTTCTTTGGCGCCTTTGAAAATGTTAAGAGAAGAATGGGAACCTAAGGTTCCGATTGAGATTTTGTTTGGGTTGTATTTTTCTACGATTTTACCGATGTCGGCTTTGTCTATCATGTGACCACTTCAGCTAGCTTGTCGTCTTTGAGGGCACGTTTGATTTCCATGGCCACGCGTTTTCCTGGACCTACTTCGGTGCCATATTTGTACTTCATATATGGAGAGGTGGCTTCAACGCAGGGGCATCCTGGTACGCGAGGACTCACATCAAAGACATAAAAGTCCAAATCCTTGGTGATCGCACCTTGTAAAGCAAAGAGACCTATCATACCAGGTGGGTATTCTTTTTTACAGGCTTCAACGAATTGCTCAGCGGCTTCAAAGATTTTCTCGATTTGGCTCTCGCGCATCGTTGCACCTTGGTGACCAATTTCAATATTCTGAGTGGGAATTTTTAGCTCCATTTGTTCTTGAGCAGGCAAATCTAAAATACCGTCTAAATCGGTTTGGATTCGTCTATCAAAACCCAACAAGTCTATTTCATTGGTTATTGGTGACCAGAAGAGGTTAGCGTTAAATTTTGCACCCAATACGTATTCTTCTATGACTGCTTCTTTGAGGGCTTCTTTGGTGATGATGCCCTGGTTTATGCGTTCTTTGGATATTTTCTCATATTCCTCTGGAGTTGAAGCATAGAAGAAGGCACGTTCTATAGCGCGTTCTTTCTCAGGAACTTTCACGATGGCTAATCGGTCGATTTCTTTGGGTGATTTGAAGGTTCTTGGAGTTTTTATACCCGCTTTCTGAAGTAGATACAGTTGGTTTCTGGGTGTGTTGCGTTCTTCAGTTCTTAGTATGCTGCGGTTACCCATTAGGGGGATTGCGAAGTCGTTTTCTATATTCTCGTAACCTGCATACACGCTAAAGGAGCGGTTAGGTACAAAAATTGTGTTCAGATCAGTTAGTTTTTTAACGTTTTTTTCGTTGGTGATTTCTGAGAATTTATCCAGAAGTAGGGTGTAGTCAAAGAGGTTGCTGTAGTATTTGGTGTAGGTTTTTTCTCTACCTTTTTGGCAGACCACAAGTGTCTTGAAGCCTTCCTGTTTAGCGCCTGCGGAGATTTCAAGTGCGGAGTGGCTACCTAAGACGCCTATGCATATTTTTTTTGGGTCATATTTTTGCAGGATTTGTTTGATTTGACTTTTTCCAATCATGCCTTTTCGCCCATCAATTGCTTGTACTTTTGGATGATATCTGAGAGGTGGGGAGCGTTGAATAACCTGCGACCTGTAAATTCATTTGCTGTGGCTATGTACATTTCACTAATTATGGTCCGAAGCTTAGGCTCTAGTTTAGGTGGCTGTGATTTGCATAGGGTTTTCCAGTCTTTGATGCCTTTTGCTTCAGCGGTTTTCTTTGCTTCTTCAAGATCTTGATACCAAGGAGTCTTCTTGTAGAATTGTCGGGCAATTTCTTTGCTTACATGTAGCCCATTGTATGTGAATCTGCATTCATCAAGAGTACCCACAACGTCAACTACCATAATTCTTCTTTTATCATCAAAAGCTAACTCGATTTTACCATCTTCATTGATAAGTCCAACACGGGAGGCCATCTCTGTTATGATATCGTTAATTTTTGATAACACACTTTGTATGTCGTTTAATTCTTGATTTGTTAGTCCTGCTATTTTTTTTGCTTCTTCCCAAGTGATGTATCGGTCAGTTTTTTCTAGTTTCGTGCTTACGTCAAATATGGGTTTAGTGAAGCGTTCTCCTGGCTTGGGCTGGTGGTCTAAGCCTAGCTCTTTTAGGGTTGTTTTGCCCTGTTCGAGTCGTTTGAATACACTAGAGCCTTCGGGTAATCCGTTTCGGTAAATAATTTCAAGAGGAATAAGGCAGTTTTTCAGCTTAGGCGTATAGGTGCTATAATCGTACTCTAATTTTCCATCAGTGACGCGGGTTTCGGGGCGGTAGATGTTGACGTTGCAGACTTCCATTATGTTTATGGGTTGATTAGCTTGTTTGAAAGTGATGGTTTTTCCGTTGTTATCAACCAAGCCTTTGTAGTGGGTTTTGATGCCTTTCTCTTCTAAGCGTTCAAAACAGTAGGCTCCCATTAGGCATAGTGCTGCGCCTTTGCCGGGTATTTGGTCAGGCATTTCACCCCAGTCGAAAACAGAGTAGCGGTCTGAAAAGTGGAATCTTCCTATACCCATAGCATCAGGAGTAGGATTCTTAATTACTTCTAAATCTTTTACACTGCCCATTGTTAACACTTCGTTACTGTGCTTGCTGAAAGGAAGTATTTCGACTTGCCTATATCAGCTTATTTCTTTTATCCTAAGCAATTCCTTAGTTTTGCAGCTTCCACTAAGGCTTTCTTAGCTTCCTTCTCTTCATTTTCTAAATAGGATATAAGGAAGTTATTGGTGAAATTTTCGTGTTTACGTTGTGTAGAGGTACGGGGACCAAGTTTCAGGTCAAGTTCTTCTTCCACAGTCTTTAGATCTGCAAGAATTCTGGTTAGGGCGAGCCTGAGATTGTCAACATTCATATTTGCTCTTTTAGCAATGCGTGGATGCATAGACATGAGCATGTTGATGTTTTCCAATGAAACTAGGCCGCTAACTGTATTGAAGTCGTGTTTTAGGTTAACATAGTACTTCTGTACAATGCACATTTCATTATCAGTTAAATCCTCTAAAACTTTTGCACCTATGAATTCTGGAGGTATACCAATGCTGTAAAGGGCTGCAGCGAAAGTTATTGCTCGGGGAAGGCTTACACCTGCCACGTTTCTGCTATATCCGAATAAGCCAATGTGAAGCTTTCTAGCTCTTCGTGCTGGAACATAAGGCGAGATGCTGTTTACGAAGGGCGCAAAGACTTCTATTACGCTTTCATATTGGTGCCTAACTTTTTGAAGAACGCCAAGCAGGATTTTTTCCTCTTCAGCATCAATGGGTATAGGGTCACCATTTGGAAGTTTCTGATTTAGGTTTTTTATGAATTCTTTTACCTTTTCAAGTGGGTAATCGTAACGTGCGGCAGATTGTATGGTTACAGTTGATAGTCCTTTGTATTCTTCTAAGAATTTGTCAAGGTTTTCAGGTGAGAGGTGTCCACGGAAGGGTTTTGACCCAACACCAATAATTGGGTAGATGGGTATGCCTGTTTCTTTCTCAGTTCTTTTTAATTTGGATAGTCCAATTTTTGAGAGCAGCACAGCCGAAATTATTCCGTAGTTAAGGGCTGGATCCGAGCGGGCGATGAAGGCTCTTAGGTACTTGGGTTTAACAGCTTCTATGTAGGGCTTTACTATTTTATCTAAATGCGTAATGCTGTCAAAGTCTTCCACTAGTGGGATGACGTTGATGCTTTTGGGGTAAAAGGTCCCTATCCAGTCTTTTGCTTTTGTTTGTTCATCTATCATTATTTCTTCGTTGCCGACTATGGCTCGTTTATAGTAGTTGAAGAGCCAGATGAGTTCAGTGCTGCTGGTGGTGAAGGGCAAGATGACTTCAAAGATGGGTGCTATGTTTTGTTTGTAGCATGTTGATGCTATATCATATGTTACTGGAATGTTCTGAAGCGTCTCTAGGACGACTTTTCGCTCTATGGTTTCAATTTTTGGATTAGGAATCCTATATGTTAGGTATATGTCTTTGCCAATTTTATGATTTGAAAAGTATTCCCAATAATTATTAAGTAATTTTCGTATTACACGAGTATCAGTATCTTTGCCTTCGGAGTCCCACATGACTTCTTGGCAGCCGAGAATCTCATAAACATAGTTTGCTTCGTAGACTTCAGCGTCGCCGTCAATAATTTTATCAGTACTCCACTCTGGTACGTTTACGTTGTCTGGGTGCTGAGTGGACATGGTTGCGGGAATTTTTCTCTCTTCAACTTCGCGTGTCATAGTTACTCTCCAACCTGTAAGCGGATAGAAACTCTGCTAATCGTGGGTTCTCAGCTATTTCATGTTTTTGATTACTTCGTCGGCTTTCTCAATATCTTTTTTCTTATCCAACTGATACTCAGTCACTTTTTTCTTCAGTTCCTCATCTTCTAAGGCAAAAATCTTTGCTGTAGCTATTGCTGCGGCTTCCGCTTCGATTGTAACAACACAACCAATACCACTTGGAACCCTTAACGAAGAGTAAACATCTGCTCCACCATATTTATCCGAATAAGGAGGACACGCGATCACTGGTTTTGATGTACTCGCATCAATAAAAGCGCTTAAAGCGTTGGAACGTCCTGCGACGGTGATGTAAATGACTTTTTCATCTTCAAACTCTTTGAGAATTTCAAGAACTTTCTGAGGTGTTTTGTGAGCAGAAGCCACTCGAAAGACATAATTGATGTTGAAGGTTTTCAGGTGTTTTCCTATGTCTTTAGAAAATTCCAAATCCTTCTCTGAACCCATTACTATAACAGCTTTTCCATTCATAACTATCCACACTCAAATTGTTACTGGCAACTTGCTAATTAATTTTCTAAAATTCAGCGAAAAATACAGGGTCCTTATCCATTATAATGAAGTTGATAGGAATAGAAGTTGTTGTTCACCCCGAAAAGTCAACCAACAAAAATTACTATTCAAATACCCTATTCTGGAGAGCAGAAACGTTATTGAACTGAAATGGTGCAAAGTTTGCGGGAAAAGCAAATAAAGCTCGATACCGATTCTTGTCCATCGCCCCAAGTCCTTATCTGTCGTAGGGGTCGTCGTCTAGTTTGGACTAGGATACATGCCTGGGGCGCATGCGATCCTGGGTTCAAATCCCAGCGGCCCCACCACAACTACCAGCAGCCCCAATCGTGAATCATGCTACTTTCTTTTCCTGAACAGTTTAACATCGTCAAAAGTGCACACATATTCAAAACCTGCATCGACAAGTTTTTTGGGCTTCTTGTATTGTTCTAGCATTCAAACTAATAGGGGTAACTAAGAAAGGCAGACCAAATGCAGATGACCTCAAACTTGCATAAGAGTTCGCCAAAAGTCTGAAGAAATAAGCCAATGGATATTGATAGAAGTCTGTTGTCTCAACTATGGAGTGCTAATTACCTCTCTCCTTGAAAGGCTTATTGTACATCTTCTTTGTGTCAATTTGTTGCTTGGCTTCTTGTTTCCAGCCACGATTACCCATCCAGAGATACAACCATTTAGGTGCCCCAATTTTGGAAATTAAGGAAACTGCTTTTTCGGGTATGACTTCTCCTTGCGATAAGGCTTCTGCAGCGATTTCCAGACCTTTTCTCTGATTACGAACCATGCCTCCGAGTTCACAGAGAGGTCGACCCGATATCATTCCACCTCCCCCCATCGCCAATCCGCCAACCCAAGAATAACCAACTTGTTTGGCAAAGATGCGACAGACATTAATTGCAATATTGTTGTGGTTTACCTCTGGGAAGCCGCTGTTTGCAATTGCAACAAACTTTTTCTTGTTCAGATTGAGTTTGCCCTTTTCGTGTTCAGCAATCAACTCTAACGTTTTGATGACTTGCGAGTGCAAACTGTCAACATACAAGGGGAAAGCGAGAATAATCAAGTCTGATGAATCGACAAGATTAAGCATAACAGCTTGTTTCTCATCTAAGCCAAGGCACTGGTTAATGTAGAGTTTTTCAGAGCTCACTCCCTTTTGTTCTAATTTATCAAGAAGGTAAGTTCCAAGAGAGTTTGATGTACTGTTTTGACCTTTTGGGCTTCCAACTAAAAGTGTTGCATGAGTAGGTTTCTGCATTATTGGACACCTGCTTTTGTTAAGGTTGCAATGATTTTTTGTTTGATTATGTCTGGGGTTTCGTTTGAATAGACAATGGTGGAGATTGCTTTAGTGTGCAAGTTTATGCTGTTTCTTGATACTAAGGTTGTGAATGTGTTTTCGCTTTCTTCATCTAAGTTTGGAAGTACACCTATAGCTACTAAGATTGGATATTTGTCATATCTAGGAGCATGGTGAATTTCGCCATTTATCTTCTTGAAGAAAGGAAGCAGAACTGGACAAGGGAATCTATCTAATGCCTTCTTTAGTTCTGAAGAATACATTCCGAAGGTCACTGGCGTCAATAAAAACACCAGGTCACTTTCGATGACTTTCTTGGGTAGTTCGCTTCCAGCGTCTTTGATTATGCATTCACCCGGTGTTTTTAGCCAACAGCCAAAGCAGCCAAGACATGCTCCAATCTGCTCATTTCGCAGAATCATTACTTCGACTTCGTGACCTTTTCCATTAAGAGAATCTTCTAGACAGTCAGAAACCATGTTTGTGGTTTCTTTCTCAGTTCTTGCTCCATTTAAGACCAAAGTATTCATCTATGTTCTTCTCCATTTCAATGCGTTATTGATTATTGTTATTAATACTTGGTTTGAGAATTATTTTTGCCAAAGTTGTATTTATTACTTGTTTGGGACAGTCATCAACACATGAGCCGCAAAGTATGCACTCTTTTTTCCTCAGTCATTATTTAAATCTCAAGAGGGTATTTTGGAAAGTATGAGACAGTTCATTGTTTTGAGAAAGAGTTTACTTTTTGTTAGTTACTTTGAAAAAAGGAGAGGGATGGTGTGGGTGACTTCACCACAGTGTGAGGAGTTCAAATCCCCCGCCTGCACCATTATAAGTAATTAGCCGCGCCCGCTGGGGATTCTACCTAAAACCTTTCTTTAACTGGCGTTTCATTGGGAAGAAAAGCCAATATGTAATGCTGTTTTGGACTAATTCAGGCGTCGCTGAATCTTCTTAATTTGAAGTATTCTAATGTATGCAAACGTAGAGGGAAGTTACGGTGGATACAGATTATGCGCATGTTGCTGAAAAATCAGACATAGGAATGGGCAAGATGAAAAAGGTCACCTTGGGGGAAGTGGTGGTTCTCATTGCCAATGTTGAAGGCAACTATTATGCAGTAGACAACATGCGCACTCATTTCGGAGGTGACCTTTCAGAGGGCGTCTTAGAAGGCAACGTTATCGTGGAGCTAAATTTGATGTAACCACAGGAAAAGTGGTTTCTCAGCCTGCTGAAGCTCTCGGACGCCCAGAAATAGAAGATTTGTTTACCTATGTTGTAAAGGTTGAAAACCAATATATAATGGCTAAAGTTTAGTAAAAAATGGGTTTTGTGGGAGACATCTCCATTAGTCCCAGGTTCAAATCCCAGCGGCTCCTATTTATATAGGGTTGTGGCGATGTTTCGCATCCTTTTCGTCTCCTAAACAGTTTAACTTCACCGAAATCGCAAACATACTCGAATCCTGCCTCGACTAATTTCTGAGCGTCTTCAACGGTTTTTGCTGGTGCTTAGTGGAAATCATTGTTCTCAAATCTATAAGCTGAGTGTAGAGAAGCGTGTTTTGGCTGTTTCTGTGGCTGGGCATCTTCATGAAGTGCCGGCTGTCTCTGGTTTTGTGGTATTGCAACCAATTTTAGCGCGCCAATAGCAAGAATTGCTAAAAAGGAAATACTACTGATGCTATCCAAGCAAGCATTAGTGTATTAAAGACTGCTCCAGCGGCTATATTGTGAGTGTTTTTGTAAAAAAACGTCGAGCTTACAGACGTTATTATGAAGATTGGAACTATCAGCCAGAGGAATTCTGCAATGAACCCAACGAAACTGGGAAATATCCAGATGTTGAAAAGGAGCTTTGGCAAATACTGAAGACCAATTATTATCAAGAAGGGGGCGATCTTCGCAGAAACTACTTTTATGTAGCTGAACAAGCCCATCCAGTTTCCCTTCCTTGTTTTTGTTTCTTGAAAATCATGGAGATACAGACCTTCTACAACAAAATATGTTAAGAAAAAGGGCACAAAAGCAAAAAAAGCTAAGATACGACGCAGTGAAGACAGTTCTTGAAATATAGGCGCCAATATCCTCAAGTTAATATTATAAAATGCTGGGAGAAGACTTGCCGTTGTAAATAGCAATAAGAAAAGAATACATGCAATTAGAATTTCTCTCTTGATAAATGCGTTTTTGAGGGTCGCTTTAAGTTGAATTCTTTTTTCACTTAGACGTGGTCTATTTCTTGAAATTAGAAGCATCCCAGTTAAACCCGTAGCGAGTACCCACCATGCTATAGATGACCCAAATACTAAAGGAGGAAACGAGATCACTGCGCCCACTGCAACCATTGGGAAAAATAAAGCCAAGTTTAGGATTCCCCAGACTACATAAGCCTTCAAACTTTCAGTTGTTTGGTTATTATCTGTAGTTTTTTCTTCTTTTGGTTTTAGAGGACGTAAGGTGGCTATTGGATGATACGCAAGGTAGACTATGGCAAATAGTCCAACGATTGCGATTAGAAGGGTCGTTTCTCTTTCTAGATAAATCATGTTTGTTTTTTTGCTTGTTTCTGAAGTATGCGTGGTTTTTATTGAGTTTTCCATCCACAGGGTAGTTTCTTGGATGACTGCTGGGTCAACCGATTCAAAGAGATGAGTGGTTGAGGGCGTAACTAGTTTTCTTGCCGTTTGGGTTTGGAAATCACCGTATAGTATGCCTGCTTCTATTGGAGTGCTGTTGTTGAAGGCAGCTGGGAGCCAGTTTGAGGTCAGATCAGTCAGATTGAACAGTACATCGTATCGTCCAACAATCACTAGAAGGTTCTTAGGAAAAGTTGAGTTTAGCACGCCGTACTGGGATCCTTGTGCGGCTGTTCCTATTCCTCCTCCGATGAGGACTGTGGCGCTGATTTGGGAGTTTTCAGCGTTAGCTGCTCTTACAGCCCCCGCGCCCAAACTGTGACCTACAAGACCTATTGCAGAAGAGTTAACAAAATGCAATGAAACCAGATAATTGACTGCTGATTGAATGCCTAGGTCGGGTTTATTTCTTGCCTGCCCGATTGTTCCATCCGAGTTTCCATGTCCTGGCAAATCCAAACAAAGGACGATATAACCTCTTCTTGCCAGTTCAAGTCCTAGGCTGCTCATCATTTCTTTTGATTCACTGATTCCGTGGGCGAGAACAATTGCTGGATAAGGGGTTTCGATGGAAGAGGCTATGGGTTGGTATAGCAATCCGCTGAGTCTGTTGTTATTGTCGATTATTTCTAAGGTTTTGACTTCGAGTTTTCCGAAATCCGAATTTAAAGTTATGGCGAAGTAAGTGCTTGATAAGAATACTGCAATAAAAAGAATTGATAGAGCCATGTGCGTTTTGGAGCCGAGCATAATCCAATCAAAGCCAATTTTGGAGATGAGACTTCTTAAGCCTTGTCATGGTTTTCAGCAGTTTAGTCTCCAGACGCATAAGAAAGAGAGTGTTTGAGGTTTTTTGTCTCCTTTTTCTTTGTCCTCTGACTCCTTTTACAAAATATCTTTGAGAACCCTGACATATTTGCGGGTTATCTTTAAGTAAACTATGTAACATGAAAATTATTTTATCGCTAATTTCCAAGTATTATTCTTTTAATGCTTCTTCGTAACTTTTTCTAATAAAATGCAATATTGTAGAGAGAGCTTCAGGCTTGTCTACGAAAATTTGACACCAATTTTTGATACTCTTACTCCCTGCTTGAAAAGGTTTTGACACAAAATCAGTCGAGAGCTTCACTCTATCTTCTTCACCAAGGTGGGTAATTACGATTGCTTTTGTTACTAAAAAAACAAACAGTTTTCCATTAGCTTTATAACATGGGCAGCCAAACATCTTCTTAAAATCAACTTTATACCAATGAAGAACTTCTCTTTCAAGTGCCAACCTAATATCCTTGGTTTCTTCTTCCGAATAAAATTTCATGCTTAAAGCAACCCCATTTGTCCCAATAACTCGATAGTTCTAATGCACTTAAAAAGAGGAACGAATGATTGGAAAATCAAAACAAAAAAGGAATGTTTTTCGGTGACATCTCCAATCTGCAAGGGGTTCAAATCTCAGCGGCCACCACAACAATCCCTGCGTCAGAACATAAGTCCATTTGGACTTTCTGAAATGCATACTGATTTATAAGTCGTCAAGGGTTGAAGCGTTTATTAAGCTTGTTATTTTTTTGATTAGACGTTTATCTTCAGTTATTAACTGCAGATTTTTTGCCCTTGCAAAATATACGTATGAAGCATCATAAAACGTAATAGTTAGTTGTGCTGCGGTTTCCAGTATTTCTTCCTCGCTGCCAGCTGCATCTATTATGTCTATTATTGATAGGGTACGCTTGATTGTTTTTGCCATCATTTTTAATTCCTGCTCTGAAATCTTTGCTTGCAAAGCATAATCTTTCCATACTATATTTCCCAACTCGTACCTTGCAAGCTCTACCGTGTAGTTTCCCGTCAAAACCTCGATCTTGTTTTCTTTGATGGCTCTAAAAATGGCTGAGGAGTCAAAGAGGAACTTCATCGGTTGTCCCTATCTTCCCTTATCCGCTTAACTATGTCATTCATGCTTACTTGCTCAAGCACAGGTTTTAGTTTATTTATTTCTTCTTTTAGCTCTTCAACTTCTCTTTTTTTCACTTCGTCTTCGAGAGCTTTTCGCAGGATTTTGGATGGCTTAATTTTGAGCCGTTGAATTTTTTCTTTGAGCTGTTTAGGAATTTTTGTAGAAACCGTGACAGATTTTTGCACTGAATTCTCACCAAAAAATATTACCTAAAAGTAAGATAAAAAAGTTTTCTATAAAACTTAAATAAACATTGGGGGTACAGGTGATATCTCTATTGTGGGTCGAGTTCAAATCCCAGCGGCTCACCAAACTAATTGATTGTTCGATTTGTTCACATTCTGTTATACTTTTAAGTAAGAAAGTTCTTACTATATCCTGGAGAATTGTCGTGGTCGAAGCATCAACAACCAAAGTTTCCTCTAAAGGGCAAGTAGTTATCCCAGCTAACGTGCGAAAAGCTGCCTGCCTAAAGAAGGGCGAAAGGATTTTAGCAATAGCAATAGATAACACCATTGTTTTAAAAAAAATAGTTGATACGTCGTTTGAGGAAACAATGAAGCCAGTGTGGGCATAAAGTTCGGCAGATGGGTCTAATGGAGGAAGATATAAATGCCCTCATCGACGAAGCGCGGACTAAAGATAGTTCTTGACACAAACGTTTGGGTTTCAGCGCTGCTTTGGGGAGGCAAACCTGTAGCAATTATAGTAGTTGCTGAACAGGGGAAAGTGAACATTTCAATATCTGAGGATATAGTGGCGGAAATTAGCCAAGTTTTAACTTACCCTAAACTTCAAAGAGTCTACCAAGCTACAAAATTACGCAGAGAAGATTTGATTGAACAAGTGCTGAAAACAGCTAAATTCGTAAAGGTAACAAACAAGTTCGAAGTTATTCACGAACATCCTGCAGACAATAAATTTATTGAATGCGCTTTAGCAGCAAAGGCAGATTACATAGTTAGCCGCGATAGGCACGTACTTAGAGTGGATGCTTATAGGAAAATAAAAATGTTAAATGCAAGCGATTTTCTCAAGTTAATCGAGTAAAACAATGCGTCGGTCGTCTAGCATGTATTAGGAACCATGTCTGGGGCGCATGCGATCCTGGGTTCAAATCCCAGCGGCCTCACCACAATAATCCAAACCTTGTTGTTATACTAATTGATTGCCGAACCAACTAAGAGTTGAAAGGTACTTCTTGGACTGCCCAGTTTTCATTAACCCACAAGCCAACCACAGAACCTTTGAAACCCCACAAACGGATAGATTCCAAAGATTTGCGAAGTTGTTCGATCTGTTTGCCTTTCTCAACAGGGTTTCCCGCGCAATCATGATGTGCAACCAATGCTAAATGCTTGGACCCATGCTTCTCCTGCGAAATCATCACCCTTTGCTGAATGGAGTGCACCTGAAAGACATTTCTCTGTTCTGCAATCACCTTCACAGGGCCAGGTTCAGTAATAACATCAACATAATCGACATTGAATTTAGTTTTCATGTAATCAATAACGGGCAGATGGGTCCTCCCATCTATGCAATTGATAACCGTAGCAAATCTTGCTGAGACATAGTTGTTCATAGTGTCTTATCAATAATAGTCTGCGTATATTCTTTTCTTAAATCCACTTTGTCTTTCAAACGGACTTCTTACAGTAAATGCTTTGTCTTGTGTTCGTTTTCTCGTTAGTTAGAATTCTAAATATGTCTATAGCCAAAAGATCGCAATTAAATATCCAATAATAAGTAGGTTGATTATGAAAAGCGAAACAACGTTAATAGCGCTTGGAATCTGAACGTTTTTTCCTTTGTATATTTTTAGTAAACCAAGAAGTCCTCCAGCTAAAGGTATGGTTGAAAACCCTGTAATTATAGAAAGATTCACCGGCGAAGCTATCTGCAAGGCAGAGAAAAGAAACACCAAGAAAGCAGCAAGCGATAGACAGAAGGCAACGATAAAGACTACCTGAACCCCTTTAGTTATACCTAATGTTTTCTTATCGCCTAAACGATCGCTTTCTACGTCGGGCGCTTCAAGGCTCAGTGCAAGCATAAGAGCGTAAAGCATGAAGGGTACCACAAATAATCCGTACCCGCTGTCTAGGGCGCCTTTGCTTGATAAATAACCTGCAGATGGAATCGCAAACCCAACTGCTAACGATATTGCAACCTCCCCTAATCCCTTTGAAACTAAGCGTAATGGCGGTGAAGAGTAGAACCACCCTAAAAAATTGGCTCCAATCATAATCAAAAGCAACATCAAAGGGGCAAATTTGAAAATTACTGCAAAAGCCGAAATTAATAGCGATATTACAAGAAGAACAACAGCTATTTTTCGGGTAGACGGTAACATTTCTGGATTGTCTATCAAAACTTTCCGGTTTGAAAACAGCGATTTTTTGCATCTTGCCTTATCTTGTTTAAAATCAAAATAGTCATTACTAAAATGAGTCGACAGATCCCCAAAGAAAACTGTTGCGTAGCAAACAACAAAATAGCCTGAATTAAAGACTCCGCCGTTTGCCAATCCTAACAATGCACCTACTGAAAAAGCCAATAAGCCTCCAACAACAATGTGAGGTCTAATGATCTTTAGGTATTGACTAATCACTGTGATATCCTTCAATTTTATTCTGTCTTTTCTGTGATAAAACTAATATGTAAAGTGAGTTTATAAAAAAAGCTACGTGACTGAAGTGATGAGAGTTAAAGCGTACATGGATTTGTTGCGTCTACATTTCTTTTTTGTTTGGCCAACATTATTCTGTGCAGGTCTATTTTTAGGTTTCATTTTCTATGACAACTTTTCTTTAACTACGGTTTTACAGGCTGGTTTAATTGGTTTTCTGGGGTTTGAAGCTGGACTTGTACTCAATGATATAGTGGACTCAAACCTAGACAAGAAAGAGTTACCATCTGATAACAAATTAACCAAGTATTGGCGGCCATTTGGAAACCGACCTATCTCCAAAGCCTTAATTTCACGTAACCAGGCAGTCGCAGTTTTTATTGTTCTTGTTGCATTAACAGTAGTAGTTATCTTGACGCTTCCTTATCCCCACTCACTATACATCTTTACTATTATGATAACTTGTTACTGCCTTGAAGCGTTCTATCAGCTAAAAAAACGAAAGGAAAAATTTCCAGTAGCACAGATAATTGGAAGAATGGATTTTGCGTTATTTCTTATTGCAGGATACCTCGTTGTTGGTCAACCGGATTTGAATGCGCTTCTTCTTTTCCTCTTCTTCTATCCTCTAGCGCTTGCACATTTGGGTGTAAACGACTTGATAGATGTATCAAACGATATTGCAAAAGGATTAAAAACGATACCTACACTTTACAGCATCAACTTTACCGTTTATTGGATATTAGGGTTTAGTATTTGGCATTTTGTGATGACCCTTGGGTTTCTAACTAGGCTTGGAACGGTTTTGTCAATTGCAGGGTTTGCAGTAAGCTTGGCTCTTTTAGCTGTTGGAAATTTCAAGATAATACAAGAAAAGACCCCTAAGGTAACTGTCAAGGTTTTGCCGCTCTTCCACATAGCAATGCTAGTTTATGCAATAACAATAATTCTAAATTTCTTCATTCAGTACTAGTCTGAGCTTTTTGTTTAGGCTTAAAATGTGGACAAGCTGAATCTTTTGGGTTCAAGTTAGTGAAATGAAAGAACTTGCAAGTTCCATTATCAAAATTGTCACAATCTTCATGTTTATGCTTGTAAAAATCTATTCTTGGAACCCCACTTCGAAGTCGTCGTAGAGCTTTTCGCAACAAACTATTCAACCTTACCATTACTAAGCTCTTTTAAGTAACAGTTTAATTTTTCCGTGTTCTCAATATCAAATCCTGGATAGGTGTTTTAATAAAAAAAGCGGTATGCGGTGATACAACAATTCTTAGAGTTTAAATAAAACTAACTCACTACTGCAAAAACGGCAGTTTCCAGACTTAAACCTATGTGACTACAGCTACACAGTCACAATACTATATTTAGCATTGTTTGATTCTCTCGGTTAAGGTGTCTTGTTTTGTCGAAAGCTCAACCCCATCCGGGACATGAAAAGCACCTCTGCAAAATGGTAGAGGAAAAAGTACCCTTAGAGAAAATAAAACCGCTTGTAAAAGACGCAAAATACATCTGCAAAGGCTGCATGAGAACAGCCGCCAAAGCAGAAAACCTCTGCGCCCCAGAAAAACTCTAAGTCTCTCCTTTTCTTTTTTTTGAAAGCATCTTCTGATCTTGTATAATTAACATTTCCATATTCCCTTTGTTAATGGCATGATTCATGGCGCTAACCTTGGAGGTACAATGCCCTTAGCCAAATCCGATATTGAAACAATGCATCCTGCAGGATTACCACAAGACCTTTGGATTGCTGACCTCTCACTGATGCCGCGCTCTCAAGTAACTTTGTTGCCCTTCTATTAACAAACTGTGAAATGGAGATTTTGCAAGAATACTGAAATAGGCCTCTAATAGGTGAATCTCTAACCCCGTATAGATAGCCTGAAAAAGACTAAATTTGCCTTTTTCGCCTTATCTAGCCACAGTCTAACCAAAATTCAAGCCCTAAATCAAAAATCCAACCCAAAACAAGCTTCTAACAAAAATAAAAATTTTTCAACAGTTGTTCTTCAAATAAAGAACCCAATAACAAAAAACTGCTAAAGTAACCTAAAAATTATTCTAAATTTTAATAAGCAAAAATAACTTAACAATAAAGTCCTTCGATTGTTCGTAGTTGAAATATCCCCTTGAAAATATAAATAGTCAGCTAGTTCATAGCAGATAGGTACTATGGTCACTAATACTAAAACAATCACTGCCATCATAGTCTTCGCGGCTCTCGCCTTGGCTATAAGTCCTATTCGAATTCCAGCATTATACTGGCCAGGTCAATACTATCGTATATGGGAAATACCGCTAATTGTTGCATTCTTCTTATTCGGTTTCAAAATAGCCTATTCCGCGTCGGTCTTGTTCGCTTTAGGTCATGTTGTTTTATTGCCCGGGGCACTTGGGATTTTTGCCTTTCCTTGGCTGATTACACTTATGCTAATAATATTACTTGGACTCCATCTAGCCAAATCTGTAATTCGCGGAATTTCTCGACAAGAAAACCATTGGAAAAAACACGCCTTCTATTTCACACTTTTTGGGATTTTGTTTAGAACCTTAATTATGCCCTTTGTAGATTATGGCATATACCGGTTTTTGTTCCCTTTAGTGATAGGTCAAAGTTTTTCTGATGCCTTAATAATTGGGTTGATGCCTGGCATTATCTTCTTCAACCTCACAGTTCCACTTTACGCAATACCCATATCCTATTTTGCCGCAAAAACAGTCTCCAAAAGCCTCAGAATAGGAAACTTTTACAATAGTTACTAAAAATCAAAGAATATTGCTGAAATTTTTTTCGCCCAAAGTCGCGCTGCCTTAAAATCTTCACTATTTGGATGACCCCTTCTTAAAAGTGCAAATTTCCAACCACCATAACACGTGAAAAAATCCCCAATAACTTTCTGACCTTTTGATTCCAAAATACCCTTAAGTTTTCCAATAACTGCCTGGTCTGTTTTTCCTGCTCCACCCCAAGTTAAAAAAATCGCAAATGATTTGGGCTCTTTAATATCGGCGGTCTTTAGATAGTTTAATAAATCTTCATTTGCACTTCCAGCCCGAATACCGGTGCCGATAAAGACTAAATCATAGGTATTAAGGTCCAAATTAGACGACGCGCCAGTCTGAGATATTCTCACTGACTCACAATGTAACTCTGCAGCCATCTCGTCTGCAATCTTACTCGTATTACCAGTTTTACTTGAGCAAAGAACAACCAATTTCATTTTGTATCAGGCCATACTTCATCATAAGAACAATTTACCTTCTTTAAGATTATTAAATAAATTTAAAACCCCCGACAATGAATAAGAAATCATGGATGATTGGGTATATTTTGAAAACAGGGTAGGTTGGAGAAACTGGCTAGAGGTAAATCATGCAAAGGAAAACTATGTTTGGTTAACTATATACAAAAAAGGTTCCAGTACAAGTGGAGTAACTCTAAGTGAAGCTGTGGAGGAAGCCCTATGCTTTGGCTGGATTGATGGCAAAATCAAAAGAGTAGATGAGGATAGATTTGTATCGAGATTTTCTCCTCGTAAAGCCAACAGCGTTTGGTCAAAGATAAACAAAGAAAGAGCTGAGAAACTCATAGCGTCTGGAAGAATGACTGCTGCTGGATTAACCAAGATAGAAGAAGCTAAAAAAACTAACCATTGGAATAACACCTATACGAACTTAGCCAAAGATGAAGTACCTTCTGATCTGAAGGACGCTCTTATGAAGGATAAGAAAGCCTGGGGGAATTTCCAAAGTTTTGCTAATAGTTATAAAAATATGTATGTCGGATGGATTAATCAAGCTAAAACTGATGAAACAAGATTGAGACGGATTAGCAAAGTTGTTGAACAGTCGTTAAAAAACAAGAAACTATTCTCCATATAGCAGAATCTGACTTAAAAATAAAGTCCTCTGCCATTTTGACTGTGTTATCTTTTCGGTCTTTCATTTCTAATTTCCAACCAGTCTAACGGGCGAGAAGTAGGTTTGAAACCCATCTTGGAATAGAAATTATGGGCATCTTTGGTGATTAGATACCATTGATATACTTCTTTCAATTCTTTATGACCAAGAGTATATTCTATCATTTTCTGTCCAATTCCTTGTTTGCGATATTTTTCATCAACGTAAACATCCAGAATATAGGCGAACCTGGTTTTATCGGAAATAACTCGTGCATAACCTACTTGTGTTTGATTTGGTAAAAATGCCCCAACAACAAGGGCGGAATTTTGGGCTCCTTTTTTTACTTCAGCAATTTTAATATCCAAACTCCAAAATGCGTTTGAAAGCATTTTTGTTACTTTCTCAAAATCAATTCCTGCAACTCCGTCTCTAACAATAACATTTTCCATTACATATCCCTCTCGTAGATTAGCATCTTATGATCAATAACTCAATACAGTATATGGTTAGATAAAAAAATAAATTTACTATTTACATTTAGAAAAGAGTGTTTTTGATAAAAATATGACCAATTAATGTCTGATTAATAGGCAGGTAGCTAAAATAAAAAAAATGTGTTTTGGGTGTACATAGGTTTTGAAATATAGAATATTATAGATAGAATTTTTTGCAGATTACTGCAAATGGCGGTGTTTAGCCGCCATAAGATATGAGCTCTGTTCTTGATATTAGAAGTCCATTGGAGGTCATTTCTTGTTTTACCATTCCAACAACGGGTATGTTGGAGTTACCCCACGTGGTGGTTACATAGGTATTTCCTAAATCTATCATCGTGACAGCGGTTTTGTCGCAGTTAAATGTACCTGCCGGAACAGTGGTTGATTCTTGGCTAATTACCATGTTAGGCTCGATAGATGTTGGGATATCGTTAACGGAATTTTCATAATAATCATCCCCGGTATCGGATATCAATAATCCATTTGAATAGATCTGTATATTGTAATGGAGACCTTGAAGACTACTTTTATCAAGCCAATAGGTTGTGATTGTTTTGCTTGTGCTGCCCATCATTGAAAGCGATCTTTCGGTTCTTAATAACCAGGAATCCATCCC
Source organism: Candidatus Bathyarchaeota archaeon (assembly GCA_963701765.1). Taxonomy (GTDB): domain Archaea; phylum Thermoproteota; class Bathyarchaeia; order Bathyarchaeales; family Bathycorpusculaceae; genus JADGNF01. The sequence goes on from CAVPBD010000008.1 coordinate 35,375, forward strand.
TTTGAAGATAACTTCATCCACAGAGTAACCCAAATCATACAGCGCATTCACTCCTCCAGTCGCATTATAATTCTTTATAGTATAATTTGCCCATGCGCCGAGCCTATAACCAGAGGCGGTTTGCTCTGCTGGACTAGGCGTTGGGTTAGCTGAAGAAGCAGTTGTCGGTGTCGTTGATGGTGAGTGCGAACCTGAAGGTGAAACTGAGGTCGATGTCGAAGGTGAGGGTCCATTATCGTTATTTGATGGAAGTGTAGTTAAATAATAAGCTCCACCAACACCCGCTATCGCCAAAACAATAACCAATGCAATAACCAACGTTTTAGAAGAACGCTTTATAGATGCTGGAGGTGGCGGTGGTGGCGGAGGATAATTCAATGTTCTCGATACTCTTTTCTCCATTTTATTCCCTCCCCCTATTACTTGGTTTTTAGTTAAAAGTTTTTACATAAGATTCTGTGCGATTTTGGGTGATCTATGTTAGTTTTCTAATGTATGAATATTCTAACGTGTATCTCGCATATTATATCATAATATTGCTTGATTTTTGGCCATATGATTTTTTAAGCAGAATATTTTTTATTTTAAAAATTCTTACTCTGGGAAATGTATGAATAAAAATCTAAGCTCCGCGTTATCACTAGATGCAAAAGTTTTTCTACACAACATAGAAAAGGCCGACCTTCTAGTCGGAATACCCTCTTACAATAACGTATTAACAGCAAGCTATGTTCTTACTCAAGTAGTCAAAGGTCTAGAAACTTATTTCCCGAATTTAAAATCCGTAATTTTCGTCTCAGATGGTTGCTCAAAGGATGAAACCTTAACCTCTGTTAAGAGGGTAAACTTGCCTTCAAAGGTAAAATTAATACCCGCAATTTATCAGGGTGCTTCAGGTAAGGGAACTGCAGTTAGGGCAATCTTTGAGGCAGCTAGTTATCTTCACGTAAGAAGTGTAGCATTGGTTGACTCAGATTTGCGGAGCATAACCCCTGAGTGGATGAACCTACTAATCACTCCCACGCTTAGAGGGACCGGTTTAGTGGCTCCTTTCTATAACCGCCGCAAATACGACGGAACAATAACCAACTTCTTATGTTATCCTGTAACTACAAGTCTCTTCGGGAAAGACATTAGACAGCCCATAGGCGGCGATTTTGGTCTCTCAATTGAACTTGTGGAAGATATTTTAGATTCTTCAATAATTGACTTGCCCGATGTTAGTCTCTTTGGCATTGATATTTTTGAGACTTGCACTGCTCTTGCAAAGGGCTACAAAATAAAACAAGCCTATTTGGGCGTAAAAGAGCATGACGCTAAGGATCCATCTAGCATGTTGGGTTCGATGTTTCGGCAAGTTGTAACAACTATGTTCGCTTGTATTGAAGAATACGAGTCTATATGGAAGGGGATCCATGGAGTTTCCAAAGTGGAAATGTACGGTTCAGAAAACCATCAAAACGTGCCTGAAGCTATTCCAGTTTCTCTATCCGCCACTATTGAAGCCTTCAGAACAGACTATGATCAATTTCGGCCAATTTACAAATCATTTTTAGATCAAGATATACAAGATAAGTTTGAGCAACTAAAACAAATAGAGCATACCAACGTTGATTTGCCATCAGAAATCTGGGCGAAAACTGTATACTCTTTTATTACTGAATTCCATAAAAACCCCGCCTATGGTCGCGACACACTCATCAAAGCATTAAGAGTTTTATGGCTAGGTAGAGTTGCTGTGTTCATTAAGGAAACCTGGGACCAAAGTCGAGACGAGGCTGAAAAGAAAATAGCTCAAGAAGCAAAGGTCTTTGAAAAACTAAAACCCTATCTGATTGAAAAATACTAATTCCTCGATTTTCCAGTTTCACTTCCTTAAAGTATCTATCGGCCTTTTGTTGTGTTTTTTATTCTTGTTCTATGATTACGGCAGTTCCTGTTGCTGAAAATAGAACTATTCCTGATTGAAGTCCTAGGTCTGAAGTTTCTACGTCTATGCCGATTATTGCGTTTGCTCCTAATTCGGTTGCTCTAGTTTTTGCTCTGTTTATTGCTTCCCAGCGGGCTTTCTCTACCTCTGAGGTAAACGCTGTAACTTCGCCGCCGAACATCGATTCGATTCCAGCTATAAATTTTCCCAAGACGCCCCGGGTTCGGGGGGTTAATCCTGTTACTAAACCTAAGACTCGTTTTACTTTGTAGCCTGGAATAGTAGGTGTAGTAACCATCAAGAAGTTAGGGTCGGCTGAAATTGGTGATCCACAGCTTGAGCAGAAACTTGCGCCTTCTGGGATTGTGGCGCCGCACTTTTGACAAATCATAGGCATCCAGCATAATCACATTTATCGTTTGTTTATTAATAATTTTTGTATGTGAGTTCTTTATGACGTGTTTGGGTTAAGATTTAAATCTCTTATGTTAGATATATATAATATTATGTTAGTTAATTATAACATATAAGTGTGTTGAGAAATCGGACGTAAGAAAAATGAAAGAAAAAATAATGATCGCCTTTGGCGCCTCATTAGTTATTGCAGTGATAATCACTCTAATTATTTATCTTTCATCCCCTAGCATAATCGGATACGGAGAAATCATAGCCGCAGCAATAGCGACAATTATAATCGTATTCGCCATATACATTATCTGGGACCGCGCCAGAAACATGTCCAAAGGACTCCCTGTAAAAGATGAACGCTTAGAAAACATAAACTACAAAGCAGGATACTACGGATTCATCGCAGCCATCTGGACTGCAATAGGAGCCCCAACCTTTTCAGATATACTCTTTGACCACGAATTAGAAGGCAATATAATAACCGCTTTAGTCGTAATCATCTCAGGCTTAGCATATGCTGCATCATATCTTTATCTGATGCGGAAAGGGAACTGAAGTGAAAACTAAAATCAAAGAACTACGCGCAAGATACAACCTAACCCAAGAAGATCTCGCAAAAAAAATTGGCGTCCGCAGAGAAACCATACTATTCATAGAAAAAGGCGAATACAACCCCTCCCTAAAATTAGCCCATGGTATAGCAAAGGCTCTACAAACAACCATAGATGATTTATTCATTTTCGAAGATACCTAAAACTGCCCCATTAACCAAAATTCATATTTGCAAAGAATTTAAGAGCAAGTTCCGCTGACTGCTAAATTATGAGTGACGAAAGGTTACCCCCAAGAATCAACTGGGAAGCTATTAGACGCTCACAACCCCAACCACCCCAACCTCCCCCACCGCAACCCAAAAAAGAACAACCTAAACAAGCACAGCCTGTCAATGCACGGTTTCCTATGAAAATCGGCGTAATAGTCTTTGGAACCCCAACCTACTTCAACTTAGATGAGGCAGTGTCGGAATTTCAGAATTTTGTTCAGACAAACAGCAAACTGGATCTGCAAATAACCCTAAACAAGTATCCTCCATTAGCGCTTGATGAGTTTCACATAATGCCTGGAACTGACGGTTGCTCTTTTGTGGACCCTTGGTATGTTCACCCTGAAACCTTGGCCAAATTCCCCGCTAATATGGCGGTGCAAATAGCTATCTATGACATACTAAAAACGAAAACATGTTATGGTGGTGCTACCTATCAAGCCTCTGCAAAAACACGGTTTGTTCCCTATATCGGAGTTGCTTTCGGTGACTCCATAAAATGGTGGGGAGTAGAACCTAACTGGAAAACCCGCACCGCAACCGCTCTAGTGCATGAATTCTACCACGCCATCAGCCAAATTCTAGCAAAAAAAGGCTTCACCAACCTGCCCGATATAGACAAAGCAACCCAATACGGCTTTAACAACGAAAACGACCCTGGCTGGATAAAATTCGACAAACACATATACGGATTACTAAATGACCAAATGTACAAAGCTCTAATCCAATAAAAGAATAATCTGCTAAAACTTGGGCTTATCTTTTTCTGCTTTTCTTTGTTCTAAAAACTAGTTCAGCTCTTCTTACATAACTTTGCAGAAAGGCAAAGTCCCCTTCTCAAGAATCATTAAGTTCAGAACAAACCAATTATAGCGATAGCGTAAAGCGGTGCTTGCATGATCTCTGCTTCCTCACTCTCAAATGCAGGCACTGTCCCCTCTCTTCCTTTTCTTCAAAAAAATTCAAAAACTAAGCTTAATAATCTCAATTCGGTCACTGGTTGGGTGAAACAAAAGGGAAAATAACTAGGATATCCTTCGATATTAACTAAACCCAATTCTAGATAAATAATTCGGTGAATAGGGTGTGAAAACAAATTGGATCATACAATTGTTCACTTCGAAATTCCCGCAAACAACGTCCAGAACCTAAAAGGCTTCTATGAAAAACTCTTCGGCTGGAAAATAATTCACTCTCCCGCAGGAGACATGGACTACTGGGTTATCCATACTGTTCCTACCGACGAAAACGGTATGCTTCAAAGACCCGGCGTTAACGGTGGCATGTTTGAAAAACAACCCATGCAAAAAGACCTAACTCCAGTTAATTACATCACAGTTGAAAACATAGATCAATATATCGCAAAGGTAATCGAACTCGGAGGAAAAGTGCTTATGCCAAAGCAAACCGTGCCCACAGTAGGCTATATCGCCTTAGCTATGGACCCTGACGGAAATACATTTGGTATGCTTCAACCAGAAATGCCATAATAACAAAGGGAAACTTTTTTCAAACCTTTTTTCCTCTAAAAATAGTACGATAAAGTTCCTGCTCCTAATCGGAGAAAGAAGTGTGCGCTAAATACTCGCTATATGTGTTTAAAAAAAGAAAGGGTGGAAAAGGAAGAACATCTGTAAGCTTATTACTTTTTCTTTACCTTATCGATGGCTTTTTTTGCTTCTTCGGCGCCTTTAGCTCCAGCCTTCTTTGCTTCTGCAGCTCCTTTGGCTCCTACCTTTTTTGCTTCTTCGGCGCCTTTAGCTCCAGCTTTTTTCGTTGCGTCGGTGGCTTTTTTTGCTTCTTCCTCAGCTTTCTTTTTTGCTTTATTTAAGAACGACATAATCAGTTCGCTCTATACCTCATTAGCAAGGAACCGTTTAAAAGCTTTGTTTTCAATTTAAGGCAGAAAAAGAAGGAGAAAAAGCTACATAGCCAAAAGTTAAGCTATTAGTCTTTTGCTTCTACTACTTTTGCTATAGGAGCATTCTTTTTAACTGATTCTATACCGTTAGCGCATGCGTCTTTAGAAGTGTAGGCTTCGCTGACGGCTATAATTTCTCCGTTGCCGGCTTTCAATCGGAACCTAAATTTTCCTTTTGCATCTTTGTACCATTCAAATATTGGTTCGGGCATGAAATCACCTTACATAACGTATTTTCAACTTGATTTATAAAACTATTCCATCATCCTTGTTATGAAATACAAGATTTAGCTTTTTTTGGTGCAAAATGATTCTGGGAAAACTCTATTGGATGTGAACCTTTTTGGAAATCTCGTTTTGTAGTCTACTTGATTTTATTATTTTAAGAAATTGAGACTTGAAAAAATTAAGGGCTTAGTTGGCTGTCCATGCAAGAGCCACTAGCCTAATTGAAATGTTGGTTTTTGTAGGTGAAATTTGGACGCTTTCTAAAGTTTCTGTGAGTGGATTATTCTTAGTTTCCACCTCTTCCACTTCGGATTTAAACTCAGTTTCAAGTTTTATTCGTTCCTGTTGCATGGCTTTTAGATTTGCTTGTGCATTTTCTTTGTCTCTTGATTCCTTCATGCTGCGTGATATTACTCTGGTAGCTTTTGATGCACGACTACTTGATTTTCGTCCAAGAAACGAGCCTAATAGCGCTTCTCCGAATGATGCGGCAACTTGATACTTTTGGCTTTTTGCCTGCGCTTGCTGCTCTTCAAATGCCATTTGTGCTTTTCTTATTTTCTCATCTACGCGTCTAAACGAGGTATCGTATTTGTCTCTAAGTTTTTCGACTTGCTGATCACGTTTTTCCCTAGCTGTCTGTTGAAGTCTAACTCTGAAGTCACGTTCAGACTCTCCAAACCTCGACAACTCATTTAAAGCTGGACTCCTGAACAGCTGGATTCTCTGTGTTAAGAAAAGATAATTTGCGAAGTCTTTTTCCCATTCTTTATAGTTCTTTATTTTTAACGCAGATGAAGGTAAATCACTAAATGGGAAATCTCCCACAGGATTTGTCTTTAGATCAGAGACATTTATTTTTGATTCTTTTGCTTCATCCCAATTCACTGGCAGAGGATTGTCGCTTACTGGAGTAAAAAATACTCTCTCTATTGTTGTGTCAACTTTGGCTTTTGGGTCGCTGAATCGTACCTGTGCTGCACCGACTATCATAGGTCTATACGCTCGAATAACGTTTTTTTGGGCGTTTGGTTCAACTGGTACAAAATATTCTGGTATATCAGGCGGCACCATGGGTTTTGTAGAGGTTTTTGTAAGGCTGTTTATTGGCGCAGAGGGTGCTATGGGCTTCTCAGTTGTCAGAGGTTGTGGGGAACTTGAGATTTTTCGTTGTTTTTTGGTCGGTTCCATTAATATTTTGATTTGTTCTCTTGTTAGTGGGCCTCGTAGGTATGACATAGCCCATCGTGTTTCGAAAACTACTGGTTCATCTTCATGCACATTATTCATCAGAAATACTCGATTTCCCAAGCTTGAAAGGATTTGTTCGAAAGCTTTTCGGCTAAATTGTTTTTGACCTGCTACTGCAGCGCCTTCAAGTCCATCTAGTACTCGTTCTTTGTCGCGTTCGGTTTGGAGGCGTCCAAGAAACCAAGTGCCCGCGTTTGATAGGGCTTTGTAATCTAAATCTACTGGATTTTGCGTTGCTAGGTACTAGTCCTAATCCGAAGGCGCGAGCTTGTTTTAGGAGGGTTAAGAATGGTAATTTTGAGGGTGGATTGGCGACTGGTGGTAGGTATCCGAATACTTCGTCGATGTATAGAATTGAGCGTAGGCTTGTTGTTCCAGATTGGGTTCGCATCCAACCGACTATTTGGTTCAGGAGAAGAGATACAAAAAACATGCGTTGTGCATCGCTTAGGTGTGCTATGTAAAATATTGAGATTTTTGGTTTGCCACTTTGTGAATGTAGTAGTGCATTAACATCTAGAGCGTCACCTTCTAGCCATAGGCTAAAACCAGGTGCTGCAAGTAGATTGTTAAGTTGCATTGCAAGTCCGAAGCGTTCTTTGGATGGGTAAAATGACTCTAAGTCAAGAACTCCTATGCGTGTTAGAGGTGGCGATTGGATTAGCTGGATTAGGCGTCCTAAGTCTAGGTCTTCGCCTCGTTGCCAAGCATTTGCAAATATGTTTGATATGAGTATGTGTTCTCTTGAACGGATGGGATCTGCATCAATACCTAATAGTCCAAGCAAACTAGTGGCGGTTGTGCTTATCCGCTCTTGTAACAGTTCTGCATCTTCTCTAAGCTCCGGTGGAGGTGCCCCGAAGGATTTTAGAATCGATATGGGCATACCAGCGTTGCTACCTGGGGTGTAGATGCAAAAATCCGCTGATTGACGTAGGCGTTCAATGCGTTTTCCGTCTTGACCCCACTTCATTAATCCCTCTTTCCAAAGAGTCGCTTGTTGAGCAGCAAAATCCTGTTCTGAAAGTCCCTTTTTAAGTGCATCATCTGGGTTTATCCAGGGTAAGAAATCTTCACTTTGCAGATTCGGAAATGTAAGGAGCAAATTTGTAATATCACCTTTCGGGTCAATGATGATTGCGGGGACATTGTCAATTGCTGCTTCCTCTATAAGATCAACACATAAGCCTGTTTTTCCACTACCGGTCATACCAATACATACAGCGTGGGTAACCAAATCCTTAGAATCGTAAAGCAGTAAATCTTCTAATTTTGATTTTCTCGTTAAATCGTAGAGACGACCTAAGTAGAAAACTCCCAGTTTATCAAAATCTTGCATGCAACCTACCTCAAAGCTATCCGCAATTACCTGAGACAGAATACCTTTTTGTTTTTAAAAGCTTATGGATAACTATAAAACCTATTTTTCTTATTATACGAATGAGGCATGTTATTGTCTGAAGTTGAAACAATCCTTTTGCAAGAAGCTGGAGTTAAAGAGTATAATTCTGAGTCTCCTCCAACCGTTGGGTTGCGGGCAGGCGCTTTTGCTGAAGTCGGTACACTAATTCTCACCAACCGAAGACTAGTATATGTGTCTAAAGGCGGAGCTTCCAGAGCGGCCGCCTGGGTATTAGGTGGTGCACTAGCTGCACGTGCAGTTGAGAAAAATGTTTCAAAAGCAGAACTTGATGATCTTATGAAATACGAAGGAAGCTACTATATTCCCATTCAGGAAATTACCCGTGTTGAAACCGCGCGCAAAATGGGTGGAGCTTACTTACGCGTTGATGGAGGTATTGGGTTTGCAAAAAAACCTTTCCATTCCTATATTCTAGGTAGTGGCTGGTCCAAAAATGAGGACTGGGTCAACGCTATCAATTCTGCAATAACTGCAATGCGTACCAACCAAACTATAGCTCAACCCTCAACGTATCTTCCGCCCCCTCCACCACCGCCTCAAGCAGTATCGATGTGCCCAACATGCGGCAACCCCCTAACCTACATACAACAATACCAAAGATGGTACTGCTACAAAGAACAAAAATACGTATAGCCATTTTCCCTCCCAATTTTTTGAAAAATCTGAGTATAGCATAATTGAGCCAATTACTAACCTGCCCTAATTCTTGTGTTCCTTTAGCGCATTTTTACTTTGAAAGAAGAACAACAGTTGAAAATTTTTATTTTTATTGGGAGCCTATTTTGGGTTGTTTTTTCGATTTGAGGCTTAAATTTTGGTTAGGCTGAGGCTGGATAAGGTGCAAAAAGGCTAATTTAGTCTTTTTTCAGCTGGCTATAGATTTGCATCTTATGATTTATTGGATAATCTTTGAAAACCATTAGTATTAGTATTGTAGCAACAACTAAGGAGAAAGCTATCCATGCTGGAAACTCCGGGATTGAAGGTGTTGGATTTAGGGTCAGAGTGGGTGTAGCTGTTGATGTTTGAATGGGAGAGGATGAAGGTAAAATTGTAGCGGTTGGCTGGGCTGCATCTGAAGTTACTGGGCGTTTTATTAGCACATTATGGGTAGAATGTTGGTACTGGAAGTACAGTGATTGGAAGGTACCTTCTGCCGTTATATTGCATTGAAGTTGTTTCCCATCAAGGAAAACTTTGAGGTCGGCACCATCCATTAACGTTTTTGAAACCAGAAATCGTGCGTATCCGTTTGTTCCTGACTCGCCACTAACGGAAAATGATATCTCTTTTGAGGTTGAATTGAAAGTCAGCGACGACAAGGAGGAGTTAGATTCAACGAGAAGCAGAGATTCACTTTTGTCTCGGGTTATGCTGATGTTTTTACATTGTAGAGTACCTGAGTATATAGAATCGCCAGGCCATTCAGCCTTCATTAGGAAAGTTCCTGTGGCAGGAGGAAACCATGTCGCTTCAAAGTTTCCTTCATTATCAGTTTGTGTAATAGTTACAGAGGTCCACAAGGTAATAGTTGGAATTTGATACGATAGAACCACTGGTGCATTAGGTAATGCCCGATTGTCCGTGTCAATTAATTTGCCGCGTATGTTCACTCCGACGTTGCTCTCTGAAATTTGGGTAGGGTCATAGTGAATCGATAAGGTTGAGAGTGGAAGTAAACGGATAGAACCTAGTTTGAAGGATGTCCAATATTCATTGTATCTCATTGGGAGATAGTAAATCGGTGGATGCCCAAAACCAATTGTATCCGCTCTAAGTGACGAGGTCTGAGAAGCTATTCTGGTTCCATTCAAGTATAAAACGTAAATACCTTGGGAATACTGCAATCTAAATATCATCAGATTACTAGCCCTATTACCCCAGAGTTCATCATTATAAACTTGTTTTCCAAAAAAGGCTACAAGTACATTTGATCCTGGTTGGTTTAATTGATTTCTTCCCCCCCAAATCTGCAATATGTTTGAAAATGGAGCCTCTGGAATTGGCAAAAATAGTCCATTACTGATCCAAAACCCAGTTCCCCAATCGACCAACCGCGTATACTCTATATCAAACTCTATTGCGAAATCCCCCGAGGTTGGAAAAGGGTTGGATGAAGTAAATACAACTGGAAAACTTGTTCCACTACTTGTAAGAAAAACATAGCTGTTGGCAACGGTTATGGAACCTCCAGTGCCATTGCTAACGTTTTGATTTGAAATCCATTTTGATGGATCGAGAGCTTCTCCATCGAAGTGGTCAGAAAAGAGATCATTAAGTGAAACGGCTTTAGTCGGTTGCAAGTTGGTTGCTAAGGCAGGTATAATAGTGATTATAAGAAAACCAATTAGCAATATCTTGCTGATTTCTACTTTTTCCATCGCTAATCAGGATATACTCTCTTCGAAGCTCCTATTAGCTCTCCTTGAAGAACAGTCTGTTCCGCTAAAAGAACACGCCTTTTATGGCCTAACTATACCCAACATGAGGAAAAAAGTTTTGTTCTAAATAAAAAAATCATTCATGACAATGATAAGGTAAGGGACGTTTTAAAAAAGTTACTTGCTTTTATGAAATGGCTCTTTATTATGGACATCTGTGACGATTATTGCCTGATGCTTTCCTAGGTCAAAGTCTCATTAAAAGAAGAACTTCTATTCGTTTTGAAAAGTCTGTTTTCGTCTAGTTGATGAACTCTTGCATGGTTAAAGGTAAGGTGTTTTTTGGTTGTGGGGGGTTTTTGGTTTTGTAGTTGGTTTGTATTTTGTTATGTTGTTTTTGGGGGTTTGTGTGTTTGTGTTGTACAGTTTGTTTCTTGAGGTTTTTTGCTTATGAATTGGTGGTATTATTTTGTTTTTGGTGGTGTTTCGGGTTTGGTTATGTTGTTTTTTGGGTGGTTGTTGGGTTTTGGTTTGTTTTGTGTATGTTTGTGTTATGTGTGAGGGTTTATATCGGGTTTTGGTGTATTGTGTATAATGTCGCAATATGTCTGATTAGGGACATATTGTAGTTGTGTAGCACAGAGCTACAGTTTGGTGTATGAGTATGGCAAACAACTATCAGAAAGAGATTCAAACTAAACTTACCAAGGGCTTACTGGACATGATTATCCTTCAGTTCTTGGATGTGTCTCCGATGCATGGTTATCAGGTTATCACGAAGATCCGCAAGTGCTTTGGCGTCTATTTTGGGCCTAGTACGGTGTATCCGCTGCTTGGTAGTCTTGAGAAGAAGGGTTATGTTAAGAGTTGTTGGAGTATGGATGCTGAGCGTCCGCGTAAGGTTTATGAGCTTACCAGTGATGGTCAGGCGGTTTTGAACTTTACTGAGGGCAGCTTGGGCTTGATCTGCCGTACCTTAAGCAACGACAGCAACAGCAGCAGTAAGATCGCTATCCAAGTCAACCTCCCCCAAAAACGCCACATCTAACACTAACCCCCTACCCCCAAAAAAATAGCGCCAAAAACGGCGCTCCCTTTTTAATCAATCTTTTTGTGCTTCTATCCGAAAGTTTTGATAGTCAATAAATAGATATTCACCTTACGTAATACTATTTCTAAGTGTGGATTTTCATGGAAGCTGAGGCTAATTATACCTTAAAAGATGAACAATTAATTTTGAAATCTGAAGGAAAAGCTAAAGCAGTTCTTGACGATAAAAATCTTACTTTGGCAGTTGATTTTGGTGAGCCAAAGCTTTTTTCCTACACTGACATGGCACAAATTTCAGAAGGCGACTACCAAATCGTTATTCTTATGAATTCAAAAGAAACCCTGACACTTTCAGGTTTAGGATATAACTTCGAAAACTTTTTGTTTAACCTCTTCAAGTCGCGTAATGAACTTCTGCTACAATATATGCTCATGGATGAGGCGCTAATCAAGGCTGATTTTGAAGCACAATTCACCTGGTCTAACTCTTCTGGAGAAAAAAGTAATCCTGATACATGTGAAGCACGATTATACGAAACCGCATTGGTGATTTTACCTCGTAAAAGTTCTCTCCTTCGCATTCCATATGCCTATTTTGCTGAGGTTCGCAAGAACGACTACAAACTTGAGATAATAACTGAATTCAAAGACCGTCTCGAACTCTCCATGTTAGGGGAGAAATTTGATCCCCTCGTAAAAGGGCTCTCTGATGCTTCCAATAAGTTAATGCTCCGATCCCAAGAAGCAATTAAAGAACTTATCCCTGAAGCTAATCCGGCGATAATCCACAAACTTGCGTTTCTGCTTAAAGATGGGCGTGCCGCAAAGAAAAAGGATATAGATGCACTAAGCCCTGAGCTTTGGTCACGTCTGAGAAAGAAAATCCAGGAAGCTGGCATCGGCGAAGAATGCACCTATCTTGAAACATTATCTGCAAGTGAGCAAATCCGAGTTGGGATTAAACGCGGATTAGTCGGCAACTTGACCGGTTCTTATCTATGGTTCTTGTTCCCAATGAAAAGTCAAAAATTAGGCAAACTGGATAACGCTATAGCTTTTGAAGCCTTCTCAATCAGCGAAAACCCTGAAGAGACTGAAACCTCCCAAGAGACCGAAGCACCAACTGAAAATGATGAATCTTCGCAGGAATCTGATGAATCAATCCAAACTGAGGCTGAGCAAGTCAAAGATGGCAAAGCTACCTACCTCTTTAGGATAATGAATCGACAAAACTATGCTCAGACCGATCCGAAAGACCTCGAAACTCAACTAGAAAACTTCATAATTAGCATGAACCGTTGCATGATTGACATCAACTTTAGAAGAGAACCCATATACATCTCTGAAGACAAACTCGATCAACCCAAATATACAAAATACCGTTTCGCCATCTCCAACAGCGAATCCCTAAGATTGCTGAGAAATCACTTCATAGGCAGAATAATGCACACTTCGGTTGATCAATGGAAACAAAACCTAACAAGCTTATTAGATTTTAACGCTAAAAGTACCGATGAACTCGCAAAATGGAAAAAAGGAGTCGAATAAAATGCCTGGATACAAACACCCCTGCAAATACTGCGGAAAGCTCGTGTCCGCAGATGAAAATGTTTGCCCCTTCTGTGGAAAAGTTAATCCTGTTGGACCTACAAGATGTCCTAAATGCAGAAACCCAGTCGAAATGGGACAAGTTCGATGTAGTAGCTGCGGGCTATCGCTGCAAATCAATTGTCCTTTCTGCGGCAAACCTACTTTCTTTGGGGATTACTGCCAAAACTGTAACCAATCTCTAAACATTACTTGCCCAAAATGCAAAACTGTCCAACCGCCCCTCGGAGAGAAATGCATAAAATGTGGTAAATCTATAAGCTTAAAGGGGAAATAAGAAATGCCACTACAACCTTTTACGCGAAATTATGAGGATAACAGTACTGATGCTGGGTTCCAATTCACTTTTCTATGCGACGTATGTGGAGATGGCTACAAAACTAGCTTTATCCAAAGTAAAACCTACAAAAAAGCCGGATTCTGGAAAGGAATTGGAAAAGCAGTATCGATCGGATCAGGAACTAGCTGGACGTAGCGGAGGCTACACAATAGAAAGAGGAACCGATGCTATCGGACAACGTTTCGAAGGTATGACGCCGGAATGGCATAAAGAGCATGAATCTGCCTTCGTAATCGCCCAGAACGAAGCTAAAGGTCACTTCCGTCGATGTCCGCGATGTCACAAGTACGTTTGTGAAAGTGACTGGAATGAACAAGAAGGTCTATGCACCGAAGATGCACCCAGAGAAAGCACCGAGGTCGCAGCAGCCAAAGCAGAAAAAATGGTCGCCGACATCAAACAAAAAGCCGAAAATACACAAGTCTTCTCAGGAGAAATAACCAGTCGACAAACCCTCTGCCCACAATGTGGCAAACCAGCTGGACAAGGCAAATTCTGCAATAACTGCGGCGCCCCACTTGGCTTAAAAATCTGCCCAAAATGTGGAGCAAAAAACCCACCCACCACAAGCTTCTGCGGAGAATGCGGAAGCAAAATAACCTAAAACTCCTCCCTTTCTTCTTTTTTAGTTTTGCTCCTTTAATATTTTCAATCCTTTTCAAACTTCAGGAATTTATTTGAAAAATTATTTAACATTAAGCTAAGAATAACGATTTAATATTCGCAAATTCCTTTTGATTAAAAGAGGGGAAAGGAGAATTGTCTGCAGTAGTTTTCTTAACTGGCGGTACTGGATTTGTTGGCACTCATATTGCTAGGCGCTTAATTGAGCAGACTGATTCTCAAATAATCGTTCTTGTTCGGAGAGAAAATCGGGAAAATGCGATTCTGTGGATTAAACGTGCTTGGTGGGAATGGCCTGAACTATCCCAACATATAGGTAATCGGGTTGAGGTGCTTGCTGGAGATTTATCTAAACCCGATTTAGCTTTAGGTAAAGATGAATATCAAAGACTTGTTAAAAGGATAACCCATATAATTCATGCAGCTGCAAACACCACTCCCAATTTGTCAATAGAGGAGCTTCGCAGCATAAACGTCTCGGGATCAGCTAATATTATCGCATTAGCTAAAGCCATTAAGAACGATCATGGCTTAATTCGACTTTCTCACATCTCAACCGCTTATGTAGCAGGAAAACGAAAAGGCAAAATTTACGAAAATGATTTGGCAAATGAATTTGGATTTTCTAGCTTTTATGAAAAAACCAAGTATGAAAGCGAAGTGCTGATAAATAATGCAAAAAGTGAATTACCCCTTTCCATTTTTCGTTTAGGTTTAGTAGTTGGGGACTCAAAAACCGGTGCTGCTAAAACTTTTAATACAGTTTACTATTTGCTTAGGCTCTATTTTTCTGAGAAACTACGATTTGTTCCGGTTTCCCCTAAATTCAAAATCAACGTAGTTCCCGTCGATTATGTTTCCGAGGTTGTAACAAGGCTGACTTTTGACGAGCGCGCAGTTGGCTTAACTTTCCATCTCACTCCTTCATGGGAAAAAGCACCCACCGCCGCCCAACTGGTCAGGTTCATAAGAAAGTGGGCTAAAGAAACCATGCAACTGGACTTGCCAAAGGCAATGTTTATTCCCGTAGCAGCTCAAGCGATGCAAACCTCTCTTCGATTCCGTAGCCTGCTTGGATTATCTGATAAGAAAACCAGTGAGGCTTTCAAAACCCTATCACCATATTTTGGTCAAGATCAAGAATTCAAACGAGAAAACACCCACCGTCTAATCGGCGAATACAATCTTAACTGGCAAGAATTCCTTCCACCTCTTTTACAATATGCTGTTTACTATAGCTTCTTTCACCGCTCAGAAAGAACAGTACACGAACAGATTCTGTTTCGTCTCCAAAGTAACGCCAAACCTATAAGGTATCATGAAATCACAAAAGAGCACATAATCAACTACGATACAACAACCATTCGCAACGAAATGCTCTCTGCAGCTGCTGCGATGAAAGCAATGGGAATCAAAAAAGGCGATGTCGTAGCTATCGTGGGTTTCAACAATATTCGTTACCTAATAATTGATGTAGCAATTGGTTTGTTAGGTGCTATCTCAAGTCCGATTTATTACACAAGCCCAATTTCGGAAATCAACAAAATATTAACTGAAACCAAAGCTAAACTCTTCTTTATTGGCACTCCAAAAATCCTCCAAGAAACAGACAAAATAACTGCTAATATCCCAATAATCTCATTCTGCAGTCAATCTCACAACCTTCAGATTCCCGATGGCATAATGTCTTGGTCAAAATTTCTAAATCAGGCAAAACCCGAATCAGTTTCTTCTTTCGCGCCAGTTGAGTTCTCTGATTTAGCAACGATACGCTACAGTTATGGATCAACAGGTGAACCTAAAGGGGCGTGCCTTGAGCATGGTAATCTACGTTTTGTGGCTGAAGCTTTGGCATCGAATTTTCCCTGGAAAACACGTACCACCAAAGCCTCTTATCTTTCCTTTCTTCCCATGAATCATGTCGCAGAGGGCATAACCGCTACCTATTCACCTTACTTTGTCCCTGCTGCCTTAGACATCTATTATCTTGAAGACTTCCACAACCTTCAGGAGGCTCTTCCTAAGGCAAAACCAACAGTATTTTTCGCCATTCCACGTTTTTACGAAAAACTCTGGGAAAGCCTATCTGCAAATCCACTAGGAAAACAATACCTTCAAACAAAAAACTCCCTTAAGAAACAATTACTACGGGAAATCCTACATTTTAGTGTCCTAAGAAGATCCGGCCTAAACAAATGCACCCAATTAATCGTAGGTGCCGCATGCACAAGTGAAACCTTGCTAAAAGATTTCCAAGACTTAGATATCGAAATACACAACGCCTACGGGCTATCCGAAGCGCCACTAGTAGCTATGAATCAACTCGGTAAAAATACCATTGGGACAGTAGGTACACCTCTTCTAAATACGAAATTGCGCATCGCTTCTGACGGAGAAATTATGATTAGAGGTCCCCAGGTTATGCGAGGATACTTGAATCGAGAGGATGAGCAGCCATCTAAGGAAGGCTGGTTAGCCACAGGCGATATAGGCGAAATCTCCGATGAAGGTTATTTGAGAATTCTTGGTCGAAAAAAGAACCTCATAATAACTTCTTACGGGAAAAAAATCCCCATCGACAGAATCGAAGCTTCCCTAAAAACGATAGAGTTCATCAAAGAAGCCATAGTTGTGGGTAACAATCAACCTTACTGTAGTGCAATTCTCTGGGTAAATAGCCAAAAGGAAAATTACAAAGCTCAAATAGAAAAAGCAATTCAGAACCTTAACAAAGAATTGGAACGACCTGCACAAATCAAACGATACGTAATCTTAAGCGAAGAACCTTTTCCCGAACAAAAAAACTCCGCCCAATTAAAGACAAAACGCCAAGATTTGCTAAAACAAACTGAAAAATTAATCGAAATAATCTACTACTCTGCTCCATCAAAAGATATAATTGTCTACGGTAAAGCGGAAAACTAAAAAAGAAAAGTTTGCACAGTTTGAATTCTTGTGTGCAGGTTTATTTTACGATTTTTTCCCAGATTGCAACTCGTTGTAGGAATTCTTGGACTGGTTGTCCGCCGTAGGTTTTTAGTCGTTCTCGGAGCTCAACTTTTTCGACTGCTGCTTTTTGGAAATCTTGCAATTGACTTGCTTTCTCGGTTAAGTAGAAGATTCCGTCGATGCCTACGCGTGCACATCGAGCGCTAACTGTTAGCAGCTCTGGAACGGTGGGTACATCTGCTGGGGTGTCTCCTGGACCGAAAACGTATAGGCTAATGTACATGGGTTTATCTTTTAGCAGCTTTCGAAAACCTCTGCTTATCATTTCCCAATACCATGGCGTAGCATAGTTCTTGCTAAACATAACCACATTGAAAGCGTCAGCGTACTTGGCGAAATCATCAAAATCTACACCATAACGCTCAAGAGAACACATAGGATCAGGCTGAATACACATAACTAGGTCTTTTTTAGTGTGTTCTCGCATTTGAGCGATGTATTCGGTGACTTCTTTTCGGCGCCATTGTAGCCAACTTAAGCCACTTTTATTATAACGTTCTTGACAGCGTGGGCATGTGCAGTGGCCATGGTCAGCAAAGTATTGGCTGTTTGGCCAAACACCAAGCGAATTTCGATCAACTTCTTCAATGTAGGATAGTTGTTCTTCTCTGTGTTCTGGTTGAGTTGCACATACTATATTCCAGTAGATGTTGTAGTTGGTGTTTCCCATTTTTGCCGGACCTAACGCGGATTGACTAATCCAATCCGGATGATTCGCTACAGCTACATTATCGCCAAAGATAGCAACATTACTGAACATGTCAGGTTGAGGAGGGATTCTTATGCCTAATTCGGTTTTTACTCTTAAAAGATGAAGATCAAAGCCTTCAGCTTTTTTCGGTTCAAGGGTATAAGCGCCAAATTTCACATTATGCACCTTTCTCTCAGCCAAAGAATGACAAATTCAATAATAAAGTTTTGCAGAAAACTCCCCATGTCACACTTTTTGTTGCACCTAGCTCGAATTCTCCATTTGGCAATCGGTGAATATGCTTTTAAGCTAAGATTAATTTTGTTAGACTTTATGAAAGAAATTGAGGTCAAGATTCTAAACATAAATAGGCAGAAGGTTGAGGAATCCCTGCAGAGATTAGGTGCTAAAAAGGTTTTTGATGACGAAGTTTTCGCGTATTTTTATGACTTCAAAGATGGCTCTATTGCTAAATCACATAGTGTAATGCGACTGAGAAAAGAAGGCGAGCTAGCCGTGCTTACGTTCAAGAAGGTTCTTGACAAGCAAGGTGCCAAAATTGCCGAAGAATCCTCAGTTGAGGTCTCGAATTTGTCGGAGATGAAGAAAATTCTTGAGGACCTTGGTTTATCTGTAACGGGAAGTACAGAAAAGCATAGAGTAAGTTACAAGCTGGAGACTGTACATTTTGACATTGATCATTATATAGGTCAGCATAACTACATTCCTGAATTCATGGAGATTGAAGCTGATAACCTTGTAGTAATCCATAAGTGGGCTAATCTCTTGGGTTTCAAAGCGCAAGACTGTTTACCTTGGTCAATAAATGATCTAATCAAGTATTACTCGCCAAAAAGTCAAATTGAAAAATCTCAAAATAAGATTTCAAGGAGTTAAATGCTCTTTATTATACATGTATCGCCAAAACGCTAGATATGGTGCTTCTCTATCCATCTGCCAAAGTGCCGCGGACAATTCCCCATAATGGATAAGGTCTTCCATAACCATATGGCTCAATGCGGTTTCGATACTGATATTTGAGTCTGGTTTGTCACCCCATGGAATAACGATGTACCTTCTTAATGATTCAGGTGTTAGGTTTTCCAAGAACTTTTCTGTACTATTCTTAATAACGATCATGTAACTCTGTAATTGGTTAAAATTAGTATAATCGTTAAAATTTGGATCAACCCACTCTTCGAACCGGCCTGGAATTGTATAGTTAATCCATCGGTCTTCAACAAGAGTCAGATGAATAAAGACGTTCCTAATCGAATCAAAACTTATCCCTCTTGATTTTACAATTTCCACCCAGGGTAATTTGGCTAAAGATTTAAAATAAAGCTCACGAACTGCATGATTATAACGAACCCAATCTGCAATATTCACGGCTTTTCAGCAACCTTGTTATTTAAATTCTATCAACTAATTGGCTAATCATCGGCTTTAAAATATAAGGCAAATTGGAGGTTTAAAGCTTTTATTTGGGACAAGATGATTGCTCTGTTGTAGGTGAGGATTTTGGAATCTGAGTTATTGCAGAAACTTGCCAGCAAATCAATCTCCAAGATCGACCTTTACGATGCTGTTGTAGATAACTTTAGTTTACTTCCCCAAGTGATCAAGGGAGTTTCTTCTTCAAAAGCCATAATCAGATACGGATGTGGAAAAGCCCTTATTGACTTGAGTGAGAATTACCCTAAAGAATTATATGATTACATGGATGAATTTGTTTCCCTACTAGATAGCAAATACCGAATCCTGGTATGGAATGCACTGGCCGTTATTGCGAACCTTTGTGTTGTTGACAAAGATAAAAAATTCGATGCTATTTTCAACAAATACTATAGTTTTCTTAATAATGAGTACTTGGTCACCGTAGTTAACACGGTAGGTAATTCTGGAAAGATCGCTTTAGCAAAACCGTATCTTATACCCCAAATTGCAAATGAAATTCTAAAGGTTGAGGATATTTCTACTACTCCGCATCTAACTGATGAATGCAAAAGAGTCATAGCCGAAGCTGCAATCCGCTCTTTTAACATGTTTTTTAGCCAAATGGGAGATAAAGAAAAAGCAAAAGTGTTCTCGTTCGTAAAACGCCATGCAAATAGCTCAAGAATAAAACTAAAATTGGAAGCGGAGGAATTTCTAAAGCGTTGGAGCTAATAGTCGATTTCTGAGATAATTGAATAGTAGAGATTTTCTTATAGGAAAATTAATCAACTTTGAAGCTATTGTCTCTGAACATGAATCAATCTGCAGTGAGCAGAAAACATCGTCTTATGAATGGATTATTCGTAGTTGCAGGAACTATATTCTTAGGATTAGGTGCAATAGGTATTGTTTTACCTGTTTTGCCTACTACGCCTTTTCTTCTCCTAGCAGCTGCCTGTTATCTGCGGGGTTCTGAGCGGATGCATCAATGGCTGCTCAATAACCGCTGGTTTGGAAGCTACATACGCAACTATCACGAAGGTAAAGGAATATCCGCAAAAGGAAAAATCTTCTCTATATCAACACTCTGGATAACCATATGCATATCTGCCTTCTTGATACACATGGCTCACGTCCAAGTACTATTATTCATAATCGCAATAGCTGTAACTGTGCACCTAGTTAGGATACCAACATTCAGAGAATAACAAGCTTTACGTGCAAATACAAGAAAAATACTGGAAACTTCTAAAGCGGTTTCCAGATAATTCTAATGGCGCCTTCTGGACAAGCTATGATGCAAGGGGTTTTGGGTTCTTCCGGTTTGCATTGTGTGCAGGTATATTTGATTTTTTTACGATGTTGTTCTGAAACAGCAGCTATGGTTTTGTCGTCTAAATCTATCATTTCCGTGATTATTTCTAGGGCTTTTTGTGGGCACTGTTGCACGCATTTTGAGCAGCCGTTGCATTTGTCGGTGTCTATGACTATGTAGTATTCGCCTGATCCGTCGCAATACCCGTAATGCATAATCACGGTTTATGCCTCAGTTACCTTGTGCTTTTAAGTAAAGGGCTTTTCCTAAAAGTGCTGCACCTGCTGCGCCTGCTACTGTTGGGTCTAAGCCGTCTTCGCGCCAATTAGGTGATGGAAGCGTCTTGACCCCGAGTATGTTTTCTACTCTTCTTACTATGCCTATATTCTTTGATTGTCCACCTGTGATTACAACTTCTCTTTCAAGACCCACACGATTAATGAGATTTGCCATCCTAATTGCCATGGCGCGTGTATAGGCGGCTAAAACTTTTTCTCTAGTCCAACCTCTACGTAACAAACCTACCGCTTCGGTTTTCGCAAAGGCTACACAAGTACAGCTAACTGGGGGCGGTTCTTCGTCAATTTTCATAGAGACTTCACCGATTTCCTCTATCGGAATTTTTAGCAAGTCGGCGAAGACTTCCATTCCCCTGCCAGTACCTGCCGCACATTTGTCATTCATTAAAAATGAGGTTACTCTGCCTGTTTCGTCGCAGTGGATAGCTTTGATATCTTGTCCACCTACATCTAATATCGTTCGAACGGATGATCCCCAGATATAGTTGGCGCCTTTTGCGTGGCATGCAATTTCTGTAATGGCTTTGTTAGCCATAGGCACGTTGACTCTGCCATACCCTGTACCAACAGTATATTTAATATCGCTTTGGCTAAGTCCAGTTCCCTTCATTGCCCATTCTAAAACTCGTCTAGCACTGTCAGGACTATTTGCGCCTGTGCGGATAATTGCCCACGCATACATTTCTCCATTAATCATGATCGCGGCTTTGGAGCCAACTGATCCAACATCAACACCTACTGTGATCAGGTCACCTTTTTTCCATTTCTTGTCATGCACTATTCTTTGATATTCTTGCCAACGCCAGTATTCTACGGTATCTTTTGTTTCACTCATTTTTGTGCACCCTTTACTCGGTTTGCTGCTGTAAGTGCTGCACCATATGCTCCTGTATATTCTGGATATTCGGGGATTAACAGGTCAATTCCAAGTTTTCTTTTTAAAGACTCTACAAAGCCTACGTCTTTAGCTACGCCACCTACTAGTACAACGTCAGGGTTTATTCCGAGTCTGTGCACCATGGAGGAGACACGATCAGCCATTGCATCAAATACGGCTCGGGCGATTTCGGGTTTTGATTCTTGGCGATGAATTAGTGTTACTACGTCTGATTCGCCGAATATGACGCAGCTTGCGTTGATTGGGCTTGCGCGTTCTGCTTTAAGTGAGAGAGGGCCCATGTCTTCCAGTTTGACTTCTAGGGCTCTTGCCATGGCTTCGATGAATGTGCCTGCGCCAGCAGCGCATCGTTCGTTAACTACGAAATCTACCATGATTCCGCGTTCATCGCATTTTACGGCTCTAGCTTCTTCTGCACCAATATCAACTATAGTTCTAGCTGAGGGAAAAAGTTGTACGCCTGCTTTTGCGTCTGCGCCCATCATGCTTACTGTTCCATTGGAGTAAGGTGCCATTTCCATGCCTGAGCCTGTAGCTAAAACCATGCTGACCTCCGCTTTGGAGGCACCTGCGATTTTGAGTGCTTCTGCAAAGGCTTGTTCAGCGGTTTTGGTTGGCTCAAAACCTGAGAAGGTTTTGGTGCGAGCTACTACAACTCCGTCTTTGAGAAGAACGATTTTTACGGTTTGAATTCCCATGTCTATGCCGGCAGTTATCATGTTTTTCACCTTTTGATTTAGAAGTCAACTCTGGCGGTTAACATTTCAAGGAATGCTTCCACTCGGGTCTTCATTTGTCCTACATCTTCACGTGTATACTCAGTGTCTAAATAATAGACTGGAATGCCTATTTTGTCAAGTGCTTTTTTGACTCTTGAATATTCCATAGCATAGAGCATGCAGCCGCGAACTACATAGTAGATAACGCCGTTTGCTTTGTAATCTTTGATTTTGTTTGTTAGCCAGTTGATTCGGTCTTCGTTGCCATCTTTTGAGGTAAAGCATGGGCAGGTGGAGGCCATGAGATATCTCTCTGAGATGCCATTCATCATGTCTTCCATTGTCCATTCGTCTATGCCCACAGGATCATATAGGAGTCTGTCACTGGAGCAGAGTTCATCTGCTACAAGTACACCTTGAGGTGTAGCCTCTTCGATTAAGGTGGGTAGTTTCCAGTTATCTGGCCAGAACATGGGGGTTCCTGTGATTATGACTCTTGGAGTATCAGGTGGGCATACCCATTTCTTCTCTTGAATAAGTTTTTCTAATTCATCACAAAGTGCTTCAGTTTTTTCTGTCCACCGTTTAATGTCATCCCACATGCATGCTTGATTGACCAGCATCGCATCTCTTCCCATTATGACTGGGTCGCCTTTTCTTAGATCTTGAAGCCGACGGAACGCTTTGCTAGCTCGCTGCATGGTTTCTACAGCTTCTTTGAGTTTCTTAGAGGTGATTTTATTACCTGTGAACTCCTCAATTTTCTTTTTCATGAGATTCATTTCTTCACGCCAGAGCTCAAGTGAATGTGCTGAATCTTTTACGCGTGGAGGTGACATTTGCCAAACGGGTTTTTTATCGCTCATGATTTCGCTAAGTTTAGTCATACCATCGCAGGTCAGACTGCTAATTATTGCATCACTTTGCTCCAAATACGGTGACAAGCTAACCATGCTTGCGCCTATTGTTGAACGGATAACTGGGCAAACTTCAACTGGGACCACGCGGTCTCCAACTTTTGAAGTATCATACCAACCAGAGTTAACGCGTACTGGGATGGCATCAGCCGCCAAAATTAGCTCAATGGGGGTGAATATGCAAAAGTATCCAATGACTTTTTTGCCCTTAGCTTTCTCCGCAGCAATTTCCTTTTGGCGTTGACCGAAAAAGTTCGATATCTCATCAAAATACTTCATACCTTCCGGTCTGTTAGGTGAGGTTTTCTTCATACGTGCAATGTTATCTGCAATAACTTTTAGGGACATGACTTGGGCTGAGTTTTTATGTTCCTCAATTTCTTTTTGAGGAATATCAGGCATGTACTTTTTTTCTGCTGTTTGGCTTTTCATTTAGTTTTTTCCTCATTTAGTTTTGATGGTTCTAACCAATTTCTGGATTTGAATAGGGTTTTTCCGGCAAAGTTTACTTTTAGGCAATCTTCATATGGGCACATTTCGACGCATCGCATACAATTGAGGCACATCGATGTCTTTATGTCGCCGCCTTTTTCCTCATAGACTTCGGTAACCTGTACGGGGCAGACGCGTTTGCAGATACCGCATTTGGTACATTTCTCTTCAACCTTGTTTATATGAAGCAGGGGTAGCGCTTTGAAGGCTATGAATCTATTAAGAGCACCTATTGAGATTGCGGTGGGGCAAAAGCGACACCAAAAACGCCTAAAGAAAAACGTGCTTGCTAGGGTTAGCGCAATGACTATGTAAACAAAGATTAATGCGGTTGTAGGTTCGTTGACGACGGTCATTATATCTCGAGCGTAAGGATAACTTATTCCCCATTCGATAAAGCCTAATGGGGCGATTAAGCTCGATCCCGCAGTACCCGTCCAGGGAACAATTAAAGGTTCCAACGGAGATAACAACAATCCTAAAGACCTAAAAGGTCCGCGTAAAAACAACGCGTAAATGCCTGATTGTGGCGTAAAATCTAACGCGCCTAGAAAAAGCGGAGAAACTAAAATCACTGCAGCGAGAATATATCGGAGTTTATGGAGATAGATGTTGAGTTTTTCTGATAAATTTCGGTAACGTACACCGAGTTTTTGCCTCAGCAATGCAATCAGGTCCATGTATAATCCGTAGGGGCATATCCAGCCGCAGAAGAACCTGCCCGCGAACGCTGTTGCCACAAAAATTACTACGAAAAAGAATGATAACCACAAAGACATTGTGAACGAGATAAAAATGCCCACCAGCGAAACCACTTGGATAAATAGCCGCAAGAAACTAACTTTTCGCGTGCGGTTTTTCTTCCAGATTTGAATTATTAGTATTCCTGCTAACGATAACCCTATTGCTATAGTTAGAGCAAGCATATCCGCCACAATATTTGACATTACAGTATCCAGCTAAATGCAGGTCCCAGTTAAATAATTATTGCGCTAAATAACGTGATTGCGCCCAGAATTATCAGTAGAGCAGCTCCGCCGATGGATATCCACTTGCGGAAAAGCGGTGCCTTACTTAGAAGCCAACCTGTGGCTCCACCGAACAGAAGAATCGGTGATAACGAAGTACCTATTCCGAATAAAAGCGCTAATGCAACACTGTCGATGGGCGACGCAAAAGGTATTGAGGTAGCTAAAATCCACATCAGAGGCGTGCAAATGATTAAACCCCGAGAAAATCCAAGAGTAAATGCGCCGAAGTCGAACCTGCCTAGAAACTTTTTCTCGTTTACAGCTTTAGTTCCATCTATATTGCAGCTATGACTTTTTCGGCTCTTAAGCAGCAAATACACACCCATGGTTATGCTTATAATGCCGAATGCTGGTCCAGAATATTGCTGAAATGAAATTAAAAGAGAATCGCTGATGACGAGTTTGAATAAACCTATAGCAGCGCCGATGAGAGTGTAAGCGGCTACGCGTCCTAAGTTAAAAATTAGGGTAACTAGGACTCCTTTGCGGAATCCTGCGTTTATGCCCGCTATATAGCTAGCAATGTAAGGCAGACAACTTGAAGTGCATACTACTGCCCCAAATGCAAAGCCACTAACTAAAGCCTCAAGATACGGATTCGCAAGGCTCGGCACAAACGACATTTCTATTTCTCTTGCCTCTCTTCAAATGAAAGGAAGCGAATGCACCAAATTTAAAGCTTACATAAACTGCCGTTGATGCACAGAAAACTGCCAGCGGAACAGAAAAAAACAGGTCCACTCTGACTTGTCATGCTTTGTTCAGTTGATGCTAGAGTTGATTACTCGGGTATTCCAGTTTTGTAGGTAGTTTTGGTAGGCAGATATCGTTTAGTAGGTTTCCGTAGTTGGGTAGGGGAAGCTACTCATAGTGCTAAATGGTAAAGGATCTACGGTGAAGTCGAATCCGAAGCCCCAGTTTCCGTTTTCGTCTTTGAACCAGCATGATTCGAAGAAGAAGTAGTCGCGGATCATGCCTTCGTGCGGGGCTGGAGAGGTTGGCTGTGTTGAATTGGAGTGAGATTGCGTCGCCTTGTCTGCCGATTACGAACATATCATCAGTTGTCAATAGAAGCTCTGTGACGTTGCCGTATCGGGTGAAGTTGCCTGTGGCTGCGGCTGAGCCAGCTTCGAAGGATTTGTAGAGGTTGGCTTGGGGTTCGATTGTTTGTATGGTTATGTTTTGTTGGGGTGAGGTGTCTATGGCGATGTAGTCGAAGGTTACGTTCCAGAAGTTGTTGATTCTTAGGGCGTAGTCGTTGGTGGGGAATAGGCCTGTTAAATCAACCACGAATGTTCTTGGTGCACTATCCGATGGTAAAGGAATCTGTCTACTCCAATCTATTTTGACCCAGTTGCCGTTTGTGTCTTTGACTTCCATGTAGGGTGGGGGTGTGACTTCTGTACCGTCAGGTACGGTTGGGTCGTAGAAGTAGCCCAGCCAATTGCCATAGTCATCCGCAGAACCCCAATCAACTACAGATCGAATTACAAGCTTAATCTGCTCAGCATCGGATAGATTACCTAAATTCAGGGTTATTCTGTTCCAGGTGATGTTATCCCATGAGGGGCTTTGGATTCCGTGTGTGCCGTTGGTGAATACGTCGTCTATTTTGGAGATTTGGGGTAATACGTTTTCGCCTTTTTCGTTGACGGCGGAGATGGGTGTTTGCGGGTTTTTGCTTACGGTGTAGATTTGTCCCATGTAGTTGGGGTTGAGATACTCTTCGACCATGGTTGAGTAGACGTTGACGTCTGCTGGGTGGTCTACTGCTACCATGTATGCGCGGTCTATGTAGAAGATTTCGTTCCATCTTTGGATAAGGCTTAGGTTAAAGTTGCCGTTGGTTTCTTGGAGTTGGGTGTTGTCTAGGGGTATGTAGTCCCAGGGGTTGTTTTTGTAGAATGTGAAGGGTACTTCTTCGCCTTTTGTGGAGTCTTTGTAGTTGATGTATCCTAGCCAACCGTGGTTGGATACATCACCAACGTAGACATAGTTGTTCCATTCCACATGTAGAGTGAGGGGCATGAACTTCCACCTGAGTAAGAAGCTGTAACCGAGGTCTGCTGGGTCAAAGTTATTATCTTAGTCGGATTTGTAGATCCGTCTTCCCAATTCTGAAAGTAAATCTGCCTTCTGGGTCTGTTATAGGCATTTCTATGGTGTAGCTTTTTCCTACGGATAAAAGCTCTGAGTAGAATGTTTGATGTTCGACACCGTCTAATTTGAATTTGACGCCAGACCAAGGTGTTGAAATGCTTAATGTGTGATATCCAGTTTTGACTACTTTATATCCTCCATAGGTGAGAGTGTTTACGGCGACGTTATGGCTTCCTTCGGTTTCTGCAACTAGTGTGTGAATACCACATCTTGTGTTCCACCCGCTGCAAGAGTTACTGTTTTTGTTTCTTTGACAACTCCATCAACTACAAGTTTTAGTGAAAGACTGCTTGTCTCTGATCCTGAATTGCTTGTTTTCACAGTGACTGATGTAGTTTCACCCACCCATATTTCATATGGCTTAACAAACATGTTATTCAAGCGTATTGTTGAAGGTCCTTGGACACTAAATTCACCTGTTAAATTCCCTATTGCCACAGAGTAAGTGCCCTTTTCTGCTTTAGTTACTGAAAATTGTGCGGTTGTGCTTTCTCCTCCTGATAGCTGAAGTGTTTTTGTTTCCGCTATAGTATTTTTGACTTTGAGTTCTAAAGTTGTAGCTTCCGCTTAACTCTCCCATATTAGTAACATTAACCGAAATCTGGACCGGATTATTTGGTTCAGTAACTTGAGGATCAATAACTAAATTATTTACTTCAAATGCTGCAGGTTTAGCTGGAGGTGCCGCTGGAAGAACTTTGAATGTTCCATTAAGACTGCCAATGGTGAATGCATATGTGCCTTCAGCCTGCTTTACACTTCAAATAAGAGACTACAGCTTACTACCGCCATCAAGCGCCTGTTTTAGTTTCAGCCACGTCCCCATTAATTGTTAATGTTACAGAATATTCTTCATTTTGCTTACGCGGTTAGTTATTTTTACCGAGATTCCAATGGGTTCACCTATGCCTGCTTGGGTTCGATTAATAACTAAATCCGATAAGGCGAATTTGTTTTGAACAATAAAGGTACCCTCCAAATTACCTATCTTTAACAGTATGTGTGCCTTCAGCAGGCAGAATTTATGACAAATTCAATTGATTTGGTTTCGCCTCCTGATAATTGGACTGTTCGGTTTTGCTCAGAAGCCCCATCTAATTGTTAAATTAGCATTATATAACCCTTTTTCGTTCCCTAGGTTCGTTGCGTTAAGGGTGATAGTTATGGTTTGGTCAACTGTACTTGCGTTGGGGTTATGTTAGATCGGTTAGTTGGATATTTGCGGGATTTATAGGTTCAGCGGGGAGCGATTGAAGGTAGATGAATCCTCCTGCTGCCGCCGCAACAATTATAATATCAATGAGTAAAATTGTTTTAAGTTTTGTAAGGGCTGATCGGGAATCCATGTCTTTGATACCACTTTATTGGTTAAATAAATATTACGTACGCTTATAAAGTGGCGAAATAGAGAGTAGAAAATATGCATCTTATTGGTTTGTAGCTTAATTTTTGACTATTACTGGTTTTGAATAGTTTTTATATTCGAAGATTTTTTTGGTCCTTTTATTCTTAACCATTTTTCCAGTGGGCATAGCTTCTTCGAATAGAGCAAAGTGAACGCGCCAAATTTAGTGCTCATAAAAATCACTATGATGTTAAAAAGGAAAGGTTGAGATTGCTGAAAACGACGTTGCGTTCCAGCTTGGCTGTTTTAGGCCTAGCGGAAGGTAATATGATGCGGGTGTTCCAGTTCTGTAGGTAGTTTTGGTGTGCGGTGTCGTTGTGATAGTATTCGTTTGGTGGGTATGGGAATCCACTCATTGTGTCGAATGGTAGGGGATCTACGGTGAAGTCGAATCCGAAGCCCCAGTTTCCGTTTTCGTCTTTGAACCAGCATGATTCGAAGAAGAAGTAGTCGCGGATCATGCCTTGTGCGGGGCTGGGAGATTGGCTGTGCTGAATTGGAGTGAGATTGCGTCGCCTTGTCTGCCGATTACAAACATATCATCAGTTGTCAATAGAAGTTCTGTAACATTGCCGTATCGGGTGAAGTTGCCTGTGGCTGCGGCTGAGCCGGCTTCGAAGGATTGGTAGAGGTTGGCTTGTGGGTTGATTGTTTGTATGGTTATGTTTTGTTGGGGTGAGGTGTCTATGGCGATGTAGTCGAAGGTGACGTTCCAGAAGTTGCTGATTCTTAGGGAGTAGTTGTTGGTGGGGAATAGTCCTGTTAGATCGACTACGAATGTTCTTGGTGCGCTATCGGATGGTAGGGGTATTTGTCTGCTCCAGTCTATTTTGGTCCAGTTGCCGTTTGCGTCTTTGACTTCCATGTAGGGTGGGGGTGTAACTTCAACACCATCAGGTACAGTTGGATCATAGAAGTAACCCAGCCAATTGCCATAATCATCCGCAGAACCCCAATCAACTACAGATCTAATTACAAGCTTAATCTGCTTAGCATCAGATAAATCACCTAAATTCAGGGTTATTCTACTCCAAGTTATGTTATCCCATGAGGGGCTTTGAATTCCGTGCGTGCCGTTAGTGAATGCGTCGTCTATCTTAGAGATTTGGGGTAATACGTTTTCGCCTTTTTCGTTTACTGCAGAAATGGGTGTCTGTTGGTTTTTGCTTACGGTATAGATTTGTCCCATGTAGTCGGGGTCGAGATATTGTTCGACCATGGTTGAGTAGACGTTGACGTCTGCTGGGTGGTCTACTGCTATCATGTATGCGCGGTCTAGGTAGAAGATTTCGTTCCATCTTTGGATTAGGCTTAGGTTGTAGTTGCCGTTTGTTTGTTGTAGTTGGGTGTTGTCTAGTGGTATGTAGTCCCAGGGGTTGTTTTTGTAGAAGGTGAATGGTACTTCTTCGCCTTTTGTTGAGTCTTTGTAGTTGATGTATCCTAGCCAACCATGGTTAGATACATCGCCAACGTAAACGTAGTTAGTTCCATTCCACATATAGAGTGAGGGGCATGAACTTCCTCCCGTAAAAGATGCTGTTACTGTGATTTGTGTGGTTAAAGTTATGGTTTTGGACGGTATTGTTGATTCATCGTCCCATTTTTGGAATGTAAATCTGCCTTGAGGATCTGTCAAGGGCATATCTACTGTGTAGCTTTGCCCTACAGGTAAGAGCTCTGAGTAGAAAGTTGCGTGTTCCACACCATTTAATTTGAACTTAACACCTGTAGCCGGAGAGGTTGAAACGCTAAGTGTGTGGTACCCATTTTTTACAACTTTGTATCCCCCGTACGTCAGGGTGTTAACTGCAACATTGTGTGATCCTTCTGTTTCTGCTTTGGTGGTAAATACTACATCTTGTTTAGCTCCTGCAGCTAATGTCACAGTCTTCGTTTCCTTAGTTACATTATCCACAACAAGTTTTAGCGATATGCTGCTGGTTTCTGAGCCTGGATTACTTGTTTTCACAGTAACTGCTATTGTATCTCCGACCCAAACCTCGTAGGGTTTGACAAACATGTTGTCTAATTGTACTGTAGAAGGCCCTTGGACGCTTAATTCGCCTGTTAGACTGCCGATTTTTATTGAGTAAGTTCCAATTGCAGCTTCAGTTACAGTGAATTGTACGGTAGTGCTTTCTCCACCTGATAACTGGGCAGTCTTAGTTTCTTTCAAAACATCTTTTACTTTGAGTTCTACTGCATAACTTCCTGTTAATTCTCCAATGTTAGTTACGTTAACTGAGATTTGGGCAGGAATATTTGATTGCGTAACTTGGGGATCAATTATCAAATTATTTACTTCAAATACTGCAGGTTTAGCCGGTGGGGCTGCAGGCATGATTTGGAAGGTTCCATCTAAATTCCCAATTTTAACCGAATAAGTTCCCTCGTTTTGCTCACTAACTTCAAACAATACAGTTACAGTTTCTCCTCCGCTTACTTGGCCAGTCTTAGTCTGCGTTGTTGCCCCATTGACGCTAAGTGTTACTGAATATTGCTCGTTTTGCTCTAGCCGATTGGTGACTTTTACAGAAATCCCAATAGGTTCCCCTATGCTAGCTTGTGTTCGGTTAATAGCTAAATCGGACAAAGTAAATTTGCTTAAAACCGTAAATGTTTCTTCTAAATTGCCAACTTTGGCGGTATGGGTTCCCTCTACTGAGTTAGTTATGACGAATTCGACTACTTTTGTTTCTTCACCCGACAACACAATGGTTTGCGATAGAATCAGGGTATCATCTACTGTCAAGTTTGCTACATAAGATCCTTTTTCGACTCCCAAGTTTGTCGCATTAAAATTAATCTTTATGCTTTCACCGATTGCGGCTTGTGAGGGATTAATACTTAAGTCTGTTAGTTGAATAGCTGCAGGGTCTAGAGGAGTTGAAGGAAGCGATTGAAGATAAATAAAACCTCCTGCGGCAGCGGCAACAATAATTATGTCGATAAGAAGGATTGCTTGAAGTTTGCTGAGAGCTGATTGGGAGTACATACTTTTCCTACCGCATTGGTTTAATATAACTATTCTCACGCTAAATTAGCCTATTAGGTGTTTGTTTTTTATTTTCTGTTTTTTAGTCTACAGGTTTCATGATTACTTTATTCAGTTGGCGCAATATTTTGCATCATATCGTATGTTTGTCAATAATTGCAAATATTTTATGCTCAAGCATGCAGTTTTTCTTGAATAAACTGAACAAATAATAGATACGTTTATATCGTTCGATGTTTGTCCAAATTAGAAATATTGGTGAATTGACATATGAAAACGCGAAGAATCTTTAACAAGACAACTGGTCTGGTTGAGAAAGCGGTCACGAAGCATTCTTCCATATTTATGCAAAAGAAATACTACATACTCGCTGGCATTCTCGCAACTTGTATGGCTATGAGCGTTGGCAGAGCATTCGCACAACCAATAGACCCAACAACTGTAGCAATCACCGCAGTTAACATGGCTTGGACTCTTGCTATGGG
This sequence comes from Candidatus Bathyarchaeota archaeon, assembly GCA_963701765.1. Taxonomy (GTDB): domain Archaea; phylum Thermoproteota; class Bathyarchaeia; order Bathyarchaeales; family Bathycorpusculaceae; genus JADGNF01. The sequence goes on from CAVPBD010000008.1 coordinate 67,215, forward strand.
TGCATTAGTCTGGTTCATGCAGCTGGGGTTTGCATATTTAGGCGCAGGTCTACTTAGAAGCAAAAACCAAGTCAACTACTGGGCAAAAAGTTACATTGACTTCAGCATTGGAGTGGTCGTGTTCGCATTAATCGGATTCGGACTAATGTTCGGAGGATCCGGAGCAGCTTTCCCAACTAGCATTGACGCTGCTACTGGCGGCGTAATTTACACAACTGTTCCTGGCCTGTCAGGAGGCAACTCCTTAATTGGCTGGGGCGGCTTTGGATTAAGCGGAGCAGGTACAAACTACCTGACATATGTATACTTCTTCTTCCAAGCAGTCTTCGCAGCAACAACAGTTACTATCGTAGCCGGAATGGTCGCAGAACGCATGAAATTCCAAGCCTACCTAATGTACACTGTACTGATTAACATATTCATCTATCCAATTTACGGCCACTGGATCTGGGGTGGTGGTTGGTTAGCAACTTTACCCTTCGGAGTCGGTGCAAGAGACTTTGCCGGATCAAGTGTAGTGCACGCCTTAGGTGGCTTCACCGGATTAGCAGGAGCATACTTACTGGGTCCAAGAATCGGCAAATTCGGCAAAGATGGCAAACCAAAAACCTTCTCGTACACCAACATCCCCTATGTAGTAGCGGGCACAATGATTCTATTCCTTGGTTGGTTCGGTTTCAACCCTGGTAGTACACTTGGTACGGCTGACTTCCAAACTGCATTAGTTGCGGTTAACACTTACTTGGCTGGTGGTGCAGGTGCTGTCATCGCAGTCATAATAACCTACTTAGACAAAAAGAACTTCAAAGGACCAGACATCGTCGCCATTTGTACCGGTGCTTTAGCTGGTCTAGTAGCCGTCACGGCACCTTGTGCGTACATAGCACCTTGGGCATCAATAATAATCGGATTAATCGCAGGCCCATTAGCAATATATGGCAACTACTTCGTAGAACGCAAGCTGAAAATTGATGATGCAGTGGGAGCTTTCGGTATACACGGCTTAGGTGGGTTATTCGGTGTACTATCAGTAGGGTTATTCGCAGATGGAACCTATGCAGGCGTAAAAGGTGTGCTGATATTCGGTGCTGAAGCAGGAGGACAGTTGATTGCACAGCTAATAACTATGGTTACAGTTGGAGTGTTCGCCTTTGGCATGGGTCTTGTAATCTTCGGTTTCATCAAATATACCGTTGGATTGCGTGCTCCAGCTAAAGATGAACTCGCAGGCTTAGACATTAGTGAACACGGATACGATGCATACCCCGAACGCGTAATGAAGATGACTGCTGAAGAAGAAAAAGCACTCGAAGAAGTCCTCGTTGAACAAAACAAATAAATCTGGGCAGACTCAAAAATCTGTTCTCTTTTCTTTCTATTTTATTTTTGATTTGGAGATTTTGACGCTGTTTTCTCTTGGAACAAATGTCTTGTTTATTATACTTTTAACCGCACATATATCTAATAATTTGCTATATTTAGTGTAAATTCATCCATATTTTAATTAAAAAGCTGTACTTATGACAAATAGGCTTATATCCTAGTTAGTTCATGTTGGCGGAATATCACGAGGTAGATTGAGCTGTTCACAGACTCACAAATCCTAATCCTTCCAGTATTCGTTGCTTGTTATGCCTTGGCTCTGAGTCGAAAAGTAAAACTTGCTTTCGTCTCAGTCGGTGCTTTAGTAGCTATGATTCTTCTAGGGGTTGTGAGTATGAGCGATGTTTTCTTCAAGGCAATACAATGGGATGTATTGGCGGTCATTTGGGGATTTATGATGGTCTCCTTTCATTTTCTCTGAAAGTAAAATGCCCGAACTAATAGCAAACAAAATTCTTACTCACATAAAAACTGAAAAATATGCCCTTTTATCTTTATGTGCTCTCGCAGCATTTCTGTCAGCATTCATGGCAAACGTTGCAGTGCTATTCCTGATGGCCCCTGTAGCAATGCAAATGGCCAGAAAATTAGGTTCTCCCTTATTTCGCTACATAGTCTCAGTAGCAGTATGTTCAAACATAGTTACTACAACTACGATGATTGCCGACCCACCTGCGCTAATATTAGCGATCCAGACGGGAATGCGTCCATTAGATTTCTACTGGTTCCAAGGTAGCCTTGGGCTTGGAGCAATTACTATTGTTGGTGTAGTTGCAGCATTACTTACGCTGCTAATCATATTCCGCGACATGAACAAAAAAATTGTAATTGATTCTGAATCTATCAAAGTGGCAAAATTACCTACTGTACTTGTTCATAATTGGCGTAGTGGTGTTAGCTATTGCCCCCGAGATCGGATTAAGCATAGGCGGCTGTAGGTATAGGGGTTGGCTTGATAGCTTTAATAATTGGTGGAAAGAGCGCCAAAAAAATGATTAAAGAGTTCGACTGGAACTCATTTATCTTCCTAGCAGGAATTTTCGGGGTGATATATACACTAACTACTTCAGGAATCTCTAACTGAACTTCACAATTGCTAGTAAGCAGCGGAGCCAGCTAGCCCCATCACTTTTGCTCGTATTATTAACTTGGATGTCAGTTGGTTTATCTACCTTTATAGATTCATCAGCTTATGCTGTACTAATGATTCCTGTAGGGCAGCAATTAGCTCAATTAGCAAACATGAGTGCTTGGCCTTTGCTCTTCGGTACATTGATAGGTACAGGAAGTGGAAGCAACATACTTCCTATGGGAGCAGCCACAAACGTATTTGCATGTGGTCTACTTGAAAAACACAACTGTCTAGTAAGCACTAAAGAATACATCAAGATAGGTCTCCCGTTGTCACTTGTAGCTGTAGCAACAGCGAACGTGTTGATTTGGCTCTTCTGGGTGAGATAACATGACCACCAATTTAGAACTGAGCATGCCTTTTATGAAAAGGGTGATATGATATGTCTGAAGAAAAAATGCGCGTGAAAAAAGGCAGAAACTTCAAAGAGATAATAGAGGAAGAAAAGAAGAAAGGAAAAACATTTCGACGGATAATGAAACGAATTACTCACATTAACGCCTCGGTTCTTTATGCTTCTTCATTTCTGCTACCGTTTGTCGCTTTAGATGCCCTGCTCTATTCTTTGCTAAAGCCAGATGTCTTCATGTGGGCAGGAATCCTTGTTGGTGTTGCGCTTATCTGTTCAGTGTTCGCGTCGTACTTAACAAAAACCATAAAAAAGCAACAATGGAGGTACGCCTCAGAATCATAATTATCAGCTGATACACTTCAAATACAAACATTTTCTTCCAATTTGCGTTTTTACCGCCTTCTGTTTTTTAGACAATCTTGTATTGATGAGTCAAGTTACGAGTAGAATTTTGGACAGAAGCTCAGTTTTAATTCAGATTTTCAGACACATAGATAGATATATACGAAAACAATGTTTCAATGTGAATAATCTTATATTTAAGTTTGTGAAAGTCCATATAATTACTAGAACATATCTGCAAAATCAAATAACTGAGAGGAAAATGAAATGAGTGTAGTAGCAACATCGAATTCAGGAGACGTTGCGTGGGTAATAGCCTCAACAGCTCTAGTCATGCTAATGACTCCCGCATTAGGCTTCTTCTATGGGGGTTTAGTCCGAAAGAAAAACCTAGTTTCAACAATAGTTCAATGTGTAGCAATTTTCGCTGTTATCAGTATAATTTGGGCTTTATGGGGTTACAGTCTAGTTTTTGGACCAAGTATAGGTGGCGTTATAGGCGATCTATCGCTAGCTGGTTTAAACAACCTTAGTATACATACAATAAATCCACTTCTCGCTGGTACCATTCCTGAATTGCTATTTTTTGCTTTCCAGCTAAAATTCGCTGCTATCACACCAGCACTAATAATCGGTGCTTGTGCTGAAAGAGTCAGGTTCCGCTCTCTGCTAATTTTCGTAACACTCTGGTCAACTCTAATCTACATGCCAATTGCCCACTGGGTTTGGAACCCTGACGGATGGTTACGGGGATTGGGTGCAATAGACTTCGCAGGCGGTATAGTAGTTCACATTTCAGCAGGACTCTCCGCTTTAGCTGCTGCATTAATAGTAGGTAGACGTAAAGGATGTGCTATACCCTGGAAAAACCACATGAAAGCTGTTGATGCAAAAGACAAAACACCAGAATTCAAGCCAACTAACATCCCCTATGTAATATTAGGTGCAGCTCTGCTCTGGTTCGGTTGGTTCGGATTTAACGCAGGCAGCGCTCTAGCAGCAAACGACCTTGCCGTGTTAGCAATAGTCACTACAAACTTAGGGGCAGCAGGAGCAGCAGTTAGTTGGATGTTTATGGACTGGATAATCAAAGGCAAACCTTCAGCAGTAGGTATAGCAATCGGGGCAGTCGTTGGATTAGTAGCTATAACTCCTAGTGCTGGATACGTAGGTGTGACGTCATCTATAATCATAGGTTTAGCTGCTGGAGTACTCTCTAATCTAGTAGCAAACTGGCGCGCTGGAAGATCACGAATCGATGACACATTAGACGTCTTTGCATGCCACGGAGTAGGCGGTATATGGGGTTCAATAGCCACGGGCCTATTTGCATCAGGTGCTATCCAAGTAGGCGTCAACGGCCTATTCTTCGGAAACCCTGATCAGCTAGTAGCTCAATTGATTGCAGTAGCTGTAGTCGCTAGCTTCTCATTCTTCGGATCGTTCCTGTTGCTAAAGTTGGTGAACATTTTCTCACCCTTAAGAGTGAGTTCCGAAGCAGAAGACGCCGGCTTAGACCTAAGCGAACACGGTGAAGAAGCCTACCAACTAGACTAAAGTCTAAATAGATACACATAAAAATGCGTTTTTCCCTTTTTTCTTTTTTAGAATTTCAAAATAACAAATTTATCTTATTTTACTCTTTATAAAATGATTAATAATAAAACAAAAGTGCCGGTGAAGGGTTTAATCCTTCTAGGGCAGTGTTTGATTTTTTATTAGGGTTTTGCTAAGTATTTGAGGTGGAACGGTTTTATTGTTACGCCTGGCTTGAGGTCTGCTTGGAAGCTTTGGGTTTCGGTGATAATGTCAGATAGTTCGGTTTCTTGGGTTCTACGGAATTCTGAGTATTTTGTAAAGTTTTCATGTAATGATATGCAGATTGCATCCCATCCCATGCCTTGTCCGTCTAGAACACCTATAACGTTGGATTGTTTTGCGTACCATTCTTTTAGTTTGTTGAAGGCTTCTTGCTTTTCTTGACCTTTTAGGTGATTAAGTTTTGTTTTTAGGAATGTGAATGCTGCAATTTCAAATCCTATTTGTCCGAATTTTGGAATGACTGTGTATCCTTCTATGGTGTTGTCTTCAAGCATAGCTCGTCTTCGGGTGACAGTTGGTTGTGATATGCCTAAGGCTTTGGCTAATTGTCTATCACTGCGATGAGAATCCTTCATTAATTCGAAGAGAAGCTGGTAATCGAGTGGTTTTAGTTCTTTCATTTTTATCACCGATTCTAATTTTGTTATCCTTTATGCATTTTAACAAGGGTATATAAACCTCGTTGTAGGGTTAATGATTTTACTCCCTATTTTTGCCCAAATTTATGCAAAATCTGTATCGAAATGCAAGAAACTCTTAAGAGCTATACATGGCGCATCTACATTTAATAGGTGCTAAAAGATGAAAGTAAATCCTTTCAAGGATATAGAAGCAGAAATTACAGCTCTGCTTAGCGATCTTGTAAGAATAGATACCACTAATCCGCCTGGAAACGAGACTAAGGCAGCAGAATTTCTTTCTAATAAACTGAGCAAGGAGGGGTTTGATTGTGAAATCTTTGAGTCGGCACCTGCTCGAGGATGTGTTGTTACTCGTCTAAACGGCACTGGAGAGAAGCCTCGTCTGTTGCTGCTTTCTCATTTAGATGTTGTTGCCGCTAATGCATCCGAATGGAGTGTACCTCCGTTTGGCGGGGTTGTTAAGGATGGTTTTGTTTGGGGCCGCGGAACACTGGACATGAAAGGGATGACCGCCATTGAAGTTATGGCACTTACGCTTCTAAAACGCAATAACATCAAGCTAAAAGGTGACGTGATTTTAGCTGCAACAGCCGATGAAGAAGCAGGAGGAGTAGCCGGTGCAGAATATTTACTACATAAGCATCCTCAAAAGATTTTTGCAGAATACGTTTTAAATGAAGGCGGAGGATCTTCACTTCTAACTCGCACAAAAAGCGTTTTCACAGTTAACACCGCTGAAAAGGGTTTAATGTGGTTTCGTGTGAAAGCTAAAGGGATCCCTGGTCATGGCTCTGTTCCAGATGCTGCAGACAACGCTATATTACGTATAAATAAAGTCATTACAAAATTAGGTGAATATCGCGGAAAAGTTCAGTTAGCACCTACAGTAAAGCAGTTTTTGACGGAGTTAATAAAAGAAGACGCAACCCTCCAAGAACCACTTTCACGTCTAATGGCTAACCCTGAATCGAGTGATGCAATTTTAGCTGAATTAGATAAATTCGCCCCCGCAATAGCTGATGAGATTCGTCCTCGAATCAGAATGACCATATCCGCAACTATTGTTCATGGAGGCATAAAGGAAAATGTTATTCCTTCTGATTGTGAGGCTGTTTTTGATTCTCGTATACTTCCGGGTCAATCAACAACTGAAGCTCAAGTGATAATCAGGGATTTGGTTAAGGATGTGGGGCTGGATAAACTCACGTTTGAGAATATTCAAGTGCAAGAGCCTTCAGAATCACCGGTAAATACACCCCTATACGATGTTATCAGGGGGGTTTTAGGCGATTTTGAACCCGGATGTGGAGTTACACCAACTCTTATGACAGGTGGCACTGACAGCCGATTCTTCCGCAGAATGGGAAGCGTTGCATACGGTTTCCATCCGTTATGTAGTGAAACTCGATATGGCGAAAAAACGACGCGCCGCGAACACGGCATAGATGAACGCATATCCATCGACAACCTCGTATTTGGCACCAGTGTATTGTATGAAACTATCAAACGTTTCATGGCATAAAACATCAAATTCTCATTTTCTTTTGCGATTATATGTTATGCTTAAATATTATTGCGGGTCTCTACTATCTTGTTTTAAGAGGAGGCTAAAGATACGCCCGCAATAGAAGTTGGCAGAATATGCATGAAAACAGCTGGTCGCGAAACCGGTAAAAAATGCGTCATAGTAGACGTAATGGACAAAAGCTTTGTAGTCGTAACTGGACCAAAGAAGGTTACTGGTGTAAAACGCAAAAGAGTCAACCTAAACCATATAGTGGTTCTTCAGGATAAACTCGACCTCAAACGAGGCGCATCTGACGAAGAAGTTACTTCCGTCTTAGAGGCCGCTGGTAAACTACAAGAGATGTCGCAATCAGCAAAACCGAGTTCGTAGTAAACTAGACTCTTATACTTCCCCGTTATTCTTTTTCTACGTTCAAGGAGCACCAATAATTTATGCCTAGAACTGTTCCCCCTTGGGAAAATAAACGCGAACTTCATATCAAAAACGAGGATACGACAGATCCCAAATATGGGCACAAACCTCTTGAAAGACCTGGGGTTCAATACATTAAAAATGGTGTCATTAATCTTGATAAGCCTGCGGGTCCGACTAGCCACGAAGTTGCAGCCTGGGCTAAGAAAATCCTAAAACTTTCAGTTATTGGTCATGGAGGAACTTTGGACCCTAAAGTCACTGGCGTTTTACCAGTTACCTTAGAGGATTCTACAAAAATTGTCCAGGCGTTACTTTACAGCGGCAAAGAATATGTTGGAGTTATGAAACTTCACGGTGATGTCTCTGAAGAGCGCGTACGCATGGTAATGCGAGAATTTGAAGACGAAATCTACCAACGTCCCCCTTTACGTTCATCAGTTAAGCGGCAGATTCGTACCCGGCGCATCTATTATAATGACTTTCTTGAGATGGATGGAAGAAACGTGCTTTTCCGCGTCGGATGCGAAGGTGGTACCTACATTCGCAAACTATGCTTTGACATAGGCGAAATCTTAGGTGTGGGTGCTCATATGCAAGAACTTCGGCGCAGCAGAGCCGGACCATTTACCGAAAAAAGCTCAACCAAAGCCACTTTACACGATCTGGCTTTTTACTTTGGTGAATGGCAAGAAAAGAAAGACCCCTCAATACTACACAAGTTTATCCAGCCGATGGAAGCAGCGCTGGAGTTGCTCCCAAAGATTACTATTCGAGATTCAGCTGTTGATGCTATTTGTCACGGTGCAAACCTATCAGCTCCAGGAGTTCTTAGCGTTGAAAGTGGAATCAGTAAAGGCACTCTTGTTGCTATCCTTTCACTTAAAGGCGAAGCGGTAGCTTTAGGAACCTCTAAACTTAGCACCGAAGAAATTCTCAACCTCAACCACGGCACTGTTGCAACTCTGGAACGCGTTCTAATGGAAAGAGGTACCTACCCTAAAGTCTGGAAAACCGGCAGCGGCGGCAAACATGACTAGTAACCCTGACCACTATTATACCGAAAAACCTAAAACGCCACCCAAATTTGGCATAATACGAACAACGCTGCGAAACAGACCTTTCGAGTTTCTTACCGCTTCGAGTGTTTTTAGCGTTAAACGTGTTGATCTTGGTACTAGTATCTTGATTGAATCTATGGTTCTGCCTGAAACCGGTAATGTCTTGGATATAGGATGTGGGTATGGGGTAGTCGGTATTGCAGCAGCCGCATTTTATAAGAAACTCCGGATAATCATGACAGATGTAAACCGGCGTGCCGTCATCTTATCTCGAAAGAACGCAGAAAAAAATCGCGTTCGCAATGTCGAAGTCCGCCAAGGAGACTTGTATGAACCTGTTCAGGATATATGTTTCAACTGCATTTTATCAAACCCGCCTATAAGCGCAGGCATGAACGTTGTCGAAGCCATAATCCGCAATGCGCCCAAAGTAATGGCGCCTAAAGCTACTCTGCAAATGGTTGTCCGATCCAAAATCGGGAAAAAAACTCTACCTGAGATTTTTACTGAAACCTTCGGCAACTTCCAAATCCTCTCTATCGAAAGCGGATACAGAGTATTGGTAGGTCAAAAAAATTAGTACCTATGGGAAACCATAGTAGTTAGTTATCGTTTTAGTTCTTCTACAAGTTTTGTAACTTGTTCTATAACATACTCATTTATGGCTTGTCCTTTAGGTTTTGATGCGTATGTGGGATCGCCCATTACGCCGCTTGGGAAATATCGTTCAGGGTCGGCTACAACTTCAAATCGTGGCATCTCTGGGAGACTTATTTCACCTTTGGCTTTGATATAGTCTGGTTTTATAGCCATTACTCGGGAGGTTTCTATGTCGCCTGCGTGTCCATCTTTGGGGTTGATTTGGAGTTTTTCTTTTAGTTCGTCTGCAAAGAAGTAATCAGACAGGACCATTATGCGAGTTTTTTTACCCTGATTTGCTTCTGCGTTTTGCTGGACCACGTTTTGGGCAGCAAGCTTCAAAGCGGTCATGTGGGCAGATCCAGCATGCCCACTAAGCACTATTATTCGATTAAAGCGATTACGCGCTAACTCACTTAGGATGTCTTTGGTTATTTTGTAAAGCGAATCAAACTCGATTGTCAGTGTGCCTGGAAAGTTACGTCCCGCGTTGCATATACCATACCTTAATGCTGGCACTACAAGACAACCAGTCTTCTTAGCAACCTCAACAGCCACATATTCCGCTTGTATACTGTCTGTGCAAAGTGGCAGATGCTTACCATGCTCCTCAACTGCACCAACAGGAAAAATAACCACTGTACCCGCATCTGCGGCTTCTTTTGCTTCAACTGTACTTAATTCATCTAACCAAACAGGATTAGATTTTTTAATGCTATTCGAGTTTGCTTTTTTCATGGCTCTTTTTCCTCGGTTGCTGTTTTCATTATTGGTTTTCGAATTTATAAAAACACACCTTATAATATGGCTTAACTTTTTCGTAAAGGTTTAAGTTAGCTGAAGAAACTATAATAAAACCGCTTAAGAATCAATAAACAACAATATGCCGGGGTCTCCTAGCCAGGCAGGGAGCAAGCCTGGAGATGGCTCTGCAAACGCAAGCACCATATAGCTTGTGGCCTCTCGGGGCCTCGGGGGTTCAAATCCCCCTCCCGGCGCCATTTTGCCGATTAGAACCAATAATGAACTTATTATAAAAAATAACCTGCGTTCTGACTTGTTTACTTGTGACTTTACCACTTTCAATGGAGCCTTGGGAGGAATACCGTTTATGGAATAAAGCTATCAGAGGCTCCAATCATTTACGATTCAAACCGCTTCTATCCAGCATGGTAATTCAAAATATCAACCTAAATTGAACAGCTCACCACGATTCCTGTAAAACATTAGTGAAGAGGCGTAAACAATATTGAGCAAAAATTAAAGCGAAAAATTTTTAAGAACAAATCGTCAAGTGAAAAATCGGAGACGGACTTCTTGAAACAAACTGTTGCTTTGCTAATGTTAATAGTCATTTTGCTTTCCTTTTCCTTGGTTCCTTTGGCGATGGGACATGCACCCCTGGGCACGGGAGATAATGAAAAAATATCTACGGCAACAGTCATTCCGGATCCGACAAAGTCTTGGGTGTTATATTCCGCTTTAAATTTTGACGGAGATCCACAATACTACACCTTCAACGTTACTGCTGGCCAACGAATTCACGTTATGCTTCTCAAATCAATGCGTTCAACTGAAGAAATGTTCCTGCCTATGTTCGCAGTCCTTGGTCCCCAAATTCCAAAACAGGGCTCCCCAATAGACAAGGTTACAATTCCTTCTGAAGTTAGTTGGCAAGTCGTAACCTCTCAACATCCTGCCGCAACTTACGAGCCGTTTTCACCTAGCAGCTTCTACGCGCTCTCCGAAACAGCTTTTGACGCTCCAGCTTCCGGACAATACTATGTTGTTGTTTACGAAAACTCTACCTCACCAACAGGTGGACATTATGGGTTAGCCATTGGCTATCGCGAAAGCTACGCCCTCGATGAATGGGTTTTGCTTCCACTGAATCTTCTTATCATTTACCAGTGGGAAGGACAAAGCCTCATAGGAATAATTGCGCCGATGATTGCAACAGTAATTATAGGTATGATTTTAGTTGCCTGGAGACTAAGAAAACAAAGCCAAATGGGCAATCCGTTTTCGTGGGTAGGCGCATTGGCTGGACTTTTTCTCATAGGTTCAGGCGCTGATACACTTCTCCAAATGATTTTAGCAATATCTGCAACAAAAGTTGGCGCAGAAGCGTTTGTAACCCTGATCTTCGCGTTCCTCCCAATTGCGCTAGGTCTACTGACAATTAGATTATCATTATTTAACCAAAGCAAAACAAGTATCAGGTCAAGAGTCTATCTGATAATTATGGGCGTTGCTTCACTTTTTCTCTGGGCAGGTCTCTTCATTGGACCGATATTAGCCTTCACAACTGCGATAATGCCGACCAAGCTCGGGAAAGCTAAAAAAACAAAAGAGTACGAACTAGTTCTAAGAGGCAAAAGTGTTTTTTCACTGAAGAAATGCTATCGATTGTTCAACTGTTGTCGGAGAATTTAGATTCCGAGTTCGTTTGGGGGATGGCGGCACAATAATGCAAGATAATACTCGAGTGCACCTCGATAACCAAAAAACGAGACCCTGCTGACTGAGTAACTTTAATTGACCAGAAAAGAAAGTTGTTAATACTAAAAAGCAATATTTCTAGTCACTGCCCAGTAAAAAGGTGAACAAAGAACGTTTTTCAACGAACAGGTAGAAACTCTAAATCGAAAAGACCTTGAAGCGCTTGTCGAGGATCGAATTCGTTATACGGTAAAATATGCCTAGTGAAAACTCCCCTTTCTACCGAAAGTGGTTCCATGAAAATGGAATAAACCACAATGACATTAAGACCCACGAAGATCTACTAAAGCTACCCATTATTTCAGGAAAGAAGATACTAGAAAACCAACCTCCGTCAACAATAGACTTCAACTTCAGAAGTGTCGAGTCACGCACGGTTTTCACCATCCATGAGACCAGCGGAACAAGCGGCAATCCCAAATCATTCTTCCTAACATGGGAAGACTGGGAAAGATATGCAGAGAAATACGCCCGCGCATTCGTTTCCCAAGGGTTTGGTCCGGGAGACAGGGTTGTTGTATGCTCATCTTATGGCATGAATGTGGGTGCAAATATGATGACTCTTGCCGCTAGCAAAGTGGGTTTTACAATAATTCCTGAAGGGAGAAGCACTTTTCCCCTTAGGGTGATAACAAGCTACAAACCAACTAGTCTTGTAGGAAGCGTTTTTAAGCTTCTTGAACTTGCTCGCGAAATGACTAAGGCTGGAATTGTTCCAAGCGAGTCTAGCGTTAAAAGTCTAGTTATCGGAGGCGAGAGTTTCGCTGAAGAAGCCAGAAGCTACCTTTCCGAAGTTTGGAAATGCAAAGTCTACAACACATATGGAAGCACGGAAGGAACGATGTGCGGCGAATGCACAGAAATCAACGGCCTACATGTTCCTGAAGACCTTGTGCACTTGGACATCTATAACCCATCCTCGAATGATTTTGTAAGAGACGGCGAATGCGGAAGAATTATCCTAACAAACCTTATCCCTGTTGGAGGCAAATGCGGCACCATACTGCTGAATTATGACACAGAAGATACGACTGTTATCAGGTCCAAGGACAAATGTTCCTGCGGCAGAACTCATATGAGAATCCTAAACCCTCAACGAGAAGCCGAAACATTTTGGGTGAACGGCGTTCCGTTCAATCGCGTAGACATCGAACAAGGGATATTTCAGCGTGAAAACATGGATTATCTAACTGGCGAGTATGAAGCTTTTCTGTACCGTGGGACTCGCGAGGGTCAAACTACTCTTCAACTAAACATAGAATGCTTAGACAAAGAGAATCCTGGAAAAAATCATGTTCAAGCTAACTTCCTAATGGGATTTCTAAAGAACAAAGCCTTACTTGCAGAAATGCTCCAAGATGGCTCTTTTGAAGTAATTTTTAGTTTCCTAGGCAGAAAAGAGCTTGGAATCTATCGCACCAAAGGTAGGCCCAGAAGAATTTTGGATAAACGATAAGTTGCATGGTTGAATACTTAGATTCTACTCGATAGAACTTTTGACCTAAAGAGAACTAAGTAATCGGATAGGAATGTAGAACACTCAAACTTTTTAGGCGGATAGATTGTAAGTTTTAGTTAAGATATCACAAGAGGGCAATGAACAATGAATAATGCTGCAATGTCGAGAATCTATATACAACCCGTATTGTTAAACAGCTTTTCAGAATTCTTAGCTCTTGCTAAATCCCAGCACTGCAACCTGGAAGTTGCAACTTTCACCTACTCCAATGTTTATGACGCAGATTGGGCAAAAATATTACAGGAACAAAAGCTGCAGCTTTCTACTTTCGAAGGAAAAGTCTCCATGCACGGCACATTTCAAGACTTACTTATTCATAGTAGCGACAAAAAAATAGCGGAAGTCTCAAAACAAAGAATCTTAGAAAACCTTGAAATAGCTATGAAGCTCAATGCAACACAAATCGTTTTTCATGGAAGCTTTAACCCGCTTATTAGAGACGAACATTACAAGAAGGATTGGATAGAAAGAAATGCAAGCTTTTGGTCCGAAGTGCTACACAAATACGAGATAAAGATTCTGTTAGAAAATACTTGGGAACCCACACCTGATCTATTCCGAAATCTGCTGGAAAAGATCAATTCACCGCGTCTTAAAATCTGTCTCGATATAGGGCATGTAAACGTTTACTCTAAAATCTCAATCAAAGAATGGTTTGTTTCTTTAGGTCAGGAGATCTCATACATTCATTTAAGTGACAATTTGGGAGAAAGAGATCAGCATTTGGAGATTGGTCAAGGTAAAATCAACTGGCAAGATTTTTCAAGAATAGTAGGCGAATATGCTGATAGTCCTGAAATTGTTCTTGAACTTGTAACATTAGAGAAAACTAAGCGATCACTTAGAAGTTTAGAAGAGAACAAAATCTATCCTTTCAATAGCACATATTAGAGCCGACTGGCTGAACAAAGAAAATCGTTCAAAAAAGCCTGGATTCTGGCTTGAGAATTACGGCCCTATATTTGAATTAAGCAAAAAGAATATAAAAATATTGACGCTGACGCTTCAATGCAAGAAATCGTGCATAGGTCCCCACATTTCATAAATATGTTGTATCATTATACAATTAATGGTAAGTATGGTTCTTGATAATAATTTTGACGCCTCTAATGCTCTGCTGAAGTCGGTTGAGTGCGCTCGTGATTTCATGATTAAAAGTCTCAATTCGGATAGTCTCTGGCATGACTTTCTTACTTTGGCTGGGGAAAGTGTATTCTGGGTTTCTGGGTATGTTGGATATTCCCTAATCATGTTCGAAAAAGCATCTGAAAGAAAAAAGCTGCTTGAGAAAGTGGCTGCAAATATTCTAAACCATCAAAACTCGGACGGCGGATGGAGTTATGGCTATGGAGTACCGTCGGATGCAGATTCGACTTCTTGGTGCCTTCTGTTTCTTTCCAAGTTTGAGGGTCTGAATCCAGAAAAACTACAGAAAGCATTAGATTTCTTATTGAAACATCAAAGTCCTTTTGATGGGGGCTTCAGAACTTACGCATCTCCAAGAGCAATCGGACGTTACATGAGAATCGATGAAAATGTTTCATTTGAGGGTTGGGCTTCATCTCAAATATGCGTTACTGCTGCTGTAGCTCAGGTTTTAATGGAAACTCGTTCATCAAGAGGTGTCGATGAGGCATTAAGCTACATCAGAAAGAGCCAAACTTCTGAAGGCTACTGGAATTCTTATTGGTGGACTGGAAGACTCTATGCAACCGTCAATTGCATAAAAGCGCTTAGCAAAAAAGGAGAACAAGATGACATTAATCCGATAACTAAAGCGCAAAAATGGATAGCCCAAACACAATTATTAGACGGAAGTTGGACCGATTCACCGGGTCAAGAATCTGGGTGGGCCTTTTCAACAGCTCTTGCACTAAACGGTTTGTGGCAAACTTCTCAAACAATTTTTGACTCCCAAACCAAAAACGGTGTGAAATGGCTTATTGAAAACCAACTCCCAGATGGCAGCTGGACGCCAAATCACATTTTGAGAATTCCCTATCCATGGACCAAGGATCCATGGAACCAACAATCGTGGAACGTAGACGGAAAGGTAATAAATGCTTTAATCAAAGATCACCGGCGTCTGTTTACAACAGCCACTGTTTTCAACGCCTTAAACCAATGCAAGAAAAGAAAATTGGAGAACGGTACATTATAATGATCAATATCAATCCTTCGCAAAGAGGCGAAAAACTACTCATAGACTCCCTTCTAGAAGCCGCAGAAAAGGCACGCGACCTACTAGAACCAAACTCTTTAGGTATTCTCATTAGAAAACCACTAGTGGATGAAGATTGCCCTGAGGTGTCAGATGTAGACCTGATTTCAATATGGGAAAAGCAGGAAGAAATGCCCGAACGAATCGTGGTGCAAACTAAACAAGGACGGAAATTTATTGATATACTTTGGATACCTGCTGCAAAAGTATTTGACGCTGAAGAAGCGGCTAGCTACAAAATCCTGCCCCATCTTCTGTTAGAATATGAAAATCTTTGGATGCGATCAGACGCCGTTAGGAATGTAGTTGAAAATATTAAACAGCACACTTACGACCTTGAAGTTTGGGCTACAAGGATTCACCATCAAATCAATTTCGGAGATGCAGCACTCGAAGAAGCAAAGAAAAACAAAGCTTTCCCTCCTGCAGTACTGTTTTTCTTGCAAACTGCGCATTCTTACTTCGCCATGGCCCTGGCTGATAGCCTTAAACGTAGTACCATGGGTCTCCTAACAAGACCCTATACAAAAATCAAGCTTATGGCTGCCGAAACGAACACAGATCTTGACCGGTTGATGAGAACAAATTTGCATGTTGGTAATGATCCGACGAACTCGCTAATTGCGCTTCGCAGAGTTTTTGATAAAGTTGTCGCTAGATGCGCGGGTCGTCAGCTTCAAGGGACTTATATGCGAACTCGCGGGCACTTTGAATATTCACTTTCGCCTCTTGAACTAGAATACAGAGAGCTCGTTGCGAGATCACATATCCAACATGGAGATTTCGCTAACGCGAACCACTACATTAGATTCTGGGCATACTCACTTTCACGCTGTCCTGTTGTTCTTGAAGAAGCTCGGCAAGGAAGAAAACCCTCATTCTATGTCCCATTCGAATCCCTTAAAGAATCAGTTGAGGCAACATGTCCAGAGATTCTAGAAGACTTGAAATCAATCCTTGGCGGAGAAATAACCACTCAAGAGGTAGAAGACGCGATAAACGGCACGGTTTTATTTAGAAATATCGTGGATAGGTTGATTCAAATCAAAGGTATTACAAATGCATAAAAAGAGAGGTCGCAATAGCGACCCTTTTTTTGAATTTATTTTTCTACGGCCAGAGTCCTGGCATTTGGGGTATGGCTATAATCGAGTGCTTGAAGTATTTACCGTCCAATCCGTCAGCTCCTGGCTGTGCAATGCCGCCTCCTTTATCTCCTTCGCGAACACAGGAGATGCCATTGGCGCCATCTACAGAATTCAGTGCAGGGACGCAAGTTGTTAGCAGATTGGAACCGGGTTTTCCTGCCTTGCCGCCTTTTCCTGGATTTCCCGGAGCACCTGGCTGTCCGCCAATTCCTTTTTGGAGGTCCGTAATTACGTTTGCCAAGTTTACTCCGCTTGTATAGAACAGTTTTGCAGTCCCGCCGTTTCCTCCATCACCGCCGTCGCCGCCGCAACCCGCATTGCCTCCTCTGCCGCCATCACCGGCTAGTCCTGGTCCTTGTTTACAGACAGGATTTGGAACTCCTATCCAAGTTGTGTCGAGCCCTTCAACAGCAGTGGACCCATTTTGGCCGTTTCCACCGAATTGTCCGTTTCCTCCTTTTCCGCCTATTCCGCCTTGTTGTCCTCTAAGGTCAAGTACTAGCTTTCCGGTGATTTCGGTTGTCCAAATTTCGACTATGGGGGCATTGACTCCATTTACTCCTTTGTTTCCTCGGCCTCCTGTAGCGCCGTCTCCGCCGTTGGTTGCCTTCGGGTAATTTCCCAAATTCAGAACATCCAAAATCGGATCAAAGTTTGGCGATGCAATATCTGGTAGGGGAATTGGACCTTGGTTGAAGCTTGGTTTTCCGTCATCTCCTATTTTGGCTTGCGTCTCGGGGTCTATTCCACTGTTACCAACGGGTAGCTCAAATGCGGGGAAGTAGTCATTGTCAAGGTTGTAAGTTATTTCACCAGAGCCACCTGCTAGTGTTGAGTTGATAACGTTTGCGACAATTTTTAGAATGCGTGGTGCACCTGGTGGCGCGTTCTTTTTTGGCTTAATTACAAGCTGTGCTGAGGGACCTATAAATTCCAGTCTTCGACAGAAAATGATGTCATCGTCAACGTCAGTGTTTCCTGTTACTGTGAATATTTGAGTTATTATCATTCAATCATCATCCTCCTAGTTGGGCACTCCTGTAAGTTCATAGGTATTGAATTCTCCGTCTGCGCCGTCTTTGCCTTTGTAAGTTGTTTGCCAATTTGGGTCAACGTCGTCTATGGATTGTCCATTAGGGCCGTCCGATCCGCGATATTCCGGTCGTGCTGGGCATGGATCATTCTTAGTCCCTTGTGGCCCACCGTTTCCTCCTGCGCCTTTACTTCCTGGATCACCTGAGTCGCCGCCTCTTCCGCCTTTAACGATATAATTCCAGCCTTGAGCTGCAGGCAAAGATGCTGCTTTTGCAAAAACTTTGATTACGCCACCGTTTCCTCCGGCACCGCCTTTCCCTGGAAATCCTGAGTCGCCGCCTCTTCCGCCGTTTCCGCCTTTCCCTGGTTCTCGATCACACTGGTCACCATCGTACCATGAATCGCTAGCCTGTGAAGCTGCGCCTTGCTGGCCATCTCCGCCTTTGCCTCCGTTTCCGCCCTTTCCACCTTTGCCGCCGTCTTGACCTTTGAAGTTCACTTTGATTGAGTCGGAATGAATTTGGACTATTTCGCCGACGAATATCTGTAGCTCTGGAGCATCTTGACCATTTTTGCCCTTGATTCCTGTTGGTCCAGGATTTCCATGTCCACCGTCTGTAGCTTGTGGGTAACTGCCTTCCCCGGGAATTGATGAACCGTTAGCACCGTTTCCAACTGTCCCAGATTGCGCAGGGGCGGGGGTATCAGGGTCATATCCGGGTAGTCCATCAAAGTCGTAGGTTATTTCTGCGTGGTCAACAACTTCGATTTTGTCTGCTATTATCGTTAGTGACTTCGGAGGATACATGTTCTTCTCTAAGGGCCGAAAGTACTAGTTTGCTGTCTTTTTCAAATTTAACTGTTGATGCTTGAAGCACCATGTTGCCATATTTGACAACTCCTACAACGTTAAAAACAGACATGTTATGGTTTACCTCCTGCGTTGACTTCGATTAATGGTTTGATGTCGTATTCAAGATAGTTTTTCACGGGAACTGAACCGAAGCCAAATCCGAGACCTTCCACCAGTAGGTCAACTTTTTTCCTTGCTTCTTCGATGGATGCTGCTTCAACAATTGCAATGCCGTGAGGGTGCACCGACTCAGTGGAAATTAGGCGCCCTGGACGAACAAAACGAGAAATTTCCTCCAACGAACCAATGCGATAAATGCTAATCGGGTTTCTCCTTGTGGTGCTTTTTATGTATTTTAGGCCTTTGTTCAGAACATCTGGATGTTGCGATATTTTATCAAGCTCTGCACGACCAAGATCGAGACTCCATGTTATGAGATATTTTTTTAGAGTTGGCTTCAAAACCATGTCTTTGGGCTTTTCACCCATTATATAATCACCTAAAAAATCTCACTCGTTTACGCATATATAAGAATTACTAAACAAGAAACAGTGCAAAAAACCAATAACCCCGCGACCATCTGAACAAAAACTCCGTTAAGAATAGACACCTACAACCTAACAAATTAACTTTAGAGAAGTATTCAAACCAGACGCGCAAAATAAGAAACAGACTTACCTCAACTTCTACATAATAGGTGGTTCTATAATTCCAGCTTCAATCAAAGTTAAAACTCACTAACAAAGCCACAATAGGTTTTAGGTGTATAGAACGCATAGTTGGAAAACAATACTTACCTGCTTAAAGAGACGGTAAGACGGAGATTACCGTCAAATAAGAAATTGGAAAAGTCACAGAAAAACCAATCTGTACCCTATTTTATGACGACACACTCAATCGGTTCCGAATCTTGAACGGTAAATCTGTAGGGATTTGATAGAATTTTAATAGTTATCTGAAACTTTGTTCAATTTCTCTTCTCGTCTTGCAGCCAAGCTTTATTGGTGCATCTTTTAGCCAAGGGATGTACTCCCATTTCCAAATCCTGTTGTTTGTGTCGTGCTCGGCCATTGCGTGGTTCGAGGTGTTTACAAATACAACAGGATGGTTACGGTTTTCAAAATAATATTTGATAGGATGTTGTGGTGCAGGTGGAGGAGTTTTGTCGCCGTGGATTGAATCTGCATTCATACTATGCTCATTGCTATATATCCCTTCAAATGTGAATCGGTCACTTGCTTGATCCTTCCCGACAAGAATTTTAAATGACTCGAGATCCATCACCCTGCCGTATATCAATCGGCGGATTAGAGCGTAAAAAGAATTCAAAACCCCGTGTTGACGAAGTCGTTCGTTATTGAAAAGAATAGAGACCTCAATTTCATAAGACCCGTCAGAATTGGCACATCCTTTTGCACAGTGGATTTCGCGAACGAAGTTCTTCAAGGCGTCGATACTTGGCTGATATACAACTGGAATCACCATGTCGTTTTGCGTATCTACTTGTGCATCGAAAATATTATTTCTATTAATCGAAGGATGCTCTAACTCATTCACTATACCTTGATATAGGCTATAAATTGTTGAATTAGTAACGTCTTCACCTTCTTGTGCCCACTCCCAGATCCAGTGTTTATCATCAAGCTGCATGACCCATCGATCCTTAGGTCCCTCTCGTCTGCTTGGAATATTATTCCTTGCAGTGTACTTCTCCGTTTTTGGTTCTGAAGGTTTTCCCAAGATCTCAAAGCCCAACATATACCGAAGCATAACTTCTTTTCCCATAAACCTGCTACGTTTTATTTGACTACTCCGAATAACAACTAAGCACTTATCTTTTAGAGTTCTTGCAAGACTAACTGTGCAATTATCAGAATCCCAAAACTCCTCTCTACCAGTCCAGGAAAACCTACCAAAGTAACCGACTTTCCATTTCTTTTCTTTAACAGTGAACCAAACTGTCTTTGAAACCATTATTATTCCCTAGTAATGATAACATCTTAAGGCTTTAACATATAATATGTTTCTTAATTTTGGTGGGTTGGATAGTTTTAGATTTACGTAAAACCGTGCAGTGTTGAGAGGTTTACTTAGTAAAAAATGTTATATTTTTTAAATAAGTCTTATTGAAAATATCCTCTTCTAGCTTAACAAAATCAACGGATCTCATTACAATATTCTCATCTGCGATGATATTATCCTTGTTTTTTAAACCTTAGATTAATTCGTCTTAAAATGATTAAATTATGTTTTCAGATTCCTAAATCATTAAAACTTATTAATAATAACTTATCTTCGCTTCATAATTATTTTATAATTACTGCGGCGATTTATTGCTAAGGTCCTAAAAAGAATTTACCCAATTTAACCGATAACGAGCATTTGATATCATGTTTAATTCCAAAAAACCCCAGAGGTCATTGCTGACAAAATGATTTACTTATTGTCCTCTATATTGTGGTCTACGCTCATAATTTTTGATATACTGATTGCGAGAACTTTATTCTCAATGTATCGCAAAGATGGTGATTCTCGAAAGTTCATGTTTGCAATTGGGCTTCTAATGTGTATACCCTTATACGTTTTCACAATATTGGGAATTGACAATTCTTTATTGCCGAAAAATATTTTTTATTGGTCACCTCTCACGATACTATTAGCATTTATTTACACCCTCCTTAGTGAAATATTTAGTTCTAAATTGAAAAAATATAAAAATCTGTTTCTTCTCGGAACGGTTTTAACTGTAGCTTTGTATTTTATTCCTTACCCGATTGATTCCTCTGTTTTTCTAATATCTGGAGTTGCATTCGTAACAGTTCTCGCATTTATTGTGTATGCAAAAAAATTCGATATTTCTTCCGTGATTCTCTTTCTTTCAGTGCCAAGTTTTACGATTTGTTTTACAGGGATACAACTCGGTTTAACGGAATTAGCCCTTTTCTCTGGATTTGCTACAAAGGTTTCAATGATATTAGCGTTTGAAGTAGCAAAAAACCATGAAGGCGCAAGATCACCGATTCTTGTTCTGAAAAAGCAATTGCAGAATTCAGAGGAAAACTTTTCTAAATTGTTTAGCATACTTCCAGACCCAGCAGTAATTGTAGATGAAAAAGGAACTTTCTTAGCAATTACTCCAAGTGTAATTAGTATAACTGGTTTTCAAAAAGAAGAGCTTATAGGCACCAATTTTATGACTACTGATTTGATTTCTGCGCATAGTAAAGCAATATTGATTAAGAATCTTGCGAAGCGGATGTTAGGTTTTCATATTGCTCCATATGAAATTGAACTTCGGTCCAAAGATGGAAAAATATTACAATTTGAACTTAACGCTCTAAAAATAGAATATAATGGAAATCCTGCAGATATGGTTATTTTCAGGGATTTAACAGAAAGGAATAGATTGTTGGAATTTTCAAACTTGCTATTTGAGTTTGCGCCTGATCCGTACTATTTAAGTGATTTGAGGGGCAATTTTGTTGATGGTAATAAAGCTGCCCAACAATTGATAGGATTTGATAAAAAAGACCTCATAGGTAAGAGTTTTCTAAATTTGCAACTTCTTCAAAAAAGGCAAATTCCGAAGGCTGCCCAACTTTTAGCTTTGAATAGGCTAGGAAAGAGTACTGGCCCAGATGAATTTCTCTTGAATCGGAGAGATGGTTCTCAAATAAGCTTAGAAATTAGTACTTATCCATTAAAAACCAAGGAACAAACTGTAGTGTTAGGTATCGCTCGGGACATAACAGAACGAAAAAGAGCTGAGAGTGCAATTCGGGAGTCTGAAGATAAATTCAGAACTATCTTCGAAAAAGCCAATGATGGGCTACTCCTCGTAAGCCTTAATGGAAAGCTAATCGATTTAAATCCAAAAGCAGAAGAGCTCTTTAACATAGATAAGCAAAGATCTCTTGGCAAAACTTTCGAGGAGATTGGATTACAAAGTTTTTCTCAGACTATTCAAATGGAACTAGTGCGAAATAGACCTAGATAATGATAAAAAAGAGAAATTAATTGAAACAGTAATAACCTGGGATAATGGTAAAACAAGAGATCTTGAAATTACATCTTCATTTGTTAAAAAAGACGACTATAATGTAAGTCTTCTATTAGTCGTTAGAGATATCACTGATCGCAAACAAATTGAGGCAGAGATTGGTTAAATCTGAGAAACTAGCCGCCATTGGAGAACTCGCTACTATGGTAGCACATGATTTGAGGAATCCTCTACAAGCGATTGCTACTGCGAATCATTGCGTGAGGAAAGCCACCCAAGACTTGGGAAACGAAAAAATGCCTCTTTTGATTCAACGCATCGATGACTCGGTAAAATATTCTGATAAAATCATCAAAAATCTCTTGGATTACTCTGAAAACATAAGACTGGACCTTATAGAGATGAATCCAGATTTGATTATTAATCATGCTTTGTCTAGAATTACTATTCCTGAGCAGATTAAGGTAATCAAAAGAATAAGCCAGGAACCAAAGATCAAGGTTGATATTGATAGATTAAACAGAGTTATTGTTAACCTTGTTTCAAATGCATTTGATGCTATGCCCAATGGAGGGGAGCTTACAATTTCTAGCAGAAAAGTGAGAGATTACTTAGAACTTAGTTTTTCTGATACTGGCGTTGGTATTTCTAAAGAGAAAATGGATAGACTTTGGACTCCTTTTGTTACAACGAAAGCAAAGGGTATGGGGCTAGGGTTGCCAATATCTAAACGGATCATAGACGCGCATGGAGGCGATATTCAAGTAGAGACCCAAAAAGGCAAAGGTACAACTTTTACCATTAGGCTCCCTCTAAATCAAAACAGAAACCAAGAAATTGAATTCACCATAGAAAAACCTTAGATTACCCTTTTTGAGCAAACTGAAAAGTCAAAATTCCAAAGTGGATTTTAACATTATTCGCATATTAAAAATTTTTCATATCTAAAAACTTTGAACTAGTTTTCCTCGATAAGACTTTATTAAATTTACCGGACTCCTTTCAAGTTTTTCTCACCAGAAAGTACTTTTCTTATTAGGTTCTGGAAAAATGTATTGCAAATCTATTTTTCTATTTCATAATTGGTATATGCTGACTTAGTATATTCTATTGATGTATGATTGATACAGTTAGTGTTGAATAGGCGGAAATAATGCCTGAATCGTTGATTGAAAATTCGGATATTACTGATTCAAATTGTATTGAGCAATCGAAGATTAGAGTTTTAATAGTTGAGGATGACGAATACTTATTAAAGGTTTTAAAATCCTTTTTGGAAATAAAAGAATTCTTTGAAATTGAATTGGTAGATTCAGTTAAAGAGGGAGAAATAAGACTTCAAAAATACTCTTTTGATGTTATAGTCTCTGATTATGAGATGCTTAAAAAAAATCACCTGCATTTCTTAGAAGAAATTAGAAAAAAATCTAAAAAAATTCCCTTAATTCTTTTTACAGATAGTCATGAAATTACTATTAAAGCATTAAATCTTGGAGTATATCGATTTATTGATAAGCATAATAATCCAGAAATCGTCTTTAGTGAACTTTCATTATCTATTAAACAGGCAGCCCAAAAATCAAAGTTCAAATTGATTCTTAAAGATAATGAAGAACGATTTCAACAAGTGGCCGAAAATTCTCAAGTATGGATATGGGAAGTTGATTCCAATGGACTTTATACGTTTTCAAATCCAGCAGTAGAAAAAATACTAGGTTACAAACCTGAAGAGATTATAGGAAAAAAACATTTTTATGACTTTTTCCTCCCTGAAGAAAAAGAAAAATCGAAACAAACAGCTTTAAGCATATTTCATCAAAAACAGTCATTTCGAGACTTTATAAACAGAAATATCCATAAAAGTGGCAATATAGTGTGGCTTTCTACCTAGTGGATTGCCAAAATTCAATGAAAAAGATGAATTACTTGGATATAGAGGCACAGATATAGATATTACTAAACTTAAAGAAGCAGAAGAGAAACTCGCTGAATCCGAAGAAAAGTATCGATATATCTTTGAAAATGTACGAGATGCTATTTATGTTCATGATCTGAAGGGAAAAATAAATTCGATAAACAAAGTTGTTGAAGAATATGGATTCACTAAAGACCAAATTATTGGAAGGAGTATGTTAGCGTTTGTCCCTAAGAAATATTGGCTCAAACTAATTCGGCAAATTTCACAACTTGCACAAGGAAATCGGGTTGAAGGCGAAATCGAAGTAAATACGCCTCAAGGCAAAAGGATTGCAGAATATAGAAGTAATCCTGAAATAAGAGGCAAGAAAGTTATCGGTGTTTACTCTGTTTTAAGGGATATCACTGACAGGAAAAGAATTGAAGAAGCCGCAATAGAAAGTCAACAGAAATTCAGAGCACTATTTGATGCGAATCCTGAAGCTTCAGTATTCGTAGATAACACATTTCATATAATTGAGGCTAATTCTCGATTCAGCAAACTTTTTAGATACTCAGTTGATGAAATCAAAGACAAGTTAATTGATATTATTGTTCCCAAAGAGGCAGAAGAAGAATCTAAAAATCTACGTCGAAAAATCCTTTTGGGTCCCACAGAAATTGTCACCTCTCGGAAAAGAAAAGATGGTTCTCAAGTTCCGCTGTTGATGTCTGCAGGTCCTGTCATTGTAGATAATAAAACAATAGGTGCAGTTATGGTTTACAAAGACATTTCTGACATAATCACTGCCCAAGAAGAGTTGAGTAAAGCGTTAATAAAAGCTGAGTTACTTAACGAAAAACTTAGCGTAGTGGGTGGATTTACAAGACATGATGTTAGGAACAAGATGGCCGTGATTAACGGAAACTTGTACTTAGCAAAAAAATGTGCGAAGGACAACATACAACTCTGCACCTATCTAGACTATATCAAAACCGCTGTTAGCAATGCTGATTGTCTTCTGGAATTTGCAAGAAATTTTGAGATGTTAGGTAGCCAAGAACTTACAATTACAGATATAGGCAAGTCGGTTGACGATGCCGCTTCGTTGTTTACTGACCTAAAAAACGTGAAAATTGTTAACGAATGCAGAGGTTTTAGCGTATTGGCAGACTCAACTTTGACCACTATTTTCTATAATCTGATTGACAATTCTCTAAAATATGGTCAGAAAATAACTCGGATAAAAGTATATAGCGAACATCAACAGAAGTCCAGTAAAATTTTGTATGAGGATGATGGGGTTGGAATTGATCCTGAAACAAAGAAGCAACTTTTCACTAAAGGAATTGGCAAAGGCACTGGTTATGGTTTGTATCTTATAAAACGGACTTGCGAAATCTATGGTTGGACCGTGCAGGAAACAGGTCAACCTGGTAAAGGTGTACGTTTTGAATTTACTAATAATAAAAAATGATGGATAGAAAATTTATGGGTATTTGATTTGATTCTAATACCAGCCTAGTGTTCCCTCGCGTTTTGATTTGTTTACGCCCCACCAGAATACTTTGTATCCGAGCGGTAGCAGAAAGGCTGCGAATCCGGCCCCAATCAGGAACGCCATAATTACGGCTGGATCAGTAAGATTTACGTTGGTTAACATAGCAACTCTGCAAAGGTGGTATACCCAAGTTTGAGGCAGAAACCACGAGATTATGGAAGCACCTGAGAAGAGGATTGTGTCGAGATATATTACTGGGAATGCTACTCCCGAGAAAAGGCTTTGGAGGACGTTTACAAGCCAGGTTATGGGGTCTGTTGATTTTGTTAGTATTCTGAGTCCAGTTGAGATCATAGCTAGTCCCATCATAATGGCTGCTGAGATGGTAAGGGCTAGAGCTATTGCTATTATGTTTGGTTGGATTGTTGCATGGAAGTATAAGGTACCTATGATGAGGTATGGTATAAAGCTGAGAATTGAGAAGATGTAGTTCCACATAATATTTCCAAGCACGAAGATTGGTGTGCTTACGCCAGTCATCATTATTGTCTCAATTGTCCATGGGTTGAGTTGGTTTTGTACTCCTATAAACTAGCGGCATGATTAGGTTGCTCACTGCTATTCCGACTAATAAGAAGGAGATATAATCACTTCCATACATTTCTTGTACGGGTTTTTGAACATAGGCGGCGCCGATGCCCCAGCTAAAGACAGCGATTAAAATACCCACTACTTGTGTTATCGCAGCTGTACGGTAGGTAGTCCAGCTAAAGAAGTCCCGTTTTGTGAATGCAAAAATCTGTCTGAGCGCTAATTTGGGGTCTATGCTAACTTTTTCCCTCCTCATGGTTTTGCGTGAGGTTATCGTCTTGGTTAATAATTACATTGAAAGCTTCTTCTAGAAGTTAGCTCTTTAGTATCAACTGCTTTAATTCCAAGACCGCTCTCTGCTAACCGTCTGAGGATTTCTGTAAAATCCCTGTCTTTTGCTACTCTTAATGTCAAACCACAAAAGTTTTGACTTTGATCCACTTCAGTGTAAATATTGTGAACGCCTTCTATTGTTTTTAGGTCTCTAACAAGTTTTTCTTCCTTTGCACCAAAGTAAGTTTTAGTGAAGACTATTTTGAGGTATCTATCTTCCATTGCGAGGTATCTTAAATTGTCAGGTGTATCAAACGCGATTACTTTACCTCTTTGTAAGATAGCGAGTTTATCACATAGTTCTTGTGCTTCAGGAAGGTTGTGTGTGCTCATTAGAATTGTTTTTCCTTCCTCTTTTACAAGCCTATTAATAATCATATTTCTGAATTCTTCAGCAGATTTTGGATCTAAACCAGTTGTGGGTTCGTCGAAGACGATTATTGGTGTGTTTCTGAGGAGAGCTCTACAGAGAAGTAATTTCCGTTGCATCCCTGTTGAGTAGCGTTGGTAGCCGTCATCTGCTCGATCTGTAAGGTTGGTGAAATCAAGGAGATAGTTTATTCTCTCTTTTGCTTCAGTATCGCTAAGACCGTAGAGAAGGGCATAGAATTCAAGATTCTGACGGCCGCTTAATCGCCAGTTGAATCCGCGGCTTTCGGGTAGAACAGCTTGTAGGTTCTTTAAGACTTTTCCTGGTTCTCTCTTTGGGTCAAGACCATTAACATAAACTTCTCCTTCGTCATGAATGACGAGGGTGCAGAGGATTTTGATTAGGGTTGTTTTTCCTGCGCCATTGGGACCGAGGATACCGACAATTTCTCCTTTCTTAATTTTTAGGGTAACACCTTTGAGGGCTTCTATAAATGGACCTCTATATCCCTTAAAGACTTGAAAAATGGCGTCAATATTACTTACGCTTTCTCGTGAACCTCGACCGTGACCAAAACCTATATGGTTTCTTTTCAAGGTTGTCGGATACCTTTTTACGAGGTCGATGGTTTCAATAGCGTACTCCATGTCCATCAGATTCTAGTTTAGAAGATATGTAAGATTAACGGCCTTATAATTTGAAAGTTTGGCTTAAAAATGCAGACTATATAGATAAGTTTCTTCTATTATATAGATTAGCTCAATAAGAAAGAAATGATGTTTTAGATGATTTTTATTTTTCTATTTCTTGGTTATTTGTTTCTAGCTGTTGGATTAATAATTCTGCTTCTTTTTTGACTTTCTCGGCTTCTTTGGCGGTTTCTGTTGCGGTACCTTGGACGTTTTTGGCAATTTCTGCTAATTCTTGTGATGACGCTGCTTGTTGTTCGATTGCTGAGCTTGTTTCTTCTGAGGCTGATGAACTTTCTTGTGCGATGCTGGAGACTTCTTCAATTGCTTTGACGACTTCGTCGAGTGTACGGAGTCCTTGCTCAACATTATTTGCGAGTTTGAGGACTTTTTCATTTGTATTGTCCATTATCTTTGATATGCCTTCGGTTTCTCTGATTGCTCCTTGAACCACTGTGGAGCTTTCTTCAGCGCCTTTTTTTGTTTGTTCTGTTATGTTGCTGGTTTGGGTTCCAGAATCTTTTATTCCTTTTACTAGATTGATAGCTCCACCTGCTGCTTCTTTTGATTGACCTGCAAGTCCTTTAACTGCGTCTGCGACTACTGCAAAGCCTCGTCCTGCCTCTCCTGCCCTTGCTGCTTCTATAGCTGCGTTTAAGGCCAACATGTTTGTTTGACTTGCGATATCCGATACTGATGTGGCGAGTGCTCCAACTTTTTCTATTGATCCTACCATGATGTTTACTGCTTCAGCAACTTTTGCTACGTCATTTTTGATGCTGTCTATTGCAGTTATCCCTTTTTGGCTTTTCACTTTAGCTTCCAAGGCTTTTTTTGTTGCTTCGCCAGCTATTGCGGAGGTTTGTCTGACGACAATTCCCGCTTCATCCATAATTTTCTTTAATACTTCAGTTTGGTTCGCAGTGTTCTGTGCTAGTTCCGCGAGTTTTTGAGATCCAGTAGATACTTGCTGAGATGCGGTGCCAACTTGATTCATACCTGCTGACATTTGACTTGCAATCTGAGCCGCCTTTCTACCCATTTCTTCAACTTTAAGGCATTTGTTGTGAACTTCATCTGCAATTGACATGACCTTTTTTGAAGTTGTGGTGGCTTTGGCAATAACATCTTTTATTTGGCTTATGTCAGTAGCAACCTCAATAGCGCCTACTATTTTGGTCATTTGGTCATTATAAACTGCCGCTCCAGTATACTGGATAGGTAAAGCACCACCGCCAAATCTAGCAGTAGTGATGGATGTTTCTGTATTTCCCGTTTTCATGCTGCGGGCGCAAGCACATTTTTCTGTGCGGCAGTCATCAGTTTTAAAAAGCTCGTAGCATTTTTTACTTCTGAGCTCGTTTTTCTTTACGCCTAATAATTTTCTACCGTATTGATTCATATAGACAACATTAAACTCTGAGTCGATAGCAATAACTGGAGTTCGGATACACTTGAGATAAAGCTCATATTGAGCATTTGAACTTGCATCGGAGGTTTCACTCATAACTTTTACATCCTGTGATACCTAAACCTTATTGAAAATCGCGCTTTTGCCTTTTGAATTTTATTAACTTAAAATCTGGATTAAAAATAATAGAAAAATACAGCCAATTCCTTGCTCAACTCATATTACAGGTATACAGAAGTAATGGGTTTACTATTATTGGAAAATCAAAAAAATTGTATAATAATTCATCGAATTACTTTTCAGTATTTGAATAATGTGAATTCATGTAATTGGAATTCAAGTAATTCACAGAAAATGAGGTTTAAGTATTTGTCCACGTATATTATTGGTGAGGTTTTTTATGGGAGCAGTTAAGGATTTGAAAAAATCGTTCCCAAGCGTCCTCGATAGTGCATACGCGCAGTATAAACGTGACCTTTTAAGGTATCGTCAAGTAGAGCAGATAATGACTCGTGATGTTGTTACTATAAGTCCTGAGGCTTCAATGCGTGAAGCTGCTGTCGTAATGGGTGAAAGACATATTGGAAGCTTAATTGTGAAAAAGTACAAAACCCCTGTTGGCATTGTTACTGAACGGGACCTTTTAACTAAGGTTTTAGCAGCTGGAAAAGACCCAAAACAAGAAAAAGTTGAGAACGCAATGAGTTATCCTCTTATCACTATTGGCCCTGCTGCTATGATTAAGGAAGCTGCTCAAATGATGTACCTTAAGAAGGGTCGTCTTGTAGTTTTTGACAGCGGAAAGTTACAGGGTATTGTAACTGCTTCTGATTTGATACGAAGTCTGCCTGAAGTTCCTGAGACTCAAGTTCAGGTTGATGACTACATGACTAAAATAGTTGTGACTGCTGACGAGAAAACTCCTGTTGCAAAAATAGTAAAGATTATGGGTGAAGAACGCATAGGTAGTGTTTTGATTACTCATGAAGAAAAACCGTTTGGGATTTTCACGGAAAGAGACCTGCTTAGCAAGTTTATAGCAAAAAATCTCTCCATTGATGATGTAGAAGTAGGTCGGGCAGCTTCATCACCACTAATTACAACTCCCGCGGGGACAAGTGTTCATAACGTGGCAATAACTATGACCAAAAAACACGTCCGACGAATGCCTGTTGCAGCCTCAGATGAAACAATTGTTGGTGTTGTAACAGCACGTGACTTAGTCGAAGCATACGCCAAATAGAAATCCTTCTCAACCTTAAAACTCGAGAACGCAGAAAAAGAGGCTTACCTCCACTTCGCCTTTTCAAGAGTTCTAAAACAAATTATACCTGACTGTCTCCAACTAGATTTCTAATTTTTTATCTTTTACCTTTGTAGAGCCTCCAGAATTACATGCTTTAATTCGTTGAGCCCAATTTTTTTAGTTTCAATAATTTTAAGATTAATGTTCAGCTTTTCTATTTCTACTGTGTCTTTTTCAGAGTTTCCTAAAGTATCCAAAAATACGATACCTTTAAGTTGGCAAAAGAAATTCTTGAAGATTTCCTCATCAATATTTTCCTGTTTTAACTTATTCTTAAGACTGGTAAAAAATCCAACCATTCCCCGGTGTAACACCATCAGTTCATGATTAGGATCTATCTGTTCGATTCTTCCCTTACCACCCAACAGACAATCAGTACAATTTAACGCGTCAACCTTAACTATCCCATATTCTTTAGCGATGTCTTTTATTTCATTATTTGGTCCAAGACAAAGATCACCGTATATTAGAATAATTTTCCCCTGAAAGCTTGATAATACCTGTTTAATTGTTCGTCTAAGATTGTCTTCCAAGAGCTTATAATCAACATGAAAATGTTTAGGAATAAAAACAGTTTTGCCTTCTAAATCCCCCTGCTTAATAAGCTGCTCGATTTCCTCTTTCAGAACACTACAGGAGATAAAACAAATCCTATCTTTATCACTCAAAGAATTCATCCCAGTTAACTTTTATCTTACTTATTATTTTCCTTTTTGAGAAAAACAAAATTGCTTTTACCCGAGTATAGCTAGATAATTATAATTTATTTGAAATAGAATTAGAAGAAGAAAAAATGATAAATTTTCGGGAAAATGCAATTTTTTCTTCTTTTAAAATACAATTTTTGCTAAAGCTCTTATTGTTAAAAGAAGAACACAGAGAATTTTTCACTTATTCTTCTTTTAATCCCTAGGTATCGTCGATTACGCCTAGGAATTGTTTGATTTCTATTAGAATATCTTGCAGAGCTTTCGTGGTTAATGGAGGATTATAAATTATTCGGAGAACCTCCCACCCCTGGAGTTCTAATAGTTCATCGATTTCTTCGTCGCGTTCTCTTGCTTTATCTTTCTTATGCACTTGAGCACCATCTAGGTAGACTATTTTTCTTTTTTCTGGCCAGCAGAAATCGGGTATGGTTGATTTTAGGATTATAGGTTTCTGTGTTAGCATACCACCTGTTAATCCTTGGGCGCTTAACGCTTTGAACAGTTCTAGTTCTGCATTGCTGACTTTGGGGTGCATACGCTCTTTGTAGCTCACTTAATCATCCTCAGATTATCTGTAGGCAAGGCACTATTGCTTATTAAATTACCTTTGTGTTTTGTTATTAGCTTTTGAACGCGTTCTACAAAAATAAAAAAAAGGGATTAGAGAACTTCAGCAATGAAGTCATCATTTGTTTTGGTCTGAATCGTCCTAAACACTTATATCAACAAAACGTCTTCGCTGAAATCAGGCAATTCGCCATGACACAAAAATCCGAAAATTACTCATGGGACGCCACTGATTACGCAAAAAACTCTTCAAACCAGTTTGAATGGGCTAAGGAACTTATTCCAAAACTTAAACTTCAAGGTACCGAGTGTCTTCTTGATATTGGTTGTGGCGATGGAAAAGTCAGTGCCTTATTATCTACATATTTGCCTCACGGTCAAGTTGTAGGTGTTGATAGCTCCCAAGATATGATTCTTCTAGCACGAAGATCCTACCCTCAGATTCGCTACCCTAATTTGTCCTTCCTTAAAATGGATGCTAGAGAATTAACCTTTAATGGGGAATTCGACGTCGCGTTTTCCAATGCTACCTTGCACTGGATAATTGAGCATAAGCTCGTGCTGGAAGGCGTTTACAATAGTCTAGATACTAATGGGCGATTGCTATTTCAAATGGCTGGCAAAGGCAGCGCCCAAGAGGTTATTGCAGTTATTCAAGAAATGATTAGTGAAGATTGTTGCAAGTCTTACTTTAAGAACTTCACTTTTCCATACGGATTCTACGGAATTGAAGAATATACTAAATGGCTAAAAGATGCTGGGTTCAAACCTGAAAGAGTCGAACTTATACCAAAAGATATGAAGCTTAAAGGTAAGGAAGGTCTTGCAGGTTGGATTAGAACAACTTGGCTACCCTTCACCGAGCGAGTTCCTCCTTCTCTTCGAGCTTCATTCATAAATGATATCGCTGAAAGATACATCGGTGCCTATCCACTTGATAAAAAAGGTTTAGCTCACGTGAAAGTGGTACGTCTAGAGGTTCAAGCAACTAAAACCTAAATCCAATTATTTTTTCATTATAGTTTTATAAAGCGTTTGAGAATCTCTTCGTTTCTAACCTCAGGATGAAACAATACTCCGTAGAGAGGTTTCTGCTTGTGTTTTATAGCTTGAATGCAATGTGTGGATTCTGCTAAGATCTCGAAGTCTTCGGAAGGTTCTATTGCATAACTATGAAGTGAATATGCCTTGAAGGTGGATAAAAATAGAGGGTTATCCTTTAGCGTGGTTATCTGTGTCATGCCGATTTCCAGGCAAAAATTTAGACGAAGACCAAAAACCAAACCTATCGCTTCCATGCCGGCGCAGATGCCTAAAACCGGCTTATCTGTTTCTTTAAGCCAAAGAAATTTCTCTGGTTCTTGTAATGCAGTTGTATCTTTTAGGGTAGTGCCAGAAAGAATAATCTTGCTGCAATTCAATATGTCCTTGGCTCTGCAATTCACTATAATGCTTAACGTTAACCGCGTCAAGCTCTTTAGCGACTAAGGTAAGGGGTGCCACAGACTCATAATATCCCAAGGAATCTTTTTTCCAGTTCATATCCACTATCAAAATCATTTAGCTACCAGCTTGGCCTGTTTTATTTTAAAAACTCCCCAGTTCCCCTTTGCCGTTACCGAATAGTCCAGAACCTCAATTTTCTTTTTAAATAAAGGTGCATCTAAAACGGTTGTTTCTATTTCGCCTCCTTCCCCTGATGGACTTAGCCCAATTTCTCGCTGAAGAGCAACCAACCTTGAAATAATTTTGGCATCTATTTCTTTTCCTAACCAAGTCTCATCAAGGGGGTAGGCGAAGACTCCTGAAATAATAGTTCTAAAGTGCTTTTCTACTAGCTCTTCTAGCAGCTCTTTTTGGTTTCTTTTCCATAGCGGATTAAAGCACCATAAATCGAGTTGATTACATATTCGCTGAACCCGTTCAGCCTGATACACCGACTCAACTGCGCCAGTAACTACACCTTCTATATGGAACTGGTTTACTGCTTGGACGATTGCATGCTCCAAATCAGCAAGTTCTTCTTCTTTTTTCCCCTCAGTAATCTTCGTGATTAGAGGTAAATTCAACGCCTCAGCTTGTAGCTGTGTTATATCTATGTTTGGAGTATGAAACATGTAACTTTCAGGATTACTCGAACGCAGAGTGATTAGGCAGCTTACCTGCTCTTTTTCTACCGCCTTGTGTAAGGCAAGGGTTGAATCCTTGCCGCCTGAAAATAAAATCCCGAGCCTCATTGCTCTTTTTAAAAATGAAGTCGCGCTTATAGAACCTTCTTTTTTTGAAGTATCGATTTAGCTAAAACTCAGATATCTCTTGTATAGAGTATGTCACTTTAGGACAATAGAGTATGTTTAAAATTTTGGCTTATTATGGAACAAAAAATCGAGGGGGAAAAATGTCATTTTCCCTTATTTAGGCTTTTACGTCGCGGACGTTGTCGATTTTTTTGAGGGTTTCGATGATTTTGGGTGTGACTTGTTGGTGGATGACGTAGACGGATATGGCGTAGCCGCTTTTACCAACTTGGCGAGAATAGTTGGCTCGTATGTTGATGTTGTTATCCGCTAAGACTTTGTCTATGTTTGCAAATACTCCCGGGACGTCGCGGTGGTGGACAAATAGGGTGTGGATGGCCTTTTCTTCTAGGTCTATGCTTTCTCCTGCGTTGACAGCGTTGGTGAAGTCTCCGCCTAGTAGAAAGCCACTGACTACGCGTGCCATTTCGATGGCGGTTTCACGTTGCGCTTCAATGGTGGATGCGCCAAGATGTGCGGTAAAGATCACGTTATCCAGGTCAAGGAATGAGCTTTTGAATTCTTCACCTTCACCTTTGGGTTCTTTAGTGTAGACGTCTGTACCTGCACCGGCGATTTTCTTTTCCTTAAGCGCCTTGTACAGGGCGTTTTCGTCAACGTTTTGACCTCTGGAGGTGTTAATCAGAAAAGCAGTAGGTTTCATTAGTGCGAGTTCTTTTTCGCCAACTATAACGTCTTTGCCTCCTGTATGAATGCTAATGTAATCTGCTTTTTGGAGCACTTCTTCTTTAGATACAAAGTTTATGCCTGATTCAGGACAGGGTTTTATATCATAACCTATAACTTCCATTTCGAAACCGCGGTGGGCGATGTTAGCTAGTCTTTGTCCAATTCTACCACAGCCTAGTAGACCCAGGGTCTTGTATCGCATTTCGGTACCTTTGAGTTTTGATTTTGACCAAACACAGCTTTTCAATGTTGAGTGACATTGAGGAATATTACGTGACAGACTAAGCATTAGGGCTAAGGCAAGTTCTGCTACAGCATTAGTGTTTCCTGAAGGTGCAGATTTGACCACTATTCCAAATTCAGAGGCAGCTTCCAAATCGATGTTATCAACACCTACGCCTGCTCTGCCAATAATTTTGAGTTTTCCTTTAGCACCTGCTTCAATAACTTCACGGGTAACTTTGGTAGCGCTTCTTACAACAAGTGCGTCAAACCCCCCAATTTCAGCAACCAACGCCACAGGGTCGCGTTTCTGTTTGTCAGTTTCTATTCCGGCTTCCTGGAATAGTTGTAAGCCTTCTTTTTCTAAACCATCATTTAATAATACTTTCACATTCAGCAACTCCTTAACGTAAACCAAGTAACAAATTAGTAATTACCAACGCTAAATAATAAATTAATCTACCCCGCTCGAAAACAAATTCTATCTATTTTGTTGTTAACTGGTTTGGTCTTTTCTTATGCGGGTGTTAACAATATTATACATTGCTTGCTCATGACAATATGGACAACGCAGACGGCGAAGTTTTCTTGAGCGAAAACTAAGAAAAGAGCCGCCGGGAAGCCAGTGGAAAGTAAATTGTTTATTGCATTTTGGGCAAGTTAACCTGGATTTGTAGTGTGGTCCATATCGTGGAAGCAGGAAAAGGATGAGAATAGAAATTATTCCGACTAAAATAACAGTAACAAGGAATAGGTCTACCATGCAAGGTCAATTTCAAAAAGAGGTTAAATGAATATTAATCTTTAGTATTCTTACCCACTTTAAGTTAGTTTGGATAGAAAGTAGAAGCGTAAAGGCTCTTTTTAACGAAAGAGAAAGTGGGTTAGGTTTTTTTGATGTATGTTAATGCTTCTTCGAGGTTTTGGAAGCAGTATTTGATTTGGCTGAATTCTTTTCTAAGGGCCATGACGTCGGGTTTGACTTGTTCGGGGGTGCGTTTGCCTTTAATGATGCTAAGCATAAGGTCACAGAGGTGTTTGACATCGTTTTCTTTAAAGCCTCGTCGGGTTATTTCTTGGAAGCCAATTCGTAAACCAGAGGGGTTTTCGCGGTTGCTTTGGTCATCATAGGGGAGTAAGTTTTTGTTGAGTATGATGTTGGCGTCTTCTAGCGCTTGGGCGATTTTGTTGCCACCACCAAAGTTGCGGATATCTACGGCTATTTGGTGTGAGCGTGTGAAGCCTTTCTTTTCTGCTAAAACTTTGACGTCGTTTTCATAGAGGTATTGCCCTGCGGTCTGAGCGTTCTTTACTATTTGTTTTGCTAAATCTGCGCCGAAAAGCTTCATTTCAAGCGCAGCTATTCCTAAAGCGGGTAATCTGCCCAGATGAGTGCTTGAGGCCGTAAGTGGAAACACTGCGTATTGGATTTTCTTTATTGCTCTTTCTTGTTTGGGGGTTGAGGTGTTGCCCATGATGACACCGCCTTGGGGTCCGGGGAAGGTTTTGTGAGTTGAAGAAGTTATGAAGTCTGCACCCTCGCGGAGAGGATCTTGGAAGACACCACCTGCAACTAAGCCTAAAACATGGGAGGAATCGTAGGCAACATATGCACCGACCTCATCGCAGACTTCTTTGAGTTCCTTGATGGGGTGGGGGAACAGAAAGAGACTACCCCCGAAGGTGACTATGCCGGGTTTGGCGGCGCGGATTACATCTTTTGACCGGTCTGGGTCAATATTAAACTCCTCTATATCATAGACGTGGTTTATGTCATCTAATCCAAGAATAGAACCTGCTAAGCCTGTGTAATCGTGCGATATGTGAGCACCGCAACTCAGTGGGGTGACAACCATTTTACGATTACCAGTTGCCATGGATAAACCTTTGAAGGTGGCAAGGTTCGCATGGGTACCTGAGATTAATCGAACATCAGCCCAATTACATTTGAATAAATCCTTCATGAGATCCGTGGCGTAGTCCTCGATTTGGGACATGAATTTTTGGCCTTGATAGTACCGTTTCTTAACGTGACCTTGCATATCGTTTTCGCCTTCTGCATATCTGCCTTCAAGGTCGGAGGCGAAGTCTTGCATCTGCTTCACAGCAGGTGATTTAATGCCCTCGCTGGCGATCATGTTTATGCATTCAAGGCTACGGTACTGTTCATGGTTACGAGTAGCTTGGGTTAGTTTGAAAAACAGGTCTGCATAGTCTTCCATTCTAAATAGCCCCTTTAATAGTTATCAACCGAAAGTGGATTAGAACTATTTAGCCTTACTGGAAGCGATAACTGCAATCTAACTTTTCTAGATAAAATTGTCGCGCCTTAAAAAAATAATGACGATTTAGGTTATTAGGAGAACGGTCATATACGCTAACTTGGTAAATCAAGTAGGTTGGTTAGATGGCGGATTTGTGGCGTAAACCCTATCATGTTGTTTTGGAAGTAGAAAATCGAAAATGCAGCATACTCAAACGCTTAACAGCTCTTGGTCTTAAACATTTTAAAGTTGTGGATATCCGAAGCTCAAACAGCAAAATTATAAAGCACCTCATAGAGCTTGATCCTGAAGAAGTCCGAAAAGTAAAAAACAAACCTGCCGAGCTCAAAACCATCGGGTTGAAGAATGAGAGTGAAGATAAAGCTTCGATTTGGTTTGAAAGCGAAGGCTGCGAAATCTGTAACACCATCCTATCTACCGACGCGTTCCTTGTTTCAGGTAAAAGCATGGCAGATTATACCATAATGTACAGCTTCATGGTTCCCAGTTTTGAGGCCTATCAACAAATCGTGACAACCATGGAAACAAACGGATTAAAGGTAAACGTACTTAAAATGGGCAAATTCGAACCCCAAGCAGGCGTACTAACAGAAAAACAAGAGCGCATCTTCTGGCTAGCACTCAAGGGTGGATTCTTTGACTACCCAAGAAAAATTGACACCGTAGAGCTAGCCGCTAAACTCGGTATTAGTCCATCCACGCTATCAGAAATAACACGCAGAGGTATGCGAAGATTACTAGAGAATTACTTCAAAAATGAAACATAACTCACAAGAAGTTTTCTATCTCGTAAAGGATTCCTAAGCTTAAGCAAAAGTGTTAAATTTGTTGTTAGCCTATTTATTATTGGGCAAGCCCGCTGTTATAATCAATCGTATGTTTCGTTTCTCGTCAATCCCTTATATGTTCGGGACAACAGCTATGTGCGCCCTAAACAAGACTATATTCAAGGTGCAACACTATGAGTCAACCTCAAAGTCAAACTCAAATGTTCTGTTACCAATGTGAACAAACTAGCAAAGGTCAAGGCTGTTCTACTTTTGGCGTATGCGGTAAAAGTCCAGAAATAGCTAATCTACAAGACCTCTTAATCTACGCCCTTAGAGGTCTCTCTCAATTAACTTTAGAAGCGCGAAAACTGGGCATTAAGGACGAAAAAATTGACCTTTTCATCAGCGAAGCAACCTTTGCTACTTTAACAAATGTTAACTTTGATTCCGAGGACATAATTAAATATATTAAATGTACTGTAGCGACACGTGAAAGTCTTAAAAAGAAGATTGCCGCTGCAGGTGGAAAAACTGATTTTGGTAATGCAACTGCCTTGGTTCTGGAGCAAACCACAGAAGGCATGGTCCAGCAGGGAAAACAGTTCGGTATCCTAACTTCACCCGCCTCAAACGAGGATGTGCGAGGACTTCACTGGCTCGTAACCTACGGCATAAAAGGTGTAGCGGCATACGCATATCATGCCTATCGTCTAGGCAAAAAAGACGACAAAGTCTTCGAATTCATCGAGCAAGGTCTAGCTTCTACACTTGATCAATCCTTAGGTGTTAACGACTTTGTTGGTTTAGCCTTAAAATGTGGTGAAATCAACATCCGAGCTATGGAACTTCTAGACGCAGGTAACACCGAAACTTACGGTCACCCAAAACCAACTAAGGTTCCACTAGGCACTAAGAAAGGCAAAGCTATACTAGTTTCAGGTCATGATCTTAAAGACTTAGATGAACTTCTCAAACAAACTCAAGGCAAAGGCATAATCGTTTACACTCATGGCGAAATGCTTCCTGCTCACGGCTATCCCAAACTAAAGCAGTATCCTCACTTCTATGGGCACTACGGCACCGCATGGCAAAACCAGCAAAAAGAATTCGCCGCTTTCCCAGGAGCAATCCTCATGACTACCAACTGCATCCAAAAACCCGCTGAAACCTACAAAGGCAACATCTTTACCTCAGGACCAGTTGGCTGGCCAGGTGTAACCCACATCGCAGGCGAAGACTTCACACCAGTAATTAACAAAGCTTTAGCTCTACCTGGCTTCATCGAAGACATAGAAGGCAAAACCGTCATGGTCGGATTCGCACGCAACGCAGTCCTATCCGTAGCAGGCGCCGTAATTGACGCGGTTAAGAAAGGTCAAATCAAGCACTTCTTCCTTGTTGGCGGTTGTGATGGAGCCAAACCTGGACGTAGCTACTACACCGAATTCGTAGAAAAAGCACCAAAAAACACTATTATACTCACTTTAGCCTGCGGTAAATTCCGCTTCTTCGACAAAGACCTAGGCGACATCGGAGGCATACCCAGACTCCTAGACATTGGACAATGCAACGATGCCTACTCTGCAGTAGTAATCGCACAAGCTCTCTCCAAAGCATTCGGCGTCGGTTTAAACGAATTGCCGCTCTCTATGATTCTGTCATGGTACGAGCAAAAAGCCTGCTCAATCCTACTCTCACTGTTATACTTAGGTGTCAAAAACATCCGCTTAGGACCAAGCTTGCCCGCCTTCATCACACCCAACGTACTCAAAGTCCTTGTCGACAACTTCAACATCATGCCAATCAAAACAGCCGAAGAAGACCTCAAAGCAATACTGGGCTAAAACACTTCACAAAAACCAACACCTTTTCTCCTCTTTTTAACCCTGAAGAAATTTTAAAAACTATGAAGTTGAAAGACTAATTATTATCGAGAGATCTTTATGTTAAGCAAAGATTTTCATGGAAAAACGCATAAGATTCTTTCTCGTTTAGTTGGATTAAATATAGTTTTTGACCTCATAGCAATAGTAATTTGGGCTGTATTTCCTAATCTTCAATGGACCATTTATCGGCTAGGTTTCTCAATTGTAGGTGCCGAAGCAGCCTTAGCCGCGGTACTGTTTGCATTAACGCTCTTTGGATTGCGTAAAAAACAAAAATGGGCGCCCATTCTCGCAATCATAATCACTATAACTCAACGAGTTTTTGCCACTTACGTATTCTTCCCAAGTCCAGCATTAATACTCACCCTGATTTGGAGTCTAGTAATAATTTATTTTGCCTACAAAGAAATGAAAAATCCGAATTAGTAACACAAAATTATAGCCTCTTTTTTTTGTTCAGAAAATAACTATTGTAGGCAACTCGGAAAAGAAATAACTGACCATACTTAGCTGTTGCTATTTTAGACTTCTTTTTATTGGGTAAAATTAGGTATTATAATAATATTCTTTTTTCTACCCAATATCGGCGAGAAATAATTGTTCGCTTAAATTATAGTATCTGCCATTGAGTTATTATGCAAGATTTTAAACATAAAATTTTGTTAGTTCTAGTTGCGTTTACTATTATTGGGGAAATTGCTTCAATAATTCTATGGATCACAAACCGACCTGTAGGCGGTGAACCTTACGCTCGCTTCAGTCTAGCGGTTGATTACACAATAGCAGTTGCTAACGCTGCTGTTTTTGCCGTCCTTAACAGCATCGCCTTCGTCTTGATTATCCGTAGAAATAAAATAGGGCCTCTCTTCCTAATTGTCATATCAATTATTAACAGGGCGATTTCTCACCCAATCTTCATAGGTGGTGTTCACGGGATATTTTTAACATGGACAGCGTTGCTGATAATTTTCGCCTATCTCGATTACAAAAAACTGTCCAAACAAAAATAACCCCCTATTTTAAAATAAAGATAAACACATGCTTCCATCAAGAATTCGGCAAAACCTCTACTTAACTGATACTATTCTCTGAATCAAGCAATAGTGCAACGCCTAGAATTGGTAGGGTTATCATCCAAAATTCAGTCAAAGTTAGGAAAGAAAGGTAAATTGGCACCCAAACCGCAACTATAGCATAGATTAAAAAGTAAACTCCAACCAAGATCAAGGCTGCCCCCAACAATGGTTTGTATTTATTTTTTTGCCTAAAAAATAACCATGCACCAACAGTAATTATGGCGGCAATTAGTAAAGTCAGTGATGAATTAACAAAACCTATTGTGTTAATTAGACCTGCCTGTTGGGGAGCTGAAGGTGAAAGCGCATACACCCACATTAATCCATGTTTAACCCATATGCCAAATATGTATAACGCCATAACGATAACTGCCCAATTTGGAAACGAAGAGTGGTCTTGGGATTTTCTTAATCGGCGGCTTAACATAAAAAAAGGCGGAAAA
Organism: Candidatus Bathyarchaeota archaeon; assembly: GCA_963701765.1. GTDB lineage: Archaea > Thermoproteota > Bathyarchaeia > Bathyarchaeales > Bathycorpusculaceae > JADGNF01. Next base: position 108,628 of record CAVPBD010000008.1, read on the forward strand.
ATCAGTGCCGCTTGAAGTAGAAACGAAGCTCCAGTATAAAAATTCAAAAATGTACTATTTGAAATAATTGAACCAACAACGTGGTTAATACCGGCTGGAATTAAAAGAGCAAAATACAATGATTCAAAAAGCAATACTCTGCTAAATTTTTCCAGATATCTCTTATCTTTTTTCATGAATAGAATAACAGCATAGACGGCAAAGGCTCCCGCAATCAAACGAAGGTAGATTCCGATTGAACCAATTAATTCTTGAAGCAAGAAAAGCCATAGTTGCAAGGCTGGTTGAGAGCTTTCTATAAAGTTAGGTAAACGAGTGATTATTATCGGGAAATTCGAAACAAAAATCGTAGTAATTATAGCCTGATAGATGTTGTATAGCAAATAAGAGATAGCTACAATAAGTAGAGCTTTTTTCAGAAAAGATTTCTTGTCCAGAATCATTATCATCAGTTACTTTAAGGATTCAGTAATTATTGGTAATTAATTTTCTGATAATAAACATTGATTTTTATTTTACTAACATAACAAAATAGAGTAAAAGACACAAACTTATCAAGTTTAATTATTTACTGAACTTCCTGAAAGAGTGAGCTTTCCTTTTAATCATCCTCTTTTCATCTCTTTTTTAAGCAAAAATCCTTTTATTTATGAAGCTCTGCCTAACAAGAAAAGGAGACACATCCTTGCCCCATTCATTGCTTAGCAAAAAAGCTAAAGCTGTATTCTTTACCCTCTTGGCCGGTGCGTTATGGGGCACTTCGTTTCCAATCATAAAAATCGGACTAGACACAATTGATCCCTTCACATTCCTGTTTTGGCGTTTCTTAGTCTCTTGCATAACCCTAATCGTCATAATGGCGCTCCTTAAGAAATTCCCAATTAAATTAGAAAATAAAAGACCCGTTATTTTATTAGGAATAGCTAATGCTACGGGTTACTTGCTTCAATATGTAGGCATGCCTTTTACGACCGCGGCAAAAGCTGCACTTTTCATAAACTTAAGCGCTATGTGGGTTGCGATTTTAAGTCCTAAAATTTTAGGTGAACATCTGTCTCACAAAAAGGTGGCAGGCGTAGTATTTGGATTAGTGGGGATAGTGTTTGTTAGCACCAACCTTGATGTATCTACTTTAACGCAGGGCCAATTGGTAGCTGATGCTGTACTTATTATTTCAGGAATTACCTGGGCGCTATTTATGATTTATAATAAAAAATTAATCAGTACTTCTGCTTCAGGTACTTTTCAGTCTATGGCTTGGGTGCTAATTTTCACTTTTCTATCGATTGCTCCTTTTGGGTTTTTATCTGGACCTGGTTTCTTTGCACTTTCAGGTTGGGCATGGGCTGCAATAATTTGGACAGCAATCGTTTGCTGGATTATACCGTATTATTTGTGGCTTGAGGGGCTCAAGCATCTTTCCGCTTCTACTTCTACAGTTTTGCTTCTTTCCGAGATAGTTATTGCTGTAATCGGATCAATAACCATACTGCAAGAGCCAATAACTGTTTTTTCAAGCATTGGCGCACTATTCATTGTTATTGCAATATTGTTTGTTTCATTAAATGAGAACCCTTTTATACGAAAAAATAACAAATCATCGTTTTCGTGAACTTATACTTAAGCTTAAATACTAAACCAATTAATAATGGGGCAAGGGTGAAGGAAAGAATGGCAAAAACCATAACAGTAGCTTTAGTTGTAATAATGCTCATCGTAGGTTTTGGCGTAGGACTGGTTGCGAGTCCACTCCTGATGCCACAAAACTCATCAACTACCGACACTATTTGGGAAAAAATACAGCAAAATAAGGTTATCAAAGTTGGTACAGACCCAACATGGCCACCTTATCAGCTTCGAGACAGTGTAACTAACGCAATCGTCGGCTTCGAAGTTGACTTAGCAAATGCTTGCGCTACAAAGCTAGGCTTGACAATTGAATGGAATGATGTAGGCTTCGATAACATCATCCTCTCAGTAGAGCAAGGCAGTCTTGATATGGGTGTAAGCGGGTTCTCAGTAACTCCAGATAGATTAGAAAAAGTTCTCTTTACCTTACCTCATAGCACAACAGAAGCCCAAGTGGTCATGTTAAAGAGCGTTATGCAGGCAAAGAACATAACTACTGTAAACTCACTTGAAGACTTCAAAACCTTAGGCATAATCGTTGGAGTACAATCAGGCAACGTTGAACAAATCGAACTTCAAGATGCAGGTGTAGACATTAGAACATGGGGTGACTCAGCATCACCATTCCAAGATATGGTCAGCGCAAACCCAAGTGTTCAAGCAGTATACGCTGAAACACCAATCACCACCGATTGGATTAATCAATTTGCAACACAAGGAAAACAAGTTGGTATCGCCTATACACACCCATACTACCCAGTATCATTCCTCGTCGGCAAAAACTCTTACATGCTCCTAGAGAAAATGAATAGTGCTCTGACAGACCTTATCTACGACGGAACAGTAGACCAACTGAAAACTAAGTGGCAAATACCCATAACGTGATAAGTATTGGAAGTTTGGCAACAACTCATCATCCTCTTGGAAGGAGTTCCATTAACTCTTTCCATTTCTGTTATTTCTTTTTTAATAGGCATAGTAGTAGGATTGCCCCTAGCATTCATTAGAGTTTACGAAAAAGAAGTCAGCTTTGTAGTTGATGCTTACGAAAAAATCTTCCGAGGCATTCCTGAAATCGTTTTACTGTTACTATTTTACTTTGGATTAGGGCCATACTTCAAATTCCCGTTCGGCACCCCCTTCTTCGTAGCTTGCTTCGTGCTGGGACTAAGAAGCGCAGCAAACCAATCTCAAATTTACCGCGGCGCAATTCGCGGCGTCGGAGACGAACAGATGATTGCTGGCATGTCAATTGGCTTCTCTAAATGGCGAGCAATCTGGCACATCATGGTTCCCCAAGTTTTTAATTTCTCCACTGCAGGATTAGGCAGCGAATATGCCCTGCTAATCAAGGACTCAGCCTACGTATATGTTATTTCATTGGCCGAAATAACGACAAAAGCGATGCAGATAAAAAGTATACCGCCAGGAGATTTCGTTACTCCCTTCGTTCTTGCAGCTGTTCTCTATATTGTATTAACCTTCCCTCTTGCCTTCTGGCTTGATCGATGGGGAAATAAAAGGAAGAAAAAAATAGGATTGTAGAAAAATGACTGACTTTGTGATGGAAGCAAGACATGTATACAAAACCTACAGCATAAAGAAAAGCAAAAAAACCGAGGCCCCCTGTGATACTATCAGACATCAAGTTGAAGCAGTAAAAGATGTTTCATTACAAATCAGAAAAGGCGACATCAAACTAATTTTTGGGCCTAGCGGTTCAGGAAAAAGCACATTTTTGCGTTGTATGGCCATGCTCGATATTCCGGATAAGGGCGAAATCTATCTGGGAAAGGAATGCTTAACTGCCCCTAATGTTGATCTAAACAAAGCTCGTGCAAGAATTGGATTTGTTTTTCAACATATTTACCTATTTCGTCATCTTACAGCTTTAGGCAACGTGGAATTAGCACTTAGACAAGTACTGAAGTTGCCTAAGGAAGAAGCCCGCAAACGTGCTATGGATGCATTAAAAGAAGTGAATGTTACTGACTGTATTAACAAATTTCCATCTCAAATGTCGGGCGGTCAAGCTCAACGTGTAGGCATAGCCAGAGCCTTAGCGCGCAACCCCGATATTATCCTACTTGATGAACCTACATCAGCATTAGACCCTGAGCTTACAGGCGAAGTCATAGATACCCTACGCGACTTAGCAAAAGAAGGCACAACCATGCTTATAGTAAGTCATGAAATGCCATTTGCCCGCGAAGTCGCCGAAGAAATGATATTCTATGATGAAGGAACAATTGTTGAAACCGGACCTCCTTCATTATTCTTTAACGCTCCAAATACTGATCGCGCTAAGAAGTTCATGACAAGAATCATAAACAAAACAACTAGGGAATAATCAATGTTTGAATTCCTCTTCGATCCCAGATTCTACCCGATGATTCTTCAAGGATTAACACTGACAATAGAAATTACGCTATTTGGAGTGCTATTGGGGCTGGGATTGGGGACATTGCTAGCAATCGGTGATATATATGGGAAAAAACCTGTAAAAGCAGCAATCGCCGTGTATGTGGAATTCTTTAGAGGAAGTCCACTTTTTGTCCAACTTTTATTAGCAGTTTATACAATACCGGCAATACTTAATTTGAGAATTGATCATCTCTTTTTGGCTTTCCTAGTTTTTGGATTAAACAGTGCAGGTTACCAGAAAGGCTACATAAAGGGTGCAATGGAAACCATATTGGATGACCAAATGCAAGCCGGCATGTCAGTAGGGATGTCTAAAATTCAAACTCTTCGCCATGTAATTCTGCCACAAGCTTACAGAATAGTTATTCCATCTTGGACTAATGAGTTCTGCTCACTAACAAAAAGTACATCTACATTATCATTTGTAGGCTTTCTTGATTTATTAGGTGCAGGTCGTTCAATAATGATTGTTAACCTGGAAATTCTACCAGTATACCTTGTTGTTGCGGCAATCTATCTCGTGTGGATTACCAGCTTTTCAAAAATGATGGATATAATATATGAGAAAAAGAAGATACCTGGCGTAGAACTCATTATGCAATCATAGTTTAAGTTTTTATTTTCTTTATGAGCCATGCCATGTTTTGTCCTAAATTATCCATTGTTTGGAGAGCTTCCATATCGTTTTCGACTTCACCTTTGTTTCTGCCTATCCCAATGTTCCAGTATGAAGCGCCTGGGACAATTATTTGGCTCATGAGGAAAAAGTTGTTGATGGCATCAAATGTAAGTATGGCGCCTGCTCTTCTAACTGCTACAACGGCAGCGCCAACTTTGCGCTTGAACATATCCTCATTAGCTCTAGCAACGTAACCTGCGCGGTCAATTAGCGCTTTCAATTCAGGGGTCATCATCGAAAAATAAACCGGCGAACCTAAAATTATTCCATCAGCTTCTATCATCTTAGCTATGTACTCATTGACATTGTCGCTTTCAATTATGCACCGTTTGTTTTTAGTGTCATAGCAGCTTCGGCAAGCATTACATCCGCGGAGTTGTTGACCTGCCAACTGGATGAGTTCTGTTTCAAAACCTTCCACTTCAAGAACCTTAAGAACCCGCGTTAGAAGTATGGCGGTGTTCCCGTCTTTTCTTGCACTACCATTGATAGCAATTACTTTCATAGCCAATTAACTCACTCAGAATAAGGTATTCAATTAGGGAGTGATAAAAAAGTACCGTTATACCCAGATGAGTGATTCTTAATCTCTCTTTTTGTATAATCCCAATTTATTAATATGCCATCAATAGAGCTTCTATAATAAACGGATCTCTGAGGTCAGTAAGTTGCACGTCCCTGATGGCTTCGTCAACCCTTACATATGTGCGACAATGTTTGTGGTAGCTGCGCTATTCCTGATTTGGGCCTGGAGAGGTGCAAAATTAACTCTTAGAAAGTCCTTTGTGGCGTTAATCGCAATCTCAAGCGCAGTAGTCTTATTAGTGCAAATGGTGGAGTTTCCCGCTGCTGGGGGCGCCAGCACGTGGCATATTATGGGTGGAACCATATTGACAATGGTTTTGGGGCCACATGGAACAATAATAAGCATGACCCTTACCCTAATCATTCAAGCCCTATACGGCGATGGCGGACTCTCAACTTTTGGAGTAAACGTTGTTAACATGGCAGTGATAGGTGGCTTATCCTTCTATTTAGTTAAGGCATTTGTAGGAAAAAATATTAGTAGAAAACGTCTTGCCTTCAGCCTTTTTCTGGCTTCTTTAGTGTCAAATATACTAACAGCGTTGGCTGTAGGATTAGACATTGGACTTTACCCATTAGTAGGGACCACAGGAGGTTTGCTTGTGACCATCCCTACGATGCTAATATTGTACGTTCCAACAGGACTGATAGAAGGCATCGTGACTTCCTCTTTAGTTATAACACTCTCGCAAGTAAAATCGATTAAATTATTTGGACTAGACCTATTAAAAAATAGGCAAAAAAATAATACTAACTCCACGCTTTAATTTGCCTTCAATAATCTTGCAAGTTTATTTTGGTGCTAAGAACTTTTCTGGATTTATGTTTAATTGTTTGCATAATTCTTGGAAAGCCTGCATTCGTTCCTCTTTGTTTTCTGTGTTAAATTTCAGAAAGAATGGGCGCTGTTTCATATCAAAGGGTTCTTTTGCTTTATCACTGATGTAGAAGAGCATTGCAGCGAAGAGGACTGCGACTTCGCCTTCTCGACCTAATAATCCGGTTATGAGTGCCTCTTTGACTTCTGTTGGATGATATTCCTCTATATCGTCAAGTACTTGCGAGAGTCCACTGTATATTCCCGCGTGTTGTAAAGCGTCTATTATGGATCGGCTTCGTTCTCTGTTCGTTACCAGGGTTGGGGCATATCTTGTGACTGCAACTCTGACAGCGGGGTTAGGGTCTTTTATCGCATTTTTGAGGATTTCACGGGCGTTTTTTGAGTCGATTTGTGCGAGGGCTTCTATATCTCGCCAATCCAACGGATTGTGGTTGATTAATATTTGTTCGATTGTTTTACGTTCAGCTTGAGAAGCTAACTTTATTGCGTCTATGTCATATCCTATGCCATCGTGCCACTTTTCATAATCTATCTGCATACTCTTCATGAAACGTTGAAATGGAGAAATTGAGCCTGATTTGTCAGACTCAATTCTTTGATTTGACTTCTCTGACTTGACGTTTGGAAGTTTGATAGACTCTGTTTTTTGTTTTACTTTCTGTTCTTGTTTTGATGGTGTGATTATGAAAAAGCGCTGGTTGCTATCTGTGTATTCGCCAGAGTAAAGTGAACTATTGCGTTCTCTAAATTTCAGTTCGCTTTTGGCATCGTTAATTTTTGTTGATGCTGGTTTTGCGAGTTTAATGTATGCGCCTATTGGCGGAGCAGGGAAGCTATGACCTATTTCCACAATTTCATTTCCTGCTGAGAGCTCAGCTTCAAGAAACGATTTTAATACTTTAGGTAACTCATCGATTATTTTTTGGAGATCTTTCTTATCTTCCATGCACAATCGTCCTGGGTTCACATTAAATTATTAACTGTCAAGAATGAGAATGTTTTCTTTTCTTTTTTTCTATGTTGTTTTGGGAGTGTATGTTTAAGGGTTAGCAGCATACAAAGAGCAAAGTAGTCTCTGAGCAGCAGAGCGCGAAAAATATTAAATTTTATGACCCAATCCGAATAAGAATGCTGTAGCATATTTCTATTACTCAATATCTAAAACCCAGTCGATTTCTCAATCTATATCTTCTCCTATTGTTTATTTAGAAATGGTCGAAGGAAAAAATTAAATCTCACAATTAAAAAATGATTAAACATTATTATTGAGGTGGAGTATTTGGTTGAAAAAAATAATCCTGTTTTTCGTAGTGCTGTTTTGTTGGTTAATGATGTTGAAAAATCCAAGTATTTCTATAATGTTGTTCTTGGCCAAAAAATTACAATGGATTTTGGAAAGAATGTAGGTTTTGAAGGTGGGCTGGCTATTTGGGAACAAGATTATGCTTTGGACTTGATTTTTAAGGAGAAAATACGGGACATTAGAGTTGGAGCTAACAACGCGGAGATTTATTTTGAATCTGAAAACCTGGAAAATTTGTACAAGAGATTAGTGGATGAAAAGACTCAGATTATTCATCCTATACAAGAACAACCCTGGGGTCAAAGGGTTTTCAGATTATATGATCCAGATAACCATATTATCGAATTTGCAGAATCAATGGAAAGCGTTATCCTGCGATTAGATAGGCAAGGTTATAGTCCTGAAGAAATTGCCAAAAAATCTGAACTGCCAATGGATTTCATCAAAAAGGTTCTCAAAAAATAAACATGATCAGTTTTTGCAAAGTGTTAAATTTAAAACAAACAATTTTAGATGGGGACTGGCCGATTTATGGATAATGGAGAACGGAGAGTAGTAATCTCGGAATGGATATTGTTCCTGTAATTTTGGGTGCTATTGGCGGTTTTGCTCTTTTCCTTTACGCATTACGCACGTTGAGTGCTAGCTTGGAAAAATCTGCAGGTGAAAAAGTTAAGAAAATACTTGCCAAGCTTACTAGCAATCCCGTAAAAGGTATGTTTGTGGGCACCTTTACCTCGACGATGCTGCAAAGCAGTAGTTTAACCATGATTGTTCTTATTGGTCTGATAAATGCGGGAATTCTGACTCTAAAACAAGGAATAGGAGTCATGCTCGGAAGCGAAATTGGGACCACGGTGACTGCACAGTTAATAGCATTTAAAATTGGGGTCTATTTTCTTCCTTTGATTGCAGTTGGGTTTTTCTTGTATTCATCAAGTAAAAAATACAAGAACATTGGTCAGATGATAATGAGTTTTGGTCTAATCTACTTAGGAATGGAAATAATGACTAGTAGCATTCAACCTCTTCAAAATGAACCTGGTTTGAGTGATTTTCTGTTCACTTTCGGGCAGTTTCCCTTATATGGACTAATTGCGGGAATAGTGGTTACTGCTTTGTTCCAAAGTAGTGCTGCATTAGTGGCTTTGGTGATATCTCTTGGTATTAATAACATGATTACTTTGCCTGCGGCTATAGCCATGGTTCTTGGTGCCAATATAGGCACCTGTGTTGGTGAGTTATTTGCTGTCATTGGGTCGTCGCTCTCATCAAAAAGATTAGCTTTAGCCCAGCTCATGGTCAATGTTTTTGGAATATTATTTTTCTTTCCTTTTATTGCTAATTTTTCCGGATTTCTTGGAACCTTATCGGCGGATTTGCCTAGACAAATCGCGAATGCTCATACAATTTTCAACGTAACCGTTTCTATAGCTATGTTGCCATTAACAGGAGTTCTAGTCACTTTTCTAATGAGAATTCTACCCGGTGAGGAAACTAGAATTAAAAGAGGAACAGAATTCATAGATGAAAAACTCTTTGCTGTTCCATCTATTGCTTTGTCTCACGCTGAAAAAGAAGTCCTCAGAATGGGTAATTTAACTTCTGAAATGCTGGAAAAAGCAATGTCGGCTGTACAAGATAATAAAAAAGAGTCGATAGCAAAAGTAATTGAGTTGGAAGGAATTGTAGATGAAGTCTATTATGCGATTGACAAATTCTTAGAAGATAGTCGATTTGTAAACCTAAACGAGCATGAGTCGAAGAAATTGGCTTATTTGAAGCACAGTGCGTCTGATATTGAAAGAATTGCAGACCATGCCAATAACCTGGCTGAATTGGCAGAGAGGAAACTGAAAAAGAATTTATCATTTTCCGAAGATGCTCAAAATGAATTAACCACCTTAAGCGAGAAAACAAAGCTGATTTACGAAAAAGCTTTAACTGCCCTTCAAGGTGAAAATAAGGAAGATGTAAATACAGTTAATCAATTGGAAGATGAAATAGATCGTTTACAGAAAATTTTTGAAGCAAATCACATCCGAAGACTAAAATACAAAACATGCGATCCGCTCATAGGAATAATATTTGTTGATGTCCTTAGAAACTTGGAGCATGTTGCTAACCATTCAAACGACATTGCAAACGCGACCCTATTAGGCTTCTAATATTGTCTATTAATGGTCTTTTCTGTTCTGCGTCAATTATTTTCGTTTTTCCAGACAAAATTTTGTGTCAAATAGGACATTTATAGTATTATTTGTTACATAAAAGTCACAATATTTAATAGTTATCTGTGTCTTAACAAGGTATCCAAAAAGAGAGAAATACAATGATTAAGAACATTAATTCAAATTTACAAAGCAAAACTAACAACGCCGCATGTCCAGTCTGTTGCTCAGAACTAAATGTCCCTTTCGACACAGAAAAAGGACAAATACTAAGTTGTCCAGGTTGCGGAATTGAACTAGAAGTTAAAGAAATAGAAAATGGAGGTGATTGCGTAGAGCTTCAAGAGTTTATCATTGAAGGTGAAGATTGGGGCGAATAAAAGAATTCGCACCGCCTCAACCATTTTTGAACACTTTTTTTTTCATTAGAACAAGAACGTGTTCTTGAAATGGTTAAACTAATCATTTTTTCATTTAGTAACTTTCTGAAAATTTGTTTTGTCCTTTGTATTTTTGATATCAGTTTGAGAATGTTATTTTGGCTAAGAGTCCTGATGCTGATTTAATATTGACCTTGCAAATATCTCTTAAATACAATCGTAGTTTGATTTCGCATATTGCTAGCTTATACTGTAGCATTTGGATTTTTCCATAATTACTAAATATGGCTTCCTTTTGAAATTAAGTGGTGTCGACCTGTCAAAAACAAAATTAAAAAGTAATGTTAATTCGATTGGGCAGACAATTGATTTGCCTGATGGGCGACAACTTGGGTACCTCATCATTGGTGAAGGAAAACCTGTTATTTATTTTCATGGAACCGCTAGCAGTCGTTTAGAAATTTTGCTTCTCAAAGAGCTTGCTTATGGTTCGAAATTGCAAATAATTGGTATAGATCGACCTGGCTATGGCTTATCCAGTTTTACTCTTAGAAAAAATTTTAGTGCCTTTGCTAACGATGTCAATTTTTTAGTTGACCATTTAGGGATTAAGGAGTTTGGTGTTCTGGGTTGGTCTGGGGGCGGTGTCTTTGCCCTTACTTATGCAGCGCTTTTTCCTGTACGAGTCAATCGAATAGTTGTTGTGGGTTCACCTGCGTTGCCTTTTGATGTCTCCACTGCTCACAACATGCCTTTCGCTAGTTTTATCATGAAAATTCCCTATATTGGACTATTGGCTATGAAGAGGATGAGTTCTCAGGTCCTGAAAGCTAACTCTAATATCAGCGCTTTTTTAGATTCAAAAAGAGGCAAAAAGATGCTCAAAGGCTTATCTGAAGAGGATGAAAAGTTCTTTTCTGATCCAGCTTGGGCAACTTTAATGTATACTTCCATGGCTGAAGCCTTTCGTCAAGGCAATACAGGTGTTAAAGCCATAGTTCAAGAACATCAACTTTTCATGCACCCTTGGGAAGTATCTCTTTCAACTGTGCCGTCTAATAAGCTGGTTATTTGGCAGGGTGATGAGGATAAAACCTGCCGAGTTGAAAACGCATATCGAATCGCCCAAGCTATTCCTAATGCTAACTTGGAGGTCTTCAAGGGTAAAGGGCATTGTGTGATGTTTGATAATTTAGACAAATTAGGTGCGCTTTTCTCTTCAGAATAATTTTTTTATAGCGTAGCTTTTCATTTTATTTTTCTAATGTCTTTAGCATGCTGCCTGTTTTGTAGCCCTCTAAATCGACGGTTACGTATTTGAATCCAAGCTGTTTGAGTTCATTATTGATTTTATCAAAAATTTCTGTGCTACAGAGATGCTCTCTTTCTTCTTTGCCGACTTCTATTCTGGCTAATCCGTCGTGGTCTCTTACACGGAGCTGACTTACTTTTATTATTTCTTTTATCGTTTGTTCTGCTTTTTCTATTCTCTTCAATTTCTCAGTTGTTATAACTTGATTATATGGTATTCTTGATGCCAAGCAAGCTAGGGAAGGTTTATCCTGTACTGATAGTTTACGTTTTTTGGCAAGCTCGCGTATTTCGGTTTTAGTAAATTTGTTTTTAACCCATGGACTATACACATTAGGTAATTCTTCAACTGCTCTATAGCCCGGTCGATGTTCGGTTAGATCGCTATAGTTGGTTCCTTCAAAAACAGCCTTAAAACCCATTGCGCTTGCCAACTTGAGTAATTGGGTAAGGAGTTCTTTTTTGCAGTAGTAGCAGCGGTTTTCCGGGTTCTTGCTAAAGTCCTTGTTTAGCATCTCTTGGGTTTCGATGACAAAGATTTTGATGCCAATTTCCTTTGCCACATTTTTTGCTTCTGCTAATTCTTCTGAAGGATAAGTTGGTGATTTGGCAATCACCGCCACAGCTTTTTCTCCCAAAACTTCGCGACAGATAGACGCTAAAGTTGTGCTATCTACTCCTCCAGAAAAAGCAATCACTACGCCCTCTTTTCCCTTATCTGCAATGAATTGCTTCAAACTCGAAAATTTTTCATCCATGCTTGTGGTTATTTCTTTCATCTTTTAAGAAAAATCTCCCGAGCTTTGGCTGTTGCGATTTCTGCTATTTCTCTAAGCGGTTTATGGTTTTTCTCAGCTATTCGCTTAAGATCTTCATACTCTGGTTTGATTTGTATTACAGAGCCTTTTTTGTCTTTAACAACTTTTATGTTTACGCGTTCTTTTGATTCGTTAATCAGTATGTCTAATTGATGGAGTTCACGATTAAGGACATGCCTCTCGCAGGTGAGTATTCTAACACCTAGCGTGCCTGTTTCCTGCATAATGATCTGGGAAAGATGTTCGCTATCTTTTTTGGTTGCTACTACTCTAAGGATTTGTCCAGGACGATTTTTCTTTGTGAAAATGGGAATTATGCAAACATCTTTTGCACCTTCAGCAAGTAATTTATCAACTGAATATCCTACAATTTCCCCTGTTACATCGTCAAGGTTAGTTTCTAAAACCGCGATTTCCTCTTCCAGAAGCTTCTCTTCTGTAGATTTGCCGATTGTTATTCGTAGGCAATTTGGCATTTGAGCGAATTCTTTGGTTCCTGCACCATAACCTACCTTTAGCGGTGTCATTGGTGGATAAAAACGGATGACTTCATCTGCCATGTTGACTAGTATGGCTGCACCAGTGGGGGTAGCTAGTTCTTCCTCGATGGGTCCTCCCTTAATTGGGTAGTTCTTTGATTCTAGTATAGCTAAGGTTGCTGGGGCCGGACAGGGTACGATGCCATGAGAAAATTTTATTGTTCCGCCGCCGACAGCAACGGGGGTCGCGTAGATTTTTCCCTCAAATAGTCCGAGGCTTTCCAAGGCAACTGCAACACCTATTATCTCTGCGGGTGTGTCAATTAGTCCTACTTCATGCAAATGAGTATCAGCTAACTTGTTTCCATGCAATTCTGCTTCGGCGTTAACTAGGGAGCGAATTGTGTTTGAGGCGAACTGTTTTGCTTTTTCAGAAAGTTGTAGCTTATTCGTTGTTTTTTCTACAATTTCTATGAGTTGCTGTCCATTCATTTTCGCTATGGCTTTAGCGGTTATTTCAATTTGGGTTGCTTTGAATTCTCCCCGCAAAACCTGATTAATGGCTATCTTTACATTGCTGTAGTTACCAGTTGGGGATTCTAAATATTTTATAGCTGAAACAATTTTGTCAACATCCGCTCCTGCATCTAAAAGTGCTCCAAGCAGTATATCTCCAGCAACCCCAGAGGTTTGGCAGTCAATCACGGCAATTTTTGTAAAATCCGCTCTTTTTTCCCGGAACATAAATGTCATATGAAAAGGTAACCATATAGGTAATATATTACTTACGTCTCAAACGAAGTGGAGTTCTGGTATGCTTACGCTAAGAGAAGTGCTCCAAAAAATTTCAAAAAACGAGCTAACTGTTGAGGAAGCTGAGCGCCTGCTTAGATTTTTTGCCATAGAGGAAATAAGTAACTGCGCTAAAATCGACATTAACCGCGATCTTAGAAACGGTATGCCGGAAATAATCCTTGCCGAAGGTAAATCCATACCTGACCTCATAGAAATCTCCCTCCGTATGTTATCTAGCCGTGGACGGGTAATAATTAGTCGATGCTCTACTGAACAAATTAGCACTTTGCGAACCGTAGTACCTAATGATGCTGTATTGCAGGTTCATGAAAAGGCTCGGATGGTCATAATCAAGAACAACAATGTCGTTATTAAAAGCACAGGAGGTAAGGTTGGAATTTTGACAGCTGGGACCTCTGATGTTCCCATAGCTGAAGAAGCAAAAATTATAGCTGAAGAAATGGGCTGCCAAGTTTTTGCTGCATACGATGTTGGAGTAGCTGGAATCCACAGATTAATGGAGCCTTTGAAGGATTTAGTTTTAAAAGATGTTGATGTTATCGTCGTGGTTGCGGGTAGAGAAGGGGCATTGGCCTCCGTAGCAACCGGGTTAGTGGATGTTCCAGTGATTGGGGTTCCTACATCAAACAGTTTTGGCTTTGGCGAGAAGGGCTTAAGTGCTTTAATGTCGATGCTGCAATCATGTAGTTTAGGATTATCCGTTGTGAACATCGACGGTGGAGTGGCAGCAGGCGCAGTAGCAAGCTCAATCGCAAATCGAGTTGCAAAATTCAGAACTCAACTATAGGCTAACTTCCTACCGGCTTATTATTTTTCAAAACAGTTTTCCATTAAAAGTTGTCCTATTTCCCGAAAGGATTTAATACTGGTAACACTTTTTTTAAATTAAGTGTTACTGGGTAACGTTGGGAGACGGTGAAAAAGAAAATGCACATACCTGATGGGTTCCTGAGTCCAGCAATTCTGATTATAACATTTGTTATTACTGCGGTATTTTGGGCAATTGCCTTCAAAAAAGTCTCCCGTTCAATAGATGAACGTATAGTACCTGTTATGGCTGTTTTGACTGCTCTTTTCTTTGCCGCTATGATGATGAACTACCCAGTTATCGGCGGAACCACCGCTCACCTCTTAGGAGGTGCTGCCATAGGTATAATCCTTGGTCCTTGGGCAGGAATAATTTCTGTTTCGATTATTCTTGTCCTTCAATGTTTCCTCTTTGCTGACGGCGGTTTAACTGCTCTGGGTGCAAACGTCTTTAACATGGGCATTGTTGGTGTTCTTGTTCCTATTGTGGTTTTTGTTGCTTTCATGAAACTCTCAAAGGGGCGAAATATCTATGTTGCCGGCTTCTTAGCTGCATTCGTAGGTGATGTATTATCGGCAGTATTCGCCGGTTTAGAGTTAGGATTATCAACTTCCTCTTTTGTATATGGGGTTTCAGTTGCGGTTCCAGCTATGTTCCTGCATCACTCAGTAATTGGCGTCATCGAAGGCGTCGTTACCGCTGTTCTTTTAGCGGTGATTATGAAAACTCGACCTGACATCCTTGAAATGAGTCCTACTATCAAAATCGTACCTGCTCTCGTATCAAAGATCAAACTTCAGGTAAGTGCGGTTCTCAAAATTTAGGGGAAAGAAAAATGGTAGTAAATAAATCTCAAAAAACCAATAAACGCGTCATACTGATTGGTCTGGCAGTAGCTTTGATATTTGTTGCACTTGGAACTTTCATTTTCTCTTATGCAATGGAAACTCTTGATGTTGCAGCTGAAGAACTTGGTGCTTCCAGCCAAACCATAATTACCGCTCCATTACCTGAATATGTTGTTCCAGGTTTTGAAGAAAATCTCGTAGTTAATCTAATGCTGGGCACGGTTTCAACGATAGGTATTTTCGGAGTAGCCTATGGTGTAGGTAAACTATTAACTAAGCGAAAACTTTCTGTAGGCGTTTCCAAATGATTCCTGTAAACTGGTTTCTGGTAGAGCAACTATGAATCCTCTCCCGCTTTCTCTTCGGGATTTAGTACATAGCCTAGAATTTCTCTTTGAGACCGAAGACTCAATAAATAAACACGGTCTTTTACAGAAAATCAATCCGATTTTGCGAATAGCTAGTGTATTTCTGTTAATTATATCCTCTTTATTTATTTCGACTCCTTTACCTCTGCTTCTGCTCTGCGTAATACCAATTTCTTTAGCTTTACTTTCGAAAGTTCCTATGAAAGCATACTTGCTGAGAAGTACTGTTTTTATCCCAATATTTGCTGGAATAATTAGCATACCCATAATCTTCCTAACAAGCGGGGAGTAGGTATATAGAAGAGAGAGGAGAGAATGAAATAGAGGAAAAGAAGAAGAAAGTAATGGAGAGATAAAAAGAGTGGATATAAAAGGAGAAAAGAAGTAAAAAGAAAGAAGTAAAAAATAAAAAGAAAGATAATAAAATAGAGAAGAATAAAGGTATAAGGAAAATAAATAGAAGAAAAAAGAAGGAAGATATGAGATAAGGGAGAGGAGATAAAGTAGAAAAGGGAAAAAAAGAGGATGAAAGGAAAGTAAATAAAAAAAGAGGAGATGAAAAAGATAATAAGGAAGAAAGAAAAAGAAAAGGTGATAGGGTAAAGGGAAAGAAAAATATAAGAGGTATAGTAATATAAGGAAATAAGGGTAAGAGAGATGAAAGGAATGAGAGAGAAGGAAATATATTTATAAAAAGAGGAGATATAAAAAAAGAAATAGAAAAAATAAAAAGATAGGTAAGTAAATAAAAGAGAAAAAAATAAAAGATAAAAAAAAGAAAAAAAAGAAAAAAAGAAACCCAAAAAAAACAAGAACAAAAAAAAAAAATGATAAAAAAGAGAAGTAGAGAAGAAAGTATAGAAGAGAGAGGAGAAAAGAAGAAGATAAGAGAATAAGAAGAGAGAGATAAAAAAAAAGAAGAAAATGAAAGAAAAAGAATAAAGAAAAAAGATGGAAAAAGAGATGTAGAGAAAAGGAGAGGAATAGAGGAAGAAAAAGGAAAAGATAGGGAAAAAGAAGATAAAGAAAAAGAAGATAAAAAAAAAAAAAGAGAAGGGAGAGTAGAAGAGAGAAAAGGAAAAATGAAAAACAAGTGAGCAGAAAGAATATAAAGGAAGGCTTAGTAAGATATAGAGGAAGGAAATGGACTAAGGAAGGAGAGAAATGAACTACAAGGAAGATATAGAGCTCTTACTAGAAGAAGGCAGAGTGAGAGAACTCTAGAAGAGCAAGATGGAGAACTAAAGGATGTTACTAGACGCTTAGAAGAATAGTAAGAGTGTAGAGGAGTGAGAGAAGTGAGAGAAGTGACATAGAGCAAGTTCTAGAGTTAAGACGCTAACTAGATGGACGGCAAGGCGAAAGGCGGGAAGAAAAACACGTCAGCTATCGCAACAGGCACGTGCGCTGCGCGCGGCTGGTGTTTCGGCTGCTCTACAAGCGAGGGAAGAAAATCGCAGATCTAGAAGACAGAAAAAAAGAGTATAGAGACGAGAAGAAACTAGAGAGAGGCATCAAGGACAAGGAAAAGGTGAAGAAGCTAATGCAGGAAGAGCAACTCAAGACGAAGACAGGGTAAAGGGATAGAACTATCTAAGAGGTGCTTTACTAGAAGGGACTAAGGGGAGGGGAACTCTGAAAGCTAAAGCTATAAGAGGTGAACTAGCAGGAAAGAATGCTAAGTGTGATGGAAGGCAAAGGAAGGAAAGAAAGAGTAGTTAGAGTAGGCAAAGAGGAGACTAAGAATGGAAGAGTATATAAAGGAAGTGAGGCAGATATTGATAGGGGAGAAGCAAACTAGGGTAGTCTAAGTCGCAGCAAAGGGAGAGAAGTTAAAGAAGAACAATCTAAGGCAGCAGTACATATTACACGGAGACAGGGTAGGGTTAAAGGACATAGTCACGTTCACAGCTTAAGTCATAACTGCGAGAGAGAGATGTTAAAGGGAGGCGCTTAGATAAGACAAGTTCAGGAACTGCTAGGACATGCTTAGATCTAGAAGACGCAGATATACAAGCAAGTAGTGCAGAAAGACTAGAAGAAGGCACACAAGAGAACTGCGCGCAGAGAGAGAAGATAGGAAGTGGAAGTGAGAGCAAAAGAAAAAGAAGAGAAGAAAAGGAAAGAAAAAAGAAAAGATAAAAAATGGAAGATAGAAAAAGGAAAGGAGGAGAAGAGGAAAGAAGAAAAGGAAAGAAAAAAGGGAGGAAAAAGATAGAAAAAGAAAGAGAAGAAAAGATAAGATATGGAAGATGAAAGTAAAGTGTAGAGAAGATTAGATTAGGAAATATAGAGGTATTTTTTTAATATAAGATAGAAAAATAAGAAATATATATAGAATAGAAATAAATAGAGTATAAGAGAGATAAAAAATAGATGAAAAAGAATAAGAAATAGAGGAGTGTGTGAGGTGAATAAAGAAAAGATAAAGAAAAGAAAGAATGGGTAAAGGGTAAAAGAAAAAATAAGATAAGAAAAAAGAAGAATAAGAAGATAAGTGAGAAGGTGATGGTAAAGGTAGAGAAAGAGAGAAAAAGATAAGAATAGATAGGAGAAGAGAAGGAAGAATATGTGGATAAAGAGAAGAAGGGGAAGAATAAGAAAGGAGAGGAAAAGAATATAAAAGATAAGGAGGAAGATAATATAAAGGAAGAAGAAAGAAAAAAGAAAAAGAGAAAAAAATGGAAGATAAAAGTAGGGTAGATGGAGAGAGAGGTATATAAAAAGGGAAGTAAAAAAATATAGGTAAAATATGGAAAAAATGATGGAAGAGAAGATAAAGAAAGAAGAGAGAAGGAGGTATGAAAAATAGAAGAAGGTGAGTATAAGATGGAAGGTAGTGAGGAAGAAGTATAAAATGGATAGAGAGGTAAGTTAGATATGGGGGATAAAATGTGGGGGATATAAAAGATATGGATAATGAAAGATAAGGGAGAGGAGAGTAAATGTAAGGGAATAGATGATTATGTGAAAGAGTACTTCCAGATGCTGGGGCTTGGAGAGGGTGTGATTAGTTTTTGATATGCAAAGGCTGATGGCACGTTAGAGGAGTCATCTTCTACAGTGTATAAGACGAGTACTGTAGTTAGAGGTGCTGAACATACTGATAGCACGACGCAAGACGATTACAGCACAACAGAGGGGCTGGTTCACTGGGAAGGGAGCACGACAAGAGGGGCAAATAACTACGAGGAGACGTGTCTCTTCAACAGCAAGCACTATGAGTTAGGAGTGGGAATATACAACACAGAGAAAGATGTTGTGAAAACATCTTTTACGTACATTTCGTGGGAATTGGTTGATATTGACGATAAGAGACAAGCACGGACCTACAAATGGGAAACGTGTACGGAAGCACTTGGGTTGAGGCATAGTAGAAAGAGGCAACATCATGAAATCTACGGAAGGAAAATGTAAAATGAAGAATCTGACGATAATCTGTATGATCTTTTTTTTAGGACACAGAGTTTTAGGGGGAGATGACATGAGTAAAGACAACACAAGGGCCACAATAGAAGACGCTTTGTCAGCGAGAGTCTTGTCAATGTTTCATTGGCGAGATGAGGCGGTATAGAACGGAGAAAAGGAGATAGCTCGAGGTGACTCAATCATTGCTGCTACAGGGAAGCAATACTGGGAATGGATCAATAGAGTCATTGGTGCATACTGGTTGCCTTCTACAAATGCTCACATGCATTCATCGGTAAAGAGTTAGATGGTAGAGACGTAAACTGCATAGAGTGGATTCACGGCGACTATCGTTTGAGGTCTCGCAGACGGCGAGTATTTTCACGATGAAGCTCATTCCGCAAAGGGGAGAGAATATGGGCAGTGACAGAGAACAGCGTTTTGAGGCAGCTCGGCAAGTGTGTCGACAGATATACAATAGTGAAGGCAGGATGTGGTCTCAAGATGCGCAAGGTGAGGGCTGATTTGTTGTTGTATTTGTATTAAATGAGAAGATAGGTGAGTTTTTTTTTGATGATGAGAGGATGAAGCAGCTTATGAAGGACAAAATTGTTGTAGGTAAGGATAGGTAGATGAAGGAAGAGGGTATTGATTTAAAGACTATTAGAGAAGGGTTTTTGAGTGTTGTGGCGCCGAATGAAAGATCATTTGATGCATGGCACTACTGGTTTTGAAATGTCAACTGGTGGAACGATGGATAAGCCTTAGTTTGTACTTATTCAAGGTTGATGAAATGGGAGTGTGGGCATTTTTATTAGTTGGGGAAATTGATAAGAACTGGTTTCAAGGGATAAGAGATAGTTTTGGATGAATAATTTCAGAGACACAAAATTAACGGTTTTTCTTATCAAGACGCTGATTACTAGTGACGCTACGATGTTGTCATATGTTGTGCTTGCCTATGGCGGTATGGAGAATGATAAAGGCTTTGCTACAGAGGTGAGATATAGGTAAGGAGTTGATGAGAATGAGATAGTGATGAATGGTGGTGCTTCATATTCATTGAAGGTTTAAGAGCTGACGAGCTTTGGTGGTGGACTCGCTATAGCAGAGAGAGTATTTGAAGATGTGGTTGCTCACTGCTTATGCTCGATGAGCGTGCCGCTACGCGCTTTGCGGCTTATGGGCGTATCGAAGGTTGCTGGTTGTGAGGAAGACGCAGAGATAAGATGAGAGGGGTTGAGTTGGAATGTAGGGTAGAACTAAGTATGACTAGTCAATGGGTTATGTTGCATAACGGAGAGTGTTATGAGTTTGTTTGGTTAGAAGACTATGCTCACAAGTTGATTTTTATGGAGAAATTTTGAGTTGTTTATAGGTTGAAAAGTATGGTTAGAGAGTTAGATAAAATTTTAGGTTTTATGGTAAATTTTAGGGTTGGAAAAGAAAGAGTTTTGTTTTTTTGGTGTTGTTTTTGGTGAATCTGGAGTGATGGGTTGTATAATAGGAGTTGAAAAAAAATATGAGGTAAGAAAGAGAGGTTTATAGTTGGTAGGTTTTAGTAGGGGAATTTTTTGTTTAGAGTTTGGTTTTTTTATGTTGTTTGTTTTAAATTTAGATGGTTGTGTTGTTTTAAGATAGGTTTGGTTATTTTAGGTTTCAAAAGGTAGTGATTTAATTATTATATTATAGCTGTGAAGAAAAATGAGGAGATATTTTTAGAGATAGCTAAAAAGCTAGAGGCAGGAATCAAGAAGGAAAAGAAGTAATGATGAATGTTGAAAACTAATATATTTTATTTTTGCTATGTTTTTAATATATATTTAATTTTTTTTTTTTTTTTTTTCTCCCTCCCCCCCCCCCCCCCCCCCCCCTCCCCCTCCCCCCCCCCTCCCCCTCCCCCCTCCCCCCCAACCCCTTTTTAGTTGGAACATTGGTCCTTGGACCCTAATTGGAACTCATGAGGGTCTTCTACGTTTTTCCATATTCACGTTGCGTGTGTGGTTCTCGGTTGCGTCCCTTATGCTTCTAATAATGACAATGGGTATTAACGAAATACTATCAACTTTTTCAACGCTAAGAGTACCCCCTATATTCGTTCAGATGGTGGCCATGACCTACCGCTACATCGTCCTTTCCATTTTAGATATACAAAAGATGCTCTTTGCTAGAGAAGCACGAACGTTTGTTAGAAGAAACCGTATAAATATCAATGATCTGAAAAACTTCGGGTCCATACTTGGACTACTTTTCATAAGAACCTATGCCCGCTCTGAGCATGTTTATCTAGCCATGAAAGCAAGAGGATTTGACCTTTACCATGTAACTCCAGTTGAGAGAAAAAAGGTTGTTGCCTTAGATGTGGCGTTCATAATCGTTTTATGCATCGTTATCTTTTTCTTAGTCTCCGGTGTCTTCATCTAAAGTGGTACTAATGAGTGACATCGTACTAGATGTGCACGAACTTTGCTATCGGTATGCTGGCGGGATCGACGCCCTTTGTGGTGTTTCGTTTAGTATAAATAAGGGTGAACGGGTCGGATTACTTGGACCTAATGGAGCTGGAAAATCAACTCTTATCCTTTTGCTCGCAGCTCTTCTAAAACCCACCTCGGGTAGTATCAAAATATTTAACGAAGACACCACCTCGAACAAGATTAACTTAGTTAGAAAACGGGTCGGAATCGTATTCCAAGATCCAGAAGATCAGCTCTTTAATGTTAGTGTTATAGAAGATGTTCGCTATGGTCCTAAGAATTTGGGTTTTAGTGAAGATCAAATTCAGAAAAATACTCTCGAAGCCCTCGAGGCAGTGAATGCTCTTCATCTTAAGGATCGTCCTCCTCATCGCTTAAGTTTTGGAGAGAAGAAACGCGTAGCCATAGCCACCGCTCTAGCCCATAAACCGGATCTTCTTATTTTAGATGAACCTACTGCTAATCTTGATCCCGCCTCGCGTGCTTCATTGGTTAATCTTCTTAAGAAATTAAGTGCTCAAGGCATGACACTGGTGGTTTCAACACATGATATTGAGGCTCTTCCTGATTTGGTTGATCGGGTAATTATAGTCTTTAAAGGTAAATCTGTAGCTGATGGCCCAATAGGGGAATTGTTAACTAATGCATCGCTTCTTGAATCCAGCTCACTAACAACCCCGACTATGGCAAAATTAATGACCGAACTCAAAACTTTGGGTTTCATCGACACTATACCTCTAACTTACGAAGAAGGCTTAAAAGTCATTTTAAAGCTTCTAAACAAATAATTTCTCTCTAAGCCCCAGAAAAAT
Source organism: Candidatus Bathyarchaeota archaeon (assembly GCA_963701765.1). GTDB lineage: Archaea > Thermoproteota > Bathyarchaeia > Bathyarchaeales > Bathycorpusculaceae > JADGNF01. Next base: position 130,785 of record CAVPBD010000008.1, read on the forward strand.
TGCCTGCTTTCTTTTTGTAAAAGTGTCAGTGCATAAAATATGCATGAATCTTTATAATCTTAGACTGACAATAAACCTACACTCGCCCTGAGAGGATCATGTTTAATGGCAAGCAGCGGAACAGCCCAAATACCCAGCGTATTACCTAAAATTAAGCCTGAGAAAATCGTTGGCTTGATTTCAGACACTCATGTCCCTGCTCGTGCAAGATGCATTCCAAAAGAGGTTTTGAAAGCTTTCGAAAACGTAGATTACATAGTTCACGCTGGCGATCTTGTTGAGTTATCTGTAATTGATGAATTAGAGCAGATAGCACCTGTTCTTGCAGTTCATGGTAATATGGATAGCACTGAAGTGTGTGATGCATTTCCTAAACTCAATTCTCTAAAACTTTTCGACTGGAAAATCGGTGTAGCTCATGATCCAAGTATAATCACTGGTATTGGCAAAGTGAAAGATGTTGTTAAACAAAACGGATTTAACGCTTTTATTTTTGGACACACCCATAGCTCCAGCATCAAATGGGAAGGAAAAATACTTTTCATAAACCCTGGAAGCCCAATAACTCCAGAAACACCATTTAACAAACCCACCGTAGCACTGCTGAAAATAACTAAAGAAGCTATTGCTCCAGAAATAATTCAGCTTTAAGCCTGCGAGTGGTAATCCCTTGATTTTTTAATCAGATTAATAGTTGCGCATGAATTGGGTTTTTCTGAACTTAAAAAAAAGAAAAAGGGTTGTCTCGTTGCTCTATATTGCTTGGATGATTTTTAAGTAAAGAACAACGCCTAAAACAATTGACAATAACCAGAGCAGAAAGGTGATATCCATTATTCTCTTATTCTTAAAGCAAATCTGTAAGTCATTTTTCAAATGCCATGCGCCTACCAGCCAAATGCCAAGTCCAGCGGCCACAATTCCTGCAATCACATGAACTAAAGTCAATGCCACAAAGGGATCTGCATAATTGATTAATTCAGGGGCTGCGAAAAATCCTGAAAAAGACGGTATCATGACTACAAATATCGAGATCAAATGGAGAACCACAGCACCAAGTACTGCTATCCCGTGTTGACGAAACTTTTTCTGATTTTTCAGTACAATCGCGATTGCTAGTATAGCAAGGACTACAAGTTGAATAATCATACTAATAGTAGATGTATTAAAATCAACCATAATCTTCCCTTACCTTATATTTTAAAGCTTTTACGTATAAATTTTTTCCACTTTAACTTACCTCTCTCCACTTTTACTGACGTTTGTTTCTGACCTGCTTTTAAAAGCAACATTCGCTGATGCAAAACATAGACATGTAGAGGTTTTAAAAATGGAACATTGTCAAAATCCCTGGAAAAACAAATGCGATAGCGAAAACATCAAACTATACATAATGATGAAAGGTGAAAAACTACCCATCTGCAAACAATGCTGGACTAACATAGCCGAACAAGACATAAACTGGGCGGAGTGAACCGATGGAAAGCTTCAGTTTAAACAGCGCCAAATCATTCATAGGCAAAAACGTAAACCTACACCTCAAAGACGGCTCAGTCATAGTAAATGTGCACCTAACCGGAATCCGAAAAGACGACTTCGGAAAAGGAAACTTCGTCGAATACTCCCCATATCAACGCCAAAAACTAACCCGAATACCCCTAAGAAGTATCGCATACGCAGAAATGTTAAATCTTAGCCTTATGAAAACAGCATGCTAATATCTCATGCCCACACTTTTCATATCGATTAGCAGGAGAAATCATATTTGCCGAAAGTTATTGTTCATAACTCGATAAGCTTAGATGGGTCCCTTACGGGTTTTGAACCAAACATGGAGTTACACTACCAAATAGTAGGTAGTTATCGTCCAGACATCTATTTGGTAGGATCAAATACAGTTAAGGTTGGCTCCACGTTATATGGGGAAATTCCTGCTGAAAAAGAGGATGATTTTAGGAAACCCACAAAAGATTCTTCGCTTTCTTATTGGGTTATACCTGACACAAAAGGCTCACTAAACGGTCTTCTTCATTTTTGCAGAAGATACGAGTACTGCAGAGATGTAATCGTTCTTATATCCAAACAAACTCCGACTGACTATATCACATATCTTAAAGAAAGAAATTACGATTATCATGTTGTCGGCGAGACCTATGTGGATTTGCCAAAGGCCATAGATCTTCTCTCAGAAAAATACGGTGCACAAAGGATTCTAGCTGACACAGGAAAAATACTTAGTAATCTTCTTATAGAAAAAAACTTGGTCTCGGAAATCAGTTTGTTGGTCCATCCAACTATTGTAGGTGAAAAAGCATACAATATATTTGGTAATATCAATAAAGCTCCTACTCTTAATCTGCACAAGAAACAGATTTTTCCCAAAGGCTATATCTGGTTAGTTTACAAAGTCAGTTAAACACTCTTTCTAAGAAAGAAAACGAACCTTTGGCAACTATTGTTAAATAATGCTGATATAGCTGCAAAATAGAGTGTGTTTATGCGTTGTCTTCGTTGTGGTGTTTGCTGTACGGAAACTGAAATGTTGCTTTCGAAGCGGGATATTTTACGTTTAGAAAAGAAAGGATTCCCTGTGGAGTCTTTTGTCCAATTTGACATGAAGGTTATGCGATATCTACGTAATGGAGACGGATACTGTGTATTCTACAACGTCAAACAGCGGCAATGTGACGTGTATGCGGATAGGCCATCTGGTTGTCGTGTTTATCCAGTTATTTTTGACGAAGACAAAGGTATAGTAGCCGACCATATTTGTCGTGCAAAAAGAACAATAACCGAGCAAGAGAAAATTCGAAAAGGCAAACAAGTTATCAAACTTCTTGAATAAAATAGACAGCGAAGCCGAAAATAACCGATCCAAATAGCAAATAAATGCCCTTCGATTTCAGTGCGTTTTTTATTTAAGTGATTTTTGTTTAATGGTTTGTTTAAGGATTTGATTTTGTGGCATACACGTTTAAATAATTCTTGCTAAATTCTTCAGGTGTGAACTAACATGCCCTGCACAGTTATTGTTGGCGCCTTTTGGGGCGACGAAGGTAAAGGAAAAATAATTAGCTACCTTGCATTGAAAGATAATTTAGATTTTTGCGTGCGAACAGGTTCTGTTAATGCTGCTCACACGGTTTGGTATGAAGGACAAAAGTATGCATTGCATATGGTTCCTGCAGGTTTTATCAACCCCAAATGCCGCTTACTTATTGCACCAGGTGCAAACGTTCATGTCGGTCAATTCTTCAAAGAATTGGAACTAACCAAGGTTGGCGCGCGGGTAGGTATAGATTTTCAAACCTCCATAATTGAAGCCAAGCATAGTGAACAAGACAAAGCCAGTGCCCACAACCGCGGAATCGGCACAACCGGCTGGGGAGTTGGACCTGCCCTTGAAGAACGGGTAAGACGAACCGCAAAGCTAGCCAAAGACCTTCCTGAGTTAAAACCCTACCTCGCAGACACCATAACCGAAGTGAACGATGGAATAGATCAGGGGAAACAGGTTCTGCTTGAAGGCACTCAAGGTTTCATGTTGTCTCTGTTTCTAGGCGGAGGCTACCCCTATGTGACTGGAAGAGACACTGGTGCATCAGCCATCGCTTCAGAAGCTGGAGTTGGCCCAACAAGAGTTGACGATGTCATAATCGTTTTCAAAAGTTTCATAACCCGAGTCGGCGCAGGACCATTACCTGGCGAAATCACAAAAGAGGAAGCTCAAAAGCGCGGATGGTTTGAAGTTGCAGCCGGCACCGGCCGTGACAGACGCAGCGCTCCTTTCGATTTTGACTTAGCAAAGAAAACCGCAAAAATCAACGGCGCTACACAAGCAGCATTAACCAAACTTGACTGTATATTCCCTTCATGTGCTGGCAAACGAAACTTCGATGATCTGTCTAACGAGGCAAAGCAATTTGTCAAGGAAGTCGAAACCCGTACCGGTGTTCCAGTGACTATAATCGGAACCGGACCTGACGCTTTAGACATCATTGATTTGCGAAAGTAAATTTTTTCCCGATTTGGGAATACTTTTATCTATTTCTTTTACGGGATTAAAATCCAGAGGTCAAATCATGCTTCGTTTCACAAATAATTCACGCAAGGCATCTGCAAGCCTTATCGCTCTATTGTTCACAGTCGGGCTGCTTGTAGGTGGCTTAGGAGTTTATTACCTAAACTCTAGAGCAATAAGCAACCTCAACAGCCAAATTTCCCATCTTAAAAATCAGGTTGATCACTTAATTGAATCCCAAGTAAATAACGTTGGCAACCAAACTGTCAACATCACCAATCAAACCATAACGCTTTATCAGAATGCTAGTTATCTGCCTGACCTTTACACCAATGTAAGCAATTCGGTTGTGTTAATCGAGGGAGAAACTAGCAGTGGTAGCGTGCAAGGTTCAGGATTTGTTTACAACTATTCAGGGCAAATGGTTGTAATCACCAATTATCACGTTGTCGAAGACACAACTAGTTTAAGCGTTACCTTCGCCAACGGACACGGTTTTACTGCTACTATCTTAGGATCTGACCCATACGCTGATTTATCGATACTCTCTGTAGATGCACCAACTGAAGAACTAAAACCAGTAGCTATGGTTAGCTCTTCAAGCCTACGAGTAGGTGATGAGGTAATCGCTATAGGCAATCCCTACAGATTAGTAGGTTCATTGACCACCGGAGTTGTAAGTGCACTTCACCGCTCAGAACAAGCAGATTTCACAGCAAACTTCTCAATCGCAAACCTCATACAAACAAGCACCCTCATTAATCCTGGCAACTCTGGAGGTCCATTATTAAACGCTGCTGGAAACGTTGTTGGCATAACAAATTCTATTATATCAGACTCACAAGGCTTGGGCTTTGCAGTTCCCTCTGATACGATACTTCGAGAAATAGGCGATTTGATTCATACTGGAAGCTACAATAAACACCCATATCTTGGCATTGGTAGTGGCGATATGAGTTATTCTGTAGCAAAAGAATATGATCTTAATGTGACCTATGGCGTGTACGTTGGCTCTGTAGTGTCTGGTGGGCCTTCTGATGGAAAAATTCGGGAAGGAGACGTTATAATTGCAATGAACGGAACAGTCATAATAGGTTCTGATCAGTTAGTTAGTTACTATGAAGCATACAGCTTGCCTGGTGATGTGCTCGTCTTAACAATTGTACGAGATGGTTCAACGATTGATGTCACTGTAACTTTAGGAACAAAGCCTCCGGCGCCCACATAATCACTTTTCATACAACTTTTTTATATGTAATAGAACTTTTTTGACTGGTCAATTAACTGTTAGAGTAAGTAAAGCTCAAATACAATTCCTGTTTGATACATCCATATTGGGTTTCGGTTCTTGAGGTAGTTTGCAATTGAAGGTAGCATTTATTGACCCTGAGAAGTGCATTAAGTGCAAAAAATGTTCTGCCGGGGGGGTCTGTCCACTGAAAATTATTTTTCAGATTGACGTAGATGAACCTGCAGTGATTGACTCTGGTAGTTGTCACGGATGCGGTGATTGTATACCTAAATGTCCTGCAAAAGCTATCATCCTCAAAGATGCTTAAATCAAGTTTTTAATGATTAGTGATTTGGAGGACAACGAGTAGGCACTTCTAACGGTTAGATTAGATGTGATTAGTTGGTGCTAGTAAGGTGAGTTACCTCTCCCAGTACAGCAAGGTTTTCGCCATCTAGAACTGAAATTGCTCCATGACCACTGCAAATTAGACATTTTCTATTTTTCCTTTTTAGTGAGCCGTCAGCTTTTTTAGCTATTAATAAAAGGCTATCTCGCTCTTTCTTGGCAGTCTCTGAATCAACATTGACAGTAGTCATCAGCAGTTTTGCTAAGGTGTTATACCTTTCTCTTTCAGGCGTGAGGGATTCAAAATTTATCAAGCTATCAGCTGCAAATAGGAGCCCTTCCTTTTCGCAGAAGAAATAGACTTGACCATTAACATGACCACCCAGCCCATTGAGCACTTGGAGTTTGAACTTACCTATACTTACTTCGTCTATTACCTCAAAAATGCCTTGCTTAGTTTTGGAAGTTGTCTGGAATGTTTCGGCCTGTCTAGGAGGATTGTATTTAGAAAAAATGTTAATTAGCTGAGTGTAGACTACTTCTAATATAGAACCTTGGATTTTAGAGCCGTATGCCCGGTTAGTTTTTTGCAGGATTTTTTTAGTTTCCGGATGCATAATGGCTTTAATATGGAAGTAACCCGCGGCACCTGCATGATCAGCATCCGCATGGGTAAGCAGAATACATGTTATGTCCTTTTTCCTTATCCCCAGCGTATGTAATATTCTTTCAAGGTCTTGATTATAGCTTCCATATCCAGTGTCGATTAGTACTTTTTCGTTTTCTGAGCTAAGAATATAGATATTACCTCCACAGGGCATTTGCAGACAAATCAACTCACCGTTTTCGAGTTTGATCCACTGCAAATCTGCATAGAAATCTACACCAGTTGTTTGATTTAGAGTTCTGCCTGTTTCTAGGATAGAATCAAATGCATATTTTGGGTCAATACCTATTTTTGTGAGCTCTTGAACTATGTGATCAATATCAGCTAGAAGCTTCATTAGGAACTTGTCGTCTTGAAAGCCAATGAGTTCTCGTAATTGTTGAGCAAAACGGATATAGAAAACTGTCTCATCTAAATGCTGTCCAGTAGTATCATATTCCACTATTTCGATTCGGTAATGTGAGACCAGTTGGTCAAGTAGATTTTCCACAGCAGTACTTTCAGCAACAATGAGACTCATAGTGAGCATGTTTGGCTTATCACGTTGATCATCAAAGTCCATATATGCAATATTGGCTTTAGCCGCGGTCGTATAATTTAATAACTCATGTAGCGCTCCAGCTCGGTTTTCCAGAAACACATTAAATTTTATAAATGATAGATTCTCCAGCGAAGTTGACAGGTAATTAATGACTTTGAGTTCTTCACTAATCTGCTTGTATTGTTCTTCTTCGCAGGTTACTTCAAAAAATACCATGCAGGAATCAATGCGGCGGTCGTAATGAACCCGTTCAATATTCCCCTTATGCCTCTTTACAATAGCTGCCGCCTTCTCCATGCTACCGGGGCGGTCAGGCATCCGTGCAGCGAAAGAATATTTCTTCATATCATTCATCTTCAAAAATGATGCCGTCAGATAAACGCCTTTTCCCGGTATCTACCTTCAATATAGCTATTCGACCTTTAACTTTTGGACTCAGGTCTATCCAATAATCTTATTATATATTCTGCTGCTGATTTTGCGACTTTGGGATCAATTGAGACCATGCCTGGTTCTAGTGAAGCTCCTCCTGAAGAGCCGCTATAGAAATTCGTTGAAGATACAATTGTTATTAAATTGTCAATGATTACAATTTTCGAATGAATCTGACTGTTGTATTTTATTAGTGTACCCCTTTTTGTCAGATTTGAGTGGCATTCTGTTTTCTTGGCAGAGTACTCGTCATTTGTTGGAGGCCAAGTGACTATTTTTACTTCAACTTCTTTTTCTCTTGCCTCCAAAATTGCCTCTGTTAAATAGCAACTTTCGATGAAAGGATTCGCAATAAGGACAGACTTTTCTGAAAATTTAATCATGTCTCTTATGAACTCATCCGTATGCATGCCATCTAAGAAGAAGTGTTTGTTTTCAAGAGAAAACTCTATGTGCTTAATTGTCTTCCACATAATAAGCCAGTTTTCTAGGTTGACTTGTTGCTCTGTTGCTGATTGCTGAGGCGTTGTTGCCGGTTTTCGTTCTGCTGATAAGTTGTTGTGTTCTTTAGGAGTTGCGATTCCTAAATGAATTTGCCATTCTTGTCTAATTTCTTCATCTACTATTTGGTAGTTTCCGAAATTGTCTTTGTGAATTGCCTGATCTCTAAATAAGTTGCTAAGAGCACTGTTTAGTGGATATTGATCTAGATCAGTTTCTATTGAGAGCTCTTCCCATCCAACTGGACTATTGCTTCTTACAAGTGCTTCAACAATTTTTCCTTCCCAAGTATTCCAGTATCGCGGATGTTGCTTATTCATGAAGTGCCCTCAATTCGGCATATATGCATTTATTGGAAAACGGTTTAAAGAGTTTATTAATTCGTAATACATAATTTCATAATTGGTTTTTCAGAATTATTTTTAGCCTCAAATTATTGGTTTAACCTAAATCCTTAGTTATTTGAAATTTGATATTTAGAAACTTGCTACTCCTTTCTTAGAGGTATCGTACCATTTCCAGAGTTCGGAAGCCGCTTTTTCTGAATACCCTTGTTCAGAGAGCAATTTCTTTAATGCTTCCTCTGATTTTTCCTTTTTTTCCTGCGGCATGTGCTTTCTCATGAAACTATTTTAAATAAACATTCCGAATTCCGAATCTGACTTGTATATATGTACAACGCAAATACACTATATTAATTATAAAAGATAGGAAGGTAATTTCATGTCTCTTACTGATTTGATTTTAAGTCGCAGAAGCATTAGGCGTTATGAAGACAAAAAGATACTTGATGAAGATTTGAGGCGTATCCTTGAGGTTGGTCGACAAGCTCCATCAGCAGCCAATAGACAACCCATTAAGTTTGTAATTGTGACTGAAAATGAATTAAAGAAAGAGTTGTCTGATGCTCTTTTTAATCGTTTTGTTAAAGATGCCCCCGTAATTGTTATTGCCTGCGCGGACGTCAAATCGGTTTTAACTGGCAAATGGGCTGTTGTTGATGCTTCAATTGCAATGCAGAATATGGTTATCGCTGCATGGACTATGGGGATCGGCTCATGTTGGATAGGTGCTTTTAAAGAAGAAAACGTAAAAACCCAGCTTAAAATACCTGACAAATGGAAAGTTGTTGCGCTATTAACTCTTGGATATCCAGCCGAGCAACCAAAACCCGCAAAGAAAAAATCATTCGAGGAAATGTTTAGCTTCAATAATTTCTAGATATCATACTACAAAATCTCCTCTTCTATAGGATACACTTATCCTATATTTGGGAGGCCAGGCTTACTTAAGTTACCAAAAAGCGACTTAACCTTTTTATTTGTTTTCTGAGAAGGTGTGCCTGGCAAACCTGCAATCAGACGAATCCAATCATGCAAGAGAATTTCTTAGAGGAACTATATGGGGGATGGAAGAGGTGCTAATTTTTTACTTAGCAGGGTTTGCCAGGATTTTTCTGTCTGAGCTGCAATATGTTGTTATGTTTTAGTATCTGATTAATAATTTTGTGTGTAATTTTTATCACACTAATTTCAATTTCGAGGGAATCTTTCTGTTGTTTGTCTCTTTTTGCCTCTTCTAACTACTTGAGAAAGTTCTGCAGCAGATGGGATTTTGTGTTTTTTTATGTTGCTTTTTATTGTTGGGTGCTATTTTTTGTTGTTATTTGTTTAGTTGTTGTACAGTTTGTTTTTTATTTTTTGTGAGAGGTTTTTTGTATTTTTAAGGATTGTTTTGTTGTTGAGATTGTCGTTGTGTTGGTTGAGGATACGGTATGGGCTTTTTTGGTATGTTTGGGGTATGTATAAGGTTTTATATGGTTGTTTATTGATTATAAAGACATGCGATATGTGTCCGAAAAGAGACTTATCGTATATGTGTAGAGCAAATAAACACGAGGGAAAAAGAATGACAAACAACTACCAAAACGAGATCCAAACCAAACTTACTAAAGGTCTTCTAGATATGATTATTCTTCAATTCCTAGATACACAACCTATGCATGGCTATCAAATCATCACAAAAATCCGTAAAAGCTTCGGTGTTTATTTCGGCCCCAGCACAGTGTATCCTCTGCTAAATCTACTAGAAAAGAAAGGTTACGTAAAGAGCGTCTGGAATATGGATACAGAAAAACCTCGCAAAGTCTACACTCTAACAACCGACGGACAGACTGTACTTAACTTTACTGAAGGCTCGCTGGGAATGATTTGCAGAACCCTGACAGCAGACACTACAAACAAAATTGCCGTCGAGATACGAACTCTGAGCAAGAAAAAATAATATGCACTATCTGATCTCGATTATTTTCTTTGCGGTTCCTTACTTTTTAATATATATCGATTTTGGTAATATGTCAGTTTTGAAAACAAGCGTTATATGCAGACTTAATACACTATATGTAAATTTGAGTGGTTCACTTGAACAATACAACACACATGAGACAGACAAACAAGCAATCCAAGCAACATTAGACTCACCAATCTTAATTATTGTTGGAACTGAAACTGAGCACACGAGTGAAGTAGCCTTTGATTATGCCCTTCTAGAAACTTTAGATGATGTTTTTTCTTCTTTAGGGGAAGTATGCAAACAAGAAATTTATCGACAATTAGATAAGAAATATGGACTTAGTAGACAAACTATCCCCAAAAATATCCAAACATTTACGAATGCGATAGAGGAGATTTTCGGAGAAGGATCATTCTTCTTAGAAATAAAAATCATGCTCCTACTACACAACAAAGTGCAAGACTTCAAATACTATATAGGAAATGAGGAACTCTCTTTCAGTAACTACTTAGAAAACCTCCAATACCACCTATTTGTTTGAAAAGTAGGAAGAATCATACTTTAAAAAATTTTAATTTTTGAAAGATAGTAAAAACGAAAATTACTATTTGATCTATTATAAGGGTCACGCGACTTTTTGGTCTACTTTTCTTTTAGAATAACAGAAAACTTGGTTATATTCCATAATTCTTATAAGGAAACTGCACGGTAAGTTTTTCTAATATTCTATTAAGGATTTGGGGTGTAATGAATCGTCTGTGGATAGCTGCAATAGCTGTGGCGTTAGTGTTGATCATTTTTGTTGCATCAGTTGCTGCAATGTATAATGGTCTTGTTTCTGCGGATGTAACTGTAAGCGAGCAATGGTCAGAAACTAGAAATCAGTACCAACGAAGAAATGATTTGATCCCTAACCTTGTTTCTGTAACCAAAGACTATATGACTTATGAGGCAGGACTGCTGGTCAATCTGACTAAAGCTAGAACTGATTGGATTAATTCGCTATCTGAGTCAATTGAAAACCAGATTGTGGCTGGTCAAGAACTTGATGCAGTCGTTGGTCAATGGTTATTGACCGTGGAGAATTATCCTGATTTGAAAGCCAATCAAGTGGTTATGGGTTTGATGGATGAATTAGCTGGAAGTGAAAATAGGATTGCGGTTGCTAGGGGTAGGTTCATTGAAGCCACAGCAGATTATAATAGACAGGTGAGAAGTTTTCCTTCAAGTCTGGTTGCTGGCATGTTTGGTTTCCATCCTAAGGCATATTATGTTGGCTCTGATGGCATTGAAAATCCTCCTGATGTATCACTTAATTAGGATGTGGCATTTTTGAAAAAGTTGGCCTTTGCTGCCTGCTTTTTCTTGCTACTTTTTATCACTACAGATACTGTGCAAGCGCTTAGACCAGGTTATGCTTATGATCGGGCTAAAATATTGACTTCGAATGAAGTTACATCTCTTGACAGTTTTTGCAGACAAGTTGAAACTCAATCTACTGCTGAAATTGTAGTTGTCACACTATCTGACCTATCTGATTATGGAGGAGATATCTATGTCGCAAAAGAAACAATTTTTAACGATGAAACCTTAGATGGAATTGTAGGGATAGGCAAAGCCGATGCGGATAACGGCGTCCTTATTGTTATCTCGATTTTAGAAAGAAAATGGGGCATAGAAATTGGTTATGGTCTTGAAGGCGATTTAACAGACAGTGAAAGTGGCAGAATTGGCAGAGACATAATGGTGCCTTTCTTAAAAAATGAAGAATATTATAACGCCTTATTCTCTGGAGTTAATGCGGTTGCAGAAGAAATCAGTGGTGACTCTGCCTTCCCTAATGAGGAATTGCCTGAATATGAATTTGATACGGATTTCTGGGTTATGGTTGGAGTTGTTGTTTTTATAGTAATTTTGGGGATAATTTTGCGACGTTGGGGTAATTCGGGAGGAAGCAGGAGAGGTTATGGTTATTATGGCGGGGGTTGGGGTGGAGGCGGTTCCGGGGGTGGTGGATCAGGCGGAGGCGGTTCTGGAGGTGGTGGCTCTGGTGGCGGATGGTAAAATAGCAAGTTTTTCTTTTTACCTCAAGCTTTTTTCTTACTTTTATCTAATAAACTAATAGTAAAGTAGGCGTTGTCATCTTTTCAATAATTCTATAGTATCTTGTTTGATAGGAAATATTAGTTTTTACTATTTGTGCGGTTGCTATTTCCTTTTGGGATTATTATTTCGAATTTCACCCCTTTTCCTGGTCGTGCCTACTTCAGTTATTTTCCAGTCATAGACTTCAATTATTTTTCTAATCATTGCTAAGCCCAAGCCTGTTCCTTCGCCAGTAGTGAAGCCTTCACTGAAAATTTTTCGCTTTTTTTCTATTGGCACTCCCACTCCGTTATCTTCATAATACAATTTAATTATTTTTTCTTCATTTACATGGTGTAATCGTATCTGGGTGACTGTTTTGCCATGTTTTACCGAATTGTCAATCAGATTATAGAATATCTGCCTAAGTAAAGAGTCAGCAACTACAATTAATCCCTTGGATTTGTTCACAACCTTTATGTTGCCTAAATTTGGAATAAGGGTAACAGCTTCATCAAAGCAGTTTTTAACATCTATATCTGTTTGCTCTTCCACACCAATCTTTTCGTAAAGTTGGCTAAACTCGAAAAGTCTATCCGACATAGCAACTGCGGAATTGATATCCGCTAAATATTCAGCCACTTCGGGGTCGAAACCGATTTTCTTTTTTAGCAAATATGTAATAGAATTTATGATTGAGAGCTTGTTGCGAATATCGTGCCTTGTCAACTTGCCAACAACACGTAATTTCTCATTTACCATTCCAAGTTTATCCTCTACTTCCTTTTGTTCAGTTATGTCTCTTGCAACTCCAAACATTATTTCTTCTGCAGGATAGGGAAATGAATTCCAAGATAACCATTTGACGCTGCCATCTTTGCAAATATACCTATTTTGGAATTGGAAGACTTCTTGTCCGTTTACAAGATTGCCTTTTACGTTAATCGTGGTCTCTCTGTCTTGGGGATGTACGAATTCAATCCAAGGCTTTGAAAGAAGCTCTTCATTGCTCCAACCGAGTGTTTTTGACCAAGCTGGATTTAGGACTTTGAAATATCCATCAAAACCTGCTATGCAGATCATATCCAATGCATATTCAAAAATTCTGTCACTTTGTATCAATTTTGCTTCAAGTTTTTTACGTTCAGAAATATCTCTAAGTACTCCTAAAATCAGTTTCTTACCATTTGATTCGATTACAGATGCATGTACTTCCAATGGAATTCTGCTTTTGTCTTTGCGCACTTGTTCCGATTCAAAAACTGCAGAGCCTTTCTCAAGCAAGTTTTTAATTCGTAAATCTAGAAGCTGGGCAGATTCAGGGGCGTCCAAATCGCGCAGATTCATTTTAGCCATTTCTTCTTTGCTATATCCTAATTTCTTATATGCTGTCTCGTTAAAGTAAACAAGATTACAATCCAAATCAATAACAAGAATTGAGTCAGTTGCTAAACTTAAAAAATTATAATAAATTTTGAGCTCTTGTTCCACTTTCTTACGTTCTGTAATGTCGCGCTCGATAGATAGGAGAAAATCTTTTTTTCCAACTCTTACATGTTTATTTACTATTTCAACTGTGAATTGGCTTCCATCTTTTCGTTGATGTTCTGCTTCAAAAGTGAGTTTTTCATTCTTCAGAAGATGCCTTACTCGTTCTAGCACAGTAGTTTCGCTACTGCTTACATCTAAAAAAGTAATGGGTTTTCCAATTATTTCTTCTCTGTTATAACCATGTAAGTTAAGAGCATAATCATTTGCATCATAGATTATCGGGATTTTACCCGGTGGGGCTTCTAAAATTATGATATAATCTCCTGCTTGTTCGAAAAGCGTTCGGTACTTTTCTTCGCTCGATTTGAGTTCTTCCTCTACTTTTTTGCGTTCTGTAATATTTCTGCTTACCCCTAAAATTTGCTGAGGGTTTCCGGTTTTATCATAAATGATAGTGAAGTTAATTTCAGTCCAAACAGTTGAGCCATCCTTACAAGTCTGCTCTAATTCTAAATATTTAGTCGGAGTCTTTCCTGTTTCCACAAGAGTCTTTAAAGTTTCTTTAGCTATCTGTTGAGAGTCTGGAGTTAATAACTCTTCAAAGGACTGCTGCTTTACTTCTTCAGGTGTATAGCCTCTAAGTTGCAGAATTGAGGGGCTGATATAGGTGAATCGACCATTTATGGTCATTATCCAAACTACGTCATGCATATTATCTGCTAATAATTTAAGTTGTAATTGGCTTTCTAATAGAGCATCTTGAGCTTTTTTGTTTTCTGTTATGTCTTTTATTAATGCCATTATTAATGTGTCTTTTTCAATTGCTATTGGTCCTAAAGTAACCTCAACTGGAAAGATACTGCCATCTTTTCGTTTTTGTTTACTCTCAAAAGTGAAGCTTTTTCCGGCAATGACATGGGGCCAGAGGGCATATTTTCCTGTTTCTATTGCTTCATTGTCGATTTCGCCAATACTCATTTGGCTGAGTTCTTGTTTTGTATATCCTAAACCTTTACATGTTTGTTGATTTGATTCAATAATTTTGCCTTCTGAGTTATGAACTATGATGGAGGCTGATGCCTGCTCCATAAGAGCATAATAGCGCTTTTCACTTTCCTCTAGAGCTTGTTTTGAATTGTTTCTGTCAACTACAAGGTGAATGCTGTGAGATAGTTCCCCGAAAACTGTTTCGGGTGTACCTTGCTTGTTGTGGTATCCATCTGCACCTAAATTTAAGGCTCTTATAGCTACTTCTTCTCTACCTTTACCTGTGAAAAGAATGAAGGGAGTCTTGTTTTCATGTTCTCTAAGATATTTAAGAAAATCTAGGCCATCTTGGAGAGGCATTTCATAATCGGAAATAATAACATCATAATTATTATTTGCGAGTTTCTTATATGCCTCATCAACTGAAGTTGCGTTGTCAATCTCAAAATTATTCTTTATCATTAAAATCTGCTTTGAAACCTCAAGAATAGACAAATCATCGTCAACATGCAAAATACGAATTGACCTGTCTGGGTTGGAACCCTTAAAATTGACCATGTGGCAGATCTCTCTCTTTATGTATTCTATTCGCTGCAAATATTAAATCATTTATGTACAATAAATACACTAAAATGAATTTTTTTTAACAATAAGCATGAGTTAAAAATCAATTCTAATACAAAAAAACGATGCAAAATTAACATTACCGCGCTCTATTTAGACAAGATACATATTGAAAAAACCAAAGAATTAACAAGGATCAAGATTTTCGAGGTGATTCAAAAAACATGCTCTAATAGCTATAATTTAAGACAATTTAGTCATCGATGTAAGTTGGAATTTGGAGTTACCGTAAGGGGGTATTGCGGGCGTAAATAATTCTCTGGGTTTGTTGTCTTTGGTTTCTAATTGAATTTTTGATTGGATTCAAAATAAATTATGACAATGAGACAGTCAATAAGCTAGCAAAGCTCCAGATGAAGCTGCAAGACTGTTGTCGAGCAAAAGAGTATGAGGAAAAAATCGCAAAACTAGACGATGAAGACTTTTTCGTGAAACAAGACCTCCAAGAAATCGCCAGTATCCTGTCTATATCTGACGAAGAAAATCAAAAAAGAATTCAGACAACTGCTAAGATCACTAATCGAAAAATAATCTGCCAGATTTCTTTTATTTGAAAAATTCCCAAGCGATGTTAAATCTCCAGGGGTCGCCTTTCTCAGACAAATAAATTTCGTCGTTTTCCTCAACAATTAAGCCCTTACTTCTTAATTCTTCAAGAGCTTTCGGGAACGCTTCTTCAGGGAACCTGCCAAATTCTGCTTTGAACCGCTTGCGGTTCACATGAGCACGAACATAAATCATCATCATAGCTTTGCGCATTTCGTCTTCTAGAGTTAATGTTGCAAGCCGCGAGATAGGAAATGATCGGCTTTCTACTGCTTCTATGTACTCTTTAACATCTTCGACATCGGAATAATGAAAACTCCCAATATGGCCCATAAAGAAACCTGCGCCTGTTCCAATGACTTCAACTGAAGGCGGTTCTCGGTCTTGCTTAAGCTTTGAAAATCTGTTATGACAGGTTGGGAAATAGCCGTTGTCTTTGAACATTTTGTATGCAGTTAGGTACATATGCAATTCTTTCTTATAATCCCCCGCAGGAGGTAACTGACCCGACGTGATTTTTCTAGCTAATGGTGTATCAGCGTACAAATCCAATGGATAGCAATCTACACTTTCAACTTCTAATTCTAAAGCTTGTTTTAGGTCTTTTTCCCAATGCTCTAATGTTTGTCCAGGAAGGTTGTACAGTAAATCTATGCTTAAACCTAAGTTGTTCTTTTTTGCTTCTTTTAGTTTTGATAAAGCATCTTTTCCGCTGTCTCGAAGCATAAGAATTTTTCGGAATTCTTCATCAAAGGTTTGAATTCCAATATCCAACTGTGAAACAGTCTCTTTGGTTAGTAGGCGAATTTTTTTAGATGAAAGGCTTGTTGTGCATGCGGTAAATTTAGTCATGCAATCTTTGCTTAGATTGAAATTGGCTCGGCAGAAATCTAAAACACCAGTTATTTGAGTCTCACTGAGAACCGAAGGACTTCCGCCACCAATGTACAACTCAGTAAAAACACTTGATTTAACATACTTACTTTGAGCATAAATACCCATCACTTTTTTCAGTGCTTGGATATATGAGTCATAGATTTGTTTTTCACAATTTACTGGAAAATAACAAAAAGCGCATCTTCCATCACAGAAAGGAATCCAAGGCTGAAGCTCTTTAGGACCTTTTAAAGTATTTTCTGTACTAAGATGCTCGGCGAAGGCAGCAGTTGCTTCTGGCGAGGGTGATAAATTGTTTCTATAAGTCATCGGAGGCCAATGAGCAAGCGAATCATAGGGTAATACTTCAGGATTTATTTGTAACACCTAAGTTAGTATTCAGTAAAAGGTTGACTATGTAATTTTTAAACATATCTAACACCATTCAGGTGCTAATAGAATCGAGTAGTACTTATTTTTAATTATTATTGGAATGCGTAATACAAAAAAAGAGAAAGAGCGGGGATTGGATACTTTAGGTTTTTCGTTTTTTTAGAACAAAGTAACCTGCTGCAACAATGATTGCTACTAATACGCCTCCAACTCCTAAGAATAAGTATTCGGCGGGTAGTTCTTTTTGTTCTGTTGTTTCAGGAGTTGTTGTGCTTGCTGAAGCGGAGGGAGAAGGCGATTGTTTGTCAGATGGTTGACTAGTTTGCGCAGGATTATCCGATGGGTTGACACTCGTTGAGGGTGAGACTGATGTAGTTGCTGCTGGGGTAGGTGATGAAGTATTAGAAGGCTCGGGTTGTGGGGTGGTTTGATCTGTGACTTCAACTATAGTCCACGTTGAGAAGTGGGTTGTGTTGCACACTAAGTAATTGTTTTCGTCAATCCAGCTCGGAACACTAACCCATTGGTGTTGGTATGTGTTGTAGTATTGCCAGGTTAGTCGGGAGGCGTTGACTTCTCGGTCAAGTTCTTGGCTGAGTTCAGTTTGGTTTATGTACAGTCGTATCTGTGCTTTTAGTTCAAGTGTCGCATTGGGTTCTATGCCTAGATAAAAATTTAAAGTCCGAGTTTGAACCATCTCCGATTCTGGGGCTTCCCTTGTCATGTTCATTGTAAGTGACATGTTCTGGTTGGGTTCTATTGATAATGATAACGTTTTGGGGGTGAGATTGGAGTTTGCGGTGAAATTTAATTCGCAGTTTCTTGTGCAGTTGAGTGCTAAAGTCAGGTTTCGATAGTTGAAAACATGTGTTTCCATGGCTCGTATTTGTTCCATTTGGCCATTGGGGGTTATGTCGGTTCGGTTATATTGTAGTGCATTTTCTGGGATTCCTGGGCTTAAGCCTGGATTTTGAGTCTGTTCTCCAGAACCGTAGACCGCGCCTAAGGCAGTCATATTTATCATCAGGAAGGTTAATGCTAAAACTGTAGTTGCTTTTGAATTGATTAGTCGTGATTGGTTTTTCAATTTTAATCACCTCTCGTAATATATGCTAAACCCTAAGTTAAGGGACACTGCGGGTAAATCATTTCAAAACCCGAAACGACCGTTTCAAAAAAATATAGGCAAATAAGGGAGTTTTTTGGCTTTCAAATAATATAGTAGCTTTGGAGACCGATTAGGTGTCTTTGAATTGGGTTCTTTGCTCTTCTCTTATTTTCCTTCTTCGGGTATTTCGCCTTCTCGTAGGCAATACGTGATTGTTGCGATGTCCATCAGCAGAAATATCCACTACGGTCAGGCTTCAAACAACTTCTTAACGCACAATGAAAAAAGAGAGTTGATGAGTAGATGTTGATTTTGTATTATGAGAACCCGCTTCCATCTGGGATTCCATCGCCAGCATTAGGTGCTGGTCCAGGGCTATCAGGAGTATCGGGTTGAATGTTCTGGTTACCGCTTGGAATGCCGTCACCGGAACTAGGCGCTGGTCCAGAATTTACTGCAGCGTTAGCTACTACACTTACACAAAGTACTGTCATAGTTAACATTGCAGCAATTGCGATAGTGCAAATCAATTTCTTCGTTTCTTTCACCACCTATAAGGACGCTATTGTGCACAGCAACTTAAGGGACACTTTGAAATAATCGTTTCAAAAACTGAAACAACAATTTCATATAAAATCTCAGATTATATATAATTTAGAGCAAGTTTGGGATTTGGCTATTACATTTTTACGGGGTTAATATAATCTTAGACTAAATACGAGGTCATAATCATACCAATAAAAATATAATCCCTATTTTACCTATTATTGAATGAAATATGAAGAATTATTCCATAAACGCAGTCATTCTAGTTTTTGGCTTTCTTATCTTAGTTGTTAATATTGATGGCGCTTTTGGGCAGTTAATTTCTTACCCCCAATCGACAAATGTAACTTTTTATCGAGATGGATTAGCTCATTGCACCCAGCAATTTTCTATAGACGCTTTAGTTCCAGAAATCACAATACGTCTTTTATCTGAGTCTTCTCAAAACATTCTATTACTTGATGAGAACTCGACTGCAGTAGATTACAGACTGACTGGAAATAATTTAACTATCTATACCTTAGGCGCAAATGAGCTTTTAGTAGAATATGATACAATGCAACTTACTTCAAAAGAGGCCGAAGTGTGGACTCTGCTCTTGCAGTACCCATATAATATGACGATATTTTTACCTCTGAATTCTACGGTTGTGTATTTGAGTGAGATTCCCTTGGCTATTGAAACTATGGAAGGCGCAATAACTATGGATTTAACTGCGGGGAATTGGGAGATAAGCTACATTTTACCTGCATCTGCACCAGGTACACCTACAAGTACCCCTAACAATCCTGACCAAGTGAATTCTGGATTTAAAATTGAGTACATTGCCATAATTGGTATTGTCGCAGGTACGTTTGCAATCTTCGGGTTTGTTTTCTTTAAGAGAAAAAGAGGACCTAAAGTTGGTAGAATCCTTAAGGAGAATCCTCAGCTTGGGAAAGAGGATCAAGAGGTTATTCAGTTTCTGATTGAGAAGGATGGTAAGGCGTTTGAGGCTGAGTTGCGAGAAAAGTTTCCAAACATGCCCCGAACAAGCCTATGGAGACTAGTTAGACGATTGGAACGCCTAGAGATAGTTGAAGTAAAAAAGATTGGTCTTGAAAATCAGGTGCAAATTAAAAAATAAAGAAAAAAGGTTTATTTTGTTTTTATCGTCCGCTTCCGCCAGAACCTGATCCGCTTGGACCTGACCCTGCGTCGTTTGCTCCGCTTCCGGATGTACCCGAATTACCTGACCCACTTCCGTTACCGGTTGTTCCTGTTCCGGTGTTAGTGTTTCCTGTGCCCGCTTCAGTATTACCTCCCACTCCAGTTGTTCCTGTTTGTGAGTTGTTGTTTCCTGCTCCATTTTCAGTTCCTGTAGTAGCGGTGTTTTCAGAGTCGGATACGCTGTTGGCATTATTTCCATTTTGGCCATATTGATGTCGATTCATCTCTTGAGTAAGTGTCTGATCCATTTGCTGAATTGCTAGATTAATGGCCTCAAGTTCTTGCATTATCTCATCCATATTACCGATTTCTCCTTGTGCAGCCTGGGTCATATTTTGTAGTGCCTGCATGAATTCTTCCTCATTTTGGTAGCCAAGTGAGTTAAGAACCGCTTTGACATCTACTCCTTCTGCGTTTGCTTGGCCAAATCTTTCTCGGAATCTTTCCCGTGTTTGGGTTGTTCCCTGCAAATAACCGTATATTCGATCAGTGTTAGATAGCTCGGCTTCAAATTTTAGATATTGATAGACTTGGGTTATTAACTGGTTAGCTTGGCTTAGTTTGTCAGCTACAGTGCTGAGTTTGCCTTCGAGTATCAAATTCTGTGCCTCTTCTATGTTTAGTAGATTTTCTGCTTGGTCAAGTAGTGCAATTTGATCTACTGTGTCAACATGTAAAAGTTCTCTTAGTCTTTCTATCTTGGTTAAGGCTCGATTAATCGTGTCAATCAGGCTAGCAGCATCCAATTCTTGGTTTGTTTTTAATCCTGAATCTTGGAGGATCCAATTGATGGATTTGAAAGTTTGTCTAAAAGCTTGTAGGGCTTCTTTTGCATCAATTATGGCTTGGTTGTAGTCTGCATTTTCAAATGCCTGCTCTGCTGTAGTTAGCCAGGTAACCCCCTCTTCATATAGTGAAACGTTTCCTTCAAGGTTCTCCATTAAATTGGCGTCTGTAATTTTTTGTAAGGCTTCATCGTCTGCATAAACCGAATCGATCAGATTCTTAACTTGCACATCTGCAGTCTGTGCAATTTCAACTATTTTTTTCGCAGCTAAATCCGCTGATAGTTGGGTTTGTCCTGCAAATAGGGCTGAGGCAGGGGCTGCAGTAATTAACACAATGGCCAATGTTGCAAGGAGGAGAACTTTTCTTTTCAACATTTTTACCACACCAATGTAATATACGCTGGGTAAATTAAGGGACACTGCGATACAACCGTTTCAAGCCCTGAAACGCTCAATTCACCTAACTCAAACGCTTATTCAATACCTATGGTCAAGTTTGTAGGTTATTTTCTTAGAATTATTGTTTTTTGGATAATTAAAAAAGTTGTGGATTTTTTTGGTGCGGTGTATGGCTTGTTTAGCAGTCTCTGATTTGTAGTTTAGTTCGTAGTTGGTCTTTAATTTGATCGCAGGTGCCGTCTTGGGTCTGTAGGCAGTCTTTGTCTTGTAGGCAGTCTTTTGTTCTGTCGCGGGCTTGGTCCAGATCGCCGTTATTTACTGCGGAAGCTGAGAGTATACCCATTGAAGCGACAGTTGCTATTAATAGTAATCCGAGGATGAGTGCTCCTTTCATTTTTGTGTTCATTATTTTTCACCTCGACTTTGGATTGTGCGGAGTCGAAGTTAAGGGACACTCTGAGAAAACCATTCCAAAAAATGAAACGCTGTTTCCAATATGCCTTCCTAATTTAGTAAATTTCTTTTACTATTCTTTTTAGTCCCAAAAAAAGCATTACCTGTAGTCGAGATTTCTCCGAACTATGCAACGGGTTTACTGCTCTCGTGAATTTACATGCGTTAGTGGAAGAAGCTAAAAAGAATAAAAGGGGAAAAATGTTTAAGCGTCTTAGTTTGAATTTATGATTGTGCCCTAAAAAGGGCTTCTAAGAGCACAATCCATTGGCATATGTGCGTTGGATGAGGGAAAATGTCCTTTAAATTCAATAAAATACAAAATATCTATTCCATAGGAAGGGTGAAAGTAGGTGGTCAGCCAGGGGAGCTTCCTACTTTTTTGATTGGATCAATTTTTTGGTTAGGCCAGAAATTGGTTCAGGATGCAAACAAAGGAATCTTTGATGTGAGCGAGGCAGAAAAAATAATTAATACGATGCAAACGCAAAGTGACATTACTGGGGTGCCATTCGCTTTTGATATAGTTGGAACAACTGAGCTTGCTTTTGAGAAGTACATCGATTTTGTATCAAAGCTTAGTGATGCACCATTGGTGCTTGATGCGATGAGTCCTAAGGCACGTATGGCAGCAGCTGATTTGGCTAAAAAGATGGGTCTTACGGACCGATGCATTTACAACTCGGTGTACAAGGGAGTCTCAGATGTAGAATTGGCTAAGTTGAAGGAGAGTGGGATTCAAAGCTCTATAGTACTTGCTGATAACCAGCAAGATAATAGCCTCGAAGGAAAAATGGCCATTGCACAAGAAGCTCTCGCATTAGCTGACAAAGCTGGTATTACAAAGCCTATGATCGATACAGCAATTCCAGCATTTGCCCCAGACATGGGCACCGCTGTAAGAACCATATCCTCAATGAAAGAAAAGTATGGTCACCCAGTAGGGTTGGGCAGCGGAAACGTCGTTACTACCATGGGTTGGATTAAAGCAAATATTGCCAAGGAATTCCGAAAAGGGCCTGTAACCTCAACTAACTCGATAATGCAAATGGCAGGTGCAAACTATCTAATGTTTGGACCTGCCGAGCAGGCAGAATGGGTATTCCCAGCCGCCGCAGTAACCGACATATACATTGCATCCGCAGCAGCCGACCTTGGGACAAGACCTCTTGAAGAAACCCACCCAATCTACAAAGCCTTCATGTAACTTCTTACTGACAGGAATTAAACTAATTTTTCATGAATTCTCTTTTCCTTTTTGTTAATACACTAAAAAAGGAGATTAGCAATAACGCAGCTAATACTGCAAGTTTCAAGACCGTGTTCTCTTGATTAATTGAAACCGCTAGAAAAGAAACTGGTACTATCGTCAATAATGCGTAGATGACGACAAATCGGCTTAACAGTGAATTGACACTTAAGCCACCTAGTTCTGCTTTTCCAAATACTAGCTCGGAGAGTTTGTGGGAACCCATGGTGCATTTTTTGCAGTATGCACAGGTTTTGCATAAGTGAACGTCGGATAACTGCAAAGATCGTGATGAAGGTGAAAAATAGGAAAATCCACGCATATAAGGGATTGAAAAACCATACGGCAACTGTGCCAAGAATAATCCATAATAGAATTCCAAGATTGCCTAAAACAGTTCGAGTTTGCGAATAAGTCTGCTTATCTTCATTACGGATAATCATGTTGAATTCAGCATTTTCTACTGTTAGGCTTCTTTTAAAAGTAACTTCTAGCAGATGCTACTTATTCCATATTAAAAAAGGGGGTATGGCAAATGAAATTGCCCAAAAATTTTGGAGTTAGTGGTGGTGATCGTGGGAGTGTTCGCAGCCGGCTTCTAGTACGGATAGTTTGCCTTCATTGAAGGAGCTGATTATTTCTTTGACTGTGGTTCCTGTGGCTTTAAGCACCATTATTCCATTTGATACAAGATTCATCAAACAACCTGGCCCCATACCCTTTACAACAAACACATCCGGCTGTAGCTTCATAAGGTGTTCATGGGGATGTCCAGTACCACCTACGTGTTCGCCACGGTTAGGTTCGGTTGCAACTTTGAGGACATTGCTTTTTTCATCTAAATCAACTACAGCAAAATAAGGTGCTTGTCCAAAGTGCTGTGATAGGTGTGCATCTATACCAGTTGTATCTTCAACGGGGATTACTAAACGACGAGACATTTTAGATTCCTTCTATTTTCATTTTTTATGCTTAATGGATGCTGCCGTGGATCTGAATTGTCTTAAGGTTTCTGGACCTCTAGCCGGCTGTTTTTCGAGATATTGGGGAGTCTCGGGTTAAGCGAATACACCGTAATGCTTTCGCCTAAGGTTGCCTTCCAGAGGCCAGTTAATCTTGGGATAGGTTGCGGAGACAAGATTCAGGCTTCACGGCAGCTTTCGAGGATTTAGTTTAATAGATAAACCTTATTAATAGTTTGCGTTTATTAAATAAACTCATAAGGCGGATTACATGGATGAAATTGATAGAAAAATAGTTTCCCAACTCCAACAGAACGGAAGAACAACCCTGCAAGAATTGGCCCAAATCATAGGTTTCAGTAGCATGGGAACCAAAAAAAGGCTCGAAAAACTCATCAACCAGAAAACCATCAAAATTTCCGCCTTAATCAACACAGATTCCCTCGGATTAATCCCTGCCATTGTAATGCTGGAAATGGAAAGCGCTGAAGCTAGAGAACAACTTATTGAGCGCTTCAAAGAGTGCCCACGTGTGGTGCACATATTCAAAACCATCGGCGGTTACAACCTCATCGCACTAGTTGTGGCCGAAAATCAAGACACCTTGCAGAGCATCTCAACCGAAAAATGTTCCCTGCGAAGCGCACAGGGAATCCGCAGATCAGAATTTTACCCCATTAGCGATACTTACTTTGCACCTTTTCTACAGATAAGAGAGCACCTTACACATAAAGAAAAAACTACCACTCCCTGTAGAGTTGACTGTAGACCCTGCAACCGATATAGAACTCAAAAATGCGTAGGCTGCTCAGTAACAACCAACTACAAAGGTATCCTATAAGGTAGGGTTGGTCGAATGGGTTCAACGGTAATCGAGCCAATTATCGAACAGGTCAAGATTAGGGAAGCTTCAGCTGTAGAAATAATCAGCCTAGTTGATAACTCGGTAGATTTCCTGTCCCCGACAACCCATAAGCAAGTCAAAACTTTTGCGCAGTGGGCTAGAGAACGTTATGGCCAAGAATGGCTAAGCACTCACACCAAGTTCCCCTTTGCTGAACATGGCTTTTCAATGCTCGTCAGGATTTTCGGAGAAGGAAAATCAAGCAGTATCTTATTTGACACTGGAAGTAGTCCTGAGGTAATGATTGAGAACGCTAAACGCATGGGCATAAACCTAGGTGAAATCGAATGCATCGTTATGTCCCATGGGCACTATGACCACTGCGGTGGCTTACTATCAGCTGTAAAAGCAATTGAAAAACCCGACCTGCCTATAATAGTCCATCAAGACATGTTTAGATCAAGAGGTACCACGCTTCCCGATGGCAACATCCATAAATTCACAGAGTTTCCCACACAGACCCAGTTGAGCCCAGCCCAAGCAATCTCCACAAAACAGCCAATCCTGATAACAAATAATATGATTTGTGTTACAGGAGAGATTCCTAGAAAAGTAAGCTATGAAAAAGGCATGATGCGACACAGAGCTTTTATGAATGGTATCTGGCAGTCTGACCCGTTAATAATGGATGATCGCGCTATAGTGATTAATGTTAGGGGAAAAGGCTTGGTAATTATCTCGGGGTGCGCTCATGCAGGCATAATAAACACGATTACCTGCGCACAACAGATTACCGCAGTAGAGAAGGTTTTTGCGGTTATGGGTGGTTTTCATTTGGCTGGAAAAGATTTTGAAGAAAGAATCGAGCCAACCATTAAAGACCTGTTATGTATAAACCCTGAACTAATCGTTCCCTCGCATTGCACGGGATGGAGATCAATGTGCGCATTAGCCAAAGTATTTCCAGATGCATTTGTTTGGAACAGCGTAGGCAACCTCTATGAACTAAACGGGGTAAAGACAATAAAAATGCCGCACAAATGATGAGAAAAACCCATTATATCCTCTGATTTTAATGGTCTGGAAACTGTGGCTGGCAATGAGCTTGTTATGGAGAGGTTTGGATCCACTCCCTGCATCAGTTTAGAGCTCTTTTTTACAAGTTACATTTTATTCGAGCAAAAGCATTAACAGCATTGCCAAAACACCTAAGGCTAAGGATATTATTTGGAGAGTAGCTTTTTTTGGTTCGGGGGTATCTTTGCGAAGTTCAGGGATCAAGTCGGAGCCTGCGATGTAGATGAAGTTGCCTGCGGCGAAGGGTATCAATAAAGGGATGTAGTTTTCCATTGCTGAACCAATAATTAGCGATATCATGGCGCCTATTACAGCTGTTAGGGCAGTTAAGAAGTTGAACCATAAGGCTTTCCTTTTTTTGAAGCCGCCGTAGATTAGGACACCGAAGTCGCCTAATTCTTGGGGGATTTCGTGGAATATTACTGCTAAGGTGGTTGCTATGCCAAGGGGGATGCTTATTATGTAGCTGCCTCCGATTATCAAGCCGTCTATTAGGTTGTGGACGGCATCTCCAAAGAAGTTCATGTATGCGAAGGAGTGGGGGTGTTCTTTTGAAGTGAGTATGTGGCAGTGTCTCCATTGTAGAAAGCGTTCAACGATGAAAGACGTGAAAATGCCTGCGAGTATGAGAAGGGATACGTTTATGGTTACTTCGTTTGTTTGGAGTGCTTCAGGAATGAGGTGTATGAATGCGTCTCCGAATAAGCTCCCAGCGGAGAAACTTACTAAATATAAGAGTACTTTCTTGAGGGTTTTTTCTTTTAGCCATAGAGCAAGTATGCCTACTAGTAGAAAGTAGGCTGATGAGTAGGACGCTGGTGATGGTGAGTATCCAGGTTAGCATTTTGGTGTGGCTCCGAATGATGAAAACTGATTTGATGTTTATTAATTTTTTCTGATTTTTTAATAAACCTTTATATTTATTCTGGGTGAATCTTAATAACTATATGAGCATCATAAGTCTATCCATCCCACAAAATTTGCTGAACAAAATAGACGAAACCATCAAACAGCAAGGTTTCGCGAATCGCTCCGAAATTATCAGACAAGCATTAAGAGCCTACCTAACGGAAACCAGAAGACTTGAAGAACTCCAAGGAAGAATTACAGCCACTATAACCCTTATTTACAGAAAAGATGCTCATCGAGGCCAAATTATGGACCTTCAACATAATTACAGCGGCACAATTCTAACTTTCCTTCACACTCACGTCGAAACAGATTCCTGTATAGAAGTTATAGTCGCTAGAGGCGAAGCCCAAACAGTAAGAAACTTGATACAGGCGTTAAAGTCGAATAAACAAGTCTCTGAAGTTAAAGCCACAATCATATGAATAAAATTCGCTAATAACTTACAAGATCGTTAATTCCATTAAGTATTTAATTAGTGCTTTCCTAGTAAATCAATTATGAGCAAAAAGACTCGAATTATGCTGATTCTTTTTTGGCTCGAATTAAAGAGAATTATTTTTGGAGTGCCACATTTTGCGGAAGTTGATGTGACAGATAACTGTAATCTTAGATGCAGACATTGCTATCATTTTCACGGTAAGAACTATTTTGAAACAAAAGAGTTACCTCTTACTCTTTGGGAAAAAAGATTCAATGAACTTTACAAGTCAGGAATAAGAAACATCCTTCTAGTGGGTGGTGAACCTGCACTCAGATTGGATGTTCTTATGCTTGCTAACAGAATATTTCCTCTAGTTTACGTTATAACGAATGGAACAATAAAGATACCAAGAGAATTCAATCATAGATTATATGTTTCAATAGATGGACTTCAAGAAACAAACGACTTGCTTAGAGGGAATGGTGTTTTTTTAAAAGTAATTAAGAACTATTCTGGAGACAAACGTGTTGTTATCAATATGACTATCACAAAAAATAATTATAGAGAGCTTGAGGATGTAATAAAAATTTCAAAAGAGAATGGTTTCAATGGTGTCGTGTGCAATATTTGTGCAGGCGGAACTGACGTTAGTTTTGAAAGTGTTGTGGAAAAAGAAGATAGGAAAGCTATAGTAGACGAACTAAAACGTGTTAAGGCATTGTATCCCGGAGACCTTCTTTTGAGTAATTCAATGTTGAAATGGTTTGAGCACCCAGACCATCGGGAAAAATGTTATTGGGGTGATGATGTCTTGCATTTTGATGTTTCCTGGAATACTAGACGATGTTTTGCTAACAATGCAGACTGCTCAAACTGTGGATGCTTAACAGGGGCCTTTCAAAGCCCTATGAAAATGTTTAGACATCTTAAAGAAATGATGAAAATAGTACTAGTTTAACCCTTCCTTAAATATCACCTTATAGAAAACGCAACTCTGGAAATACGCTGGAAACTACTCTTTAAAATTTTATATATATCCTACATAGAAACAGCAATTGCGATCTAAGGAGAAAAAAAAATGAAACAAAAAGTGAATAAATCTTTTTCTTCGATTTTTTTAGTTTTAATTCTAGCCTTACCTGCTTTATTATTCATACCATTTCAGGCAAATGCACAGCAATCTGTAGCTAACGTTGCAAGCAATACTTACCTTGTTCTCTCACCAAACCCAATCGGCATTAATCAACCAGTTAACGTCATGTTCTGGCTTGACAACACTCCGCCACAAATCTACAGCAATTACTACTACGGCTGGAACTATACACTCAGCATAACTAAACCCGATGGAACTATAGAGACCAAAGGACCATACGAATCAGATCCAGTAGGTGGATGCTTTATCACATACACACCCCAAGTGACTGGAAAATACCAATTCCAAGCCAAATTCTTAGGTGCAACATTAAACTTAACCAGCGGATCAATGCCCCGAGGCGTCTATAATTGGCAACCAAGTGCAAGTCGCATAGTAGAGTTAATTGTGCAGCAAGATCAAATACAAGCATGGCCTGAAGTTCCGCTTCCAACAAGCTACTGGTCATACCCTATAAGCGCTGAAAACCGAGAATGGTACAAAATAGCAGGCAACTGGATCGGAGCAGGAAGCCCAGCATACTTCACCAAAGCACCAGACAGTTCACATATCATATGGACCAAACAATTAACTTTTGGAGGAATCGCAGGCGAACCGGGATGGGGTGTTAACTGGTACACAGGCTTACTTTATGAAAACAAATTCAGACCTCTCATAATCAGCGGAAGATTATACTACAACATCTGGACAGGCCCAGGAATGTTTGCAGCAAATGTACCATCTGGAGTAATCTGCGTTGATATGGAAACTGGCGAAGAAATCTGGATCAACAAAACTATGCCGCAAATAACTACAGCTCAAATCCTAAGATTCGACTCGGGTTTCCAATCTGGAACAACAGCATACCTCTGGACTGTAACAGGAACTTCTTGGCAAATGTATGATGCCTTCACTGGAGATCTTCTAACAACTTTTGTAAACGCTAGCGGTGGATTAAGCCCGGTATATGGTCCTAATGGTGAATTCTTAGTTTATTCTCTAAGCGGAGCTAATAACCGACTTACCATGTGGAATTCAACTAAAGCTATAATACCTGTTGACCCCCGAGAAACTGCTGCAACTTATAAACCTTGGACAATTAAAGAACGCAATTGGCTAGACGGTATACAATTGAACGTAACAGTTCCTGATGTTGCTGGGAGTCAATCGATACAATTCACAGACTATGCAAGCGGAGTCATAGTTGCTCAATCGACAATAACTGGGTTTGGACTGACTCCGACATTTGTACATGTAGGCTATGATACTAAAACGGGCGCAGAATTATGGGTTAAGAACTGGACAAATGTTGGATGGGGTGCAGGTGGACCGACAAGCGCAGGCTTACTCACTTTCACTAAAGCTCAAGGTGAGGGAGTATATTCATTCTTCCAAAAAGAAACCATGCAATGGCATGTTGTTGACTTAAGAACTGGGCAAGAGAAATGGGTAACTGAATCACTTAACAAATTTACCGATGATGACTATTCTGTTTATGACTGGTCTGGGCAAATAGCGTACGGAAAACTAATTACAGATGGTTACTCTGGATGCGTTGTTGCTTTTGATTTACAAACGGGAAGGCACCTATGGACTTTTGATCAAGGCAGTAGCGGATTAATGACACCTTATGGAACTTGGCCTACTTTTGGTGGGGTAACAATTGCAGATAATAAGGTTTACTTTGGCGTAACTGAGCACACACCGAACGCACCTATGCTGAGAGGATACAGACTATACTGTTTAGATATTGAAACCGGTGAACTCTTATGGCAAATGCCAGGGTTCTTCACCTCAATGGCAATCTCAGGTGGAAAACTAGTGGGATATGCAGGATATGATAACCAGATTTACTGCTATGACAAAGGTCTAAGCGAAACTAAAGTTACAGCCACTGTTGGCGGTGGGAGAGCAATAACAATCCAAGGCACCGTAGTTGATCAATCACCAGGCCAAACCGCTATCGGTATTCCAGCAGCAGGTACACCTGCAATCTCTGATGAAAATATGGACGAATGGATGGCGTATCTCTATATGCAACAGCCCATGCCGACTAACGCCACAGGAGTACCCGTTAAAATATCCATAACAGACGAGAACGGCAATTTAGTCTACAATACTCAAACAGCAACCGATGTTTTAGGCCACTATGCTACCTCATGGGTCCCCGCAAATAATGGACTTTATACTGTTACCGCTGCTTTTGAGGGAACCAAGAGTTATTACGCTTCAACGGCTGTTACCTCCATTGCTATCGATAATGAACCTAATCCAGTACCTACTGCAACTCCGCAAGCAACATCAAACCCGACAACTGTACCAACTGCTACTCCTGTTATAGTCCCAACAGCTTCACCTTCTGCAATTATTGAGCCAAGCGCAAGCATCTCTACTGAAACGTTGCTAATCGCAGGCGCCGCAATCATAATAATCATAGCAGTCATTGTCGCAGCATTACTATTGCGAAAACGGCTATAACTAAAACCTAGGCAAACAAATTTCCTTTTTCCTTTTTTTAATTTGGATGAGCAAATGAATATGTTTTGCTTATGGGGGTATCTTATTGGTTTGTTTTTGAGGTGGTTGGGTAATCTGGTTCTGTTGTCTACTACACTGATTCGAAAATATTTGTGCGTTTGATTCATTTGAAAAAACATAATTCAATAATAAATCCCAATCTTACAAAAACCGCCAATCCCAATAACTAGAAAAAGAAATGTTACTTCATGTTTAATGTGTGCATCAGCTAAAAATCTTCTTTGACCAAACGATACAAAAACCATTCCGTGCGTTTGGCTTTGTTCTTTTCATAGAATTCTTGTGCTGACTTGTTCCATTTTAAAACGGTAAAATCTATCCTACAGCATCCTTCGCGTTTGGCTACTTCTTTTAAGTAGTCAAACATTTTTTTGCCAACCTCTTGTCTTCTATACTCTTCAAGAACAAAAATATCCTCAAGATACAGTATTGGTAAGGCATTGAAACTTGAATAAGTGAAGAAATAAATTATGTATGATACACATTTGTTTCCGATTTTTCCAATAAATGCTTGATATTTAGGCTTGTCAGATAAACAATCCACACGTAACCTTCTTTTCGCTTCTTCACTAGGTGGAGTCAGTCTCTCATACTCTGCAAGTTTCTCAATTAAACCTAAAAAATCCTCAAATGTTTCCTCATCAACTTTTTGGATGACTACTGAATTTTCCTCTTTATTCATGCAAGTTATTGGTTGTTTTGAGATATAATAAATTTTCTTAAACCTATGCGTGCTCAATAGAGGTTAAAACTTTTTTAATAATATAATATTTTAGTTTAAGTAGTCATCGAGATTTGTCTCTCCTACTTTAAGCTCTGGAAATGTTGCAAGGAGCTGCTTAGCTAGTTCAGCTAAAATACTTCTAACTCCCTCTGTTTTCTCCACTTCTATCTTAGGATAAAGTCTAACTACAACACCATCGTCTCTACCGGTTATCATTGCGAAGAAAATCGTTTTCTTGCTGTCTTCAATGGATAGTGAATCGATAAGCAGTGCAGTTTTTCCCCGTTCAAGAAATATATCCATTGTTTTTAGTATATTGTTTTCTTTTCTGATAAACAACGGTTTTAGTTCTTTAAAAATATCCTCAATCGAAACTTTCCCATTTAATACAACATGAGGCATAACAATTTCTCCACTAATCAACTTATTGAGTTAAGTAAATATTGATTTGCCCAAATCAAGCTGAATGACCAGACATATAACACAATTATTTCCACTTAAAGTGATTTTAATTATTGTGAGAATAAAGTTTCTTTAGTGGGCACACAACAAAAAACAAAAAAGCCCCCAAATCATTTTTTCACATTTGTTATAATATATGTATGCTTGATGGAAAATTAGCTTTGTTTTTTGGATTCAGCAACAATATCATACCCAAATTTGTGAATAGATTTGATTTTTTTAATGTTTATTGAGCGAAACTCTTGTTTTCGGAGCATTCGTGTAATCTTATTAAAGGTGTAAAAATGGAAAATACTATATGGTTTATTTTTAAGTAGCCATCTAACTTTAAAGAAAAACCATCCTGTCCAAGATGCTACTATAACCGTTGCTTTTCCATTTTTTTGGAGAACCCTGAACACTTCTGCTAAAACTTTTTCCTCTTCTTCAATATGTTGAATACATCTTCTGGTGTATACCTCAATAAAACTTTCATTCTTGAATGGAAGCGCTTTAGCAGATGCAATAATATCAATATTTGAATGTCTTATAAGATCTAGACCTATGTATTCTGAACTAACCTTCCTTGAGCCACAGCCAATATCAAGTTTAATCTGCAATACTTGCTGTGGATTCGAACCAACACGCATATACTAAAATTACTCGTTTTTTTTAAAAGCTTTTCTTATCTTTATTTTAATTCACCCATTTCTATTTTTACTACAGCTTTCTATTTGTGAAAAATTTGGATAATTTGCATCTTTTGGAAATTTCTTATTTAGAAAACATATAAAAAAAAGATACTCTAGAACGTGCAGATAGTGGACGAAACAAGTATTATTTGTTACTTTTTAATTTTTTTGGCATGCGCTTACGCTTTATGGTTTTGATAGATTCCAAAATGCATGCAGAGTACGATTTTGGAACAATTAGGTCCATAAACTCCTCGCGTAACGCATTTTCTTGAGGTATCTCATTAAAATCACGTTCCCAACCTTCAATATTAGCCTGACTTTCAAAACCCCAAACAGCAGTGAACCTATTCACTTTTTCCTCTTGCTTATGGCTTAAAACCTGTAAAGACTTCACATTATTAAATAACTCTGGATTTTTCTTCATCAAAGTAATTAGCTTTTTACCCCACTTGTTATGTTCTTTTAATTTGTTAGTTTTAACAACGTAAGTTCTAGCAATATAAGTAGTCAAATCGAAACCCCATAATAAGAAAAGGGCCAGAGCTTAAAAAAGGGTTCTTCTAAGCCCGCTTTTACGTCTTCAGACTCTTAATGTGGAGGCAGTTTAGGGTTTCATTTTGTTCTCTCCTGAATTTACGCACCGACCAAAACCCCGACAAATTTCAACAACACCGAAAAGACGCGTTTATCATTCTGTTAAAGCTGTTTGTAGACACGTTGTAGTTCTTAAGAATTCTACAAAAGCCATCTCATTTTCTAAATTCCAAAGAGCATCCAATTAAGAAATTAGTGTTTCTATTTAGAGAAATTTTGTTTGGTCAATAAGAAAATAGGTGATTAATAAATTTCGGTTCTAAGTGCATTTTGACTAACCTACTCGTCAAAAATGCATGCTTTCTAATTTTTTATCTATTTGTATAGGCTGGTGTATTCTCTGGCAGATGCTCAGTTAACGATTTGTGGTCTTTTGGCGCGGATGAGTTTTCTTTTTTTCTTTTTACTTCAAAAGCGATTTTTACTACCGCTCGATATTCAACAATTTTGTTTTCCTTAACTTTTGCAGTACACCGTTTTACATGGATAGATTTTATTCCTCGAATTGTTTTAGCCGCTTCAGCTAAGGCTTCTTTTGCTGCATCTTCCCAACCCTTTGGAGAAGATCCAATTAATTCAACAATTTTAACAACCATCTTTTCCTACCCAATAGCCAATAAGATATGCTTAGTTTTAAATTTTATTACAATTAGCCTGGCATACCTCTCCTAAGTTTTGAATGGGTAAGTTTGTTTATTTTTAATGCAGTGAATTTGTAGTTTAGGAAATTTTGGGAATCAATTCCTTCTTTGGTAATCCTATAGATGAATTTTATGTTTCTGATTATCTAAAAGTTGGATGGAATAAATTCAAAATCTTCGAAGTCCAACACTCAATAATTAGAGAAGTTCTAAGCGATTTATTGGATCCGCTATTATCAAAAAACACTTTGAAAATTTAGAGATCATCAGCATTCTATAAACTCGTAGTTAATGAATTAGCTTCTCTCTGAAAGAACAACAAACTTTTTTTATTGATGGTTGTTCTTTTTCATAATTTATTAAAATAATTAGAAATTCTTTTCATATGTAAGTTTTAGAATAGTGGGTACAAACATCCATAATTAAAAGGAAGTCGATTTCTATGCCTTTCCTAACTGCTAATGATAAAGTAAAAACTAAAATTAAATACACTAAAACAGAAAAGAAATATAGCAAAACAAAATAAAAGAAACAAGAAACACACAAATGATTAAAACTAGGTTATATCATCTATGATTAAAATAATCAGCTTTAAAATTTTCACCGAAAATGCATTCAAGACCCAGATAACACCCGAATGTGTTCTCTCTTTTTATATTAACTGAGAAAAAATTAAAAGAATTATTTAATTGAATAAATTCTTATAGTGTATTTATTATAATAGTTTTATGCTTGATTTCTTAAAACAGCATTTAGCACGAATTAATCAGAAAAGGATACTTGACAATTTAATACGAAATGGACTAACGATTGGCAAGAATGTTAGTATGGGTAATGATTGCATGATTGATGGTTACTGTTGGTTAATTTCTATTGGTAATCATGTAGCATTAGCTTCTAAAGTGCAAATAATCGCTCATGATGCAAGCACAAAACTATTTCTTAATCATGACAAAGTTGGTAAAGTGATTATTGGCGATGATGTCTTCATAGGACAAAGTAGCATTATACTTCCAAATGTAACTATAGGCAATAGAGTATTGATCGGCGCTGGAAGTGTAGTCACAAAAGATATTCCTTCAAATTCAGTTGCGGTTGGAAATCCTGCAAGAGTTAAATATACTTTAGATGAATACTTGGAAAAAAATAGAGCCCTAATAAAACAAAGACCAGTTTACAATAAGTCACGTTTTCAAAAAGGAGGTCCCCAAAGTTTAAAGGACCAAATGAAGAGAGATTTAAATGATGGTGTAGGTTTTTTTTAAATAAACAATTAGTTTATTCGTAAAAGCAAAAATGCGATAATTCCACATAGAAGTGCATGTTATGTGTTTAGAATGGTGGGGCTGCCCGGATTTGAACCGGGGTCTATAGAGCCCAAGTCTACAAGCCTGGACCATGCTAGCCGACAGCCCCTTTTATTGGATGTAGAGAACATAATTTCGGTTGCATCATAAAAACCTTAGCCATTCCTGCTTTGGGTTTGTTGAATGGTTTATTCGTGGGAATTTGTAGTTCTGTTAATTAAAGTTGGGGCTAAAAGTGTTGTTTGGTTTTTGGTTATTTGGTTCGTTGTTGGCATTGGAGAACTTTTGGGCACATTAAACATTCGTCTGGCATGTATCCGCTTATTCCTGCTGCACCAAGTAATCCGCTGAAGTGTGCACATTTGGCTGGAGAATCAAATACTGTGGCGGGGTATTCTACGGGTTTTATACCCACGATTTTCGTGTTGTCGGTTATGACGTTAATTTTTGACATGCAGTGTGGGCATGCATAAAATGATTGTCTGGGTATACAGGTTGAGTCGGTGAACACGGTAGGCTTGTCAAACGCTTTTTCACACCCTTTGTATGGGCATCTAAGTTCTTCGTGGTTGTGCGAACCGAAAAAACGCACCTGCAACCCTCCCTGCATGATTAATCAATCTGGCGTCTGAACACTTAATAAACGTTATCGTGTACACGAACGACACAACTACAATACTAAAGAAGGCATAAAGACTCGTGGAAAAACAAGATAGTAACGATAAAAGTCAGTCTATATTAAAAATCAATCAAAATTTCAAGTAAAAACCAAAATATATAACAAATATTAACTGAAAATAAGTTTTACAAAACACTACTTAATTATTGATTAAGAAGAATCTGTTTAATCACCTTAAAATGTTCTTGAAAGAGAGTCGGTGTACAACAGTTTTTTCTATCCTCTAAACATTTTCTGCGGGGGCAATAGATACTTTCCGTTATTTTTTAGGTCTGGGCGTTTAAATGAAAAAAGAAAGAAAGGGAGGAGTTATTGTTTTAGTGTCGACGAAGTAGAAGTAGCACTGCTATCGCTAGGATAAGAATTATGATTAAAGCAATGATTACATAGTAGACTTCGTTTGCTACTGTACCTTCATGTGCATCAGAGGCTGCTTGTACGCCGATGGCTGTTTCTGAATAGGAGCTTCCATAGGAATTTGTCCCTTGGAAAGTGGCCACGATTGTGTATTCGCCTGCATTTTGCGGGTTCCACATCTTCTTGAATAAGCCATAGCTGTCACTTGTTACGGTGCCTAAATCAGTTGTTGACCCATCTGAACTAATAGCTTGCAGTTTTACTGGTATACCTGTAGCTTGCGTTGGACAAGGTTGTTGCTGGTGAACATATGCCATCCACTCATTCATATTCGCATCCGAAATCGCTGCGGTACCTACTTGCCCAGTGGACTGATCAGTTACCATACCCTTTATCAGTACACCTGAGCCTTGAGCTACAACTTCTGGTGATGCTGCAACTGTTGTTTCGCTTGGTCCTTTGCCTATGCAGTAAATTCTGTTGTCATAGAGGTTTTGAGCTACCAGATAGCCATCTGCGATAGCTTGCACTGAAATCCAGCCGTTCATCTCCCATATCTTGTTTCCTGAATTAGCGTCTAAAGCGTAGAGTTTGCCCCCTCGGAAAAGCGGATTAGTCGGGGAGTGCTCGCCAACACCACAATATACTACTCCACCTGCTACGATTGGGCCTGAACCCATTGGATATGCTCCGTAGGGGGTTTCAAGACCTGCGTTGCCACCGGTGAATCTCCATAGTAGCTTCCCGTTGGTTGCGTCAAAGCAGTGCAAATAGCCGTCCATGCCACCGACGTAGAATTTACCGTCAGCTACAATGCCACCTATGCTGTTTGCTATGTACTGTCCCCATGGATACACTAAAGGGTCACTAACCCACTTCTGGGTGCCTGTTAGTAGGTCATACGCTACATATACCATATTGAGCGGATCAAATTGTGCGTAGAAGTCATTGCCGGTCATGAAGAACATTGGATAAGCTCGGTTCATGTCTTTGCGTTCAATTGCCCAAAGTTCATGGCCATCTGTCATGCTGTATGCGACATGTAGTCTTGCCTCAGCTGTTCCTCCACCTACAGCGTACATAACATTGCCGCTGTATTGTCTTGCTCGAATACTTGGATAGGAGACTCCGCCTGCTGCTGTAGTAATGCTGCGTACAGGAACTGTGGTGTTCCATTGTATACCTTTGAGCCAATCATAGGTTCCTGCTTTAGGTCGCCATTGACCCAAACCCGCTGGAGTTAACGCATCAAATCCAGCTGCAACACCAGCTTTGGTTGAATTCCACATCGCTACCCAACCTCTTTGAGCATTAAGGATATAGACAAACATTGTTCCATCACTGCCATAGGTTACATCGCCGGCTGTAGCATTTGCATAGGTTACTAGTAAATCTCCAGTAAAGGCATCAAACATTTGGTATGCTGGTGTAGCTATATTCCATAAATAAGCAATGCCGCCCATCTGGTTGCCCGACATATAGTTGTAGATTTGACCATGGGTTACTACGCTCTGGGTGTTCTTCCAAAGTTGTTCACCTGTGCGTAGATCAACACAGACAAATCCTGTTCCTATGCTGCCTGGTCCTCCACTAGTAGCCGATTGGTATACCTTGTAGTATAGTCGTCCGTTCATGATTATTGGTGGGCAGAATTTTGGTTCATATGAGTGTCCTCCATAGTAGCTGTATGCACCATAGTCTCCGCCTATTAGGCCTCCAAGAGTCAGTTCTTTGGTCCACATAACGTGTGGTGCCATGGCTGCTTGACTGTATGGATTGTATCCTGTTACTTCTCCAAAGCTTCCGTAGTGACTGCTATATGCTCTAGTTAGCCAGTTACCAGCTATTGAGTACCAGAGTCGATTCTGAGCGTTGATGGGTCGAGTCCAATAATCTGTTGGGATAGCAATATCGTTGTAGGCTGTTACTGGATTTTGTTGCACAACCAACTCAGTTACTGGGCTAGTGCTTGGCAGGAAAGTTCCGTTCTTGAATGTATCTCCACCATAATTGAAAACGAACCGATATACACCAACCATAGTTGGGGTATAGATAAAATATTGCGATCCGATTGGTGAAGATGTATAGGGTCCTTTTGTTTCGGTGGTTCCATCTGGTTTAGTGATGGTTATGACCATGCCGCTGAATTTATCAGTGGCTAATGGCGGAATAGGTTGCAATATGGCGGTGACATCGACTGGCTGATTTACTCCCACTGGGTTAGGATTTAATGACAGAAATGCTCTCGTTTCTTGCTCTGCTGCGCTGACAGTTGAGATCCCTGTTAACATTGAGCTTAAACCTAACAAAAAAACAAACAAAATAGATAGAAAATCTCTTTTTGTAAAGGATTTCATTTTTTTATCTCCGAAAATCCGTAGTCCCTATTTGTCAGCATTTGCTATATATAATTTTTTTCAAATTAAACCATAGGATATTTTTGCCTGTCCAATTGATTATTGCTGTATCAATTCTGTTGGGTAGGTCTGCAAATCTAAAGTGTTACAGTGTGCTACCAAAAGGAAGGATGTACTTTTAAACAGTAAAAAGAAGGAGAAGATAAAATGAAATTTAAAAAAAATCAATTAGCTGCTACATTGTTTTTGACTTTAGTTTTGGCTTTTTCGTCTCTACTGGCGACAATACCTCAAGTGCAAGCTACAGATCTTGAAACCCATACGAAAACGTATGTAGCAATAAAACCTAACTACCTCTTTCTTTTTTTATTTTTTTAGGTTTGATTTTTGTGTCTTAGGCAACTATAATTTTAAGTCTGGACTTAGAGTTGAATATAATTTTGTGTTAGACTGTTTTTGAGCAAGATGGGAAATATAGCTGATTTAGAAAGTTCAATATGTGCTAGTGATTAAGCTTAAAAGCAAATATTGTCTAAATAAAGACTGGGAGATTTTAAAAAATGGATTTAATAGCTCTATTGATACAGATAATTGTCAGCATAATTGTTCTTGCTCCAGCACTGTGGATTGCAGGGAGACTATTAGCAGGCGAAGGCAAAGCAAAATTTACCGATGCTATCTGGATAGTCGTTCTAGGCGTGGTCATTGGTGCGATTGTTGGCTTTTTCATAAGCGGCCTTGTTTCTTGGATAATCATGTTTATAGTTTGGCTGGCTCTGGTTAAACACTTCTTTGACTGTGGATGGCTAAAGGCCTTTGCAATAGCAGTAATTGCGGTTCTAATATTCATTGTAATCGTTGTAGTGATTGCTTTGATATTAGGAGTTGCTTTAGTCGGACTTCTAGGGTTAGCAATCTAACCTTAGCAAGTCTAACCAAATTTTTTTCTTTAACCCAACCAAAAACATCAAATGTTTTTCTAGTAATTGGAAAATCTGAATCATGCAAGATAATGCGCGAAAAAACCAAAATTTGAATTGCTTTATGGTCATTAAGGCAGTTGCATAAATTCGAGGAATTCTTCCAGACTGCGAGGTTCTAAAACATAATTTGTTTTTCGTTCCTCTCCAATTGTCGAGTAGGGTTTTGGGCCATAATCGTGACCCGGATAGACTTCAATACTGTCATCAAGTTTTAGCAGCTTATTAAACAAACTATCATACAAGCTTGTTGGGTTTCCGCCAGGCAAGTCAACTCGGCCACATTCGCCAATGAACAATGTGTCCCCTGTCAGCAGTTTAATACTATCGATAAGTAGGCAAATTCCGTCGGTTGTATGTCCGGGTGTATGAATCACTTTTATTTTTACACTGCCCACATCTAAAACTTCACCATCTTCTACTGTAAAATCTGAACGTGTTCTGGAAAGGCTATGAGCAACAATTTTTCCCCCCAATGTCGAACGGAGTTCAAAATTACCTACTGTATGATCAGAATGTCCGTGAGTGTTGATTATGTATTTTAGAGTAAAGTTTTCGGCTTGAATAATGCTGATAAGTTTATTAGCATTGTAACTTGGGTCTACAATTGCGGCTTCATTTGTAGATGGATCTGCAACAATATAAGAAAAGTTATCGCCGTGTTGCTTAATCTGCATGAAGAGCATATTTTCATCTAGAACTGACTTTCACCTATTATTTAAAAAACTTTCCTTTTACAGAAACTTGGCTTCTCTTTTTTTCTTCAATAATATTTGATTATAAAATTTTCGTCTTCTGACATTGTATTGATTATTTTTTTAACATGTTAATTTCGTAATATAGTATTTCAATTTAAATTGGAATGAGAATTTTAACGGTTTTTGAAGTCAAGTGAGCAAAATAGAGCAGATAATTACATTGCAAAAATGTTATATATCCAATTAAGACAAAATGGCTCCTTAAGGAGAACTGAGAGAGGAAATGAGAAAAAATACAATTCTAGACAAGCTTCAATCCTTGAGGCATCAATCAAGTAAAGCAAAATTAGCAATTGCGTTACTACTGATATTGACTTATGCCATTTCAATGGTTGCACTGCCAACTGCAAGTGCTCACACACCACCACTAACATATCCAACTTTTGCGTATCTTGCTGTTTCACCTAATCCTGTGGGAGTTGGTCAAAGCATTTACCTGATCATGTGGGTATCGCCTAATCCACCTGCAGCAGAAGGTTTCGGCGGAGACGTATGGCGTGATTTCACTTTAACAATTACAAAACCTGACGGATCAACCCAAATACTCGGTCCATACAACTCTGATGCTACCGGATCAACATTTGCCAGCTATACACCCGATCAAATCGGTCAGTACACAATCGATTTCACTTATCCTGGTCAAGTTCTATCTCTGTATAGTCCAAGTGGAATACCTGCTGATGTAGCAGGACTGCAATCACTTTCTGCCCGATTAGGTCTACCTGACAAAACCGCATATATCAACGACACATTCCAGCCAAGTCATGCATCCGAACGTCTCACAGTACAGTCACAAGCTATAGCAAGAATTCCTGAAACTGCTATGCCTTCAAGCTTTTGGACTCGCCCAATATATGGTCAGAACTCACAATGGGCTAGCATAGCCTCAAACTGGCTGAGCGGATCCCAAATTGGTGGAACTGGTAATCTTTGGCAAGCTGGCGCGGGACCAAGTAGTCCACACATATTATGGACAAGAGCCATCGAAACAGGCGGCATTGTAGGAAACAACCGCGCACTAGGCGTTCTAAATTATGCAATACCCACAGTAGGATTCTACTCAGGCGGTTCATATGAAGGCAGATTCGCCAATTCAATGATAATTAACGGAAAACTGTACTACGCTGAACCTTTAGGGCACTCTGGCATCTGGTGGAGGATATACTGCTGTTGACTTGAAAACAGGAGCAGTTGCATGGCACAGCGATAGTCTAGCTATTACTACTGGAGCTACAATAGCTGGTGGGCCAGTTACAATTCTAAACCCATCATTCGGCCAACTATATGATTATGAATCACAGAACCAACACGGCGTCGTAGGTGGTATGCTATGGGCAGTAACTGGCACTACATGGAGCGCTTATGATTCATTTACAGGCAAATTCCTCTATAACTTGACTGGTGTCCCTGCCGGTACAAACGTATACACTGATATGGGTTCAATAGTACGCTACATAATGAGCTATAGCAAAGCAACAAAATCCGGATCACTTGCCTTATGGAACAATACACAACACAACGCAGGCTTTGAACTTGCACCAGCAGGAGCCAACGCAAGTATAGCAGCTAGCACAGAAGCATATCAATGGAGACCAAACGGCAGATCAATTGACATGAGCAAACCATACGCCTATTCATGGAACGTATCAATATCCGCTGATCTATCTGGACTGGGCAATCCAACCATCGTTAAAGTCCTTCCTGGTGATGTGATATCTAGGAACAAGCACCCCTGCAATAGCCGGATTCTTCTCAGTAGGTGTAGACATCACTCCAAAACCCTTCACAATCTGGGCAATAAGCGACAAACCCGAAACTAGAGGACAACTACTCTGGATCAAGAACTACACAGCACCCACAGGCATCACTAGAACCTTCTCAGGATCAAGTCCAGTAGACACAGTGAACCGCATGTTCTTCACACAAGATACAGAGACATTCGCATGGTGTGGTTACAGCTTAGATAACGGTGAACAGCTTTGGGGTCCAGTAATCGGAGCAACACGTGCCTTCACATACTATGGTAGCGGTCTAGGTGGCGGTCAGATAGGCTTTACTGCATACGGCAACCTCTACACGCAAGGCTTCGGCGGAGAAATTGTTTGTTTCAACGGCAGAACTGGACAAATAGTCTGGAAGTTCGATGCTACCAACAGCGGTGTTGAAACCGTTTGGGGTAACTATCCAATATTCATCGCAGCCATAGCTGACGGAAAAGTCTATGCCTTCAACAATGAACACTCACCAAACTACCCACTCTACAAAGGTGAACAAATCTACTGCATCGACGCCTACACTGGTCAACGAAATTTATCGCATGCTAGGCTGGGCAGGCCAAAGCGGAGGTCCAGGTACAGCAACTACCGTTCTAGCTGATGGCGTTCTATGCTACTACAACTACTACGACAACTCAATCTATGCTGTTGGCAAAGGTCCAAGCGCAGTCACAGTTGAAGCACCCCTAACTGGTGTCGCTGTTGATCAAACCATGATTATACAAGGCATGGTCACAGACGAATCTGCAGGAGCTAAAGCCCAAGTTGCAAGCGGCGAATTCAACATCGTACCTGCCATGTCGGACGCAAGCCAAGCTGCATGGATGGAATACATCTACATGCAACAAGCATTGTCCAGCAAGCGCAACTGGTGTTCCAGTAAAACTTACCGCAACTGACGCAAACGGACAAACAACAACCATAGGTACAGCATTCAGCGACGGAACTGGACTTTTCAGCTTTGAATGGAAACCCACAACCGCAGGCAAATTCACAATCCACGCAACCTTTGAAGGCAGTAACTCATTCTATCCATCAAATGCAGTAACAGCAGTCAGTGTAGCAGCAGCCAGTTCAGCACAGTCATCACTTGAGCTCTACATACTAATTGCAGCAATCATCGGACTAATCGCAGCACTCGTAGTTATCTTCATGCTTTGGAAGAAATAAAAGAAATCTTCCAAAACCCCTTTTCCTTTTTTCTATTTTCTTAAAAACAAT
Source organism: Candidatus Bathyarchaeota archaeon (assembly GCA_963701765.1). GTDB lineage: Archaea > Thermoproteota > Bathyarchaeia > Bathyarchaeales > Bathycorpusculaceae > JADGNF01. The sequence continues at coordinate 173,987 of CAVPBD010000008.1, forward strand.
AGATTAAGACGTCATTTCTTTTAGATATAGAATAAGCCAATTTTACCTGAAAACCAATTTTTAGCTGGAAGGGAATAATATCAATCACGATAATGAGACTTAATTATTTATTTTTCAGATTTACTCATTGGGTGGTGGAGGTAGTGATGTCTCTGTTGGGGTTTCAGATGAGGGTTTAGGTGGGTTTGAAGATTTTTTGGTTCTGCTTAATCGGATTTTCTGTGGCAGATATACCACCGCAAATACTAGACCTACACTCATCAATACTCCTCTGGCTACTACAGAGATTGTATCGTCTGAAAGTGCTACCCCTAAAAATCCTGTAGCGTCGTAAAGTCCATGAATTAAGGCTGGGATTAGTATGTTTCCATCGGACCAGTAATAGGTAACTGCCATGGCGAATGCGAATCCGGTTAGGGTTATGAATGCTATGATGCTTGCGATTCCATACGTTATTGCATAATATGCATGTACAAATGCAAATAGCAGACTTGAAACAACCGCCAGCGGTAGCCAATGTCGCCCTTTAGTGATGCTAAGAAGTCCTCCATACATGAAGCCGCGGAAAAGATACTCTTCAGCTGGACCTACAACAAGAAATGAGATGGCAATCATTAACCACGCTAGATTTGGTGATATATCCAATACTGGGTTAGGTCTGTTTAATAGATCTAAGGTTTGAGGTTCAAAAAATAATAACAGAGCTATTACAACTATTGAAAGAAGGATTCCAAATAGAGATATGGCGCCAAATAACCCCATGCCAAATTTAACTGCTGTCTTATTGTTTTTGCCTGCCCGCATGAGGAGCTCTTTCCCGAAAAATAGACTAACTACTACGATAGGTAAACCGTATACTACAAGAAATCCTCCTACTTGACCTAGCTCAATAAAGTATTGGGAATAGACAGCTAGGAAAATAGTGATTACTCCCAAAAGATACAGAATCTTAGGTAAGGGCTTGCTAGTGGAAAACATTCAGATGCACGCTAACCATAGTTTATTTTTCGTACTTAAAAGCTTAGATATTATAGTTTTACATTGGCTAACCGGGAGTTAGTTTTTTATTCGCCTGGACCGTTAAGATTATTTTAATGAGTGCCTATTTGAAACTGAAAAGTGTTCTAGGAATAGAAAATACTGTGAAACGTAGCAGAATTTTCTCATCTCATAGCAATGTGGCTGTTGTTTCCGCAATTTTACTTATTTTGGGTCTTCTATTTGCATTTTTAGGTGCTGATTTGCTTTTAAAAGAAAATGGAACCATTGACTGCCCTCCAGCAGTGTTTGTGGGTGTTGATGTAGGTTACGGAAACGAGACTGATGTTTACAAAACCGCTGATGCAGTTGAAGGATACGCGAACCTGATTATAATTGGTTCACTAGATGTTACTGAAGATACTGACGCGTTAACCCGCGTGTGCAATTACCTGTACGATAAGGGTTTTTACATGATGGTTTATGTGGGATATGCAGAAAAAGGTGATTTTCCCCCTCGAGGACCTGATCTATACTTCTTTAACACTACTGCTAAGCAATGGGGAGACAAATTCTTGGGGTCATATATGTTCGATGAAGCAGGCGGGAAACAGATAGATCAAGAACACCCCATTTTGGAAATAGCAGACAATTATACTCAGGCGAGCCAGATTTATGTAGAACGCCTAAGCAACGCCCTAACTAATTATACTTGTTATTATTCTTCACCTGATTTACAGCTTTTTACTTCTGATTACGCTCTTTACTGGTATGATTACCTGTCAGGTTATGATGTTATCCTAGGTGAGTATGTCGGAAACCAGAGTAGACAGATTACAAATTCGCTCTGCAGAGGTGCTGCCCACAGCTTAGACAAAGAATGGGGCGTAATAATTACTTGGAAATATAATCAGGAACCGTTTTTGGAGAACCCCGAAGAACTTTATAAAGACATGGTTTTAGCATATGAAAATCAAGCAAAATACATAATCGTTTTCAACTCCCCAGAAAACAATACACACCCAACCTCTCTTGGAACTTTGACCACTGAGCATCTTAAAGCTATGAAACAGTTTTGGAATTATGCAAAAACCAATCCGCAGAGCGAATCATACATTGCCAATACAGCTTATGTGGTTCCTGACGGGTATGGTTATGGTTTTCGTTCTGCAGCTGATAAAATATGGGGAATATGGGAGGCCGATGCACTTTCCCCGCAAGTCTGGAACGATACAAACAACCTGTTGCAAACCTATGGTAACCTCTTAGATATAATATACGCGAGTGCAGCAAATAATCAATCAGCGATTTTGCCCTATGATAAGCTAGTTTTTTGGAATGGCACAATAATCCAAAAATAGCGAATATTGCGGATTTAGGCTATTTTATTTTTTTGGCAACTGTTTCTGCGAACTCGCGTAAACCTGTTGTGTCGGGTAATTCGCCAAAATAGAGCATGAAATTCGTTACACCTAAGTCGATGTATGGCTGTAGTTTCTGTACGCAGTCTTCAGGAGTACCTGCGAGGCAGTATTTCTCAAAGTCATTTCGGCTAATATTTTTAGGTTTAACACGTTGAATAGTCTCGTCTAGTGGGTCTTTGTCTAAGGTGATTAGGATTTGCCCAGCAGGCCAGCAGGTTTTCTCTATTTTTTCAAAGTCTCTACCAATCGCTTTGCAGTGTTTTTTTAGAACTTGCAGTTTGTGTTTGTAGATATCTATGGATGACAGATAGCCGAAGTCGCATCGGTTGGCGTGTTTTGCGGTGACTTTAAGTGTGTATTTTTCTCCGCTTCCCCCGATGGTTATGGGCGGATGAGGTTTTTGCATAGGTTTCGGCTCGCAGATGGCGTTTGAGATGTGATAGTATTTGCCTTCAAAGTTTGCTTTTTCTTCTGTCCATAGGTTTTTTATGACTTCTATTGCTTCTTGCATGCGTTCAGTTCTCACTTTGAATTCGGGAAAGGGATAACCGTAAGCGTAGTGCTCTTCGGGTTGAATTCCTGAGCCCAATCCCAGTTCTAATCTGCCGCCAGAAATGATGTCTACTGTAGTGGCCATTTTGGCTAGTAACGCGGGGTTTCTAAACGCGGTAGGAGTTACCATAGTACCCAGCCGTATCCGCTTGGTGATCGATGCTAAAGCAGAAAGTATAGTCCAGCATTCCAGAATAGGTGTTTTTCGCAAACATCAGATGGTCATCAAACCAGACTGAATCGTAACCTAATTTTTCGCATTCCAAAACTGTGTCTTGATAAGCCTTAAAGAGAGATGTATCCGATTTTCCAGTTTGGAAAGCATACGAAGGCATAAACACATCAAAACGAATTTTACCCAAACATCATGCCCCCAATAATAGAGTAAGAAAATACTTACAGCATCTTACTTTTATGTTTAATGCGAATCAACCTGAACCTAAAGATTAGTGTTTTTGGGGTTATGGGTTAAGTTCAGCTGTTTGTTCTAAATTGGTTAGGGATAATGCTGGTTCGTTGATGCATAGGGTTTCTTTCTCTTTAGATGGGTGCGTATCGAGTGGAATAGTCACCATTATGGTGGTTCCTGTTCCGGTTAAACTTTCGGCAGAAATTCTGCCTCCATGGGCTTCAACAATGCGTTTGCAAATGGGCAAGCCAAATCCCATACCTTTGGCTTTAGTAGTAAACAATGGGGTCCACAATTTACTTAGCGTTTCTTTTGACATGCCCTCTCCAGTATCCATAAAATATACTTCTAGATTTCGGTTACTTTTTTTGCATGTTACTGTGAGGGTTCCTCCATTCGGCATGGAATCGAAAGCGTTTTTGATAATGTTGGCGAAAACTCGGCTCATTTTGCTTATGTCAACTTTGATTACTGGATGGTCTTTAGTTAAGTTTTGAACTTCTATGTTATTGGGAGTTTGAATTATGGAGAGAACGTTTGACATTAACTGTTTGGGCGTGATGGTTTCAAAATCTAGTTTTATGACTCTTGAATAATCCAGTAGGTCTGTTATGATTTTGTCTGAGTATTCAATGCTTTTTTCTATGGTCTTGAACATCTCTTTTTCTGTGTTACCCATTTTATCGGCGAATTTTGTTTTTAGGTAATAGGTTGCGCCTCGTATGCTTGTTAGCGGATTACGTAAGTCGTGTCCAATCATGCCTGCTAACTCGCCTATTGAGGCGAATCTTTCCGCTTTAACTAATTTGTTTTCCATTTCTTTACGATAGGTTATATCGTGTAGGATGCAGGTAATTCCTATGTCTTGTCCTCTATTGCTTCTTACTATTGATCCTGAAATCGTTACAGTTTTTTCTTCGTTTGATTTGGTTCTAAGTTTTGTTTCTATGTTAGTGATTTCTCTTTTTTCAGCTAAATCTTTTAGAATTGTTATTGCATGTTTTTTGTCTAGAAAGAGTTCTGGAATTGATTTGTCAATAAGTTCCATCTCTGTATATTTTAGGAAATTGACCAGAGCTTTGTTTACTTTAATTATTTTTCCTTTTGGATCGGCAAGAACTAATGAATCAGGCATTGTTGAGATGATGTTTTCTGCTGCCAAAGCAGGATTTATGCCAAATAATTCGTATTTCCATATAGCATATGCTACCAAGCCGATTAAAATGCCTGTAGATATGTTGCCTAAATTCGGAATATCTACTCCAATCCGGGGGAATACTATGTTTGTTATTGCGAAGGCAAAAACTGGAATCGAGAGTCCTATGGCGATGCATTTAGCTTGGAGTTTTTTTATTTTATCAGTAACTTTAAGATAATACCTAATGGTGATAATGGCTGCGAAAATAGAAAGTCCGCCTGACCAAAGACCTATCATAGGCGTTATCCAGGTATCAGTATATGTGATAACATAGCCCCAGTATTCTTTCACTACGGTTCCGTATAATTGCTCGGTTGTTAACCTGATTAGGGAAAAGGCTACTGCGGGAAAATATAGAACCAGATAAATGAATTTTCCTTTAGCTAACTTGCTTTCAGTAAATACTAATGCGAAATGAACTGAGAATACAACAAAGAAAGGCCATAGAAAAGATGCGCTTTCCCATACAAGGGCATTTTCGGGGCTGCTTGCTTGCCACATCATTGATTCTGTGAAAGCCCAATAAGCGCCAAAAAGAGCGGCTGAAGAAAAAAGCATATTTAAGAGTGCTTTTCGATTGAGAAGAAAAACGACTATAGCCAAAGCAGTACACATGATGGTGGCCGACTAGCGCAAGATAACTAAAGATTTCCATTAAAGACCCCCAGAATCTCCAGTATACTTCTTAGCTGAATCGTCGCAATACTCAACGAGTATGTTTCTCCAAGACGCGTGTAGCCTTTATTTTTTTGAAATTGAAATATAAGGGCTGTGAAAATTGAATTCAGATTCACATTAAACTAATAGCTAAATTCTTTTTTTGACCCAAATCATATTAACCTGTTTTATGCAGAGTACGGAATTGATTGTGGTTGCTTTGAGAGAATTCCTGCTGTATTCGCGTATGGGCAAAACTGATGCTTACTGGAATAGTCTGCATGATGCGGGAAGACTGGATATAGTTTACGAGTGCATAGTGACTAGCCTTTTTCTTTCGCATGGGTTGCGCAGAGACGTTATCTTTGATGCGGTTCTTAATGGTGCTCCTAAACCGCCAGTGCATCTGCAGATTGATGGAGCGGAGCTTTTTGATGTGCGTACAGATTTAGAGACCTGGTATGCTATTCTTAAAAAGATGCTTAGCGGAAAAACACATCCCGGAATAACTACAACTAAGACAAGCTTTGAAGCGCTGGTAAAGGCGAAGGCTGAAACCAGGCATATCTACATCTTAGAGGAAGGCGGAAAAGATGTGGATGAGATTGAATTTGATCAAAATCCGCTTTTTGTGTTAGGTGATCATGTTGGGTTGCCAAAGAAGGTTGAGACTTTTGCGTTGCGGTTTGGAGAAAAAATCAGTTTAGGCAAACAGCCTTACTTGGCCGCTTCCTGCATAAATGTCCTCAATTACCTTCTGGATCGACAGGGTAAATCTTCGCAAACTGATGTGTTTGGTTAGTATTTGCTTTTGAAGTGTTCCCATCCTCGAGCTTTGATGGGCTGTTTTTTTCCATCTATATCAAGAATTATTTGTTTATCGCGGGTTGCTTTGCCGATGGGTAAGAGTTTGCCGCCGACTGCTTCTACTGCTTTTTCCGCTTCAGCCCATAGTTTTGGGTTGATGGTGACTACCAGTTCGTATTCTTCTCCGCCATATAGGGTCAACTCGGTGGCGTCGAATTCGTTAACTTCAGCAAATCTTTTTACCTCATGTGCTACGGGTAGTCCGGTTATTGTGAAGCCTACTCCGCTCTGGGCGGCTAATTCATGTAGGCTCCAGGCTAGTCCGTCGCTGGAGTCAATTGAGGCTGTGAGGGCTCCAGATTGTCGTAAGGCTAAGCCTTCTTTTAGGCGGGCTTGAGGCATGAACACTGTTTGGAGTAGCAAATCGCGTAATCCATATGTGACTATGTCGATATTTTCTCTTAGCAGGATTTTTAGTCCGGCGGTAGATTTACCAAAAAAATCCGTAACCGCAACGATATCGCCTGCTCGTGCTCCGCTTCGCAGTGCTATTGTGCCTTTTTTTGTAGTTCCGAAAAGATGTACGCTAATTATCAGATCTGAGGCTTCACCGGTATCGCCTCCCACTATATAGGCGCCATATTGTCGTGCGCCTGCGTTTAGTCCTTTGGCGATTTCTTCAAAATCTATCCTTGTTAAACGTTTGGGCAGTCCTAGTGAAATAAGTGCGGCTTTAGGTTCGACTCCTTTTGCAGCAAAATCGCTAACATTCATCACAACTGCTTTTCGAGCAGCTTGCCAAAGGCTCATTCCGCGAGGGACATCAGTTTTTCCAACCAGCATATCTGCTTTTAGAACTGCAACTTGTCCAGCATCAACCGGCAAGGGCACAGCGGATATATCATCTCCAAAAGGCACCTCTAAATTAGGCATTATATCAAAATGGTTTCGCATTAATTGGATTATTTGGTGTTCTCCTAATCGTTCAGCTGATTCAGCGCCACTTCGAGCGACAATTTTTTTCAAACTATTTTGCCTCCTTCGAAAACACCTGCCCGATTCCATATAGGGCTTATTCGTTAATTATCTATGGGTTAGCTTTTAAAACTCACGCTAATCGCTGAACGTTTAAAAATACGTTTTTCATCACACATAGCAACTGAGTATGCCTCGATAGCTCAGCCCAGTGGAGCGGCTGCCTCGTAAGCAGCAGGCCGCGGGAGCAAAGCCCGCTCGAGGCTCCAATAACTACCGCTTTTTTTCTTTGTTATGAAATCAGATGAATCTGATTATGCATTGAAACTATAGAAGCAGCAGAAACATTCTATGAAAAATGTTCCTGCAAACTTATAAATATCTAAACAAACAGACGCACAACTGTTCTTCAAGAAGAGGAGCAAAGAAAAATGAGAACGTTAGAAAAACTGTTTTTAGTTGTTTTTGTTTTAATTTTGATGCTGGTTTTTTCTACGATGTCTGCAAGCATTCCCTTTGCTAAAGCGGAAACAAGAAGTACAAGGGCTTTCATAGCTGTAAATCCTTCGACAATCGGAATTAGTCAATATTTCGAGGTTACGGTGTGGCTTGAGCCTATCCCACCTTCAGCAACGGATGTTTTTCACGGATTTCAAGTGACCATAACCAAACCTGATGGAACCACAGAAAACAAAGGACCCTTAAGTTCTTCACCTATCGGGTCGCAATATTTTACCTATACCCCTACGATGGTTGGCAAATACTCCGTCAAATTCACCTATCCTGGCGAGACTTTTGCTGCCTAGCGGCATAATATACTCAGGTAGCGAAAGCCCAAGCGTAACAGTAACTGCGCAACAAGATGCAATACCCTCTTATCCTGAGAATTCGATTCCAACTGACTTCTGGAATCGACCCATAAACGCTATGAACAGAAACTGGTATACCATTTCCGGCAATTGGCTACAACGAGGCTATAGTGCAGAATATGGTGCTTGGGATTCAGCCCATGGATATAATCCCTACAGTCAAGCCCCAAGAGCTCCCCATGTAATGTGGACCAAAGAGCTAACTCTGGGCGGTTTGGTGGGAGGAGAATTTGGACCCACCAGCTACTACGCAGGCTTATCATATGAGCCAAAGCTCACTCCACCTATAATAATGAACGGAAGACTCTACTACAACCTACATGCAGGATACTTTGGTCCTCCCGCTCTAACCGGTTTTGTTTGCATGGATTTGAGAACCGGAGAAGAGATATTCCGTAATAACGACTACCTCATATCAAATGGGCAACTATACAACTTTGTCTCTGCCAACCAAATGGGTGTAACCCCGTTCCTTTGGAATATTGGATTATTCTCTTACGAAATGTTTGACGCGACCACTGGTGATCTGATTCTGACTTTTGCCAATTCGGCGTTCACTTCGGATTTCAGTACTGGGAAGGTTGCATATGGTGCAGATGGAACTATGTTTGTCTACCTGCTTGAGGGTCGGATGGGTTGGTTCGCTAAATGGAATTCCACCAAAGCCTTCGAAGGCAACGGGATGATTGCAGCACAAGAAAGTGGTCTGCAACAATTCGTTCCCGCAAAAGGAGTATTTGACTGGCGAAAAGGCTTAGAATGGAACAAAACCGTGCCAATCTTAAGCGTAACAACTCCAGCATATGGGCAGTCTTATCCAGGTCTTTCGTTTGGAGCAGGTCTCTCTGGTGATATTCTAGTTGCAACAGCTGGTGGGGTTACAGAAAGCAGGCTTCATGTGGCTTATAGCACCCAAACTGGTGAGCAATTGTGGAGCAAAGAACGTGCCATCCATGGTAGACAGACTCCGATATACATTGCCTACGGCGAGGGGATCTATGTTCAATGGGAACCGATTGGAATGCAATGGATAGCTTATGATATAAGAACTGGCGAAGAGAAATGGGTCAGTGATCCTGCGCAGTTCCCCTGGGGAACATTTCTTGGCAACACAGGACCACAGATTGCTCAAGGCAAAGTTTTGTCAGTTAATTATGATGGATACTTGCATGCATACGATGTCAATACTGGAAAGGAAGTCTGGAAGTTCTATTCTGGAGATGCTGGACGAGAAACTCCCTACGGCACATGGCCAATGTATTATGGCCCAATTGTTGCTGGAGGAGTAGCTTATGTATCGACTGGTGAGCACTCGCCCACTCAGCCTCTGATTCGAGGTCAAAAAGTATTCGCTGTAGATTTGGAAACGGGAAGAGAGCTTTGGCGTATGGACGGACAAATGGTTTTGCAAGCTATCGCTGATGGATACTTGGTAGGATATAATGCCTATGATAATCGAGTGTACTGTATTGGTAAGGGTCCGAGTGCAACAGAAGTCTCAGCATCACCTGAAGTAGTGGGAAGCGGCTCTGGTACATTGATTCGTGGCAAAGTAACTGATCAATCCTCAGGTCAACCTGGTACAGCTGCCATTGCCGACAAAGATATGGGAAATTGGATGGCATATCTAAAACAACAACAACCTTGTCCAGCTCAGGCAACTGGTGTTCCAGTAAAACTTAGTGCAGTAAGCTCAAGTGGCTCTGTAGTAGATATAGCTACAGTGACAAGCGACATATACGGGAACTTTGAATACTTATGGAAACCCTCAAGTGCAGGTACTTATAAAATTTCAGCGACTTTCGCAGGCTCTGATTCTTATGGTAGCTCAGCTGCGGGGACCTCTGTGGGGGTAATAGAAACATCCGAAACTGCATCAAATAGCTTATCAACAATTGACATTGCCTTAATAGTGTTGGTCATAATCGCAATCCTGATTGGTTTGGTGAATTTGCTGATCCTTAGAAGTAAGAAGCAATAAACTTCTCTTTCTTTTCTTTTTTTGAGTAATAATGTAAATTCTGAGAGAAATTTAGCTGTGCTAAAATTGGTTTGTTGGGCTAAAAAAAACCGAAATATTTGTGGCAGGGGAACAATACATTGTTGTAATCCTACAGTCACAATCTTATTTATTATAAAATATGATAGAGTCTAGTATGGGTGGTTGTGTGAGGAAAAAACGTTTTACCGTTTTATCTAAAAAAGATCCTGGGACAAGCGCTTTGGAAAAGGTCCGCTCTAGAGGTGGCTCTTTAATTCCTGTTAATTCTGAGTTGAAGGGTTATGTGTTAAGTACCGATTTGGTTGATTTTAATGCCCGATTAGTTAGTTCTCCAAGTCCTCCAAAATATGACATCGCTGTCTATAGCAATAAAGATAAAGCAATCGTTCATGGACCTAATGCTCTTTGAACAATAGTGGCTACCTTTTGTAGTCACAAATATCTATAAGGGATGTTTGCCTCGGTTATCATGGTGTCGATATGGTTCATAAGACATATGTTTGCCCCATTTGTGAAGTGAAGTTTTCAACCCCTGAAGAGTTAAAGATACATCGATTGATTTCCCATAAGGATCATTTTGAAGAAATAGAGATAGGTCCCACCTCATAGGCAACTCTTACTACTTGTTACTGCAGTGACACTACCACAATTCCATAAATTATACCCTGCTGATAGTAAGCATAATACCGAGAAGGGTAGAAGACAAACTTGGCAAACCATTGGTTGGCTAAAACGCGAGCACCCCCTTATCTCCAGATACTGACCAGCTTACGTTCGTCGGCTAGTGGTTTGCCAAGAAATATATGTTTTTAATCAAAAGTAAGTTATTGGTTTAGTTTGTTATTTATTGTAACTGGAAAATTTTTAATTGGTTATGGCATAGAAAGCCTGTTTTCTTTGAAGTGATTTTTCTTTTGAGCAAATCTGTGTATGATGGGGTTTGATTATTTTTTCTTTGGGTTTGAGTTTTGTACTTTGTGGGCGGGTACTGTTTTATATGCTTGGCAGCATTTTTTCTTTTTTGGGCTCTTTCTTGTTGTTGCCCATTTTAGAAGGGGTACGATTGCTTCTCTTAGGCCTTTTCCGTCTTCGGTTAATGAGTATTCTACGCGGGGTGGGATTTCAGCGAATGCTTCTCGTTTGAGTAGTTTTTCGTTTTGAAGTTGTTTTAATGTGTCTGCAAGGGTTTTGGGGCTTATGCCGTGGAGTTCTTCCATGAGCTTGTTAAATCTGAGGTTGCCGTAATTTCCAATTACATTTATGATTAGAAGTGCCCATTTCTTGCCGATTACATCTATTATTCCTTCGATTGGGCAGTAGCAGATTGGGTTCGGTTTTTTCCTGCATGATAGTCACTTTCGTTTTTGATAGTAGCTATTATACTATAAACTTGATAGTTTAAATGCTTTACTTTTTATAGTAAAGTCAGTAGAGAGGTGAAAAATCATGAACGATGAATGTTGTATGCCTCATGGGGACCATCATGGTCATCCTGGATGCTGTATGCCTGAACAAGAACATGGCTATAAAAGACGCTTCCTTACCAAAGCTGAAAAGATTGAGAAAGCTGCAAAACTACGCAGAAGAACTAAAGAAAGAACTTAAGGCAGTAGAAGAGAAAATTCAGGAAATGCAAATTTAGATAGCCTTTCGCAATAGTTGAATATTTTCCATCTAACCCTTATTTTTTAAATCGCCTAAAATTTTTATTCCCTTGATTTTTTAGGATTATTTGGTTTAGCGTTGGCTTTTGTTTGTTTAGCTTATTTTGTTGAAATTTAAGTTTAACTTAATATGTACAAAATAATGATAAATATGTCATATGACGGTGGTTTCCTTCTTCTTTTTGACAGATAAAATACAAAACAAAAGAACTTACCTGCATTATTCTAAACATTTTGTTTGAAAAGACGATGAAAACCTGTCCTAAATATGAATTCTGAATTAGTAAGTCTTTTATTAATTTTTAATCACACTTGGTCTCCTACTAGATATAAGAATGAAAGGTACATAGAAAAGATAGGAGAAGGCTTAGAGGTAAAAAAAGAAAATGTCTGAGACCAAAAAACGTGGCAATACTTTCGCCTTCATAGAAAGAATGCAATTGATAAAACTTAGACAGAAAGCCATACGCGCAGGTGTATGGTTCAGAGCTTTGCCTAGGATTGATCGAGTGCTTGTTGATTTAACGATAAAAGTAGCTGACACCATCCGCAGTCCAAATCTTGCCCAAAGCATACTTGTAATTGCAGGAAAGCTAGAAGGAATTCTTGAGAGTAAACTTGCTCGTTTTGTAAGGGAATTTGGTCTCCCAATCACCATCAAACTTAGTGTGTTCGCTCAGAATTGGGGCTACAACGCCGCCGGGAAATGGGCGAACGATAAAGACTTTGCTCGCTATTGGGCTATAATGAAGCTCAACGGGCATCCCGCCAACGGATGAGGCTAAAAAGTAGTTCTGTGCTATGATTAGTTTAGTTGATTTGGCTCTAATCGTTGTTTTCGCTGTAGTCTACCTGTGGATATTTTATAATGTACCCATTATGGCCGCAGGTGTCAAGAATGCTTTAAAAAACAAGCACCAGACTCAAAACAGTAATTTATCTGAAAACAAAATACTTCCTTCTTTCTCAATAGTGGTGCCGGTAAAAAATGAAGAAAAACTAGTAGGCAGACTTTTTGAAGCATTACCAACTTTGAATTATCCTAAAGAAAAAATCGAGGTCATCGTTGTAGAGGATGGATCAACCGACAACACTTATGAAGTATGTAGATTATTTGCTGATACATACGGTAATGTCAAAGTTTTACAAAGACCATATTCTGATGGAAAACCCTCTGCCTTAAATTATGCCCTCAAATACGCCAAAGGTGAGATCATAGCGGTTTTTGATGCAGATAATGTTCCTGAAAAAGACTCCCTACTTAACGCTGCTCGATACTTTAACGATCAATCTATAGCAGCTCTACAAGGCAGAACCATGTCAATTAATTCAAAGGAAAATATGCTTACGCAGTTCATATCCTATGAAGAAGCTATTTGGTGTGAAGCTTACTTACGAGGTAAAGATACATTAGGTTTATTTGTTCACCTAAAGGGCAGTTGCCAATTCATAAGACGTAGCACCTTAGAGAAACTTGTCAGGCTTTGACGAAAATACTCTATCTGAAGATATGGAAATCTCAGCAAGAATCACCGAAAACGGTTATGGTATCCGGTACGGTGGAGATGTCTGCGCGTGGCAAGAAAGTCCCTCAACTCTAAGAGCACTGTTTAAACAACGTACTCGCTGGTACAGAGGAACGATGGAAGTTGCCTTCAAATATGGCAGATTAATAACTAAACCGAGCATAAAAAATCTAGATGCCGAAACAACGCTTTATTCTCCATTCATAATTATTGCTTCATTGCTATCCTATTTGGTAGGGTCAGGAGCCTTTTTTGCAGAGTTTCCTTTTAATGTGATGTGGACCGGTTTTATGTATTTCTCGCTTCTAAGTACTACTGCAATGGCGCTTCTTGCTGGAGCCGCTTTGATTTTTATTTCAAAACCTAAACGAGCAAGCAATGTCCTTTGGTTACCGTTTGTTTTTGCTTACTGGGGTTTACAGGCATTTGTCGCTTTGTATGCGGCATTACTGATTCTTTTCCGAAGACCAAGAAAATGGGTAAAAACAGAAAAAACCGGCAACGTTGCAGATTTGGCATTTACCATTCAACAAGAGCAAGAACAAGAAGTCATTGTCTAAAATGATGTCCAATTCAGTAGGCATTAATTTGGGCTTTAAGCGTTTCTTAAACGTCAGATTAACCGATTATAGAGCTTTGATTGCTTGTCTTACAATAGGTTTTCTAGTTAGATTGGCTCCTGAAATCTTAGCTTTCCCAAATCCTATAGGTTTTGATATAATCGACTATGCGTCTATGATGAACAGCGGAATAGTGTTACCCAATTGGAGCGCGTTCTTTACTTCAACATGGCTGCTTAATGCAATTATTGTACCTCTTTATGGCTTCTTGCAGGTTGATCCTTTCTTATTGTTAAAAGTTATTGCACCTTTGCTGTATGGTTTGAATGTGGCTGGGATTTACTGGTTTGCACGTAAAAATCTAGGTTGGAGTATGCAAATGGGGCTAGCTGCAGGTGTTTTCTTTGCGCTTCAGTTGGCTTCTTTACGGATAAGTTGGGATTTGCTTCGAAACACGCTAGGTTTAGGTATTCTATTATTTGCTCTATCATACGTTAAGGAAATCAAATCTAATCGCGGTCTTGCTATTTTCGCAGTATTATCTTTAGTAAGTGTTTTTGCTCATGAATACGCAGCAGTGACTCTACTATTTGTGGTAGTTGGTTTGATTGTTTGGCGTTTTATCAAAGGGCGTTCAGATATTTCTAAGCGTTTGCTATTGGGAAGTCTTCCTGCTCTGAGTGTTTTCTCAATAGGTATGTACTTGAGAATGTTTCCAATCACCCTTGCTTCTGTAACAAATATAATTCGTGCTGGCGATGTAGTTAATGCTAATCCTGGGCGCATCTTTTTCCTTGTTGACTATTTACATGTCAAATCATCAGTGGATTTTTACGGAAGCTATACCGCTTTGGCTTTAAGCGTTGGTCTTTTGTTTGTCGTTTTATTCGGGCCATACTTGTATTTAGTGTTAAAAGGGGTTTTCCACAATCGTGTTTTAACCCTCTGGACCATTTTGTTGCTCATAGGCTCATTTGGTTGCTTAGTTGTTCCTTTTAGCGCCTTGACTTATTGGCATCGTTGGATGTTCATGCTTGCCTACCCTTTTACATTCTACGCTGTTTATGGTTTAAGTAAACTATTTAGTAAGACTCTAAAGGAAGGTAAAGTAAATTCTTTACCGATGTGCTTTAACAAGAAAGTGGCGGTGACGATTCTATTGACATTCTCACTTGGTATTGCATACCTTGCTTCTCCTATTTTGATGGTTTATGCAAATACCAGTGTGCCTTCTTTAACAGGAACTTACCTTTACTTCTCAAACAGCCCCACTGTACCTTACCAAGATGTTGGCGATGTTACTAAAGCGATGAATTGGCTAAATAATACGATGGATTCTTCTTCGTGTGTAGTTCTGCAGTATGCATATCTGTTTTGGGGTCAACTTTACCTAGATAAGTCTCATTCGATTGTGACTTTTGAGAACAATGATGTCAATTTAGCCGTAAATACAGCATTGGCGCATAATTTTACAACTGTTTATTTTGTCTGTTGGAATGAGCCTATAGGTTGGTATAATCTTTCAGTTCCGGAGAGTTTCGTGAGTCTGCAGGATTTTGGCCGGATATCTGTTTTCGTGTACGGAGGGTCAACATTTGGTTGAAGTTGATGCCCGCGAGGCTCTAAGTCCTGTAGTAATTAGTGCAACGAGTTCTCTTATCGTAATAGGAATTCCTGCTTTCAACGAAGAGAAGACCATCGCTCGAGTTGTTTTCGAAGCTCAGAAACATGCAGATGTCGTAATCGTTTGTGATGATGGCTCAACGGATTTAACAGGTGTAATAGCTGAGAGATTTGGCGCTATTGTGGTCCGTCATGAAGGCAATTTGGGTTATGGTGCTGCTCTGCAAAGTTTATTTGATCGCGCTCGAGAATTAAGAGCCGATATATTGGTTACTTTAGATTCGGATGGACAGCATAATCCCGCTGAGATTCCCGTATTGATAAAACCTATCGAGGCTGGGTTGGCAGATGTGGTTGTAGGTAGTAGATTTAAAGACAAGAGCGGTACCGCTGAGATGCCGTTGTATCGTCAATTGGGCGTGAGAGTAATCACAAAGCTGGCTAATGGTTCTGGAAAAAGTGAGGTCAGTGATGCTCAGAGCGGATTTAGAGCTTACAGTAGACATGCTTTAGAGAATTTATCCATGACCGAAACGGGCATGAGTGCCAGCGTTGAACTTCTGCGAGTGGTTGACCAGTGCGGTCTAAAGGTTTGTGAAGTTCCGATCACTTGTAAATATGCCGACAGCATCGGAACAAAAACTTCAACTGAGCATCCTATTACCCATGGAATTGGGCTTATAGTTTATCTGTTTAAACTTGTTGTAGAAGAAAGACCGCTTCCTCTTCTTGGAATACCTGGCATGTTTTCTTTAGCTATAGGCATTCTTTTTGGCGTTTGGATGATGGATTTGTACGCTGCTTCACATATGATAACGACAAATATTGCTTTGGCTTCTATCGCATTTATTTTAATAGGGTTCTTTATGCTTTCAACGGCTGTAACTTTGTACGCTATCGCTAGGATATCCCAAAAAATAAACTTAAAAAAGCAATAGAGCAAAAATCATATGTGTGGAATATTCGGTATAGTAGTAGGCAAGGATCTTCAGTTATCAGCAAATAGGCTTGAACAAATTGTAAACCGGATGTTCAAATTATCAGAATCTCGAGGCAAAGAGGCTTCAGGAATTGCAGCAAGAGTTAACCAATCTATTTACGTTCTCAAAGAGCCCGTTTCATCATCTAAGCTGGTCAAATCAGCCGAATATAAAAATCTCTTTAAGAAAACAATCGCAAATGAAGGATATGATGGTGCTCATTCTCGTTGTCCAATTGTAATTATTGGGCATTCTCGATTGCAGACAAATGGCATTAGTGATATCAACTCAAACAATCAACCCGTAGTGAAAGACGGTGCAGTAGGTGTCCACAATGGAATAATTGTTAACGATAAAAAACTGTGGACGAAATTTTCGGGGCTAAAAAAGAAATTTGATGTCGACACAGAGGTTTTTCTCAGTCTATTACAAATGTTTAGGTTAGATGGTGAATCTATTAGTAGAAGCGGTGAAGCATGTCTTCGAACAAATAGAAGGTTCAGCTTCGGTAGCTTTACAGTTTGATGATTCAAATAACCTTGTGCTGGCAACAAATACGGGTTCGCTATATTTGTGCTACAGTAAAAGTGGGCAGACTTTAGTTTTTGCTTCAGAAAAATACATTCTTGAACAAACCCTAAATCACAAGTTGCTCCGGAAATTATTCTGTAATACATCAATAATTAAGGTTGAAGCTGGCCAAGGTTACATAATTGATCCTGTTGAAAACCGAAACCAAATGTTTTTGTTAAATGATTCTAAAGTTAACGTAGTTACACAAACGACTCTGTCTTCTCATTTTAATATTATAGAGCTCTATGATTCAAAAGACCCAGTCTCTTCCAGTTCAAACAAGCATACTCTTACAGAAGATGTAAAAGAATCCATGTTAGAGACTTGGGCGGCTCTTTATTCAGACGAAAATAGTTTAAGACGGTGCAGCAAATGCCTTTTGCCTGAAACAATGCCCCTTATTGCGTTTGATGAAGAAGGCGTTTGCAGTTATTGTAGGGATTACGAACAACGAGGAAGTTTTGTAAAAGGAGAAAAAGAGCTTAAGGCTTTTGTTTCAGATTACATAAGAAATCCTTCAGCAGGTTCAGACTGTATTGTTGGCTTTAGCGGAGGTAGAGATAGTTCATTTGGTTTAGATTACATAAAAAATACTCTTGGACTGCACCCTACTGCTTTCACATATGACTGGGGAATGGTTAATGATCTTGCTAGGCGGAATCAAGCCCGAGTTGTCGGAAAGTTAGGTGTTGAGCATATAGTTGTTTCCGCTGATATTGAACAGAAGCGAGCGAATATTCGAAAGAACCTTAAAGCTTGGCTTAAGAGACCCGATTTAGGCATGGTTCCAATATTGATGGCGGGAGACAAACAATTCTATTACTATTTCCATAAAGTACGGAGACAAACAGGAGTTAAGCTTTTCATATTTTGCGGAGGCTATGAAGCGGAAGAAGGTACTGGTCTTTTCAAGTACGGGTTCTGCAACATAAATACAAGTGGCAAGAAAGCTTTAAGTCGACTAACTGGAATTTCACGGCTCGATAAACTAAAAATTTTATCCTATTATTTGCGTCAGTTTATTTTGAATCCAGCCTACATCAACAAATCAATCATAGACACTCTATTTGCCTATTATTCCACGTACGTTTTGCACGATGATTATCTGTATCTTTTCCACTACTTAGATTGGGATGAAAAAGAAATTCTCTCAACAATCACCAAGAAATTTGATCGGGAAACAGAAACCGATACCATTGCGACATGGCGCGTAGATGATGGTACAGCAGCTTTCTACAATTACATTTACATGACTCTGTCAGGTTTTACCGAATTCGACATTTTCAGAAGCCACCAAATAAGAGAAGGCAAACTAACCCGAGAACAAGCTTACAGAATTGTAAAAGAAGAGAATAGACCACGTTTTAAATCAATAGAATGGTACGGTCAAGCAATCGATTTTGACATGAATAAAGCCGTAGAAACGATTAACTCCGCGCCTAAGCTTTACAAAAACAAATCCGCTGATACTCAAATTAAGGAATTGATGGTAGTTTGCAGCAAAGCTTCTTGTTGAATGAACTTATTGAAGAGCATCTTATGACGGATAAGATTTCTGCTGTAATACCTACATTTAACTCTGCAAAGACTCTTGGAGAATGTCTGAGTGCGCTGCACAAATTATCTTCTGAAAATTCAATCGAAGTCGAAGCGATAATTGTTGATGCAGGATCAACTGACGAAACCCTTGCTATTAGCAAAAAGTATTCTGCCACGATACTAGTTTCTCCGGGAGTAACCAGAGGCGAGGCAAGAAATCTTGGCGCAAAAAAAGCAGCCAATAACACGATTGCTTTCCTAGATTCCGATTGTGTTATTACCGCAAAATGGATTGAGCATTTGTTAAAAACACCGAAGGATTTAGGCTCAACAGTTGTTAGCGGTCCAGCTGCTCTTGTCGAAGCACATACCTCAGTTGGATCGGCAGTAAGGGATCTTCTTTCCAATCAGTTTTTCACTTTAGCATCTTACACTTTTTCCTTAGATACTGATCAAAAAGAAGTTGAAGATGTTCCTTCTTCAAATCTTCTTGTTTCTAAAACATTTTTTAATCAAATCGGAGGTTTCCCAGACCTTAATTTTAATGAAGATGGCGTATTTTGCAAGAGAGTGTTAGATAATAATGGAAAAATCGTCTACTATCCTTCTTTTAAAGTTATACATAAAAAAACTTTCAATAGCGTCTATAGATTTGCCAGCTATTTCTTCCAATATGGCAAAAGCTATGGAAAAAATCTAAAACAATATCCTGGTTTGATTAATAGGTACGGATTATTTGCCCTGTTTTTCGCTTTTATTCTGGTGCTTGGCTTGTTTACTTTTTTGTTTTTAGCTGATTTTGCTTTGGTACCTTATTTAGCGATTCCTGTATTGGTCTATATGAGTTTAATGCTTTCTTATTCATTACTAAAATTTAGAAAAATACACGCTGGCATAATTCCATTATTGTTCGTAACATTAGTGATTTCGTACTTAGGCGGGTTCTATTATGGATTCATAAAAAGTTTGCGCAATCACAAAATTAGACAGTCTGAGCAATAGCGAGCTAATCTATCCAAATTAATACTCAATGAAGGAATTTGAAAAAATCTAATGAAAAGTTATCTTGGGCCTACAAATTTGGGGGAAATGCAACAAACAGACTTGAAATATCCATTTGTAAGTATAATAGTACTAAACTATAATGGACTGCGATATTTGAGAAATCTTTTTGATTCTCTTAAAGAAACAGACTATCCCAAAAGCCAATTTGAAATTATTATGGGTGACAATGCGTCTACCGACAACTCAGTTGGATATACTGAAGAAAATTTTCCCCTCGTAAAGGTATTACGTTTTGACAAAAATTATGGTTTTTGTAAAGGAAATAATTTATGTGTAAACTGTGCAAGGGGGCAATATCTTGTTTTCTTGAATACTGACACAATCGTAACCAGAAATTGGTTGAAAAATCTGGTAAATTCCATTATCGGCGAGAGAAATGTTGTAAGCGCAGGTTCCAAATTATTAAAACCATACAAGGTTAATGGAAAAAGAATGATTGACTATGCAGGTGGCAAGCTCACATACGAAATAAACTTTTACGAAGGTCAATTTGAATACGACGATGAGAAGTATTCCCTTCAAAAGAGTACCGGTTTCGGATGCGGCGCTGCAGTTATAGTTGACAAAAAGTTTTTTGTAGATATTGGGGGTTTTGATGAATACTATTTTGGAGGCGGTGAGGAAGTTGAACTTGGACTACGTGCATGGCAAAATGGTTTCAAAGTCCTTTACGTGCCTTCTTCTATCGTCTATCATCTGCGATATGGCACATTTAAAGCAGCAGATCCCTTTCCAACTTATGCTTGGGTAAAAAGCATGTTCTATTTTATTTTCAAGAATTACGAAAAGAAGAATGTAGTGCTTTATTGTTGCGAAAGTATTCTTCTCACGCATTTCCCGAAGATGGTTGTATTCATTATCCACAAGGATTTCTCAATGCTAAAAAGTGTAATTAAGGGAATGTTTGATTTTCTAATTGAGCTTAAAACAAAAAGATTACTGTTTGTATTATATCAGAAAAGAAATGAAATTGAAAAAAATAGGAAAATAAAAGATAAAGATCTAGCCAAGCTTGGGGTTGTAACTACTTTCTCGGAAAGAATGAGCTACAGGATTAAAACATACCAACATTGGAAATCAGGAAAATATTGAAAATCCCAACGCTCTTGCACCTATACCTTAAGTTGATTGATGGTTTGTAACATGAGGATTTGTTTTCTTAGTTTGGATTCATATCCTGTATTGACCATGAAGAACTGGGGTTATGCTGGGGGCGCAGAAGTGGAACAAGTAGCTCTTGGTCGGGAATTGATCCGCAGAGGGCATGATGTATCATTCATTACTTATCATAATGGGCTCAATGATATCGAAGACGTGCAGGGCATCAAGGTGATAAAAACCTACC
Source organism: Candidatus Bathyarchaeota archaeon (assembly GCA_963701765.1). Taxonomy (GTDB): domain Archaea; phylum Thermoproteota; class Bathyarchaeia; order Bathyarchaeales; family Bathycorpusculaceae; genus JADGNF01. The sequence goes on from CAVPBD010000008.1 coordinate 194,733, forward strand.
GTCGAGATAAAGCCATGAAGCTAAGCAGTTATGAAAAATTCAAATCAGTATGGTCTTCTCTAAGGAAAGCACAGGCTGATCTTTATTTTCACGAATCAGGAGCTACTGGAATTCTTCCTTCCTTCTGTTGTATTAACAGAAAGAAATTTGTTTATAGAATTCCGTCAGATGCTATGGTTATCGGTAAATCACTTGATGGAAATTCCGGTTATAAACAAAAAATTGCTGATTTATTAGACATAAAAAAAGCAGGTACGGTTGTTGCACAAAATCGTTTCCAAAAAAATGTTTTAAGAAACAGGTTCAACACGGAGAGCACAATAATAAAGAATGGCGTTAATATCCCGCCTTCTTGCGCCCCTAAAACTAATCCACCCTTGGTATTATGGGTAGGTAGAATCACATGGGTTAAACGTCCGCAATTGTTCATTGAATTAGCCCGGAAAATTCCATTTGCCCGATTTGAGATTATCGGCGGAAAAACTGATGGTGAAGCCGACCTTTACAACCAAATTAAGTTAAAAGCTTCAGAATTACCCAATCTTGTGTTTCCTGGATTTATCCCATACCACCAGGTTAACCAATACTTTCAAAGAGCTTCATTGCTTGTCAATACTTCCGTGACAGAAGCTTTCCCAATTACATTCATCCAAGCTTGGGCTAACAATGCGCCTGTAGTCAGTTTAAATGTAGATCCAGATAATATTATCAAAAACGAAAACTTGGGTTTTCATTCAGGTATCAATAAAACAACTTGTAGCAGACGTTGAGCTTCTTCTAAAAGATGAACTGCTTAGAAAAAGCATGGGGAAAAGGCAAGAAACTATGTTGAAAGAGAGCATGATGTTCAAAAAGTTGCAACGGTCTACATGAAAATATTCGAAAAAGCATTAAATAGAAGTTAAAAAAAATGCATTTAGAACTTAATTCAATTAGGGTTCTATTTCTATCATATCAAAGCTCTCACACAAGAATATTTTCGACTGTGATTAACGAGCTGCAAAAGAATTCAAATTTAATTTTCAAAATATTGGAATCAAAAAATTTAATTAATAAAAAGGTTAGTATTCGGTTTTCCTATCGATCTGAGCTTAGAAGTTTTGAAAGAATTATAGATGAATTTAAACCTGATATTTTTGTTGTCGCTAATGATTTGGGTCTTAGCGCTACTTTTATAAGAATTTGTAGATTACGAGGGATTCCTTCAGTTGCTATACAAGATGGTATATTAACAAAACGTTATTCAAAGGGTTTGTCAAGTATGTCTGTCTTGGAATCGATACTTTCCTTGGCACATTATTTCGACTGTGAATAATATTCCTTTGATATCTAAGCTTACACTTAATTTAGGACGGCAATGGGAAATGCCTGCTTGGGGAACAGGTGGTGCTACTGTGATAGCTGCCATGGGCGACTATTATAAACAAGTTTTTATTTCTAGGCGAGTAGACTCCGAAAGAATTTTTGTCACAGGTTCTCCCTTGTTTGACAACTTATCAGGTAATGCATCTGCAATTGTAGCAGACAGAAATGCATCCGACATTAAGGAATTATCAAATAAGGCCATTGTACTTTTAATAACTCAACCTTTCGTAGAAGATGGTACATGGACTCCTAATCACCGCACCTCATATGTGAAGTCAGTTATGGCTGCCTCAAGACAGATTAATGCTCGCCTCATCATAAAAGTTCACCCAAGAGAAAACCTAAACGTTTACAATGCTTTAGCAAATAATTTTGGCTCCGACATATTTGTTACAAAAGACACAAGTCTAGACCAATTATTAGTGTCTTCAGATGTTGCAATAACAGTAAGCTCAACTGCTGGCTTATCAGCAATAATACACAAAAAACCATTGATAGTGATTAGTTACTTTCCCAAAGCAGCTGAAAACATCCTTGAAGATATGGCAATGCCTGTCTATGAGCCTGAAAAACTATCTAATATAATTGACCAGATTTTGAAAAATAAGACAATAAGAGAAAATCTTGTGAACAAAGGTACACAATCCCTTAAAGATCATCTTTACAAGTTGGATGGTCAATCAAGTAAAAGAATCGCTAAGCTCATAATTCAAATAACAAAAAAAGTGCCAAATAAACCAGAAAGACAGTATTTACTAGCAACACAAGAAATCATTAGCCAAAGTGGTAGTCAAATGAAAAGAATAGACTTATTGGATTATAATAAGCAGTATTGCGTCTTTGATACTATCCTTCTTGCTTGGTGCCTTTCCTCTTGGCATTTGCTTTTCCTTGCTTTTCTTTCTTCTCTTAATATCCTTCGGTAATCACCTTTTCAAAAAAGACAACGATTTGTACACTTCATCCACCAACAACGACAGATATTATATAATCTCTAAAAATCTACCATACCTCTTAGGCATAATAGCTAGTCTACTCATCATAATCATACCCTCAATTAATGTTCAAATACAATATAATTCGGTCTTTTTCCACATTTTCTTCATTACCCCTTATCTCAGTTCTCAGAATTCTTTCTGGATTATTCATGCTGAGCATTTTCCCAGGGTGGGTATTTCTAAGAGTCTTTTACAGAGCCAATCTTTGTCTATTCGAAAAAATAGGTTTAGTTCTTGCATTAAGTTACTGTATAAACGCAATTATTGGATTAAGTTTAATTCGTCTGAATTATCTGTCTTCTTTATCCTATATGGCATTTGTAATGATTTTTGTTTCTTTAACGGTGATTTTGGCGAAATTCAGCAGGCGCCATCAAACCTTAGCCAATCCTGTCTCATCAAAACCAGCTTTTTCATGGGAAAAAATAATGCTGGCTTTGCGTCGCGTTGATTCTATTGCTTGGAAGCTACAGCTTAGTGATGGCCGCAGGACCAATCAGCGGAATCACTGGTGGAGACATAGCTGAGTATATGACCTCAGCAAATGATATTTTCCACTTAGATTTCACATCATACCTGCCTTGGCTAAACTCTTATTTAAAATTAGGAAGCACCATAACCTCTCTCCCTTCATTCTATGTCTACGCAAGTATTCAATATCTCGTGTTATTAATCCCGACATCTATCTACTTCTTCCTAAAGGTATTATTTCCCAAACAAACTAAAACAGCAGGTATAGGCGCACTCTTCATTTCCGTCCTATACGGCCTGAGCAGTATTCCCTTTATAGCGAAATTAGCAACTACCCCTAATCTTTTACCAAATTTTCTCAATGGCGCTGTTCAATCAACACTAGGTCTTTATGTAAAGATTTTCTGGGCTAACACACAAAGCTATGTCTTATGGGATAGAACCATAGAATACGGATTATGCTTTTTTGCATTAGGCTTTCTCTTTATGTACTTCCAAAAAGATACCCTCAATAAGAAATGGCGCGAACTCTTATTTCGCTTGTCTTCTGATAATCGGGGGAATTTTTACTCATGACCTATTCCTATTCATCCCAATTATAGTAACTATTGCACTTTTTTCCTTACTTACTCGTTCCTATAAAAAATTACTTACTACAGCCATCTTTGTTGCGCTGTTCTTCATAATATTTTCTACTATTTCATCACCAATAACTATCGACAAACTTGTAACCCCTTTCATTTATACATATTATTCAATAATAAACCCTAATGCAGGCATAACAATAATCGCAATTGCCTTTGCTTCCTTGTTAACTTTTGGCATTTTAAGCCTTAGCTATAAATTTTGGTCAAAAAAAACAAATAACAACAACCACCCAAAAGTAATACCTACTACATTAACAGAATTAAGAAAAATCTCAGTAAACCGTTTAATTGTTATTACCCTGTGGGTGCTAAGTTTTGCGCTAGTAATAATCGCTATTTGTCTTTGCTACCTAAATTATTCAGATTTAAATCACATCAATATGTTTTCTTCCAAACCATGGTTTGTCTGGGTTACCTATTTTGGTCTCCAAATTTCATTAACCCTAATATGTTTACCTCGATTGATAAAAAAAGTAAATGGTGATTCCCTCAAATTCCTATCCATCTTTTTGTTTGCCGTTCTAAGTGTTGGATTATTATTTAGTTATAATATCGGCATCGCTTTTCTTGGAGGTGTAGGTTCCCTTTACCTGTTTTTCTTAGCTTTTCCACTGAGCTGTTTCGCGGCATTAGCCCTTAATGTTTTAGTTCCATCTGAAAGAAAGATGAATAAAACGGCGCTTACGATAGAATCTCATTCTAAAATACACCTTTCAAAATACAAAGGTAAAGTGTTCTACGTTTTATCCGCCATTTTGGTATTCTCTATGGCTGCTTCGTTTCTTTCATACACTTATTCAATCGCTATAGATTACCCCAAAGATCGTTATACTCCACGATTATCTGTATCTGATGCGGAAGTTCTTCAATGGATGCATAATTTTATAGATACTAAAGCAGTGATCATAGCGCTTTCAAAATCAAGCTACCAAATGCTCTGTAGTTTCCTACCTAACGAGATTTTACCAATTTATTTAGGTACAGGAGGACCTGAAGGTGGTTCTTGGATAAGAAATTCTATTATTAATTCTCAAGTTCCAGAAGCAGTATTGAATAATCTTTACCGATCTGGTGCGACTCATATTTTTGTAAGCTCAGCGGATTCTGGTCTTTCAAATTCAACCGTCGAACTTGCTTTACTGATGAAAAACTTTCCTATTACCTATGCTTCAGGTGAAGTCAAATTATATAGTATTCCACATGTTCTCTATGAAGATTCCAATTACCACATAGTGACTGGATTATATGACCTGCCAGTAAAAGATCAACAATTCACACTTGAAAAAGAAAATAACCCCGCATATATTTTCAATAATGATGTTCAATCGGCTTTTTGGAATATAACAGCAATAGGTGAAGGAACAGGATCAATAGGCGCACCAATTTTAACAACTAATTCTATTGAAAAAGCAAACGGAAACAGCAGCCTACAAATAGAAGTAGGAAACGGAACCTTTTTAGATGGCAAATCACACATAAGTTTAAGTCAATTCAAGACTGGTCTTCGCAAGATTACCTCTCCTTCTATTGGTATGGCTCAAATAGCGGAAAAAAACTAAGTGTTGAAATTCAAAGCGCTACTAAAGGTTACAATTATCTTCGATATGATTTAGCAGAAAATTGGACTGGATGGAAGCGACTTATTGTTCCTTTTAGCAATCCTACACTAACAAGTGAGCCCGCTACAGATCTGGCTAGGATAAATAGCATAACCATCGGTTTTTGGGTATCCTTTAACGTCGCAGGTAAATTCCTGTTAGATGATATAACTGTCGATACCGGAAAATGGATAGAAACCAACTCGACAAAATCTCCTCATCAATTGCTAATCAACATGTTTGGTAGAAACAATCAGTCTTTTTCTATACTACCTGAAAACAATATAACTACTTTAGCTTCAGGTGAAGTCTACTTTTTCCCATATACCCCTTATATCTCCCAAACAATCCTAACAAATCTAGTCCGAATCGGTAAACCAAGGTGCTACCTTGGTGTTTCTAAATCCCCAGTTCTTATCACAGAATGAGGGGCTACAAACAGTTTCATTGCCAAACATTCTGAAATATACATTGCTTCCAACGGCATCAAAAAATACAATTACTCACGTCATATACGAGGGTAAAAGCGTCAACTGTTCCGCATCTCTCACATATAGTCTGCAATTTGAAAACAACTCCGAAGTTACCACAATTGCCTCCTTTAGATTATCCGATGACTCAACAACTCCATATATCCTCAGCCAAAAAATTGGAACAGGCACAATTGTTTTCGCTGATTTTTCAATTATAGACCAATTACCAACTCTTCAAAAAGATACAGTTCTAGATTTAACTAAACAAATCCTGACCAAATTATTACCAGCATCAAAACCAGCCACAACACCTCAAAAACTCCCGATTCCCCCGCAAATATTTGACCCCATAACCTTCAGAGGCTCAACCTATGATTTATGGAGAAATACAGATTTACGTAATAACATACTATTTCATGATAGCATAACTGGAAAAGGCGATTTCTCAATTTCATCTGACTATTTAGAAAGCAAATGCAATTCTTTGTATATTTCAGATATGACCATAAATGGTGTCAATTTGCTAACAAATATTTCCATTTATGAAGTAAGAATTTTAGGAAGCGGAGAGCTTTCATTTAGCGGCTCAGTTGAATTATCCAATTCTTCACTGGGATTTTATGACATAATAACTACCGAAACCTCAAACAATTCTCTGCAAAATATCAAAATGAATGCAGCATCTATTTCCTTAAAGAGAGATCCTAATAGTGTATCCGAAACTTATGAAGGCAACTTCACAATAAATGCATACACAAATTCTACCATTATTAGAGCAAAACAACCCGATCTTGTTATCAACGGATCTATTGAAGGAAAAATGCATGGCTCCTTTATTTTTAATCGATTTTACTTCTACGCTCGTCCGATCCAAAGCAGCATGATAAACGGCAATTTCACATTAAAAGTACTTTACAATTCAGGAATCATTTATGCCCAAATAAATGATATCCACGAAATAACTGAAATTATTGGTAAGTCTTAAGCTTGGCACAATTATCATTTAATTATGCATTTCAAATCGTCAGCAGTAGAAATTCTCAAAAAATAATTTACTTAAATATTGACTTGGAATACAAAATACAGGGAGTGCTATCTTATGTACGAAGGCAATAGAATAATATCCATAATTCCAGCGCGAGGCGGAAGTAAAAGTATCCCCCGCAAGAATGTTAAATTGCTATTAGGCAAACCATTAATTGCGCACTCTATCCTCGAATCACTATCATCACGATACATAGATCAAACAATAGTTTCAACAGAGGACTCAGAGATTGCCTCAATCAGCGAAAAATATAGCGCTAAGGTGTTAAAAAGACCAGAGATTCTCGCTACCGATACGGCATCAACTGAACCAGTTTTAATCAATGTCTTGCAGCAATTGCATGACGAAGGAAGTATAGAACCTGATTATATAGTACTTCTACAACCGACTTCTCCAATTCGTCGTCCAAATGATATAGATAAAGCGATTGAAACACTATTTGATAATTCAGGCGATTCCTTACTAAGCGTTTGTGATAACAAATCTTTCCTTTGGTCAAAAACCGGAAAATCCTTGAATTATGATTACAACACTCGACCTCGCAGACAAGACAAGCAATGGGAACTTGTTGAAAATGGCTCAATTTATATAACAAGTAAAAAAGTTCTTCTCGAACAAAACAACCAACTTGGCGGTTCTGTAATCCCCTATGTAATGCCTTCCTGGGCTTCATTTGAAATCGATGAACCATTCGATTTTGATATAGTAGATTTTATTATGCATAAAAAACTTGGAAACCTATTAAGAAATATTGATCAAATAAAACTAGTAATTTTTGATGTAGATGGGATATTCACTGACGGTTCTGTTTATGTAGACGAACAGGGTAAAGAAATGCTCAAATTCTCAAGAATTGATGGAAAAGGGATTGAATTACTCAGCAACGCGGGAATAAAAACCGCTGTAATAACCTCAGAAGAATCCTCAATAGTCAAATTGAGAATGAAAAAATTGAACATAAAATACGTTTACACAGGCATAAAAAACAAGGAAAAAATTTATGAACTTTTAAAAAAGGAATTTTCCTTAATTGATGAAGAACTGGCCTACTGTGGAGATGATGTAGGTGACCTATATGGAATTAAAAAAGCTGGTTTTACAGCATGCCCCCAAAATTCAGTCGAAGTAGTTAAACATGAATGCCATTATGTTTCACGTTACTACGGCGGACGAGGATTCATTCGAGATGTATGTGATATTATATTAAATTCAAAGGAGTCAAATGAAGATGAATAAAATAAAAATAGGAAAAAAGACAATTTCCGAAAATTGCCCTATCTTTTTCATAGCTGAAATTGGAATAAATCATAACGGTGATATTGAATTAGCAAAAAAACTAATCGATATCGCCTGTATCTGCGGGTGTGACGCTGTAAAATTCCAAAAACGAACCCCCGATTTATGCGTACCTGAAAAGAAGAAAAACGAAATAAAAGAAACCCCCTGGGGAAATATGACTTACCTTGAATATAGAAAACGTGTCGAATTCGGAGAAGAACAATACACAATTATCGACAAGTATTGCCGGCAAAAAAACATAATTTGGTTCGCCTCTCCATGGGACATACCTAGTGTTTCTTTTCTGAAGAAATTTAATGTTCCTTGCTACAAAATTCCATCAGCTATGGTAACTAATAAAAAACTTTTACAGGCAGTTAAAGATACTCATAAACCTGTTTTTCTTTCAACTGGAATGACCTCTCTTCCTGAGGTTGATAACGCGGTTAAATTCCTAAACGGCGTTCCTCTGGTTATCATGCACTGCAATTCTTCCTATCCCGCTGAAGCCTCGGAACTAAATTTGTCTGTAACTAAAACTTACAAGGAACGATATCCCGACTATATAATAGGCTATAGTGGACATGAAAAAGGTTACACTGCCTCTCTAGTTGCAGCAGTTCTAGGTGCAAGAGTAATAGAGCGACATATCACACTCGATCGTGCAATGTGGGGAAGCGACCAAGCAGCAAGTCTGGAATTTGATGCAGTACGTAGGCTAGTACGGGACCTTTCACTTTTGCCAGTCTGGATGGGTGATGGTGAGAAGAAAGTTTATGATTCGGAGAGAGCTGTAATGGAAAAACTTAGAATACCCTGCTCAGACGATACTTAACTTTCTTTTTAATATTCCCAAAATAAGGAAAAACAAAATATCTACAGGAAATTAACCATTTAACAGGTTTTCTGCGGTCTTCCTGGGGAGACCGCTTTAGCATAAAAGTATATCAATTTCGGATAAAACATTTCTCAGTTATTTTCTTTTCTCTTATTAAATTCTTACTGCACTATTATAGTTCGATTTTGTATTATTTCGATTTCTGAAACTTGTCTTAAATTTCTTGACTATTGATTGGATGTTTGTGAGAGAGTGTGTTACCTAAGGTTATATCGGGTTCTAAGAAGTCGTTGATACTTATGTTTTTGATAGTATTGTTTTTCACTTTGATGTCTAGAATAGACTACATTGTTCATGCGACATTGTACCAGTATGGGTTGCAGTTTTCTTATGATTGGGCTGACAGTTACTGGTTTACTTATAATACGCTTTTTATTCTCTTCGCGGTCATGGCGGGTGTAACCTATTGGCTTGCTTCAAACAAAACTATTCGCGACCTCAGGCTTTCCCTCGCTCTATTAGGCACCATCGTGTTTCTCGCAATAGGTGGTCTGCAAGATATTTTATATTTTACACTCTGGGGCGGCGGTTTACCCCCAACAAGTATTGTGTGGTGGTGGGTTCCCTGGGCAAATATACTAGGAACCTGGAACAGTCTAATGCAAATAGGCTTCACAACAATAATGTCCTTGGTAAGCATATTCACTTTTAGCATAGCTGCAAGAAAACCAAATCCCATACCCAACTGACCCAAAAGCGGATAAATACAATTCACCTTCAATGATAAAAAATTGAATCCGTTTTCTGAATCTGCATTCATCCTAATTATTTATCTTACCAAAAGCGATAAACACCTCTTTGGATAACATCTTTTGATTTAATACTAATTGACGGCGCGCTGGTATCAATATTGAGTAAAGTTGCGGATATGGCCAAAGTTTCAGCTAAGGGCAGCTTCCATCTGCTTTGGGGTTTGGTAGTTTCCACTATAATCTCGGCAGTGGGAACAATTTTTATCGGCCGCTTTCTAGGCGAGGAACTTTACGGTCTATATGGGATCGTCTTAACTATACCTGTACTTATCGGCACATTTCGAGATTGGGGCGTAAATTCAGCAATGGTTCGATGCGCTGCCCAATACCGCGCAGAAGGCCGAGAAACCGAAGTCAAAAGCATTTTCATATCCGGTCTAATCTTCGAAATCGTCGTAGGATTAATTCTATCGGTTATCTGTTTTGCCCTCTCAGGTGTATTAGCAGACTTATACACACGCCCAGAAATAACTTCTCTAATCCAGATAGCCTCCTTCTCAATATTAGCTGCCGGTATTACAAACGCCGCAACAGCCGCATTCACCGGCGTAGAAAGAATGGAACTTAACAGCATAATGCTAATTACTCAATCCGTAATGAAAACAGGTCTCGTACTTCTGCTTGTTAGTCCCCTTTCTAGGATTTGGCACTGATGGTGCAGTCATCGGACATACAGCCGCTATGCTAATCGCTGGAATTATCGGCTCACTTCTTTTGTGGAAATTATACCGAGAATTGCCTAAAAATGATGGGTCACGCAAACTTGAGATTTCAGCATACATCAAAACAATGCTCATCTACGGAGTCCCCCTATCCCTTGCTGGAATTATCGGTGGATTCCTGACCCAATTCTTCGCTTTCCTATTACCCCTTTACTATACTGACAATATAATAATTGGCAATTATGGAATTGCAAACAACTTTGTGGTTCTCATAACTTTCTTTGCTACACCGATAACAACTATGCTTTTCCCTGCCTTCTCCAAACTCGACGCCAAAAAAGATGCTGAATCATTAAAAAACGTCTTTCAATTCTCAATAAAATACGCCTCACTCCTAGTTGTCCCTGCGGCAGTACTTGTAATGTGTCTAGCTGAACCAGCTGTTTCTGCCCTTTTTGACTCATATAGCTCAGCTCCCCTATTTCTAGCCCTACTCGCTATAACCTACCTATTCACAGCCGTTGGAAACCTATCAACAGGCAATCTCATTAACAGCCAAGGCGAAACAAAATACAACCTCAAACTCACAATCATAACAGCCATTATCGGTTTCCCATTGGGGTCAATCCTAATCTTAACCTTCGGCGTAATGGGCCTAATCGCCACATCACTTACCTGTGGCCTCCCCAGCCTCATCTTATCAATACGCTGGGTAAAGAAACAATACGGCGTGACTATAGATTGGGTTTCATCTGGAAAAATACTTCTTTCCGCCGCAATCGCAGGTATCCCCACTTATCTCCTTGTTATTAAGGTGAATTTTGGCGATTGGATAAGCCTATTTGTAGGTGCAGCTTTCTTTTTAGTGATATTTGTTTTAGCCATATTGCTAACGCGGGCAATCAAAAAATCCGATATAGATAATCTACGCCTAATGATGGGCGGAATTGGTCCTTTAGGTCGACTATTCAACTTAGTTTTAAAAATGCTCGAAAAAATAATAAACACACTCAAACTTTAAAAAAACTAAACCTAAAAACCGATTCACAGTCTGAGCCAGCCAAAACCAAACCGAGATTTCTATTCCATTTCTAACCAAAAAAATTACATTTTAAAGCTTTAAAGCTTAAGACGTGAAATATGACTAAACCAGAGATTGTGAGAAATCTACATGAAGGCTCTTGTACTCAGCGGAGGAAAAGGAACCCGCCTAAGACCATTAACATTCACATGCGCCAAGCAACTCATACCCGTAGCCAACAAACCCGTTCTAGGTTACGTTCTTGACCAAGTAAAACAAGCCAAAATAAGCCAGGTGGGTATAATAACCGCGCCTGAAACCGCATCCTACGTAGAAGAATACGTCAAAGATGGTTCAGCCTGGGGCTTTAACATAACTTACATCACCCAAGAGCCACTTGGATTAGCACATGCAGTAAAAACCGCACACCCCTTTCTGGGCAAAGACTCATTCGTAATGTGCCTAGGCGATAACGTTACCGGACAAGGCATAAAAAACTACGTCGAAAAATTCCAAAAAGAAAACCTCGATGCCCTCATAGTCCTCAAGGAGGTTGACGATCCATCACGATATGGAATAGCCCAGCTAGACCAGCAAGGGAACATCACTAAACTTGTGGAAAAACCAAAAACCCCCATGGGCAATTTAGCAATAATAGGAACCTACCTGTTCTCCAGCAAAGTGCATAAAGCCATAGAAAACATAAAGCCATCATGGCGTGGCGAGCTAGAAATAACTGATGCCATACAAGAAATGGTCAACTTAGGCTTCAAAGTCAAAGCCGAAATCCTAAACTCCTGGTGGCTAGACACCGGCAAAAAAGACGACATCTTATCAGCTAATGCCAAAATATTAGACGAATACATAACCAGTGACCCCCAAGGCACTATACTAAACACGATCATAGAAGGCAGAGTCACCATACACCCAGAAGCCAAAGTAACCAACAGCAAAATCAGAGGACCCGCAATAATAGGAAAAAACACCCAAATAACAAACTCATTCATAGGACCATACACAAGCATAGGCGAAAATTCACAAATCCTTAACTCCCACTTAGAATACTGCGTAATACTAGAGAACGTTACAATAAAAGACGTGGACCGCCTCGAAGAGAGCTTAATCGGCAAAAACGCAAAAGTAACAAAATGCACAAAACATAACGTTATCAAACTCCACATAGGCGACTACTCCGAAGTAGAAGTCTAAAAATTAATTTCAAATTAAAATCACAAAACTTGGAAGGTAAAAACAAAAATGTTGACAGGAATAATAATCAAACCCTTAAAAAAAACACCTGATGAAAGAGGCTCATTCGCAGAAGTCTTCCGAAAAGACTGGAAAGACTTACTCGAAAACGATGTAGCCTGTCAAACTAACCTATCAACAACCTTCCCCGGCATAATCCGAGCCTGGCACCGACATATGCGAGGACAAACAGACTACTTCATAGCCCTCAAAGGCACCATAAAAATCGGTATCTATGACGATAAAACCAAAGAACTAAACGAAATAATATCTAGCGGTCAAAACCTGCAGATAGTACGTGTACCTGGTCATTATTGGCATGGATTCAAAGCTATCGGCAACGAAGAAGTCATGTTGCTATACTTTACTACTAACCTTTATGACCCAATAAACCCTGACGAAGAACGCAGACCCTGGAACGACCCAACCCTAATCCCCAAATCTATAAACGGCAAAAAAGATGACACCCGCGTCGGTAAACCCTGGGACTGGAACCTCCCACCCCACAGGTGATGCCTATGAAACTCCTTATAACAGGCGGATTAGGCTTTATCGGAAGCAACTTCTGCAAATACATACTCGAAATTCACCCTGATTGGGAAATAGTCAACGTCGATAAAGTAGGCATAGGCGCCAACCCCGCAAGCCTTCACGACTTAGAAAACGACAAACGCTACCAATTCGTAAAAGGTGATATCTGCAACCCCCAACTTATACACAAATTTATCACCCACTCAGACGCAGTGGTAAACATAGCTGCTGAAACCCATGTAGACAGAAGCATAGCTGACCCCTACACCTTTCTACAAAACAACGTCATAGGAACCTACACAATAATAGAAGGCATAAGAAAACACAATCATCATGCACGCCTAGTCCAAGTCTCAACAGATGAAGTCTATGGAACAGCAGCTAAAGGCTCATTCACCGAACAAGATCCACTTTTCCCATCAAATCCCTACTCAGCCTCAAAAGCAGCCGCAGACATGTTCGTTCTCTCATACTGTAAGACCTACAAACTAAACGCGTCAATAACCCGATGCACAAATAATTTCGGACCCTACCAAATGCCTGAAAAATTAATCCCCAAAACCATCATCCGTGCACTAAAAAATCTCTCCATTCCAGTTTACGGTACAGGAACAAACATCCGAGACTGGATATACGTACAAGACCACTGCGCAGCCATAAACACGGTGCTTGAAAAAGGAATCGCAGGTGAAGTCTACAACGTCTCAGCAAGCAACGAAATCACAAACTTAGACATAGTTAAAAAAATACTTACCCAACTGCAAAAACCCGAAAACTCCATCGCCTTTGTAGAAGACCGCCCCGGACACGATACAAGATACAGCTTAGATTCTTCAAAACTCACAACACAATTAGGCTGGAAACCCAAATTCTCCTTCCAAGAGGCATTACAATCAACCGTTCAATGGTATATTGATAACCCGAAGTGGTGGAGCCCCTTCGCCACTGAAGCTGTCTTGCATTCTGCTCCTTGGAAAATAAGTGGTCACAAATGAAGCTGCTGATCACCGGCGCAAGTGGACTATACGGCTCTAAACTAGCCCAACTAGCAACAGGCAAACACCACCAAGTATACTCCTTAGATAACCAAAATCCAGCAACTTTTGGCGTTCCCATTCAAGCTGATATTACAAACAAACCCCAAATCGAATCCATTTTCAAAGAAATTAATCCTGAAGCTGTAATCCACGCGGCTACATTAACTGACGTGGACAAATGCGAGCAAAACAGAGAACTCGCATGGAAAATAAACGTAGACGGAACAACCAACATCGCACAGGCGGCAAAAGCAAACAACGCCTTTGTTTTATACATTTCAACCGATTACGTTTTCGACGGAGACAAGGGCAACTATATAGAAACCGACTTGCCATCCCCCATTAACTTCTACGGATACACAAAACTAAAAGCTGAAGAACAAATCAAAAAAATCCTAAATGAGTATTGTATCGCACGAACCAGCGTCATCTACGGGTTCAACCCCGGCAGCAGGCAAAATCAACTTCGCCCTCTGGCTAATAAACAAACTAAAAAACAAAGAACAAACCAAAGTATTCACCGACCAATGGAACTCCCCCACTCTAAACACAAGTCTAGCCCAAATGACTCTGGAAATAATCGATCGCAAAACTATCCGGCCTTTTCCATATCTCCGGTGCCACACGAATAAGTAGATACGATTTTGCAGTGATGCTCGCAAAAGCCTTCAGATCTGGACACCAATTTAATAATTCCTGCATCGTCAAAAGATCTCTCTTTTCCCGCAAAAAGACCCAAAGACTCCTCATTAAACACAACCAAGGCACAGCAAACACTAAAAAATAGTCCCCTCACAATTGAGAAAGCATTAGAAAAGCTGAAAACAGAATTCTAATCTCTTCAAAACTCTTATCCATAAAAAAAATAGGGGCACTATTTGAAGTGCTTCTTTATATCTTCAAGGGATAAAACAGCTATGTTGTTATCCTTTAGGGCTTTTTCTGCTTTTTCGGCCTCGCTAAGTCTCAATATCAACGCAAATTTATCGTCGTAATGTACTGCTGAGGAATAGGCATACTCGATGTTTAAACTAAGTTCGCAGATAATTTTTGTTATTTTCGAAATCGTATTCTCCTTGGTTATCAGAATAGCTGTGACTTCAGTATTCTTTTTGGCTTTCGCCAGATTAAACTCTGCATCCTCAAGCAAACGCGCTGCTGCCTCAGGCTTTTCAGTAATCATGCGGACTACGCCAAACTCCCCCGCCTCAGCGATGGATAAAGCAAAGATTCTGATATTCGCCTTTTCTAAATGAGACATTAACTCGGAAAGTGATCCGGGTCTATTGTCAAGAAAGACACCAACTTGTACTACAGGCATTAAAGTCACCAATTCTAAATTGATTCAAACAATATTTATATTTTCACCTACAGGCGTCCATTTTGAATTTATCATTTCCATTAATAATTCCATAAGCGGTTCTGTTTAAATTCATAGGGAGAAAACACAAATATAAACAAACAAAAACCACCTTTTTGGTGGTCTCATCTTTTCCTAATGTATTCTCTTTATCCCGACTTCATTAATCCACCTAAAATAATTAAGAATTCTACTTAAATCAAACCCTGAAAATAATTATATGCTATTTTAATGAAAAGAAAAAAGAGAAAAAAATTCTCTTGCATATTTTCTTTATAAAAATGAAGTTAGGGGATTTGGTGATTGTTATCTCTGTTTTCTTCGCTTATCGCGATTTGCTTCCATTATCTGCAATTCAAAGTTGAGATCCTCGATTTCTCTTCGGATTTTTTCTATCTGTTTTTCTTCCATATCTTGGTTGTTGCCGAATAAAATCTTCGCCATCATTGACAATATTATCACCTCGCAGATGTATTGAATCACAATTTATAAGATATTAATAAACTATGTGCGAAAATTAAAGACCAAATTCAATTGAAGTACAAAACTACACTAAACAAAAGCACATTAAAACATTGGCCAAAGAATTCGATTTTTAAAACCCCAGATAGATCAAAAAATTCCACTTTGAAAAGAAAAACAAATTTTACGCCAAATTTTTATAAAGATATATATTTTCACTTATCGTATATTCAAAAGTCTAACTCAGGAGAATCTTTGATTGCTAAAATGTATAGAAGTAACCAAAGCATTCGGAGGGCTTCAAGCACTTAAGAAAGTTGACTTAATCGTCAACGAAAACGAAATTGTGGGTCTTGTAGGACCAAACGGTTCTGGAAAATCAACAATGCTCAACCTAATAAGTGGCATATACAAACCTGACTATGGCAAAATCCTCTTCCAAGGTGAGGACATCTCAAAAAAACCATCCTACCAGATATGTGCAAAAGGGATAACAAAAACCTCCCAAACCGTTCAATCATTCCCTGATATGACCGCACTTGAAAACGTACTCACCGGCGTACTATTCGCGGAAAAGAAATCCGACAAAAAAACCTCTGCCCCAGAACGGGCAAAAGAACTTTTAGAGTTTGTAGGCTTACCAAAACAAAAATTTGATCTTCCCGCCAAAAACCTAAATGTAATCGAGCTACGACGCATCCAACTCGCAAGAGCCATCGCAACTCGACCAAAAATGCTCCTACTAGATGAACTTTTAACCGGCCTAACCCCAAAAGAAAGCGACGAGGCTATAGAATTAATCAAACTCATTAACAAACAGGGTGTAACTATACTCATGGTAGAACACATAATGAGAATAATCATGGGATTATGCAACCGGGTAGTGGTTCTTAATCACGGCGAAAAAATCTGTGAAGGCAAACCCGGAGAAGTATGCAACGACAAAGAAGTCGTCAAAATATACTTAGGCAAAAAATACTCCCTAGACGAGGACTAAAAATGCTACAAGTAGATAAAATATCCTCAGCTTATGGCATGGTCCAAATCCTCTGGGATGTCTCTTTTCATATTAACCAAAAAGAAATCGTAAGCATCATCGGCCCAAACGGCTCAGGAAAAACCACTCTTGTAAAAACAATCGCAGGGATAGTTCCAGCAAAAAGTGGCACCATCCGATTCAAAAACGAATCAATAGAAAAACTCCGTCCATTCGAAATCGTAAAAAAAGGCTTAACATTGATTCCTGAAGGCCGAGAAATCTTTCCAAAAATGACCGTAGAAGAAAACCTCCAATTAGGCGCTTATACAGTAAGCGATAAAAACAAAATCAAAGATACAAAAGAACGCGTCTACCAAATTTTCCCCGTTCTTAAGAAAAAAGAAAAAGCTCTAGCACAAACCCTAAGCGGAGGCGAACAACAGATGCTAGTTATCTGTCGAAGCCTAATGTCTAATCCAGAACTTCTAATCTTAGATGAACCCTCACTCGGATTAGCGCCTATAGCAGTAGAGAAAGTTTTAGATACGGTAGTAAAAATTAACGAAGACGGCGTCACCATCCTTCTAGTAGAGCAGAACATTCGCGATTCATTAGCCATTGCCCACCGTGCGTATGTGCTAGAGGAAGGCAAAATTATTTTAGAAGGTGAAGGCAGACAACTTCTCAATAATAATCATATCAAAGAAGTCTATTTGGGTCTATAACTGGGGAACCTGAAATGAGTGATAACCGATACTGGAATAAACCTATAGAAACAATGCCGAGAAAAAAGCTTCGTGAACTTCAACTAAAAAAACTAAAAGAACAAGTCAAACACTGCTATGATCACTCTCCTTTCTATCGACGAAAATTTAGAGAAGTCAACATAACCCCTGACAGCATACAAACCCTAGAAGACCTTCAGAAAATTCCTTTTACAGTAAAAACTGACCTGCGCGATAACTATCCTATGGGTCTAGTCGCAGTAGACTCAGGCCAAATCGTCGAAATCCACGCCTCAAGTGGCACAACAGGTAACCCCATAATTGGAGCTTACACAAAAGCTGACATGGAAGCTTGGCAAGAACTAATGGCTCGATCAATCTACACAGCAGGAGGCAGACGCGAAGACGTTATCCACATCTCCTATGGCTACGGACTTTTTACAGGTGGCTTAGGCTTCCACTATGGCGCCCAAAAAATAGGCGCAGAAATCGTCCCAGCCAGCAGTGGCATGACCCAACGCCAAATCAAACTCATGAAAGACCTAGGTGTCACCATCCTCTGCTGCACACCAAGCTTTGCAGTATATCTAGCTGAAACCATGGCCACCGAAGGAATCAACCCAAGAAAAGACCTCAAACTACGAATCGGACTCTTCGGCGCAGAACCCTGGTCAGAAAAAACCCGAGAACGCATCAACGCCGCCCTAGGCATAGACGCCTTCGACATCTATGGACTCACAGAACTAAACGGCCCAGGCGTCGCCGTAGAATGCCCCGAACACAAAGGCCTGCATGTTTGGGAAGACAACTTCATAATTGAAACCATTAACCCCGAAACAGGCGAAGTCCTCTCCGAAGGCGAAGAAGGCGAAATAGTTTTCACACCCATAAGTAAAACCGGGATGCCCCTACTAAGATACCGCACCCGCGACCTATCCGTGGTAGAAACCGACATGTGTCCCTGCATGCGAACCCACTCAAGAATCATGCGTGTAAGTGCACGCAGCGATGACATGCTCAAAATCCGCGGCGTCAACGTCTTCCCCAGCCAAATCGAATACGTTATTATGGGATTCCCCGAACTCGCAACCCAATACCAAATCATCGTAGACCGTCCCGATGCCCTAGACACATTCGTAATCAAAGTCGAATTAACCGAACAAGCCTGCAAAGACAAACAACTCGACCTCAACCTGCTAAAACGCAAAATAGGCGGTAAACTCAACAATGTCATAGGTCTAAACCCAGACATCGAAATTGCTAAATGCGGAGACATACCCAGAACCGAAGGCAAAGCAAAACACGTCTTCGACAACCGCAAAGGCAAAACCTAAACCCCAACTTTATATTTCAATCTCCCCCTTTGTACATAATTTAAGGGGCCTATTGACATGGTTTCCAAAATCGCAACTAATCAGCCTGGAGCATATTTGCTACTTAATGGCGACGAGGCGGTTGCCCGAGGTGCACTAGAAGCAGGCATCAAAGTCGCTGCAGCCTACCCCGGAACACCCTCAACTGAAATTCTGGAAGCTATCGCCGAGGTAGCAAAAGACTTTGGTATATACGCAGAATGGAGCATAAACGAGATTGTAGCCATGGAAGTTGCCGCAGGCGCAGCAATGACCGGAGTACGCGCCATGGTGTCCATGAAGCATGTGGGCCTAAACGTTGCAGCAGACGCTGCAATGACCCTTGCATATACAGGCACCGAAGGCGGCTTAGTTATAGTCGTATGTGATGACCCTTCAATGCACAGCAGCCAAAACGAGCAGGACACCCGATACTTTGCCGTCCACGCAAATATACCCCTACTCGACGCAGGCAGCCCCCAAGAAGCATACCAAATGACCCGCAAAGCATTCGAAATAAGCGAAAAACTCAAACTCCCCGTTATAGTCCGATTAACCACACGCGTCGCCCATGTAAGAGCACGCGTAAAGATTCAAGAATTCCAAAACCTTAACCGCGAAGCTAAATTTGACAAGGACAGCTCCAAATGGGTAATGGTCCCACAGAACGCTATACGCCAACGCCAAGTATTGAAAGCTCAACTGATGCAAGCGGAAAAAATAGCTAACCAATCAGAATTCAACGTCATTGAAGACAATCAGCGAGAAGTCGGCATCATCGGCAGCGGCATAGGATACTACCATGCAAAGTCATTCGTTGAACCAACGAAATTTTCTTGGCTAAAAATAGGTTTCGTTTACCCGTTCCCTATCGAGTTAGTCAAACAGTTCGCTTTGAAAGTCAAAAAACTAATAGTAGTCGAAGAGCTAAGACCCTACATAGAAGATAACCTTCGCGGATTAAACGTTGAAGTCTTAGGTAAAAATCAAACAGGATTATCTGATTCAGGCGAATTCAACCCCGACATCATCCGGGCTTTCTTTGCCAAACTAGGCTATTGCGAAGTCGCCGAGCCAAAAGCAAACCTCGATCTACCACCTAGACCACCAATTCTCTGCCCAGGATGCACACACAGAGCATTCTACTATGCACTTAACTCTATCAAACAATATACCGACGAGTCAAGCCTCAAAGGCAAGCCCGTCTGCAAAATCGTGACAGGCGATATAGGCTGCTATACTCTGGGGGCTTCACCGCCTTTGAACACCGTGCAGAGCTGCTTATGTATGGGTGCAGGCATCTCCCAAGCAGCAGGTATGGTCCACGCAGGTGTAAAAGACAAAGTGTTTGCAGTTATCGGCGACTCCACCTTCTTCCACGGGGGCATGCCTGGTTTACTAAACATTGCCTACAACAAAGCAAACGTCTGCGTGCTCATCTTAGATAACCGAATTACAGCTATGACAGGCCATCAACCGACTCCAGAATCAGGAAAAACAGTCATGGGCGATGACACAATAATTGTTAACATTGAATCCATCGCAAAAAGTCTCGGCATAGAAAAAGTCCTAACTGTTGACCCATACAACCTCAAAGAAACAACCACAACAATCAGAGAAGTCTTAGAATACCAAGGCCCAAGCGTAATCATATCCCAACGATCTTGCCCACTAAAAGCCGAAAAAGGCAAACTCCGTCAAGTCACAGAGGACTGCCGCTCTTGCGGCGTATGCGTTAGAACATTAGGCTGCCCCGCCATATCCATGGGACCAAAGCACGCTGAGATTGACCCCACGCTTTGCAACGGATGCGGAGTATGTGAACAAATGTGTTCTTTCAAAGCAATCAGGAGCGTCACATAATGAAGTTAGACATAGTGTTCACTGGCGTAGGTGGCCAAGGAGTAGTAGTTCTAAGCGACATCTTCTGCGAAGCCGCCCTGCTCGAGGGATTTGATGTAGCAAAAGCAGAAATTCACGGCATGGCCCAACGAGGCGGATCCATAAGCGCGTTCGTAAGACTAGGCGACAAAGTCATAAGCCCGCTAATTGAACACGGAAAAAGCGACATACTTATGGGCTTTGAAATCCTCGAAACCACAAGAGCACTGCCAATGCTACGACCACATGGTACAGTAGTATTTAACAAAAAATACATACCCCCCGCCAGCATACTAAGAGCCAGAAATAAGCCTCTGCAACCTAACGAACTAATTGCTCTGATTAAAGAGAAAGCAAAAAACGTCTATGAGGTTGACGGAAGCAATATCGCAAAAAAGCTAGGCAACATGCTTGTAGTAAATACAGTTCTCTTAGGCGCAGTTTCAGCTCTACCGGAAAACCCCATAAAGCAAGAATCTTTTATACAAGCCATGACAACCCGACTCAAAGGCAAATACATTGATCTAAACCTGCAAGCCTTCCAAGCAGGACGCGAAAGCGTGTTATTGGGTTAATTTTATTAACTGTACGCTTTTATATACAAAGAAAATACGAGAGGATACTGTAATGCAAATGAAAATACTAGCCGCAATTATAACTATAATTATTATATTAGTAGCAGCTGTTGCAGTTTGGCAATTCACTGCACCATCCCCCTCCGCATCCCCGTCCCCTTCATCTACTCCTACATCAGGCACTACGCCCTCACCTGAAGCCCGAAACATCAAAATAGGCCTAGTTGCTGGCTACGAAACAGCAGTAGGACAAGACATGGACCGAGCAGCCAAAATGGCTGTTGAAGAAATCAACAATGCCGGTGGTGTCTGGGTATCTGAATGGAATGCTCATGTTAATTTTACTATAGTTATCGCTGACACCCAAGATGACTCTTCAGGTAAAGCCGTGACTCCAGTTTCTAGAGCAGTCACCGATGACAAAGTTGACCTCTTAATCGGCGGATATAGCAGTTCAGGGACACTCGCTGACGAAATGGTAGCAATCAATAATCGCGTTCCATACATAATTACAGGAGCATCAAACCAACTAGTCACTAGAAGGGGCCCGCAAGGTAACTATGGTGGCCTACCAGTAGGTGACCCACTGCGAGTTGAAGACGCCGAAGGAATGAGCTATGTTTTTCACTACTGCACAACCACCTATCACTACAGCAAAACAGTTGTTGACTTCTTTGCTCAATCCATGAAACCCCTACTAGATAGCACATATCCCTCATTAGTAGGCAAAAACCTCAGCTTAGCAATAATTTACCGCAACGACGCCTTCGGAAAAGGCGTAGTAGCAGCCAGCGAATACTGGATACAAAACCAAAACCTACCGATAACAGTAGTAACAAAAGTAAGCGTTGAACCAAGCGAAACAAACTTCAACACATACCTAACATCAATAAAAGCAGCTAACCCCGATGCAGTATACGTAGTTGACAATCCCGACCGAACACCTGAAATCGTAAAAGCAGGTCAAAACGTAGGACTAAAAACTGTATATATCGCAGTAGAAAACAATGAAGACCCAGTATTTTACACACTCATAGGTCAAAGCGGTGATGGCCAACTTCTAGAGTCCAAGTTCGCTCCATATGCACAACCTTACCTGCCTCTGATTGGAACATATGTCACAAACTACCAAAACAAATACAACATAGTCCCAGGTATGATGGGCGCTGACACATATGATGCATTCTACATCGCAAAAGACGCAATTGAACGCGCAGGAACCGTTGATAAAGCAGATGTCAGGTCTGCCATAGAGACAACAAGCATGGATCAAATGCTAATACTAACAACAACAGGCAAAGTACAATTCAGCACAGGCGTAGACTACCACGAAATTTCCCCAGTAACCTTCATTGAGCAACTAGTCTGGAACCCAACCATTGGCGAATGCAGACCCGTAGTCGTATGGGTACCACCGAACGTTACCGGAGTAGGCGCGACAATCAAACAAGCCGACTTTGTTTTACCAACCGGCTACACACCCGGAAGCACATAATTTCTCTTTTTCTTTCTTTTCTTTTATTTTGTTCTGTGCTCGGTACATTTTAAATAGTAAGCACGCGAATTTATGAGACAATACCAAAACTCAGAGAGATTCAAGCATGGACCCATCGACAATCCTGTCAACACTACTTTGGGGAGTTGCTATAGGTTGTATCTATATTCTCCTAGCAACTGGATTAAACATAATTTTTGGCGTTATGAAACTTGTCAACTTTGCCCATGGACAACTTCTTATGGTCGGCGCCTTCATCGCTTACTCGGTTACGGTCGCTACTGGTCTAAATGCTTACATCGCGATTCTCGTATCCATGGTAACTGTGGCCGCTCTTGGAATTCTGGTAGAGCGGTATACTTTCCGAAAAGTTCTTGGTACTGATAAATTAAATGAAATCTTCATCAGTTTAGGCCTAATTTACGTGTTCGAAAACGCGGCCATGCTCATATGGGGCTACAAGAACCAGCAAATTGTTACACCATTTAATCGGTTAACCCTTGACTTTTATGGCTTATCAATACCTTACGACCTCATAGCCGCATTAATAATTGCAGTGGGAATGCTCGCATCAATCACTTTCATAATACAGAAGACCAAAATTGGACTTGCCATGCGAGCAACAAGCCAAAAACGAGAACCAGCTATGCTCATGGGCATAAACATCGACAAAATCTACCTAATCACTTTCGCCATAGGCGCAGCATTAGCAGGTGTGGCAGGTGCACTTTTCGGCATAATCTACCCATTCAGCTACAAATCCGGATCTATGCCTACCATCAAAGCATTCTCTATCATAATACTCGGTGGACTTGGAAGCATCCGAGGTGCCATCGTAGGTGGCCTCCTATACGGAATCACTGAACAATTCGCAGTGCTATTCTTAGGCGGTATCTGGGGCAATGCCATTGCATTTGTCTTACTCATAGTCGTACTAGTGATAAGACCAACAGGACTTTTTGGAGAAAAAGGTGAATAACATGCTGGCAAGTAAAGATATTTCCAAGCTACTTCACTCTAAAAAGTTCTACATGATAATAGTGGCTCTAATTATAGCCGCCATACTTCCAGTGTTCTGGAATAGTCCCTACGCAACCGACGTTCTCACCCTAACTGTAATTTTCGCAATTTACGCATCAAGCTGGAACCTTCTTGCATACTCTGGGCAAGGATCACTAGGGCACGCAGCCTTTCTAGGCATAGGAGGATTCGCATCCGGACTTATCGCGGTCGCACTAGACATTCCCCCAATAATCACAGTCCTCATCGGCGGAATATTCTCAGCAACAATCGGCCTTCTAATAGGCTTAGTATGTGTACGGCTCAAAGCCTGGTTCTTAGCTATGGTAACCTTCGGCTTCTCAGTAATTATTGAAAGCCTATTCAAACAATTCGATTCTATAACATATGCAGTTGACGGATTCGCACCCCCACTCCTAGCTCCCCGGGGGCTTCCATTCTACTTCATAGCATTTTCTCATAGCAATAATATCCATAACTATAATTTACCTCACCATGAAATCCAAGTGGGGTTTAGCCTTCAAAGCTATTCATGAAAACGAATCCGAAGCCCGAATGACTGGTATTAACACAGCAAAATACAAGCTGCTTGCTTTCGTAATAAGTACTTTCTTTGCTGGATTAGCCGGATCATTATACGCCTACTCACTAAATTATGTAGACACATCCTTCTTCTCAGCAGAGAACTCTTTCTTGCCTTTAATGATGTGTGTCATTGGTGGATTAGGCACAATAGAAGGTCCAATAATCGGAGCAGTAATTCTCCAATCCATTAACAACATCTTATCTTTACCATCAGTAAATGACTTCCTCCAAAACTTAGTTGGTCCCCTATTCCCCAACGTCAGCAACGTTGCACCCCCATTGCGCTTCTTAAGTATAGGAATTTTCTTAATCCTGATTGTAATCTTCGCTCCCAAAGGCCTCTCTAGCATAATTCAAAGAATCTACCAACGTCTACAAAGTGCCCTGAAAGGAGCAAAAAAAACATGAAAGGAAAAGACCATTTCAAAGAACTTTTGGGCATCCAACTTTTGGAATTAAAACAAGGCTACGCAAAGACCACTATGACCATAAAAAAAGAACATACAAATGGTTTAGACGTTACCCATGGGGGAGTGATTTTTTCATTTGCAGACTATGCCTTTGCCGAAGCAGTAAATTTCGGAGATAACATAGCCCTTGCAGTTCAAGTCAGCATTAACTATCTTAAACCCAGTAAAGAGGGGGACACATTAACCGCAGAAGCCATACAAGTCTCAGAGGGGAAAACTTTTGAACTATACCAAGTTACAGTCCGTAAAGAAAACAAAACTATCGCAATCTTCACCGGATTAGCATACAAACCACCAAATCTCAACAACCCACCGCAAATTATCCCCATTCAGAAAAATAAAGACTAATAAAAAACGCATTCCGACAAAAAATTTTAACCAAAACACAAACTTTATCGGGAAAATTATTATACTTCGAATCAAACCTGCTAAATCAAATATTAGGGGGAAATAAGAGTCAAACAAAAACTTTCAATTGCAAAATTCGGCGGGAGCCTCCTCGATATTGAAGGTAAAGGAATCCCAAAAGTTTTAAAAAGTATCCGTGAACTCAAAGCAGCAGACTTGACGGGGCCAATAACGGTTTTCTCTGCACCCACCGGCGTCACTGACGAACTCATCCGCATCGGCGAAGAATGTGCTCATCAAAATCAATCATCAGTAGAAGCAATTTTCAAAATATACGAAAACCTCGCAACCCTATACGTTAAAGAAAAATACATAAAAAAAGCAAAAGACGAATTGACTTTTTACAAAACTGAAACCGAAGAAGCCCTCGACAGAGTAAAAAGACGCTTCAGTGGAAGCGTAAAAGCAAAAGTCCTAACGTACGGCGGTGAACTCCCAACATCCGTACTAATGCACTATATCATGCAAAGTCACGAAATTGAAAGCACATATTTACCACCATGCAATTGGCCCATAGTAACAGACGATGACTTCGAAGATGCAGAACCAAACATTGAACAAAGCAAACAAAAACTCAACATACTCACTAAACCCCTAAAAGAAGGGAAAGTAATTTCCATGGCGGGCTTCTTTGGGTCAACATCCGATGGCCTAGAAACAGTTCTAGGCCGAGGCGGATCAGACCTTTCAGCAGTTTTCACATCATGCATACTAAGTGAAGAATATCAAACAAAAACTCTTCTCTACAAAGACGTACCTGTTCAAAGTGCAGATCCTAAAGTTGTCAAAGGCCAAAAAACCGAGCATGTAGCAACTCTAACTTACAACGAAGCGCACATCGCTTCGATGATGGGCATGAAAATTGTACAGAACTCTGCCATAGCATTAGCCAGAAAATTCTCTATCCCTCTTCAAATAGTCCCAATAAATGACCCAAAAAACTACTCTACCATACAATCCAAAAATACTGACAACAAAATCGTAAAATGCCTAACAGGTAAAACAGACTGCGCAATTCTGACAATGCATGATGAAAAAAGTCGCTCTTTAGAAGATTCCTTACGCATTTGGGAACGAAGAAACGACTTTATCGATCTAGGCGCAGAAACTTTGGAAACTGGAGAACGAATACGTGACTTTCTGTTTCTAGACTCAGATTTCCTTAAAAAGAATGAAGAGAAACTGAAAGGATTCGACGAAGAATTAGCAGTAGAATATGGCTTAGGCGTTGTCACATTGATAGGCGATAGAATGAAAGATTCCCAAGGAGTAGCTTCAACAGCAATTAGCTCCATTCAAGGCTGGAACATTAAACGTGGAATATTTGCGCCACATACATCACAAATCATAATCGTAGTCGAAGAAAAAAACGTCAAACCCGCTGTCGCAGCAATTCACCTAAAAATGACTGAACTAAACAAACTTCACACAAAACCTCAATAGTTTTTCATTAAATAATTCCTTGAGTTTAAAATCTCTTAAAAAATAAAAATCGACAAAACGGGTGGGTCAAGACCACGACCCGTTTGTCTTTCTATTACTCCTTCTTAACACCTATTACTCAGTATTTTTTTATTTTCCTTCTGTTGCTAAGACTTCGTTACAGTATGGGCAGGTGCTGACCATTTTTGGTTTTCCATCGACCATATTCAGCATCATTACCGGCTTACTGAATACTCTTTTGCAGGCAGGACAAGTTGTATCGGCAACTTTTTGCTTTGGCTTTGGTTTTTCAACATGAGACAACCTGTTCTTCAGCCTTAACAATTTTTTTCAAGCTTTTTGTGTCCTTTTCTACTATAGTCTCAGAAATCTTCGATTTATTCATAAAACTCAGCACTAAGACAACTGTGCTAATGGCCATCGATATACCTAGACAAGCGTAAATCAGTTTTGTATACATCGAATACGGGTCATACCAAGCAGAATCAAACTGCAATCCGAATCTATAGAGATCATGATTTACTATCGTATCAATACTTGTAGACAACACCACAGCAACAATAGCGCTTACTATTGAAAGCCCAAGAGCAAGGCGCGTGAGCCATGGGTTACGGCTAAGTCCAGCTAATTTACCTGCAGACATATTTATTACCTAATTAGAATGAAATGTTCTAAACAAAAAGCATTATGGACAAATAATACTAACTCATAATTAATAGTACTCTAATAAAAATTTATGACTTAAAGGTAAAATATCTATGGATTCCACCACAAAGCAAATAGCCAAACAACGTATACAGGTTCTATTCCAACAGGCACAAGGCATTTACAAAATAAATCCCCAGTTAGCTCAGCGCAATATTGAAGCTGCCCGGAAAATCGCTATGTCCGCAAGACTGAGTCTCCCAAAAGTAATTACCCGTCAAATATGCAAGAATTGCAATTCACTATTGGTGCCGGGTGAAAGCTGTCGGGTACGAATAAAACCGAAAAGAGAGTCTCATATTGTAGTTACCTGCTTAAACTGTGGCAACCAAACACGTACCCCATTAAAGATTAGGAAACAGGAGAAAAAAGAAATTGAGCAAAATAACAACCAAAATGAAACGTCACGTTAGACATGAACTCAAAGAAGAAGGTCCAACCATATGGGTCGGAAAAGAAGGCTTAACTCCCGGAGTGGCAACTCAGGTTGAAAGTCAACTAAATAGGACCAAGATGGTAAAGATTCGCATCCTAAAAAGCGCTCTAGTAGCAGACACCGCTAAAGCAATAGCAACCCGAACTGCTGAGCAAGTCGGAGCTGCCCTGGTAGAAGTCAGAGGGCATGTCTTTATAATCTACAGACGACGCAAAAAACAACCTGCATCAGAATCCAACAAACAATAACCCCTTCTATACTTACCGCACTTTTGGCATCTACCCAATTTCATTTCACATAATAACTGTCGAAGAAACTGTGTTTATAACGAACTAAAGCTATGCATTATGCTTCTAAAACCCTTTTACATGTCATAACCCGAGGCCTAACCTTTAGATTTAGGTATAAGTAAACGCTTGATGCAAGAACAAAAAATGGGGTTAGGGTTTTTTTATAGTCTTGTGGCGTAAATACATGTTTAGCTCAGCAAAAAGTTAAAGAAATATTGTATCAATCTAATACATAAGACTATTATGAGCATATTTTTTTTTGATAATTAAGAAAAAACAGCGTTTGCGTTATTGCAAAGATATTTTGGCTTTACCCATTTTTTCGTTAAAAAGCGCCTTTATTGCCTCATCTAAGTCTTGAGGAGACGCTTGGTCTACTGAATACAGTTTCTGTTCCTCATCAATAAAAATGACTTTTAATTTCGTTGCTCTTCTCAAGATTTTCACCCATATTAGGCTAATCGCTTAAGGGTAAAAACGTTGCCGTTGAATTAAGAAAATTTAAACATCAATAAAAAATTATCCTAAAATGGTTACATTTACGTTAAAGTTATGCTCAAAGGAAGGTTTCCTTCTCTACTCAGGTTATTTGAAGACAATTTAAAATAGATTTTATGAGGGCTTTAGCGGAGTCTTCATGTCTACAAACCACCGACGGACCCAAATGGAGGCTTTCTGCGGGAGACTAAAGAGTGAATCAAGATTTGCAGACATTTACTCCGCCAAAGCTTATTGCTTGCCTGGGGTTTGTTTTCCGACCGCAAATCCATAAGAAGCAATCAGAAAGTTAAGGGTTGCACCAATAGACTATAAGAAATATATTATCTATGGGGTTAAAAATAAAAGCCTTAGAATTTCATAACTGAACTATGCAATTCTGTATAATCTATTTTTCTCGAACTGGATATACCATACTTGTACTTCAAGAAGCTTTCTGCTATCTAGAAGTGAATTGAACTGTGGTGCATAAGAAAAGTATCCTAATTTTATCCATCTCTACATCCTCACCATAGTTATATTGAAATCAACCTGACTATCCCCTACGGAAAAAGTTTTTCATGCGTTTATGATAGATTTGATGGAAATCTCATTGTCTTTTTTTGTTATTTGGTAGCTTAGTCCACAGGTTGGACAAAAAACTATTTCGTAATTTGAAAAATTCTCTGGATACACATCAAACTGCTGCTTACAGATTTTACATTTAATATCCACTTTCTTTTACCTCACATTTGCTTTATTTACTGAATTTTGATTTTTCCTCGAACTTTTTCATGATAAGTTAAATTGATTTAATTTGTTATTTTTTCTAGAATTATTGGTCGGGGTTTCTTGATTTGGAAGTGCTTGAATGTTACATTTAAAAGGTTCCAACCTCAAGGTGCCTTCTTTCTTAATTGTTTGAAAGTCATCTCCGCAGATTGGACAAGAAACAAGCTCATATTCTCCAACTAGGTCGAATTCAAAAAATTTTTTGCATTCTGGACATCTGAACAATACAGTAACCATTTTCTTCACTTTGTTTATGCTTATTGTTATATTATTACTCGGTTGAAGTTAAGAGATGTCCCAGTAGAATCTATTGACTATATAGGTTATAAAAAATTCAAATATACTTTGGTTTTTTTATTTTGCAAATAAATATTAGGTTATTATTTCTTAAATCTTGATTTTTTCGATATTTATGTAGCGTTATCATTATGTATTTGCAGACTTATGTTTTTAAAAATCTGCTATAACTTTTTTTATTTTTTGTATTTTATTTATTTCTTTAGTTGCCTAATTGGGAGATAATAGATTGTTTGTGTAGGTCTACATATTTTATTGGTAGAACCCTTAACTTTTGTTAAGTTAATTGGATATTTGAACACGCGTTCAGGATAGGAAAGTGTTTAGGCTGGGGTGGTGGTAAGAACATCTTTGCTTAAGCAAAGTGTACCAATCTCACTTCCTCAATGGTCGTTACTCAAAAACACAATGGTAAGCAAAAACCCGCCATCCCTTCTTTAAAAAGGAAGGTTAATGTTTAATAATACTACCTTTGAGCGATTTTATTTCTCATGTTTTTTATCCTACTATATAGTTAAAAATACGTCACAATAGTTTATCTTAACAATAAATATAAGCGCAATTTTATATTGTCTCCAAGAGGAATATTAATGAAACCATTTAGCCAAGGCTTACAATCTCGTCTAAGAACCGGAATTAATTCTAGGATGATAAAGGAAGTTTCAAATGGTCCTATTTTGGCTAAGGAAGTAGAGTTAATAGAAGTAGGCATAGACGATTCAGGTATCCTTAAAGAAAGTATAGATTTTGACCGCCTTAATCAGTATGTTTCACTTGGCTGTAAATTCTCCATTCATGGACCGTATGGTAATGATGATAATATAAACATGGTTGATTTGGGTGTAAAAAGTAAAAGAAATTTTGAAATCATGGAGAAAGTATTTTCAATCACAAGTTCTCTAGATGCCGAGTCCATAGTTGTCCATGGTGATAAAGTAAATACCGATTATGGCGAAGCCTTCTCAAATGTTATCGCTAACCTAAAATTTTTATCTAAAAGAGCAAAAGATTACTCTCTAATTTTGGTGCTTGAAAATTTACACAATGAAATTAGAAATGAAAGAATTGGAATTTTACCTCAAGAAGTCTTGAAGGTAATTGAATCAGTAAATGAAGAAAACCTCAAATTCTGCTTTGACACCGGACACGCAAACCTTACCGCCAACCTATACAGATTTGACATTCTGGAATTTGTGACAAAACTTGAACCCTACCTCTATCATATGCACATACACGATAATATGGGAATACCCGAAGTTGTTGACACAAAGTATGGAGACCAACATCTTCCTCTGGGAAAAGGAAAAATTGATTTTGCCAAAATCTTTCAGGCAATAGAAAAAACACCAATAAGAAATATAATTCTTGAACTCCGCCCAAACAGCGAAAGGGCTGATATATTAAAAAGTTTATCAATGTTAAAATTATTCGAGAGTAAATGTGTCCAAGAAAACGATTTATTTCAAAAAGAGATTCCTTCTTCCTAAAATGTTCTTTATAATCCTTTTTTCTTAGAAAAAAAATGATTTCGAATAGTACGCTAAGTTTTTTGCAGTAAGTTATTATTATTAGCAGGTTATGTTTTTATGAGGTTATTCTACTATGGCGATGGATGCAGTCGAGAATTTTAAGATAAGCGCTGATAAACGAATTGATTTGAAAACTTTTGACCCTGCCTGGGTTCCCAAGTGGGCTTCAAAGACAGCAGATAAGGAAGGAAAAAAAGCTGAAAAGGATCAGGCGTTGGCTATTTTAGAGGAAAATAGGCAGAAACTTAAAGCGTTACAGGAGTTGTTTTGGGCCAACGATACCTATTCTATGCTTATTATTCTCCAAGGTATGGATGCCGCAGGTAAAGACAGCACAATAAGCCATGTAATGTCAGGAGTGAATCCGCAGGGGTGCCAAGTTTTTAGCTTTAAAACGCCATCGGAAGAAGACCAGGATCATAATTTTTTATGGCGTTACATGAAAGTGCTTCCCGAAAGAGGTCGTTTAGGTATTTTTAACCGCTCATACTATGAAGATGTGCTTATTGTAAAAGTTCGCCCAGAAGTTTTTGAAAAGCAAAAACTACCACTTGAAGTGCATGGTAAAGATTTCTGGAATCAACGATATGAAGACATAAATATGCTTGAACGCCACTTGGTCCGAAACGGCACAATAATATTGAAATTCTTTTTACATATGTCAAAAGAGCAGCAAAGAAAGCGATTACTAAAAAGATTAGAAAAATCCGACAAGCACTGGAAATTTTCGCCTACCGATGTCTCGGAAAGAGCGAAATGGAATGAATACATGGATGCATATGAAGATGTGCTCAACCACACAAGTACCGAATGGGCACCATGGTACATAATTCCTGCGGACAAAAAATGGGTAACGCTTGCTTCTATCTCTGAAATTATAGTATCACACATTGCGGATCTAAAACTAAGATATCCATCATTAGACCAACAACAAAAGATAGCACTGGAAAAAGCCAAACTGGAACTTAAAAAAGAAGAACAATAAAATCTCTATCAAGATAACAAATAACCGTCTATTTTTCCTTTCTTTTGTTGGATTATGAGCAAAATTTTTTCTGCGGCGATTTCAACTCTGCGCATAGTAAAAGAGAACCCTTTTCAAGTGCTTCTAATTAAAAAAGTAGCATTAAACAAATAATAGGTATTATACTGATTTATTTGCAATGAAAAATTTTGATCCTTCACAAAGCTTTTACATTTTTTTCTCCTTATCTTTTAGAACTTCAAATTGATATTTAGGGATTCAACCCAATAATATTTATAATATCGGAAGGTTTTTCCGATTCTATTTGGATTTAATATTCTCCTCATTTTAGCATAGGTCAATTCAGTTATATAATTCGCTTTTTTCTTTTTCTGTTGTTAATTTGTGTTGTTTGTTTTATGATTTGCAAATAATAAAAAATTCCCGTTGACCTCTATTCTGTTAAGTCTGTTCATCATGAAGGATCATTCATTGCTAGCAAGCATACTATTTTTTTCAAATTTAGCATCTATTTTTTTCCTTCGCTTTTTGCGAAATCTTCTTTGAATTTCTTAATTCCAATTTCAGTTAGTGGATGATTCCACATCTTTGCTAAGACATCGGCCGGTATTGTTGCAATATGTGCTCCAGCTTTTGCTGCTTCTAAAACGTGAATCGGATGCCTAATACTTGCAACAATAATTCTTGTTTTAAATCCATAGTTCTTGTAAATTTGCATTATATCTCGAATTAAATTCATTCCATCTTCGGATATATCATCTAGTCTCCCAATAAAAGGAGATACGTAGCTTGCACCTGCCTTTGCTGCAATTAGCGCTTGACTTGCACTAAATACTAGCGTTACGTTTGTTTTAATTCCTCTCCCTTCGAGTATTTTTGCAGCTTTAATTCCTTCCTGAGTAAACGCAATTTTTACTACGATATTTTTTGCCCATTTTGAATATGCTTCTCCCTCGCGAACAATCTCATCGCACGTATCTGCATTTCCTTCAACTGAAATAGGGCCTTTTATTACTTTTGCGATTTCACCAATTATCTCTTGTTGACTTTTTCCGCCTTCTTTTGCAATAAGTGTTGGATTTGTTGTAACTCCATCGACAACTCCGAGTGCAGCTGCTTTTTTAATCTGTTCAACATTTGCAGTATCTAAAAAGAATTCCATAATTTCCACCTTAAATAGACAAACATTATATTGATCAATTAAAACTCGCCTCATTAATCGCTTGCAATTCTTTTTTGTAGTTCTCACGAACGAATTCGGCAATTCCCTCGGAGTCAAGCCCATATTTTTTCATAAGTTCAAGAGGTTCTCCTGATTCGCAGAATATATTTTTTATCCCATGTCGCTTTAATGTGCATGGGGTCGACTTTCCTGATTCGCTTAAAACTTCTGCAATTGCCCCTCCGAGTCCACCTGTTATTTGATGGTCTTCAACACTAATTATCAGACCAGTTTTTTTCGCCCAAAATATGATTGCGTCCTTATCAATTGGCTTAATGGTATGACAATCAATTACTGCGCACGAGATTCCTTCGGATTCAAGTTTCTCTGCTGCAATTATAGATTCATATACTTGTGGTCCGCATGCAAAAATTGCGGCATCTTTTCCATCTCGATAAATATTTGCCTTTCCAATTGTAAATGGTGTTAAATGCGTAGTAAATGCCGGCATTTTCTCTCGGCATGATCTAATATAAACTGGATTTTTTGTTTTACTTGCTTCAATTGTTGCTTTTCTTGCCTCTTCAACATCTGCTGGAACAATAACTGTCATATTCGGAAGAACTCGAGTAATTGCAATGTCTTCTAATGCTTGGTGAGATGCCCCATCCGGCCCAACTGTAACTCCAGTATGTGAACCATGTAATTTTACTGGTACATTATTATAACAAATTGAAACACGAACCTGATCCCAATTTCTTCCAGGTGAGAAAACCCCATATGCAGAGATAAAAACAGTTTTTCCAGAAGAAGCAATTCCTGCAGCAACTCCTGCCAAATTCTGCTCAGATACTCCAACTTGAACAAATCGATCTGGATATTTTTCCGCAAACCAATGGGTTCTTGTACTTTCAGAAACATCAGCAGTCATTACCCATAAGTTTGGATTTTCAGCTCCAATTTCAACTAATGCTTTTCCAAATCCATCTCGACTCGGTTTTTTATTCTGAGGTGCACCAATAGTCTCGATCAGCCCCATTTGTTTATTTATTCTTGATGAATTGATCATATTAACACCATAAAATCATTTCAGATAAACAATAGTTACTTTGGTATATGTCTACTCCTTCTCTTCATCTCGATAGAACTTTCTCTCCTCTTCAAGATCTTCTAAGGCTGTTGTTGTTTCCTTATCACCTGGCGATTTTCCGTGCCACTCAGTAATAAATTCCATAAATGAGATATCTTTTCCAGGAACGGTATGTGCGATTATCATCGTAGGTTTATCGATTATCGTTTTCGCTTCATTACACGCTGAAATTATTTGTTGAATATTATGGCCATCGATATTAATTACATGCCATCCGAATGCTCTATATTTTTCTTCAACTGGTTCGAGTGGAAGAACAACTTCAGTAAATCCATCGATTTGAATATTATTCCGATCCATAATTGCAACTAAATTTCCAAGTTTAAATTTAGATGCTAAAAGTACCGCTTCCCATATTTGTCCCTCGTTATGTTCGCCATCTGAACAAACACAGTAAACTCGCCACCTCTTTTTTTCTCTCTTTGCAACAAGTGCCATTCCAACTGCAATTGAGAGCCCTTGGCCAAGAGGACCTGAACTATTTTCGATTCCAGGTAACGTTCCTCTATGAGGGTGTCCTTGTAATCTTGAACCTAATTTTCTAAGTGTCATTAACTCTTCTTTTGGGAAATATCCGGCCTCAGCCATTGTAGCATATAATCCTGGACAAACGTGACCATTTGATAAAATACATCGATCCCGACCTTCCCAATTCGGATTTTTCGGATCATGATATAAAACATTAAAGTAAAGTGCAGTAAATACGTCGGCTAAACCCATCGAACCTGCAGGATGACCTGATTTTGCTTCATGAAGCATCTTCACAATACTTTGTCTAATATTATTTGATAATAAATAGAGTTTTTTTATATCAGTGACTTTTTCTGCTCTAACTCCAACCGATGGATTTAGCTCAAGAAGCGTTTGCTTTGGGGGTTCGGTATTTAGTTTTGGAACATTAGTATCTTCTGCCATTTTCTCACACCAACAACTTTGCGATTTATTTCTACCTCGAATTCCAGACTCGTAGATATTCTGAACTGCTTCTGGAATACTTTTTGCCATAAAAATTGCACTTGCTGCAGCAAGAATATTCGCTCCTGCTTCACTTGCTCTCTCAGCAGTCTCTGGATTTATTCCCCCATCAACTTCGATTTCGAGTTTTGGGAATTTTACTCGAATAGCATGGACTTTTGATTCGACTTCAGCAATGTACTTTTGTCCATAAAAACCAGGATTAACTGTCATAAACAAAACTTTCTTAATCTCATTATTAATATACGGATAAAGTTTTTCTATAGGTGTCGACGGATTAATTACAAGACCTAATTTTCCGCCATCAGGGCACGCTTTTTCTATTTTCTTCCAATCGGAGATAGTCTCAACATGAATTAAATGCATATGTTTTCCAGGAACTTTTGAAATCCAATTTTCAGAATCCTTTACCATCCAGTGGAATTCGTACAAGATTCCTGAGGGAAGATTCGTTAAACTTTCAAGTCCGATGGTCTTATTGGGGACAAAAATATTGTCCATAATGTCGATATGAACAGTTTTAACGCTAGGTTTAACTTTTTCGATGTGTGAAAGCAATTCTTCTCGGCTTTTTACTAAGATTGCTGGTATTACTTCTACTTCCATCTGAATCAACTATGAAATCTAAATTTTCTTACTGTTTGTCGATTTAACTCATTGGTTATTAATTATTAAATGTTAGCACGCACGCTAATATTTTATCCCAAGTAAAAACAAAAAAGTAAATAATTGGGCTCAAAATTCTTCCAATAAAATTTTGGGGTCGTAAGGGTCTATTTTATAGCCATGGTTTGTATTGAACAGCCTTACATTTTGGGCAAATTGCTAAAATGATTTCACCTTTAACAATTATTTCTGGTTCGTATTTGAAGCTGCATTTGGACAATTACCAAATGTTGAGTCTATATTTTTTCTCC
Source organism: Candidatus Bathyarchaeota archaeon (assembly GCA_963701765.1). Classification (GTDB taxonomy): domain Archaea; phylum Thermoproteota; class Bathyarchaeia; order Bathyarchaeales; family Bathycorpusculaceae; genus JADGNF01. The sequence goes on from CAVPBD010000008.1 coordinate 231,227, forward strand.
TATCCAAGTTTTTTATTTCTGACAGTTATCGTCGGTTAAATAAATGAATAACAACTTTCGTATGCATATTTCATATCTTTGAAAATTCTTCATTTCTAAGCAGTAATTGATTATTCAATCAAATCAATATTAAAATTTTTTCGATTAACAGTTTAACTGATAATCTTACTACCGTTGAAAGGAAAATTGGATTTTTTTACTTATCATAAAAAGTCTTTCAGTCGCTTTTTTACGCTTACTACTGCTGCAGGACTTGGCACACTATCACTAACAACGATTTCCTTTGCACCCGCAGCTCGAATCTTATCAAAAGCACAACCTACTAGTAACCCATGAACTGAAGCGCAAACGATTCTTTTTGCCCCCCCCTTCTTACATACTTGGGCAGCCTTAATCATCGTTTCTCCGCTAATAATCATGTCGTCAATTAAAATTACGTCTCGGCCAGCAATATCTGCATCGAGTTTTTCAGAAGTAATTTGCCTAAACGCAATTGGTCCATGGATATATTCACCAAGGGTTTTTTCCATACTTATCCCGCCCAATTTTTCCACGAAGTGAGCAGCACCCTGATCTGGTGCAATAAAAACAGGGTTTGATACTCGTGGTTTAACATATTCAATTAAATCGGTAACAATCGATCGATTCTCGATATTTAAGCCGGCGATATTCTTCTTGCTTTCGCTTGATTCTAAAAAGTGGCAATTAAAAGTAATGAGCTCATCAAGACCAGCACTAGACAGTAATTTGATAATCATTGTCGCAGAATCAGTTTCTCCCGGTCTAGAAATCTCATCCTGTCTGGAGTACGGAAGATAGGGAATAATTGCAGTTACTTTCGCTGCAACTGGTTTTACTGCGCTTAAAATTTGTAAAAACTGTAAAAGGCGCGAATCTTGGTCTGGGTAGCACCTGTGTAAGATCGTAACATGTTTTCCTTTTAATTTTTCAATCTCCGGAATGTAAATGTAATTCTCGCAGTCACGGAATTTTTTTATCTCGATATTTGATTCCGCGAGATCAGAACAATTCGGACCAACTAGTAGAAATTTTTCCATACCACTAAGTTACCAGAAAAGTATAAAAAGCCTACCATATTGATTAGCAAAGAAAATAGTTCATAGACCTTATATTCACAAGCAATGAAAGATTTGACTTTCTCAGGGTTTTCCAAATGCACGTTTAGTGCCAAGAGTTTCAATCGCTTAAGCATTGGAGCGAGCGTAAGTCTTTTCGGCCTTCGCTTTATAACTTTAAAACTGCCTTGGAGAACCAATGCGATAGGGTCCGACTGAAGTGAACGGGGTGGGGTTCGAACCCACGAACCGTTATCTTTTTAGGCTTTAAGTTGATATTGTCGGATATTCGACCCGATAATATTTATATTAGGCTAGATTGTTTTACTGCAAGGAATAGCTGAAAGGGATATAGAATTGACAACTCCTCATGATGTTCCAGCATCAAAGTTCATCGAAAAACTAGCTAAGTACATAAAAGAGAATGTTGAGGAAGTCCAGCCTCCAGCATGGGCAGCAGTCGCTAAAACAGGCTCTCATGTCGAAAAAGCCCCTCAAGACCCAGACTGGTGGTACACACGTAGTGCTTCTCTACTTCGCAAAGTCTACATACATGGACCTATAGGTCTAGAGAGTCTTCGAGCCGATTACGGAGGAAGAAAAGGATTCCATGTTTCTCCAAATCATGCATCTAAGGCAGGCGGAAGTAACATTCGAAAAATCCTCCAACAACTCGAGACCGCCGGACTAATTCAAACTACTAAACCAAAAGGCAGAATAATGTCTCCAAAAGGCAGAAAACTGCTCCAAGAAGTAAGCGAAGACTTGCAAAAAGATATGGTTAAGGTCGTTCCTGAACTTAGAAAATATCAAGGCGAATAAGTAATGTCCGATGAAGAGCTGGACGCAATACGTAGAAGAAAACTCTCCGCTCTCCAACAGCGTGCTTCAGATGGGCAAAGACAGAATCAGGAAGAGCAACAGCTTGACGCTCAAAAACAAGCTTTACTCAAACAAATCCTTTCCCCCGAAGCGCGACAACGACTTACTAACCTAAAAATGGTTAAACCTGAGTTCACAGATCAGTTGGAACTACAACTGATACAATTAGCTCAGGCGGGCAAAATCCCTCTTCCCCTATCTGATACCCAACTGAAACAAATCTTAATTCAGCTTCAATCTCGGAAGCGAGAAACAAAAATAACAAGGATATGAAAAACATATGGCGCGAATTAAACCCGCAGCAAAAAAACGAAGGCTAGCTAAAGCCGGCAAAGAGACTGCCTCTGTTCCAACTTGGGTAATCGCCCGGACAGATGGTAAGGTCAGGACCAATCCTAAACGCCGAAGAAACTGGAGAACCAGAAAAATAAAGGCATAGGAGAATCCGCAAAATGATAGATGAAGCTAAAAAAGAAATTGAAATATCTGAAGACGCAGCAGAAGAAGAACTGGCCAAGTTAGCGGAAGCCTCACCAGTAACTGAGACTCCACAAGAAACAACTCCAGCAGAAGCTCCAGCAACATCGGTTGAGGAAGCTAAACCACGGAAAAAGAAGGAAGAAGCCGAAGACATCGTCGAAGAAAAAACCTACACAATACCCTTAGGTAAAGCCCTAATTATGCCCCCAAGAAAACGGGCGCCAAGAGCTATGCACATGATTAGAGCCTACATCGTTAAACACATGAAAATCCCCAGCCGCGCAGAAGAAGAAGATGAAAATCCACCAACAATCTCAATAACCAATGAACTAAACGAGCGCGTTTGGGGTCGAGGTATAGAAAAACCACCGCGCAAAATCCGTGTACGTGCAACAAAAGACAAAGAGGGTAACGTTACCGTCCACTTGGCTGAAGGAGAATAATCTCCTTGGCCGTTTATTTAACCAGTATAATTGGGAGCCCTAGTATTGGGGTTTATTCTTTAGCCACAGAAAATTTTGTTATTATTCCTAAAATGGTACCAGAAGATAAAGCTGCAAAAACAGCTGAATGGCTTAAAGTTAAACTTATTCATACAACAATCGGTGGATCTTTACTTGTTGGAGCACTAGCTTGCGCCAACTCTAATGGCATTATTCTCTCACCTTTTGTCCGACAAGAAGAACTTGATACAATCAAATCCTCTTTGGAAGGCAAAATCACAGTCATGGAAAGTCGAAAAACGGCATTCGGCAACCTAGTCTTAGCTAACGATAAAGGCGCATTAGTTGACCCTCGGATGAAAGAACCTATAATGAAACAGGTTTCTGAAGCATTAGGAGTTGAGGTAGTGCCTGGAACAATTGCAGGCTTAACATACGTTGGATCTTTAGCTGTTGCTACAAACAGAGGTGTCTTAGCCCATCCGCAATTAAAAGCTGACGAAAAGAAAGTTCTAGAATCGGTCTTTAAAGTTCCCGTAGACATAGGTTCTATCAACTGTGGCATACCCTACGTTGGCACAGGTCTAATTGCGAATAGTCATGCTGCTGTTGCTGGATCTATGACAACTGGACCCGAGATGTTTATAATTGGGAATGCACTGGATGTTGTGCAGGAAGTTGAGTAAATGAAGGTTTTCAAAGTAACAGGCAAGATTTACAAGCCAAAGTTAAAGACGGAATTCACCAAAGAATTACTAGCTGACAAGCCTGAGCACGCTGAAGAACGCGTCTACGCTGAAGTCGGGAGCAGACACCGCGTAAAAAGATGCCACATGAAAGTAACTTCGGTTGAAGAAGTTAAGCCTGAAGATATAGTTAATCCAATTTTGAAGAAACTTGTCGCCGGGGAATAAACGCTTGGCAACTATCAGCCCTGACGAACAAACCATACGTAAGCTAAGCATGGAACTACGTTATTACGAACAGACCGCCGAAGCCTTACAGCAACGTCTAAGCATGATGAACGCTGCCATGACAGATTTAACCTATGCCAACTTGACACTTGAGTCTATCGAGAAGGAAAAAGAGAACGCCGAAATGATGGTTCCCATAGGCGGTAGTAGTTATATAAACGTCAAATTAGCAAATCCCGATAAGGTTGTAGTCGGTATGGGCGCAGGCGTATCTGTAGAAAAAACTCTTCCTGAAGCCAAAGATATAATCAAACAGCGCCTAGACGAATTAGAAAAAACTAGGGTTCAAGCACAACAACAACTTTCGCAGATTGTTGAACGGATTAATCAAGGTAGAACCCAAATGGAAAGTCTCCTTGCAGGAATCAGACAAGGACAGCAATAAGCGATGTTTGATAAGCTCAAATCAGGGTTCAAAGGTTTAGTAACAAAAGTAACAACTGCTGAGCTTAAATCAGAAAATCTACGTCCCCTTCTTTCAGATTTTAAAATGACCTTAGCCGAGAATGACGTTGCTTTCCCAGTCGCTGACAAGGTCTGTGACGAACTCGAAAAACGTCTCATTGGCGTTCAGGTCAAACGATTAGAGGATCGCAAAAAAATTCTCGAAGATAGCCTTCGCCAAGTACTTCTTGAAGTTATGCTCACGGATAAAAAAATCGACATCCTTAGCATCGCTGAAGAGAAACGCAACCAAAAAGAACCACTTATACTACTTTTTGTTGGAATCAACGGTACTGGAAAAACCACTAGTATAGCTAAAGTTGCTCAGTTTTTCAAAGATAAAAAATATTCAGTGGTTCTTGCAGGTAGTGATACCTACCGCGCAGGCTCAATTGAGCAACTAGAGGAGCACGCAAAACGCCTGAACTTGAAAATGATTAAGCACCAATATGGAGCAGATCCCGCAGCTGTGGCCTACGATGCAATTAGTCATGCTAAAGCTCACGGCATAAACATAGTCCTAATCGACACAGCAGGACGTATGCAAACTAACCAGAACCTCATGAATGAGCTATCCAAAGTCAAACGAGTAGTAAAACCAGATCTTACAATTTTGACCGTGGATTCGCTCGCCGGAAACGATGCAGTAATGCAAGCAGAAGAATTCCATAAATGCGTAGGTATAGACGCAACCATACTGACCAAGGTAGATGCAGACGTGAAAGGTGGAGCTTCACTTAGTGTAACTTACATCACCCAAAAACCAATTCTCTTTATAGGGGTAGGACAAACCTACAAAGACCTCGAAGTATTCAACCCTGAAAAATTCGTCAACATGATTCTACGATAAACCTCATTGTTTTAAACTATGTCAACATTTTTACATCTTTTTTAATCGCGTAAGGCAATTAGATTTATTCTCATTTAACTATATACTATTTAGTATGGGTGATTTGTTTGAGTCTTATTAAATTACCAAAGATGTCTAAGAAAGAAATTGATAATTTAATTAATGAGCAGATTTTATGTCGAATTGCGTTTGACGGTAAAATAGCGCCTTACATTGCCCCCTTCCAATACATCTTCATGAAGAATCATTTGTATTTTCACTTCACTGATTATGGCAAGAAAATGGATTTTTTAGAAGAGGGTGTGTCTGTTTGTGTTGAAATAGAAAAATATGCTCCTAATTTAAGCTCATACCAGTTTGTAGTTTTAACCGGAAAATTGCAGGAAGTCACTAATACAAATGAGAGAGCTAACGCCTTAGCAAAGATGATTGAGGCTGCTCAAACAAGACAATTATCTACTGATTTTCTTCCTGCTCATGGTATTTCTAAAGAAGCCGGATGGAATGCTCTATCACCGGATAAACCTCTAATAATCGTTAAACTGACAAAAGTAATCGATATTCGTGGGCTTAAATCACCCTAACACCATTTTGACATAGAGGCTACCTAATGTTTTCTGAAGAACGCATAAAAGCTCTCAACTCAAACACAATACAAGATAGACGTTTTGTGCTTTACTGGATGCAATCTTCCCAACGGGCAGAGGCAAATCTAGCCCTTGAATACGCTATCTCAAGAGCTAACAAATTAAATAAGCCCCTAGTAGTGTTTTTTGGATTAGACAGCACTTTTCCTGGAGCAAATCTACGACACTATTCTTTTCTCCTTGAGGGTTTACACGAAGTCAATATCGAGCTGAAGAAGAGAGGTATCCAATTGGTTGTCTGGGGTAAATCCCCTCCAATTGCTGTAACCGAACTTGCACATAATTCCTGCTTAACGGTAGTGGATAAAGGATATATTAGAACGCTTAAAAACTGGTACCAATATGTAAAAGAAAAATTGTCTTGTCCTTTAATTCAAATAGAAGATAATGTCTTTGTCCCTGTTGAAGATGCTTCACCAAAAGAAGAATACTCTGCCGCTACCTTAAGACCCAAACTAGAAAGAAAATATCAACACTTTTTGACTCTTCACTCTGCCATTTCACCTGAGCAAAACTCTCTTGATTTAGAATTCGATACTTTAGATTTAAGAAATATTCCCCAAATAATCTCTAATCTAAAAATTGATAATACTGTTAGTCCAAGCAAATTCTTTTCAGCTGGTACCTCTGAAGCTAAAAAGCACCTTGAACTTTTCGTAAAACAGAAACTATCCCATTACCCAGAATTAAAAAATGACCCGACTTTTGATGGTCTTTCTGATTTAAGTCCTTACTTACACTATGGTCAAATCTCGCCAATACAAATTGCACAAAAAATTATTTCTGCAAGTGTATCCGATGCTTCAAAGGAGACTTTTCTTGAAGAATTAATTGTAAGAAGAGAATTAGCAATAAATTATGTCCATTATAATCCAGATTATGACAGCTTTGAGGGTTTGCCAAACTGGGCGAAAACCACGTTACTTGCTCACCAGAACGACTCTCGTGAATATGTGTATAGTCTTGAAGAATTAGAAAATGCTCATACTCATGACGATTACTGGAATGCAGCACAAAACCAAATGCGCCTTGCTGGAAAGATGCATGGTTATATGCGTATGTACTGGGGAAAGAAAATCCTTCAATGGACAAAAAGCCCTCAATACGCCTTCAAAATAGCCTTATACCTTAACGATAAATACGAACTAGATGGAAGAGACCCAAACGGATACGCTGGAATAGCTTGGTGCTTTGGCAAACACGATCGTCCCTGGAAAACACGATCTATCTTCGGTTCGGTACGATACATGAATGATAAAGGATTGAAGAAAAAATTTGATGCTAATGCCTACGTAGAAAAAGTTAAGCGCCTATAGCAAATTTAGTTTAGGTTTTCCAATAGTCTTTATCATCAATATTAGGAATTGCGTTTTCTTGCTCCATTAGTGCATCAGGATAGGGCTCAAAGAATGTCTGCTGCAAAAGATATTCTTCATTGAAGCGGATAATCCATGATTTTAAAATATTTAGGGGTGTGCTTAAGGGAAGTTTGCCTGCTTTGTACTTTGATACTGTGTCTAAGAAGAAGGTTTTTTCGTTTTTAGTAAGTTTATGATTAAAATAGCCAGCGGCTTTAGTTAGTACATTTTCGTTTGCGCCTCGACGTGGTGGTCGTTTTAGGGCATTCCAAAGATGATTTTGATATTCTATTATGATTTTTTGGAAAGGAATTCCTTTAGGTTGTGCAACAATTCTACCCATATCATGCAATTCGACTTGGCTATACGCAGTAAAAAGAAGCTTATTACGTGACTGAAAGTCAATCAGCCTCTTAATTGAACCAGAATTCTTAACAGATCGAAAATCTGAAAGCGTATAAAGTTTTGTTAAAAAGTGCTCCTTTATACGTGGATTTAACAATCGATGTTCATCTTCCACAGCTAGAAACCCAAATCTGTCAACGGCCATTCCTCCAAAGAATCCCGGTACCTTTCCCAGAGGCGAAACTCTCTCTATGCTGGGATAAAATTTTGCGTCTTTCATTGCGCTACTCGGAGAACCACTTTTAAGTATGAAGCCATCAACCTCCGGCAAAGCATCTAAAAAACTCCTTGCGAACTGCTGCATCTTATCTGTAAAATCTAAACCCGTCGCTGGCTGAATAAGTCTTAATCCTTCACCTTTTCTGACTATGCGAATAGGATTTCGAGGTACACCTAACCCAATTTCAAGTTCAGGACAAACCGCAATAAATTCCACTTGAGACTTGAGCTTTTTTACAAATTCGCTAGCGATTATTCTACCATCCCAACGTACAGGTTCGAACTCAATACATTTGCTAACAACAACGAGTGGCTTTGTGAATTCTCTCATAATTTGCAACCCGGTTTAGTAATAACTAAAATATATCAATAGTTAATAATAAAAAAAGCTTATTTATGTACTTGCTTCTAATGGCTTATAAAATTATAGAGAGTAGTATTATTATGCTCTGAATTGTAATTTGATTTAATCTATTTCTTAAAGAATATATCCTTAGCATCATCAGTTGATTTTTTATTCCATGAGTTTTAGGAGTATGGCTTTTGATGAGTATAGTCTGTTTTCTGCTTGTTCGTAGATGATAGCTTTTGGGTTTTCTATGGCTTCTGGGCTTATTTCGTATCCTCGGTGTATGGGCATGTCGTGCATTATGTAGGCGTTGCTTTCTTTAAGAAGTTCTTTATTGATTTGGTAAGGCATCATCTGTTTAATGCGTTTGTCTTTTTCGTTAGCGAAAGCGGTGTCTGTGAAGAATTCCATATCTATCCAGGTGTCTGTGTAAATAAAATCTGCATCTCTAACTGCGTTTTTTGCATCAAGTGTGCTTGTCCATAGACCCGTTTTTTTTGCGGTATCTAATAGTTCATTGTCACGTGAGGCTTCGTTGAAAATCGGAGTAACTGTGGTCAATTCTACTCCTGTTTTTGTACACCCTTCGATAAGGGAGTTGCAAACGTTGTTGTGAATACCTATATAAACTAATTTTATGCCTTTAAGCGTGCCTTTTCGTTCTTTGATTGTTATTAGGTCGGCTATGGCTTGACTTGGATGATACATCTCATCACAGCCATTGATGATTGGCACGCGTGAGGTTTTCATCATTTTCTGTAAATCAGTATTCTGCAATAGTCGCGCCATAATTGCGTCTACATTTCGTGAGAGGTACTGCATTTCGTCTCCAAGATCTGATAGACCAAAGTTTGTGCTTCGCCAATCTATATACAAAGCATGCCCTCCCAGCTGTGTCATCGCTACCTCAAACGAAACTCGAGTTCGTGTGCTAGTCTTCTGAAAAATTAAGGCTAATGATTTATTTTTCAGGGCGTTATCATATTTTTCAGGATCATGCTTAATTTCTATACCTTCAGTTACCAAATCGTTAAGCTCTTGACCAGATAACTCTTTAAAGTTCATTAAATGCGTCATGTTCTCACGTTTATTCTAGAGGAAATATCTTTTTGAGGTACCCCGCTATCTTTTAAACATTATGACTTTTTTGTAACATCTTAGAACTCTAATGTTCCAAATAGTACATACGAAAAAGCACAGACTACCAAATAAATTTCGAAAAAGGAACTTCAAATCAGCAATAAAACGAAAAGCACAGATTCCCAATTTAAAGGTTAGAAATCGTGTTGGTCCTTCTGAATAAAATATTGAATTAGTGCTTTACAATTAAGCTTTATGGAAAACCTTTTTTTGATAACCTATGCACCTTACAATAGATTATCATGATTCTGCTCGTCGCATCAAATAAAGACCCTGCTGGCATGAATATCTCAAACAGAGTTATCCAACTTTACCCGTTTACTAAAACAGCACAGATATATCAAGAAAATCCTGTTTACACCGCGACTATTTATGGCAAACAGGTTACTCATATAATTCTCAATGAGGAAGCAGTCAACGCACAATACCTGCCTGAAAGCTTTCCAAACGCTGACTTGATTGTTTTCATTTCGCGACATAGTAGCAAAAGTGGCACGCCAACTCTAAGCGTTCATACCCCCGGAAACTTTTACGCTGCAGAGCTAGGTGGATTATCTGGAGAATTATCTGTTTCTCCTGCTGTTGCCATGCAGAATGCCCTTCAAACTCTTCACCGCTTAAAGGAGCAAATGCAACTGGATTATCAGGTTAGCTATGAATGTACCCATCATGGGCCATCTCTACACGTGCCAACTATGTTTGTTGAGCTAGGCAGTTCTTCTAAGCAATGGATTGATCAGCAAGCTGCTGCAGTGGTTGCTCAAGCTGCAGTTGAGGCAATTGCGAACTTTGGAGATTCTAGACAAAATAGTGCTCTGGGTATAGGAGGAACTCATTATAACCAAAAATTCACAAACATGGCCCTCAAAAATGAAACTGTTTTCGGACACATGATACCAAAATATGCGATTCAAAAAATAAATCTACAGATTATCCAACAATGTGTGATGCGTACACAAGAGAAAGTTGATTCTATAATTCTTGATTGGAAGGGAATAAAAAGCGAAGACAAACCCACTCTACTTAAAGTGCTGGAAGAGACGGGTCTTCCCATCCAAAAAGTGTAACTAAAAGTGATAGTTTAAAATCCCTAAATAAGATAAAACTTAACAGCTAAAACAGCAAAGATTACAGTAACATTTATTATGCCAAAGTGAAATCTTGAGTGTGCGGTCGATATGGGAATACGATCATGGCTATCTCAAGCAGCAAGAACGCTAAAACTAGCGTCCAAACCAGATAGGGAAGAGCTATGGCTATCCATAAAAATTAGCGCCCTTGGCATTGGCGTTGTTGGTTTAATTGGTTTTGTCATTAAACTATTGGCATCGTTCCTAATGCCTATCACTAATTAATAATGGAAGGTATTTCGCTGATGGAGAAAAAAGAGGAGCAATTTCAAACAAAGATTTTTGCCGTGAAGACTACAACCGGCCAAGAACGAAACGTAGCTAGGCTCCTAGCCTCCAAAATAGAAATGACCAAAATTCCAATAAAATCCATTCTAGTTCCAGATACACTAAAGGGTTACGTGTTCATCGAAGCTGATGGCCCTCACCTCATAGAGGAAGCCATAGCAGGAGTAAGACACGTTCGATCCAGAATTCCCGGCTTAGTAAGCTTTGCTGAAATTGAGCGATACATAATTCGCAAACCTGTAATCGAAGACCTCGGTGAAGACGATGTCGTTGAAATTACCGGTGGGCCATTCAAAGGTATGCGAGCAAAAATCACCCGTATAGACAAATCCAAAGGTGAAGTCACGCTCGAACTTCTAGAAGCTACATTTACTTTGCCTATCACAGTTCACTCAGATTATGTAAAGCTAATAGAAAAAGGAAAAAGAAGTGACGAATAATGGTTGAAATGAAAAACGTTGAATTGATTGTAGCCGGCGGACAAGCAACAGCCGGACCACCACTAGGTCCCGCACTTGGTCCATTAGGCATTAACATCATGGCCGTAGTTAACAAAATAAACGAAGTAACCAAAGATTATGCTGGGATGAAAGTTCCAGTCAAAATCTCAGTTAATACTGAAGACAAATCCTTCGAGGTCACTGTAGGCACCCCAACAGCATCGGCACTGCTCGTCGCAGAACTCAAAGTAGAAAAAGGCTCTGGAACACCTAACTCAGCAAAAATCGGTGACCTTAACGTCGAACAAATTGTACGCATAGCCAAAATCAAACGACCCGAACTATTAGCCCGCACTCTAAAAGGTGCAGCCAAAGAAATCATGGGTACATGCGTCAGTATGGGTGTAACCATCGAAGGCAAAGATCCACGCGAAACTCAAAAAGAAGTCGACGACGGCAAGTACGATGATATATTCAAGAAGAACGAAGTATAAGCGAATATATTTATAATCCCAAACTAATCCACTTTGAAAGAGGCTTCAAAAATGCCCTTAGACAACAAAACCCTAATAAATGCGGTGAAAGAGGCAAAAGAGAAATCTGGGCAGAAGAAATTCAACCAGACAATCGATTTCATACTGAATATTAAAGAAATTGACATGAAAGCTCCCGAAGGCAAAATCCAGGAAATAGTGGAGCTTCCTCACACCACAGCCAAGCCAAATAAAATTTGTGTCGTAGCTTCCGGCGAAACAGCACTTAAAGCACGCAGAGCAAATGCAGATAAAGTTATCGAACGTGCAGACCTTGACGCTCTGGCGGGTAAAAAGAAAGACCTGCGCAAAATAGCAAGTGATTATGATGTTTTTATATCTGAAGCTTCACTGATGCCCCTTGTAGGTAGAATCTTAGGTCCAGTTTTAGGTCCAAGAGGAAAAATGCCTATCCCAGTACCAGCTAACGCTGACATAGCCGCCTTAATTGAAAAACATCGTAAAACCATCGTTGTGCGCATGCGCAACCAACCAATTATTCAATGCTCAATAGGCACAGCAAACCAAACAGACGAAGAACTAGTAGATAATATACAAGCGGTATCTACGTGTCCTTGAAGGCAAACTTAAACGAGGACTTAAAAATATCGACGAAGTCTTCATAAAAGCTTCCATGGGTACCCCTGTGAAGCTTAAACCTTAACTTAAAGAGGAAAAATAGATGCCATCCCAACTAGTGTTGCAAGAAAAATCTGGTGAAGTTAAAGAAATAGAGAAATGGCTTGTAGAATACAAGTCCATAGGTATCGCTAGTCTAAAAAAGGTCAGAGCTGTTCAACTGCAAGAACTTAAAAAGTCTCTTACTGGCCAGGTATATATGCGTGTTATGAAAAATACGCTAATGAAAATTGCGATCGAAAATCTCAACAAAGATGACCTAAAAAAGCTCGAACCATTCCTTGAAGGATCAAACATTCTTCTATTCACCAATCTAAACCCATTCAAACTAGCTCTTCTGCTAGAAAAAGGCAAAGTGAAAACTATAGCCAAAGCAGGTGACATAGCCGCAATGGATGTCGTCGTTCCGCAAGGCAACACTGGTCAACCTCCGGGTCCATTCATTAGCCAATTAAATTCTGCAGGTTTACCCACCAGAATTGAATCAGGTAGCGTGTGGGTAGCCAAAGATACCCTAGTAGCTCGTAAAGGTGAAGCAATAAACGAACGAGTAGCCGGTGTTCTATCGAAATTAGGCATTAAGGCAGTTGAAGCAGGAATCTCCATGCGCGCTGTCTATGACGAAGGCCTAATGGTACTGGAAAACCAGCTGAAAATAGACGTAGATGCCACACGGAAGAGTCTACAACAAAACCAAGCTGAAGCATTCGCTCTCGCACTAGAAATTGCTTACACAACAACAGATACAATAAAATCTCTATTACAAGTAGCACACCAGAAAGCAGTCGCTTTATCAGTAAGCGCAGCAATTCCAACCAAAGAAACAATAGGCGATTTGATCCGTAAAGCAAACGCAGAAATGAAGAGTCTAAATACAATCGTAGAAAAAGCTAAACCCAAAGCTTAAAAATTTTTGAGAGCCATTAAGCTCTCTGCAACTTTTTATTCCTTTAGTGTTTTAATCGTTCTAAATTAATTATTCTTCAAGAGTACTCAGTACATCACTTACAAGACAGATGTTACGCAAAGTTTATTGATTAAAAAAATAGAATTATCTTGGGGAACTGTCAAGAGGTTTATTGTGTGAAGTTTGAAGCTCAAGTAACCGAGGTTGTGAAACGTAATGCTGGTGTGGCAAGTTTTCGTTTTTCAAGACCATCTGAGTTATCATACAAACCCGGACAATACATGCTAGTTACTTTAGATATCGCCGGAAAAGAAGTAATGCATCCATTTAGCTTTTCTAGTAGTCCTACTGAAGAGGATTTTATCGAATTTACAAAAAAATTTTCCGAAAGCGAATATTCTTTGGCGTTAACAAAGCTTAAAGTTGGTGATTTGGTAAAAATTGATGCCCCATATGGTCAATTTACGTTTATGGGAGAGCATCCAAAAATTTCTCTGTTAGCTGGAGGTATTGGTATTACTCCCTTCTGGAGCATATGCAAATACTGCACTGATACCAAAATCGCAGCAAACATCGTTTTACTCTATGGTTGTCGTAATGAAAACGAAATTATCTTTTATAAAGAACTTGAAGCGATGCAAATAAAAAATATAAATTTGAAAGTCTTTTTCATTCTTAGTCAAGCAAGCAGCAATTGGAACGGATTTTCGGGTACAATTAACGCAGATTTAATAAAAAGTCAAATAAAAGATTTTCAAGACAGAGTATTCTTTGCTTGTGGACCACCCGGTATGGTCGTTGCAATGAAAAATGTCATTTCTGAATTGGGTTTACCCAGCACACAATTGAAACTGGAATCTCTAATTGGGCATATCGGTTAATTTGTTACTATTTCTTGTTTTCCCCAAGGCTGAAAGGACGCCAACGGTTAACACTTCTTAGCAGCTGTATGGGATTTTCTTGTCTCTCTCCGAAAATTTTCCTACGCCAGAGTTCCAGCAAACCGCACCATTTTTTAATGTTAGTGATTTAAGAATCCTTTTCTGCTTTGTTTTTTTCTAAAAAAATGAGAAAAAGGAATAATCCTTTAAGGATTATCTCAACTTTTAGGTTGAGATTTGTTGGTGGTTTTTTTGTATGTAACAGTTTTTATGGGTAGAATCTGCGTGTGGTTCTTGGGAAGGGTATTGCATCCATTACGTTTTCGAGATCAAGCATCCATGTTAGTAGTCGTTCTAATCCCATTCCAAAGCCAACGTGTGGAACGGTGCCGTATCTTCTTAAATCTATGTACCATTCATAGTCTTCGGGTTTGAGACCCTGTTCCTGCATACGTTTAATGAGGGAATCTTTGTCTTCTTCTCTTTGTCCACCTGTAGATATTTCACCTATTCTCGGGACCATCATATCGACTGAAAGTGCTACTTCTGGGTGGTCAGCGTAAGTTTTGCAGTAGAATGCTTTAATCGCAGTTGGGTAATCGTAAACGAAGAATGGTTTGCCGAATTCTTCAGCTAAGACTTTTTCATCTTCGTAACCTAAATCATCGCCCCATTTTAATGCTGGATTCTTGACTTTAAGCCGACTAATTGCTTCTGCATAAGTTATTCGGGGGAATGGGGTTTTGATTTCTCCGAGTTTATTGATATCTGCACCTAACTCGGCGAATTCTTTCTGGCATGTTTCAAAAACTCGTTTGCAGATATGCTCCATTAAACCTTCTTCAAACCTGATTAGGTCATTCATATCTGCGAAAGCCCATTCACCCTCGATGTGCCAGTACTCGGTTAGGTGTCTGATAGTACGACTTTTTTCAGCACGGAATGATGGTGCGATGCAGTAAACATTTTCAAGTGAGTAAATTAGGATTTCAAGGTAGAGTTGGCTGCTCTGCGTTAAATATAGGTTCTGATCAAAATACTTGAGCCCAAAAAGTGTACTTCCCCCTTCTACGGCTGCGCTGATGAACATAGGGGGTGAGACTTCAGTGTACCCAGTTTTTTGGAAGTATTCTCGAGCATACTCTAAGACCTTGGCTCGAACTTTGTTGACCAAGCTCATTTTTCGGCTTCGTAACCAAAGATGACGCATATCTCTGATGAATTCTTCGCTTTTGTCTTTAGATATGGGGAAAACACTTGCTAATCCGATTATTGAAACTAATTCCGTGGAGATCTCGTATCCGCCTGGTGCTCTTTTGTCTGGTTTGGCCGTGCCATTTAAAGTTAAAGATGATTCAATCGTTAGTTTTTCGGCTTCTGTCCAAGCGGGACTTGACTTTTTGACTGTGCATTGAATGTATCCAGTTGAGTCTCTTATGAGTAGGAAAATGAGTTCTTTTCCTTCTCGTTTGCGGTAAACCCAGCCTCGTATTGTGACGCTTTTGTCTGCGTAATTGCCTTCTACAATATCGCGGATTTTTACGAGAGTCATTTTTTATCAACCGTTTCTTAAGTTTCTGCTTTGAAACGTAATTACCTATCTATTTAAAGTTTCAACTTCTATTTGATAAAGTCAAATAGATCGAATTTCTTCTTAGGGTGTAGAAAAAGAAAAAGTTTTAATAAATAGGTATATTGACGTTTTTAGATTTGGCTAATATCGGTTTAGTGATGTTTTTGCCATTTTTTTGCTTTTATTTATTCATCAGGTATTTGTGAATAACTTTGGTAAATAGTTCGATTATTTTGTTAACAAACAAATTTGCAGCTTCTTTCACCCTCAGTTGATAGTCAATAATATTTAGAACCACACCAATTTCTTTCCCAAAGCTATGATCTCAGAAGAGCCACCAATATTTGCTCCCCAACGGACATAATTTCTCCAGCCCTGTCGTTGTGTTCCTATTAATATGTTTGATAAATTAAAATTAGTGCTGTTTGGTTGGGTTTATTTTGATTTTGTTGTTCCTTTTGCAGTGAGCAGCACTTCTTTAACATATATATTGTATATGCGAATTAATATTAAATTAATCTGCACGCTTACCTTGGGGAGAAACTATTTGAAAAGAAGCAATATTCAAGATGAAGGTAAAATCAACCGCGTCGTTGAAAAAAAACTATTAAATTCTATCACAAAAAAAATAACAATATATGCCCCAGATATAGCGGCAAAAGCTTACGCTGGACAATTCGTTATCTTTAAGATACGCTCAGACAGTGAAAGGATACCACTAACCTTATCGTCTTGGGATAAAGAGAAAGGCACAATCTCACATATCTTTCAGGAAGTAGGCTACTCAACCGTTGAACTGGGTTCGCTTAACGTGAATGACAAAGTTATGCATTTAGCTGGGCCGTTGGGAAATCCAAGCGATATAAAAAAATTTGGTACAGCAGTTGTAGTGTGTGGAGGTCTTGGCACAGCTGTCGCTTACCCTGTAGCCAAATCATTAAAAGAAGCAGGCAATAAAGTAATCTCAATAATAGGCGCCAGAAGCGAAAACTTATTCATCTTAGAAGATGAAATGAAAGCTGTCTCCGACGAAATCTACTTCACATCAGATGACGGCACAAAAGGCCAAAAAGGCTTTGTCAGCGATGTAATGAAGTCAATTCTTGCTAAAAATATTAAAATCGACATCGTATTCGCCATTGGACCCCCAATCATGATGATGGTAATTGCTGATATAACCCGACCATACGGCATTAAAACAATCGCAAACTTAAACCCCATAATGGTAGACGGCATGGGAATGTGCGGTGCATGTCGTGTTTCAATTGATGGCAAAACACAATTTGCCTGTGTGGATGGCCCAGAATTTGATGCTCATCAAGTAAACTTTAAAGAGCTAATGCAGCGCCTCAAAAGCTACTGCGACGAAGAGAAAAGCCTAACCTCCGATGCAGAAAAATTAAGAGGAATTTGCCGATGTCAAAACCAGTAATTAACAACAAAATAAATGACCGTTTCACAGCGGTTGAAGTTCCAAAACAGAAGCCTAAAGATCGTACAAAGAACTTCAAAGAAGTTGTTTTAGGCTACACAGAAGAGCAGGCGTTGGCAGAAGCCTCTCGGTGCTTAGACTGCTCGGTACCGAAATGTGTTGAAGGTTGTCCTGTTGGAGTACCAATTCCTGCTTTCATTAAACACATTAAGCAAAATGACTATACCGCTGCAATCAACAAAATAAAAGAACGTAACAGCTTGCCTGCTATATGTGGTCGTGTTTGTCCACAAGAAGAGCAATGTCAAAAACAATGTGTTATCGGAAAAAAAGGTGATCCTGTTTCAATCGGCAGACTTGAACGGTTTGTCGCAGACAAAGAACGCGAAAGAGGCATCAAAATACCCGAAGTTGGTCCTCCGAATGGGACAAAAATTGCAGTTGTTGGCGCTGGTCCAGCCGGCTTAACTGTCGCAGCAGATCTAGCAAAACTGGATTACGAAGTTACCATTTTTGAAGCACTTCACAAAGGTGGAGGCGTCTTGGTCTATGGTATCCCAGAATTCCGGTTACCTAAAGAAATTGTACAGGCAGAAATTGATTATATCACAGGATTAGGAGTGAAATTTCAATCTGACTATCTAATAGGCAGAATATTCACGATAGAAGAGTTATTCAAAAAAGGCTTCGAGGCAGTCTTTATAGGAACTGGTGCAGGCTTGCCCAAATTCCTCAATGTGCCAGGCGAAAATTTAAATGGCATCTACAGCGCAAATGAATTCCTTATCCGTGTAAACCTCATGAAATCCCATAATTTCCCGCAATCTAAGACTCCAATAAAAGTTGGTAAGAAGGTAGCTGTAATTGGCGGAGGAAATGTGGCTCTTGACTCAGCACGATGTGCACTGCGTTTAGGCGGCGAAGAGGTATCAATAATTTATAGACGCACAAGAAACGAGATGCCTGCCCGCCAAGAAGAAATCGAAAACGCTGAAGAAGAAGGAATAATTTTCAAATATTTAACTAATCCAATGAAGTTCATCGGCGACGAAAAAGGCAATGTAAAAGCTATGGAAACGGTTTCAATGCGTCTCTGCGATGAAGACGACTCGGGAAGACGCCAAATCGCTCAGATCGATGGTACACAAACAACCATTGACGTTGACACAGTTATAGTAGCAATCGGACGCACCCCTAATCCAATAATACAAGGTACAACCCCTGGTCTGAAGACCCTAAAGGGTGGTATAATTGCCAATGATAAATCATTTAAAACAAGTTTAGATGGCGTCTATGTAGGGGGAGATATAGCTACGGGTGAAGCCACAGTTATCAGTGCTATGGGTACAGGCAAAATCGCAGCAAATAGTATACACAAATACCTCAGCAAAACTAAAAATTAAACTGAAGGGAAGAAGCGTATTTTTTTATTTGTGCAAAAAGTTCTTGCCCGAAACGCCTTTCTAATTTTTTAATTGTTAATAGCGCAGGAACTCTCAAAGTGAATTATTTGGTGACTATATTTCTTTAATTGATGGCTCCGAAATTTTGAATGATACAAATAGAGCCAACGGTAAAGCAGCTAAGGCTAATAAAAGAAATGGCAATTGTGGTGCAACATACGAATAGAGAAATCCTATGAACAAATAGACAAATGCTTGAGTAAAGTATAGGAAGAAATGTAAGAAACCGACTGCTTTGCCGCGCAGGTCTCGGGGAATCAAGTCACCAAATAGTACTTGGCTACTATTAACCCGTAGCATATTTCCTAAGCCAAAAAGGAAGAATACTGCCAGCAGGATATAGAAATCTGCAACTACAAAAAGTAGCATAGCTGGAATGTATAGTAAATATCCGAGAATTAAGAATTTTTTTCTACCCATAGTATCCATTTTAAATCCAGCTAGTAATGCAGGAATGGCTATGCTCAAATACATAAAAGCCATAATTAACGCGTATTGTGTTCCTGTTATTTTTAGAACTTCAGTGGCGTAGATTACAAAGAAGATTTGGCACCCAGAAACTAAACCATTTATACCTATAGTGGTCAAAAAAAGATGGTATGCTGATTTTGGTACTTTGCTCCAGACTTGCCAGCTTTCGCGAACAACTTTGGGGTAATCACGGAATGCCTGTAATATTTTTGGGCGTCCATTCTCGCCGTTGGATACAAGTGTTTCTTTTAATTTTAACCGAATGAAAGCTGCTATTATGTATGCCACTAAAACTATTGAGTAGGCGATGCGCATTCCAAAATCCGATTGTGGCGATGCATACTCGCCATCTATTAAAACCAGTGCTGCAGCGATTATTGGAGCAGGAAGCATAATTAGACTTGTAATAACTGCTTGAAAGTTAAAACCCGTTCCTCTTTTGCTTGGTTCAAGCGAGTCAAACATTATAGACATCAACGCTGGAGTGTAAATCAAGCACAAGTTCTGCATGATCATACCTAAAACTATGAAATGCCATGAAGGCGCAAAAATGAAAAAAAGATACCCTAATGCTAATCCAAAAGACATCGTAGCTACTAGCCACCTTCTTCCATGTATATCCGCTAAATAACCTCCTGGAAATTGCACGAACGCTATAGCTAAAGAACCTGCAAAGAACATAACTGACAGCAAGAAAGGAGTTGCGCCTAAACTCAAGTAATACAAACTAGCGTATGTATCAGGAATGGGTTGTGTAGAATACATCAGAATCCATGTGATAATTAGAATTAAGAAATTGCCCGTTAGAACAGAATTTTTGCCTCGAAGCTGGTTGGAAATCCCCATATTGAACTAAAATGGGGTTAAACAATTATTTAAGCTGGGACTATGTTTTAACTTAAATTGGAAATGTTCGTCTCTTGGGAGACGACATTGAGATGTTCCAAGATTTCTTTTTTTGTTTAGGAAAAAATTGTGATAAAAAAGAAAAATAGAGAAAGGGAGATTTAGTTTAGATCGATTTTTGCTAGCAATGCAAAGTTGTCTATGTTATTGAGCTGTATTCTGCTATTTGATATTGTGTATAGTGTGTTGTCAATGTAGAGTGCTCTTTCTATCCATAGAGTGCTTTCTTTTTCTAGTTGGGCGACGCTTCCTTTTAGTGTGAAGCCGTTAGCTGAGTTCACGTTAAATATGTATACACCTTGCCAGTTGTCAGCAATTTTGGATTCTGCTGCGGTGCCATCGGTTGTGAGGAAGGGTATTATTCGTCCAGTATTGATAGAGACTGGAATTACTAGTAGTTGTCTTTGGGCATCAAACAGGAATGCATGTGGGTCATAGAGGGCTGATGAGTCAGAGTAGTCGGCATTTACGATGTATTTTGCGGTTTCTGTAGGTGCATTTACGTTTGTGACGTCGAATAGTGATAGTTTCAGAGTGCTGTTTTCTTTGCCTATTCCTATTATGTGGTTAGAATCGATTGGGTATAGATAGCTTGAGTAGCCTGGGATTTTTAGTTCACCTGTAACTTTTGGTGCGGTTGGGTTACTCATATCGATGACGAAGAATGGATCTACTTGTTTGAATGTTACTACGTAGCATTTAGCTTCTGCGAATCTGACTGAGTAAATGCTTTCATCCATTTTGAATCCTTCAAGTTTTCCAATGACATTGAGGTTTGCGTTTAGTACGTAGATGTTGTTCATTTGTCGGCTGACTTTAAAGACTGCACCGTCTTTTGTGGTTGCGTTATCTGTATACCACATGGTGGTTGCTATTCTAAAGTTTCCGTTGTATTCGTCCATTGCGTATTGGTTAATTGGGTTGCCCCAAACTGATCCTTTTGCCTCAAATTCTAGGGTTGCTTGGTTTATGCTTACTCTGTAAATGTTGGTTGTGTACTGGTTTTCGCTGCTCCATGTTGGGGATACTACGTAGATGTTGTTTGTGGAGACATACATGTCGCTGGTTCCGCCCATCATAATGGTTGTGTTACTTGGTGCTTGTGTGTTATCTTTTATGTTGATGCTGAAAACAGTTGTGTAAGTGTAATAGCTATCAAAAGAGTTTACATAAAATATTCTTGTTGCGTCAATGTTAGTTGTCTTCATGTCTGTTGAGACTATTGGAAGGTTGGCGGTTCCATCGCTTTTAAGAGAGACACTTTCAGTGATTATTGTATAAACATAGTCGCCGATCATTCGAGAGTTGAAATAGTTGCCACTTAACGTAAAGTTTCTTACCATAACTGGATTAGCTTTGTTTGAAATATCATAAACCCTTACGAAGGTTGAGGGGCTATTCCAGTAAGGAGGCATAATTAAGGATGACTCTTTTTCAACAGCAGAAATATAGTCCGTGTACTTATTTCCAAGAACAGCGAGTCTATTGCCATCTTGGCTCAGGTAAATGCCAGATAGATATGTGTTGTTGTTGGATATTTTGGAGATAACTCTAGCATTTTGTGGATTGGTTGCTCCTGCATCTAAAATGTATACAACGTTGTTAGTTATTGTGTAAATGTATTTGCCGTCTGTTTTCACACTGTCAGCTTCGTCAACTCCCGCAACTTGGATATTAGTCATTGAATATTCACCGATTGCTTTACCAGAGGAATCTAGACTTGTTGTGGATTCTCCTATTGCTGGCTGGGGAGCGGCTGTGGGCATAGGTACTGGTCTTCCATCTCCGGATGTTATTGCATTAAATGAACCCCCGTTTGCATTGTTTGTTAAGAAAGCGTTTAATTCATCGTATGAAGAAAAAGTTTGCATAGCTGATGGTTGAGCGTTATTTGTTGGCAATTCTGTTGTTGGTGAGCCACTTGGCTGTGGGGAAGGGTTTGGCGATAGAATCTGTGGGCCTGCGCCGAAGCTGTAAATCATAGAAACAATGATTATAGCAGAGAGTATTCCGACAAAACCGTAAACTCTAGCTTTTTTTCTGATTTCTTTTTGAACCATTAATGTTCACCTATATCCTATACGTAGGTGTGAGTTTATTTTATGCTAAGCCTCAGTACAACCTGTTCTAAAACTTAGTACGGCCTCATAGCCCATACCCGAAGCGCTTCATACCAAAATATTATGCATACAAAGGCTCCAAACAATATGCCAAAAAGGCTATCTCGGGTTAAACCCTGCACAAACAGCAACAAGTAAGCTAAATAAAATGTTGTGCAGAACGCAGCATAGAAGGAATACCTTGGAAAAAGAACTTTTCCCAGCTTCACATAATGGCGTAAAACGCCAATTTTCACTTCGCCAACAAGAAAATAATGCCCCCCAATCTCTTGTTTCTCAACTAAACCTAATTCGCGCAGTTGTTCTAAATGGTGATTGGCTACACTAGGGCTACTAAAACGTAGAGCTCGTTGGACATCACGAACACTTTGGGGTTGACCGCATTTTAGAAGATGCCAGTAGACTTTCCAAGCTTTGCCTCGAAGGGCATACTCTATTTGTGTCTCCTCTTCCTGCGCTGGACCCAATCACTCAAGCTCCCAATGTCCATATTATTCGAAACAGGAAACATATAAGTCCAATTGTTAGAACAATTTGTCTATCCAATTTTGTTGAAGTAAATCGTAATTGAGAGAAAGTTACTCACGTGTATATGCTATGTCATAGGATTAGTTATGTGAGTTTTGCAGCTAGAGGTTGTTTGGTGGGTTCTTTAGTCCATATCATTATGATAGTGATGGCTATGATACTTAGTACTCCTAGTATTAGGGCTAAGATTTGGTAGTTGTAGAGGTTTAATGTGATGCTACCAACAATAACGCCTATGAAACCACCTATTCCTAATACTGCCGAAGTTAGGGACATCATGGTGCTGCGTAATTGGGGAACTTGTTCAAGAGATAGGCTAGCAAAAGCTGTCATAGTTATAGTGCCAAATAGTACGGATAAGCATCGCAGGATTACTGAAATCCACAAGTCGGGAATAAAAACGAAGACTGTTCCAGGTATAGTTGCTAAAATTCCTGTAATAGCAATTGAGTTTTTGCGTCCACGCCAATTTATTAACTGACCCGAGAGCATACCGCCGATAACTGAGATTATTGCTCCGACCAATATGATTGCAGCACCAAAGGTTATGGGCATCGCAAATTCGCTGTTGTAAAACGTTACGATATATATGCCAATTCCCGTTGATGCAGTGATTAGCATTGAGCCAATTAGACAGGCGATTGCGGATTTATCTATGATTACTCCTCGGAAGCAGTCTAGATAGACTATTTTGGTTGGGGGTTGTTGGAGTTTTGATGGTATGGCAAACAATGCTAAAAGAACACCTGCAACTGAAATCGGCAGAACAAGCCATAGAAAGACTGACTGCCATCCTGCATAGGTAAGGATATAGCTTGTTAAGGGTGAACCGATGATAAAGGCAACTGATGTGGTAGCTACCATTAGACCGATTGCTTTACCCCTTTTTTCTATGGGGAAGAAGTCACCGATTAAAGTATAGGTTATTGTGCCTATTATGACTCCGCCGACGCCGCTTAGAGAGAATACAAGTTGCATGACATCAAAGGTTGGGGCTAAGAAGCATCCGAGAGCTGAAAGGGCGATGCAGGATATGCCAAAAAGCAACAAAGATTTGTGTTTGAATCGAACGCTTAGTACGCACATTAATAGTGCAAAGAAAACGCCAACTGCGGAGGAAACTGCGCTAATCTGACTTGATGTTCCTATAGAGATCTCATACGTTGCTGCTATACCAATCAAGGATAGAGGAACCACGACACCGATTAAAGATGAAGCGAAGAAAGCTATGAGTAGAGCCAAGAAAAATGGGCTTCTTAGTGATTGCGTTTTGGGGAAAGCATCTTCCTCGCTCATGCCCAACATCAAACGCTGAATTATTATATTAGAGTTTACCTTTTGCATCGTATGCAAAGAATTGGTTTAGTTTTTTCAGTTATACTATTATGAGCTGTTCCTATGGAGAAAAAATGAATTACGTATGGGGTAGATTAGTAGCGGTCTAAAGGATACTATTTCGGTGCTGTACTATTTTTCTTTCCAGTACCTGTTTTTTTTGCCAATTATTTCGCCTCCTCCCCTTGGTATGTAAAATCTGAATATTTAAAATTTTGAAGACTTGATTTCTTTAAATTTTCAATTTTACTGTTCTGGGGGTCTTAATGGAAAAAACTTACGATACGCACATTCATGTGGAACATAATCCGCCTCTCTTATTTCTCCACATTCAATGTCAGATCCTATTTTGGTTCCTAAGCGAATTTTATAGATTTTACAGCTAGTTGTTCTATCGGCTAATACTGTGAGATATTGGCAAGGAGTATCTTTTGAAACCATACAACATTTACCGCAACGGTTGCATAGGTTTTCCCAATCGGCTTCTGTCAGGCCAAAATAGGGGTTCGTATTGGAATCGGTTATTAGGCATTCACCGTTACTCTATTTTGATTTATGGTTTCATATTTAGATAGCGGGTTCGCGCTTTTGAAATTTTCTAATTTAAAAAGAAAAAGAGGAAGAGTTGGAAGAGTTGCTAAAAGAGAAGGCAGTAAGTTTAGGTTTTTGATTTGTTATTGGCTGCGCCGGAAGGCATTCCTGATGGTAGATCGGGGAAGTTTGCGCTAACTTTTTGTTCTGCAACTGTTGCTGCTTCGTTAAGGATTTTGGCAGCGTCTTCGTTTACTGAGTCAAAGTTTAGAGTCATTCCGGAGCCTGAGCCTGCGTCGAACATTAAGCCGCTTAGCATGTTGCCAATGTCAGCTAATTCGTTTTCTGCCTCGGGCATAACACCTACCATTCCAACGCTGACGCTGCGTAAAACGCCAATTGCTGGACCTAAGGTTGAGACGATATCTCCGAATTCACTTACGGTCTTCATTCTAAGGGCGACTTGGTCTAAAGCTAATCTCGCGTTCATGGTGAGTTTAGCCATTTTTCGGACTTCAGCTAGCTCGTTTGCGTATATGTTAGCGCGTGGGGTGTCATGTTTTGCGTAGGCATCAACTAATTTGGCAAATAGAGCTTTGTCTTTGGTTGTGAATCTTTCATTGGCTTGGTCAAGTTTATTGATTTGTAGATCTATTCGTTTGACGGCGTAGTCTAAACGTGGTTTAAGTGGTTGTGGTTGTTTTACTGATCCGCGTAGTGTGTCGACGAATGAGTTTTCTTCTCTTTTGCTTTCCCATTTTTTGGCAAAGCGTTCAGACATGTTAACATCCTCTAAACTTGTCAATCAGTATACAATGTACTTATGTATTCTTAACATACGCAAAACATGCATGTATATATGTGAGGTTCAAAATTGACAATTATGCAACAATTTATAACTAAAGAAATTATTTCCAAAGAATTGATAATAACATAAACATGCAATCTTGTTAAACATTAAATACTTTCATTTTCGCTGAATTTGTTTTTGAATCTCCAAATTTATCTGGTCCTTTGGTTTATCTGCGTTTATTATTTTCCATTTGCCGATATGGGTCAGTGAAAGTGCCTTTGATCTAACTTTTCTTAATGCTTTTATGTCTTCAAACATTTCTTGGTTGGTTCGGTTCTGTTGTATTCTCTTATATGCTTCCTCTGGAGTGATGTCAAGAAAAAACATATTGTCTGATCGGGGTACAACTAAAGTAAAGAAGTAATAAGCGATTTTATGTAGAGGATTAGGTAGATATGCTGTCCCCATTAAATAACGTACAAAAATTGTATAGTCATATTTTTGCCAATAAAAAAGAGCAATAGAACGAATAACATCTAACATATAGAACAAAGCTGCTGCAAAATGTGCGCTTTTTCCCTTAGCGTACAAAAATCGTTTTGATTCTATTCCAAAAAAGTTATCTTCTGATGGATGAACCCGTTGACAAACTGTTTTGCCTTTGTTTGTGAAAACGTTGGCGAGTAATATTGCTTGAGTACTTTTTCCTGAGCCATCTAATCCATCTATAACTACAAATCCCAGCTCAGAAACCTCCCAATAATGCAATCGCTGTTAAGACACTAAGGCTAGGTACAGTTATATTATCAAATCCTAAAGGTGAGAATGCTTCGGCTAAAGTGGCTACTACAGCTACCCCAATCGCAACGATTAACATGTTATTAATCGAAAAAGGATAAAGTATCGACATAAATGCTATACTGCCTAAGACGAAAAGAAAACTCGTTGAAAACATTGCCAATGAGCCTGCTAGACTTTTCTTAGCAAAAAACAGATAATGCTTCTTGCCATATTTTTCGCCGATAATTGATGCAAAAGCATCCCCATAAGACATTGGTAAAATCCCTATCGCGATGAAATAGGGCTTCGATGAAAAAAGCGCTGCCAATACCGTGTACGACAAGGCATAGAACATAAGACCAGTCTGATGACCTCTTTCAGTTATATTCGCTAATCCCTTCATTTTTTGGCTAATAATTAATGGTGAATAAGGCGATGCAAGAAAAGTGACCAGTATGAAAGGAACTGCAACAAAGAATGGGAAATTCATCGGGAACAAATTAAATGTAAAAAAAGGAATAATGAAAACCAAATTTCCTATCATCATGTGCAAAAATTTACGTGAATACTTAGCTAAAATGGGGACACGGTGTAATTTTCCTGCAACAAAAATTATAATCAATACATACATATAACATATGGCCAGTAATGCTGAATTCAAGACGAATTCATCACCAGACATGTACTCACCTTAGAGTGCCAAAAACATATGCCAACAAGCCAATTATAAACCAAACGAGCACTAGTTTCTTAATTTTTCGCGCGCTTTCACGGGAGTAATCTTTTAGCAAACTTGATGATGAAACAACAAGCCCCACGTCCGTTACTAAAACGAATGGAATAAACCAAACCGAAACCAAACCAAGCAATAATGGAATTGGCGTTAAACAAACAGCGCTAACATAAAAAATAACTGCTGTAATAGCTGCTTTCTTCTCTCCATAACGAACAGCTAACGTTTTTATGCCCTCTGTTAAATCACCTTTAACATCTACGATACCTTTGGTGATTTCTCTGCCCGTATTAGAAAGAAAAGCCATAGCTGCGAAGAGCAAAACATTCAGAGGAACCAAATCTGACAAAGCCAAGCTTCCATAGAGAAATGGAATTGCAACACAAGCACTGACAAGAAAATTGCCTGGCAACCCACTCCGTTTTCCAACTGTAACATAAACCATTAGAATAAACCAAGCGATTACCGCAACCACAAAACAGACTAAACTTGTGAAAAATGCAAATCCAAATCCTACTACGGAGAGTACTCCAGTAAAGAATAGTGCCTCTTTGGGAGTAACTGCGCCACTGGGGATTGGACGTGCGGGTTCATTTATTGCATCAATTGCCCGATCATAATAATCGTTTAGAGCCATAGACGCTGCCGTTAAAAAAATTCCTGTCAATGCTCCATAGAAAACCCTAAACCAGGAAAAATCAGAAAGCTGGGAAAAGCCTAAAATTGCCCCTACTGCAACTGCGAATCCCATCATTATGCAGTTAGGCGGTCGCGTTAACCGCACAAATCCCTCGAGTTTGTTCATCCCTTCTCAAACCTTTCTCTCTATCCATTATTTTTGACTCTGAAGCTATAAAGATTCACCATAGCATAGATTTCTTAAGTCATAATGGCATGTGGAGCGGAAAAATATAAGAATACGCACAATATAGATAATTATGATATTTTTGATTAAGTTAAAGCGAGTATATGAACCGTCTATAGCTGAAGATGGTTTTCGAATTCTCATTGATCGCCTTTGGCCTCGTGGCATGTCCAAAGAAAAAGCAGCTCTCGATTTATGGCTAAAAGATATCGGTCCAAGCGAAGAACTAAGACAATGGTTTAGTCACAACCCGGAAAGATGGACTGCGTTCAAAGAGAAATATATTAAAGAACTCTCAGAAAAAAAGGATCTAATAACTCAAATCAAGCAATTAGAAAAAATACATTGTGTACTAACCTTAATTTATTCATCTAGAGATATAGTACACAATAATGCTGTAGTTTTAAAGAATGAACTTGAGCGAATATAATTCATTAGAGTGCTAAGTGATTATCTGTAGACTTCTATACTCGGACTCAATTTTTCAACGAAAGTTATAACAACATCAATTGTTATAGTTGGTCCGTTTATGGGTGAACTATTTGAGCGATAAATATGCGCCATTGTTAGGTGATACTTATGCTCCTGATAGAATTCGAGTTATAATCCCTGTAGGTGGAAAAGCTACTCGTCTTTTGCCTCTTACAGCTGAAACAAGTAAAGCTTGTTTACGTCTTCTCAACAGACCGATAGTTGAATTTGCGTTATTGCAGCTTGCTAACCAAGGGATTCGTCATATTATCTTTGGGGTCAAAGGGTACACAAACTACCGCGACCTTTATGATTACTTCGAATCTGGTATTGGCTTTAGCGCAAAATACAACATTAAACCTCGTGTTCACATAAAATATCAGCCTAATGTAGATGACTTTGGAAGCGCGGACTCTGCCCGAATTAATATGGAATATTACGAGATAAAAAGCCCGATGTTGGTGGTTCAAGGCGATAACATATTTGATATTAACGTAAAAGAACTTATGCAATTTCATCAGAAAAACTGTGCCGCCATGACGATCGTACTCAGAGCAGTAGACAATGTTGAAGGCCTAGGCATAGCCGATATAGATAAAAATAATCGAATTCGATGTTTTGTTGAAAAACCTAAACCCAAAGATGCCCCAACTAACCTTGCAAATACTGGTCTATACGTGGTTTCCCCTGAAGCAAGAAAGATATTCAAAGAGAAATCTCTCAAAGAGACAGCTGAACAAAAGAAACGCTTGGACTTTGGATACGACTTCATACCTTACCTCACCCAGACTGATCGTCCAGTGTACGGTTATACGTTGAAGGGTAACTGGTTTGATGTGGGTACACCAAGAAATTACTTAGACGCTATGAAACACCTGCTTAACGGTGGTTTCAGCATGTTAACTGATTTTGGTGGAAGAATAGACCCGGATAAGTCCATTTGGGTGCAAGGTGAAAGTAGTGACTCTGAAAAGAAGAGAATGGCTACCATCCAAAGAATTAAACAAGGTAAAATACAGGTTGAGGGTGCGGTTCTTATTGGAAGACACTGTCAAATAGACGATGGGGTCCGGATCGTCAATTCTTGTATCGATAATTATACTCGAATTGGTAAGGGTGCAGTCATTGAAGGCTCCGCTATTATGGATCGTGCTACAATAGGTGAAAACGCCGAAATTCGTGATAGCATCATTGGTCGGCATACAACGGTATCTTCAAGCTGTCGAAAACCCACAAAGGTTTGTGAAATCTCAGTAATCGGGGATGATGTGACAATAACTGAAGGCAGCAGTTTAACTGCAACAAAGATTTATCCGCATCAACATGCTAACGGAGACTTCAAAAACCAAATTTTGACTTCAAACTAAATTTAAGTTTTTATGCTTTAAACCACTTAAAAATTAAATACTTTACTTTTTCTTCTCCTAATCCTGGCACAGCGATAATGAATCGCTTGCGTACAGTTGTAGCCAGGCGTCCCGCTTTCACGATTTCAGTAGCTGAGATATCCGCTTTGGAAGTTTTGACAGAGACCATATAAGGCGCATGTTCAACACCTGGTCCATATTTGTAAACAGCGAAATCGCATCCAAACTTTATACCTGGAGTAACGATTAATCCACTTTCACGTAGATCCTGATAAACTACATATTTTTCTTCAAATTCCTCGTATAACGCCTTGGCTTTCTGACGTAGCCGAGTCAAGTTAACTTTATGTTTCTCTGACCCCTCATAAATCGAAATTTGATCTTTTTCGGTAAGATAAACACCTTCCATTAAATCTAAAATTAGTGGAACTGTAAACTCGGGTATTTTCGGTTTTGCAATTCCTAAGGGTTTACCATAGTACCCGTTTTTATAGAGTTGCGAACCTTCTGTGGGATTCCAAACAACAAGAAAGTTTTCTAGCAATTCCACTTTGATTTTGTCGGGCATATGGTTCGCTACCAAGTTTTACATCACAAATGAAAGCAATCTTGCTGCATCCGCGGCATCTTCCGCTTTGTCTGCTGAATTTTCCAGAAGTTGCAGGACATCTTTCATTATCAACATTGCCGGCAAATCTATTTTACTGCTTAGAACTTTTATGGCTAATGCGCGATAATAGTCATCCACGATTCTTTCGGCAATTTCAACATCTTTGGCTTTCTCAAGAGTTTTTGTTGAACCATAACTGAGGACCATCATAGTCTCTCTGAGCTTAAGTATTGTTTCAAGAACTGCGTCAGCGAGTTTCTGAAGATCTTTTTTCACGTCCGCAGGGACGATCCAATTGTGTTCCATTATTTCAACTAAGTAAAAAGCTATTCCTTCGGAAAAATCAGCAATTTCGCTTGTTAGGTTAGTGAATCTAAGGAAGTCCTCTCGGCTGATGAGTATAGCCCCTATTTCTGCTAATTCTTGTGAAACCATTTGTCTGGCTTTGATGACTTCTTCTTCGCCTTTTTTGATTTCGCTAAAGAGCTGTCTGGCTGCATTTTTGTCGCCAACTGCGAAGTGTTCAGCCATTTGAGGAATCTTTCTGGTGACCTCCAACACCTTACGTAGGTTATCTTGGCAAGCATTAAGTGCCTTACGTTTCACACGCTCTTCTGTTTCAGCCGGAAGTACCAAACTTTGTTCCCATCCCTTAATTTCAATAATTTTAATAATTTGTAGTGTGCAGGACTATTAAAAAAGCTAGTCCTTGGATTCTAATAAAATGCCCAAGCTCTCAAACGCTAATTTTCCTTGGAAGTATTTATGCAAGAGCTCTGGCAAATCTTTAATTTTGCTTCTGACTTGACGCCACGAGTCACGGTCACGTATAGTCACGGTTCCTTGGCTAAGTGTATCATAATCTATAGTAACGCCTAAGGGGACACCTGCTTCATCAGCACGTGCATATCTTCTACCTATAGAACCTGCTTCATCAAATTCGGCAGTAAATCCTTCTTGTGCTAGTTGTTTTTGGATTTCAGTTGCTTTTTCAGCTAATCCATCCTTGCTCATCAGTGGATAAATACCGATTTGGGTAGGTGCGATACCTCGTGGAAAACGCATGACTACGCGGTCATCTTTAATTTGATATGCATACTCTAGCGCGACATAGAAAAGTCGGTCTGAGCCAAAACTTGGTTCAACAACATGGGGAATAAAGCGTTTGCCGCGCTCTACAACCTTCTGCGAAACAATTTGTATATGCTCAGATAGCACTTTATAATTCTCAACCATAAAAAATCCATCTTTTTCCAAGGAAGCAGAAACAGTTTCGGGATTAGTTTTGGAAAGTAGTTCAGCAACTTTGCCTGCTTCTTTTTTGAATACTGGACCCATTTTTGCCATGTTTGGCTTAATTACTAACTGCTCGGTTTCTATAGGGGTTTCATATTCTTTGAAAACACGTAGATCTACACCGCTTGCTTTTGTATGGCAATTCAGATCAAAATCTGTTCGGTAGGCATGGCCAGAAACTTCTGTCCAACCATAACGGTCAAGAAGTACTTCTTGATCGAAGCTTTGGCTTGAATAATGGGCTTTCTCCCAGGGTAGTTTCTCTATGAATCGTTGCTTTTCTGCTGGTACGCCTATTTCAGTTAGCATTTTTTTTGCCATTGCCATGAAGAAGGCTTGCCATTCTAATCGCACTATTTTTTTGTCAAGTGCCTCTTTTACTGTTACAATAGTTGGTTCTTCTCTGTTGTTCTTTCTTGTTTCAGCTAAAACTATTGGTAGCGTCTCATTCTCTACCTCTTTGAGTAGGTTGCATTTTGGGGCTTCTGGGTCAAAGAAAAATTCTAAGTCACATATAGTGAATTCTCTTAGTCGGATTAGTCCTTGGCGGGGTGAAATTTCGTTGCGTAATGCGTGGCCAATTTGGATTACTCCAAAGGGTAATTTTTCTCGTGCTGATGCGTATAAACGGTTGAACTCCACAAATATTCCTTGAGCTGCTTCAGGTCTACCGTAGCCTGTTGCTCCGGAGTATGGACCAATAGTTGTTGCAAACATGGTTAAGAATAGTTGTGGTGCTCTAAAGCCACCGCCGCAATCAGGGCAGATTATATTATTTTTCTCGATTGCTTCTTTAACTTCTTCAAGGGTCATTTTTTCGGCTTCTATGGATGATATTTTTGCATATTCTTCAAGCAAGTGGTCTGCGCGGAAGCGTTTGTTGCATTTGACGCATTCCACCATGGGTTCCTTGAAATGATCAACGTGACCTGATGCCTCAAAGACTCGACCGGGTGTGATGACTGAGGATTCCATTTCAAGAATGCCAGTTTGTGTTACAAATAATTCTCTGAGTTTATTCTCGATATTCTGCTTTAATCTAGTGCCCTAAAGGTCCATAGGCTACAAATCCTCCTGCGCCACCATAAATTTCATAAGAGTTCCAGTAAAAACCTCTACGTCTTGCCAATTCATTTATTGCCGTGAATTTATCGCACTGGGATTTGTCAGATTTGACTTCGTCGTTCAATTTTTTAGCCGACCCTTTTACTGCTTAAATACTGCTTGGAAATTAAAGCTTACTAATGCATTGTAGCTAACTGATGTCTAATTTCATTATAGCTGCTTCGGTAGTTATCAGCGTTTTTATTTTATTGTTTTTCTCAAAACTTTTTCGAAGTTGGCATGTTCTGTTTGCTATGCAGTATTCGCAGTTTGGTTGATCTGTTTTAGATTGACAATCTACAATTATTTCTGCGTACATACTCCTCGCCTCAGGAGCAACAAGCTTATCCAATCTTGCTTAAAGGTAGTCTGATACAAAAAAACAGACAACACAACATCTTTTCTAAAAGTACTCCCTTTTGAGAGTTATCTGTCGCTTTAGAGTTTTCCTCTTCTAGATGCTTCTATAATTGGCTTTTTTATGCAAAATATTGTTCGTGTGTTATTTTATGGATATTGGATAGTAAAATTGGCTATTGCCTGGCGTGATTATTGATATAGTGGTTCATCGTTGTAGATTCTGTTACGTTAAGTTTAGAACTAGGCTATAAAAATGGTTTATGAAGGGTGCCTATGATGATATCACGTCAGTATGAGCGGGAATCTAATTCGATTCGGTTTTTCCTGCTATGATTCCATACTTTAATTCTGAGGCACCTATTTAGACATAAAACAAGATTCATTAGACTGTGTAGAGACGTAGACTTTTATAAGGCAAATGCAGATAGAAATCAATATAAGGTGCGAAAAATTGCCAAAAACAAAAGTCGCGTTAATCGGCGTGGGAAACTGCGCTTCAGCCTTAATCCAAGGCTTACAATATTACGGCAAATTCGAAAAGAAGGAAGAGTTTGTTGGCTTACGCAATCCAACTCTGGGTGGTTTAACTCCTAAAGATATCCAGGTTGTGGCAGCTTTTGATATAGATGACCGTAAAGTCGGGAAAGATCTCTCTGAAGCAATTTTTGCTAAGCCAAATAATGCTCCAAAAGTTGCCGATGTGCCAAAAACAGGTATAGTTGTTCAAAAAGGTCCTTTGCTTGATGGTGTAGGTAAATCTGCTCAAACGGTTGTGCAAGTAAGTAAATTAGTCGACTCCGATGTTACAAAGATAATCAAACAATCAGGAGCAGAAATTGTAATTAATCTACTTCCAAGTGGTGCTACAAAAGCTTCAGAATGGTATGCCGAACAAGCATTGAATGCAGGGTGTGGCTTTGTGAATGCTACTCCTAATTCTATCGCCAGCGACCAAACATGGGCTAAACGGTTTGATGCTGCCGGATTGCCTCTTGTTGGTGATGATCTTGTGGACCAAGTTGGTTCAACTGCTTTGCATAAAACTTTGCTTCAGTTGCTTTCCCAAAGTGGAGTGAAAATTACTGAAACATATCAGTTGGACGTTGGCGGTGGTACTGAATCTATGGATACAATGGAGCGGTCGCGTGATACTAAACGTACAATAAAAACTCAAGCAGTCGCTTCATCATTGCCCTATAAAACTGAGGTAGTGGCTGGGTCGACCGACTTTGTGGATTTTCTACAAAACAAACGTGATAGTTACTTCTGGATTCGCGGAACCTACTTCTGTGATGCACCAATGCAAATTGACCTTAAATTCTGCACTGTAGATGCACCAAATGCTGGCAGTGTACTCTTCGATGTAATAAGAGCCATGAAACTGGCCCTAATAAGAAACAAAAAGGTGCCATAGAACCAATCTGTGCATACCTCTTCAAACGTCCACCACAAATGATGCCTTTGGTAGCTGCAGAAGAAGCATTCAAGCGTTTTGTAGCGGAAAATATTTAACCGCTATTTAGCGGCAATTTTTTCTAATTCACGGAGTATTTTCTGTTTTACTCCGTTTTGTTCAATTTTTTCCTTCATCGTAGTGACTGTGTTTACTGGAGTTGGGTCTAAATTTCGCAGTAATGCTAAGTATATGCTTGTAAAGTCTGCAATTAGAATTGTTGAGAGCATTTTTGCTAGATTTGTTTTACCTTGTGCCCATACTTCAAGTATCTTTGGCATGTTGGGGTGCATTAGCGTTTTTGTGATTTCGATTCTACTGCTAATCTCCAACGGTTCAGCTTTGTCTCTTATGAGTACTATTGCGAAGTATTTTGCGAGTTTTTTAACTTGTTCCCAACCCATAGTCTCGTTATGGTTCAGCTCGCTAAAATATTCCCATTTTGCCGGTGTTTTTGCATTCTCATTCAACTGTTGTTTAAAGCGTAAAGCTACACCGCGGTAAATCCCTGAACCATAAATCACTGGTACAGTTTTGTTTAGATTTACGGCTATTGATTTTGTAAAGTTTTCACTTATAGGTTTTTCTGGAGAATTATCCTTGCTTATTTTTTCTATGAGTTTGATTGTTTCCGCAAGTTCTTCGGATGCTTTTGGTGCCATGTTAATTTTTTCCATACACTTAATCATAGGCACGACCATATGTGGCAACGCAGCTCGAGGTTGCATTTCTCCGCGAACTTGTAGGTGCGGGATGTTTAGTTTCTTGGCATATTTGATGAGGTTTCCACCTGAACTTATGCAGTAAATCATGCATTTGCGGTTGATTGCGTCAACAAATGCGCTAAGGGTTTCTTCTGTGTCTCCTGAATAGCTTGCTAAAATTACCAGACTGTTTTTGTCTGCGTATGCGGGTAAATGATACTCTCTAGTGACTTCGATAGACACGTTAGCTGTGCTGCGCGTATAGTCTTTGAGGAGTTCGCCTCCAATTGCTGAGCCTCCCATTCCTGAAATGATGATATTTTTGGGTTCTGGATAAGTGAACTTGATTTTTTCTGAGTTTTTGGCTGACTCTGTGTAATGTTTTGCGGCTTGAGTGCAAAGAGAAAGCATATTGCTTTTATCGATTCTACCCATTTCATTTGGTTTATCAAGAATATCGGTTGACAATTATTCTCCCATTAAACAATTGTGTGCAGGTTTATATTTGATTTTTGTGTGTATAAATTGACCAAACAAAATAAGTCTGAAGTTTCTCTGTATGGATGAAGCTAAATGGTTACAAAATATGTAGCTATCGCCGTGCCTGCCTCTATGATTTCGGATACTCCTCATCTTCGTGAGAAAACCGCGAAGATCGGGGTCGTGGGACGAGCCGCCGCAATATTTCAAGTCAACGAAGTTATAGTTTATGCTGATAGCCCAAAAATTAATCAAAAAAGCGACTTAGACCTCATAGTTACACTGCTTAAGTACATGGAAACACCACAGTATCTGCGCAAGCGTCTGTTTGAACTCAAACCTGAATTACAATGTGCCGGAATTTTACCTCCTTTACGTACACCACATCATCCTTTGCAGGGTAAATTCAAAGATCTGCATGTTGGGGATTACCGCGAAGGCGTAACTGTGTCAAAAACCAAAGAGGGAACATTGGTAGACATTGGATCAGAGCGTCCAGTGCTACTAAAAGACACTCAGATTCCTATCAACAAACGGGTAACGATAAAAATCACTCGACTTTCTGGACAGGTTGAAGTTCAGCTTGTAGATATCGCTGAAATTCCGGTATATTGGGGTTATAGTGTTTCAACGGAGCGTCGTTCACTAAGTAAACTTTTAGAAAGTCAACAATTCGATCTAAAAATAGGTACCTCCAGATTCGCTACACGCTTCCAAGATTCCTTGAAACCCTTAGGTGAAAGATGGAAAAAAGCAAACAACATTCTCATACTCTTCGGGGCACCTACAAAAGGTCTGCATGAGATTGCAGAAGAAGAAGGCGCCGATTTGAACAGTATGGTTGATTTTCTGATTAATACAGTGCCGAATCAGGGAACCGAAACCATCAGAACCGAAGAAGCACTCCTTGCCACCCTTGCCATTCTGAACGTGCAATATGACTTTTAAAAGTAAACCTCTTTTTTGTTTGTGTTACTGTTAATCCCCATTTCTTTAGAGATATAGATGAGTTTTGTTTTAAGACTCCTACTGGCTTGCATACCTGTAAAGTTATGATTGGATTGTTTGTAATGCATGGCAACCTTTATGTCTACCTTGGGTAGTTTAAAGTATTGATAATTGGAAATCTTCTTTTTCAATTACCTTCCAGAATAATAGAGGTGAATAGAATGATGCAAAAGACTATGTTTCAAGCAAAATGCACTAGTTGTGGTAAAGAATGTTCAGTTCCATTCAAGCCTGCTCAAGGTAAGCCTGTTTATTGTCGAGATTGTTTCGCTACTCACCGTTCCAAACCCCAAATCACCCCAAGCAGCGGTTCAACTGGTTTTGAACCCAAGCAAGCATGGGCGCGTCGCAGAGACCATGGACAAGTGCAGAAGATGGATGAGCGCAATAAACCTTTACAAAAGTTCTCCCATGCAATCGAATAAGAAATTAATTAGAAAAATGAATTAGTTTGTTTCATGAGGCGCAGTTTATGAAAACATTGGAAGGCTGGCGAAAAATGAGCCACAACAGAGGATTCCAGAACGAAATCACTGGTCAGACAATTACAATCAAAAAGAAAGAATTTGGAACAGAATATGCAGTATGGCTCATGCCAAACGAAGCAGGCGAAACCGAAGGCAAAAAGATTTCACCCGAGTTCGCAAGTGAATCTAAAGCCTATGCCTTTGCGCAAGATTGGATGAAGAAAAACCCAAATAGTATAACCTAAATAAACCATTCTACTTTGCTTCATAAGGAACTTTCTATTAAACCTGTAACAGAATTTTTAATTAAGAAATTAATTGGCTTTAGTTGATTTCAATTTGGGAAATTTGAGGAAACTAAAATAATGTGGAAAAATGCTGATTAGCTGTTGACTAATTCAACAGTTTGACCTATTGCCTGTCCTGGTACACCTTTCTTGAATTTCGCTTTAAGCATACCATTTTTGCCGTGTAAGCCAACTATTTTTCCGATAAGCTTCTTTTTTCCATTTTTCCAAACCACTTTCTTCCCTACCAAAGCGCCTAATTGGGTTGCAGAGTCGGCGGAGAATTGGATGAGTATTTCTTTTGACATTTGAGTTCTAATGCCTATGCGGTAATTGGTTATTCTTGCTTCTACTAGTTGAGACACTTTTCTTCACCGTATTACTCCCTTCTTAAAGTTTCACTTGCATTTAAACGTGCTCGCCCTTGATGGTGCTTTCTACATTTCTTATGGTGGGGAGAACTTTGAGCAGAACAGAAACTAAATATTGGAACGGATAAGTTTAAAGCGTAGAACGCAGAATGGTGCATGTGCAAAACTTGTTTTTGCACCGAATATAACAGGAAGTGAAAAAGAAAATGTCCTATCCTAGAGAGTCGCACAAAGCAACTTGCTCTGACTGCGGAAAGGAATGTGAAGTTCCATTCAAGCCAGACGGTAGCAGGCCAGTTTACTGTCGCGAATGTTATGCAAAACGAAGACCACCACGAAGATACTAAGCAAATAAGCTAGGATCTTAAATTCGTTCAAAAATATCCTTTTTTAACTTTTTATAATTTGACAACCAGCGTCATGTGACGGCGCACTAGTCTAATTATTTTTAACCCAATAATAGTTGTTAAAATTATTTTTATTAAAAATGATTAAAAAAGGGTGGCTGCAAAGCAGCAAATACGCAATTGGTTAGGCTGTTGCTGTTTTTGATTCGCCTTTCTTCTTGACGGATGCAAAGACTTTCTTTGTGGTTTTCTTTCGGAAAGTGCAGTTAGTTCTAACGGATGATTTGCATCTTCTGCAGTTTTTCACTAAGCCTGCTCGTAATATACACATATTTTATTCTACCTCAATGTTTTTGAAAAGGTCCAGTTATTCGATAGGTTTGCCCAGAGGATAAAAGAAGCTCTTCAACAGAGAAATATTCCTTGGCGCTTATAAACACGACAAAAGAAATCATTCAAAGTTAAGGGGTTTTTGACAAAATAGGCTTCAAGGCGGGGGATTGGTTTGTCTTTTTTGTTATTTTTATGCTAATGTGTTTTTAAGCATCGCTACTGTAAGGTGAAGTACGCTAATCAATGCAGAATGTGTGTTGGTACCGTTTACGTGATGTTATGAATTTGCAACTTTACATTTCAAAGAAAAATACGAGCAGACATTCAGAGTATAAGGAAGACTATGTGTTAGCGATAGTTGACTTAGATAAGGCGTCTTCATATCCAAGAAATTTTGTTTGTGTTCTACCTCAGTTGAGTCCAACCAACAAGTCTTCAAGTGCTTATCTAAAACTTTTTGGCGAAGAAAGTCTACCGCTAGCCAAAAGACTCCTGAAGAAAGCTCTTAAGCATGAAGCAGATTCTGAAGTAAAAACTGAGCTCCAAAAAAGAGTAGACATTCTTGAACCTAAGCAAAACACGATTCCATGTATTCGTTGTGGGCATGTATTTTCACCTAAGAAATTTGGAAAGTATCAAACTAAAATATGCTCAACTTGCAAAACAAAAACAAATTCTACTCCACTTTAACTCCTTTTTACATCTCTAAACATTGTGAAACAAATCGGTAAAAAAGAAATCTATTCAAAGAAAATTACGCTTTTTTGACGGAATAATAGTCTGCGGATTCATCATTTTCAAATATAAATTCTTTTAGCCTTATTTTTCCTTCTCCAACTAATAATGTGTACTCTGCTTCACAAATTGGGCAAGTAACTAATTTGCCCTGTACAACGTTTTCGGTTCTGAAGGTATTTCCACAGTTTATGCATTTTAAAATAAACATCTTGTGCTCATCTCTATCTTTACATTGTTAGATATTCTTTGTCCCTTAGCCAGGTAATTTGGTTTTGTCTATATCTCCAGAAAATGTCTCCGCGGGATTCTGATTCAAAATCCCAAGGTGAAACCAAAACAATATCCCCGTCTCTTATCCATACGCGTCTTTTCAGTTTTCCTCGAATTCTGCAGAGGCGGTCTTTTCCATCTTGGCATTTAACCATTATTCTGTCGGCTCCAAGCATTTTTACAGCTACCCCTAGTACATCGTTCTTTGATGGCAAAATCATTTGATCAAGTTTTCCTTCATTTGTAACTTTTCTTTTACCCATTTTCAGCACCTACAAATGGTGTTTACCAGAGCAACCACACTTGCCAATCAGAATAGTTCGAAGAAAAAGCAAACCCAAAATGGATAGTTGATTTATCTTTCCTCTAAGAATTCTAATCTATATAAAGGTAATCGGCCGAGTATATTAGGATGATATCGGCAAGACTTAATTCTGTGCCTTTAAAAGGACATTTTTAGAGATTGCATTATGTTGTTTTGCAGATTTTGGTTTTCATTCTTCCAGTCTAAGCGTAAATTGGATTTTTTGATAAGCATGGAGATTGAATCTCTGTTCTAGCGAGGTTACTACGTATAACGCTTAGAGTTCCGGTTCTTCCTAGATTTAGGTGCCTTTCACCTCTAAAGGTACGTACTGAAGCATTATTGATTTTAATGAAATCACCCACATCCGCGGACTTTATTTGATCGCCCCAAAGGCAGAGTTTAACCTTTCCAGTTTCATCTGCTATTAAAGCATTCGTTAACATAACGTTAGTTCCATATTGTGTATGGATTAGTTGGGGTTTCTGGGCTTCGAGAACTTCGGCTTCTACATTAACTTTTTTCATTCCATGTCGCAGGTTCTGAATTAATGTTGAAAAGGAGGCAGTGGGATTTTGTTTTGCCATTTGTCTACGTATCTTGGGTGTGTCCATCCAGTTTTCGAAGCATAAGTTTGTTTGATACAGAAATTTTTCATCAACGCGAAACTGTGCTACAATCTTGTTATCTTTTGTGATTAGAAAAATAGTTTGGTCTTTTACCTTACCGCGGTATTCAATGCATAATTCCTCGCATTTTGCTTTTCCATTCTCTCTTGCCGTACCTAATGCCTGATAAAGTTCAGCAATATAGACATTATTTTTTACTGAAAGAAGAGCAAGATATTCGATTATCATTGGGTTTTTGTGATTCAAATATTTTTAACTTCCTCATCTTGTTTGCCAGAATGGTCTTGAAAAAGCATGAGTCAATTTGAGCAGGAAGACTCTTTCTTGAAAATCCCGACGATAATATAGTATACTGCTGGCTATATATGCTAGTTTAAAAATGAAGCGGTATTTCTCCATGCGTTTTGAAGTTTTTGAAGATTTATCATCAGCTTATTTGGCCTTTAGAAATAGCCAAAATTTGGATATAATTCAAAATGTCCTGTTGGCGGGTTTTTAGCTAAAGGATTAAATGCCTGTTTGTTGAATCTGGTTTTATGTACTTTGACATCTTAATGCCTGCCATACTATTTATTGTTACGCTTGCAGCTATGTTCCTGGGAATTAAAGCTGAAACAAAACTCAAAGCTACTGTGGAAGATCGTGAATTTCAGAACCGCGATGTTGCTTTGATGGTTGCTATGATTGCGGTTGCGGTTTCTATTATTATTTTTATACCCAGTATGGCGATTATGGCTGTTTTCCTATTCTCTTATTCATCTCTGCTGTTTACAGTTTCTTACGCCTTTTCCGATATGCGCCCTAAACGAATTACACTTTACTGTGGCTGTTTTATGGTTGCAAGCATATTGGCGGGAATCGCTGGCTACTTAGGTATATTGCCTGAAGAATTACGACTTTATGGAACAATAGCTTTCACTGCTTTAGCGGTCTGTTCATTTTTCATATTAATCTATGCCCAGAAAAAACCAAATACAAAGCAGAAATGGTATATTGCCGCTTTATCTCCCGCATTGTTCTTGTTGCTTTTCTCCTTCTTTAGTGGAACTGATATTTGGTTTCCATATCTGCTTGATGTGTATGGTATAATTTTTGCAATGCTAATTGTCATTTACTTAGGTTCTATGTTTAATTGGCGTACTGTTTTCTTATTTGCTGCTTTCCTCACTGGATTAGACATTGTTTTAGTCTGGGTTACAGGCACCATGGTTCAGGCGGCAAATGCAATGTCTGGATTGGGATTACCTGTGTTGGTTGCTTTTCCCACAATCCCCTTTATCATGACAACCAAGGGCATTCTCATTATGCGTCTGGGATTGGGTGATTTCTTCTTTGCAGGTATATTAGGTACTCAGACTTGGAAAAAGTTTGACAAAAAAACTGCAATCATCTCGTTGCTAACCATGGCGATATCTTTCGGATTATTCGAAATTATCCTACTCAATCCTGAACTGTACAATTACTTACCCACTAAAGCCCTGCCTGCTACCCTACCTATCCTACTTGGTTGGTTGCCTACAATTGCCGTCAAGATGCTACTTACTCGAAAACATAAAATCCCCGCTGAAAATCAGGTGCTCCCCTCTGTACCTCAATGAGTTGACATTTCTTTTTTAATTATTTTATAAATTGAGCATAAGCGTTGGTTTGTTTCGATTTCTTGCTAATTGCTCAAGTACGTATACGTAGAATGATCTATGTTAATATGAAAACAAAAAATTTTGTGAATATGGGTTGAAAAGATAAAATAGGATATTGGGCTTTTTATTTAACCGAATAGGGCGCCTAATCCTTCGAGAGCTGCTTCTTCTTTGGCTTTTTCTTCT
This sequence comes from Candidatus Bathyarchaeota archaeon, assembly GCA_963701765.1. Classification (GTDB taxonomy): domain Archaea; phylum Thermoproteota; class Bathyarchaeia; order Bathyarchaeales; family Bathycorpusculaceae; genus JADGNF01. Next base: position 273,267 of record CAVPBD010000008.1, read on the forward strand.
TCAGCTTTCTTCTTCTTGTCCTCTGGTGCTGCGGCTGCTGGTTTTTGTTCTGCTGGTGCTGCTACTGGAGCTGCTGCCATCATGGTTGGTGCTGCTTTGATTGCTTCATCAATGTTAACTTCGCTGAGTGAGGCGACAAGTGCTTTAACTTGTACTGCATCAACTGTTAGACCTGCTGCTGTAAGAACAGCGGTTATTGACTGTTCATCTATTTGTTTTCCTGCCTTGTGAAGGAGCATTGCTGCGTATATGTTTTCCATGTCTTTTCACCTCTCTATTCGAGTATTTTAACCTTTTCAGTTCACACATGCCCATTTTCCCTTGGGGATTATGAGTGATTGTGTTTAACTGTGAATTTGGAGACTCTATTGCCGTTAGGAAAAAGACCCAATGACTTATGAACCTTTCGTCGGCTTTTTTATTCTTATTCTTTAAAATCAGGGTCTATATTATTATGTATGTTTAGTTGATTGATAACTTATAGTGAAGGTAACTCTATAATAATGAATATTATAAATAATCTCATGAAAATACGGGAATATTATTAGTTTAGCGTTCTTATTTAAGTGTGATAGTTAAGAATTATGTAATGAAAATTAGCGATAATTATGCTGCATTGAGCGAGGCCTAGTTTAGAGTACACTTTTAGAAAAGGGTAGCAAACTTGAACAAATAAAACTGTAGGTACAGAAATTAATTATCGTGTAGAAATATTGGTTAATTATTGTTTTCTAACCAATATTCTTTTTAGTAGCTTTTTTTAATTTATGTCGAACAGTTGGTTGGATACTTATTAGGGAAACGATTTAAGCATGCCAATTGACAAAAAGGAAGCCTCAACGGATATAGCGTTCAGTATAGACAAAGCCCAATCATTAACGGCTGATGAAACTGCTAGAGCTTTAGCTACATCACTTGAAGGTTTGACAAAATCAGAGGCTGACAATCGGATCAAAATATATGGTAGAAATATCCTAGAGGAAGAAGAAACAAGCAAGTTAAAGATTCTTCTTAGGCAATTCAAGAACTTTTTGGTCTATATACTTTTTGCCGCTTCCCTCTTGACTCTTATAATGGGTGAATGGACGGACTTCATAGTGATCGTCTTCATTATTTTAGTTAACAGTCTTATAGGTTTCTGGCAGGAGCTAAAAGCTGAAACCTCGTTAAGAGCTTTAAAGAAACTCACAGAAAGCAAAGTTAAGGTCATAAGGGAAGGGCAAACACTCATTATTCCTTCATCTGAACTTGTGCCTGGTGACTACGTAGCTATTTCTGAGGGTGACTTAATAACAGCAGATATGAGATTATCTGATAGCAAAGGCCTTACTGTTGATGAATCAACGCTGACTGGAGAGTCACTTCCAGTCTTAAAGGATCATTCTATCATACTACCACCCAACACTCTTCCATATGAGCTAAAGAACCTGCTTCTTACGGGTACCGCAATTGTCCGGGGTTCGGGCAAAGGATTTGTAACGAAAACTGGTGTTAACACCTATTTTGCTTCAATTGCTGAAAAAGCTAAAGGTTCTTCTCCAATCAGCCCTTTGACAAAGGCAATCAGGTACTTCACCAATCGCTATATTATACTATTGTTGTCCTTGTTGTCGATTGTAGGAATAATCGGATTCTTACAAGGCAGAGAACTTTCAAACATAGCATACACCTTAGTTGCCCAACTCGTTTCTTCTGTTCCCGAGGGCTTACCATTGGTTGTAACGGTTGTTGTCACAGTAGGAGCTCTTGCTTTGAGTAGAAAGAAAACTCTGACGAGGGATTTACCATCAGTGGAAACATTAGGTAGTGCAACTGTAATAGCATCCGACAAGACAGGTACTATAATTGAAGGAAAACTAGCGGTTAAAGAAGTCCATGCGTTAGATTTAGAGAATCTCAAAGTGGGTGTTGCTCTTTGTAATGAGGCTCATGATAAAAAGGGAGATCCCATAGATGTAGCGTGTGCCAGATGGGTTGAGGACTTTAAAGAAATTAGAAACAGGTACCAACCGCTATGGACTTATCCATTTGATACTAAGCTAAGGTTAATGGCCACAATCAACAATGTTAATGGAACTCGAAAACTTTTTGTAAAAGAAGCTTACGAAGAACTCAAAAAAATGGCGATAACCTCAGATAAATTAAAGAATTGAGAAAGTGCTCACCAAAATGGGTGAAAATGGTTGAGAGTATTGCAGTCGGTGAAAGGGTCCAGTCATGGCGCGTTATTCGATGCTCGGGATATGGGGCTTATAGGATATTTGGATCCTCCTAAAGAACAATGAAAGAATCAATCTCAATTGCCAAGAAATCTGGAATAAAATCATTATGAAAACAGTAACGATCCATGACGGCTAAGACATTAGCAAGAGAAGTGGGAATTTGGGAAGAGGGCAATCATTTGCTAACTGGAATGCAAATCGAAGATATCGATAACAAGGAACTTTTTGAAAAACTCAAGAAAACTACTGTTTTAGACTAGAATCCTGCCTGAGCACAAACACAGGATAGTGAGAGTTCTTCAAGAGAACGGGGAAATAGTGGCTGTAACGGGGGATGGCGTAAATGATGTTCCTGCTTTAAAGATTGCGGACTTAGGAATCGCAATGGGGTCAGGAACAGAAGCAGCCAAAGGCGTTTCAAAGATGGTTATTCTGGACAGCAATTGAAAATCATAGTAGAAGCAATAAAGATGGGCCGTGTAATAGCTGATAATATTCGAAAAGTGATATATTATCTTCTATCTACTGCAATTCAACAACTTTTGCTTGTTTCGTTGGCTATAATTGCTTTTTTGCCTTTGCCATTGTTTCCTATTCAGATACTTTGGATAAATCTAGTAACTGATGGCGTTCAAGACAAAGCGTTCCCCTTCACTAAAGAAGAAGGTGACGTTATGAATCGCCCTCCGAAAAAATCGGAAAAACATTTCTTTGACCGATCCCAAATACTCAGAGTTGTTACATTCGGCCTTACAATGGGTCTTGTTTGCCTATTCCTTTTCATTATCACTAGGAAGGTATTCATATGAAATTGCTGTTTCAGTGACCTTCACCTCAGTTGTGTTTGCTCAGTGGGCAAATGGTATCCAAGCTCAAAAAGATAAGCAGCCTTTCTTCAAGGATATAAAAAAGATCTTAACGATAAACCCATACATCTTCATAGGAGTTGGGATGGTATTGTTCTTCAGCTGTGAGTGATATAATTATTACCTGGTTGGTTGACGTGGTTCCGCTTACGCTAGAACATTGGGTTTACGTTTTATTAGTGGCTCTATTTGCCTTTGGCATAGTTGAAATTAGAAAGTGGGTAGAGTACCTCATAGAAAAACATGGGAAATAGAAAAGTAAACTGGGGCACAATTTATAGGAAAACCTGTGAATTGACTTTTATTTTTTTAATTTCGCGACTAATCCACAGCATAATCAAAATTTACATAAACAACTTCAAAAGAAAAAAAGGATTTTATCCTTTTTATTTTTTGTTGATTTTTCCTACTGTGTTTCTTTGATATAATACTGCTATTGCTGCTGCAACGATGCACATGATTGCTGCGGGGATGAATGCGTAGAGGAAACTTAGACCTGCATCTTGAACTAAGCCTGCAAGTATTGGTCCTACGATGCCACCTATTCCATAAGATGTGAATAGGAAACCATAGTTAAGACCGAGGTTTTCGGCTCCAAAAGAGTCAGCGCATGCGGATGGGAATAATGCAAAGTTTCCTCCAAAGTTAAAACCAATCAAAGCGGCGACGATGTAGAATAGGATAGGATTTGATGTGGTATAGAAGAATGCTGCCATTGTGACTGCTTGGAATGTAAACATGGCTATTAGCGCTTTTTGTCGTCCAATTCGATCTGAGAGTTGACCCCAAATAATTCTTCCAGCGCCATTAAAAATTGGTAGACAAATAGCTGCACCTATAACTGCAAAATCTATTGCTTCTTGAGTGCCAAATCCATTAGCGGCGAAGCCATCAGTTGGACTTTTTGCAAAATTCTGAACGTTACCAATCACCATTAAGCCTGCGAGTGCACCTATAAGGAACATCATCCAGAGTAGGTAGAAGTTTTTTGTTTTTAGCATCTCTTTCGGCTTTAACGATAGCAAAGATTTCTTACCTGCTTCTGCTTGCGGGGGTTTCCATCCTGCTGGTTTCCATCCTGCTGGGGGATTTTTCATAACCAGTGAGCCTATAACAACAAGGGCGAGGAATGCGATGCCATAAATAAGAAATGCATTGTCTACGTTGGCTACAGTATATGCAAATTCGCCAGTTTGTTTACTAATAAGTCCATTGAATCCTAGGATGCTTGGTGGATTAGCTAAAAGAATCCAGATGAATGCGCCAAAACCAAAACCTGCAACTGCAAGACCGCTAACCAGACCTTTCTTGTCAGGGAACCATTTTACTCCAGTTGCTATTGGTACAACATATGCCAACCCAATGCCTGATCCAGCGATAATGCCAATAGAAACGAGTTTTCCAATGAAGCTTGCTCCAATAAAGCCGGCAAGCATATACCCTAATCCTAGCAGTATGCCTCCGATTAAAGCAACTTTCATTGGTCCAAGTTTTATCTGTAGTCGTCCACCAATTATTGTAAAGATGGCGAAAACAAGAAGACCTACGCTAAAGATTGCCTGGGTTTCTGTTTTGGTAAAACTGAATTCACTAGGTAAAGTGGCTGACCCTTGCAGAGGAGTGGTAAATGCAGACCATGCGTAAATTGCTCCTAATGCAAGTTGTATCAAAATTCCGCCAACAACAATAATCCAGCGATTCATAACTTTCGGTTCAATATTACCTAAATTTGGCGATGCCGAATCTGATTCACGGCTTTCTTCTTTCTCCTCAATCTTATTTTAAGCCTTTCGTCAGAAATTATGCTTCTTTGATGATAATTACTTGAAAAATTATTTGCTAGTCAAACTATAGGTATCCAAGCTGTCTAACGAAAAATTTGCTTTTTTTGTCATTCTCCTATGATGCAGTCGGTTTTTATTTGGTAAAAATGCATTGATAATAATGCTTATAAAATGCAGAACAGAAAAAGAGATACCGCCTGTTTTTTGGCTATTTTATACTAGGGGAGTGTTTGACTTAGTCAACGATTATATTTAAGGCGTCATGTTTGTTTGATTTTTGTCGTCATTTCGGTGCATCAGATATTTGGTTAGTTCAATTGTTAACAGTACTATTGCTGACAAGCCTGCTATAAGCGCAACCTCAAACAGACCTATTGGAACAAGCCCGAAGCTATCGCGCAGGAACGGCACATTAAGAATTATCGCCATTAGCAGAATTTCCCATAGGATAGTTATTACCAGAAGTCGATGAGGCTTTGCCTTTGTAATATTGTATTTAAGTGAGCGGCAACTTAGGGCTAATGACTAGCTCAAAGAACACTAAGAGTAAGAATAATCTAGTTCGTGCTATTTCTTCGCCCGCTGGCAATGAACCTATGAATACCCCAAGTAGCAACGGTGTTTCTATCAAGATTGCTCGTAAGAGGAACACTTTAATATCTTTTGTGAAAATGGTCTCTTTTGGATCTCTGGGCGGTCTTTTCATAATGTCGGGTTCAGGTGGACTTAAGCCCAGCGCTATAGCTGGAAAACCATCGGTAGCCAGATTAACATATAGAATCTGGACTGGAACAAGGGGCAACGGATATCCAGCTAAGACTGCAAAGGAAAAATGATTATTTAATAAATTGGCTTGAAGTAAGTAAGTGAGGTATTTCTTGATGTTGTCATATGTCCATCGACCTAACTCCACGGCATTAACTATTGTAGCAAAGTTGTCGTCAGCAAGAACCAAATCTGCGGATTCTTTTGTAACCTCTGTGCCAGTTATACCCATGGCAATGCCGATGTCCGATTTCTTGAGTGCAGGCGCATCGTTAACGCCATCTCCAGTCATGGCAACAATCTCCCCATTCTTCTTCCATGCTTGAACGATTCTTGAGCTTATGAAGAGGAGAAACTCTAGCGTAGACACTGATATTTTTCTGACTTTTGCTTCAAGTTCTTCATCAGATATCTTTTCTAATTCTTCACCTGTAAGTACTTCATCGCCTTCTTGATAAATACCCAATTCCTTAGCAACAGCTAATGCGGTAAGCTTGTGGTCGCCTGTAATCATTACAGGTTTGATTTTAATTTGTCTGCAAAGTTTGACTGCTTCCATTGCCTCTTTTCTTGCTGGGTCTATCATCCCAATTAAACCAAGGAAGGTTAACTCGCTTTCTGCTGTTTCTTCTTTGCAATTAGTTCAAGTCAGTAAGCATTTCCTTATAGGCTATGCCTAAAACTCGAAGGCCTTCGCTGGCCATTTCTTCGTTTACCTTAAGGATGTGTTGGAGCTTTTGTTCTGTGAGATCTTAGCTGTTGTTTTATCTTCACATTTCGTGCACAATAACGAAGGATTATTTCTGGTGCTCCTTTCATGAAAATTAGTTTTTTATTGTCTGTTTGCGCTTTTGGCTGTGGATGGTGGTCATGCGTTTTCTGTCTGAGGAGAATGGGAACTCGTTTATACGTGGGTAAGCACTGCATACCTCTTCTTTTTGGAGACCAGCTTTAAGTGTTGTTACGATAAGGGCTCCTTCAGTTGGATCTCCCTTGACTACCCATTTATCTCCCTCTATTAACAACATCTGCATCGTTGCATAGAACTGCACCTTTCATCAATAAATCGAAGCAATTGCTTTGAAGAGTTTGATTGTTTTTCGCCTCAAATTTACCCTCTGGCGAATAACCGACTCCACTGACATCGATTGTGGCGCCTGCTGCGTAAACCTTGCGTACTGTCATTTCGCCTTTAGTTAATGTGCCTGTTTTGTCTGAGCAAATTACAGTTGTTGACCAAGTGTTTCAACTGCTGGCATTTTCCTAACTAATGGCGTTTCGTTTAGCCATCTTGTACATGCCGATTGCGAGACTTCCTGTTACGATCGCAGGCAAGGCTTCTGGGACAGCAGCAACGGCTAAAGCAACACCGAATAAAAACATGTCAAGAATTGGAAGCCCACGTAAAACTCCTAGAATTATTACTGTTATGCTAACTCGCTAATGCTGCTAAGCCTAGCCATTTTCCAATTTCTTTCGTTCTTTTCTCCAAGGGTGTCTCTTTCTTTTCAACAGCGGCTTACTTGCCCTGCAATTTTTCCAAACTCTGTATTCATACCTGTCATAACAACTACGGCTTTGCCTTTCCCACAAGTAATTTCTGTTCCCGAGAACAACATATTTTTCTTGTCAAGAATCGCTGCGTCTTTTACAACTTTTGCTACCCATTTCTCCACTGGAATAGATTCGCCTGTTAATGGTGCTTCATTAACATGTAAATTGTTACTTTCAATCAGTCTAGCATCCGCGGCGACTTTGTCACCTTCCTTAAGAACTAAGATATCCCCTGGCACGATTTCTTTTGCGGGCATCTGTACTCTCTTTTCCATCCCGCAAAACTGAAGATGTTGGAAAAGCATTTTTGTTAGTGCTTCGAGAGCTTTTTAAGCCCGGAATTCCTGAACAAAACCCATATGTTGAAGAAATTACAACTATGATTAGATACAATAGATAGTGTCAAATTGATGTCCAGTGAAAGAAGGATATGAGTGCGGCTACTATGAGAATAATAATTAGAATGTTTTTAAATTGATTTATAAAGATTTTAAGAGGCGATGTTTTTTTTGCTGCTACTAATTCGTTGGAGCCATACTGTTTTAGTCTGTTTGCTGCTTCAATAGAACTAAGTCCTGACTTGCTTGTGTTGAGCTTACTTAAAGTTTCAGATGCTTCTATGGCATGCCACGATTCTTCGGAACTCACAAATAACCCTCTTTCATCTATCCTTTGCTATTTAGGATAATAAATCTGCCTGATAAACTGACAATATTGTATCAAGAAAAACATGAGCCTAAGAAAAACTTACCGGATAGCATTTTATTAGAGTCAACTGATTCCTAAAAATTAATTTTCCCAAATAAAAAAGCAATATTATGCAAAACTGAGAACTTGATCAACCAAAAGACATTTCTAATTAAGATTGATTGCTTCACCTTTGTGTATGGTACCTTCGCTTAGTCAATATATAGTCTAAAGTTTAATACATTTTAAATTCAGATTAACGCGTATTTTCTTATTTTTTACCGAAAAAGCCTATAAGTGTAAGTTATCAATACCGAAAATTGGGGATGAAGTATTGTCAAGACCTAAGTTCTGGCATGCTTTAACGGTTGAAGAATCTTTAAATGAGTTCAAGTTAAAGAAAACGAAGGATTAACTCAGCAGGAAGCTCAAGCCGTCTTGCAAAATATGGTCTGAACGAGCTTAAAAAAGAAAAAGGCAAATCCCCAATCAAACTTTTCCTCTCACAATTTACTGACATTCTAATGATAATTCTTCTTATTGCAACTGGGCTTTCAATTATTGTAGGTGAAACAGTTGATGCTATAATCATCCTAATAATCGTATTTGCCAGTGCTATTTTAGGTTTTACTCAAGAGTATCGTAGCGAAAAAGCTGTTGAAGCCCTTAAAAAAATGACTTCTCCAAATGCCATAGTCATACGTGATGGAAAGGAAATCAAAATTCCTGCAAATCAACTTGTTCCAGGGGATATTATTTTACTTTATACTGGTGACAAGATTCCTGCAGATTCCCGTCTCATTGAAGCGCACAACCTTAAAGTTGAAGAGGCAGCCCTAACTGGCGAATCCACAGCTGTAGACAAAGCCACTGCACCGATTTCCAGAAGAAGCCCAACTAAATGACCGTCGATAACATGATTTACACTGGAACCATTATTGCTTATGGCAGAGCAAAAGCCCTTGTTACTGACACAGGTATGAAAACAGAATTCGGTAAAATTGCTCAAATGGTTCAGACAACTGCTACAGAAGAAACTCCTCTTGAAAAACGCATGGCGTCTGTAGGTAAATGGATAGGTATTCTTAGCTGTTATAGTTGCTGCCAGTGTAGCAGTAGTAGGTATAGTTGTTGAACAACGTCCAATTCTTGAGATGATTCTATGGGCAGTTAGCCTTGCTGTAGCCGCAGTTCCCGAGGCACTTCCCGCTATTGTTACAGGTGCACTTGCCATAGGTATGTACCGGATGGCTAAAGTCAATGCGGTTGTCAAGCGTCTTCCTGCTGTAGAAACTCTGGGCAGTACAAGCGTTATTTGCAGCGACAAAACTGGAACAATGACTAAAGGTGAAATGACTGTTCAGCGTATTTACACAAATAATGTAGCTATAAAAGTCACAGGAATAGGCTATGCTCCTGAAGGCCACTTCGAAGAGGAAAATAAAACAATCACCCCGTAATGAGCAGCTTAAAGACCTTCTAATAATAGCGTCTTTGTGTAATGATTCCGCGCTCGAAAAAGATGAGCAAACCAAGAAATGGACCGTTAAAGGTGATCCAACCGAAGGTGCACTAATAGTAGCTGCGGCCAAAGCAGGATTATCAAAACAGGAACTTGATAAACAATCACCCCGGATAGCTGAAATTCCATTTAGTAGCGAACGAAAACGCATGACTACCATCCACAATTCAAATAACAAAAAAATTGCATACATGAAAGGCGCCCCTGAAATCATCTTGGACAAATGTACCCGGATACTACTCAATGGAAAAGTCCAAAAACTAACTCAAGAACAACGTACTGAACTGCAGAAAGTCACTGAAGCCATGGCGCTTCAAGCTCTTAGAAACCTCGGTTTTGCTTTCAAAGAATTGCCCCAAAACATAGCTACGTTCCCGGAGACAATAGAGGAAGACTTTATCTTCGTTGGTATTATGGGCATGATTGACCCGCCTCGCGATGAGGTCAAAAATGCTATTGCAATCTGCAAGCAAGCTGGTATACGTGTAGTCATGATTACTGGTGATCATAAGCTCACAGCAACTGCAGTCGCCAAAGAACTTAACCTCCTAGGCGAAAATGACGAGAAAGGTAAAGTTCTTACGGGTGCCGAACTTGAACAAATGACTGATCAGCAACTCTTTGACGTAGTTGAAAATATTGTAATTTATGCTAGAGTTGCACCCGAACATAAGGTGCGTATAGTCAAAGCTTGGCGCAAAAAAGATCAAGTTGTTGCCATGACAGGCGATGGTGTTAACGATGCACCTGCACTTAAAACAGCTGACATCGGCATTGCCATGGGCATAACTGGTACTGAAGTTAGCAAAGAAGCAGCATCAATGGTTCTCGCAGACGATAACTTTGCCACCATAGTTAAAGCCGTCAGAGAGGGTCGAGAAATCTACGATAATATCAAGAAATACCTAACATTTTTGCTGCAGTGCAACATCATGGAAATTTTGGTCATGTTCATAGCCATAGTTGCAGTACCCTATCTAGCTAGCCTTTTTGTGCCTGGGCTGAACTCTACCGAAGCGGGTAGAAACTCCATAAACGATGCCGCAATAGCGTTAACTGCGGTGCAGATTCTATGGATGAACCTAGTCACAGATGGCTTACCTGCAATTGCTTTAGGCGTTGATCCAGGTGACCCCGATTTAATGGAGCGCAAGCCTCGGAAACCTAAAGAAAGCATATTTACAAAAGACGTCAAGACGTTCCTGATCGTAACGCCTCTAATAACGACTGTTCTGTTGCTGATAGCTTATTTCGCGCATTCACCTTGGCTTGGTGAGCATCAACTGTTTGAAGCTAGAACCCAATTATTAACTGCAATGATAATGATTGAATTAGTTATTGCCCTCTCGTCGCGTTCACTTAAATACCCTGTATTCAAAGTTGGTGTCTTTAAGAACAAGTATCTTTGGTACGCTATACTCTCATCATTTGCATTGCAGCTCATAATACTATATGTGCCTGGTATTCAAAATATTTTCGATGTCCGTTCACCAGAGCTCATTGACTGGGCAGTCGCTACTCTATATGCTGGTATCGTATTTAGTACCTTAGAAATTGGAAAATACATTGCATGTAAAAGGAGAAAAGCAAAAAATAGCTTAGCAAGCAATATATTCCTAGCTAATCGAACCTAGCGTCCAAGTGAAAAGGAGAAACTAAACGATGAGTATTAAATTGGCTAATCCTGCACCACTTGGACTGTTGGGCTTTGGTCTAACTACAGTACTGTTAAATTTGCACAATGCTGGGCTTTTTCCTCTTGATACAATGATACTTGCTATGGGCTTAGCTTACGGTGGACTTGCACAGGTAATTGTTGGTATAATGGAATTCAAAAAAGGTAATACCTTTGGGATGGTCGCATTCTCCTCATATGGGCTATTCTGGTGGTCATCTAGTAGCGCTCTTAGTTTTACCTAAACTATCATTTTTTGCTGGCATACGCTGCACCAACTGAAACTGCTATGGCTGCTTACTTCTTTATGTGGGGACTATTCACTTTCGCAATGTTCTTCGGCACTCTTAAGGCAAACAGGGCATTACAATTCGTATTCGGAAGCTTGTTCATTCTGTTCTTCTTGTTAACAGCAAGGGACTTAATGGGAAATCCCATACTATTTGGGTCAACAACATTCAACAACTTTGTTGGCATTGAAGGCATAATCTGCGGTGCTAGCGCAGTCTATTTAGGAATTGCAGAAGTTCTCAATGAGTCCTATCAGAAAACGAGTACTGCCCATATGCGTTGTAAAGTAGAATATTCCTGCATCTTTTTTTATTTCCTAATCATCTAAAACATGAAATCGGCTTAAGTTTAAGCAAAGTTTTATATGCCTTTTATTTTATGATTTTTTACCCAGTTAAGAAAACTGGAATGATAAAAATGTCGGAAGCTAGTTTGCCATTCGGCGAAAAATATACTCCGAGCAACGCACAATTTTCTTCGGGAGAAAAACGTAAACAAGAATGGGAACAATCCCTAAAAGACCCTCAGGCATATTGGGCTGAAAAAGCCAAAGCCATTGACTGGTATAAGCCATGGGATACAGTTCTTGATTCTTCGAATCCTCCATTTTACAAATGGTTTGAAGGTGGAGAACTTAACATCTGCTATAACGCTTTGGACAGACACATTAATGGTCCACGCAAAAACAAGCTCGCCTACATTTGGGAAGGCGAAATGGGTGATGTCAAAACCTATACTTACTACCAACTCTACCGCGAAGTCAACAAACTCGCAAAGGTCCTCAAAGACTTCGGCATCAAAAAAGGTGACCGGATTGCTATCTTCTTACCAGTTATTCCTGAATTACCAATGGCGCTACTTGCAACTGCCAGAATCGGCGGAGTCCATGCAGTAGTATTTTCAGGATTCAGCTCTGAAGCATTAGCAGACCGCGTAAACGATTGCGGCGCAAAAATCCTAATTACTTCAGACGGTTCTTTCAGACGTGGAAAACCAGTAGCCATCAAAGACAACGCCGATCGCGCATTACCAAATATGCCCGGCATAGAAAAGGTCATTGTTGTCAAACACACTAGCCAACCAATCCAAATGAAAGAAGGACGCGACTATTGGTGGCACGAGGTCGCCGCTAACGCAGGCGCAAACGCCTATGTAGAACCAGAACGCATGCTCTCATCTGACCCTCTATTCATACTCTACACCTCAGGCACAACAGGCAAACCAAAAGGCGTACAACACGGCACAGGTGGTTATGCAGTCTGGACTTACTGGACTCTCAAATGGGCATTCAATCCAACAGACCAAGACATTTACTGGTGTGTTGCAGACATAGGCTGGATCACTGGACACAGCTATAATGTCTATGCACCTTTAAGCCACGGTCTAACTGCGTTCTTATTTGAAGGCACCCCCGATTTCCCCGCACAAGACCGATGGTGGTCCATGATCGAACGCCATGGAATCAACATCCTCTACGGTACACCAACCGCAGTTCGTATGTTCATGAAATTCGGCGAGGAATGGGTAAACAAACACGACATCAGCAGCTTACGCATATTAGGCTCAGTAGGTGAACCCATTAACCCCGAAGCATGGAAATGGTACTACCGCGTCATCGGCAAAGAAAAACTAGCAATAATTGACACCTGGTGGCAGACAGAAACAGGCGGATTCATGATTTCACCAGCATCAGGCATCGAGCTCACACCACTTAAACCAGGATCTGCAACTCTACCCCTACCAGCAGTCAACGCTGACATCTATGACGAAACAGGCAAACCCCTACCTAACGGAGAAAAAGGCTGGCTCGTAATCAAATCACCCTGGCCAGGCATGTTCAACACGCTTTGGAAGGACCCTGAAAGATTCAAGTTAGCATACTTCGCCAAGTGGCCAGGCATCTACGTCACAGGCGACTACGCCATACGCGATAACGATGGTTACTTCTGGCTCCTAGGCAGAGCAGATGAAGTTATGAAAGTAGCAGGCCACAGAATCGGCACGGTAGAACTTGAAAGCGCACTAGTTTCACATCCAGCAGTTGCAGAAGCAGCAGTTATGGGCAAAGAAGACGCAGTCAAAGGAGAAGTCCCAGTTGCATTCGTTACACTACGCACAGGCTTTTCACCCTCTGACCAGCTAACCGCCGACCTCATCAAACACATACGAACAACCATCGGCCCAATCGCAACCCCGGACGCAATTGTTGTTGTCAACAGACTACCAAAGACCCGCAGCGGCAAAATCATGCGCAGACTCCTCAAAGCAGTACTCACAGGAAACCCACTTGGCGACACATCCACAATTGAAGACGCAGGTTCAATCGACGACATCAAAGCCACCTACGCAGAACTCCAAAAACAACTACAGAAGAAGTAATCTTCTTCTCTTTTCCATCCTTAAAAATATTTTTTCTTTTTAAGAAAATTTGATATGTTTTTTGTTTATCGTTAGTTTTTCTTTTTTGCCTAGTAAAATAAGTGAGATTATTATTGTTACAATTATGATTAGTGCAACTAATCCATAGGTTACTAAGTTAATTGAATCATTTGTGGGTGTTGGGTTTGGGGTTGTTGTTTGGCTTTGGCTTGGCTCTAGTGAGAGGGTTGGGGATGCTGAGATTGTTTTTGTTGGGGTTGGAGGGGATTCGGTTGGGGTAGATGGGGAGCTGTTTGGGGTTTGGGTTTCGGTGGGTGTCGGGGATGTTGTTATTGGGAGTTCTATTGTTTTAGTTAATATGTTGACTGGATTTAGAAGTGGGTATCTGTCGTTGATCGTAGGGTTATTGTTTATGGTGTATGATGTGTTGCCTATTCCTGAGTTGCCGATTTCGGATGAGTTTGGATATCTGGTGATGTAGTCGCTGTAGTAGTTGCCGCCTGATGGGTAGCCGTTGTCCCAAACAGGAATTATTGTATTGGTTCTGAGGATGTGGGTTTCCCATCCTCCTGGGACCTCTTTGTTCTGGTTAATGAAATTGTTATTATAAACCTTAAAATCGCTGTTGATAAGGCTGAAAGCGTCCATGTTATTTTCAAAATTATTCATTATTGCTATGTTGCCAGTGCTATTCGTTACTAAGAAGCCAAAGGAGTTTCTTATTAGCTGGTTTCTGGAAAAACTGTGATTATATGCATTTAATATGCGGATCCCGTAAGTGTTATGGTTGATATTGTTGTTTGTGATGTTGTAGTAATCCGCATAGATTGCTATGGCTCTGTTTGTTTTTGTGATGGTATTGTTGAAAATGGTATTATTGTTATAATTGCCAAATATAGCTGCATCCCAGAAGCCGATAATGTTGAAGTTTTGGATTGTTACGTTGCTGGCTGTGATGTTTATGGCATTAAGTCCACTTAACCAGCCTGATGCGCCCTGAAGGGTGAATCCTTTGCCGTCTAAGATTATGTTGTTTCTTTGGACAATTATTGGGTAATGGTAAATGTTGTCTGTTAGGGTGTAGAGGTTTCCTTCGCGATGAATTTTGTCTGTTCCTAAAATTAACCCATCGTCGTCAATGAGGATTGCTTCCATAGATTCTGCTTTGACCTCTTGTATAACAATTGAACTGAATAAGCTTAAGAAAACAAGGACAAGACTGATGTTTTTGTTCATGCCAGTCCACTTGGTATTACTAATTAGAAAGCGGTTCTTAGCTCTCCCTGAAGAACAATATTGTTCTCGTGCAAGAACAGCATCTCTGGGTCAAGTTTTGTGATATTGGTGTTTTAAAAAGGCTGGTTTAATGAAGTAGTGCGATGTAGTGGGTTGTTCCAATTATGATGTATTGTATCGCTATAGCAGCAATGAATAGTGACATAACTCGCGCTATGATAACTGAACCTGTCTTACCTAAAATTCGGTAGATTTGATTCATGAACCTTAGAATTACCCATGTGGCTGTTAATACAATTAAGACTGATAGGACTGTAACGAATATGTCGTAGCTCTGAAGGTTTAGTATGGTTGTGGTTATTGCGCCGGGGCCAACAAGCAAGGGCATAGCTATGGGTACTGCACCTATGCTCTCTGGTGTGTCTTCTTTTTCATGCAAGCTACCTGAGATTAGGATTCTGATGGCTATAATAAGCAGTAGAATTCCCCCTGCGATTTCAAAACTATAAATGGATACGCCAAAGATGTTGAAGATTTCTTGACCTGCAAAAGAAAAGAGCAATAGCAGAATGAAGCTGACTAAGATGGCGGTGTTAAAGATTTTTTTCCTTTGGGTGTCGTTCATGCTTTGAGTTAACCCTAAGAAGATTGGGATGTTACCAAACGGATCCACAATTATGAAAAGTACCAAAGCCGCTTTAGCCACATTAATTGCAAAAATCACTGGATCCATCGAATGCCTGCCTTTTCCTTAGAATAGTGTTAATGTGAATAGGTTAAAAACCTTGGCTTAAGAGATATCAAGGTCACCATACACCGTTTGTCAAGTCATTACTCCTGCTTCTTTGTTTTTTCTATAAGATAGTACGGCACTTGGTTTGTTGAGCACCAAAACAGATAAAAACTTGTGGGGTATCCATGCAGGTGTTAAACTCGGTGAAAAAGTTATGCCAGCCGAAATCAAGGATGCTGAAAAATTCGTTGAAATGAGTGCACACGCAAAATCATGCGCTGTCAAAAGGTTAAAAACTAGCGTTAAATTGAAGCTTCGTACTCCGGGAAAGCTTTATACTTTGAAGGTTGAGCCTGGAAAAGCTGAAGAAACTATCAAAAAGCTCAAATGCGAAATACAAGAGCTTTAACGCGTTTTTCTTTATTATTTTGTTACTCTATCTTGTTCTGTTTTTAGATTAATTTGGTCTTTTTTTTGGTTAAGTAAATTTGGGATAGATTTGGGAAAACTCCACAAACCATAAAAACTCAAGTATATGACTATTAGCCATGATTACTATGAACAAGAAATTTGCAGCTGCCTGTTCATTTCTTCTATTACTTTTATGTGCTAATCTTATCGTAAGCACTTTTGGGCAAACCTCAGTCGCTGTAGGGGTCTCTCAAGGTGACTCCTTCAAATACGATTTAACTTATTTCTGGTCTTCAACAGGCCATGCTGATTTTGTCCCAGCATCTTTGGTTTCTAAAAATCAGACAGATTATTATCAAATTACTATTGATGCTGCCGCAGGCACCTCTTTGCGGATTGGAACTGTTTGGCGATTTGATAATGGAACCGAAATTACAGGTACCGATATTGAAGAAGTAGGCAATACTACCGCCACAGGGTTCATCTACATTTACGCGGCTAATCTCACTTCAGGAGGCTACTTATTCCCCTCCGCTAGTGATCTTCCGTTTTTGATAAACAACACTGCCTTTCGTACCTACAAAGATGAGTTTCGATCAACTAATCACATATCTGTGAACCGAACTGATCTAACAGGAAAGCTATACAGTGTTATGGACTTGTATTTTGATAAGCCGACTGGTGTACTTGTTGAGGCTACCCTTATCGATGTATACGAGGATATGCCCAATCAAATTTACACAACCCACATAGCGTTGAAGGAATCTTCTCTTTGGGCAATTACACAAGCACCAACCATTGCACCAACCACTTCAGCTTCTGCAACCTCAACGCCTGGTCAAACCACTACTCCTGCTCCGACTAATCAAAATGGTGGATCGCAAGACTCTGATATTTCAAACATTTTAATTATTGTTCTTGTGCTTGTCTTTGCTATAATAATAGTTGCAATAATTTTTGTGCTGATGAAAGGTTCTAAGAAAGCTAACAAAGTAACTGTGGTCGAAGAGGCTGCTCCAGCTCAAGTGCCATCTAAACCGGGTATGGTAATTTGTGGCAGTTGCGGGCATGAGAATCCTGAAGGTAACGAATTTTGTGGTAAATGCGGTGCACGTCTAAAGAAATAAGAAATTCTTTTTTCTTTTTTATTTTATAGTTACTAATTTATGAATTATGATTAGTTAGTACCCTGTTTTGTTTGTTTTTCTTAGTACTTCCAAATTCTCATAACTCAAATTCTCTCTTTAGTAAGTGAATCAGGCAAGGGCTCGGAATAAGTTTGCATGCTCTTTTCTGAGGTTAATGAGAAGAAATGTAATAACCTGTAAAGAGGAATCAAAAATGTCAAATGCCAATTACTTTGCTGAAACAGTAATAATTCCGGCTGTTAGTACTCTCCCTCGGCCGATAAAGGTATTCTATCTTTTCTGGTTTGCTCCGGTTTTGTTTCTTCTTGGGACAACTTTTGGGATTTAGATAATCAAGGTGACTCCCTACTTTCAGTATTGCGGAAATGTTTGTTTCCAACTTAAAAATACCTGATTAAATAACTTTTTAATACGCTAATTTCTTGGTTCACCTTTTTATTTTATAAGCTTTTTCGAAATCTTTTTATTCAAACCTCTACATACCTGAAATTAGGCAATTTGTTTTTGAGAGTGAAAAAATGGTTGAATTTTTTAAAAAAATTGATAAACGTAAAACTACGTTGTCGATGTCTTTGCTTTTGTTGTTGTTAGTAGTTGGACTGATTGCTACTGCAATGCCTGCTGGTGCAGCAATTGAAATGGATATTCCTACCAACTGTTACATAGCTATTGCGCCTAACCCGGTTGGGGTTGGGCAAACAATGAACATTGTTTTCTGGCTAGATCACGATCCGCCACAACTAAACAACCTAGACTACTATGGATGGAACTATACGGTGAATATCATCAAACCTGACGGAACCACTGTAACCGGTGGTCCTGTAGAGTCTGACCCTGTAGGTGGTGCATATTATCTTTTCACCCCTACCACTGTTGGTCAATACAAAATCAAAGTCAACTTCATTGAAGCAAAAATTAACATTACCCGATCGGTTGGACTGATGACATTACCTGTTGGTCTTTATACATTTAAGACAAGCACAAGTCGAGAAGTAACATTGACAGTGGATAATAATCAAGTTGTACCTTGGCCAGAAGTACCTTTACCAACAGGCTATTGGTCAAATCCAGTAAGTGCTGAAAACCGTGACTGGTACCAAATCACTGGCAACTGGTTAACATCGAATCCTCCTGCCAACTATTACACTACTGCACCTGACAGCCCACATTTACTATGGACTAAGCAGCTAACCTTCGGCGGGATCACGGGCGGAACCGCGGGTTGGGGAACAAACTTCTACCACGGATTGCTATACGAAAACAAGTTTACTCCAAGAATAATCAGCGGAAGACTTTACTATAACACATTTGCAGCCGGCGTAACTGGTGTAACTTGCGCTGATTTGCGTACTGGAGAAACAATTTGGTCAAATGATTCTATGCCACAGCTTTCAGCTGCTCAACTGTTTACTTTCAACACTGGTGTTCAGACTGGCACTTTGGCTTATTTGTGGACTTCAAGTGGTGGTTCTTGGCAAATGTATGATGCTTTTACAGGAAGAATACTGACAACTTTCGCAAACTCCTCGGGTTCGCCCAGTTCAGTATATGGTCCAAACGGAGAAATCTTAGTCTATAGCCTTAGCGGAACCACAAATCGTATGTATCTATGGAACTCAACCCTTGCAGTCACATATGGTGCTACTCAGTTCAATGCTGAAACCTACAGGCCTTGGACAACCCCAACACTTGCCTGGAACAGAGGCATACAGTGGAACGTTTCGGTGCCTGATGTACCTGGAAGCCAAAGCACATGTTTCACAGACTACCCCAGTGGGATGCTGATTGCGGAATCGACAATAACATCGAACACTACTTCGCCAACTTTCATACACGTGGGTTATAGTCTTAATGATGGTTCTGAGATGTGGAGACGTAACTGGACTAATGTCGGATGGGGACCAGGTGGGCCTTCTTCGCCTACACTTATTTTCTATTGGGCTAAGCAGGCTGGGTTAGGTGTTTATGCGTGGTTCCAGAAGGAAACTATGCAGTATCATGTTGTGGATATGAAGACTGGCGTGGAGCGTTTTGTGACAAATCCGCTAAATCAGTACACTGATAGTGACTGGTCGGTTTACGATTGGGGTGTGAACATGTTAGACGGAAAGTTGTTAGTTGATGGATATTCAGGTGATGTCATTGCTTTCAACCTCACAACAGGACAGCATATGTGGACGTTTAAGCAACCCAGCAGCGGACTTATGACGCCTTATGGGGTTTGGCCTACCTTTGGCGGAGTAACTTATGCTGACAACAAGATTTACTTTGGAGTTACTGAGCACACACCTAACTCGCCAATGCTTCGAGGCTACACTTTGTACTGCTTAGACGCCGATACAGGCGCTCAATTATGGAAGCTTCCGGCCTTCTTCTGCTTCAATGGCTGTAGCTGATGGCATATTAGTCGGATACAACGCTTACACTAACCAGATCTATGGCTTTGGTAAAGGGCTTAGCGCGGTTACAGTTGATGCCCCGATGAGTGCGAGTAAGTGTTGGTTCACCGATAGCGATACGCGGTACCATTACTGATCAATCTCCTGGTCAAACAGCAGTTGGTGTTTCAGCAGCAGGTACACCAGCAATCTCTGATGAAAACATGACCGCCTGGATGACCTATCTCTACTTGCAGCAGCCAATGCCAACTAATGTAGCAGGTGTTCCAGTGACCTTATATATTTCGGATCAAAACAACAATGTAGTAGCTACTATCCAGACTACAAGCGACAGTTTGGGGCACTTTATTGTTTCTTGGACTCCAACAAGCACAGGCATATACAAAGTCGCGGCGGTCTTTGACGGCTCAAAGAGCTACTATGCTTCAACAGAAGAAACTGGTCTTGTCGTTGGTGCAGCCGCAGCACAACCTTTTCCTACAACAGCTCCAACTCAAACAACTGCGCCAACTAGTCACACCTTCACCGATAACAACTCCAACCGTTACTCCTACTGTGGCTCCGGAACCAGCTCAAGGTCTCTCAACTGAAGTCTATATTGTAGGTGTAGCTATAGTTATAATAGCAGCTGTTACTATCGCAGCGTTGTTTTTAAGAAAACGCAGATAAACAACACCCCTTTCCCTTTTTCTTTTTTTAGAAATCAGAATTAGAAAAACTGAAAAAACTATAAGTGTCCTTTGTTGATTTCTTTTTAAAATTTTGTCGATTTATTTTTAGGGTTCAGTGCATATAGAATTATATACCTACATAGGGGTGCTAAAAATGACTGATATCGAGTTTGAGGGTAAAAAAGTTAAAAAAATGATGATTGGCCGATTTGGTTTAAACCTTACCTTTCGAATTTTAACTGAAGATGGTAACCAGTATAGTTTAGGTTATGCTTTAAGAAAGAAACCAAAGAGCAAAAACTGAAAGAAAAAACTAAGTAGAACACTTATTTTAGGTATGTTGTTTTTGTATTAGTAGTAGTGTAGATGCTACTACAATTTTTTAAAAGCAACTTGCAACAATGATTTAATGTTAATTTTTAAGGAGAAAAAAATGAATAATTAATTTTAAGAGATAATGGTCGAAGAAATAGAGCTAAGGCTACTTTGTTTGCTTTGTTTTTGGTGTTGACTATTTCTGTGGCGATGGTTGCTTTGCCTATAGTTTTTCCGGTTGCTAATGCTCATACTCCACCGATGACTCTTCCAACTTTTGCTTATCTTGCGGTTGCCCCCAATCCTGTTGGTGTTGGTCAGACGATTTTTCTGGTGATATGGGTTTCACCTAATCCGCCAACTGCATTGGGTAATGCTGGAGACAGATGGCGTGACTTCAAAATCGAGATAACAAAACCTAATGGAGACACTCAGACGCTTGGTCCTTACTATTCTGATCCTACCGGGTCAACCTTTACATTGTTTACACCTGATCAAGTTGGAACATACAAGTTTGTATTCAAATATCCCGGCCAAGTGATGTCTCTTACTGGACCAAACGGTTTGACCGCTGATCTTGCTGGCTTGGTAAGCAGAGGTACAGATGTTTATATTAACGACACTTTCCTTCCGAGTAGCGATACTAAATTTCTCACAGTGCAACAACAGCCGATAGAACGAATTGCTGATTATCCAATGCCTGCCTCTTATTGGACGCGACCTATTGAAGGACAAAACTCTCTCTGGTGGACAGTAGCTTCTAATTGGCTAGGCGGGGCTCAGCTTGGGACTCTTAATTTGTGGCAAATAGATGGCCTAGGACCAAACAGTGCACATATTCTATGGACAAGACAACTCGAGACTGGCGGTGTTGCTGGCGGAACCTATGCGAT
Organism: Candidatus Bathyarchaeota archaeon; assembly: GCA_963701765.1. GTDB lineage: Archaea > Thermoproteota > Bathyarchaeia > Bathyarchaeales > Bathycorpusculaceae > JADGNF01. The sequence continues at coordinate 294,818 of CAVPBD010000008.1, forward strand.
CCCCGGGGTTGGTTTCTATTCAGGTGGATCATATGAAGGCAGATTCCAAAATTCAATCATACTTATACGGCAAACTCTATTATCAAGAACCTTTAGGGCACTCTGGCGGTGGCGGAGGATTTACCTGTGTTGATCTCCAAACTGGAGAAATAGTATGGCATAGTGATAATCTCAATGTTTACCCCAATTTGGCGTCAACATCAAAGTCAGCTGCGGCGCCAACAATTGCAGCTCCAACTTTTGCTCAGCTCTATGATTATGAATCACCCAATCAGCACGGTGTTGTAGGAGGAATTCTTTGGCAGACTTCTACTGCTAGTGGTGTGACCACTTGGCAAGGTTTTGATGCTTTTACCGGCAAATGGGTGTTCAACGAGACAGGAGTACCTACCGGAACCGAAGCTTACACAATAAACGGTGAAATAGTTCGGTATGTCTTCAATTATAACCGGACCTCAAAAAGTGGTTGGCTCGGGCTTTGGAATAATACTCAAGAGCAACAAGGCTTGCATCTCGGGCTAGGAACTACCACTGACGCTTGGCAATGGCGTCCCAACGGGAAATCTGTAGATATGAGCAAGGCTTATTCATGGAACGTGAGCATAACTGCTGACTTATCTGGACTTGCAGCGCCTTCGATTGTTAAAATTATCCCTGGAGATTTAGTGCTTGGAACTAGCACAACTTACAATGCTCGTTTTGGGACTTCTAATCCTTACACAATTTGGGCAATAAGCGATAAACCTACATCTAGAGGTCAACTACTTTGGATTAAAAATAATACTGCACCAACAAGTGGTGTTAGCCGAACCTTCACAGGAGGAAACGCGATTGACACGGTTAATCGGGTATTCTTTATGCAAGACACAGAGACCTTCCAATGGTTAGGATATAGTCTTGATACTGGCAATCTATTGTGGGGTCCAGTAGGTTCGGGCTTTAATGCTTTCCAGTACTATGGTAGCGGTTCAGGTGGTGGTCAAAGAGGCTTTTCTGCTTACGGTAATCTCTATGTACAAGGCTACGGCGGAGAAATTCACTGCTACTCAGCTAAAGATGGCACCCTACTCTGGAAGTATAACAATACTAATAGTGGGCTTGAGACGGCTTGGGGTAACTATCCGATTTTCATCGCTGCTATTGCTGATGGAAAGGTCTATGCGTTTAACAATGAGCACTCGCCGAACTATCCGTTATACAAAGGCGAACGTGTACGGTGCATTGATGCTTACACTGGAGAAGAGCTATGGACATTGCTAAGTTGGGCTGGTCAGACAGGTGGTGGAGGTAATCCGACTCCTATTCTAGCGGAGGGTGTCTTGGTATACTACAACTATTATGACAATCAGATCTATGCGGTTGGAAAGGGACCCAGTGCAACAACTTTAGATTTGGCGAATGATGTTGCAGCTCAAGGGCAGTCTTTGCTGATTAAAGGAAGCGTAACCGATATTTCTTCTGGGGCGAAAGCGAAAGTTGCTAGTGGCGAGGTTAGCACTGTAGCTGCAGTGTCTGATGCGGATCAAGGAGAATATATGGAGTTTATCTATATGCAAAAGCCTTGTCCAGCCGATGTGACCGGTGTTCCTGTTAAGATATTTGCTACCAGTTCAGATGGCAGCACCGTAGAGTTAGCCACCGTCACTAGCGATGCTAATGGCGTATTCTACTACAAATGGGCGCCAACTCAAGTGGGTACCTATCAAATCACCGCAGTATTCGAAGGCTCCAACTCATAGAGGGAGAAGTAGTGGGCTGAGTGGGCTTTGACGGATTAAACTCCTAAGTAGCATGAGGGTTTTGATTTTCTCTCCTTATATCTCTCCTATGTTCCATCCGCCAAAACCCCAGCATACCCTACTTCTTTACCATCTCCCGTCAAGACTGGTTCTTAAATTTAGATATATTGATTTCCCAGTTTTGCGCCATTCTCAGAGGATATGGTCTAATTTTCTAAACCATTTACATAAAAAAGCTTGGTTTATAGATTGCAGTAATTATTTATTGAATTAAATAGAGAAAAAGGATTCAATTGTTATCTTTTAGTTATGGCAAATTGTATCTTAGGTTTTAAGGCTGCGGAGGTGAGAGAGAATTGCCTTATGCAGTATACATGATTGAGAACTACATTCTTCGATATGATAAGAACAACGAGCGACCATGGATAATTTTTCACTACAAGATAGGAACTCAGTGGCATAATGTCAATTGGTTCCCGCCAAAGGAGAATGCTGTGTATATAGCTGATATGCTGCGAAACGAGAAACCCGTCTATTGGGTACCAGAAGGAGGTTATCTTACTACGTCTGCAGAAGTAGTCGGCGAGGCTGAATCTTGAGCTTTTAACTGAGTTTTTATCATTCTCTCTTTCTTTTTTTGGTCCAATAGTAGATGATTGCCGCCACCAAGGCAATGATTATGATTGCTACGATTGTAGCTATTAACGCTGTTGGGGATTCTGTTGAGGGTGATATTGTTGGACTGGGTGAATTTGAATCTGCGGGGGTGGTTGTAGGTTGGGGTGTTGTTGTGGGTGAGGTTGTAGTAGATGTTGAAGGTGATAAGTTGGGTTGTTGTGTGTTTTGGGCGGTTGAGGTTGGGTTAGGCGAAGCAGTTGCTGTGGGGGAGGATGATGTGAAGGTGCTTGTAGTGGTTGTTGGAGTAGGCGAAGTGGAGAGGGTTGTTGTGGGTGAGGGGATGGTGGAGGTGCTTGTGGTTGGTGAGGGCGATGGAGAGGTACTTGAGATTGGAGTTGTGCTCAATGAGAGACTGTTTGATTCTGCGGCTAATCTGAAGCTGGCTATTTTTGCTACTTGTTGTGTGTAAATTAACTCTATGTCAAAGGCACCTATTTGGTTAGGCGCTAAGTTGGCAGGACTGGAAAAAGACCATGAGGCCCCAATTACCGTTCCAGTAGAATTATAAAATGTTGCAGAGACTTCGGTGTTATTCGAATTTACCGTACCTTGGTTTTGTATTTGTCCAGTTATGTGTTTGTGTCCAGCGGAGTCTATACTTTCGTTACTTGATAGAATAACTAAGCCTTCGGGTTTTTCAGCTGTGGAATCGGTCCAATTGAACCATACAGTATAATTCTTTACGTTTAGTGATCCTTCGGATTCGAGCATGCGAATGTTGAAGAATGATTTTCTTTCAACAAGTATCACATTTAAATCCGTATAACCGGTACTTGCGTTAATAACTTGGTTTAGGGCATCGTAAAAAACTACTCTTACATTTGTGTTTTGTACTGCTTTATCACCTGTGTTTTTTACTTCTCCAACAACATAGAGTGTGTTGGAATCATAGAAAATAGAATCTGATAGTTTTCCTATGTTTCCAACAGCTATTGTCATTTGAAGAAATACACTTAAAGTTAATATGAGACAGAAAAATAGAAGCGCTATTATTTTTTTATTAAGATGAGACATTTTTTGTTATTTGTTGCTATTCAGTATTTAGCCTTTTTCGGATAAATCTTATGAAATTGGGTACTTTAGAATAGTTGATAAGGGATAAATATTCTGGCATTTTCTTTTCAACCCCTTATTCTTTTTTAGTTAGATATCTTACCATTCGTCTCTTTTGCTAGTTGCTTCTCTCTTCATTTCTCGGTTCATTTCGTGGTATATGTTTTTCTCAAGATCCGAAACTATAGCCAAGTCAGCACCTACCACACTTCTCAAAATAGGTACTTTTACCCTTCTGTCTTCCCTTTTTAAGGGTACATACTCAATCATTGTCTGTTTTGATGTGTTTGTGAGTTTTTCATTTGAAGACCAAAACTCATACATTTCTACTTTTAGTATATGTTGTCCTTCGCTTATTCCTGTCATGGTTAACACTGAGGAGAATTCTAATTCATCTGTTCCAAGTGGACCTTGAAGAATGCGTAATTGCAGAGAGGTAATTTTCTGCTCATCAAAATATAAGTCTGATGTTATCTTGGAAAAGGTAGTTCTTGAGGGATATAATCTGAATCCTACTTTGAGAACTAACTCGTCTTCTCGGGTAGATGTATTTATTTCTGTAATTTCTATCTGCTTTTTCTGTTCAGGTACTAATTTAGTATGGTTATTGTTTTGGGTTTCTGGCCGATTGTTCAGAGTAGTCTGTTTTGAGTGACTAATGTCTGAGAGTGTTTTTTGTCTTAGACGTTGATTTTTTGTGGATTTTCCCATTGTTGTCGCGCAACTGCTGCATAATATTTATTCTATGCGCTTTTATGTTATTTCAAAAGTTGGGTAAATCTGAGATTTCCGCTTTTAGCGGTTCTTGTTGTTATAAGGATTTTTTTATTTGGATTTTATTGTAGTTGTTTACGAAGCCAAGTAGATCTGTTGCTTGATTTAGTTTTTCTTCGTTCATTTTTATCAAGATGCTTAGGCGTTCGTATGTTTGGCTATCGATGGAATTTTCTTTTAGAAGGCTATCTAGTTCTTTGGTTTGTCTTTGGAATTCTTCTTTTTTCTTTTCTTTTTCTTTTAGAAATTTATTTACTTCTCTTGACACTCTCTTTTCTTTAAGTTCTGTTTTGTGAGAAATCATGAGTATGATTGAGATTAGAGCTATCACTGAGATGGTTAGAGGAAGAACTATAAATGTGAAGTCAAAGGTTTGCATGGATCTTCACATAATTAAAGGGTTTGAGGTTTGTTCTAAAAGCTTATGAATTCCAGGTATATACTTAGTGTAAAGTTGTGTAAGAGTGTGATTTTTTCTATCTCATTCTACAACACAAACGCACATCTAATAAAAAATTTGGTTTATTGTAAGTAGGTGAGTCTTCCCTCTATCTGTTTTTTGATGTTTTGGTTGTTTCGAAGGTATTCTATTATTATATCTTGAGCTGAAGTGGAGATTAATTTGGGGGTACAGGCTTGGGAGAGTTGTTCTTGTGTGAGGTTTAAGTTAGCTGTTGAATTTTTAAAGTGGTAGCCTTGTATGCAGACCGCATAGAGTTTATCAGGGGTAACTTCGGTTTGGTTGACTTTTAGGGAAACGAGTTTTTGTTGCTTATCGTCGTAGATTGCTTTGACGGCTTGATTTATTTGGAAGCATTCTCCTTCTCCGTTTCGGTTTTGGGGTCGCATTATGTGGGAAAAGATGGTTCTTAGTTGTTCTCCGTTTATTGAGTATCTTGTTAGGGAGTCGTCGTATGGGAAACATTTGCATAGGTCTTTGAGGGTGATTATGGGTCCGATTTCTTTGGATCGTATTGATCCGCTTCCAACTAGGGCGACTTCGCATTCGGCTCTTTGTGCGAAGATATCTGCGATTAGGTTGCCTAGTGAGGTTTCTATTTCTCGTATTGGATGTGTCACCTGGACTGCCAGTTTGCCTGTGATTGCATTGTATTTAAGGTCAACAGCGTCTTGAAAGCTACTGATGAATTTTTCTAGTTGAGGGTCTGGTTTGGCTAGATTGTTGTCTATAGGAATTAAGCGCCATGAATAATCAACAATTTTGTTGGTTTCCTCATCAACTGTTATGTCTAGGCGCCCAATTTGGTCTGTTCCGACACCCGCTTGGACAATTAATATGTCGTTTACTTTGGCTGGTTCTTGGAGAATTGTATGGGAGTGTCCGCCTATCATGATATCAACCCCTGCTGTTGGGCTGATTAGTTTTGCTAATTCAAGGTCGGATTCAAAACCTATGTGGGTCAGAATGATAGTTAAATCTATGTCGTCGTTTTTGTAAGCGTTACATATTTTTTCGATTTCTTGGCTGGCTTCTTCAAGGGTTACAAAGCTACTGATGAGTTCGTCTTGTTTAAGTGCGTCCATAACTTTTTCAGTGATTATACCTGAAAAGAGAATCTCAAGACCCGCTTTTTTAAGGATTAAATGTGATAGCATTAGTCTTTTGTTATACTGTTTTATGTACAGGTTAGCATTGACTATGGGGAAGTTTGCCATTTTTTCAAGAAACAGCAGCTGAGGTAGGCCATAGTCAAATTCGTGGTTGCCTAAAGCGACAACATCAGGAGCAAGGTAGTTCATGATCTCCATAGTGGAGATTCCTTTATATTCAGTATCAATGAGTGAGCCTTGAACCATATCCCCCGATATGACATAGAGTACGTTTTCTTCCTCCTGTCTTACCTTATTGATGTAGCCTGATAGGAGGGCTAGACCGCCTATGAGTTTTCCTTCTTGTCCTTGGATTTCTGCTAAGAAATCGCCGTGCATGTCATTTGAGTGGAGGATTGTGAATTTTTTTGTGTTCATAGTCTCACTGCTACTGATTATGTTGGTATTTGTCTTAAGGTTGTGGGTATCGACTGAATTCGTTAAATGAGTTTCAAATTTTTGGCAACTGGTGAGGTCTGAATGTATTTTTTGGGGCTTTTTTAGTGCGGTCTTATCATTGTTTTAACTGCTATGTTGCATGCTCAACACCACAAATGTTTTAAGATGCATTCGTTAAAATAAAACAACTATGTCGCTATTTGATGCTTTTAAGAAGATTAATGAGGCTTTGGCGAAAGCGCCCTCTAATTCACGTCCCCCTGAACAAAAATCAACTAATCCCGCTTCGCATTCTGCTCCTCAAAAACAACGCTATAAAAGAATTGTCAAATGGTTAAAAATGAAATACGGCGATAGATTTGAAGGTGCTTCGACTGAAGAAATTGAAAAGCAACTAACAAAAATCCTTAACGAAGATATTGAGCCAAATTTCAGGACTGAGCCCAAATATATCAAGGGATTTAAAAACTACATTGCAGAAAAACAATACGGTGACTTGGTTCGTGTGGAATAAGTGGGTAAGATAAATGACGAACCATTACTTACCCCCGAGATAATCCGAGCTTACTATGAATCGGCTACTGTAGATTTGTCGGTGCTTTCTAAGGTTAATTTTAGACATTTCCGTTTTCGTCTTGCAGACGGTTTTTTTTATAAAATTCCTCGTAAGATTCGGGTCTGGAAAGATTTGAAAAAGCAGTTGTTAGATGAACTGCCTTTGGATGTCTACTATTCTAGTGCTTGTTGGCTTAACCCCCATAAGCTGGGTGGTAGAACAGAGCAGAAAATACTTGAGAACATAATGATTTCATGTGATTTAGTTTTTGACATTGATGTTAACGGAGAGACGATAAAGAATCTTGAGCAGGCCAGAAAACAAACGATTTCTCTGAAGAATTTCCTTGTTTCTAAAAATATTACTGTTCGGTATTTGGCTTTTTCTGGGAGCAAGGGGTTTCATGTGGTCTGCAATGACCCTTGGAATGAGCAAATGGGTTTTGAAGATCCAATAGAGAGAGAAAAGAGTGCGATTGAAAAGAGAAAACAAATTGTTAAAGAAGCTAAAGCTCAGGGCTTGGTTTTTGATGAAAAAGTAACTATTGATACACGTCGAATAATTAGACTACCTGGAACAATAAACTCCAAAACAGGTTTGATATGTACAGTTTTGAGCGAGAGCCAAATAGAGCTTGGTATTGAAAAAATATTTAAGCTGGTGGTTGGAAGTACTACAATTACTCCCAGGATTCCCTTTTCAATAGGGGAGATGACTAAGGACTTCGTCCCAGCAAAATCACTGAGGGCAAAAGGTGGCCGATTGGGAGTTAGGCCTACCCTCAAAAATGATCAATATTTTTCCACCTTTATGACTAACAATATTCCGAAGACTCAGCTAAAAATTCCAATTTTGGAATTTGGCAAATGGAAAAGTATTGGTCAGGTTTACCGTATTATTGTTAGGGTTCAGAAGAAATATGGAATTGGAGATGTTTTCCTGTTTGAAGATGAGGATAAGTACATTGCACTTAGCTTGAAAGCGATTTCTAGACGACGCTTGGAAAAAATTCTTTTTAATGCTGATTCCTTAAACTTGAATGCCTGTAAAAAATATGGATGCACTTATCTGAGGGTTGGGTCGAGTATTGGACTTGACGGAAGTGTTGTGCATCCAGCGCCCTTATTTCTTAAAATTCTTGAGTCTGATTTATCGGGGCAGGTTAGTCGGCCTCATTTGGAGTTTTTGGTTTCAATGGGTGTCAAAGTTCGTTCGACCGAGCATCAGCTTTGTGGGCCAGATAAAGATACGCTTGAGATAATTCACGGTGTCATGGAATAGGGTGTTCTATCTTTAAAGGTCTTTTTAGTGTATAAAAAATTGAAGAATAAAGAGACATTAGAAAACTGTAAGAATAACTTTTGGATTATAATCAGTTGTATAGTGGAGATAAGCATATGAGTAAACCTGTCATGAAGGATTTTATTTGTCCAGTATGCGGTTGGGTTAAGAAAGCACCCTTAACTGAGCAAGACATAATAGAACACATAAAGAAGCATCCTGACGACAAAACCTTGCGAGCTCGTATAAGCAAACAGGAGCTAATTAGACTTTAATAAGATTAAACCTCAGAAAATAAATTATTGAAGTTTGCTTCATAAGCTACCTCCTTTTTTAGCTTATTGTATTTTTACATTCGTCTTCTTTTTTCCAAACCTATTATCTAGATCTTGCGGGGTTTTTGAAAACTCGTTAAGTTCTACTTTTTTTCGCTGGTTATTTGTTGCAAAGTTCTGCACAGCGTTTTTTTGCGTAGGTCCAAGCTGAGAAAAAGCATTTTTCGTCGTTGGTTTTTATGAAGGGATCTTCTCCAAATCCTGTGTATCCTTCGTATAGTTCTTTGAAGCTCATGCCTTCTTTGTATCCTTTTTCAAGAAAGTCATCTACCATTTTCATACAGGCGGCGATGGCTTCTTGGCAGGTTTCAAATTCTCCTAATTTATATCGCTCGGTTTCATCCATGAAGTGAAAATTATCATCTACGTAAACTTCGTATTTTTTCTTTGCCCCTTGCATTTCTTCTCCCTCTAAACTATCTTCTCTTATCTCTAAGATTTTATAATAATAAGTTAATACTTCTGAGTATAAATTTGGCTAGGAAGAATAATATTATATAATTTTTGATACAATTAGGCATTATGGAGGAGGTTTAGTTTTGAAAATTAATTATTTGGGGATTATCGCAGGTATAGTAGCATTTGTCAGTTTGTTTTTACCTTGGTTTACTATTGAGTTATGGACTAGAAATTTGAGTAGTACTATGAATTTTGCAGCCGGGTTGTATCAGTTAACTGGGACAGTTGAGGGTGTTGTCAAATCTATTTTTTTAGTTTTATGGTTTAACAGTGGCGCTTTTATTTTGATGCTAATAGCTGGGGTTCTAAGTCTTGCTGCTGGCTTCTTCATTAAAAAGCATCGGGTGATGATTTTTCTTGGCTCTTGTGCTCTTGTGTTAATCGCGATAGGGATTTTTGCATATGGATTAATTAATAGTAACTTTGCTATAGAAGAAATAAACCCTGGTTATACCATTAGTCAATTTCCCCAAGGCTCGTTTGGCTTGTCTGCTGATGAGTCGATGCTGTATTCTTATGATTATTCTTGGACAATAGGGATTGGCTTTTGGTTAGCACTAGCTTCTGCAGTACTTACATTATTGGCTGCTCTTATGTCTAAAAAGGACTTCAAAGCATCCTTAAAATAAGGATGTTGAGGCAACACTATGATTCTATATCCTTCTAGGGATTCTCGGACTTATCTGTGAATCTTGGGAATTAAAACCAGTTAACCAGAGATGTGGATTTTTGTTTAATAGTCTTTAAAATGTCTTCAAAGCATTTGCTAACTTGTGCCAAATAAATAATTAAATATACTTCTTTTTCCAATAAAACTAATTGAGGTTAATAAATGGGTGATTCTGAACGCGAGTATTCCGAAAAAATTTCTAAGACCAAATTAAATTCAAGTAAGAAAGTTACTGACGTTCTAGATGTTTTTGGCAAGGCGCAGAAATTGAAAGCTGAATCTTTGAAGAAAACTGAAGAAATGATGACAAATGCTGCAAGCGATTTAGAGAAGCTTGAACGAGACATAGCAAAAAACGAAGATTTGTCTGCTGAATCTCAAACTAAACTTAATGAAGAGATTAAAATCGCTAGGATTCAAGTAAAGCAGAAGTATGACGAACTTAGAGCGAGAATTTCTGATCGCGTTCAATAAAGCCGCCAAAAAGAGTCAATTAATACAAACAAAAAAAGTCCAATCCGCCAAACAATTTAAAATGGTGAAAAAAATGAGCGAGAAAACTCCTGCAAAAAGTTTAGTTGATAAGCTACCTGATGGTTTGAAAAAAAACCTTTCCCCTGGCGAAGAAGTTATCAGTTATCTTAAAAGTTTCGTGATAGCTGAAAGAACAAATTATATTGTGCTTACCAACATCCGTCTCATCTACTTAGACGAAAAATATTTGGGTCGCTATGTCTTCAAATCCTTGCCCTTTCAGAAGGTACTTCAATTAAGTGCGCATAAAGGCGCACTTGTGTGGGGAGAAGTCTCCGTCAAAATGGAGGACGGTACCGTATATACCGTAGAAAGAGTCAGCCGAAATGATATGTCAAGCTTTATCGATGCGTTCGAAATCGAATATAACAGCATCGCGGTTGAACCGGTGTCCCTTCAGCATAAGGGAGAGTTGCTTGGTATAGCTGATTGGGAATTTAACAAACCTGCTGAAATGATTTTTAGGCAACCCAGTGCTATTCAGTCTAAAACTGCTGAAGACCCATTAGTCCAGCTGAAAATTAGATTTGTCAAAGGGGAAATATCCGAAGAGGAATACAAAGCTAAGCTTCGGGTGCTACAAGAAAAATAGGACATTTTAAAATCTATACAATACTTACGCTATTTTACTATAGCGCCTGTTAGACCCGATAGGTTTGATTATGTTGCGACTGGTAGAAGAATATAATTATTCGGCTGAATCTAAACCCTGTGCTCTACCCTTTTGGTAGGTTGAATTATGGTGTTTTGAGTTTATTGTTCGTTGGTGCTTGGAGATTTGGACCAGTGAAAAGTACATTGGGCTCTAACGATTCTAAAACCTGTTTGGGATAGAGCTACTTGTACTGGGTAGTTGCTGATTTGTGCTCCGGTTTCGATAAGGTCTGCTTTGCTAATGAACCATTTGAGTAAAGCGTTCCAAAGTGAGTTGGAAATGTGTTTTCCTCTTTCTGAAGCTTTTACTCCGGTTAATACAATTGTTCCGAGGCGGGTGCCGAATCTTTCAGCGAACGAGCTGTCGAGATTCCCTATTGTAAATCCAACTGGCTGACCGTTTAGTCTAGCTAATAGGACTTTATTGGATTTATTTTTGTAAGAGGAAATGGCCCATTTAACATATAATTCTCCACTTTTTTCTTTAGGTAGATTTGGGTCTGCGTGAAAACGATCAGTAGAGACTGGATGCTTGTCGAAACATTCTTGGGCTAATTCGGCAAGCTGGGGAATTTCATCTTGTCTAAGTTCTGCAATTTGGATTTGGGTTTCTATGTCAGGTATTTTTTGTTTACGTAGATTAAAAATGTATGTGACTAGAAAGTCCATCAGTCTGAAGGATTTACTTTCTAATGCATGAATACTGGATAAATCTTCTTTGTAAACTCTAGCGGAAATATGAATTGCAGATTTTTTATGGTAATTAGCTAATAGATTTGTAATTAGTTTCTGTTTTATTCTTAGGGATTCAAAGTAGTCTCCGCGTGCTATTAATTGATTGATTTTTTTACATTCAATACCGAAGTGTTTGGAATCCCAGTTTAGGTTCTCCAAGGAGACTGCTCCGATAAATTCGTCTTGTTCTTTGGCACCTAGTACCAAATCATTTTTCGAAATGGAGTCAGATAATTCTTGGAGGGTATACTTAGTCGCTAATTCTTGATCTATTCCGTACTCTTTAAAGCGAAGATATCCGCATTTTGCAACTAAAGGTTCTAGTTTTTCAAGAGATTTTTTATCCAAAGCAACAATTCTCAGCTGGTTTCACCCCTAAACTGAATAATTTAGGAAAACGTGAACACTTGAATTTTCAATGTTGTATGCTTATGATTCTGCTAGTACTTTAATTTGTTTTTGGTGGAAGCATAACCATTAAGTTATGGGTAAATCCATAGAATGGTTGAGCTGAGTACCTTTTTCGGTTTAGGTGACAGTTTTGGTAAGATTAGATTTTTTGTAGAGATTGGAAAGAAGGAGTTCCTGGCAAACCTGTTTTTGGGTCTAATAATGCAAGGGAGTTTGGGGGACGGGGAAGGATAAAGGAGAGAGAATGGCTTGCGTTATTAGTTGGTTTGCCAGGGTTTTGGTTTTGCTGTTGATGTTAAGTATGGTTTGTTTTTCTTATCAGATTGTGTGCGTAATTTTTCCTGCACTCTTGATCTTAGAATTGTATTTGATTAGTTTGATTTTTTTATTGTGAGGTATTGTTTTTAAATGGGGTAAGTTTTGCTTTAGTAACCTTAAGGTTGTTGGTTTTTGGCAAAGTATTATATAGAAATTGATTACAAATGGGTAATTCAGTTTTTGGAGAGAAAAGAATGAAGAAACTTGGAAAAAGGTTAAATGTAATTATGTTGCTTTTGCTGCTTGCTTTGCCGCTTTTTGCTATTTTGCCTGTTGCTGATGCGCACGTTCCTGCATGGACTATACCGACATATGCGTATATTGTGGCTTCTCCTGATCCTATCGGTGTTGGACAGACCGCTTTTTTGGTTTTCTGGCTTGATAAGGTGCCCCCGACTGCTGGTGGTATCGGTGGAGATCGCTGGACTGGGTTTACTGTGAAAGTAACTAGGCCTGATGGTACAACTGAGACTATTGGTCCGATGATTTCTGATGCTACTTCAGCTGCTTGGTCTTTGTATACGCCGAATCAAGTTGGTACCTACCGCTTTGATTTCAGTTTTCCCGGTCAAAAAGCTAGTCTGTATCATCCTATATCTGGCATAATTGGTACTCCGAGTGATTATGTGAATGATTCGTATTCTGCTAGTTTTGCTTCGACTACTCTTACTGTGCAGCAACAAGCAGTTACTCAGCCTCCAACATATCCATTGCCCACTACTTACTGGACGCGTCCTATTGAGGGTCAAAATACTGCATGGGTGAGCATTGCATCTAACTATTTAGCCGGCAGTTCGATTATTGATGCTTTTCAACGTAACGGTATTGCGCCTAGTAGTCCGCACGTGATGTGGGTTAAACCCTATCAGAATGGTGGTATTGTTGGAGATAACTATTGGGTTCCTAGTGCAGCTTACTATACAGGGCTTTCATATGAAGGCAAATTGAATAATCCGGTGATAATGTATGGTCGACTCTATTACAAGACTTCATTAAGCGATAGCACTACTGGTGGTCCATACATATGTGTTGATTTGCAGACAGGAGAGACGATTTGGTCAAATGATACAATTTCGCCTTCCACAGGTCAGCTTTACTTATATGAATCGATGAATCAACACGGCGTAATTGGTGACGGTTATCTATGGCAGACTTCTGGAACAACTTGGATGGCATACGATGGGCTTACTGGTAGATGGCTATTTAACATGACTGATGTTCCTACAGGCACAGAAATGCGCGGTCCAAGCGGGGAAATCCTTCGATATGTGCTTAATTTGAACGGCAAATGGTTGGCTATGTGGAATTCTTCTGCGGATCAGAACACACCTTTAGTGTTGACTCCTGGCAATACTACCAATGCGTTCCAGTATCGACCAGTAGGAAAGAACGCGAACATGAGTACTGCTTATACTTGGAATGTTACGATACCGACTTTGGCTACAGGTACAGCTATCCGAAGAGTTATCCCTGATGATATGCTTCTTGTAAGCACTTCCCCAACTACAGGTGGTGGGTTCGGTTTCGGATCACAAACTTATATAGTGTATGCGATAAGTCTGAAGCCTACCAGTAGAGGTCAGTTGCTTTGGTCTAAGACTTATGATCCGCCTAGTGGAAACATGACGCGATCGTTTGGTCCGGTTGATCCAGAGACGCGTGTGTTTACTATGACTGATAAGGAGACTATGCAGTGGCTTGGCTTTGATCTGGATACGGGTAATCTGCTTTGGGGTCCAGTGGGCAACTTCCGTGACTTCCAGTATTACGGCAGAGTTTCTAATCCTCCTGCACCTGGCTTTGTCGGCTACGGCAACCTATACGTAGCTGGATATGGTGGCGAACTTCACTGCTTTAATCTTCGAACTGGTGCTATAAAATGGGTCTACAACAACACCTACAGCGGCGATCAAACACCTTGGGGCAATTACCCACTCTTCCTTGGCACAATTGCAGATGGCAAAATCTACTGCTACACCAGTGAACACTCACCTAACGTACCATTATACAAAGGTTCAAGAATACGCTGCATCGACGCATATACAGGCGCTGAAATCTGGACGATGATGGGCTGGTATGCTATAGGCTCATTTGGTCAAACCGGTATTCCTATCGCAGATGGATTCATGACATATCTGAACGTTTATGACATGCAAGTCTACTGTTTGGGCAAAGGTCCAAGCTCCACCACTGTGACTATCCAAGATGACGTTGTAGCCAAAGGCGACACTGTACTCATAAAAGGAACTATAGTTGATGAATCCGCTGGTGCCAAAGCTAAAGTTGCAAAAGGCGAGTTTAACGTTGTACCCGCTGTTTCAGACAAAGATATGGGTGCCTGGATGGAGTACATCTACATGCAAAAACCCATGCCTACAGCTGCAACTGGTGTGCGAGTAACCCTTACTGCTATCGATGCTAATGGCAACGCAGTGGAAATCGGAACCGCAACTAGCGACCTAACCGGCAACTACGCAATAACCTGGACTCCCGCCAACCAAGGACTATACACAATTGTAGCTAGCTTTGATGGATCGAATTCGTATTGGCCATCATGCGCCGAAACCTACCTTGCAGTGACCGCTGCAGCTTCCTCTGTTACAACCTCGCCGACTACAACCGTTGCGCCAACCCAGACTCCGATTATTACTGCTCCACCTACTACTTCTACACCGACTGTTGCACCTCAACCTGAACAAGGCTTACCCACAGAAATGCTACTCATCGCTGGTTCCGCAATCGCCATAATCGCAGTAATCGCTGTCGTAGCAGTATTGCTTCGCCGACGACACTAAAACGGAAAAACCATCAATTTCCTTTTTCTTTTTTGTTGAAAAAGTATTAGAGAAAATCAGGGGCTGAGTGGGCTTTGGCGGTCATACTCCTTGGTAGCGGTGAGGGTTTGACTTTCTCTCTCCCTATCTCTCCTAGATTTCCCCCGTCCGAAGCCCCAGCAAA